>NZ_CP012150.1:0-1421186 GCF_001187505.1 Mycolicibacterium goodii
GTGCAGGCCGAACTCATGCGCAGGCTCACCGCACCCACCGGGCGATCGGTGCAGATGAGCGAGGAGCAGTACCACGCGTGGGTGAACCGGGATCTGGCACCGCATCTGCACCGCCTCAATCAAGTTAACGCTTGCAGTACCAAGGTTTTCACCAACTGCATATAACGTGTGCGGGCGGATCGGTCAGGCAGATGAGCCATAAACACGACGGCCAGATTTTCACGAGGGTCGGCCCACCAGAAGGTCCCCCCTGCCCCCGGCCAAGTGAATTCACCAGCGCTCCCCAGGCTTGGCGCTGCACCGTCAAATCGCCTTACTGCCACTCCTAGACCGAATCCGTAGTCGACCAACCCCGGAGTGATAGTCGCGAGCTTGGAGTTGTCGACTGACGGTCCAAGTTGGTCGGTAGTCATCGCTTCGACGGTCTTTCTCGAAAGAATGTTGGAGTCAGCCCAGCGCCCCTTGCCGAGTAGCATCAAGGCAAATCGCATGAAGTCAACTGCAGTACCCACTAAACCTGCGCCCCCCGATGCGAATCGCGCTCGTGTCAGGTCTGGCAGAGCTTGCGCCTCTGCGCTCCTGGGATCCTGTGGCAATGGTCTAGCAAAGCGGTGCTCCTGACCTGACGGTACACCGAAGGTCGTATCCTTCATACCAAGGGGATCAAAGACTCGGTCGGCGATGATATCTCGCAGCGACGATCCGACAATGCGCTCGAGAATAAGCCCCAGTAGATCAAGCCCCCACCCGTAGTGCCATACCTCTCCCGGATCGTGTAGCAGAGGGACCGAGGCGAGTCGTTCGACGAATTGCTGACCCGTCAACGACGTCATACCGTCGCCCACAGCGTCAACGTATTGCTGATGCACTGGCGAGTCGCCGAGAAGCCCTTCAACAATTCCACTGGTATGTCGAAGAAGATCCAAGACGTTAGGCTGGCGCCGCGCCGGCCTCAACACGTATCGTCCTCCATTTCTGATCTCGGCTACTTGTCGCGCGGAGAACTCGGGTAGCCATTGGTCAATGTGCGCGTCCAAAGGCAAATCCCCCGTCTCATGAAAAGTCAACGCAGCCACAGTGGTGATCGGCTTCGTCATCGACGCGATCCAGAATAACGTGTCGGTCGTCATAGGTTGCCGGTTGGAATAGTCTCTGTATCCGAGGGCCTTCAGATAGGCGAGTCTTCCATCGCGAGCCACGGCAAGGACAAGCCCTGGCATCTCTCCGATGTCGATGTGACGGGAAAACGTATTTTCTAGTCGAGTCAACCGCGAGCGGGATAACCCCACATCGGCGGGATCAACTATCTGCAACGCGGCGTTATCCGATACCATATTCTCTCTCAAATTTGTCGACAATTGCCAAAACCCCAGCGGCGCAACTCAAATCTCGCCATCCCTCAAAGTAGCCGGCACTGGCGGCACGTTCACACCAGTCATCTCATTAGCTCGCTTCGCCAGCGTGTCCTCCGAAAATGATTCAACGCCCGGAGCTGATAGTAAATTCTCTCCTACAGAGCGACGGGCGGGCGGAAAGAAGTACGCAAGCTGTTGAGGGTTTACTGGACGACCCAATGCTATTCCAACGGCCATTCCAGCAAGGCTTAGGGCAAAACCCAGAAAGGATGGCGCAAGGTTCCACGGGCTATCGAACAGAATGTACATTGTGACACCTACCGCTCCACCAATCATGGACAGTATTGCTCCAAGCCTGTTTGGTCGTTTCGAGGCCATTCCCCCCAGCATTGTTACAGAGAAGCAGGCGGCAAGCACTTGGATGACGTTATTGGTAACTGCCGCCATGGACCCGAAATCTGCCTGAGACAGCACTGCTGCGACCACTGCGATACCGACGATCGCAATACGCGTAACCACAAACTTCTCTCGGTCAGAAGCCGAACGGCGCGTCAAGGGAACATACAGATCATTGGATACCGCAGCACTGAGCGTCAATAGAATGGCGCTCGTGACCGCCATTATGGCTCCAAGGATAGCTGCCACAAGAAGTCCGCCTAAAACCGGCGGAAGCTGAGAAAAGGCCAGTGTGGGCACCAGCTGATCAAATTGATCTACCGTCCAGGTTGGATATAGCGTGCGCCCCGCTAATCCAATACAGATGACTGCCAACGCCACAAAAGCTTGAAATATGAAGCTGACACCGATACCACGCAGCAAGTGCCGACGATCTTTCGCCGAGTAGAACTTCATCGTGTCTATGGGATAGCAGATGAACATCAGGGTTAACGATAGCCCGATGCCCAGGAGAGGCCAGAAACCCAGCTCGTGCGAACCGAGCAGATGCGTTAGCGAAGGATCTTGAGCGTTCAAGGAGGCGGTCACTTGGCTAAATCCCCCCGCGGAGTGCACAGCAAATATACCAGCGACCGCGAAGACCATCACAAACAAGAAGATATGCAATAGGTCGTTATAGGCGATACCGCGTAAACCTGCGAACACAGTATATGTGAGAAAAACGGCAGTACATATGGCCACCGCTGTAACGGGACTGATGCCCAGCATCTTTTCCAACATCGCGGACGCGGCTCTGTACTGGACGCTGAATGTCACGATAAATGCGACAAGCATAATAGTAGCCGCAATTGCCCGTATTAGCCGCTGTGAGTCGTAGCGAGCGGCAAGGATATCAGGGATCGTCGTGGCACCGCTAACTTCACCGAACGTCAGCATCTTCCTCGCAACCCACTTAGCAGAAAGCCAATATCCGAGCCACAAAAAAGGCCACACCACAAAGTAATATCCGATACCGTATGCGGCAATCCATCCAACGTCGCCAAGTGCAACACCTGAGCCAATCTGAGTGGCAGCGAGCGTGCCGCCAAGGACCACCATGCCCATCGATTTACGCGCAACCAAGAATTCGCTGGAAGTCCGTCGACGTTGGCGCCTATATACCAGCACACCGATCAGCAATTGTAGGAATATGTAGCCTACGCTGACGCAGATAATAACATTCATTCGTCGGACGTCCCCTCAGACCCGAATGCATCTTCCGACCGCGCCCATCCAAAGTAGGCCGCGATAAAAAGCCCCCAAACAAGAACGGTGACGACGAGTCCCCATTGAACCGACATCCTCACCTCACCACCGGCGGCTGTAGACCCGAGCGTCGAATAGAGCAGGCACTGGGCTTGCGCGCAGGGAAACAGATCGTGGTCAGGCGACAATCATCCGGACGGGGAACATCAGTCATAGTGTTTGGCATGACTATGAACTTCGCAGACGACGGATTCATCTTCCAATTCATTACTTTGAGCGAGCTATACCCGGATAGTCATACGTGCTTCTCGGTGCACCTGCCCGCGGTACAGCGAGCCGCCTCAAACAAACAATCTGGCGTGTCGGTGAATAATCGTTCCGCTGGCCCAGGATATTGTGATTTGCAGTCCCGGGGGTGCGCGGACTTGCATTATCTGGGTTGAGAACCGACAAAACCATCCAATAAGGCCGATCTCTGTGATTTCACACAAAGCAAGCGTTGCGAGACGGTTACGATTATCGGCGTTGGGTTCGATAAAGCCGGCGCCGACTTTGGCTACGATGCAAAAGTTTCAGTTTCAGAACCGGTAGATGGACGACCTCTTTGTCGTCGCGGAGCTTTGACGCGCCGACGGAAATGATCCCGGCTCGTCGCCTCTGCAGAGCATCCAACTGGCCGGTCATGCCAACGAAGTCGCTCCGAACTCGCCTCTCGCAGTGTACGAAGTCTCGACCAGGTGCCAAAGGCGAAGGTGGTGAGGTCGCCTTCCCGCGCGGCCGGAACCGAAGATCGAACGCAAGCATGGAATCTGTTCGCCCAGGTTCGCGGCCGGCTGAAAGCGTGCTAGCGTCTCGAGTGCGATATCGCCTGCCGAGTCATGGGTTCACATGTAGCCGTCGCGGTTGGATCCTCAACCTATTCAGAAGTGCTCCTGGCAAATAAACGCGTGCAGCTTCAGTATCTGACTGGGCAGTTGAGCAGCCACCGTGGCGTACTTGGATGGGCGGCGGCCGTCACATTCCCCACCGGAAGAGCACGGGAACGAGCCCACGCCTTCAGGCTTGGTAACCGCCAGTTCACCAGCATCCATGGGCCGTTCCGTCTTACCAGGGGGACTCCATGTGCGTCCTTGCGCCCCAGGGCCGGATGTCATAGCGACACCTTCGGAGCATTCGTGTCGACGATCCGCTGCCGCTCAATGTTGTGGTTCACCTCAGAGGCGGTGAGTCGGATGGTCTGTCCCACCGCGTATGAGATCACTGTGAGGACGACGAGTGCGACACTGCTGGCAGGTCCGTTCAACACGCCCAGGCCTCCGCCGTAGGTACCCAGCCAGCTGATCAGCGCCAAGCCGCCGAACCAGATCAGGATCCATGCTCCCTCGCGAAGCTGCAGCGGAGGGATATGACTGCGGTCACGCGCAAACCGGTAGTGCAGAACGAGGACCAGATACCCGACGCCCACAGCGAGGAACACTCTCATATTGGTGGACCACCCGGCCCAGTAGACGATGAACGATGCCGCCAGGAGGGCCAGGACGGGCACGACGTCGCCCCCCGGAATCTTGAACGGCCGCTCCTGCTCAGGCAGCTGGCGGCGAAGCGCGCCCATGACAACCGGTCCGGCGCCGAATGCCAGAACTGTTGCGGTGGTGATGAATGCGGCGAGTTGCTGCCACGACGGAAGGGGAAGGAAGAACAGACACCCGACGCCGAACATCAACAGCATGGACGTCCACGGCACACCCCGCTTGTTGAGGAGCGTAAGCCATTGTGGCGCATTCCCATTGCGTCCCTGCGCATATGACAGCCGCGCTGCGGACGCCGCATAGATCAGACCGGTGTCGAGAGGCGAAATGACCGCATCCACACGGATGATCACCACGAGCCACACAAGCCCGAGAGCTCCGGCCAGGCCGGCAAGAGGGCCGATGTCATCGTTGACGAACAGGTTGCTCCATCCGTTGCTGGTCAACACATCTCGCGGGATTGAACCCGCAACGGCGATCTGTAATCCGATCAGAATCACGCCGCAGATCACGATCGAGCCGATGAGGGCGAAGGGGATGTTCACCTTGGGTTTGGTGGTCTCAGCCGCGAGTTCGACAGCCTGACGTGCGCCCATCAGCGTGAAGATGAGACCGCCGGACGATACGGCCGCGAAGACGGCACCGTAGCCGAACGGTGTGAACCCTCCGGTGTCCGAGGATGTCAGAACGTCGCCGTCGAAGGATACTGCCATCAGTGCGAGAGCCATCAGTGCGACGGTGGTGAGCTTCCACCACACCATGACGTTGTTGATACGTGCGAACCATCTGACGCCGAGGATGTTGACAACCGTGTACAGACCCATGAGCGCCACCGACACGATTATTCCCGTGGTGGTGAGTACCGGTGTACCGGCCTCTTCCCGGAAGAGTCCATCGATGTAGCTCGACGAATATTGCAGCGTGGCCAATACCTCGATCGGCGGGACGGCGGCGACACCGAGCCAGGTGATCCACCCGACCGTATAACTGGTGAACGAGCCGTGGGAGTACTGCGGGAACCTTGTGACACCTCCTGCCACCGGGAACATCGCGCTCAGTTCCGAGTACGTCAGCATGATCACGCTGATGAGCGCCATGGCGATGATCCAGGACACGATCGCGGAGGGCCCCGCGATCTGCAGGGCGGTGATCGGCACGAACAACCATGACGATCCGATGATGGCGCCGCAACTGACGAAAAGTAGCCCCAGTTTCCCGATGTCGCGCCGCAGTCCCTTGTCGGCCGGTCCAGCGGATGTCGTCACGACGCACCTCCTGATCCGTGACACGTGAAACGCACGGAGTGCGTCGTTCGGGTTGGTCTATTGTGTTGTCTGCGAACAATGTTCATGGCGTTAGTGTTCGCCATCACACGTATGCCTGCAAATGCAGAAATTCCATCGAGCTATGTGTTTGAAGGCATGGCGGTGTAGGGCGCTGCCAGGACACACCGCGGGCAGGCACGAGGATCAACGGCAAATGCCCACAGACCGCGGTCTGTGGGCATTGTTCCCGACTCGGATGTCAGTCGGCGGCAACTCCGGCGGTTGACAGGACCGCGATGAGGTCGCCGCCTTCGACTTGTTGCACCGTGGCGATGGCGGTCCGTTCAATCACCCCCGAGCGGGGCGCGGTGATGGAGGCTTCCATCTTCATTGCTTCGATGGTGGCGATCACATCGCCGACGGCCACGCTGTCGCCGGGGGTGACCACCAAGGAGACAGTCCCGGCGAACGGCGCCCCGATGTGGGCAGGATTGGCGGGGTCCACCCGCTCGGAGGCGGGTTGATCGGTGGCCACCGACCGGTCCCGCACTCGAACGGGCCGCAGTTGCCCGTTGAGTAGGCACATAACGGTCCGAAATCCTCGCTCGTCGGGTTCGCTGATCGCCTCGAGGCCGATCAGTAGCGTTACACCCGGCTCGAGGTCGACGTGATGCTCTTCGCCTTGCCGTAGCCCGTAGAAGAATTGATACGACGGCAACCCGGACGTGTCGCCGTATCGCTGCAGGTGCTCGTCGAACTCCCGAGCCGGCCCCGGGAACAGCAACCGGTTCAATGCTGCGCGCCGCTTTGGCGAGTCACCGGCGAGTGCCTCCTCGTCCGCCTCCGACAGCGGCGATCGACGACGCGGTGCGACCCTTTGTCCCTCGAGGGCGCGCGTCCGTAGCGGCTCAGGCCACCCGCCCGGCGGGGTGCCCAACTCTCCACTTAAGAAACCGATGACTGACTCCGGGATGTCCAGTTTCGACGGGTCCGAGGTGAATACGTCGATCGGCATGCCTGCGGCGACGAGCGCCAACGCCAGATCACCGACGACCTTCGAGCTCGGGGTCACCTTCACCAGCCGACCGAGTGCCCGATCCGCGTCGGCGTAGCTGGTCTCGATGTCCTCGAACGGGTCACCCAACCCGAGCGCGAGTGCTTGCTGCCGCAGATTGGACAGCTGTCCGCCCGGCATCTCGTGTCGGTACACCCGCCCGGTCGGTGCCGGCAGACCGGACTCGAACGGCGTATACAGCCTGCGCACCGCCTCCCAGTACGGCTCCAAGGCGCACACTGCCGCAAGGTTGAGACCGGTGTCGTGGGTGGTGTGTGCCGTCGCGGCGACGATCGCCGCCAGAGCAGGTTGGCTCGTCGTCCCCGCCAACGGCGCGCTGGCCCCGTCCACCGCGTCGGCGCCCGCCTCCACGGCAGCAAGATAGGTCGCCAGCTGCCCGCCCGGCGTGTCATGTGTATGAACGTGGATCGGCAAATCGAACCGCTCGCGCAACGCGCTCACCAGCCGGGTGGCGGCCGGTGCGCGCAGCAGTCCGGCCATGTCCTTGATCGCCAGAACGTGCGCACCGGTCGACACGATCCGCTCTGCCAACCGCAGGTAGTAGTCCAGGTTGTACAGCCGCTCGTCAGGGTTCATGACGTCACCGGTGTAGCTCATCGCCACCTCTGCGACCGTGCTGCCGTTTTCCAGAACGGCGTCGATCGCCGGCCTCATCTGGTCAACATCGTTGAGCGCGTCGAAGATTCGGAAAACGTCCACCCCTGTCGCGGCTGCCTCGGCGACGAAGGCACTGGTCACCATCTCCGGATACGGCGTATATCCCACGGTGTTCCTACCGCGCAGCAGCATCTGCAGGCAGATGTTTGGCACGGCCTCCCGCAACGCTGCCAGTCGCTCCCAAGGGTCCTCGAACAGGAAGCGCAACGCCACGTCGAAGGTGGCACCACCCCACACCTCCAGCGTCAACAATTCCGGCGTGGTGCGGGCCACGTGCCCGGCCACCCCGAGCAGGTCCCGGGTCCGGACCCGGGTTGCCAACAGCGACTGATGCGCGTCCCGGAACGTGGTGTCGGTGACCGCCAACGCTTTCTGCTCGCGTAGCACCGCGGCAAAGCCGGCCGGCCCCAGCTCCTTCAGCCGCTGCCGTGAGCCCGGCGGTGGTGGCGCCGTCAGATCCACCACCGGCAGCTTCTCGTGCGGATACGCCGTCACCCGCTGTTGCCCGTGCGGCCGGTTGACGGTCACCTCTGCCAGGTAGTTGAGAATCTTCGTTCCACGATCGGCCGAACCACACGAGTCCAACAGGTGTGGGCGCTCACCGATGAAGCTGGTCGTCACGCGGCCTGCACCGAAATCCGGATCATCGAGCACCGCCTGCAGGAACGGGATGTTACTGGCCACACCACGAATCCGGAACTCAGCCACCGCCCGCCTCGCCCGGGCAACCGCGGCAGGGAAGTCGGTCCCGCGGCAGGTGAGTTTTACCAGCATCGAGTCGAAATGGGCCGGTACCTCGGCCCCGACGAAGGTGCCTCCGTCGAGTCGCACACCGGCGCCACCGGGTGTGCGGTAGGCGGTGATCCGGCCGGTATCCGGCCGGAAGTCGTTGGTCGGGTCCTCTGTGGTGATGCGGCACTGCAGGGCGGCTCCACGCAGACTGATCGCGTCCTGAGTCAGCCCCAACTCGGGCAGGGTGGCGCCGGCCGCGATGCGGATCTGCGCCTGCACCAGATCGACGTCGGTCACCTCCTCGGTCACCGTGTGCTCAACCTGGATGCGCGGGTTCATCTCGATGAACACGTGGCGATCGTCTGGCGCCACCAGGAACTCGACGGTACCGGCGCCGCTGTATCCGATCTTTTTCGCGAACGCCACCGCATCGGCGCACAGCCGCTGCCGAAGCGCCGGGTCAAGACCGGGCGCAGGCGACATCTCGATCACCTTCTGATGCCTACGTTGTATCGAGCAGTCGCGCTCGAACAGATGGATCACGTTTCCGTCATGATCGGCCAAGATCTGAACCTCGATGTGCCGCGCGTTCACCACGGCCTCTTCGAGGAACACCGTCGGGTCACCGAACACGGACTCTGCCTCCCTTGAGGCGACCTCGATCGCATCCCGTAACCCGGATCTGTCCGATACCCGCCGCATCCCGCGCCCTCCGCCACCCGCGACCGCTTTCACGAAGACCGGGAACCGCATGTCCTCCGCCGCGGAGAGCAGCACCTCCGGTTCGGCTGACGGTGCCGACGAAACCAGGACCGGCAGACCAGCTTCACGAGCCACCGTGATCGCCCGAGCTTTGTTCCCGGTCAGCTCCAGCACATCAGGCGGCGGGCCGACGAAGGTGATACCCGCACGCTCGCACGCCGTCGCGAGCGCCGGATTCTCCGACAAGAAGCCATATCCCGGGTAGATCGCGTCTGCCCCGGCCGATTTCGCGACCCGAAGCATCTCCTTCACCGACAGGTACGCCCGGATCGGGTGTCCGTGTTCACCGATCTGATAGGCCTCGTCGGCTTTGAGCCGGTGCGGGGAATTGCGGTCTTCGTGCGGGTAGACCGCGACCGTGGTGATGCCCAATTCGTTGGCCGCGCGGAACGCCCGGATCGCGATCTCGCCGCGGTTGGCCACAAGCATCTTCGCTGTCACGGATTGTGTTCTCCTGGGATCTGTTTGACGCAGCGGGTGATCTGGTATGAGGGTGTGATCAACTCGCCGCGGGAAACGCCAACTCGCCAAGGAAACGGCGGGCATTGGCGCTGGTGATCAAAGACCGCGTCTCGTCATCCAGCTGTGGACTGTTGGCAACGACGCTGCCGGCTGGGCGTTCACCGAGCGGATACGGGTAGTCGCTGCCGACGAGCACGTTGGACGGACCGAGTGTCTCGACCAGCAGACGCAGTGCACGGTCATCGAAAACCACTGTGTCGACGAAGAACCGGCCGACATAGTGGGACGGCGGGTGAAGCGAGGTACCTATGACGTCGTTACGGTTGTGCCAGGCGTTGTCCATACGCCCCAGCCAGAATGCAAACGACCCCCCGCCATGCGCGAACGCGATGCGCAGCCGCTCGTCGACGCGGTCGAACACCCCGCCGAGGATGAGGGCCAGGATGGACAGATGAGTCTCGGCGGGCATCGCGGTGAGCCACTGTGCCATCCACCGATCGAGACGCGGCGAGCTTGCCATGTCCCACGGGTGCACGAACACCGGAACATCGCGGTGGGCGCAGTGTTGCAGAAAGGTCACCACGCCTTCGCTGTCGAGGTCGTGGTCGCCGACATGATTGCCGATCTCCACACCACGGTGTCCGTTGTCCAGGCAACGGTCGAGTTCTCTGCAGGCGAGGTCGGGGTCCTGCAGCGGCACCTGGCAGAACGGAATCAGCCGGTCGGGAGCCGGGGCAACGATATCCAACGCAAGGTCGTTGAAGATCTGGGCGATCTTCGCCGCGTCCGCGCCTGACCGCCCGTAGTGGAACAGCGCGGGTGTCGGGGACACGACCTGCACCTGCACACCGTCGGCATCCATGTCTCGCAGCCGCGCCTCGGCGTCCCAGCAGGTCGATTGAATGCGACGAAACTCCTTCCGCCCCATCATCATCATCGCCTCGGATTCGCTCTCGATCCGCAGCCAGGGCGCCTCTGGTCCGGCCTGTGCTCCGATGTCTGGCCATCCCTTCGGGACGTAATGCGTGTGTACGTCGATGATCCCTGCCACAGCTCTCACACTCGGCCCTTGTGCAGTGCGCCGCAGTTCGGGCACCTGCGGGCATCCTCGTCGTTGTAGAACTTGTCGAAGACCGGAGGTAGGTCGGCGACGATGTCGCGCACTTGCAGCTCGACCTCGTGGACCAGTCCGTTGCATTCGCCGCAGAACCACTGGAACTTCTCCAAGGTGCCCTCTTCGCGAACCCGTTCGATCACCAGACCGATCGAAGCTTCGGTCGGTCGCTGTGGGGAATGCGGGATATTGCGAGGCAACAACCATGCCTGTCCCTCGCGGATGTGCACATCGTGTGGGCCGTCATCGGTCATCAGGGTGACGTACATATCGCCCTTGATCTGATAGAACCACTCCTCGTACGGATCGACGTGGAAGTCGGTGCGCTGGTTGGGACCTCCGACAATTTGGACGATGAAATCGTCGCCCAGGGCCATGGAGCGGTTGTTCACCGGCGGTACAAGCAGGTGCGCATGCTCGTTGATCCATCCTTGGAAATCCACGACGGGTGGAATGGAGGTTGTCATCGCGCTGTCTCCGTTCGTGATGGGCTTACCGGACGCCGGTGGGCGACGGCCTGGATCTCGATGAGTAGGTGTGGGTGCGGCAACTGGTGGACAGCCACGGTGGTACGTGTCGGTCCGGTCTCGTCGAAGTACTCGGCATAGACCTCGTTGTAACCGCCGAAGTCGTTCATGTTGACCAGATAGGAGGTGACTTGAACGATGTCGCTGAGTTCGGCGCCGACCTCTCTGAGGATCGAGCCGATGTTCTCGATGACGGCTCGCGTCTGGGCGCGGATGTCGAGGTTCGTGGTGCCGAGTTCGTCCACCTCGACACCGACGAAGCTGTTGTCGGGCCGCCGCGAGCTCGTCCCAGAGACGAATACGAGGTCCCCTGCCACCTTGACGTGTGGAAACCTCCCCCGCGGCCGGGCCATACCTGCGATGATCTTGCCGACCCCGGTCATGCTCGAACTCCCTTCACCGTGACGTCTCCCAGTCCGGCAACCTCGCAGCGGGCCACGTCAGCAGTGAGCGGTAGTGCAGCCGTCGCCGCTCCGGCAAGGATGATGTCACCCGCCCGCAACTGGATTCCGCGCTGTCTGCACACTCGGCCCAGTGCGCGCAGAGCGCGAGCGGGGTCACCGAGAATCGCCGAGGTGGAGCCGACCACTTCGGCGTTGCCCACCGTGAGCCTGACGGCGCGGTTGTCGACATGCTGCAGCGGTTGCCAGGCCCCGACGGCGAAAGCTGCCGCAGATGTGTTGTCGGCGACGACGTCGGTGTAGGTGAACCTGAAGTCGCGGTAGCGGGAATCAATGATCTCGACCGCCGTCGCCACGGCATCCACACATTCGGCGACATCTCGTGCTTCCTCTCCCATTCCGACATCCTGTCCGAGGCGGTAGGCGACCTCGGGTTCGATTTTCGGGTGGATGAAGTGGTTGAGATCGATGTCGTCTCCGTCGCAGATTTGCATCGCGTCTGTTAGACGACCCACGATCACCTCCGACACACCCATCTGCGCCATCTTCGCCTTGCTGGTGAATCCGAGTTTGGTGCCGATGATCTTCTCGCCCCGCTGCTCGCGAAACCCGATGAGCCGGGCTTGAATCGCATATGCCGCGTCCACGTCGAGGTCCACATCATCAGCCAGGCTCGACGTGTCGGTGCGGTTCATCTGCGCCTCATCGAGACGCCTTGCAAGAGAGTCGAAATCGAGTGTCTCGTTCATGGTGCCGGCACCCCCGAGGCCGCGGCGGCAGGCATCTGGGCCTGAAGATCGAGCGCGATATCCATGATCATGTCCTCCTGTCCGCCAACCAGTCCACGACGGCCGACCTCGACGAGAATGCTTCGCGTGTCCAGCCCGAATTGCTGGGCTGCCCGATCGGCATGAAGCAGGAAGCTCGAATACACCCCTGCGTAGCCGAGAGTCAACGTCTCGCGATCGACCTGGACCGGTCTGGTTCGCAACGGTCGGATCACATCGTCTGCCGCGTCTTGGAGGGCGAACAAATCACATCCGTGATCCCAAGCGTTCAGGTCCGCGACCGCGATGAACGCCTCGGCGGGACAGTTACCGGCACCCGCACCTTGTCCGGCGAGGGCGACGTCGACCCGAAAGGCGCCGTGCTCGACGGCGGTCACGCTGTTCGCGACGGAAAGCGACAGATTCTCGTGGGCGTGGATCCCGATCTGCGTGGCGGGGTCCAGAACGCTGCGGTAAGCGTCGATGCGCTCGGCCACATCGCGCATGCGAAGCCGCCCACCCGAGTCTGTGACGTAGACGCAGTGCGCGCCGTAGCTCTCCATCAGAGCCGCCTGCTGGGCGAGGTCCATGGGATCGCTCATGTGGCTCATCATCAAGAAGCCCGACACGTCCATATCGTGCTCGCGCGCCCAGGTGATGTGCTGGGCCGCGATGTCGGCCTCGGTGCAGTGAGTGGCGACCCTGACGCTTCCGATTCCCAGATCCCTTGCGCGGCGCAAATCTTCGATCGTGCCGATTCCCGGAAGCAGAAGCGTGGTGAGCACCGCATTGCGTACTGATTCCGCAGCAGCGGTGATCCACTGTGCATCGGTATGTGCACCGAATCCGTAGGTGGCGCTCGACCCGCCCAGCCCGTCACCGTGCGCGACCTCGATCGCTGCGACGCCGGCCGCATCGAGGGCGGAGACGATCGTTCGCACCTGCTCCAACGTGTAGGAGTGATTCATGGCATGCATACCGTCGCGCAGTGTCACGTCCTGCACATAAATGCGCGCTGTGCCAACGGCGGTCATCGACGAGCCCACCCTCTCAGTTCCGAGATGCGTTCCGCCGTGCGCAGCGCAGCGGAAGTCATAATGTCGAGGTTGCCGGCGTAGTCAGGCAGGTAGTGCGCAGCGCCGCGAACTTGCAGTAGGACAGTGACCCGGGTTCCGGTGACGCGCCTCTCCAGAGCTGGGACCAGCACATCGGTGACCCGGTCGAACTGGACATCATGCTTGAGTTGGTAGCCGGGGACGTATTCGGACACCGTCGCAACCATCTGCGTCACCGACGCGGCGACAGCATCGGTCTCGGCCTCGGTCAGTACCTTTTCGAGGATGCAGTAAACGGTGTCGCGCATGATGATCGGCGGATCAGCCGGGTTCAGCACGATGATCGCCTTGCCACGCTCTGCTCTCCCGACATGACAGATCGCCGCGGTGGTGGTGGCGGTGAACTCATCGATGTTGGCTCTCGTGCCCGGCCCTGCCGACCGGCTCGAGATGGAGGCGATGATCTCCGCGTACGCAACCGGGAGCACCCGCGAGATCGCGGCGACGATGGGTATGGTCGCCTGACCGCCGCAGGTCACCATGTTGACGTTATCGGTGTCACTCAACGCGTCCAGATTCACCGGCGGCACGACGTACGGACCGACAGCCGCCGGGGTGAGGTCGATCATCACCTTCCCGTGCTCAGCGGCAACATCGGCATGGCGCTGATGCGCCTTGGCAGAGGTGGCGTCGAAAATGCACCGGACGGCGTCGAATTCGGGCATCCGGAGAAGGCCGTCGATCCCCTCTGAGGTGGTAGGCACGTTCAGACGCCTGGCGCGGGCCAGCCCGTCGGAGTCGGCATCGATACCAGCCATGGCCGCCATCCGCAGGGTGGGCGACAGCCTCATTATCTTGATCATCAGGTCGGTGCCGATGTTCCCTGAGCCAAGGACGGCCACCGGCACAGTGGCGTGTTCGGTGTCGCTCATCTCAATCCTTTTCGATCGTCGCTTCGACGTTGCCGAGTCCGTCGAGGCGCAGGTGGAAGCGCCCAGGTGCATCGACTGGCACCATCGGCCCCAGCGCACCGGACATGACGACGTCTCCGGCCCGCAGCGGACTGCCGCGCCGGTACATTTCGCGTGCCAGCCAGGCGACCGCTGCCACCGGAGATCCCAGGCAGGCATGACCCGCACCGTAAGCAACCTGGTCGCCGTTCCGCTCGATCACCATTCCGACCCGCGACAGGTCCAGGCCCACAAGTCTGCGGGCGCTGGTGCCGAGAACCACAGCCCCGGACGACGCATTGTCGGCAATCGTGTCGGCGATCGTCAGATCCCAGCCGGCGATCCGCGAGTCGACGATCTCCAAGGCCGGCAGCACGAACTCGGTGGCCAACAACACGTCCGCCACGGACGCGCCGGGCCGATCGATGTCGCGGCCGAGCACGAATGCGACCTCGCCTTCGGCCCGTGGCTGCAAGAAACGGGTGTACGGAACCGGCTGCCGATGACAGAAGACCATGTCATCGAGCAGGACCCCGAAGTCGGGCTCGAACACCCCGAACTGCTGCTGCACGGCCGGCGCCGTCAAACCGATCTTGGCCCCCACGACGCGAGCTCCGTGTGCCACCCGTTCGGCGACGATCATGCGCTGCACCGAGTAGGCCGACTCGATGTCGTTGGCGCCCAGGAATTCACGTACCGGAGAGCATGGCACCCCGGTATGCACAGCGACTCGCAGGCGCTCTACTGCAGCAGTGATGGTTGCCTCCGAGGCAACAACTTCGGTCTGGATCACAGCTGCACGCAGACGTTGGTCGGATCGGTGTAGAAGTGCAGTGACGATGCTCCGCCCTCACGGCCGATCCCGGAAAGGTTCATCCCGCCGAATGGCGACCGCAGATCCCGGAGGTACCAGGTGTTGACCCAGGACATTCCCACATTCATCGCCTGCGCGACCCGGTGACCTCGGCGTAAGTCATTGGTCCATACCGAAGCCGCCAACCCGTAGTCGGTGTCATTTGCCAAGCTGACCGCTTCCTGCTCGTCATCGAAGGGAATCAGTGCTGCCACGGGTCCGAAGATCTCCTCGCGCACTACAGCATCGTCATTCGCCAGGCCAGTCCACAGCGTTGGCTCGATCCAGAATCCGCCGTTCAGTTCCCCGCTCATCTCAGGAATTCCACCGCCGACGAGAACCTCCGCGCCCGAGTTCTGAGCGAGCTCGAAGTAGCGCAGCACCTTTTCGCGGTGCGCCTGGGAGATGAGTGGACCGGTGGTCGTAACCTTGTCGGTGGGATGGCCCAAAGTCAGTTCCAGGGCGCGCTTGGTCAGCCCGTCGGCGATGTCGTCGAACACCCCGCGTTGGACATAAACGCGTTCGGTACACAAACACACTTGACCGGTATTGGTGAAGATCGATCTCGTCAGCCCGTTCAGCGTGTCGTCGAGGTCGGCGTCGTCGAAGACGATGGCCGCGTTCTTGCCTCCGAGTTCGAATGAAACGGGACGTACGCGGGGTGAGACCGCACTCATGACCCGAGATCCGGTGGCGGTCGATCCGGTGAAAGTCACACCCGCGATGCCGGGGTGCCTGGTGAGAAATTCTCCGACGTCACCGCGGCCGTGCACGACGTTGAAAACACCTGCAGGTAGGCCGACTTCGCTGAGTACCTCGGCCAGAAGTGCTGCTGTGGAGGGTGTTTCCTCGCTTGGCTTGACGACCACAGCGTTTCCGCACGCCAATGCCGGAGCCACTTTCCAGGTCAACAGCAGCAGCGGAAGGTTCCACGGCACGATAACCGCGACAACGCCGAGAGGCTTGCGGACCACGTAGTTCAACGCACGCCGCCCATCTACGGTGTCGGTGATGAACGACTCCTGGCCCGCCGCGGCGACAATGTCGGCGAAACTGCGGAAGTTCTGCGGAGCGCGACGCACGTCGAGTGCGCGCGCCTGGGTAACCGGCTTGCCGGTGTCACCGACTTCGGCCGCGACAAACTCATCGAAGCGTTCTTCGATCCGGTCCGCGGCACGGCGCAGGAGTGCGACACGTTCGGCGACGGGCGTCTGCGACCACGTACTGACTGCCTCACGCGCTGCTACGACGGCACGATCCACCAGCTCTGTATCAGCCGCGTGCACACGCCCGAGTGCTGCTCCGGTTGCCGGATCAAAATTGTCGTAGCAGGAGGATTCCGCGGGGTCGATGAACTCGCCACCGATGAAATTGCGAACGAACCTGTCGACCGTCTCTGCCATGCCTCGATTTTCGGGAGCCAGCCAATGCCTGACAAATGCCAAAAGGAGGTCTGTTCATGCCCGAAAGCGCATACCTTTTGAACGCAGTATGCGCGTTCCGGAGCGATTCCACGTTCTATCATGTGCTTATGGGCATACGAGCAACGGCGGTGGCGTCGGCATGGTGAAAGCCCCGAAACTGCTCGACGGCAGATTGAAGATTCGTCATCTGGTCCTGATCGACGCACTCACACGGCAGGGTTCGGTGATCGGAGCCGCAGCCGAGCTCCACATCACTCAGCCGGTCGCAACTCGTGGGCTGCAGGATGTCGAGGAGATCCTCGGTGTCACGCTTTTCGACCGTGGCCCTCGGGGTATCACTCCGACGATCTTCGGCCAGGCCTTCACCGAGCACGCCCGTGCGGTCCTCGCGCAGCTGAACCAAGCCGGCCGTCACGTCGCGGAGCTTGCCGATGCGGCGCGGGGCACCGTGGTTGTCGGAACCCACCTGGCAGGGTCTAATGTGCTGCTGCCACTGGCAATCGGAAAACTCAAACAGGAACGACCCACGTTGACCGTGGTGGTGCGCGAGGGAACCCCGGACGCCCTGATGGCCCAACTCGAAGGCGGCCGCGTCGACATGATCGTTGGTCGTCTCACGTCACCCAGCACCGAATTCGTCTCGCGCACCATGCTTTACGACGAGACTGTTCAGTTGTTCAGCCGAGCGCAACAT
This sequence comes from Mycolicibacterium goodii, assembly GCF_001187505.1. The sequence goes on from NZ_CP012150.1 coordinate 17,264, forward strand.
CCACTGGCCCGCTCTTCAGCCGTGTCTCTATCCGAGTTGACCGAGTACCCGTGGATTCTGCCCGGAACCGAGACCTCCCTACGCCGCGAACTCGAAGAATTCTTCGCCCGAAACGACCTCGGCCTCCCCCGCAATCGTGTCGAGGTGACGTCGTTCCTCACTGTTCGGAAGCTTTTGATGGAGAACGACTTCATCGCTGCGCTACCCAGCCTGATCGCGGCCGAAGACTTACGTCTTCACCCGCTTCCCGTCTCCCTGGACACGATCGGACACAGCGTCGGCATCACCACTGCCAGCGCACGCGCTCTCAGCCCGGCAGCAGAAGCGCTGATCGACAGCCTTGTGTCCACCGCCAGGGATCTGTGATCCGCCGCGTCAGAGTCCGCTCGCCCGACATTCCGCATCCCAGCGGTTTGCGGTCGCACCCGATACCGCCTGGGTACCTCGTTGGGCCAACAGCACACCCGCCATTACTGCCGCGCAGCCGAGGACGGCGATCGGTGACATGGCCTCGGCGAACCACATCCAACCGATCGCGAATCCTGCTGCGGGCTCCAGCATGTGCGTGCTGCTCACCACCGTGGCGGAGAGCAGGCGCATCGAGCCCAGCACCATCACATACGGCACCATTGTGCCGAGCACGACGAACCACACCACCACAGCCCACAGCGGTACATCGAGGGAGTCAAGTCGCCCCTGTAGGGTGACCTGCCTTCCGAGGTGGCCGAGAAGATTCCACGCTGGCGCGACGATATTGAGTCCGACGGCGCCGGCTGCGAATGACCAGATGAGCAGACGCAGTGTGTCTGTGACACTCGCGGCGACCTCCCCAACGATGAAGTACGTCGCGAAGCAACTGGCCGCGCCGATGCTTGCCAGGAGCCCGAGGGGGTCAGCGGTGAGCCCACTCCAGATCCGGGTGACGGCGGCGAGGCCGAGCAACGACAGCCCGAGACCCAGCCACACCTGCCTCGGCAGGTCGATCCGTTGCACATGCCGTACCCACAGAGCCACCAGGATTGGCGCCATGTACTGCACCGTCAACGCCAACCCCAGCGTAATCCGGTCCACGGCAACAAGAAACAAGGTTTGCAACGCCGCGACACCGACGATGCCGTGGATCACCACGACCAGCATCAGACGACCGCTCGGGGGACGCAGCATGCGACGCGATGTCAGAACCGCCCAACCGGCCATCAACATTGCTGTGATCGTGAGGCGGAACGATATCAGCGTCGCGGGTGTGATTCCCGACCAGAGGAGAATTCTGCTTACTCCACTGTTCACTGCGAACAAGAGGGTCGCTGCCACCACAGCCACGACAGCGAGGAACTTCGCTCTGTTCGGGGTGATCATCGGTGACATCTCACCGCCGAGCCCAATCTTCGTGAGCACCGGGGAGGCGGGTCGACGTCCTGCGCCGCGCGGCTTCGCGACCGGCGATCCTGCCAAACAATGCGCCCATGCCGAGGGAAGCACCCGTCATCGGGGCCAAGCCGTGGAATCCCCCCGTCACCTCACCTGCCGCGTAGAGGCCTTTGATGATCGAACCCTCGATGTCGACGACTTCAGCCTTGGGTGTGATCGTGAGGCCGCAGTAGGTGGACGTCATCAGTGTCTTCGCCGGGTAGGCGTAGAACGGCGGCTCGATGATCAGACTCCGCTCACCAACGTGGTTGCACAACGAGTCGCGCCCGAATTCATCTGGCGCACCGCGCTGAACCGCTTGGTTGTATCTCCTGACAGTGGCTGCCAACTCGGAGCCGTCGATAGAAGCAGCAGATGCGAGATCGTCAAGCGAATCAGCCCGGAAGACGCGGCCCTTCTGTTCCAAGAAGTCGATGTCATTGAGCGGGACCCCTGGCGCCGACTTGGCACGGACCCGGCTGTCGAACACCTGATAACCCAACCCATCGGGCTGCCGCAGGCACGCATCTCCGATAACCTTGTAGGACAGAGACTCATCGACGAACCGCTGCCCGTGCTTGTTCACGATGATCGCGCCAAGATAGAAAGCACACAAGAGCTCGTGCTGTTCCGGACCGGTCTCCGGATGGGATCCGTACGTGCCCGAGATGTAACCCATGTCGCGGAACCCGGCGCCCAGCCGCCAGGCCATCCGCAGGCCGTCGCCGGTGTTGCCGAGTCCGCCATACGGAAGAGCCTCCACCTGGCCCGGGGCGAACGTCTCGAGCAGTTCTCGCGAACGGCTGAATCCGCCGGTCGCGATAACCACGCCGCCGCGGGCGTCGAAGCGAGTCCGCCCGTCCGGGGTGTCCACCACCACCGCTGAGACGCGAGATCCGCTGCGTATCAATTGGATTGCACGGCGGTCCTGCAGAATTCGACCCTGACCGGTGGCCCGGACCGCATGTCGGAGCGTGCCGATCACATCGTGAATTCCCGTATGGTGGCTGCGGGCGACGCTCTGGCCGGCGCCGAGCTTGACCGTGCCGAACGAGATTCCTTTGCCCTTCAGCCACCTGTACAGCTCACCCTGTTGGGTGGCGTACGTTTCGAGCAGACGGCTGTCGTTGCGTGCACCCCCGACATCACACAGGTCTTGCTGCAGACGTTCCGGAGTGTCGCTGATCCCATGCGCTCGCTGTTCGGCGGTGTCGGCAAATGCAAACAGACCTCCACTCATGGCCGTGCTACCACCGAGTGATGGCTGCTTCTCGAGCAGAACTGTCTGTGCTCCACTCTCGGCTGCACTCAGAGCCGCGCTCAAACCCGCTATCCCGCCGCCGATTACGATGACATCGGCGGCATCACCGTCAATCTTTTCAGCGTCATCCATCGCTGGGTCCAATCCTCGAACTGAAGGGGTGAAAACATGCGCGTCTGTCGAGACGCGTGACGAGTGCCACGCTGTGGCAGCGTGGTCGTTCTTCGTCTCTTCCCGCCCCGGTCGGGTCAGCAGTGACTACGTGTCCGACAGCGGGCCGCCGGCCACCACACCGCGGTAGGTCGCCGGCGTCGGCCGGAGACTGGACATCAGGTCGTCGAGTTCGGAGCCGAGCGTGATGAGCGTGCGTTCGTACGACGGTGTGAACGCCAGGCCATATGGCCCACCACAGTATGTCGCCGGACGGGCCACCTCCCAACGGAGCTTGCCATCTGCATCGATCACCTCCGGCGAGCACGATGCCGCGACCACCTCTCCGACGACGGTGAGCCGATCGCGCCACTGCATGTTCCACAGGACCCGGCATTCGAAGTGGCGGCTGTACTCGGCGATGCGCGGCGGCCTGACCACGCGTGCATCCAGCGTGGACAGTCCGGCATAGTCGAGCTCGTTGTCCCCTGGCGGGAGGTCCGCACCCGTGAGGCACAGCGCGCGGAGCTCAGCCTCGTCGAATGACGGGATGTTGACGACGAATTCACCCGTGGCCAGCACGTTGTTCGCCGTATCTCTGCCGACCCCGATGGTGAACATGATCGCCACAGGCTCATGCGCGATGCGAACGCATGCTCCCAGTGCCGCGGCGTTCGCGTTGCCGTCCGCGTCGACGGTGGTCACCACCGCCAGCGACGAACTCGGGGCATACAGTCGGTCCCAGTGGGCGGGTGCGACATCAACGAACCACTTTGACTTCACGTCGGGCATGTCCAACTCCTTTAGTCTCGCCATCCCGGGCACCGAGCCCCGCGGCTCGGCGCTGCCACCAGTTCCGCTCAGATGTGTTTGACGCTGCCGCCGTTCACGGGAAAGTCGGACCCTGTGATGTAGGACGCCTCGTCGGACACGAGGAACGCAACTGCATTCGCGACATCTTCGGCGCTGCCCGGCGTGCCCAGGGTGATACGCCGTTCCTCACGGACGTAACGCCCGATCGCCGTCTCGACGTCGGTCCCGTAGCGGGCGGCCAACTGCTCGGAGAACCCGCCGGGTTGGTCCCACAATGGGGTTCGGATCGAACCCGGAGACACCGCGTTGACGCGGATCCCGTCGGCGCCGAGTTCCTCCGCCAATCCACGGGTGATCGCCAGCAGGCCGGCCTTGGTGGCCGCGTAGTCGATCCAGTACGGGTCCGGTACACGTGCCGTGGAGGAGCAGATCGTGACGATCGACCCACCGCCGGATGCTCGCAGCATCGGTATACCCGCCCGCGTCACGCGAACCGCGCTCATGACGTTGACGTTCCACAGCAGAGACCAATCCTCGTCCGCGATAGCCTCGAATCCGTCACGGGTGGGTGCGACGCCAACATTGTTCACGATAATGTCGAGTCGGCCGTGGTCTTCTCGCACACGTGCTACAAGCGCGGCACATCCGTCGGCAGTGGAGAGATCCGTCACGACGCCGGTTACTTTTTCGCGCTGCTCCGGGAATGGTGTCAAGTCTCCTGAAACGACATACGCCCCAAGGGAGCTCAGTTTCTCCACCGTTGCCAGGCCAATCCCTGACGATCCGCCTGTAACGATGGCGACGCGCCCAGTCAGATCAGTCATGGTTCACTCTCCTGGTAATTGGTTCTGCGACCTGGAAGGGTTCAGTTTCCATCCGGGGTCCACTCGCATGACACTGCAGCACTGCGGCATTCGTCATAACCAGCTTCCCTTCTGCGTGGAGTGCTTGCGCTCGTACAACGACTCCGTCGAGGTGGCCAATGGAGAGTCTGCCTAGATGCCGCAGATCCGTCCAATGTCCAATCTCCACTGTGACATGCCGTTTTGAGCATGGCTGCCAGCCGACCACGTTTTGCGCGAGGGCGTTTTGCAAGCAACCCGTGGTGTTCGTGTGACGATTGACCAGATCGCCATCGATTCGAAGGACGTCGAATGACGTGGGGACTGGGTGGCCAGGCCGAAGGCGACGACCACAAACCAGCAGGGCTGACGTGGAGTCAGCCGTGCCGTGTCTAAGCTATGTGCCACCCCCTACTGACACAACAAGACGGTATGCGCTACAGGCGCGGAGTGCCAACGCTATTACACGACGCACGACGATTTTTGCGCCGCCCCCATCCTCGGCTCGCGCGGTTGGCGAAACGACTTCGGGGCTCACCCCGGCAGGCGCGAGGGCCTATACATCGTCGACGTCACGCGCAACGCACACAGAGTCTTGTGCGGGTTTTGCGTGGACTCTGCTGCGATCTTCTCACCGTTACGCCGATGTCGACCCCGGTTGTTCTGCCGCCCATTGGAATCCACCTCGGTCGATGATCTCGTGCACACGGGGAATGAGCGGCGTCCCGGAAATACTGGCGCGCCTCCGTAACATGGAGGTCATGGTCAAGGCGGTGTTGTTCGACTTCTCGGGGACGTTGTTCCGCCTCGAGGAGGACGAAAGCTGGTTCGAAGGCATGACGGTCGACGAACGGGAGGTCGACGGTCATGTACAGGCCGAACTCATGCGCAGGCTCACCGCACCCACCGGGCGATCGGTGCAGATGAGCGAGGAGCAGTACCACGCGTGGGTGAACCGGGATCTGGCACCGCATCTGCACCGCGAGGCGTATCTGCACGTGCTCCGCGAGTCCGGGCTGGCCGATCCGCACGCCGAGAGCCTCTACGAGCGGGTGGTCGACCCGGACAGCTGGACGGCCTACCCCGACACCGCGACGGTGCTCAAAAGCCTTAAGCGGCAAGGCGTCAGGACCGCGGTGGTGTCGAACATCGCGTTCGACGTCCGCCCGGCGTTCACCGCGCTCGGCATCGACGACGACGTCGACGAGTTCGTGTTGTCCTACGAGGTGGGGGCCGTCAAGCCGGACGCCGCGATCTTCACCACGGCGCTGCAGCGGCTCGGGGTGGCCCCGGAAGACGCACTCATGGTCGGCGACAGCGAGGAGGCCGACGGCGGTGCGAGTGCGGTGGGATGTGCGTTCGCGCTGGTGGATCCGCTGCCGACGGCCGAGCGCCCGGACGGGCTGATCACGGCGGTGTCGTCCATCGGCGTCGAGATCTAGTCTGGCGACATGGTCCCCGAACGAATCCGGCCGCCGTGGTGGCTCAAATACGTCAACAAGGTGATGATCGGGCTGCAGAAGGTCGGCATCGGTGGCGACAAGGGCCCCGTGGTGCTGACGGTGCCGGGCCGCAAATCCGGCAAACCCCGCTCCACACCGGTCACCCCGATGACCGTGGACGGTCGGCGTTACGTCGTCGGCGGGCTACCCGGCGCGGACTGGACGGCGAACCTGCGCGCCGCCGAGGAGGCGACGATCCATCAGGGGCGGCGGGCCCAGCGCGTGCGCGCGGTCGAGATGACCACCGAGGAGGCTCGACCGCTGTTGCGGGAGTTCCCCATCCTGGTGCCCACCGGGGTGAGCTTCATGAAGAACGCGGGCCTGGTGACCGGGCCCCATCCGGACGAGTTCGAAGCACTCGCCGGACGGTGCCCGGTGTTCCGTCTCGACCCGCTCTGAGCGCCGTTACAGGTGGGGCGCTTCCTTGATCTTGCTGTCCTGCTTGCCCCCGGTCTGGCAGAAGGCCTGCACCGCGACGCGGGTACCGGTGATCTCCAGCTGCGCGGCGTCGGTGCCCTTCTCGTCCTTCAACATCTTGGCGACCGCGTCGTCCTGCGTCTTCTCGTCTTGGCCGAGGAAGTCCTCGCAGGTGGTGTCACCGCCGGTGACCGCTGGGGAGCAACCGACGATCAAGAAGCCGGCCGCCAACCCCGAGAACAACACGCCTGCTGTGCGCTTCATCGAAGCCCTTTCTGTCCGCTGATGCGCGATACGCATCATTGCGCCGGTTTCATACCCTTCGTCGGTACGGGTGAAACCTCCGATCTACAGTCGAGCAAATGAGCAGCCAAGCAGCTTCGGACAACCCGTTCGACCCCGCGATGTGGGAACCGGTGCCCGGTTTCGACGATCTGACCGACATCACCTACCACCGCCACATCTTCGACGGTGCACGTCAGCCCACCGTGCGGGTGGCGTTCGACCGTCCCGAGGTGCGCAACGCGTTCCGGCCGCACACCGTCGACGAGTTGTACCGGGTGCTCGACCACGCGCGGATGTCCTCCGACGTCGGCGTCATCCTGCTCACCGGCAACGGCCCGTCCCCCAAGGACGGCGGCTGGGCGTTCTGCTCCGGCGGCGATCAGCGCATCCGGGGACGCACCGGCTACCAGTACGCCTCGGGGGAGACCGCCGAGACCGTCGACCCGGCCCGCGCGGGCCGACTGCACATCCTGGAGGTGCAGCGGCTCATCCGGTTCATGCCCAAGGTGGTGATCTGTCTGGTCAACGGGTGGGCCGCGGGCGGCGGGCACAGCCTGCACGTCACCTGCGACCTGACCCTGGCGAGCCGTCAGCACGCGCGGTTCAAGCAGACCGACGCCGACGTGGGCAGCTTCGACGCCGGATTCGGCAGCGCCTACCTGGCCCGCCAGACCGGGCAGAAGTTCGCCCGCGAGATCTTCTTCCTTGGCCGCGCCTACGACGCCGAGACCATGCACCACATGGGAGCGGTGAACGAGGTCGTCGACCACGCCGATCTGGAGAAGGCCGGGCTGCAGTACGCCGCGGAGATCAACGGCAAGTCGCCGCAGGCGATCCGGATGCTCAAGTTCGCGTTCAACCTGATCGATGACGGCCTGGTGGGACAGCAGGTGTTCGCCGGTGAGGCAACACGTCTGGCGTACATGACCGACGAGGCCGTCGAGGGCCGCGACGCGTTCCTGGAGAAGCGCGACCCGGACTGGAGCCGGTTCCCGCGCTACTTCTGATCTCCGGGCGCCCATAGACTCACCAGGATGAGCAAACACCCGCTGCGTCGGCTCACCGACAACTTGTTCCTGGCAAGCATGCGGCCGCCGGTGGCCGACCAGCTGATCCAGTTGCGGGCGGCCCGCGACGCGGTGGACCTGCGCGGCAAGCGTGTGCTGATCACCGGTGCGTCCTCGGGGATCGGCGCGGCCGCCGCGGCGAAGTTCGCCGAGCGTGGGGCGCGGCTGATCGTGGTGGCGCGACGGGCCGAGTTGCTCGACGAGGTGGCCGGTGGCATCACCGCCTCGGGTGGTGACGCGACGGCACGGCCGTGCGATCTGACCGACCTGGACGCGATCGACGCGCTGGTGGCCGAGATCGACTCGCAGTACGGCGGCATCGACATCCTGGTCAACAATGCGGGCCACTCGATCCGCAGGCCGCTCGCCGAATCGCTGGAGCGCTGGCATGACATCGAGCGGACCATGACGCTCAACTACTACTCGCCGCTGCGGTTGATCCGCGGGTTCGCACCGGGCATGCGGGAACGCGGTGCGGGCCACATCATCAACGTCTCGACATGGGGCGTGCTGAGCGAGGCGTCGCCGCTGTTCTCGGTGTACCAGGCGTCAAAGGCCGCGCTGAGCGCCGTCAGCCGCGTCATCGAAACCGAATGGGGCGACGGGGGTGTGCATTCCACCACGCTGTACTACCCGCTGGTGGACACCCCGATGATCAAACCGACCCGCGCGTTCGACGGGCTGCCCGCGCTGTCGGCCGACGAGGCGGCCGACTGGATGATCACCGCGGCGCGGTACCGCCCGGTGCAGATCGCGCCGCGGGTGGCGGTGGGCGCCAGGGCGCTCAACGCCGTGGCCCCCGGCGTGGTGAACGCGGTGATGAAACGCCAGTCGGCGCAACCCGACGGCGTCGGGCGGCGGCCTATCTTCCCGGCTGGGTGATGCTGCGCGGGGCGAGGCCCTGGGCGCGCACATGCTCGGCGATGCTTGCCAGATCGGTGGTCCACACGTCGTCGTGCTCGGTGACGTAGCGCATCAGATCATCGAGTTCGGCTGCCCGCGAAGCCCTTCCGGACAGGAACGGGTGATTGGTCAGCACCCAGCAGCCACCTGCGCGCCGCAGCGCGTCGAACTCCAACTGCCACAACTCCCGCGCTTTGCGGGGACTCTCGATGAGCCCGCTGCCCGAGATGTCGGGCAGGAAGCAGTACTGCTCCCAGTCGTCGAGCGCCCACTGGATGGGGATCTCGACGAGCGAGGTGTCCTCCACCGCGAGCTCGTAGGGGACGTCGGCGTCCATCAGGCTGGAGTCGTAGAGGAAGTTGCGCTCGGCGAGCAGACCCGGTGTGCGCCAGGACAAGTCCCACATCGGGGCGCGATAGCCGACCGGCGTGACACCGGCGACCTCGGCGAGGGCCTGCAGGCCGCGGTCGAGCGCCTCGATCTCCTCGTTGAGGGTGAGCGCCGTCGGCTGCTCGTGCAGATACCCGTGGTGGGCGACCTCGTGGCCGGCCGCGACGATGGCGCGCACCGCCTCGGGATAGCGGTGCGCGGTGTGGCCCGGCACGAAGAACGTCGAGGAGATCTGATGACGCTCCAACAGGTCGAGGATGCGCGGCACCCCCACCAGCGGCCCATAGGCCTGATGGCTCATGACGCTCATGCGCGCGCCGACGGCCTCGTTGCCCCACAGGATCGCCGACTCGGCGTCCACGTCGAAGGTGAACGCCGCGGCCGCGACCTTGCCCTCGGGCCAAGCCAATTCAGAACGCGATTCAGAAACCATCGGCCATCAGGGTAATCATCTCGTAGGCCAGATTGGCACCCGCGACCGCGGTGACGTCGCCGCTGTCGTAGGCCGGGGCGACCTCGACGATGTCGGCGCCGACGATGTTCAGCCCGCGCATGGCACGCAGCACCGCGACCAGTTCCCGGCTGGTCATGCCGCCGATCTCCGGTGTTCCGGTGCCGGGCGCGAACGCCGGATCGAGCACGTCGATGTCGATCGACACATACACCGGGTGCTCGCCGACACGTTCGTGGATGCGGGAGATGACGCCGTCGACGCCGATGCGGTCGATGTCGCGGCAGTGCACGACGGTGAACCCGAGTGACTCGTCGTCGAGCAGATCGGCCCGGTCGTACAGCGATCCGCGGATACCGACGTGCGCCGAATGGCCCTTGACGATCAGGCCCTGCTCCGACGCGCGCCGGAACGGGGTGCCGTGCGTGCAGGGCGCACCGAAATAGGTGTCCCAGGTGTCGAGGTGGGCGTCGAAGTGCACCAGCGCGACCGGACCGTGGACGGCGTGCAGCGCCTGCAGCGCGGGCAGCGCGATCGTGTGGTCCCCGCCGAGCAGCACCACGCGCTGCTGCGGGCGGTCCAGCAATCCGGTGACGCCGTCGCGGATCTGACCGACCGCTTCGTCGATGTCGAACGGGTTGACCCCGAGGTCACCGGCGTCGACCACCTGGGCCTGCGCGAACGGGCTCACATCGAGCGCGGGGTGATAGGGCTTGAGCAACCGCGACGCCTCGCGGATGGCCGACGGACCGAAGCGGGCACCCGGCCGGTAGGTGACCCCGCTGTCGAACGGCACACCCACCACCGCGATGTCGTAGTCGATGACCTCGAACCGCTGCGGCAACCGCGCGAACGTCGCGATGCCCGCATACCGCGGCACCTCGGTCGCGTTGACCTGGCCCACCTTGCCAGACGCCGACCGCACGTACGGCTGGCTCTCCACCTGCTCCCCTTTCGTCATGTCTTCACGCCCTGGCCCGGGTGGACCCGCCGTTGCTGGAGATCACCTGTCCCACAACGGCTTCCAACTCGAAGTCGGTGAGGAACTCCACAGCCGCGGCGATCTCGTCGGCAGATCCGATGCGGCCCATGGGAATCGTCCGGGCATACCGCGCATGCATGGTCGCCAGGTCGACCCCGGCCGCGTCGGCATCGACCTGCAGTTGCGGGGTGTCGGTGACACCGGGCGCGACCGCGTTGACGATGATGTGCTCGGGCGCGAGTTCGCGTCCCAGGGATTTGACCAGCGAGATCAGCCCGGATTTGGCGGCGGCGTATGCGGTGGCCTCGGGCCAGCCGACCACCCCCCACTCGCTGGCGATCACGACGATGCGGCCCGCGCCGAGCCTGCGCATGTGCGGCAGCACGGCCTGCACGAGATGGAAGGTGCCGCCCAGGTTGGTGTCGACGACGCGCCACCAGTCGCGCTCGTCGTGCTCGAGCAGCGGCGCCATGGTCATGTACGCGTGGTTGGCGACGAGGATGTCGAGGCGGCCCGTCGCGGCGGCGACGTCGTCGGCGATCTGTGCGCACACCGCCGGGTCGGACACGTCGCCGGGCGCGGGGAGTCCGCCGATCTCGCGCGCCAGCGTTTGCAGCGCGGCGCCCGTGCGAATGTCGTTGACCGCGACGGTCGCTCCGGCGGCGGCCAACCGGCGCGCGTGCGCGGCTCCCATGCCCTGCGCCGCACCGGTCACCAGTGCCACGCGGCCCTGCAGCGAGGTCATATCACCGCTCCCGAGTTCACGTTCACCACATCTCCGGTCGCGAAAGTCGCGTCGCACACCAGGTATTCGACACAACGCGCCACCTCACGCGGCGACGCGAGCCTGCGCAGCGGCAGGGTCTGCAGGTATTCCGGTGCGCGCCAAGGGGAATCCGCCGCGAGCAGTGGGGTGTCGGTCGGTCCGGGGGCGACGGCGTTGACCCGCACGCCGCGGTCGGCGACCTCGGCGGCCAGGCTGCGCACCATGCCGATGATCGCGCCCTTGGCCGCGGCGTAGTGCGCCTCGGCGTCACCGCCGCCCACCGCGAGTTCACTGGCGACGGCGACCACCGCACCCGAACCCACCTCGAGCATGTCGGGCAGGCAGGCCCGGGTGGCATTGAACAACCCGCCGAGGTGCACCCGCAGCATCCGCCGCCACGCCTGCGGGCTGATGTCGGCGACCGCGGCCATCTCGTAGTGCCCGGCCGAGGTCACCAGCGCGCTCACCGGACCGAGCGTGCGCCGGATCTCCTCCACCGCGCCGCGCACCGCCGGTCCGTCGGAGACATCCACCGCCACAACGTGATCGGCATCGGTATCGACACGGCCTGCCATGTCCAGCACACCCACGCGGTGGCCACGGCCCCGCAGGGCGGCGACGACGGCGGCGCCGATACCGCTGGCGGCCCCGGTGACCACCGCTACCGGTGCGCTCATGACCGGTCGGCCAGTTCGTCGCGGACCTCGGCCTCCTCGATCACGGCCGCACCGGCGATCCGCGAGCGCACCGAGGCCAAAATGGCCGTGCCGAGCACCGCCAGCGCCGCGACACCGATCCACACCGACCAGTCCAGCCAGCGCTGATCGAAAGCCGCACGCGGCCAGGCGATGTTGAGGAACTGAAGGCCGGCCCACACCACCGCCACCACGGCGACCGGAAGCGTCAGCCCCCGCAGTGCGAACGTCCCTGGCGTCCAGGCCCGGCGCAGCAGCACGACCAGGAAACCGACGAGCGGGAACAGGAACGCGAGGTAGAAGCCGCCCGCGGTGAAGTTCACCATCAGCGAGTAGATGTCGCCCGCGACGATGCTCAGCCCGAACAGCCCGGCGCCGACGACCGTGGTGACCAGGATCGCCACCGTGGGGATCCGGGCCGGGCCACGCAGCCGGCCCAGCGCCGCGGCCGCGGGCAGCGCGCCGTCCCGGGCGTACGCCCAGATGACCCGCGACGCCGACGTCTGCAGCGCGAGAAAGCTTGCCAGGAAACCGATCACGAACAGCACCTCGACCGGTTTGGCCACACCGTGTCCCAGCGCGGTGGTCAGGGTGTCGTACACCGGGTCGGCGACCGCGCCGTCGGCGACCGCGTCGAGATCCGGGATGGCCAGGATGATCGCCAGGCTCGAATAGCCCACCACCAGCGCGATGAACGTCAGCGAGAACAGCACGGCCTTCGGCAGGTACCGGCGCGGCTCGTGCACCTCCTCGGCGATCGACCCGGCGCTCTCGAAACCCACGAAGCTCCACCCGATGAACGCCACCGCCAGCAGGAACGGCCCGCTCAGGTACGACCACATGTCGACGTCGGCGCCGCCGCCGGAGAACAGCACCGACAACGAGTTCTGCCGGTGGAACAGCAGCAGCCAGGTGCCGAGCACCACCGAGCCGATCACCTCGGCCGCGATGCTGGCCGCCATGAAGATCTTGAGCGCCTGGCGTCCGGCGAGGTTGACCGCGGTGCCCGCCAACAGGATCAGCAGGGCGATCAGGGCGAGCGTGCCGCCCGACGGTTCCTCGAGACCGGCGATGTTGGCGACGAACCCGGCGGCGCCGAGCGCCACGGTGGCCATCGCGATCACCAGCGTCCACATGTAGACCCAGCCCGCGAACCAGCCGTAGGTGGTGCCGAGCAGGCGCCGCGACCACTGGTAGATGGACCCTTCGAGCGGCCAGCGGGACACCAGCATCGCGAACACCAGCGCCACCAGGAACTGGCCGGCGAACACGATGCCGAAGCCCCACCAGAAGCTGGGACCCGCGGCCGACAATGCCAGGCCGAAGATGCCGTAGAGCGCCACGATCGGCGAGATGAACGCGAAGGCGAATGCGAACGCCGACCACAGGGAGAATTCGCGGCGCAGAGTTTGCGAATCGCCCGACGATGACTCAAGTACAGACATGGTGTCCTCTCTTGATCCGGTTGCACGAACTATCACGCCCGCGCCGGGTCACCGCCAAGGCGTCGGGACAAAGTCGCTGCAAACCCACCGTCGGGCACCCGCGGGTTTGGAGGATCGCACAATGCCCCGGCCCGCTTTCATGACGGGCGCGTTACGCTCGGCACGTGCCTGACCGCGGCGACGTCGCCCCCACGCTGCGTGATTTGCTCAATTCACACCTGGGCGTCGTGGCAGCCGACGATCCGGCCGCCGAGCTGACCGCAGAGCTCGACCGGCCGATCACGTGGGCCCACACCACCGAGCTGCGCGACCCGTCGCGCTACCTGCGCGGCGGCGAACTGGTCTGCACGGTCGGCATCAGCCTGCAGACCCCGGACGACTGTGAGGCGTTCGTCGCGGCACTGTGCGGATCCGCCGCGGCCGGCGTGTGCTTCGGCACCGGCGACGTGCACGACACGGTTCCCGACGCACTCGTCGCGGCCTGCTCGCGCAGGCGGTTGCCGCTGCTGATCGCGCCGCCGCAGGTGCTGTTCGCGACCGTGAGCCGCTACGTCGCCGACTTCCAGGCCGGCGGCGAACTCGCCGTCGCGCGCGCCACCAACACCCTGGTGCCCGAACTGCTCGCCTCGCAGCGCCGACGCGAATCCGCCCGGCAGCTGCTGGACCGGGCCGGTGAGGTGCTGGGCTGTTACTTCCTGCTCGAACCCGAGGCCCCCGCGCACACCGGCGGCCCGGCGGTGCCGATCGCCGGGCTCGGCACGCTGGTGTGGGTGGGCAGCGGGACACCGCCCGACGACGCCGTGCTCGACGTCATCGCGCGGTTCGTGCAGGCAGCACAGGGCGAGCGCGACATCGAATCGGCGTTGGCGCGCGAGCGCGTCGGGCAGCTGCTGTCGCTGGTGGAGCGACGCATGCTGCTCCCCGATGCGCTCAATCAGCTGCTCGACTGGCCCGGTCTCGCGGCGCGCGAAGTGGCCTGCTCGGCGTGGCCCGCAGGCGCCGGGGCGCTGCTGTCGATGGCGTTCCCCGCCGCGCTCGTCGGCGACGCCCCCGAGGTGTGCCTGGTGCTGACCGACCCGGCCACCCGCGCCACCGCCGACCTGCCCGGGATCGCCGCGGAACTGTCTCTGCCGTCGGGACATTCGGCCACCGCGCCGCTGGCCGAACTCGGCTCGGCGATCACCCAGGCCCGCATCGCGCTCGACCTCGCCCGCCAGCACGGCGGCAGCATCGGACCCGATCAGCTGAGCACGTTCGACAGCCTGCTGGAAGGTCTTCCGCTCAGCCGCCTGGCACCGTTCAAACAGCAGCTCATCGACCCGCTCGCCGAGAGCGACCGCGAGCGCGGCACCCAGCATGTGCGGACGCTGCGGGTGTTCCTGGCCACCAACGGGTCCCTGATCGACACCGCCCGCGAGTTGTTCCTGCACACCAACACCGTGCGGCACCGGCTCTCCCGCATCCACGAGATCACCGGCCGCAACCCACTGAACTTCGAGGATCAGGCCGCGTTCGCCATCGGGCTGCGGGCCGGTGACCGGCACAGCCGCCTGACCCGGCGACCGGACTGACTCCCATGTCGCACACCCGCGCGGCAAACGGGGATGGTAGACAGACACCATGGAGATCCTGGCCAGCCGGATGCTGATCCGACCGGTCGACTACGAGAAATCGGTCGAGTTCTACCGTGACCGGATCGGGCTGGCCATCGCGCGTGAATATCCCGGCGGCACAGTGTTCTACGCCGGGCAGTCACTGATCGAACTGGCGGGCCACGGTGACCCGTCGGCGGGCGGCAGTCTCTGGCTGCAGGTGCGCGACATCCACGCCGCGCAGCGGGAACTCGAAAGCCGCGGGGTGACGATCGCGCGGCCCGCCGAGCAGGAACCGTGGGGCCTGCACGAGATGCACGTGACCGACCCGGACGGCATCACCCTGATCTTCGTGCAGGTGCCTGCCACTCACCCGTTGCGGCGCGACGTACGCGACTGACGATCAACCGACGTTCGGGTGCGCCACCTCTCGCGGATGACTCTGAGTCTTGGGCCAGGGCTGAGGTTTCGGCCGCGTCCGTACCCGTTGTGGCCACCAGAACCACCTGCCGAGCAACCCGGCGATCGACGGTGTCATGAACGAGCGGATCACCAGGGTGTCGAACAACAGACCCAGACCGATGGTGGTGCCGACCTGGCCCAGGATGGTGAGATCGCTGACCGCCATCACCATCATCGTGAACGCGAAAACCATCCCGGCGGCGGTCACGGTGGAACCGCTGCCGCCCATCGCCCGGATCATGCCCGTGTTCAGCCCGGCGCGGATCTCTTCTTTGAGCCGGGACACGACCAGCAGGTTGTAGTCCGCGCCGACAGCCAACAGGATGATCACCGCCATCGGCAGGACCATCCAGTGCAGCTCGGTGCCCAGCACGTGCTGCCACAGCAGCACCGAAACCCCGAACGACGCACCCAGCGAGAGCACCACCGTGCCCACGATCACCGCTGCGGCCACGATCGCCCGGGTCATCAGCAGCATGATCAGGAAGATCAAGCAGATCGCGGCGATCCCGGCGATCAGCAGGTCGTACTTCGTGCCGTCGGCCATGTCCTTGAACGTGGCCGCGGTGCCGCCCAGGTAGATGGTCGAACCCTCCAGCGGGGTGCCCTTGATCGCGTTCTTGGCCGCGGTCTTGATCGCGTCGATCCGCTCGATGCCGTCGGCCGACATCGGATCACCCTCGTGGTTGATGATGAACCGCACCGCGTGCCCGTCCGGTGAGAGGAACTGCTCCAAACCCTTTGCGAAATCCGGGTTGTCGAACGCCTCGGCGGGTAGATAGAACGAGTCGTCGTTCATCGCCTCGTTGAAGGCCTTGCCCATCTCGGTCGAGGTCTCGGACATGATGCGCTGCTGCTCCTGCATGCCCTGCTGGGTCTGCTGCATGGTCAGCATCATCTCCCGCATGCTCACCATGGTCTGCTTCATCTCGGGCATGATCGCGATCATCTGCGGCATCAACTCATTGAGCCGATGCATCTGCGGCATCATCTCGTTCAAGTCCGAGGTCATCACGTCCATGCCGTCGATGACGTCGAAGACCGACCGCAGCGACCAGCACATCGGGATGTTGAAGCAGTGCGGTTCCCAGTAGAGGTAGTTCCGGATCGGCCGGAAGAAATCGTCGAAATTGGCGATGTTGTCGCGCAGTTCCTCGACGTTGGCCACCATGCCGTCCATGGACGCCACCATCTGGCTGGTGGTGTCGGCCATCTGTTCGGTGATGGCCTGCATCCGATCCATGTTGTCGATGGTCTTCTGCATGTCCGCAACCTGTTTGGTCATATCGGCGGTGCGGTCGGCGTTGTACTTCTCGTTCAGTCGCTGCAGCGTGCTCTGCTGACTGATCATGTACGGGATCGAGCTGTTCTCGATCGGTGTGCCGTCGGGCCGGGTGATGGTCTGCACCCGACCGATGCCGTCGACCTGGAAAACTGCCTTGGCGATCTTCTCGATGACCAGGAAGTCGGCCGGATTCCGTAGGTCCCGGTCACTTTCGATCATCAGCATCTCCGGGTTCAACCGCGCCGGCGAGAAGTGCCGCTCGGCCGCCGCATAGCCCTGATTGGAGCTGATGTCGTCGGGCAGGTACAGACGATCGTTGTAGCTGGTCTTGTAACCGGGTAACGCCAGCAGTCCGATGAGCGAGACCGCGATGGTGGTGATCAGGATCGGGCCGGGCCACCGGACCACCGCGGTACCCACCGAGCGCCAACCACGCACCCGCATGGAGCGCTTGGGGTCGAGGAACCGGCCCGCGATGGTGACGATGGCAGGACCGAACGTCATGGCGGTGACGATCAGCACCAGCATGCCGATGGCAAGCGGAACACCGAGGGTCTGGAAGTACGGCAACCGGGTGAAGCTCAGGCAGAAGGTGGCGCCCGCGATGGTCAGGCCGGACCCGACGATCACATGTGCGGTGCCACCGAACATGGTGTAGTAGGCCGACTCTCGATCCTCGCCGCTGCCGCGAGCCTCCTGGTAACGGCCGACGAAGAAGATGGCGTAGTCGACGGCGATGGCGATGGCCAGCGTGACCAACAGCCCGGTCGCGAAGGTCGAGAGGCCGATGACGTCGTGGTAGCCGAGGAATGCCACCGCACCGCGCACCGTCAACAGGCTGACCACCACCATCAGGAGGATCAGCACCGTCGTCATGATCGACCGGAAGATGACGAGCAACATGATGATGATCACCAGGAAGGTCAGCGCCTCCACCATCCGCATGCTGCCGTGGCTGGCCTCGGTCTGCTCGGCGGTCATCGCCGCGGAACCGGTGACGAAGACCTCGACACCCTCGGGCGCGCGGATGCTCTCCGCGATGTGCTTGACGGCTTCGACGGATTCCAGCGACAGCGACTCGCCCTGATTGCCCGCCAGGTTGGCCGAGACGTAGACGGCCTTGCCGTCGCCGCTCTGCACACCGGACGCGGTCAGCGGATCGCTCCAGAGGTCCTGCACATGCTCGACGTGCCTGGTGTCGGCCCGCAGCTTGTCGATCAGCTCGGAGTAGTAGCGGCGGGCGTCCTCGCCCAGCTTCTGCTGACCTTCCAGGACGATCATCGCCGAGCTGTTGGACGTGTATTCGTCGAATACCTGACCGATGCGCTCGGTGGCGATGACCGCAGGCGCCTCCTTCGGGCTCATGGACACCGACCGCATCTCGCCGACCGCCTCGAGCTGCGGCACCGCGATGTTCAGGAACGCGGCGATCCCCACCCAGATCACGATGATCGGGATGGATAGCTTGCGAAGGACCCGGGCGATCCGTCCGAAGTGTGCGCTCTCGTGCGGGGCGGGCGGGTAGGCGGTGATGGGCCCGGTGGTCGCGTCGTCGGCGGGCGCGCTCATGCGGACTTCACGATGCAGAAGGTCTGGACATTGGTACCGGTGGAGGTGCGCTCGTCCTTGACCTCACCATCGACGATCACTCGGCACCCGAGAAAACTGGTCTTACCCTGTGCCACGATGTTGGCCGCGGCCGAGGGCTCGGTGGTCTGCAGTGTGATGGACCACGGCAGGCGGACGCCGTCGGCGCGCTGCGGCTCGCCCTCAAGATCCACATAGTTCACATCCACGGCAGCCCCTTCCGGACCAAAGATCTCGTACGTCAACACTTTCGGGTCGAACGGTTCCGGATCGTCCGCGAACTCCACCGGCGTGGTCAGCGGCGGGTCCGATGCGAAAACTCCGCGGATGCGGAAGACGGTGAACCCCGCGACGGCGATCACCACCACGGCGATCAGGGGCAGCCACACCCGCTTGAGTACTTGCATGAACGCTCTCCTCTCGCCCTGCCGACGTTCTCGGGTCCCGACTCCGATGAGGAACCTGGGCAACAGCTGGGAACAAGTTATACGGATGCTCAATTCGAAACAAGCCGATCGGCTAGGTGAAATTAGACATGTCCCTTAATCAAGCCTTGCCACATGGTGAACTGGATCACGACACCGCCACCCGCGTAGGCCAGGGCACACAAAAAACGGCCCCGATCTTTCGATCGGGGCCGTTGTGACGTTGGTTCGCCGAGTTCTAGCTCGGCACAGGCGTTTTGGGAATCAGCGCAGTGGCGTCGCCAACGGCCAGCCCACCGACGCGAGCCGCGCGGCCACCTGGTTGATCTCTTCGGGGTTGGGTTCCTTCTCGATGATCGTGTGCACGGCGTCGCGGATCTCGGCGTCGGTCACCGGGCTGTCACCGTCGGAGGACCGCAGGATCGCCTGCGCGGCGCGCACCACCTCGTCCTCGGTCAGGGTGCGCTTGAGCAGCGCGAGCAACGCGAAATAGTCCTTCGGCGGCACGCCCTCGGGATAACCCTTGTGCAGCCAGCCCAGCACGTTGTCCATGAACGTCGCCGTCTCGGTCATGGCAGCAGCCTCACTTCTTGGGCAGGAACGGGAAGAGGTCGACGCCGGTGTGGTGGATGATCGTGCCGCGCGTGATCCACAGGATCGCGACGACGATCACCGCACCGACGAACACGAACAGGGCCAGGCCGAGGAACTTCAGGACCGGGTTGCGCGCCGCGGCGGTGCCATCGGTGTCGGCTTCTGGCCCGGCGAACGCCAGCAGCCCGGTGGCGAACAGAGCGGGCAGGCCGGCGCCGAGTATCAACCCGACCACCAGAACCTTGAAGATTGATTCCAGATAGATCATCGGTGTTCCTTCACTCGCGGGTCGGGGTCATGGTCAGACGCCCGCGGTGGCGCGGGTGTCGGCCTTGGCGGCCTCGCGCACCTCGACAGGCACGACCGAGTTGGTGGACTCGTCCCAATCGGCGTTGACGTTGCTGTGGTCCACCTTCTGCTGCTGCGCGCGCCACCACATGTAGAAGGACAGCCCGACGAGCACCAGGAAGATCAGGCCGTCACCGGCCAGCGACGAGCCGGTCAGCGTCTCGACACCATGGGACAGCCAGAACGCGAGGGCGCCGACGATGCCCGCGGCGGGCAGGGTCACCAGCCAGGCCACCGCCATGCGTCCGGCCACGGCCCAGCGCACCTCGGCACCGGGCTTGCCGACGCCGCTGCCCAGGATCGAACCGGTGGCGACGTGGGTGGTGGACAACGCCATACCGGCGGCGCTGGAGCTCAGGATGATCGCGGCCGAAGACGCTTCCGCGGCCAGGCCCTGCGGTGACTCGATCTCGACGAGGCCCTTGCCCAACGTGCGGATGACGCGCCAGCCGCCGAGGTAGGTGCCCAGGCCGATGGCCAGCGCGCAGGAGGCGATGATCCAGAACGGCAGGCCGTTCTCCTTGACGTCGCCGGAGAGGTGGCCGGTGGTGATCAGCGCGAGCGCGATGACGCCCATGGTCTTCTGCGCGTCGTTGGTGCCGTGCGACAGCGCGACAAGCGACGCCGTCGCGATCTGGCCCCAGCGGAAGCCTTTTTCGCGGCGCTTCTGGGCGACGTTGCGGGTGATGCGGTAGACCAGCCACGTGCCGCAGGCGGCGACCAGGCACGCGATGACCGGGGCGGCGACCGCGGGGATCAGCACCTTCTGGGTGACGCCGGCCCAGTTGACACCGGCGAGGCCGATCGCGGCCAGACCGGCGCCGATCAGCCCGCCGAACAGGGCGTGCGAGGAACTCGACGGGATGCCGAACAGCCACGTCAGCAGATTCCACAGGATGCCGCCGATGAGGCCGGCGAAGATGATCGTCAGCCCCGTCGAGGCGTCGATCGAGCCGACGAGCGCGCCGGACTTCGAGTCCTGGATCTTGAGCACCGAACTGGTGACGGTGACCGCGACCTCCACCGAGAGGAACGCGCCGACCAGGTTGAGTACACCGGCCAGCAGCACCGCGGTCTTGGGCTTGAGCGCACGGGTTGCGATCGAGGTGGCCATCGCATTGCCGGTGTCGTGGAAGCCGTTGGTGAAGTCGAAAGCGAGTGCGGTTGCTATCAGCAGCACCAACACGACAAGCTCTGCGCTCATGCCGCCAATTCTGCTGGATCGCCGACGAATTTGACCAGCGACAAGCCGTGCTAAACGCCACCTCTGACCTGCGAGTTTCCCGAACTGGCGGTAGTGTTCACCGACTGTTCATCTGCTCGCCGTGATGTGTTTGCCCAGCTCGGGCGCACCTGCCGCCGAACACCGGGATTTCGCTGTGAGCGCGGTCACCGCCTCCGCCCGCACGGATGTGGAATCCTCGTTGGACAAAGCTGAATTTCGGTGGACTCAAAGCCGCCGACCGCTCACTCGGTGCCGCCTTCAGGAGTACGCAGTGAACGCATTTCTCGCCAGGATCGCGGCCTGGCTCAACGCCGGGTACCCCGAGGGGGTGCCCGGACCCGACCGGGTGCCGCTGCTGGCGTTGCTGACCCGCCGGCTCACCAACGACGAGATCAGGGCCATCGCCGAAGATCTCGAACAACGTGCACACTTCGACCACATCGACATCGGCGTGCTCATCACCGAGATGACCAACGAGATGCCACGCGAAGAGGACATCGAACGCGTGCGCCGCCATCTCGCGCTGCAGGGCTGGCCGCTGGACGATCCGCGCGACGACGAGGACGCCGGGCCCACCGGTGACCCGAGATCCGACGGTGACCCGGGAGGCCCGCAATAACCGTCCTACGCCCCGTCGCGGTCGACACCTCGGCCGCGGGACTCCTGTCCGTCCTCGACGAACTGCTGGCCGGTGGCGGGTCGGCGATTCTGCCGGTGCCCGCCGCAGACGAACGCCAGACCGAATTGCTGACAACGGCTTTGCGGGCCGGTGAGCCCATCGACGACGACGTCGCCGTCGTGATCTCGACATCGGGAACCACCGGGGTGCCCAAGGGTGCGCTGCTGACCCGCAGCGCCCTCGTCGCGAGCGCAGAGGCCACCTACGAGCGTCTCGGCGGCGCGGGCCGGTGGCTCCTGGCGCTACCCGCCCACCACATCGCCGGATTGCAGGTGCTGGTGCGCAGCACCGTCGCGGGCACCACTCCCGTGACGCTTCCCGCGGCGTTCTCCCCCGACGAATTACCCTCGGCCGTGGCCCAATTGGGCCCGGGCCGCAAATACGCGTCGATGGTCGCGATCCAACTGGACAAGGCGCTGCGCGATCCGGCGGCGACCGCCGCACTCGCCGAACTCGACGCCATCCTCATCGGTGGCGGACCGATGCCCCCCGGGATGGCCGAACGCGCCGCGGCCGGTGGCGTCCGGGTGGTCCGCACCTACGGCATGAGCGAGACCGCCGGTGGCTGCGTGTACGACGGGGTGCCGTTGACCGGGGTGTCGGTGCGCATCGAGAATTCCCGGATCCTGCTCGGCGGCGCGACAGTCGCCAAGGGATACCGCAATCCGGTCGACCCCGACCCGTTCGCCGAGCCGGGCTGGTTCCGCACCGACGACCTTGGCGTCATGGCCGATTCGGGTGTCCTGCGGGTGCTGGGACGCGTCGACGACGCCGTGAGCACCGGTGGCCTGACCGTGCTCCCCCAACTCGTCGAGGCCGCGCTGGTGACCCATCCCGCGATCGCCGAGGCCGCCGTGTTCGGTGTGGCCGACGAACGACTGGGGCAGCGCGTGGTGGCGGCCGTGGTACTGACCACCGGATCGCACCCACCCGAACTCGCCGAACTGCGGGCACATGTCGCGCAGACCCTCGACGCCACGGCCGCGCCACGCGAACTGCACGTCGTCGACGCACTGCCGCGCCACGGCATCGGCAAACTGGACCGACGCGCGCTGATCGCCCGGTTCGGTGGTTGACCGCTTTTTCGGTTGCGCGCAGCAGGCATGATGTAACACATGCGCCAAGAGGTCACCTCGGTCGAACAACTGCGTGCCATCGTCGGACATCCCAACAAATACGTCGCCAACAAGGTCACCACACGGCTCTCCCCGGTACAGCAGGACTGGCTGGCGGCCTCGCCGCTGTGTTTCGTCGCCACCGCCGATGCCGAGGGACGCGTCGACGTCTCCCCCAAAGGTGACCCGCCCGGATTCACCCACGTCGTCGACGACACCACCATCGCCATTCCCGAGCGCCCCGGCAACAAACGCGTCGACGGTTATCTCAACGTTCTGCAGCGGCCGTACGTCGGCACGGTGTTCCTGATTCCCGGACGCGGTGACACGTTGCGCATCAACGGCACGGCCCGAATCCTCTCCGACGCCGACTATTTCGACGAAATGGTGGTCAACGGCAAACGGCCGATCCTGGCGTTGGAGATCAGCGTCGAAGAAGTTTTCTTCCACTGTGCCAAGGCTTTCCTGCGCTCGGATACGTGGAAACCGGAAACGTGGAATCCCACGGCCGTGCCGTCGGTCGCGCAACTGGCCAAGGCGTTCAAGCCGGATATGAGCGACAAGGAACTCAACGACTACTACGCCGAGGACAATCTCCGCAAGATTCTCTATTAACGAATCCTCCGCGGGCGAAAATTTGCGCCCACGATGTTCGATCAATCCTGGCGTGTCGGCAGATCCGCATGCTTTCACCACGTACTTTCATGACACGGTAGGCTTCGCAACAAAAACATTCACCGACATCGGAGGAAGCTGCGTGGGAAAAATTGTGACGATCGACTACATCGATGATCTCGACGGCGTGCCGATCGATGAGAAAGATGTTGACACGGTCGAGTTTTCGTATCGCGGCGAGGACTACACACTTGTCCTGACCACCAAGAACGGCGCCCAGTTCAACAAAGACATCGCCCGCTACATCAAGGCCGCGAAGAAAGCCAAGGCCGACGAGGGCCGCCCGGCACGCAGGCCGGTGCGCACCAGGAAAGCCGCCGAGGCCAAGGCGACCCCGAAACGCAAGGTGTCCGCGCGCAGGGCCCGAAAGGTTTCCGGGCCCGAGCGCAACCAGGCGATTCGCGAGTGGGCTCGGGCCAACGGCCACAACGTTTCCGAGCGTGGCCGGATCTCCACCGAAATCATCGCCGCTTACGAAGCGGCAAATTGATCGGCGGGAAGGCGAGATCCGTCAGACCGACGGAGCTTTGACCAGGATCGCGCGGGTGTAGAGCAGCCCGAAGCCGCGGCGCTGCACATTGTGCTGTGACATCGATCCCGGTGCGGTCGTCACGACCGCCAGATCACAGCCCTGCGCCGCGGCGTCGGCGAGCCTGGCCCGCAACAACGCGGCCTGCACACCGCGGCGCCGGTACGCCGGTGCCGTCGCCGCACCCGTCAACTGCGCGACCCCGTCGGTGAACCGCACGCTGCCACCGCCGGCGACCGCGCCCTCGCACAACGCGATATAGGGTGTCGCTCCGGCCTTTTCGAAATCACGCTCGGCCCGCTCGACGACATCTCGGGGAAATTCCTCGTGGCTGGGCACACCTTCGGCGTCGGGATGCGCGAAACCGTCGACCACGACGTCGACCCATGCGGTGAGATCCTGCGCGCGGTGCACCTCGACACCGGCGGGCAGATCCGCCGGCTCGTCGCCGACGACCGGACGGCCGAGAACATTTTCGAATCCGGCCAACCGGTAGCCGCGGCCGGTCAGCAGGGTCGCGATCTCGGGGTCGGCGAGGTTGGACAGTTCCACCTGTGTCGCCGAGCCACGCGCGGCCAGGGCGCGCTCCACCTCGCCGAGCACCGACTCGTCGGGCACACCGCTGAAACCGAGACCAACCACCTTGTTCATCGGCGATCCCGGTTCGACGAAACACGCGAAGCCACCGGCAATCGGCAGGACCAGGCCCTCCACGCCGCGACCGCGCGAGGCCTCCGTGGCCGCGGTGATCAGTTGCGCCTCGGCCCGTTCGATACGCCCGGCCAACTCGATACCGCAGAACAGTTGCTGGTCAACCACGTCCGGTATTGTGCCCGACCGCACCGTCAGCGAAACGTCACACCTGGCGTCCTGGCGTGCCAATAGGCTGTGCACATGCGGATCGGGCGAGGCGAAGCGGTGGCCGTGACCCTCGCGATCCTGCTGGTGACCGCGGCGTTCGTGGTACCCCACCTCGACCTCGGCATCGTCACGCCGCTGATCAACAGCACCCCGGCACAGATCTACAGCTTCGCCGACACCGCACCGATTTTCGGGTGGTGGAGGGCCCATGTCGGGTGGGGCACCATACCGGCGATCCTGATCGGCGCGGCCGCGGTGTGGTGGGGCCCCGGCCTGGCGCGACGTCTGCCGTGGCGGGCGCTGCCGATCGTCGCGTGGGTGACCTCCGGGTTGTGGGCCTTCTCGCTGGCCATGATCGACGGATGGCAACGCGGGTTCGCCGGGCGGCTGACCGCACGCCACGAATATCTGCGCCAGGTGCCGTCGATCACCGACATCCCCGAGGCGCTGCGCACCTTCTCCGACAGAATCCTGGACTACCAGCCGGATTCGTGGATCACCCACGTGTCGGGCCACCCGCCCGGTGCGCTGCTGACGTTCGTGTGGCTGGACCGCATCGGACTCGGCGGCGGCGCCTGGGCCGGATTGCTGTGCCTGCTGGTCGGTTCCAGCGCGGCCGCCGCCATCGTCGTCGCGGTGCGCGCGGTGTCGGGCGAGGCCACCGCCCGCATGGCCGCCCCGTTCGTGGCGGTGGCACCGACCGCGATCTGGATCGCGGTGTCCGCCGACGGATACTTCGCCGGGGTCGCGGCCTGGGGCCTGGCGCTGCTGGCGCTGGCGGTCCGAGACAGTGTCCACCGGCCCCGTATGGCCAGGTTCTCCGCTGTGGGTGCCGGTCTGCTGCTGGGCTGGGGGCTTTTCCTCAATTACGGTCTGGCGCTGGCCGCGCTGATCGCGTTGGCGGTGCTGATCACCGCGACGGACTGGCGGGCGACGCTGCGCGTGGCGGTCCCCGCAGCCATCGCGGTGCTGGCCGTGGTGGCGGTGTTCATCCTCGCCGGGTTCTGGTGGTTCGACGGTTACACCCTGGTGCAGGAACGCTATTGGCAGGGCATCGCCGCCAACCGGCCGTTCCAGTACTGGTCGTGGGCGAATCTCGCGTCGGTGGTGTGTGCGATCGGCCTTGGCAGCGTCGCGGGGATCAGTCGGGTGTTCGACATCGGGGCGACCCGGCGCAACCCCGGGCTGCCGATGTTGGTGATCGGCGCGCTGCTGGCCATCACGTTCGCGGACCTGAGCATGCTGAGCAAAGCCGAGACCGAACGCATCTGGCTGCCGTTCACGGTGTGGCTGACCGCCGCGGGTGCGCTGCTGCCGCCGCGGTCACACCGGTGGTGGCTGGGACTCAACGTCGTCGGCGCGCTCGTCCTCAACCACGTGATCCTGACCAACTGGTAGCCGCCGCCGCGTGCTCCGGGCCGTCAACGCCCGCAACGAGACATACACCGGCACGCACAGCCACACCACGGCCAGCGACCACCACAGCCCGCGCACATAATCGCGGTCGAGCACCGTCGGATTGTCCGGGCGCAATCCGGGCTTGCCGTACACCGGTATCGCGAGCAACACCAGGACCACGCTGCACAGGGCCGCGAGTGCCACCGGGGACTGCCAGCGCGCCGGGAGCAGACGACGAGTGCCCCACCCCAGCGCCGCGCAGGCCGGTGCGAACACCAGATCGTGCACGACCACCGCGACCAGTGCCCACACCACGATCCGGATCAGGATCACCGGCGGGTTCTCCCACAGCAGCACCGCGCCGTAACCACCGATCACGACACCGAGGACCGCGAGCACGATGCGGGTCACGGCACCACCTCGATGCGCGACAGCCACTTCGTCTGCAGCACCCCAGGGCGGGTCGGCGCGATCAGCCGGCACGGATAGCCGTGGTCGAGGTCGAGGATTTCCCCGTTGAGCCGCAACGCGATCAGGGTCTTCGCGTCGCGTGCGTGCCGGGCGGGCAGGGTGGTGCGGGAATACGGGCCCGGCGGTTCCAGCGAGATCATCCGCACGTCGGCATCCGGCGGGCCGCCGACGGCCGCGACGAGATCGGCCAGCACCACCCCGGTCCACTCGGCGTCGACGCTCCATCCCTCGACACACGCGACGGGCAACCGGTGCGTGGTCTGCGGCATGGCCCGCAGTTCGTCGAGGCTGAACGCGCGACTGGTCGCGCCGTGCGTCACCGTCAAGCGGTACTGCGGCGAGCGCGCGGTGCGCACCACGCCGGCCGCGATCGCCGACCGGTTCACCGGAACCCCTTGCGGCCCCTCGCCGGAGCGCGGCGCGAGCACCGACACCCGCCGCAACAACGGCACCGTCTGACCGGCGGTGGCGACCGTCGCGACCGCAACCGCGAGCCACGTGCCGCGCAGCACCGTGCGACGGCTCAGCCCCTCGCGCCCGACACCGGGCAGGCCGCCGGGCAGCTCCTCCAGCGGTTCACCGAGGGCCTGCCGGATGACCGGCAGTTTGACCGCGATGTGCACCAGCACCGCGCCCGCAGCCACATACGACATCGCGTAATGCGATGTGGTGAAAAAGAATTTGAACGCATACCACTGGGCGATGTTCATGATCCCGGTGGACAGCTGGAACAGCATGGCGCCGACGAGCACCAGGATCGAGGCGCGTTCCAGCTGGCGGACCGGCCCGCCGATCACGGGACGCTCGAAAAGCTTGGGCCACACCGACCACAGCTTGACCACGATCAGCGGGATGGCGGCGACACCGGAGATGACGTGCAGACCCTGCGTGACCCGGTAGAGCCACACCGGACGCGTCGGCCAGAAGAACCACGGTTGCGGATGCTGGATGAAGTGGCTGATCAGTCCGGTCACGAAACACACCGCGACCGCGATGCCAAGGGCCAGACCGACCCTCGCGGTGACCGCGGTGCCCCGCAACCGGGCGGCCCTGGTGACCCCGGCGGGCGCGGTCACGCCGCCACCAGGCTGGCGACGGCCCGGTCACCGATCGAATGCACGGTGCGCAGTACCAGACCCACATCGGCGGCGATCCGCTCGGCGCAGTCCAGTCCCACCGACGCCCAGCGGAACCACGGGCCGACGGCGCGCGCGGACTCCAACCGCACCCAGTTCGCCTCCACTCCTGCGACATCCGTGTCGAATTCGGCCAGGCACTCACCACCGCGGCGCAGCAGTTCCCCCGCGCGTTGCAGCACCCGCCACGGATCCCCGCCCAACCCGACATTGCCGTCGGCGAGCAGTGCGGTGTGCCACCGCCCGGTCCCCGGCAACGGTTCGAACAGATCCCGGCACAGCACCGGAACACCGCTGCTGCGGGCGATCTCGACGGCCGTCACCGACTGGTCGACACCGAGCGCGGGAACCCCCCGCCGCACCAGGCCGGCCACCAGACGTCCCGGGCCGCAACCCAGATCGATGGTCGGCCCGGAACACAGATCCACCACCGTGCGGTCGAACCGGCGGTCGGACCGCACACCGCCCAGCCACCGGCGCACCGGCAGGCGCTGCACCCGCCCGTCGGAATGGCGGATCCAGCACCGTTCGCCGTCGAGAGCCCGATCGTAGAGATGCCCGTGCACGCGTCACATCCCCTCGGTGGCGCAGGAGAACCGGCTGTCCGGTGCGCAGGCACGGCGCACCGCACCGATGTCGGCGACCGTGTCGACATCGGCCAGCTCGCTCAGCAGTGCCACGGTGAACCCGTTGCGCCGCAACGCCGCCAGCGTCAGCTCGCCGGTGTCCGGATGCGACATCGGCACGGTGCGCAGACACGCGGCCGCCGCCGCGTCGTGCACACCGAGCACCCACCAGCCACCGTCGCATGCCATGCCGAGAACCGCGTCGGCGCCCAGCAGCGCCCGCCCGCAGTCGGCGAGCAGGTCCGCGCTGACCTGCGGGGTGTCCATCCCGATCTGCAGGACCGGCAGCCCGGACCGGGCTGCGTCGGTATGCGCCTGAACCAGACGTTCGGCGAATCCGTCGCCGCGCTGCGCCACCACCGTGAAATCGCCGAGCCGGTCGGCGATCTCACGGCCACGGCGGGCATCGTTCAGATCGCCGGTCAACGCGACCACGCGCTGCGCGACCGGTGCGGCGGCGACCGCGTCGAGGGTGTCGAGCAGGGCGGCCGCGGCGATGTCGGCGGCCACGTCGGCGCCGAGGCCTGCCGCCAGGCGGGTTTTCGCCAGCCCGGGCACCGGCGCCTTGGCGACCACCAGCACGGTGACCGCGAGCATCAGATCACCCGCCAGAAATCGAGCGCGGCGATGAGGCTGCCGCGCAGCGACCCGCTGACCTTCGACCTGCCGCCCGTGCGCGGGCCGTACGCCACGTCGCATTCCACCACACGCCATCCGGCCTGGGCCGCGCGGACCAGCAGCTCCAGCGGATATCCCGACCTGCGGTCGGTCACGCCCAGATCGAGCAGCGCCGCGCGGCGCGCCACCCGCATCGGGGCGATGTCGTGAACCGTCAATCCGTACCGACGCCGAAGCCGCCAGCACACCGCGGCCGTCCCCAACCGGGCGTGCCACGGCCACCGCAGGCCGCGCACCGGCCTGCGCCGCCCGACCACCATGTCCGCGCCGTCGAGCACGCCGACCAGCGCGGGCAAGGCCGCCGGGTCGAGGGATCCGTCGGCGTCGAGCACCGCCACCACCGGCGTGCGCGCCGCAACCACCCCGGCGTGCACGGCGGATCCGTAACCCGGCCTCGGCTCGTGCACCACCTCGGCACCGTGCGCACGGGCCACCTCGGCGGTGCGATCGGTGCTGTTGTTGTCGACCACGAGCGCCTGATACCCGTCCGGTATGGCCGTCAGCACCGCGGGCAGGGACTGCTCCTCGTCGAGACAGGGCAGCACCACCGTCACGACTGCCGGTTGCTGGGCCACACAGGCGACGTTAGGGCGTCGGCCCCGCCGAGCACCATGGGCAAACCGTGACGAATCCGTGACGCAGGTGCTGGTCGCGCCCGTGCGGCGCTAGCCTCAGAAGCTGTGCCCCGTGTCCTGATCGCCGACGACGACACCGTCGTCCGCGATGTCGTCCGCCGCTACCTGGAACGAGACGGACTGGACGTGACCATCGCACACGACGGTTCGGAGGCGCTGCGGCTGCTGGCGACCGAGCACCTCGACGTCGCGGTGCTCGACGTGATGATGCCAGGGCCGGACGGCCTGTCGCTGTGCCGTGAACTGCGCAAAGACGGCGACTACCGGTTGCCGGTGATCCTGCTGACCGCGCTCGGCGAGGAGGACGACCGCATCGCCGGACTGGAGGCAGGCGCCGACGACTACCTCACCAAACCGTTCAGCCCACGCGAGTTGGCGCTGCGCGTGCGGTCGGTGCTGCGCCGCACCTCCGGATCGGCGGCACCCGCGCCCGCCGAACTGTCCGTCGGGGAACTGCGCGTGTCGACCGCGTCGCGTTCGGTGACGGTGTCGGGCCGCGCGGTGAACCTGACCAACCGTGAGTTCGACCTGCTGATGTTCTTCCTGACCCACACCGACACCGTGTTCTCCCGCGAAGATCTGCTCAAGCGGGTGTGGCGCTGGGACTTCGGCGACCTGTCGACGGTCACGGTGCACGTCAAGCGGTTGCGGTCCAAGCTCGGTGCGCACCACCGCGTGCAGACCGTGTGGGGGCGTGGATATCTGTGGAGCGGCAACGGATCCGACGGAGTCGAGGGGTCACCATGACCGACCTGTGGCAGATCGCGGGATGGGCGTTGGCCTGTTCGGTCCCGGTGGTGCTCGCCGGCGCGCTGGTGATCCGGTTGGCGCGGTCCTTGTCGCTGGCGGTCAGCATGGTGGCGCTCGTGCTGATCCCGGTGCTGGCGACGTTCACGGGTGTGATCGGCGCGAGCGGCTTCATGATCACCGCGATGTTCGAGCGCATCGCCGTGGTGCTGGTGATCGTGTCCGTGGTGACCATCCCGGCCGCGATCATGCTGGCCCGTTATCAGGCCCGACGCACGGTGTGGGAGCAGGAGATCCGCGACGCCGAACGCGCCGCCGAACATTCGCGGCGCCAACTGGTGGCGTTCGTCAGTCACGACCTGCGCACCCCGCTGGCAGGCATCCGTGCGGTCGCCGAAGCCATCGCCGACGGGGTGGTCACCGACGACGAGGTCCGCGTGCACGCCAAACAGATTGAACAGGAATCGATCCGGCTTGCCGAGATGGTCGACGACCTGTTCGAGATGTCGAAGATCAACGCCGGTGCCATCGCGCCGACCCGCGACAACGTGGCGCTCGACGAGGTGGTCGACGACGTGTTGTCGGCGCACCGGCTGCCCGCGCAACGCGCCGGGGTGACGCTGCACTCGGAGTTGCCCGCGAGCCCGGTGCGGGTGATCGGCAGCGACCGCGCGCTGCTGCGTGTGCTGTCGAACCTCGTCGCCAACGCGATCGCGCACACCCCCGAGGGCGGAAGCGTCACGCTCGCCGTGGGTTCCGACGCCGACGGCGCATGGATCCGCGTCGACGACACCGGCGTCGGGATCGACGAGGCGGATCTGCCGAAGGTGTTCGACGTCGCCTACCGCGGCTCCAACGGCCGTGTGCCGCGCGCTGATTCGTCGCTGCCGAGCGGTTCGGGGCTCGGCCTGGCGATCGCCGCGGGCCTGGTTGCGGCACACGGCGGATCGCTCGCGGCGCGCAACCTGGACACCGGCGCGCGGTTCGAGGTGCGCCTGCCCACCGCCTGACGTCAGTCCGGCAGCGAGTTGCTGAGCCGTTCGGCGGCCGCGAGATAGTCCTCGATGAACTCGCGCACCACCTCTCTGGCGGGCTTGACCTTGTTCATCAGGCCGACGCCCTGGCCGACGAAATACGTCGCCAACGCCTGTGCGCCCGCATGTCCTTGCGCGGCAAGCACATCGATGCGGCGGATGACCGGTTCGGCCAGCATGTTCTGCAGCGGCAGCGGCAGGGTCGGGTGCCCGCCCGGACTGGGCGCCCAGGCCCTGGTCCAGTCCGAGACCAGCTGGCGCGCAGGCTTGCCGGTGCGACCGGTGGACCGGACGGTGTCGCGGGAGGTGGCCGCCAGCATCTTCTGCACGGTGGCGGGCGCGGTCTCGGCCTCCTCGGTGGTCAACCACACCGAACCGGTCCACGCGCCCGCCGCGCCCATGGCCACGGCCGCGGCCATCTGACGGCCCGTCACGATGCCGCCCGCGGCCAGCACCGGGATGTCACTGCCCACCTCGGCCAGGGTGTCGAGCACCTCGGGCACCAGCACCAGCGTCGACACCTCACCGCAGTGGCCGCCGGCCTCGGTGCCCTGCGCGATGATCAGGTCCACACCGGCCTGCACCTGCTTGAGGGCGTGCTCACGCGCACCGACCAGCGCCGCGACCGGCACGCCGCGCTCGCGGCCGGCCTCGATCATGTAGTCCGGCGACACACCGAGGGCGTTGGCGACGAGCTTGATCGGGTGGCTCAACGCCACGTCCAGCAGCTCGCGGCCGGTGTCGCCGGACAGCGACGAGCCGCCCAGCCTCTGCCCGGGATCCGGTTCGATGCCGTGCTCGGCGAGCAACTGCGTGACGAACTCGCGGTACTCGGCCGGGATCCGGTCCTTGAGCTGGTCGCGGGTCAGGTTCTCCCCCTTGCCCTCGAACTTGGCGGGCACGATGATGTCGGCGCCGTAGGGCCTGCCGCCGACCTGCTCGTCGATCCAGGACAGCTCCCGGTCCAGCTGCTCAGGCGTGTAGGCGGTGGCCCCGAGCACGCCGAACCCGCCTGCGTTGGTCACCGCGGCCACCACGTCGCGGCAGTGGCTGAACGCAAACAGCGGGAAGTCGATACCGAACTGTGCACAGATCGCGGGTTTCACCCCGTCAGTATCGACCGTATTCGTCCATCAAGAACGCGAGTCCGCTTCGCTTCCTTCAGCGTCGCTTCCTTCAGGGCCGCCTCTTTCAGCGCCGTCTCCTTCAGCGCCGTCGTCGCGGAGCCGGCGGCCGAGTGGATGCGAGGTTTCGCTGGATCGCAACACTCGCCGTGAGCAGGAGCTTGGCGATGTCGTCCACCCGGTGGATGAGCCGGGAGGTGGGCCCGGACACGTTGATGACGGCAAGCAGAGTGTCGTTGCGGTCGCGGACCGGGGTGCTCACAGAGGTCAGTCCGATCTCAAGCTCCTCGCTTGCGACCGCGTAGCCCCTACCGCGTTCGACGCGAAGCCGGGTGAGCAGTTCGTCGAGATCAGCCGGGGCTTCCAGCGTGGAGGTCGGAGCTTTCAGATCGTCGGCGGTGAGATCGGCCACCAGGGCGTCGTCGCTGTCGAACAGCAACGCCCGTCCGGAAGCGGAGCAGTGCATCGGCGAGCTGCGTCCAACCCACCCGCCGGCTCGCAGCGACTGGTGTGACTCTTCCCGCAAGACCGTCAAAGACCTGTTGCCCTGTTGCACGGACAGCAATGCGACTTCACTGGTCCGCGCGACCAGCGTCTGCAGGACCGGACGAGCGGCCCGCAGCAAAGGGGTGTCCCCCGCGCCCGCGGCGAGTACCAGCAGCGGCCATCCCAGTCGGTAGGCCTTCGACTCTGCGTTCTGCTCGACGAGTCCGCCCCTTTCCAGGGCCTTGAGCATCCGGGAAACCTGGCTGCGTTCACGTCCGACGGTGCGGGCGAGATCACTGACGGTGTGCTCGACGTTGGGTCCGTCACCGCGTCCGAACGCGCGCAACAGTGCCGCCACCCGTTCTGGGCCCGAGTCGCTCATGTGGCTCCTTCTGTTGCTCTCACAACAACAGCATTCCCGACGAAAATCAGAAATACCGCAGATATCCCAAGAAACATGTTGCTGCTACAGCACGAATCGTATTCATCGGTGTCCGGGCTGCCTAACGTCTTCGCGCACGGGCCACAGAGATTGTGGGCCGCATCACTCGGAAGCCACTCGGAAGGTTTCGAACTCAATGCCCTCGACCAAGATCACCCCGGCGGCGGATCAGCCGCTCTACGGGCAGCAGACAACCCTGTCGCTCGCGAATTTCACCGCCCCGGGCCGCACGTTCGGCGACGTACCGGCATTTGTACGCAACTATGCCCTGGTGAAACTCGCCGCCGCACGGGCGAACCATTCCCTCGGCGTGCTCGACTCCGCACAGCGTGACGGCATCGTCGCGGCGTGCGAGGAAGTCGCAGCCGGGCACCATGCGGACCAGTTCCCGTCGGCGCTGCTTCTCGGCGGCGGCGGCACGACCACGAATATGAACGTCAACGAGGTCATCGCGGCCCGCGCCAGTCAGCTCGCCGGCGTGGCGGTTCATGCCAACGATCACGTCAACGCTTCGCAGTCGACCAACGACACCTACCCGACGGCCATGGCACTGACCGTGTTCGACCTGGTCGAGCATCCTGTGCGAGCGCTCGGCGAACTGGCCGGCGCGCTTGAGGACAAGGCCGCCGAATTCGACGCCACACCGCACCTGGGACGCACCTGCCTTCGAGATGCGGTCAGCCTCACTGCGGGCCAATCGCATCGGTCACAAGCCGCGGCGATTCGCCGCACCGGCGAGGATCTTCGCTCGTCGGTCGCAGCGATGAGCTCGGTACCGCTGGGAGCGACCGCGATCGGAACGGGCGTCGGCGCCCCCGACGGCTACCGGGAGCTCGCGATCGGGGAACTCGCCTCGGTCACCGGCCGGGACCTGCGACCCGCGGTCGATCCTTTCGACGCTCTCGCGCACCTGGACCCGTACGCGGCGGTGGCCGCCGCAGGGGCCCGGGCCGGACTGACGATGGCCAAGGTGGCCGCCGACATCCGGTTGCTTTCGTCGGGCCCGGCGGGTGGCTTCGGCGATCTGAACATCCCTGCGGTACAGGCCGGTTCGTCGATCATGCCGGCGAAGGTCAACCCCGCGATACCCGAGTACGTGATGCAACTGAGCTATCGCATCCGCGGCGCGGCCCACACGGTCGAATTCGCCGTCGCCGCGGGCGAACTCGAGCTCAACGTGATGGAGCCGGTGATCATCGACGCCCTGATCACAATCTTCGGCGATCTCGCCGCCGCGGCAACATGTTTCGCTCGCCGCTGCGTCACGGGCATCAGCTGGGACGGTCACCGCCGGGAGGAGAACCTCGCCGCGGCCCTCGACAGCTGGGTGACGCTCGCCGCCACGAGGGGGTATGACGCCACCACGACGCAGTACCGCAACAACAACCTGTCCGCCGCCGGCCGGAATGGAGGCGGGCATGTCTGACGTTGCAGCGCAATCGATTCAGCACGTCGACTACGAGGATGCCCCACTCACCAGATCCCAGATCCGAGTGACGATCGCGGGCACCGGTGGACAGTTCAGCGATGGCTTCATCCTCGGAATCATCGGGATCGTGATCACCGCTTCAACCAATACTCTCGGTCTGACCCCACTGTGGGTCGGGCTCCTGGGCGCCGCGTCCCTGGCCGGGCTGTTCCTCGGCGCCGTCGTCACCGGTCCGATCGCAGACCGCTTCGGCCGCCGACACATCTTCGCCTGGGACATGCTCGCCTTCGCCGCCCTGTCCGGACTCCAGTTCTTCATCGAGTCGCCATCGCAACTGCTGGTGCTGCGCCTGCTGATCGGTGTGGTGCTCGGCGCCGACTACGTGGTCAGCAAATCCTTGGTCACCGAGCACGCACCCCGCAGGTTCCGGGGCAGACTGATGAGCATCCTCGCGGTCGCCTGGGCCGGCGGTTACGTCGCCGCCTACCTCGTCGGTTTCCTGCTGACCAGCCTCGAAGGCGAATCGTGGCGATACATGCTCGCCGCTAGCGCGGTGCCCGCCCTATTGATCCTCGGTTTCCGCCTCGGTGTCCCCGAGTCACCCCTGTGGCTCAGCCGGCACGGACGTACCGAGGAGGCCGCAGCCGTCGTCTCGCGCCATCTCGGTGCCGATGTCCGCCCGCCCTCGATCGAGCCGAACCCAGCACGACGCAACATCGCCGTCCTGTTCACGCCGAAATACCGCAAGCGCACCATGGTGGGAGCCCTGTTCTACATCTGCCAAGTCATCCCGTTCTTCGCACTCGGGACGTTCTCCCCTCAGGTGATGGAGTCTCTCGGGGTTACCAGCAAGCTTGGCGCCGGCGCGGCCTACAACATCTTCCTGCTCGCAGGCGCTGTGCTCGGGCTGTTGGTGATCGACCGGATCTCACGGCGCGCGTTCCTGATCGGAACATTCTTCGTGGGGGCCGCGCTGCTGGCCGCGCTCGTCGTATTCTCCGACACCAGCTCCGCGGTCAAGGTTGCCCTGTTCGCGCTGTTCGCTCTCGTCCTCGCGGCCGCGGTCAACCTCGAATTCGTCTACCCACCAGAGCTGTTCCCCACGGACCTACGTGCCTCGGGAGTGGGAATCGCCGTCGCAGCCAGTCGGATCGGATCAGCCGCCAGCACCTTTCTGCTGCCCGTCGTCGTCGCGCAGTACAACGTCAACGCCGCGCTCATCGGCTGTGTCGTCGTGTTGGCGATCGGCGGATTCGCCTGCTGGGCATGGGCACCGGAGACCCGCAACGAGTCACTGAACGACATCGACGGCGACCGCTAGGTCATACCTGTGGTCGACAAAAACTGTTCGAGCTCGGCGATCATCTGCCGCCCATCCAGAAACACCGGGTCATTGTGCCCGGCACCCGGCACCAGCAGCCAATGCTTGGACGCTGTGGCTGCGTCGTAGAGCCGCCGGCTCAGCGCGGTCGGCACAATGTCGTCGCGACCGCCGGCAATGACCAGCAGCGGTGCGGTCACCGACGGGATCCGCTCGATCGACGGATACCGGTCGAGCAACAGCCACCGCACGGGCAGCCACGGGTAGTGCACCGCTCCGACGTCGGCCAGCGAGGTGAACGGCGACCGCAACACCAACGCAGCCGGGGGCCTGTCAACCGCAAGCCCGACCGCTACCGCCGCGCCGAGCGACTCACCGAAGTAGGCGATACGATCGACACCCGGCGAAGCGGCCAACCATTCCTGCGCCGCCCGCGCGTCGGCGGCCAGTCCGGCCTCGGTCGGACGGCCCGGGTTGCCGCCGTAGCCGCGGTAGTCGAACAGCAACACCGGCAACCCCATCCGGTTCAGCGCGACCGCCAACGGCGCCCGCATCGACCGGTCGCCGGCGTTGCCGTTGAGCAACAACACCGCTGACCGGCGCGGGCCCGGAAAGTACCAGGCCCCCAATCGGATTCCGTCAGCAGTGGTCAGCTCGACGTCCCGGCCGCCCGGCAACACGGTCGCGGCCGACGGCACCGGGCCGGGCGACGGGAAGTAGACCAGCCGCCGCTGCGTAGACCACAGCGCGGCCAGCAGGCCGATCGTCACGAGCGCGACGATAGCAACGACGGCAAACCACCGGCGCATCAGCTCCGCGGCGGCACATCAGGAGGGGTCATGATTGAAACTTACCTTCACCACGGGGCCCGCTGGAGTGAACGTGCTCCCACTCGCGGCGCACGGTTCACCTCAGCGCTAACTGCGCAGCGGTGCGAACGCGAACTCGCGCAGGCCGTCACGCGGATCGACCGCGGCACGGAACCCGAGCACCTCGTGGGCCCGCGCGGGGTCCGCGACGATGTGGCGGACATCCCCGCTGCGGTACTGGCCGGTGACCACCGGCGCGGGGGCGCCGCGCACCTCGCACAACTGGGCCGCCACCTCCATGATCGAGATGGGCCGGCCCGAGCACACGTTGAACGCGTGGAACCCGTCGAGCGACCCGAACTGAGCGTGCACCGCGGCCACATTGGCCGCCGCCACGTCGTCGACGTGCACGAAGTCGCGCATCTGCCCGCCGTCCTCGAAAACCCTTGGCACATCACCGGATTCGAGCTCGGATCGGAAGATCGCGGCGACCCCCGAATACGGGGTGTCGCGCGGCATGCCCGGACCGTAGACGTTGTGATAGCGCAACGCCGCCACCGACCCGCCGGTGGCCTCGGCCCACGCCAGCGCGTAGTGCTCCTGGGCCGCCTTGCTCGCCGCATACAGGCTGCGCGGGCGCACCGGAGCGTCCTCACCGACCAACTGCCAGCGCAGCGGTTCGGCACCGACCGGGCACCGGTGTTCGAACACCCCGGCATCCAGATCGGCGCGGGCACGCGGCATCGGGTCGATCTCACCGTGTTCGACGCAGTAGTAGCTCCCCTGCCCGTAGACCACCATCGACGACGCCAGCACCAGCCGCGCGCAGCCCGCCTCGAACATCTGCGCCAACAGCACCGCGGTGCCGAAATCGTTGTGGCCGGCATACGACGGCGCGTCGCCCGCGTTCACCCCGGCGCCCACCACCGCCGCCTGGTGACACACCACGTCGACCCCGGACAGCAACGGCGCCAACGCATCCGCGTCACGCACATCGACCAGCCGGCAACCCTCGGGCGGCTCGGCACCGCTGCGGTGCGCCGCGGGCAACATGGCGTCGACGGCGATCACCTCGTGGCCGGCCTGCTGCAGCGCCACCGCGATCCGGCTGCCGATGAAACCGGCCGCACCGGTCAGCAACACCCTCATGGCAACTCGAAGGGCAGGTTCACCCCGGCGTGGGCCAGGCAGTGCGCGCAGGTCCGCTCGACCTCGACGGCCTCCAGCGCCTCATACACCAGCTTCTTGAACGGCGGCATGTTGCGTTCGAACTCGGCGAACACGTCGACCGCGCGCACCCCCGAGCCGACCTCGATACCGGCATCCAGATCCGTCACCAACGCGATTGCGGCGTAACACATCTCCAGCTCACGCGCGAGCACCGCCTCGGGATAGCCGGTCATGTTCACCAGCGTAAAGCCCTGGCCGGCGAACCAGCGGCTCTCGGCGCGGGTGGAAAAACGCGGGCCCTGGATCACCACCATCGTGCCGCCGTCGACCACGTCGGGAAGGCCCGTCGCGGCCGCGCGCAGCGCCGGGCAGTACGGGTCGGCGAACGCGACATGGATTCCGCCGGAATCGAAATAGGTGTCCTCGCGACCGCTGGTGCGGTCCACCAGCTGATCGGGCACCACGATCGACCCCGGCCCCAGATCCGGCGTGAGACTGCCCACCGCGCACGGCGCGAAGACGCGTCGCACCCCCAGCGAGCGCAGCGCCCACATGTTCGCGCGGTACGGCACGGTGTGTGGGGAGAACTCGTGTTTCACCCCGTGGCGCGGCAGGAACGCCACCTCGTGGTCGCCCACCGTGCCCACCGTGATCGGCGCGCTGGGCGACCCGTACGGGGTCTCGACACTGACCGCTCGCGCGTCGGCGCCGAAGAACGTGTAGAAACCGCTGCCGCCGATGACCCCGAGCATCACTCGGCGATATCGGCGTCTTCTGCGGTGGCGGTGTCTGAGCCCGCCCGCGCCGCGCGGCGGGCGGTGTCGCCGATCTCGAACACCTCGGTCGCCAGACCTCCGATCGCCGACGCCACGTCCTTCACCGCCGTGGTGATGATCGTGGCGACCTCCCCGACCGTCGTGGCCAGCGCCTCGACGGATTCCTGCAGCGCGTCCTTGCCGATCTCGGTCTTGCTGAGCTGCTCGTTCATGGGGCCAGTCTAGGTCGGCCGGGGAAGTGGAACATGTCCTGCAAATACGATGGCCCCGTGGCCAGTCTCGCGCAGTGGATCGAAGGCGCCCGCCCCCGCACGTTGCCCAATGCCGTGTCGCCGGTGATCGCCGGCACGGGCGCGGCGGCCTGGCTGGACGCGGCCGTGTGGTGGAAAGCGTTGCTGGCGCTGGTGGTCGCGCTGGCGTTGATCGTCGGCGTCAACTTCGCCAACGACTACTCCGACGGCATCCGCGGCACCGACGACGTGCGTTCCGGGCCGCTGCGGCTGGTCGGATCGAAACTCGCGTCGCCACGCGCGGTGCTGACAGCGGCCATCGCGAGCCTGGCCGTGGGCGCGGTGGCCGGCCTGGCGCTGGCGGTGGTGAGCGCGCCGTGGTTGATCGCCGTCGGCGCGGTGTGCATCGCCGGGGCGTGGCTGTACACCGGCGGCAAGAAGCCCTACGGCTATCTGGGGCTCGGCGAGGTCGCGGTGTTCGTCTTCTTCGGTCTGGTCGCGGTGCTCGGCACCCAGTACACCCAGGCGCTGCGGGTCGACTGGGTCGGGCTGGTGCTCGCGGTCGCGATGGGATCACTGTCGTCGGCCGTGCTGGTGGCCAACAACCTGCGCGACATCCCCACCGACGCGCAGTCCGGCAAGATCACGCTGGCCGTGCGCCTCGGAGACCCCCGCACACGGGTGCTGTTCCAGGTGCTGCTCGCGGTCGCGATGGTGCTGACGGTCGTGCTGATGCTCGCGACGCCGTGGGCCGCGGCGGGACTGGTGGCGCTGCCGCTGGCCGTGCGGGCCGCGGCGCCGGTGCGGCGCGGGCTGGGCGGCAAGGACCTGATCCCGGTCCTGCGCGACACCGGGCTGACCATGCTGGTGTGGGCGTTGGCGGTGGCCATCCCGCTGGCGCTCGCATAGCTTGCTTTCCGCGAGCAGACGCGTAGGTACCCGCAAACACCCTTTCAGGGGTACTTTCACGCCTGCTCGGCAGTAGGAATGCGGCAGGTTATCCACAGAACGCGAAGACGTGATCCATCTGGCCCGCACCCCGCGGCCACGATCAGACGTGTCTGTCGACGAGATCTTCGCCGTCAACGGCGGAGTGGCCACCACCGCGCAGCTGACCGCCGTCATGACCCGCAAGGTGCTGGCCTCGCTGGTCCGCTCGGGTGCGATCAAGCGGGTCTGCCGCGGCGTCTACTGCCTGCACACCCCGGGCAGCACCGAACGCCTGGCCGCGCTCGACCTGCTCAACACCACCCCGATCGTTGCCTGCATGAGCACGGCCGCCGCGTTGTACGGCTTCGACACCGAGAACGACAACCGCGTCCACATCCTGGACCCAGGCGTTCGCATCCGATCCGACAGCGACCTGGTGGTGCACCAACGCGTCGGCGCGCCGCTGCGACGCGTCCGCGGCCGACTGGTGACGGCGCCTGCCTGGACGGCCGTCGAGATCGCCCGCACCCTGCGCAGGCCCCGCGCGCTGGCGACCCTCGACGCGGCACTGCACGTCGGCGCGTGCACCGTCGACGAGCTCGCCGCAGCGGTACGTGAGCAGAAAGGACGCCGGGGCATCGTCGCCGTCCGCGATCTGCTGCCCCACGCCGACGGCCGCGCAGAATCTCCGATGGAAAGCGAGATGCGGCTGGTCTTCCTCGACCGGGGTGTACCCGATGCCGAGCTGCAGTACGAGATCGTCGACCATACGGGCCAGTTGTGGCGCGTCGACTTCGCGTGGCCGGACGCGTTGGTGGCTGCCGAGTACGACAGCATGCAGTGGCACGCCAACCCGAAGGCGTTCACGCACGACCGGATCAAAGTCGCGCGGCTACAAGAATGCGGTTGGACGACCATCGCGGCCGTGGCCGACGACATCCGCAAGCACCCGGAGGACCTGGTGCGCCACCTCCGGCGATACCTCTGACCTTTCCGGCGAGCAGACGCGTAGGTACCCGCGAATGGGCGTTTGCGGGTACCTACGCGCCTGCTCGCGCATCAGGTACTAACGTGTCGGTCGGTCGGTCGGGGGACGGACAGACAATTCCTGGGGGACGAGAGTATGACGGTTGCCGGTGAGGCACAGCCGCCCGTGCGATCCGGCGCCGCCGAGACCCGGCGCGCCATCTGGAACACCATCCGCGGCTCACTCGGCAACCTCGTCGAGTGGTACGACGTCTACGTCTACACGGTGTTCGCGACGTACTTCGAGAAGCAGTTCTTCGCCGAATCCGACGAGAACTCGACGGTCTACGTCTACGCGATCTTCGCGGTCACCTTCCTGACCCGCCCGATCGGCTCGTGGTTCTTCGGACGGTTCGCCGACCGCCGCGGCAGGCGCGCCGCGCTCACCTTCAGCGTGTCGCTGATGGCGCTGTGCTCCCTGGTCATCGCGATCGTCCCGTCCCGCGAGGTCATCGGCGCGGCCGCACCCGTGATCCTGATCCTGTGCCGCCTGGTGCAGGGCTTCGCGACCGGCGGTGAGTACGGCACCTCGGCCACCTACATGTCCGAGGCCGCCACCCGGGAACGGCGCGGATTCTTCTCGTCGTTCCAGTACGTCACCCTCGTCGGCGGCCACGTGCTGGCCCAGTTCACCCTGCTGATCATCCTCACGGCGTTCACCACCGACCAGGTGCACGACTTCGGCTGGCGCATCGGCTTCGCCGTCGGCGGCGTCGCCGCGATCGTGGTGTTCTGGCTGCGCCGCACCA
The DNA here is from genome assembly GCF_001187505.1 of Mycolicibacterium goodii. The sequence goes on from NZ_CP012150.1 coordinate 59,234, forward strand.
TGGACGAGTCGCTGAGCGAGGAGCAACTCGAAGCGGTCAAGGCGGGCAAGGACACCAGCTCGGGCTCGCTGGGCGAACTGCTGACGCGGTACTGGCGAGCCCTGCTGATGTGCTTCCTGATCACCCTCGGCGGCACCATCGCGTTCTACACCTACAGCGTCAACGCGCCCGCCATCGTCAAGACCACCTACAAGGACCAGGCGATGACCGCGACCTGGATCAACCTGATCGGGCTCATCTTCCTGATGCTGCTGCAGCCGGTCGGCGGCCTGATCAGCGACAAGGTGGGCCGCAAGCCGCTGCTGCTGTGGTTCGGCTTCGGCGGCCTGATCTACACCTACGTGCTGATCACCTACCTGCCGCAGACCCACTCGGCGATCCTGTCGTTCCTGCTGGTCGCCGGCGGCTACATCATCCTGACCGGGTACACCTCGATCAACGCGGTCGTGAAGGCCGAACTGTTCCCGTCGCACATCCGCGCGCTCGGCGTCGGCATCGGCTACGCGCTGGCCAACTCGCTCGTCGGCGGCACCGCACCGGTGATCTATCAGGCCCTCAAGCAGCGCGACCAGGTGCCGCTGTTCATCGGCTACGTGACGGTGTGCATCGCGATCTCGCTGGCCGTGTACCTGTTCTTGCTGAAGAACAAGTCCGAGACCTACCTGGACCGGGAGAAGGGTGCGGCGTTCGTCCGGTAGCGCGCCTGCCGTGAATCGAAGCACTCGCATAGCCCGTTCACATAGCCGGGCAGGCTGTCATGGGAAATGATGGGACAGCCCGGACGGTGCACGACCAGGTCACCTCGACCGGGCAGGAAGAGGATGGCGGATGAGTGGGCTGCAAGTCGTTGTTGCCGACGATGACGTTCTACTGCGCGAAGGGCTCGCGAGCCTGCTCGACCGCTCGGGCTTCGACGTCGTCGGCCAGGCCGCCGACGCGACCGAACTGCTCACCCTGGTGCGGGAGAAGTCGCCGCAACTGGCGGTGGTCGACATCCGGATGCCCCCGACCAACACCACAGAAGGACTCGACGCGGCCAAGGTGATCCGCGCCGAGTTCCCCGACACCGGCATCCTGGTGCTGTCGGCCCACGTCGAGGTGGAGCACGCCACCGAACTGCTCGCCAGCGGACACGGCATCGGCTACCTGCTGAAATCGCGTGTCACCGACGTCTCGGACTTCGTCGAGACCCTGGAGCGCATCGCCAAGGGCGCCTCGGTGGTGGACCCGGCGCTGGTCTCGGAACTGGTGTCGGCGCGCCGCCGCGACGATCCGCTGGCCGTGCTGAGCGCGCGCGAGCAGGAAGTGCTCATGCTGATGGCCGAGGGCCGGTCCAACGCAGGCATCGCGCGTCGGCTGTGGGTCACCGAGGGCACCGTCGAAAAGCACGTCCGCAGCATCCTGACGAAGCTGAACCTCACCGAGACCGCCGACGATCACCGCCGCGTGCGCGCGGTGATCACGTATCTGGAATCGCGCTGAGCGGTTCGTCCACGCCAGGGCGGATCCGGTTCAGGATCAGGTGCACGGCGACCGCGAGCCCCAGCAGGCCCACACCCACCGCGATCGTCACCGGCTGCAGGTACAGCAGCAACGCCGCGGCGGGCGCACACAGCACCCGCTCGGGCCACCCCGCACGCCGGATCATCCACCCGCCCGTCAGCACCGCGAGCGCCGCAACGGCCAGCGCCACCACCGCCGTGGTCCACACCGCATCGGTGAACGACCGCAACCCGATCAGACCCCGACCGTTCTCGGTGAGCACGAACGCGAACGGCACCAGGAACGCGGGCAGCGCGTACTTGCAGGCCTGCATCATCGTGGCGATCACCCGCCCGCCGGTGATGGCCGACGCGGCGACCGAGGCCAGCGCCGTCGGCGGCGTCACCTCCGACAGCACCGCGAAGTAGAACACGAACATCGCCACCGCAGGTGCCGCGACGCCCAGATCCTGCAGTGCCGGACCGATGATCACCCAGGCGATGACGAACGACGCCGTCACCGGCACCGCGAGCCCGAGCACCGACACCGCCAACGCGGCGAAGATCGCGGTCAAAATCAGTACCGCCGTAGGATTTTCGGCGATCGAGCGGGCGGCGTTGACCAGGATCGAGTTCAACTGCAGACCCAGGCCGGTTCGGGTGATCATGGCAGCCACCACGCCTGCGGCCGCGCAGACCGCGGCGACCGACAACACACCGCGCACACCGGTCGCCAACGCCGCGTAGAGCCGCGCCGGGGTGATCCGGTGTTCGCGATCCAGGTAGGACAGCACGATCGCCGCGGCCGTGGCGTACACCACGGCGCGCACCGCCGAAACGTCCATGGCGAGCAGCACCACGATCAGCACCAGCGAGGCGAGGTGGTAGCCGAACCGGCCCAGCAGCCGCCATGCCGAGCCGGTGGCCACATCGACTTCCCTTGTGCCGTAACGGCGCGCGTCGATCTCGACGGCAAGCAGGATGCCGAGGTAGTAGAGCAGCGTCGGCGCCACCGCCCACACCAGCACGGTCAGGTACGACACCCCCAGGTACTCGGCGATGATGAACGCCGCGGCGCCCAACGTCGGCGGGGACAGGATCGCGCCGATACCCGCGGCGGCCAGCATGCCGCCCGCATTCTCCTTGGGATAACCCGCTTTTCGCAGTATCGGCCAGCACACCGAGCCAAGGCTGACCGCGGTCGCGGTGCCCGATCCGGACACACTGCCCAGCAGGAACCCGGCCAGTGTCACCGTGCGGCCGGGCGCGGCCCTGGACCGGCGGAACGCCGCGAACGACAAATTGATGAAGAACCGGCTCGCCCCGGACGCGTCGAGCACCGCACCGTAGATGGTGAACAACACGATGTAGGTCGCCGCGACATCCAGTGGCACCCCGTACAACCCGGTGGACTGCAGGAACGACGAGCTGACGATCTGGTCCCAGTCCACCCCGGCGTGCGCGATCGCCGCGCTCTGCGGGAGGTAGCCCCCGTAATAGGCGTACCCCAGCGCCAGCAGGCACACGATCGGCAGTGCCACCCCGGTGGTGCGGCGGCACGCCTCGAGCACCAGCAACAGCACGATCGTGCCCACCAGCACGTCGATCATGCCCGGCGTGCCCTGCCTGCCCAGGAACTCGTCGAAACCCCCTCCGCCGTCCCCGATCTGGAACGGCAGCACCGGGTACAGGCAGGCCGCCAGCGCCACCACGGCCAGCACCCAGTCGAGCGGCGTCGGGTTGTCCGGCCTGTCCTTCGGCTCGCTGGACCGCCACCGGGACGGCAGCGACAGACCGGAGCGGTAACACAGCAGCGTCAACGGCAACACTGCCGCGAGGAACAGGATCAGCGCGAACTGATTGCCCTGCGCGAGCGGGAAGAACACCTGATAGACCGCGGACAGGCCGAGCAGCACGCACCCGGCGGCCACCACGTACCCGACCCAGCCGCTGAGCTGCCGCGCCGGCTTCTCGTCCTCGTAGGCAGGCGGCGCCGCGACGTCACCTGCCGGTAGCGGCTGCGGGGCCTCGCGTTCGCTCACGGTCAATTCGCCGCGCCCAGTTCGTCGAGGGCCTTGGCGGCACCCGGATGCAGCGGCACCGGGCTGGTCTCACGCGCCGTCTCCAGGGTGATGCCCTCGGCGGCCTTGTTGGCCTTCACCAGATCGTCCTTGCGTTCGAACAACGCCTTGGTGAGCACGCAGGCCGTGTTGCCGTCCATATCATCTTTCACCAGAAGCACATTCGGCACCACCACGGTCGGCACATCGGCCGGCGTCTGATACGTGCTCGCCGGGATCACGCCCGCCTCGTAGATCGGGTTGATCTCCTTGAGCTTGTCGAGGGTGTCGGTGACGTCGATGAACTTCACCTGATCACGCCTGCTGACGATCAGATCGGTGATGCCGCTGGTGGGCAGGCCGCCGGACCAGAACATGGCGTCGATCGAGCCGTCCTTCATGCCCTCGACGGTCTTGCCGAGCTCGGTGCGCTGGGCCTGCACATCGGACGGGCTCAGCCCCGCAGCCTGCAGCATGCGGTTGGCGATCACCTCGGTGCCCGAATTCGGCGCCCCGGTGGACACCCGCTTGCCGCGCATGTCCGCGATCGTGTTGATCCCGGCGTCGGTGCGCGCGATCACCTGGGTGTAGTTGGGATACAGCCGGGTGAGCGCCGCGATCGGCTGCTTCTCGCTGAACGACGCGGTGCCGTTGACCGCGTCGGCCGCGGTGTCGGCCAGCGAGAACGCGACCTGATGGGTGCCCGCCACGAGTTGCTGGATGTTCTGCAGCGACGCCGACGTCTCGGCCGCGGTGGCCTTGAGCTTGCCGCCGGTCTGCCTGCTGATCGCCTCGGCGTAGGCGCCGCCGAGCGTGTAGTACACACCGGTGGTGTTGCCGGTGGCGATGCTCAGCCGTGCGTCGGCGGTGACCTCGCAGCCCGTCGGCTCCGACGCTGCCGCACCGTTGTCCTCACCGCGCTGACCACCACAACCGGTCAGTGCCAACAAAATTGCGCCGAGCGCGGCTCCCACCCGAACGGAGGTGCGCGTCGACGTCTTCGCGATTACCGATGCCCTGCCGTGATTCCCCATGTGCCGATCATGGCGCGAACCGGGGACGCCGCGACGCGAAATGGAGCGATGCGGTACACCTCGGTGCGGCTCGGCTCACCGAACGGCGTCAGATCCTGGCGAGCAGGTTCTCGATCGCAGGCACCGACAACGCGAACTTCGGGACGAACCCCACCGCGGGGCTCGATGCGATCATCTCGGACAGGTCCTGCTCGTCGTACGTCGAGATCAGGATCACCGCGGGTGGCGCGGGCTCGAGGTCGCGGTGCAACTGCTCGGTGAGGTCGAATCCGCTCTCGGCACCGAGCGCGATGTCGACCAGAACCACGTCGGGGTGCAGTTCGCGGCAGAACACCATCGCCTCGGCGCTGGTGGATGCGACGCCGACGACCTCGACCCCGCCGCTGTCGAGCATGGTGGCAGCGGCCGTGCGGAAACTCGCACTGTCATCGACGATGAGACAACGCATCATGCCTCCGCAACCCGCTCATGACACCAGAGTGGCAGCCGCCTGCCGGGGTGTGCATTGCTGCTAGCGGGAATTCGCCGCTGCTGCGGGCATGAACCTGGCCCGCCGCATGTTCGTTCCAGTAGATGAACGTGACCGAAGTAGCTGATCGACCCCGCGAACACCACCGCGAGACGGTAGGTGGGCGTCTGCTCGGGTTCGTGCTGCGACCGACCGCCCCGCCGCTCGGGGTCGGGATCACGGTCGCGCTGGGCTGCATCCTGGCCGAGAGCCTGCTGGTGCGCGCGTTGCAGACGGTGGCCCCCGAGAGCACGTTCGGCACGGTGTTCCTGCTGGGCGTCCTGGTGGTGTCCGCGGGCTGGGGAATGCGCCTCTCGGTGGCGACGTCGCTGCTGTCCGCGTTGGTCTACGTGCACTTCCACATGGACACCCACGGCGCGGTGATGCCGATCTACACCGAGGACATCGCGTCCGTCGCGGTGTTCGTGCCGGTCGCGCTGCTCACCAACATCCTGGTGGGCCAGGCCAGGCTGCGGACCGCCGAGGCCGAACAACGCACCGTCGAGGCCGACCGCGCGGCCGCCGCGGCGCGGAAGGCGCAGCAGTTGATCGAGATCAGCCACGCCGAGGTCAGTGAACTGGCCGAGCAACAGGCGGCCCTGCGCAGGGTCGCGACGCTGGTGGCGCGTGGGTCCCCGCCGGAGGAGGTGTACCCCGCGGCGGTCAATGAACTCGCAAACGGTCTGCGCCTCGACCACGTCGCGCTGCTGCTCTTCCCCGGTGACGGCACATCGACCGTGCTGGCGTCACGCGACGCCCACGGCACCCCGAAATTCCCTGTGGGCGAACGTCTCCCACTCGACGGGGATACCGTGACGGCGCTGGTCGCGCGGACCGGTGCGCCGGCGCGGGTCGACGACTACGCCGTCGTCGCCGGCGCGGGGGCCGCCCGGGTCCGCGGCGTCGGCATCCGCTCGGCGGTCGGCGCACCCATCCTGGTCGACGGACGCGTCCACGGCGTCCTGCTCGTCGGTTCGTCACAGCCGTTCGAGTTCCCGCCCGACACCGAGGTCAGGGTCGGCGATTTCGCGGATCTGGTCGGCACCGCGATCACCAACGCCGAGACCCGCGCGGCCCTCACCGCGTCGCGTGCCAGGATCGTCACCGCGGCCGATCAGGCACGGCGACGGTTCGAACGCGACCTGCACGACGGCGCCCAGCAGCGCGTCATCTCGCTGGGGCTCGGGTTGCGCGCAGTCGAGGCGTCCGTGCCCGAGGATCAACCCGAACTGCGGGCACAGATCGGCCGCCTGGTCGACGGCTTGTCCTCACTGTCCACCGAACTGCAGGAGTTCTCCCGGGGCATCCACCCGGCGATCCTGTCCAAGGGCGGCCTCGGTCCCGCGCTGCGGTCGCTGGCCCGCCGCTGCCCGGTGCCGGTCGACCTCGAGGTGGACCTGCCCGCGCCGGTGTGCGAATCCGTCGGCGTGGCCGCGTATTACGTCGTCGCCGAAGCGCTCACCAACGCCGCCAAGTACGCCAGGGCCGAAAACGTCGTCATCACCGCCACCCTGGGCGCCGACACGCTCGACCTCATGATCGATGACGACGGTGTGGGCGGGGCGGTCGCAGGCGCGGGGTCCGGGCTGATCGGGCTCAAGGACCGCGTCGAGGCGCTGTCCGGCGAGTTGACCATCACCAGCCCGGCCGGGGTCGGCACCACGATCACCGCGCGAATCCCCCTGCACCACCAGTGAACCGCGCCGCAACGTGGCACCGCCGCCACCGGATCTACCGGTGGTCACCGCCGTGGTGGAACAACAGCGCGTATCCGCCGAAGAACGGGTACTGCGCCTGATAGTCGACCGCGGGCGGGTTGGCCGTCACCTGTGCGTTCCCCTCGGACTGGCACAACGTCGAGTTGCCCTGCGCCGTGCAGGTCGGTCCGGTGGGCGCGGCCTGCGCCGCCGGTGCCAGCGCGACCGCCAGCGATCCCGCACCACCGGCCAGCAGCGTCAAAGCCTTGATCCTGATACTCATAATCGAGGGAATACTCCTTTGGGATAACACTTTTCGTGTATCCCCAGCCTTGCCTTCTGCCGCGCGAGTATCGTTGGCGCTGGCACCAAACCACCGCTACCGGTTATCCCCCAGGGCGTCGAGGAGCCGGTCCAGATCGTCCTCGGTGTTGTACAGATGGAAGCCGACACGCACCGCGCCCGCGCGGACCGCGGCGCGAATTCCGGCCCGCCGCAAACGATCCTCGGCGCCGCTGACCGGGATCGACACGATCGCCGAATCATGCGGCGGCAGTTCGAGTTCCCGACGCAGGCCGTTGGCCAGGCCCACCGCGTGCGCCTCGACGGCCACCGGATCCAGCGATGCCAACCACGGCAGCGTCAGCCCGGCGCCCAGTGCGGCGAACCACGCCGGTGACACATCGAACCGGCGCGCCTCGTCGGCCAACCGCAGCGGCAGGCCGTAGATCGAATCCCACGGCTCATGCCCGGCGTACCAGTTCGCGGCGTGCGGCGTCATGGCCGAAGCCACCCTGCCACTCAACGACATCCACGCCGTACCGCGCGGGGCGAGCAGCCATTTGTACGCCGAGCCGACCGTGACGTCGACCCAACCCAATTCGAGCCGCTTCCAGCCGACCGCCTGTGTGACATCGATCACGGTCCTGGTCTCGGTGCCCGCCACGGCGTCGCGCAGAGCGGCGACGTCGAGCACCGTGCCGTCGGCCGACTGCACAAGCGCGACCACCACCACGTCGTAACCGGCGGCCACGACCGGTAACTGCGCCTGCGGTACCTCGGTGACGGTGACCCCGCGCGCGGACTGCGCGGCGAACGGAAACGTCGTGCTGGTGAACTCGCCGGCGACCACCGCCACCCGGCTGCCGTCGGGGATCGACGCCGCGACCAGAGCCAGCGCGGCCGAGGTGGACCCGGCCAGCACCACCGACTCGGTCGGAACTCCGGTCAGCGTCGCATAGCCGGCCCGGGCCCGGCGCACCGACTCGTCGAAGGATCCCGCGTCGAGCGTCCCGGACTGCCACTCGTCGATGTGCCTGCGCAACGCGTCCACCAGGAACTGCGGCGGCAGCCCATAGGTCGCCGAATTCAGAAATCCCTGCGCGCCCGAGAATTCGGCGCCGAAAGCGGTCCGCATACCGACCCCGGTCAACGGGGCTCTTCGCCGCGCAACCGGGCCTGCAGTTCCGCCCGGTCCTTGCGTCGACGTTCGTCGAACTCCGCGATCGAGGCCGTCGCGCGCAGCCGCAGCGGTTTGAACACCCAGATTCCCAGCGGCAGGGCGATCACGAACGCGAACAGCAAAGCCACCACGAGCGGGAAGTCGCCGACGACCATGCGCCCCACCCCGTAGATCACCACGGCCAGTACCGCCACGAGCGCCAGCCGGGCCGCAACGTAGACGAGCACATCGGCAACCATGCGGGAAGCGCGAGCACTTGCTGACACGCATCCGAGCCTACCGACGACGCGTATATTCGGAGCAAGGAGGTTTCGAGTGGCGTACCTACTCCTGTTGTGCACTTTGGCCGGCCTGGTCTACGTGGGCTGGCGACTCTCGCGCGCGGCGAGCGACAAACCGCGCACGCGTGTCATCGGCCCTGACGACGATCCGGATTTCCTCCGGAAACTCGGGCACGGAGACAACAATCCCCGGTGGTAGCGGACCGGCCCGCGCCTAACCGCGCGGGTCGGCAAGTCGGCGCGGCCCGGCCGAATCGGCCCCGAAGTCGCCGGCCACGACAGCCGCCAGTTCCAGCAGCGCCTCGCGCGTCGCCGGCCTGAGCCGGTCCAGGCTGATCTCGGCGCCCTCCTCCAGATGCGGATCGAACGGCACCAGCCGAACCGCACGGCACCGGCGCGAGAAATGGTCGACGACCTTCGACAGATCCACCTTGCCCGCCCGCGGCCGCACCGCGTTGAGCACCGCGACCGAATTGCGCACCAGATCCTGATGGCCGTGCGCGTCGAGCCAGTCCAGCGTGGCCGCGGCGCTGCGCGCACCGTCCACCGAACCCGAACTGACCACCAGCAGGACATCGGCCTTGGACAGCACCGCCGACATCGCCGAGTGGATCAGCCCGGTGCCGCAGTCGGTGAGCACGAGGCTGTAGAACCGCTCCAGCACCTCCAGCGTCCGCAGGTAGTCCTCGGAGCTGAATGCCTCGGAGACGGCCGGATCGCTCTCGGAGGCCAGCACTTCCAGCCGGCTCGGGCCCTGTGAGGTGTAGGCCCGCACGTCGCTGTAGCGTTCGATGCCCTCGGCGTCGCGCAGCAGATGCCGCACGGTGGCAGCAGTTTCCAATGGCACCTTCTGGCTGAGGGTGCCGCGGTCGGGGTTGGCGTCGACCGCGATGACCCGGTCACCGCGGATCGAGGCGAACGTGGCGCCGAGCGTCGCGGTGATCGTGGTCTTGCCGACGCCCCCCTTGAGGGACAGCACCGCGATCCGGTAGCACCCCTGCAGCGGTTGGCTGATCTCGGAGAGCAGGCTCTGGCGGTGGGTGACCTTCGGGCTCTCCCCGACGTTGAGCTGTTTGAACGACGCGAGATACAGCCAGCGGCGCCAGCCCGCCGACGGCGGCTGCTTGCGCGGGCCGAGCAACGCCGTGGTGGACAGGTCCCGATACGGCGTCGCGAAATCCGCGGGCGGCTGCTCGGCGGCGACGGCCCGCGCGAGCGATGGGGGTGGCAGCGGCGGCAGCCCGGGACCCGGGTTGGCGCCAGGGGTCACGGCCTGCGGAGGGGGAACGGGGATGCCGTGCGGTGGCGTCGGCGCCGTCCACTCCGCGGGCAGCGGGGTGCTGACGCCGGCCTGCGCGGGATCGCTGAAACGCTGCTGCCCACGGAAACCCGGCACCGGCGCGAAAACCGAAGGCACCTCGGGGGTCTCGGCCGGCGGCGCGGGCTCGACGGCAGGCGGATCCGCCTGCGCGGACACGTCGGTCGGGTTGGGTACCGGGTGTTCGGATGATGCGGACACGAAATCCCCTCTTCTCGCACAGCTCCCGGGCCCGACGATAGCGCGCCCCCACGTCGCGGCACGCACTCACCCGACCGGTTAACCGACCCCCGCGTACGAATGCAGGCCGACGGTCACCAGGTTGATGAAGAACAGGTTGAAGACCATCGCGACGAAACCGACGACGTTGATCCAGGCGGCCTTGCGATCGCGCCATCCCGCGGTGGACCGGGCGTGCAGATACGCCGCGTACACCACCCACGCGATGAACGACACGGTCTCCTTGGGATCCCAGCCCCAGTACCGGCCCCAGGCCTCCTCGGCCCAGATCGCGCCGAAGATGACGCCGAAGCCGAACACCGGGAACGCGAAGATCGTGGTGCGGTAGGCGATCCGGTCCAGCGTCTGCGCGTCCGGCACGCGGTCGATGATGCGGGCCCACACACTGTCGGTCTGCTGGGGCCGGCCCAGCGGCGACATCTTCAGCAGGAACAGGATGCTCGCGACACCGGCGACCAGGAACACGCCCGAGCCCAGGCTCACCACCGACACGTGGATGGGCAGCCAGTACGACTGCAGCGCGGGCATCACCGGGGCGGCGTTGGTGTAGAGCCAGCGGCCGGAGACGGTCAGCAGGATCAGCACCGGCACCAGCACGAACACCCACAGCGTGCGGTACTGCGGCCGGCGCAGCACCACCCCGGCCGCCACCAGACCGCAGAAGCATGTGAGGTTGATGAACTCGTACATGTTGCCCCACGGCACGCGCGAGGTGGCCAGGCCGCGCAGCACGATGCACACCAGCAGCAGGCCGATGCCGACATAGGTCAGTGCCAGGCCGGTCTTGCCGACCCGCTCGTCGAACGGCCGCCCCGGGGTCTCGACGACGACGCCGGGGGTTGCGCTGTCGGAGCCGACCACCGCGGGCCCGCCCGCGCCGACCAGCTCGCGGGACTCCACGCGTCGGCTGCGGCTGTACGCCATCTCGACGGCGAGCAGCAGCAACGCGCCCACCAGCACCAGCACCGACGACGTGAACGCCCAGTCGGAGTACCGGGCCAGCCCGATATCGATGTGCTCGGTATTCATTACGCCTTCTTCTCTTCCGCCGGCTCTTCCGCCGCCTGCAGCAGCCGCTCGGTCAACCGCTCGAACTCGTCTCCCCACCCGGAGTTGTCCGTGCGCGCCAGCCCGCCGAACTCGACGCTCACGGTACCCGCAGCCGCTGGTTCGATCCGCACCCAGACCCGTCGCCTGCGCACCACGAGCGACACCAGCAGACCCGCCATCATCGTCATCGCGAACACCAGCACCCACACCTGCGCCGGGTCGTGCGACACCTGCAGGTTGACGAACGGTTTGGCGCCGTCGAACCGAACCACCGTGCCGTCGTCGAGCCGGGTCTCCTGGCCCTGTACCAGGTTCACCCGCGCCACCTTGTTGAGGCGTTTCTGGCCGATCAGCCGCGGGTCGAGCGAGAACAGCGACTGCGGTCTGCCGGTGTCGAGGCCGGTGTCGCCGCGGTAGATGTCCACCGCCACCGCCGGGTCGTTGAGGGCGGGGAAGCTCGACGACAGCAGCGTGCCGTCGAGTTGTTTGGTGGGCGCGAACAGCCCCTGGATCGCGATCTGGTGCCTGCGGCGTTCGTCGGGATCCGGGTAGGTGCCCGCGGGCGGATCGATGCGCACGACGCCGGAGGACAGGAACGTGATCTGTTCCTCGGGGCGCCACTGGACGGTCTGGCTGCGGGTTTGGCCGTCGGGGAACGTGACCGTGAACGACGGTGCGTAGCCGCGCCCTTGCAGGTACACCCGGTCCCCGCCCACCCGCAGCGGATGGTTGACCTCGAGGCGGTAGGGCCGCCAGGTGTCGGCGGTCAGGTCGTCGCCGACCTGGTAGTCGATGTCGGCGGCGAACGACAGCGCCTGCCCGCTCGGCAGATAGTCCGCCTCGAAATTGTTGACCCGGATGCACATCGGGTTCAGCGACGTGCCGTCGACGGTGTTGCCCGCGCGGAACGAGTCGAACGCCGCGGGTGAGGCCGTGCAGAATCCGGGACCGCCGTCGGCGATGACGATCACGTTGCCCTCGTAGCCGAACAGCTTGCCCGCGGCGACCGCGACCAGCAGGCCCAGCAGCGAGAAGTGGAAGACGATGTTGCCGAACTCGCGCAGATAGCCCTTCTCCGCCGAGATCTCGGTGGTCTCGCCGTCTCGGCGGCTGACCGTGCGCCAGCCCTTGAACCGCCGGGTGACGGCCTCGGCGAGCTCGGCGGCGTCACCCGGCACGTGCGCGCTGTGGTGCTTGGGAAGGCGACCCAGGTTGCGCGGCGCGGGCACGGGCACGGCGCGCAGGCTGCGGATGTGCTCGATCATCCGCGGGGTCAGGCAGCCGACCAGCGAGATGAACAGCAGTACGTAGATCGCGGTGAACCAGAAGCTGGAGAACACGTCGAACGCCTGCACACGGTCCAGCCACGGCCCGATCGTCGGGTGCGCCGCGAGGTACTCGTCGACCTTGGACTCGTTGAGGCTGCGCTGCGGCAGCAGGGCACCGGGAATGGCGCCGAGTGCGAGCAGGAACAGCAGCACCAGCGCCGTGCCCATCGACGTCAGGGTGCGCCACGTGTTGCGGATCGGGGCCCAGATTCTTCTGCCGAGCAGACGCAAACCTGCCGTATTTGGCGGGTTTTCGGGCAGTTTTGTGTCTGCTCGCGGGGATGACGTCATCAGATGGGGAGCCTCACATCGCTGACGAAGGCGTCGCGCACATAGGACACGAACTCGTTCCACAGACCGGTCACCAGGGCCGTGCCGACCAGGATCAGCAGCACGCCACCGAAGATCTGGATGGTCCTGGTGTGCCTGCGCAGCCAGCCCAGGCCCTGCACGGCGCGTGCCGAACCGAGCGCGAGCAGCACGAACGGGATGCCCAGGCCCAGGCAGTAGGCCAGCACCAGCACCACCCCGCGGGCCACCGTCGCGCCGTCGGTGGCCGAGGCGACCGCGATGACGCCGGTGAGGGTCGGGCCGAGACACGGGGTCCAGCCGAGCGCGAACACCGCACCGAGCAGCGGCGCGCCCGCCACCGTGGACAGTTGACGCGGTGTGAAACGGGCCTGCCGTTGCAGCGCCGGGATGAAACCCACGAACACCAGACCCATGACGATCGTGACCACGCCGCCGATGCGTTGCAGCAGAAGCTGATTGGCGATCAGCGTGGTGGTCATCCCGAGCACCGCGACCGCGCCGAGCAAGAACACCACGGTGAACCCGGCGACGAACAACGCCGCCGCACCGGCCACCCGCAGCCGCGCCGAGCGCAGCGCGACCCGCTCACCACCGGTGCGCACGGGATCGTCGTCGACGCCGACCACCGCGGCCAGATACGACAGATACCCGGGCACGAGCGGCACGACGCACGGCGACGCGAACGACACCAGACCGGCCAGCACGCTCACCCCGAGGGCGAGCAGAACCGGTCCCACCGCCGCGATCTCGGCGAATCCGGTCACGGCTGTTGCTCTTTCGACGCAGCGGGCTCGGCCGGGTCGGCCGGTTCGGCAAGCAGGCGTTCGATCAGCGGTTCGAGATCCTCGGCGAGCAGCTCACGCAGGAACACCGCCGCCACACGGTGTTGGCGGTCCAGCACCACCGTCGACGGGATGACCGTGGTGGGGTACTTGCCGCCGAACGCGATCATGGTGCGCATCGGCGGGTCGTAGATCGACGGGAACGTGACCTTGCGGTCGGTGACGAAATCGACTGCCGCGTCGCGGTTGTTGTCCCGCACATCGATGCCGAGGAACTGCACACCCTGGTCCTTGGTGGCGTTGTGAACCTCTTGCAGCTGGGTGATCTCCGCGCGGCACGGCCCGCACCACTGACCCCACACGTTGACCACCACGACCTTGCCGGCGAAATCGTCGAGCGAGATGGTCTTCGACGGATCGGTGAGCATGGGCCCGGCCAAAGTGCCGGGGCGACCACGGCTTTGCGGCGGGTCGTAGAAGATGTCGGTCTTGCCGCCCGGCGCGACGAACTCGAACGTGCCGCCCTGCGCGACCGCGTCGTCACCCGTCGAGCATCCGGCGAGCGCCCCCGCCAGCACTGCGAACAGCGCCGCCAGCGTCACACGCACCACACGGGCGACCCACAACCGCATCAGATACCCCAGGGCTCCGTATATCCCCAGCGGATCAGCCGGTCGTCGTCGAACGTGAACGACGTGATGGACGCCAGATTGCACAGCCTGCTGTGCGGCAGCGGCAGATGAGCCAGCTTGCGGCCGGTCATCGCGCGCCGCAACGTCTCGACCGGGAGCTGGTGGCTGACGCACACCGCCTCGTGGCCCGCGGCCTTGAGCCGGGCCCGGTGCAGCGCGGCCGTCATGCGGGCGGCGACCTCGTCGTAGGGTTCGCCCCACGACGGCTTGCGCGGATCGCGCAGCCGCGGCCAGTTCCGCGGATCGCGCAGCGCGCCGTCACCCGGCGCGACCTTCTGCCCCTCGAAGGTGTTCCAGGATTCGATGAGGTCGTCGTCGGTGTCGATCGACAGGGCGTGGCTCTCGGCGATCGGCGCCGCGGTCTCCTGTGCGCGTTCCAGCGGCGAGGCCACGATGTAGACGACGTCGTGGCCGGCCAGCCACTCGGCGGCCGCCGCGGCCTGCGCGCGGCCACGTTCGGACAGGTGGTAGCCGGGCAACCTGCCGTACAGCACCTTGGCGGGGTTGTGCACCTCGCCGTGGCGCAGCACGTGAACCGTCGTGCGGACCGGTCCGGCTGCGGTTGAGGCCCCGTCGCTCACGCCCCGGCCTCCGGGGTGGCCGCCGCGGCGGCCTGTGCGGCGGCGGGCAACGCCTCGGCGATGCGCTCGAACGCCTCGTCATCCAGAGCCGCTGAGACGAACCAGGTTTCGAACGCGCTGCAGGGCGGGTACACGCCGCGCTCCAGCAGGGCGTGGAAAAACGGTGGGAAGCGCCAGGTTTCGGTGGCCTTGGCGGCGGCGAAATCGTGCACCGGTTCGTCGGTGAAGAACACGCTGAGCATGTTGCCTGCCCGCTGCACCCGGTGTGCGACGCCCGCGTCGGTGAGCGCACCGGTGAGCAGGCCCGTCAACCGGTCGGCGTTCGCGTCGAGCTTGGCGTAGACCGCGTCGTCGGCGTGGCGCAGCGTGGTCAGGCCCGCCGCCATCGCGACCGGGTTACCCGACAGCGTGCCGGCCTGATACACCGGGCCGAGCGGGGCCAATCGGCTCATGACCTCGGTGCGGCCACCGAACGCCGCGGCGGGCAGACCACCGCTCATCACCTTGCCGAACGTCAGCAGGTCGGCCTCGACCGGATCCAGCCCGTACCAACCCGCACGGCTCACCCGGAACCCGGTCATCACCTCGTCGAGGATCAGCAGCGCGCCGTGCTCGGCGGTGATGCGGCGCAACGCGGCGTTGAAACCGGGCAGCGGCGGCACGGTACCCATGTTGCCTGCACTGGCTTCGCTGATGACACAAGCGATTTCGTCACCGAAGCGGGCGAACACCTCTTCGACGGCGGCGACGTTGTTGTACGGCAGCACGATCGTGTCCGCGGCCGCCGCGCCGGTGACGCCCGGCGAGGACGGCAGGCCGAGGGTCGCGACGCCGGATCCGGCGTCGGCGAGCAGCGCGTCGCTGTGGCCGTGGTAGCAGCCGGAGAACTTGATGATCTTGGCGCGGTGGGTGAACCCGCGGGCCAGCCGGATCGCGCTCATGGTCGCCTCGGTGCCCGAGTTGACGAAGCGCACCATCTCCACCGGCGCGACGCGGTCGATGATCTCGGCGGCGAGTTCGGTCTCCGAGGGCGTCGGGGCGCCGAAGCTCAGACCGTTCTCGGCGACCTTGCGCACCGCCTCGACGACCGCGGGGTGGGCGTGGCCGAGCAGCATCGGACCCCACGAGCACACCAGGTCGATGTAGCGGTTGCCGTCGGCGTCGGTCAGCCAGTAGCCGCCGGCCGAGGTGATGAACCTCGGGGTGCCGCCCACGGAGTTGAAGGCACGGACCGGGGAGTTGACCCCGCCGGGGATGACGGCGCAGGCATCGGCGAACAGCTCGGCCGAGCGCCTGGTCGAAGCGGATCCGCATGTTTGGTCGACACGCATGGCCACCAGTGTCCCAGTCGGCGCAACCGAGTCAACTACAGGGTGTAGTGGCCAGGCCCGCGCGGGGCCACATTCGCCCTGATCGGCCCCTTCGCGACTGTGGTGAACGGCACGTCGACGGGGAATTCGGCATCGACCGATTCCACCACGACCGACCGGATGATCGTGGCCAGCGCCAGCGTCGTCTCCAACCGCGCGAAGTGCTCGCCGATGCACGCCCGCGCTCCCCCGGCGAACGGGATGAAATGCCACCGGTCCCGTTCCCGCGCCTGCTCCGGGCTGAACCGGTCCGGGTCGAACACCTCGGGGTCCGGCCACAGCCGCGGATCGTGGTGCACCGCGTAGATCCCCAGCGCGACCAGGCTGCCCGCCTCGATCCGGTGACCTGCGACCGCGATGTCGCGCAGCGCCAGGCGCCCCACCCCCGCGGCGGGCGGGCACATCCGCAGCGACTCGTGCAGCACCTGCACGGTGTAGCCGAGGTGCGGGACGTCGGCGGGGGTGAGTTCGCGGTCGCCGAGCGCACGGGCCTCGGCCGCCACGCGGTCCTGGATCTGCGGATGGTGGCCCAGCGCCCACAGCGCGTAGGTGAGCGCCGTCGCGGTGGTGTCGTGACCTGCGAGCATGAAGATCAACAGGTCGTTGCAGATGTCGGCGTCGCTGAGGCGCTCACCGGTCTCCGGATCGGTGGCCGCCATCAACGCCCGCACCAGTGGGGCGTCGCGGTTCGGATCGTCGCGGCAGGCCTGCAGGATCTCGGCGGTGACCGCCCGCATCGCGGCGACCGCGGCGCGGGCCCGGCGCCGCGCGGGCGTGGGCAGCCAGCGCGGGGCGCGCAGCGGACGCAACGCCCGGTCGGTGGCGTACGACGACGCGACATGCATGTGCCCGACGATGACGTCCGCGCGTTCGTTGAGGTCGATGCCCAGGATCGAACGTCCCAACGACTGCATGGTCACCCGCCTGCAGACCTCATCGAGGTCGACAGCAAGCCGGCTCCGCGAAACCGCTGCCCACTCGTCGATGACAGCCTGCGCGGCCGCCGACATGTGCCCACCGAACGCACGCACGTTCTGCCGGGTGAACACGGGCTGCAGCGCGCGCTTGCGCGGGCGCCACTGCTCGTTGGGCAGGACGAACAGGCTGTCGCCCGCGGCATGGCGAACCTCGTCGTGCACGATGCACCGTTCGGCGAACGCGTCGTTGCGGGCGAGCACGTCGCGAATGCCCTCCGGGGAGAACACCGCCACCAACGGCGGCACGAGCCGCCGCGGCCCCAACTGCACACGGCTCACCGGACCGCCCGCGCCGCGGATCACCTCCTGGCCCGTGTCCAAGGTCCGCACCGCGCGCGCCATCTGGCGCAGCGACAGCGGATTGCGGGGCGCCAGCGGCAGCGCGCTGACATCGCCCGCGTCGCCGTCCGCGTCGCGCGAGCTGCCCGATGCCGGGGTGACCGCAGGAACCTCCGAGACCATGAGTTCAGTTTCGACAAAAACCGTGCGGAGCAAACGACATTCGAAAATCTGGTCCGCGCGTTCGGGGTGTGCGCATCATGATTTCATGCAACTTCCGCAATGGCTGGCCCGGTTCAACCGTCACGTCACCAACCCTATCCAGAAGATCTGGGCGGGATGGGCGCCGACATTCGGCATCCTTGAGCACGTCGGACGCAAGTCCGGCAAGCGATATCGCACCCCGCTGTCGGTGTTCACCACCGACGAGGGCGTCGCCATCGTGTTGACCTACGGCCCCGACCGCGACTGGCTCAAGAACCTCACCGCCGCGGGGACCGCCGAGATCCGTAGGCACGGCAAGACGATCCGCGTCACCGACCCGCGCGTGGTGCCGCGGACCGAGGCCGCCGCGCGGGTGCGCGGCCCCATTCGGTGGGTGGTCGCGCGATTGCCGTTCGAGCAGGCCGTCCTGCTGCGTCGCACCTGATACCGGTGCGCCGACAGGCCCCGCTGAGCAATTCCCGCAAACACATCGGCGCGTCCCGCTCCGGCCAGGAAGAGTGTCAGTTCACGTGTCAACGACGAGCTGACGACACCAGGAGCGTGACGCGCCGATGCGCATGCGGCCTCAGCGGCCGGATTGCTGTCTCAGTTCATGTTCCAGGGCTCGCCGTAGGTGGTGACCGAGTCACCGGTCGAGGCGATCAGCCGGGCGAACGGACGCAGCAGCACACCACCGGCCGCACCGGTCACGGTGCCGTGCGCGTTGGACACCGCCACACCGCCGGCAGCACCGGAGACGTCGACCGAGAAGGTCGCGACTTCCTGGATGCCCGGGCCGTTGCCCAGGTCGGCCGAGATCGACACGCCGGGGAACAGGTTCGGGGTGATGACCGAGTTCAGGCCGAACGGCGGCTGGGTGATGTCACCGTCGTCGATCAGGATGTTCGGGGTGGTGTAGCTGAAGTTGATGCCCACGCCCAGCGACCAGGGGAAGCCGATCTGGTAGCCCAGCTCCAGGGTGCCCTCGAACTCGTCGGCGCCCGGGCCGGCCACGATGTACTTGGCGCGACCTGAGTGGAACCACTCACGGGTCAGACGGTTGCGGTCGAGCGGGAACACACCGTTGAGGAAGGTGTCCCACTGCTGCACGGTCAGGGTGCGGTCCTGACCGTCGACGAGGCTCAGCTCGTTGTCCAGACCTGCGTGAGAGGTGCCCGCGCTGGTGAATAGCGCCGCGACGGCTGCAACCATCGCGATCAGCACCCGACTGATTGCCTTCATGTTCTCCCTAGCTGTATTGCCGGCGGCCCCTCAGGTCCACCTGTTCTGTTGTCTGCAACCGGCTCAACACCTGTGGAGAAGCGTCGGGGATCCTGGAGGTTCACGTCCGCTTCTGATGCCTCGCTCACAGTTGGCAGCAGAAACATAAACGTCGGTGTGCGTGGTAGCAACGGATACGTTCGGGGAACCCGTTCGACCCGATCCGTGCGGAAGAGTTTGCTGAGAATCCGCCTGCCCGGGGTTGACAATCCGCGGTGAACCATTCTTTCAGCCCGGACGGGACGTGTTGCACGGCTCGACAAGCGGTCACGTAGGGCCGCTGAGGCAAACTCGGTTACCTGAGGTTTTACCGCTGAAGTGCTAATCAGGTCACATATTCACCGTGAGGCAAAACCTTCCCGGCCCGGATCGGCGGAACCGTTATTTACGCAGGCGTGACCGGAGTGCCGTTGTGCTTAACGATCTTCGCCGCCGTCGCGGCGACCCGACTCCGTTAACTGCAGCGGGCGCGAAAGCCGCAACTTGAACAGGAAACTATTCCAGGTCGTGATCAATGTCACGTACCTGTGATTTCGCCCGCTGCGGCACACCGGTGTGCTAAGGATGCATTCAAACCAACCGGTTGATCAGGACTGCCAGAGCAGGGTCTCCCCCCGGCCGGAGAGCATCACCGAACCGGGCATGACGCGCAGCCGATACGGGGTGAGACGCAGCGCCGCGAACTCCGGTGACGTCGGCCCGCCGCGCCACTGCGGAATGATGTTCGGGTCGTAGCCGACAGGTTCGGGGCCGTTGGCGAACTTGTCCCACACGAGCCCGCGGGTCTCGTCGTCGGTGTACCACTCGACCAGGCATTCGGCCGAGCACGTGTCATGGCTGGGCGCCCAGTAGTTCAGCGACATGTAGGGGTGCACCGCCAGGTGCGCCCGTTTGACCGGTGAGGGCACCGTCGCGATCCAGCCAAACAGGTCCGGGCCGTCGAACTCCCAGATCGGATGCAGCACACGGGTTCTCGGCCGGCCGTCGGCGTCGACGGTGGCCGCCGAGGCCCACACGATGGAATGGGCCATCTCGACGAATGCGGGGGCGATCTGCTCGAATGGGGTCACATGAGCCACAGTAGGCAGACCCGTACCCGCCGCGTGGCCTACTCGGCTTTCCCGCTGTCCTCGGTGCCGACTGCGCCTTCGTCCCTGCCGAAGATCGGCTTTCCGTCGTCGTCCACCCAGTCGGTGACGGCGGTGCCGGACACGGTCCCGTCGCTTCCGGGCAGCACCGTGGTGGGGCGATCGTCGTCGTACGCCCGCATCACGCGTTTGGCTTCTTCACGGTGCGCATCGGTGACCGGTGGAGCCTCGGTGCGTTCGCTGTCGTCGGTGGTCATGGATGTCGGCTGCCCGAAGGCGCACCGCGCCAAACCGGGCGCCCAGGGGTCGGTTCCGAAGGGAACTTTCCGCGCCTGCAGACACTCAGGCCGGCACGGCGCGCAGCGACATCGGCAGGCTCGGAAGGAAGTGCCGGGTGGCGAACGCGCGGATGTCGTCGGCCGTCTCGAGCGGTTCGACGCTCGGGATGAGCAGCGCCATCAGCGCGTACCGCAGGATCGTGTCGGCCAGGTCGTTGACCGCCGCCTCCCCGATCCGGTCGGCGAACCCGTCCGGGAAGATCACCCGCAGCGCGGCGGCCATGCGCTCGATCGCGGCGCCGTAGTGCCGGTGCGCGAGCTCGAGGACCAGCGCGGGTTCGTCCTTGATCATCTGGTTGAGCACGCGATGACGACGGAACCGCAGGATCGACAGCGTGAACGCCTCGACATAGATATTGGACTGCGGCTTGGCGGCCTTCAGTTCGGCCGCGATATCGGCGAACAGTGAGACGTTCTCGCGCTCGATGACCGCGCCCACCAGATCGTCGCGGTTGGAGAACCGGCGGTAGATCGTGGTGCGGCTGACGCCTGCGCGGCGCGCGACATCGTCGAGCGCGACACGACGGAAGCCGTATCGCTCGAACTCGACCAGTGCCGCGTCGAGGATCGCTCGACTGGCGGCGTCAGGCCCGGGCATAGCCCTGCCGGGCGTACCGGCTGTAGCGCACGCTCATCGGCAGATGATCCCACACCCAGTTGACCGGGCGGGACCGCCAGAACGCCGCGAACCGCTGGTAGCGCCGCTCCTGGCGCTCGCTCCACGGCAGACCGAGCAGGTCGCGTGCCCGCGGCGGCAGGCCGCCGGTGGTCAGGAACGCCGCGACGGGGTTGAACACCAGCGCGACCACCCGCCACACGGCCGGATGCACGGCCTTGGGGCACGGGAAACCCTTGGTGACGTACCCGACGCCGTACCGGGCGGTCTTGTGCGGGACGGCCACCTCGTTCATCATCCGGTCCCAGTACTTCTCGAATTCGGCGTAGTCGGCGGGCATCGGCCGATCGCTGACGCCGTAGCGGCGGTACCAGGTCTTGGACTCCCGGTAGATCTGTTCCTTCTCCTCGCGCGTGAGCCGCTTGACGAAGGTGTCCGCGAAATAGATGACCTGTTCGACGAAGGTCGCGTGGGCCCAGAAATAGGTGTCCGGGTCGAGGGCGTGATAGCGGCCGACCGGCGTGCCGTCCGGTCCTGGCATATCGCCCTTGACGTGATGGTGGAAGTCGCGGACCTGGGTGCCCGCGTTGTGCTCCTCGGTGCCGTAGACGGTGCGGAAGATCGGCGGGATGGTGCGTCTGAGCCGCTCGGCGGTGTCGGAGAAGAACGTCGAATGGTCGAGCACGCCCTGTCCGAGTTCGGCGAGCATGTTCTGCAGCACCGCGGGGCGGGGTCCGATGAGGAACATGCGGTTGTCGCCGAAGTACTTCCACACCAGCGATTGCGGCCCGAGGGGCAGGGCGTCCGGTGCGGCCGGGTGTTCTGCGGGGCTTTGCGCCAACTCCGTCATGGACACAGTGTTACAGATTTCGTACTTTGTACCAAGCGCCTGTGAGGGCCCTCACGACATCGTGGGTTCAGCGGCGATTCGAGGGACGTCGCGCGTTGGCGACGCCAAGGACGGCCAGCACCCCGGCGACCGTCGCGAGCAGCAGCGCCAGCGCCAGCATCGGCGCCGAATACGTGACCGAATAGGTGACCGGCTCCCCCGGCAGCACCGGCGCGACCGCGACCGTCGAACTCGCCGCGAGCCAACTCAGCACGCAGCCGACCGCGGCCGCCGCCGCGACCACCACCTGGATCACCGCGCGGCGTTTCACGGCGTGCGCTCTTCCACCAGCTGCTGCAACGCGGCGCGCAGCGTGCGGTGCCTGCGCGACCATGCCTGGGCGGTGCGGTCGCCGGTCAGCTTGAGCCCGATGCCGGTGCGCCCGCGCGGCACACCGGTCAGCTCGCCGAGCGCGCGCGCCGACTGCCACTTGGGCACCTCGGAGCCGCTGGCCTCGGGATAGATGCGCACGATCTCGTCGATCGAGATGATCTCGGTCCCCTCCCGCAGCGTGGTCCTGGTCAGCTCCACCGAGGTGTGGATGCGGGCCGCCTTGACCTGGATGGCGATGAAGCCGGACACCAGCACCAAAAAGATCAGTGGGATCCACAGATCGTGCCCGTAGCCGCCGGTGCGTTGCAGGACCGCCATCCCGATACCCGCGATCGGCCCGGACAACAACCATGCCCAGCTGGCGCCCTGCTCGTAGAACAGCACCTCGGAAGCCTCCGTGGGTGCCTGCGCCCCGTGCGCGTCGCCGTCGGCGGGTTCAGTCACGGTCTCTCCTCGGAAGGGCGTTGAGGATCGTCCCGACGATCAACAGCACGATGCCGATCAGCGTCAGGATGTGCACGACGCCCAGGCGCGCGGTCAGCGCCACGATCACCACGATCGCGACCGACAGCGCCATCGCCGCGCGGCGGAACCGGGGATCCCCGCCGCGGCTGAGGCCCGCGAGAAACGCCATACCCGCCCCGGCGATCGCGATCAGCACACCGACACCGCGGAACAACGGGGTGTCAAGGCCCGGCAACGACACCGAGGCCGCGATCATGCCGCCCACCATCAACAGCACCGCGGCGACCAGCCAGCAGACGAAGCCGAGGGTCGTGACGACGGAGTTGGCCCGGGCCGGCTCCGACGGCGGCGGTGACTGGGAGGCACACATTGTCGGCACAGCCTAGCGAATCACCGGGTGAAGAAGCCGTTCGCATCCTTGCGGTGCAGCAGGTACACACCACCGGCGATCAGGACCGATCCGCAGATCCCGGTGAGGGCGTAGCCGACCGCGGCGGCAGGCGGCCGGTCGCCGGTGAACAGACTGGTGGCGACGTGGATCACCGACACCAGCCCGCCGCTGGTGAGCACGGTCCGCGTCCAGCGGTAGCCCTGGCGCATCAGGATCAGGAACGCCACCACGATCGAGGACACCACGATCATGAACACCACGGCCAGCACGATCGTCAGCGCGCGCTGCTCCCCCGCCGCGGCGGTGACGGCGTCGAGCAGATAGCCGGCGACCAGAAGCGGCAGCGCGACCGCCCACAGCCAGAACCCGGTGTCGACATCCTCAGGGCGAGGGTCGGACCCCGGCCGCTGCTCGGTCATGGAGTCGGTCACGCCAACCAACCGGCGACGTCGGCCGCCCAGTAGGTCAGGATGATGTCGGCGCCCGCGCGGCGGATGCCGACCAGCGACTCCAGCGCCGCGGTCTGCAGGTCGATCCAGCCATTGGCGGCCGCGGCGCTGATCATCGCGTACTCACCGGAGATCTGGTAGGCCGCCACCGGAACCGGCGAGATGTCGGCCGCGGCGCGCACCACGTCGAGGTAGCTCATGGCGGGCTTCACCATCACCATGTCGGCGCCCTCGTCGATGTCGAGTTCGATCTCGTGCACGGCCTCGCGGATGTTGCCGGCATCCTGCTGATAGGTGCGGCGATCACCGGAGAGGCTGGAGGACACCGCTTCCCGGAACGGCCCGTAGAACGCCGACGCGAACTTCGCGGCGTAGGCGAGGATCGCCACATCGGTGTGCCCCGCGGCGTCGAGCCCGTCGCGGATGGCGGCCACCTGACCGTCCATCATGCCGCTCGGCCCCACCACGTGAGCACCGGAATTCGCTTGCGCCACAGCCAGTTCCACATATCGGAGGTTGGTGGCGTCGTTGTCCACGCGGCCCGCGGAGTCCAGCACCCCGCAGTGGCCGTGGTCGGTGAACTCGTCGAGGCAGGTATCGGCCATGATCACCGTCGCGTCGCCGAGATCCTTGGCCAGATCCCGCAATGCGACGTTCAGGATGCCGTCCGCGTCGACGCCGGCCGACCCGGTGGCGTCCTTGTCCTCGTCGCACGGCACGCCGAACAGCATCAGCCCGCCCACACCGGCCGCGATGGCATCGGCGGCGGCGCGGCGCAACGACTCCCGGGTGTGCTGCACGACGCCGGGCATGGAACTGATCGGCCGTGGTTCGTCGATGCCGTCGGCGACGAACATCGGAAGCACCAGATGCCGTGGCTCCAGCGAGGTCTGCGCCACCAACCGGCGCATGGCCGGTGTGGTCCGCAGCCGACGGGGCCGATGCCTCGGGAACGCCACTAGCTCGTCTCCTTCTCCGGCGAAATGACATTTCATCAGCAAAAGTGCGAGTACACGCCTGCTGGAATGCCGTTTCGGCGAGTGTCTACCTGCGGCGGCTCTTCTTGCGCGGCGGCGGAAGGGCGCCCTCGGCGCGCAGTCGGGCGGCATGCTCGGCGAGCGCCTCCACCAGCGGTCCGACCGCGGCGGTCTCGGGCTGCACATCCACCCGGAGGCCGAACTCGACCGCGGTCTCGGCGGTCTTCGGTCCGATGCAGGCCACGATGGTGCGGGCGTGCGGCTTGCCCGCGATGCCGACCAGGTTGCGCACGGTCGAGCTCGACGTGAAGCACACCGCGTCGAAACCGCCGGTCTTGATCATCTCGCGGGTGTGCGCAGGCGGCGGGGCCGCGCGCACGGTGCGGTACGCCGTGACATCCTCGATCTCCCAACCACGTTCGCGCAGACCTTCGGCCAGCGTCTCGGTGGCGATGTCGGCGCGCGGCAGCAGCACCCGGTTCACCGGATCGAAAATCTCGTCGTACGGCGGGAATTCGTCCAGCAGGCCCAGCGACGACTGCTCACCCGACGGCACCAGCTCGGGGTTGATGCCGAACGCGCGCACCTTGTCCGCGGTGGCCTGCCCGACGCAGGCGATCTTCACGCCGGAGAACGCACGCGCGTCCAGACCGAACTCGTTGAACTTCTCCCACACCGCGCGAACGGCATTGGTGGAGGTGAACACCACCCACTGGAACCGGCCGTCCACCAGACCCTTGACCGCACGTTCCATCTGCGCGGGGCTGCGCGGCGGCTCGACGGCGATGGTGGGCACCTCGATCGGCAGCGCGCCGTGGGTGACCAGGCGCTCGCTCATCTCGCCCGCCTGATCCTTGGTGCGCGGCACCAGCACGGTCCAGCCGTACAGGGCGCGGCTCTCCCACCAGTTCAGCTTGGCGCGATGGGCGACGGTCTTGCCGATCGTCACCACGAGCGGTCCGGTCAGCGGACCCGCGAACTCGCTGCCCGCCGGCTTCTCCAGCACGGCCTTGTCGGTCAGCCCGGCCAGCGTGGTCTCCACCGAACGCTGCTGGCACGTGGTGCCGTTGGCCGTGACCACCGCGGGGGTGTTCTCGACCAGTCCGTGTTCGATGAGCGTGCGGGCGGCGTCGGGCAGATGCGACGCGGTCGCGTGCAGGATCAGCGGGCCCGGAGCCGCGGCCAGCGCGGCCCAGTCGACGTCACCGCGCACGTCGGCGACGGTGTGCGCCGACCCCAGCGGCAGGCCCGCATAGGTGGGCACCGCGGTGGTATCGGGCAGGCCGGGCACGATCTCGAAGGTCAGATGCGTCTTGGCCAGCGCGTTGATCTCGGTGATCACGGCATCGACCGACAGCGGGTCACCGGCGATCAGGCGGACGACGTTGTAGCCGTGGCGCGCCTCAGCCGCCAGCGTCTTGGCCACCTCGGCCGGGTCACCGAGGGCGGGACGCACCTCCGGTCCACCCGGGATGACCGCAGGCTCGTCGGACTTCGATGCCTCATCCTTGTCGGCCTTGTCGGCCTTGTCGGCCTTGTCGGACTTCCTGGCCGGCGCGGGCCCCGCGGCCGGGGGCAGGTCGGTGCCGACGAGAGCGAGCACCGCCTCGGGCACATCGGGATCGGTGAAGACCAGTTCGGCGTGCGCGAGCACCGCCTGGGCCCGGGTGGTCAGCAGGCCCGGGTCACCGGGACCGGAGCCGACGAACGTGATGCGACCGGGTTTGACCTTGCGGCTTCGCGAACGGCTCGAGCTCTCGCCGGAGCGCGTCGGGGCGTCCGCGGACGCGGCGTTGGCAACCGGGGTCGCCGGGGTCGCGGTATCGGCACTGCCGCCGAGGGCCGCCAGATTCTCGGCACCGCCGAGGGCAGCCAGATTCTCGGCACCGCCGAGGGCGGTAAGACTCTCGGCTCCGCCAAGAGCCGTCAGACTGTCGGCTCCGCCGATTGGGACCTGCCGGGTCATTTCTCACTCCCACGCTCTTCCAACAGTTCGCGTGCACCCAGATCGAACAGCTCCGCAGCAACCGAGACGCCGAGTTCAGCGGCCCGATCGGGAGTGCCGATGCCGGACGCACGGATCACGTCGGATCCGTCCAGCGTCGCTGCGCAGCCGCGCAACGACAGCTCTTCGAAGACGTTGCCGTCCTCATCGATCGACTCGACCACTTCGGCGATCGCACCGACCGGTGCGGAACAACCCGCCTCCAGTTCGGCGAGCAGGACCCGTTCGGCGGTGACCGCGGCTCGCGTATCGGCGTCGTCCAACTCCGACAAGATCGCAATCAGCTCGGTGTCGCCTGCACGACATTCCACCGCGAGCGCCCCCTGAGCCGGCGCTGGCAACATCTGCACCGGCTCGAGCGTCTCGGTGACAACGTCGAGTCGTCCGATCCGGGCCAGACCCGCCCGGGCGACCACGATGCCGTCGAGTTCACCACTCGTAACCCTGTTCAACCTGGTATCTAGGTTGCCTCGTAGGGGGCGGATTTCCAAACCGAGACCCAGTGCTCTAAGCTGCGCGGCCCGTCGCGGGCTCGACGTGCCGATCACCGAGCCGGCCGGCAACTCTCCGAGCACCAGACCGTCACGCGCCACGAGGGCATCGCGGGCATCCTCACGGCGGGGGATGGCAGCGATGCGGAATCGTTCGTCGGCCGCGGTGGGCAAATCCTTGTAGGAGTGCACCGCCATGTCGACGCGGCCGTCGTCGATCGCCTCGCGCAGCGCGGCGGTGAACACACCGATTCCGATGTTCGCGATCGGCCCCTGGTTTCGGTCACCCTCGGTGGAGATGATGACGAGCTCGCAGCGATGCCCTGCGGCGAGCAGAGCGTCTCTGACAGTGCCGGCCTGTGTCGTAGCCAGGAGGCTACCCCGGGTGCCGAGCCGGATCACCGAATCGCGGTACTTTGCCAAGCTCTACTCAGTCTTATCGAAATCAGTTGTTATCAAGGGCAATTCGCTGGCCGCAACCGCTTCGACGGCTTGCGGGTCGAGTTCGAACAGTTCCCGCAGCGCCTCGGCGTAACTGTCCCCGCCTGGGGCGCTTGCGAGTTGTTTGACGCGCACGGTCGGGGCGTGCAACAGCTTGTCGACGACACGACGGACGGTCTTGGCGACCTCTTCGCGATGGGCCGAGTCGAGCCCGGGCAGTCGGTTGTCGAGGCGCAGCAGCTCGGCCTCGACAACGTCGGCGGCGCGCTGCCGCAGCGCCGTGACGGTCGGGGTGACCTCGGCCATGCGCTGGCCGGCCAGGTAGTTCGCCACCTCGGTGGCCACGATGTTGCGGGCGGCCTCCGCGTCGACCGCGGCCGCCCGGGCCGACGGTTCGCGCTGGATGCGGTCCATGTCGACGACCCAGACCCCCGGCAAACCCGATACGGCCGGATCGACGTCGCGCGGCATGCCGAGGTCGCACACGACCATCTGGTGTTCGGCGCCGACGAGGGTGCGTTGCGCCAGCGCGTAGTGCACGTCGGCCAGCGAGACCACCGGGCGCACGGCACCGGTGCTGCTGATCACGACGTCGGCGTCGACGAGGGCACGGGCGATGTCGTCCAGGCCAACGGCGTCGGCCACGACGCCCTGTTCGGTGAGGTTGTGGGCCAGCCGCTGCGCGCGCGGCAGGGACCGGTTGACCACGTGCACGCGTTCGATGCCCGCGCGCACCAGGTGCGCACCGGCGAGCGCGCCCATCGCACCCGCGCCGATGACGGCGGCGGTGCGCCCGGCGAGGCCGCCGACCAGCTTGGACTCGGCCATCCCGAGGGCCACCGAGACCACCGATGCGCCTGCGGCGTCGATCCCGGTCTCGGAGTGCACGCGCTTGCCCACCGAAAGCGCCCGCTGCGCGAGCTCGTGCAGCGTGCGGCCGACGGTGTGGTTGGCCTCGGCCGTCGCGTAGGCGCGACGCACCTGCCCCAGCACCTGCTGTTCGCCGACGACCGCGGAATCCAGGCCGCTGGTCACCGCGAACAGATGCTCGACGGCCGCCTCGGCGTACCGGACGTAGGCGTATTTGGTCAGATCATTGAGGGACATACCGGAGCGCTCGGCGAGCACCTGCCCGATCACCGACAGGCCGCCGTGGAATGCCTCGACCACCGCGTAGACCTCGACGCGGTTGCAGGTGGAAAGCACCATGGCCTCGGTCACCAGTGAGGACTGGAGCACCTGGTCGATGATTTTCGCCTGCTCGGCTTCGTTGGTGCTCAGCTGTTCGAGCACGGACACCGGCGCACTGCGGTGCGAAACCCCAAATAGCAGCACGCTCACGGCTTCATCACCACGTCAACAAAGGTATCGGTTTTCCGGGCGGCCTCCAAATTCGATCCGATCGGTCACCTGGTATAAGGCCGGTAAGTTGATGGATTCAGATGCCCGGGTCCAGCCGATTTGCCGCTGTGGAAGCGCTGTGCGGAAGCTAGTGGCCGAGATCACGACGCAGCTGCGCTGCGTCGACCTCCCAATAGCTGTGCTCGGACCCGTCCAGCAAAACCACCGGCAACAGGTCGCCGTACTGCGCGCGCAGGCTCGCGTCGCCGGTGGCGGCGAGCTCGTCGACGTCGGTGGTCACCAACGCGAACCCGAGCTCGTCACGCAGCCCGGCAAGCTCCTCGGCGGCACGGGCGCACAGACTGCACCCGGCCCGGGTCAGCAACGTCACGGTGTGCCCGGCGGCGGGACCTGGTTGCGAGCGCTCCACCCCGTCAGTATCCCGATAGGGTTGGTCCGTGTCCGAATTCGGTAGTGCCGGGGCGTCAGAACGGGCCATGGCTGATGAGGCTCAGGGCGCCAAGGGGGCTCAGGAAATCGGCGGCGAGGCCAGCGCCGAGGCCGCTGTCACCGACCTGCAGGCCGAACCGACACCGCCGCCGAGCGCTCCCCCGCCGGATCTGACCGCCGCGGCGTTCTTCGACGTCGACAACACCCTCGTCCAGGGTTCGTCGCTGGTGCACTTCGCGCGCGGGCTCGCGGCCAGGAAGTACTTCACCTACCGCGACATCCTCGGCATCGCGTATGCGCAGGCCAAGTTCCAGCTGACGGGGAAGGAGAACAGCGACGACGTCGCCGCCGGGCGGCGCAAGGCGCTGGCGTTCATCGAGGGCCGTTCCACCGCCGAACTCGTCGCGCTGGGCGAGGAGATCTACGACGAGATCATCGCCGACCGGATCTGGCCGGGTACCCGGGCGCTGGCGCAGATGCATCTCGACGCGGGCCAGCAGGTGTGGCTGGTCACCGCGACGCCCTACGAGCTGGCCACCACGATCGCCAAGCGGCTCGGGCTCACCGGCGCGCTGGGCACGGTCGCTGAATCGGTCGACGGGGTGTTCACCGGACGCCTGGTCGGCGACATCCTGCACGGCACCGGCAAGGCGCACGCCGTGCGCTCACTCGCGATCCGGGAAGGTCTGAACCTGCGCCGCTGCACCGCGTACTCCGACAGCTTCAACGACGTGCCCATGCTGTCGCTGGTCGGCACCGCGGTCGCGATCAACCCGGACGCCGCGCTGCGCGACGTCGCACGGGAGCGTGGCTGGGAGATTCGCGATTTCCGCACCGCCCGCAAGGCGGCCCGCATCGGCGTGCCGTCCGCGCTGGCGCTCGGGGCGCTCGGCGGGGCCCTTGCCGCGGTGGCCTCCCGCCGCCACGACATTCGCTGAGCCCCCTGCGGGCGCTGATAGGCTTCCGCAGCCGGGCAGTTGAAGCTGGAAGCACGGGAGTAGCAGAGAACACATGGGCATCGCCGCAAACATCATCGGGACTCACTACCGGTACCCCGACTTCTTCGAGGTGGGCCGGGAGAAGGTCCGGGAGTTCTCGCTCGCCGTCAAGGACGACCACCCCGCGCACTTCGACGAGGCCGCGGCCAAGGAGTGCGGCTACGACAACCTCATCGCGCCGCTGACGTTCCTCGCGGTCGCCGGCCGTCGCGTGCAGCTGGACCTGTTCGACAAGTTCGATGTGCCGATCAACCTCGAGCGCGTGCTGCACCGCGACCAGAAGCTGATCTTCCACCGCCCGATCGTGGTGGGCGACAAGCTGTGGTTCGACTCCTACCTGGATTCCGTCATCGAGTCGCACGGCACCGTGATCTGCGAGATCCGCGCCGAGGTGACCGACGACGACGGCGAGCCCGTCGCCACCAGCATCGTGACGATGCTCGGCGAGGCCGAGGTCGACGAGGCCGACGAGATCAGCTCGCAGATCGCCGCGGCCCGCGACGCCGCGGTCGCCAAGATGATCGCGGGTCAGAAATCCGGTTCCTGACGCCTTGTCGGTGAACGCCGGCGGGTTCAGCCGAAGAACATGTTCCGGCGGCCGGCGAGCAGGTGGTACAGCGTGTGCTGGATGGTTTCGCGCACCTGGTCGGTGAGTTCGAAGGTGACCATCGGGTCGTCGGCGGCGCTCTCGTCGTAGCCGTGCGTGTCGATCGGCTCGCCGAACTTGATGTGCCACTTCGACGGCAGCGGGATCATCCCGGCCGGGCCGGCGAGCGGGAAGAACGGCGTCACCGGGAAGTACGGCAGGTTGAGCAGCCGGGCGAGCAGCTTGAGGTCGGCGATCATCGGATAGATGTCCTCGGACCCGACGATCGAGCACGGCACGATGGGCACCTTGGCGCGCAGCGCGGCCGAGACGAACCCGCCCCGGCCGAACCGCTGTAGCTTGTAGCGGTCCTTGAACGGCTTGCCGAGGCCTTTGAATCCTTCCGGGAACACCGCGGTGAGCTCGCCGTTGGCCAGCAGCCGGTGCGCGTCGGTGGTGCACGCGAGCGTGTGGCCGGCCTTGCGCGCGGCCTGCCCGACCATCGGCAGGTCGAACACCAGGTCGGCGGCCAGCAGGCGCAGATCGCGGTGCTGCGGATGGTGGTCGTGGACGGCCACCTGGGTCATCAGCCCGTCGAACGGCAGCACCCCGGCGTGGTTGGCGACGATGAGCGCGGCCCCTGCCGAGGGCAGGTTCTCGATGCCGGAGACCTCGACGCGGAACCAGGACTTGAAGAACACCCGCAGCAACGGCAGGAAGACCGCCTCGTTGAGGTGTTGGTCGAAACCGAATTCGTCGACCGCATAGTCGCCCGTCATCCGTTTGCGGATGAACTCGGCGACCGCGGCGATGCTCTTGGCGATCTCGGTGGGTTCGTCGGCGGCCTGCGATCCGCCCGCGGCGGTCGAGCGGTGCTGGTCGATCTCGTGGACCACCGCGGCGATCTTCTCGGCGGGCGCACGCGTTCCCGGGTCGGCGAGCAGCGACGGGTGCCGACGCGCACTCTCGGTACGCGCAGCGGCTCTGCGGGCAGCCGAGGCACGACTTGAATTGCCGTGCAGGGGAATCACTTTCGCTTTCGGTTCGCCCGCCACGTCGCTACCTTCTCCCCACCAAGACCAGAGCCAGTACTACCGTCCCCAACGCTGTGCCAAGGCCACAGCACGACTCTCCAGCGAGCCTACCCATCGTGGATCGATGATCGGCGTCAATCCACGTCCCCGAACGTAGTCATCGAACGCCTCCCCAGTCGTCCACTTGGGACTGTAGCCCAGGTTCCTGCGCATTCGCGTGGTATCCATGACGCGTCCGTAACTCAGATAGTTGAGTTGTTCACGATCCACCTCGCTGTAGCGGGTGGCCCGGTTCAGCGAATCCACAGCCGCGAGAGCCGATCTCGGCACCGGCAGCCGGACCCGGCCGGAGCGGCGGATCGCCTGACTCATCATGATGATGCCGTCGGCGCCGATGTTGAACGTGCCTGCCCTGCCCGCCACCGTGGCGTGCTCGAGCGCGCCGAGCGCGTCCTGCTCGTGCAGCAACTGCAGCCGGGCGTCGTGCCCGACGACGCAGGGCACCACGGGCCCGGCCAGATAACGCGACAGCGCGGTGTCCATCGCGGGGCCGATCATGTTGGCCAGCCGCAGGATCGTGACCGCGATGTCCGGCCTGCGCCGGGCCAGGCCGCGCGCATAGCCCTCGATGTCGATGCTGTCGCGGGCGAAGCCGTCCCGCGGTGGACGGCGGGCGCTGCTCTCCTCGGTGAACATCACCGGGTCGCGCGAACTCGACCCGTAGACCTCCGAGGTGGACTTGAGGACGACCCGGCGCACCGACGGCGTCTTCTGGCACGCCGCGAACAATTGGATCGCGCCCATCACGTTGAGCTCTTTCAACGTGGCCCGGCCACCCGAGCGGGGCGCGTACGACGCGGCCGCGGCGTGGACGACGGTGTCGACGTTGCCGTTGCGGATCACCTTGGCAATGAACGGATTGCGGATGTCGGCGCGCACGAACTCGGCGCGCCCCATCCGACGCAGCAAATCCTTGCTCGGCGTGATCGCATCGACGGCGATGACATGTTCGATCGACGGGTTCTGCGCCAGCCTCGCGGTCAGGTAACCGCCGAGGAACCGGCACGCACCCGTGACCAGAACCACTTTCGGATCGCGCTTCGAATCGGGCTTCGAGTTGGGCTTCGAGTTGGGCACGGTATCCGCGCCATCCGATCCGTCACCGCCGGCACCAGGGACCCCCGTTGGGCGTCCACCGGAACGTCCATCAGAATCCATCGGCCCAGCCTAGCGGCCGCGGCGAAAAACTACTTACCGAGTTTTCTGCGCTGCACGCGAGTTCGCCGAAGCAGCTTGCGATGCTTCTTCTTCGACATGCGCTTACGCCGCTTCTTGATGACTGAACCCATAGACTCCGCAGTCTCCGCTATCTAAAGCCGTTGTTTGACCCGGTTACCTTACCCGGGTCAGCCCGGTAAACGGAAAACGGCCGGAGAATGGCCGCCGTCCCCGCGGGCGCAGCGGGCAGCACGGAGCGCCCGAGGGCAGATCAGGACATGCCTGATGCCGTTGCCCCGGGTCGGTCGGACGCCGGTCGTATCCGATTCAGCCCGCGTCGAAGTACGAGGTCTCCAGCAGGTCGTGGACAGCCTTGGCGTGCACCCGGAACGACCGGCCCACGCGGACCGCGGGCAACTCTCCGTTGTGCACCAACCGGTACACCGTCATCTTCGAGACCCTCATCAAGCTCGCCACCTCGGCGACCGTCAGAAATTGAGCTCGGGGCTGGCCGTCGCCAGCATCCCGCGCCGATGGCCCGTTCATAGACGTCATCGCAACCCAATCAATCAGGCACGGGCAGTTCCAGCGGCTTCCCCACCGCTGGCACCAACCCGCGCATACAAGGGGAGAATAGCGTGGCGGGTGGGGTTACTGCGACGGGTGTGGGGTAATCCATTGGAATTTCTTGAATTACTCCGGTGTAATTCCTAGCTGCTCAGAGCGCGTTTTCGCGGCTTCCACGGCGCTGGCCACCGCGGCCCGCAGCCCACCCCGCTCCAGTTCGCGCAGACCAGCGGCGGTTGTTCCGGCCGGCGAGGTCACCGTGGCCCGCAACTGGGCGGGCGTGGTGTCCAGCGCGGCGCCTCCGGCGGTGGTCACCTGATCCAGCCGATCGAGCAGCATCGCCGCCGAACCGGCCATCGTCTGGGCAACCAGATCGGTCGCCACGGCCCGCGACAGACCGACGGCAACGCCC
Source organism: Mycolicibacterium goodii (assembly GCF_001187505.1). The sequence goes on from NZ_CP012150.1 coordinate 93,260, forward strand.
GCGTCGACGAGGGCCTCGACCATCAGGAAGAAATACGCCGGGCCCGACCCGGACAGCGCCGTGACGGCGTCGAGTTGCGACTCGGCGACGGTGATGACGCCACCGACGGCGTCGAACAGCGACGCCACCTCCCTGAGTTGCTCGGACGTCGCGAACCGGCCGGGGGCCAGCGCACTGACGCCACCGCCGACGATCACCGGCGCATTGGGCATCACCCGGATCACCGGCGAACCGGCGGGCAGCTTGGCCTCGTAGTACGCGGTGCTGACCCCGGCCGCGATGGTGACAAAAACCTGCTCGGCCGTGTCGGTCTCGGCATTGGCCGCGGCCTCGGCGATCTCGCCGATCACGTTCTCGACGTCGGCGGGCTTGACCGCGACGACGACGTAGTTGGCATTCTCGGCGGCGTCGGCAACCGAGGTCACCCGCACGGAGTACTTGTCCGCCAGGTATTCGGCCCGCTCGGGAAACTTCTCGGCAAGCACCATGTCCTTGACCTGCCTGCCGGCCCGCAGCAGCCCGGACAACAGTGCCTCACCCATGCTTCCGCCGCCGATGATCGCGATTCTCGACATGCGGTCAGCATTTCATGGTCGGCTGCCGTCACTGGTCGGCGGGCACCATCGCGAGCTGCCGCGACTGCACGATGATGCGGCCCTCACAGTCGACCACGGTGTGGTCCTCGTCGAACCAGTGTTGGCCGATCTGCACCGTCGTGCACAGCACCCGCAGCCAGCCGTCGGCGGGCAAACCCCGCAGATACGCCGTCAGCTGGACCGTGGGCGCCCAACCGGTGCGCTCCACGGCAAAGGTCACCGGCGCGGACACGTCGGCGCACAGAAGCGCGAACAGGAGGTCCGGCGCCACGCCCCTGGGGCGCACCCAGTACTCGAACGCGGGCGGGCCGCCACCCTCGCGGGCGGCCAGTGTGTGCAGCGCGGGCCGGATGTCGCAGCCGTGCGACAGGTGCACGATCGGCCCCAACGGATGTCCCGGACCGATCGGGGCCAGCTCGGGTGGCGGCTCGGGCGCCATGACCGCCGTCACCGGGTTGTACGACAACAGCGGTGCGACATGGTGTTCGGGCTCCCCGAGCGTCACCGACGCCCGTACCGCCGTGCGGTCGCCCTGCTCGAGTTCGACGTCGACGACGCTGATCCGGCGGCCCCGTTTGCGCACCGTGGTGACCAGCCGCATGGGACCGGGGTCCGGCGCCCACAGGAAGTTGCCGGTCACCGCGATGGGCTGCAGCCCGGACGTGTCATTTCCGGCGTGATCTCCGGCCCCGCCGGGGATCTCACCGTTGGCCTCGGTGCGCGCGGCGTTGGCACACAACGCGAGCATCGCACCGCCGTGCACCTTCGGCCCGATCGTCCAGTGTTCGTCGAGCGCGCCGTCGTAGACGCCGTCACCGGCCGGTGTCAGCGCCATGGCGTCGGTGAACAGAGTCGAGGCCGCCACGGCGTCTCCTTCCGCGAAGCTCAGCGCAGCAGATGCTTGCGGGCGAACTGTAGCGACTCGGCCAGCAGCGCCTCGCGTTCGGTATTCGTGCGGGCCGTCTGAGTGGTGACCTCGAGGACCACGTGCCCGGCGAAATCGTTCTCGGCGAGCATTCGGCACACCTCGGCGACGGGCTGGGTGCCGCGCCCGGGGATCAGGTGCTCGTCGGTCGAGGCCCCGTTGCCGTCGGCCAGGTGCAGGTGCACGAGCCCGTCGCCCATGCGCCGCGCCATGTCCAGGGCATCGGTACCGGCCGTCGCGGTGTGGCTCAGGTCGAGCGTGTAGTGCGCGTGATTGCCGTCCAGCGGGTCGTAGGACGGCGCGAACGCCGAGATCCCTGGGCCGGGCCTACCTCCGCGCTTGCGCATCCGCTCGATCGACGTCTGCCCCGCGCCGAAGAACCGGTCGGCCCGGAACGGGAACATGTTCTCGACCGCGACCATGACGTCGCTGCCCGCCTCGAGTTCGGCGACCTGGTCGCCGAACCCCTCGGCGTAGCGGCGCTGCCACCGGAACGGCGGGTGCACCACCACGGTCTGCGCCCCGAGCTGCTCGGCCGCGCGCACGCTGCGTTCCAGTTTCGCGATCGGGTTGGCGCCCCACACCCGTTGCGAGATCAGCAGACACGGCGCATGCACCGACAGCACCGGCACGCCGTAGTTCGCCGACAGTTTCTCGACGGCGTCGATGTCCTGGCTGACCGATTCGGCCCACACCATCAACTCGACGCCGTCGTAGCCGAGGCGCGCGGCGATCTCGAAGGCCGCCTCGGTTCTCAGCGGGTAGACGGAAGCCGTGGACAGGCCGACCTTGATGGCAGGGCGCACAGTCGATCGTCTGCCGGCGCGCTCAGCTCGCCTGCAGCAGAGCCAGCGGGCCGAACGTGACGAGGGCGCCCACGGCCACCGCCGTCAGCGTGCTGCCGATGTCCTCGGTCTTGCGGACCACGCGCACACCACCGGCCAAGCCGAGGATCACCAGCACGCCGAGCACCAGCGCGACGATGGTGTTCCACTTCCACAGCTGGTCGAACGCGACGAACAGGCCCGCGCCGAAAGCGACCGCGATGATGCACTGCGCGACCACCCACAGGCCCCGCACCAGCGGCGAGCCCTCCTCCTCGTCGAGCTCGTCGTCGGAGAGTTCGTCGGTGTACTCGTCGTCTTCGACGTCCAGATCCGCGTCGAGGTCGCGGTCCAGGTCCGAGTCCCGGTCCAGGTCGTCGTCGACCGACGGACCGCCGAACAACGAGCCCAGCGGGTACGACGCGTCGGCGGCGTCGCGGGTGTCCAGATCCGGGTCGTCGGTGTCGAGGCCAGCATCGAAGCCGGTGGCGAAACCGGAGCCGGTGCGGCCGTCGTCGAGATCGTCGAGCGGATCCGGGCTCATCTGCTCGGCGCCGGCACCGCCCGCGGTGAAATCACGCGCACCGGAGGTGAACGGCCTGCGTGGCCGCGGCCGGAATTCCACCGGCTCCGGATCCACGTCGCGGGCCTTGAGGTGCGCGTCGTAGTCGGCCTCGGGATCCCGGGTGTCGGCTGCGGACTCAGCTGCGGCTTCGGCTACAGGCTCGGCTACAGGCTCTACTGCGGGCACCGAGTCCCGCGGCTCGTCGGTCTCCTCGGCGCGTGCGGACCGCCCGGGCGGTTCCGATCCGTTGCGGCCGTTGCGCGCGGGCCGGGGCTCGTCGTCGGCGGCCGGGACGGCCTCGACGACGGTGGTCTCCTCGAGGCCCGGGTCAGGTTCGCGCGCTCCCCGCGCGGTCTGCGGCGCCGGGTCGTCGGTGACGACGGGGATCTCGCCCGTGAGCTCGGCAACAGTCACCGCGTCGGCATTGCCGCGCCTGCGCCGCCGACGCCCGCCGACGGGAGGAGCACCGATCGTTCCGTTTTTCGCCAGCAACTCCGCGACCGATATCGGCCGCGAGGGTGGCTGGCTATCTTCAGGTCCTGTCATGTCGTGTTGCCTTTTGGGCTAGCTCTTCCTTATCGTCCGGCATCCCGCGCAGCCGCGTCCACCAGGGCGGTTCCGTCGGCCTCGCTGTCGAGCTTCCGCAGGATCAGCCCTTCCCGCAGTGCCCAGGGGCAAATGTCGACGGATTCGATCTCCAGTGCTCGCATACTAGCCTCAGCTACCAGAGCACCGGCCACGATCTGTGGAGCCCGCTCGGCACTCACCCCTTCCAGCTCTGCGCGGTCAGCCGCCGTCATCCTAGAGATGAAAGCTATGAGCTGTCTTAATCCCGTCGCGGTGAGCGTCCGCTTGACCCGCGGACCCGCGCCGGATGGTGCGGCGCCCGTGAGCCGGGCCAGCGACCTGAAGGTTTTCGACGTCGCGACGGCCAGGTCTGGGGTACCGGCCCGCAGCATCGCGGCGCCGGCGTCGGAGAGCTCGGTGGCCAGCCAGTCGCGCAGCATCGCGACGCGTCGACGCCCCGGCGGATCGTCGGGCAGCCACTCCCTGGTCAGCCGGCCCGCACCCAGCGGCAGTGACAGCGCCACCTCGGGTTCCTCGTCGACCCCGTTGGACAGCTCAAGCGAACCGCCGCCGATGTCGATGTTGATGATGCGACCCGCGCTCCAGCCGTACCAGCGGCGCACGGCCAGGAAGGTCAGCCGCGACTCGTCGACACCGCTGAGCACGCGCAGCGCCACCCCGGTCTCGGCCAGCACCCTGGCCAGCACCTCCTCGGAGTTGGTGGCGTCGCGCACCGCCGAGGTGGCAAAGGCCATCAGCTCCGCGCAGCCCGAACTCGTGGCGATCTTGGCGAATTCGTCGACGGTGGCGACCAGCTTGTCGGCGCCTTTTCGGGTGAGTTTGCCCGAGCTGTCGATGGCCTCGGCGAGACGCAGCGCGGCCTTGGTGGAACTCATCGGCGTCGGATGGCCACCACGGTGCGCATCCACCACGAGGAGATGGACTGTGTTGCTGCCCACGTCGAGCACGCCTAACCGCACATGCTCAACCTAGTGGGTCGCCCTGAAAGGTTCCGTAGCGGACCCGCGCCCGATCAGCTCCGGACGCCGGAAACGAGTAGCGTCTGCACTGTGACACGTGTGCATCCCGGTGAGGTCGAACTCGACTTCGCCCGTGAGTGGGTGGAGTTCTACGACCCTGATGACGCGGAACATCTGATCGCGGCGGACATGACCTGGCTGCTGTCGAGGTGGACGTGCGTGTTCGGCACCCCGGCCTGCCAGGGCACCGTCGAGGGCCGCCCCGACGACGGTTGCTGCTCGCACGGCGCGTTCCTGTCCGACGACGACGACCGGGCGCGGCTCGACGATGCCGTCAAGCAGCTCACCGACGAGGACTGGCAGTTCCGCGAGAAAGGCCTGGGCAAGAAGGGCTACCTCGAGGATGACGAGTACGACGGCAAGCCGAACCTGCGCACCCGGAAGTACAAGGGCGCCTGCATCTTTCTGAACCGGCCCGGGTTCCCGGCCGGCATCGGCTGCGCGTTGCACAGCAAGGCGCTCAAGCTCGGTGTGGAACCGTGGACCATGAAGCCCGACGTGTGCTGGCAGTTGCCGATCCGGCGCAGCCAGGACTGGGTGGAGCGCCCGGACGGGACGCAGATCCTCAAGACCGTCATCACCGAGTACGACCGGCGCGGCTGGGGTGAGGGCGGGGCCGACCTGCACTGGTACTGCACCGGGGATCCGGCGGCCCACATCGGCAGCCGGCCGGTGTACGAGTCATACGCCCCCGAGCTGACCGCGCTGCTGGGTGAGAAGGCGTATGCCGAGCTGGCCGCAATGTGCAAGCGGCGCAGCAGGTTAGGCCTGGTCGCCGTGCACCCGGCGACGCGGACCGCCGAGAGCGGGTTGTCCGACCCGCCGCACTAGCCGACGCCGATTCCGGCTCCGACGGCGGGCGTGTGGCATAGATTGTCTGCAACCTCGCAGGATGTGATCAGGAATGCTCGTGGGATAGATGTCAGCAACCGTCGTCGTCGTGATCGCCGCGGTGTCCTTGGGCGCCTGGCGGTTGCAGGTGCGCCGCCACCCGAACTGGGCGACGAGCGACGACGCCCGGTTCCACATCTCCGCGGGCACCTGGACGACGCTGATCGCGTTGTACTGGTTCCTGCAGTCACGCCAGGAGCCGCACTGGGTGTGGGACGCATGGCCGATCGTGGTCGTCGCGGCGGCGCTGTTGCTGCTGCGCGGGCTCAACGAGCTCGATGCCACGCGCGACGAGGAGTTCGTGCCCACCCCGCCGCGCGGGGTCCGCTCCGAGGCCAGATCGAATTTCCTTCGTTCCGGCGCGCACCGGCCCTAGTCGACGCGCCGCGGTTCGGCGGTGCGCCGGATCGCCGGCGCCACCGGCCTACCGCACAACAATCCCGCGACCGACCCGCGGTCGATCGCCCGGCGATAGACCATCAGCGCGGCCTCGACCGCTGCCACGGTCAGTTCGACATCGGTTTCGGTGTGCGCGGCCGAGGTGACGAAGGACTGCCCGAGCACCCCGCGGCGCAGCAGCTCCTGCAGGAACAACGTCCGATACGCCTGCGACGGCACGCGTTCGGCGTCGCGGGTGACGAACACCAGACACGACGGCCTGCCGACGACCTCCAGGTACTCGCCCAGACCGTGTCGTGCGGCGGCCGCGCGCACACCGTCGGCGAGCAGTCGCCCGGCGTGCTCCATGCGGCCGACGGGATCGTCGTCGCGGTAGGCGTCGGCCACCGCCCGGAACGCGGCGAGCGACGCGGTCTCGGGCCCGTGCGTTGTCGACAGCAGGAACACCCGGTCCCGATCGGTGCGTAAACCGCCGAGCTCCATGTACTCCCGGCGACCGGCCAGGGCCGCGAGCGGAAACCCGTTGCCCATGGCCTTGCCCCAGCAGGACAGGTCGGGCGTCACCGAGTACACCGACTGCGCGCCACCGGCCGCCCACCGGAATCCGGTGATCATCTCGTCGAACACCAGCAGGGTGCCGGTGCGGTCGCACAGGGCGCGCACCCCTTCGAGGTACCCGGGCTGCGGTTCGGCGGTGGCGGTGGCGGCCTCCATCACCACACACGCGACGTCGCAGGCGTCGAGGATCTCGGCGAGCGACGCCAGATCGTTGTAGCGGAACCGGGCGGTGTCCTGCCGGGCGTCGTCGGGGATACCGGCGGCCATCGGTGTGGTCCCGATGAACCAGTCGTCGGTGGAGAAAAACGGTTGATCGCACACCGCTATCCGGCGCCGGCCGGTGACGGCGCGGGCAAGTTTGACGGCCGCGGTGGTGACATCGGATCCGTTCTTGGCGAACTTGACCATGTCGGCGCCGGGCACCAGGCTCAGGAAATCCTCGGCGGCGGCCAGTTCGTGGACGGTCGGTCTGCTGAAGCTGATTCCGTCGGCGACGGCCCGGCGCACCGCGTCCACCACGGGCGAGTAGCCGTGCCCGAGGGTGACCGAGCGCAGCCCCATCCCGTACTCGACGAACTCGTTGCCGTCGACGTCCCATACCCGACACCCGTTGCCGCGTACCAGGATCGGGGTCATGAACTCCGGATACTGGTCGGGACCGCGGGCATAGGTGTGCGCCCCGCCCGGCACGACCTCGTGCAACCGGGCCTGCAGGAGGTTGGACTGCGCGAACGAGCGCCCGCCGTGGTCAGTACGCACCGGAACCCAACAGGACGGCCTTGACGGTCTTGGCGACGATCACCAGATCGCCCAGCATGGACCAGTTCTCGACATAGGACAGATCCAGGCGCACGGAATCCTCCCATGAGAGGTCCGACCGACCCGACACCTGCCACAGCCCGGTGATGCCGGGCCGCACCAGCATGCGCCTGCGCACGGTGTCGTCGTAACGGTCCACCTCACCCGGCAGCGGCGGGCGGGGACCCACCACGCTCATCTCGCGTCGCAGCACGTTGATGAACTGCGGCAGTTCGTCGATGCTGTACCGACGCAGCACCCGCCCGACCGGGGTGAGCCGCGGGTCCTTCTTCATCTTGAACAGCACGCCGTTTCCGTCGCTCCGGTCGACGAGGGCCGCCAGCATCGTGTCGGCACCGACCACCATGCTGCGGAACTTGAGCATCTCGAAGGGCTCGCCGCCCATGCCGATCCGTTCGGCGCGGTAGAACACCGGCCCCCGGCTCGTCAGTTTCACCGCCAGTGCCGCGACCAGCATGACCGGTGCCGCCAGCAGCAGCGCCACGGCCGCGAAACACACGTCGAACGTCCGCTTCTCGAGGCGTTTGGCGCCCTCGTACTGCGGCTTGTCGAGGTGGATCAGTGGAACGCCACCGGCGGGCCGGAACATCAGGCGCGGACTCGCGACGTCGGCGATGCCGGGCGAGACGATGAGGTCGACGTCGAGCCGCTCCAATTGCCAGGACAGGTCCCGTATTTCGTCCGGTGTCAGGTGCCCCGAGGTCAACGCCACGGTGTCGGCACCCGCCGCGAGCGCGGCGCGCGCGATGTCACCCTCGTGCGGGTAGGTCGGGATGCCCTGTACCGCCGGGATCCGCAGACCGCCCCCACCGGGTACGCACACCCCGACGACGCGATACCCCTCCCCCGGCCTGCGTTCCAGCGATTTCACCAGGGCCCGAACGGAACTCAGGTGCCCGACCGCCAGGACCAGGTTGAGGAATTGACCGCGCCGACGGACGTAGGCGACATAGCGTCTGCTGAGCAAGCGGCTCACGGTGAGCGACACGAGCCCGAGGGGTAGCGCCAATGCCAGGTAGCCGCGGGCGATGTCGAGTTGGAACATCGCCGAAACCACCGCGATGGTTGCAAAGACCGCAAGCGTCGCGGCCCACACCCGCCGGTACTCCTCGACGCCGTGGCCGACGATCTGCGGGGCGCGACTACGGTTCGCGGCCAATGCGATCAGCCATGCGGCGGCCACCACGAGTGACACCACCAGATAGTCCACGTTGGCGTACGGCAAACGCTCGCCGGTGACGGTGCCGAAGCGCAGGCCCTGTGCGAGCGCGACCACACCGGCGACCACCGCCGCGTCGGAGGCGATGAGCCAACGCGCGTACCGGCGTTGCCACTGACGCCATGTGCACGCTCGTCGCGGATGGATACCAACGGAATTGCCACATCGGTCAGTTTTCGTTGCTGAATTCATTCCAGCAAGTGGTGGTAGCGATTCACGCACACTCATTGCCAGACCGACTTCCCTGCATTCCAAGGTGAGAACGAGCTAAGTTTGCACCAATACATCGCCATTAGCAGATGCAAGTGATGCAAATCACGTTTGAGCCGTGCAGATCGGTTTCGGATTACCTCTCAACAACGCTGACAAACGTTTTACCAGCATATTCTACCCGGTCAGCTCCCGCACACACGGGGTCCACGCCGACCGGACACCGTCGGACGCCGGCGTCATTTAACGACCCTAGATAGCTGACCGGCGGCCACGTCAGAAGGAGCACATCATGTGAGCACGGACCGGCCCGCGCCCTGGCACGCGGCTGGACGCTACGCCGTCATGCAATTTCAGAAAGTTCACAACTCTTTGCCATACTTGTCCGGTGACCGCCGCCGATCCGATCCGGGTGCTCGTCGTAGGCCCTGCTCCCGAGGGTCCGGACAGTCGCGGTGGGATGGCCACCGTGATCCGCCACATGGTCGACAACCCGGATCCGCGATTCGCCGTCACCGCGGTCACCACCTTCGTCGACGCAGGCCCCACGGCCCGGCTGCGGACCGGCATCCGCGGCATGCTCGCCGCCGCGGGCGCGATCGTGTTCGGCCGCGCCGACATCGTCCACGTCCACCTCTCCCACGGCGGCAGCGTGGTCCGGAAGGCCGTGCCGCTGCTGGCGGCCCGCATGTACGGCGTACCCGCCATCGTTCACGGGCACAGCTTCAACTTCGCCGCCTGGTACGCGCCGCTGCCCGCCGGGGTGCGGCGGCTGGTCCGATGGGCCCTGCGGGCCGATCGCTGGCTGGTGCTGGGACAAGGCCTAGCCGATGAGTACCGCCGGTGTCTGCACCTCGATGCCTCCGCGGTGCAGGTTCTGCACAATCCGGTGGTGATGCCCCAGACCGTGCGTCGCCCGGCACCGCACCCGCGGCGGCTGATCGTCCTGTCGCTCGGCCGCCTGGGACACCGCAAGGGCACCTACGACCTCCTCGACGCGGTCGAGTCGCTGCCCGCCGAGGCGCGGGCCCGAATCTGCCTGCGCCTGGCCGGTGACGGCGACGTGGCACAGGTGCGCGCACTGGTCGCCGACCGGAAACTCGGTGACACCATCGATGTCGTGGGCTGGCTGGGGCCACGCGAACGCGACGAGGCGCTGCGGCAGGCCGACATCTTCGTGTTGCCCAGTTACGACGAGGGTCTGCCGATGGCGCTGCTGGAAGCCATGGCTCACGGCATCGTTGCCGTCACCACGCCGGTCGGCGGTATTCCCGAAGCGGTCACCGACGGTGTGCACGGCCTGCTCGTCGCACCCGGCGATCCGGCCGCCCTCGCCGGGGCGCTGCGCCGTCTGATCGAAAACGACGACCTCCGAAACACTTTGGCGGGTCAGGCGCGTCTGCGCGCGGCAACGTTCGACATCGACACCTGGCGCGACGCCCTGGCGCAGGTGTGGACCGGCGTCAGCGCGCGCAGACCCGGGTGAGCACGTCGAGCAGTGCGGCCCCCGCCGCGGTTGCCGAGAACATGCGTTCGTAGTACCTGCGGGACGCGGCACCACACGTCTCGGCCGCAACCGGATCGGCCAGTGCGTCGAACGCCGCCGACAATCCGGCCACGTCGTCGATGTCGATGGGTGCGCATCCCGGGGGCAGAAACTCCGGCAGCGCACCGGCCGGGGACACCACCGGCGTCACCCCCAGTTGCATCGACAACACCTGCACACCGCTCTGTGACGCCCGACGATAGTGCACCACAGAGCCTTTCGCGCGCGCCAGGGTCGGCAGCACGTCGGCGTAGCGGAACGCGCCGCGTCGCCACACCACATGCTCGGGCAGCGGGCCGGACCATTCACCGTCGCCCACCAGGATCAACCTGTCGCCGCGCCAGGCCGGGCCCGCGGTGTGCGCGGCCCACGCGCGCAGGCACACGTCGACGTTCTTGTAGCCGTTCAACCGGCCCAGCAGCACGAAATCGCGGCGGTGCGGCGCGGAGACGAATTCCGGTACATCGCGCTCGGGGAGATCACTGGTCAACGGCACCACATCGGCCGCCCCCACCGCATCGGCGACGTGGCGACTGAAGGCAACCGGATGCGCCGAGCGCGCACGCCGGTCGAACAGCGCACGTTCCCACCGGGGTCGCTCCTCGGCCGCGTCGTGCGGTCGGTCGTCGTGGATGAGCTCGACCCGCGGTGTCCGCGGCGCGAACGCCAGCCACCGGGGGTCGCGCACCAGTTCCGCGACAACGACATCCGGGTTGAACCGCCGCACCTCGCGGACCGCACGCACATGTGCGGGCCACGTCGACGCGGTCTTGAAACGCGGGTCGAGCACCAGTTCGTACGGCTCGGCCGCCGACGACGACGGATGCCGGTCGGAGGTGACCAGCAGCACCCGCGCACCCGCATCGATCAACGCCTCGGCGTGAATCCGGGCCAGCGGCCGCAACCAGGGCGACAGCCACAGCACCCGCGGGCCGCTCATCCGAGCACCGCCGTGATGGCCTCCTCGTAGGCGTCGGCCATCGCCTCGACGGTGTAGCAGGTCGCCATGCGCTCGAAACCCCTGTCGCCCAGCGCCTGCCATTCGTCACGACGACGCAGCGCGGCATCCAGGGCGGCGCGCCAGCCCGCCACCGAGATGTCCTCGACCACGAACCCGGCCCGGCCGCCGTCGAGCATGTCCGCCACCGAGCACACCGCCGATGCCGCGACCGGGATGCGCCGCGCCATGGCCTCCAGGATCACCAGCGGAAAGGCCTCCGATCGGCTCGGCACACACAACAAATCACAGTCGGCCAGCGCCTCATCGGGGCCGTCGGCCCAACCACGCCACGCCACCCGGTCGGCCAGATCGGCCGGTGTGTATGCCTGCAGCTCCGCACGGTCCGGGCCGTCACCGAAAATCGACAGCCGCCACGGCATTTCCCGCAGACCGGCGAGGGCTTCGATCAACAGGTGCGGGTTCTTGTGCCGGACGATCCGGCTCAACATCACCAGATGAGGGGTTTTTCCCACCGGCGGGCGGGGCGGCACGGCCACGAGTTCCGCCCGGGTCGCGACGCCGTTGGGGGAGAAAAATGTTCGGGTTCCGAGACGTTGGTGTCGGGTCGCCTCCGCCCAGTGCCGTGGTGACAGCGCGATGAAACCGTCGGCCCGACGCATCGCCGCGGCCAGCGGAGGCGAATAGGTGGGACCATCCACCTCGGGTGGTATGTGAGCGGCGACCAGCCAGCGGCGGTCGCCGCCGCGGGCGCGCCACAGGGTCGCGAAACCGGTCTCGGTGTTGGTGTCACCGCTGACCACGACCGCCGACTTCGCGCCGATGTCGATCGCGGGAGCCCACCAGGGTTGACGTACCACGCGTACCGAGGCGGGCAGGTCGGCGACCAGCGGACCGAACCGCTGCATGCACGCGATGACCACCTCGTAGCCGCGCCGGTCGAGTTCCCCGGCCAGCAGGACGTGTTGGCGCTCGGCGCCGCCGAACACGAGCCGGTTGGTCGTGATGATGACCGCGGGGCGCGACGCCGCCGCGCCACGCGCAGCGCGCAGCGCCGCGCGTTGTCGACGTGCCGAACGCTGCACCCGGTCGAGTGTCGAGGTACCGGCGAGGTAGATGTCGGCCGCGGTCACGCCCTTGTCGAGCTCGAGGTTCAGCGCGATGTTGGCGCGCAGCAGATCTTTTGAGCGGACACCGGCCTGCGGGTCGTCGGCGACGGTGCCGTGGCCGGTGTGGACGACACCGGGTTCGTCGACGAGTTCGAGCGTCCACCCGGCGCTGCGGGCACGCCGCTGCCAGTCGGACTCCTCGCCGTAGAGGAAGAACTCCTCGTCGAAACAACCGACCGCCTGCCACGCGTCGCGGCTCACCGCCAGGCACGCACCGGTCAGATACCCGTCCACCGAAACCGGAGGTGCCGCATACAGTTCCGACAGCCATGTGCCGCGGAGACGTTCGGCGTACCCGGCGCGCGACACCAGCGCCCGCAGCACACCGTGCTCGCGGTGCGCGACGTCCCACCCACGGTGCCGACCGCGGGCGCCGTCCTCGACCAGCGGTGCCGCGGCGGCCACATTCGGGCGGGTCAGTGCCGCCAGGGTGCCGGTCAGCGGCCCCTGCAGGACGGCGTCGGGGTTGAGGAGCAGCAGATGATGCTCGGGCACCTCGGCGGCCAGCTCGTTGACGGCCGCGGCGAACCCGATGTTCTTCGTGCCTCTGCGCCAACGCACCTCGGGATGCGCGGCGATCACGGCGCCCATCCCGGGGAAGTCGTCGGGCGAGTTGTCCCACACCAGGACCGGAAGGTGCGGAAGGTGCCTGCCGACTGCCTGCAGACATTCGGTGAGCAGATCGGGATTGCGGTACGCGACGATCAGAACCGCGGTGTCGCGTACCGCCACGGGCCCGGACGGCGGCTTCGGCTCCAAGAAACGGGCGGGCAGATACGCCCGGTCGAGTTCACGGGTCATGTCTTCTCCGTCAACAGGTCGCGGATCACCCGCGGCGTCACCGGTCCCACAGCGAGATTCACCGCCAAATACACCGCGGCGGCGCATGGGAGCGCGAGCACCACCGGATACTGCTGCAGCACGATCGCCACAACCGCCGCCGCGGCGAGCGGGATCACCAACCGCAGTGCGAACATCAGCGGAGTGCGGTAGGGCGTGATCCGTCCGAGCCGCCAGCTCACCACCAGCAGGCCGGCGGCTTCGGCGGCGATCAGCGCCGCGGCGGCGCCCACCGCGCCGTACCGCGGCGCCAGCACGATGTTGAGCGTGATGTTGCCGAGCAGGTTGACCAGGTTGAGCCGGAACAGGAACACCTGATCGTGCGCCGCGAACAGGGCCTGGCTGATCGCGGCGTTGAGGAAGGTGAGCGCGACGGCCACGAACAGCAACGCCAACGCGAGCCCGCCGTGCGCGCCGAACTCCGACGACCCGACCAGTTCGACGATCGGTTGCGCCAGCACGATTCCCACGACGGCGACCGGCGCCCCGAGGAACAGCATCGACTCGACCGACCGGGACACGAAGCGCGCGAACGCGTTGCGGTCGACCGCGAAGGCGTGGGTGGCCGCCGACAGCGTCGACGACTGGAAGAACGTGGACAACACCGACAGCGTGAACGCCAATGTGTAAGCCAGCCCGTACACCCCGACCTGGTCGGGTGTGCTGCGCAGGCTCAGGATCACACCGTCGGCGCGCCAGTACAGCACCGCGATGATCAGCACACCGGTCTGCGGCAGGCTCTCCCGCAACAGATCCCAGCTCTGCGTGAACGAGAACACCGGCCGCCAGTCGACCATGCGCGCGGCCGCCAGGCCCTGGATCAGCAGCACCACCGCGGGCGGCACCAGTTGCACCACCGCGAACCACACTAGGTCGGCGTCCACGGTGACCAGCAGGACCGTCGCGCCCAACGACGCGATGCGGCTCACCAGATCCGACCACGCGACGGCGGTGAACCGCACGCGCGCGAGGAAGACCGGCTCGAAACAGCTGCTCACGGTGGTCAGGATCAGGCTGACGGACACGATCAGCACCATCGTGACAACCTCGCCCTGGCCGCGGTAGACCAGCACCCCGGACACCGCGGCCACCGCGGACAGCGGCACGCAGTACACCAGCGACATGCCGGAATTCACCCGGACCAGCCGGCCGAGATCACCCGTGCCCGCCGACACCCGGCGTACCACGACCGCGCCGATGCCGAGCTCGGTGAGGCTGGTCCACAGCCCGACGAACACGATCGCGGTGGTCAGGTGTCCGTAGTTGGACGGCCCGAGATACCGGGTGGTGATCGCGACGGTGATCATCGACGCCACCATGCCGAGGGCGCGAAAGATCAGCTGCTGACTGAAGGCTCGTGCCATCGCCCGGTTCGAGACAGGACCCGAAACCGCCGGTTCCGTGTCGACGCCGCTGTTATCCTCAGCCCGATCAGCAACATTCGAACCGGAGTCCGATGCGCGCGTACATACCTCTGCCGAACGGTCTCTCCGCAACAGCCTGGGGAGAGCGGTACCGTCGCGGCGAGGTTCCGGACGCGTCACCGTACGGCCTCCACAAACTGGCCTGCCACGGCATCGATGTCACCTTCGGAGAGGTCAGCGCGGGCCGGGTGACGCAACGGGTCGCGGCGTCGGTGCGTTACCGCACGGCCGGGCTGGAGCTCGTCGAGGCGCTCGCGACGACGGGCGAAACCCGCGACGCCGATGCCGTTCTCGCCTACGACGAACGGACCGGTGTGCCTGCGGCATTGCTGCCTGGCCGACGACACCCGCCGGTGGTGCTGGGCATCGGATGGCTGACGCATCGATCGGGCACCCCGCGCGTCCACGCCGCGCTGGCCCGCCGGGCCATGATGCGCGCGGCATCGGTGTTCACCCAGTGCGAACCGGTGCTGTCGCTGCTGCATCACGAGTGGGGTGTCCCGCGTGCGCGGCTGCACTATCTGCCGGTGGGGATCGACACCGACTTCTATCCCGTTCAGCCGCAACCCGATTACCACGTCCCCGTCGTCGCCAGCGCCGGTGAGGACCGGTACCGCGACCATGCCCTGTTGGTCGCCGCGGTCGCACGCCTGCGGGCCGCCCACCCGGCGATTCACCTCGAACTCGCCACCGATCTCCCGGTGGACCTGCCGCCGGAGCTCGGGACGCTGTATCGCGGTCGCATGGACGGCAGGATGCGGGATCTCTACCGCCGGGCGAGCGTGGTCGCGATCGCGTTGAAGCCCACGTTCAGCGGTTCGGGGCTCACCGTCGCGCTGGAGGCGATGTCCAGCGGACGTCCGGTGGTGATGACCGACAATCCCGGTATCGGTGACTATGTCGAACACGGCGTCACCGGCCTGCTGGTACCACCGGGAGATGTCGACGCGTTCGCCGCGGCGATCGGCGAGTTGCTCGCCGATCCGGCGCGGTGCGCCGAGATGGGGGCGACCGCTGCGGACAAGGCACGACGGGAGTTCACCTCGGCGGTCATGGCCGCGCACCTTGCTGCCCTGGTGCACGCGGCATGATCAGGTCTGCCTGCCGCAGGCGCAGCAGTGCCGGCGGGCCCTGCAGCAGATAGCGCCGGGCCAGGCGCTGCGGTTCCTGACGCAGGCGGTACAGCCATTCGAGCCCGTTCTGCCGGTAGAAGTCCGGAGCCCGGTTCACCACTCCGGCAAGGAAATCCGCGGCTGCGCCGAACGCGAGGAACACCGTTGCCCCGGTGGCGGCCCCGTGCTGCTGCACCCACCGCTCCTGGCGCGGTTTTCCCAATCCGACGACGAGTACCCGTACACCGGCCGCCCGGATCTCGGCGGCCACCTCGGCCGAGGCGCTCGCTGAGTTCACGACGCTGCGGCTGGGGCTCCAGAACCGCGCGGGCGCGGCGTCCGGATACCGCTGCGCCAGTTGTCGCCGCAGTTTTCGGTGCATGGCGGCGGTGCCGCCGAGAAAGCCGATCTGGACGTCGTTTTCGACGCAGGCGTCGAGAATCGGCTCGAGCAGGTCCGCACCGGTGACCCTGGGCCAGGTGCCCGCCAGCAGCTGGGAGCCGCGCCACGCCACCGGGGCACCGTCGGCCAGCCACAGCCACTGCGGCCCGTCGTCGCCGTCGAGGGCCCTGGATCGGAAGTGGTGCAGATGGTCGAGGTTCACCGAACCGATGGCCAGTTGGGGCGCTCCCACGGTGGTCAGGTCCGGGGTGGTCGGATCCCCGGTGGTCAGGTCGGTGACGAGCGTGACCACTTCGTCGGCCGTGTACCGGGTCACGACGGTGCCACCTACTCGCATGGCGGGTTTTCCGGTCGTCGTCAGCAACGCGTGCGGCCTTTCGTCGAGGGCGTCGGTCAGCGCGTAACGGCAACATCATGGCAAACAACCCCGGCAATCGGCGAGCCCAGAACCACGACGAATTTTATTGTCGTGCACGAAAACCCACCTCGGATGTGGCGCCGAGCCGGGTCACCCGACCGGCGCTCGACAGGATGACCAGCGGAAATGCCCACTGCGAGTTAATAGATCGCCGCGTCAATTTCTGGCAAATTTTTCTTGCGCGCAACAAGCGGTGCCACCTCGCCAATCGGTTCCAGTTGCCATTTTCAGCCAACCCACTATCATCACCAGCAGTATCCAGTGGATCAACGCGCACGACACACGCAGGGGCCCGACTTGAATGTTGCTCAGTTCCTGCGATCGCTGCTACGCAGGCCGATCGCACTGACATTGCTGGCAATGTCAGCGGTGGTTGCCGGATACGTGGGCTTCTCCTCGACATCGTCGACGTACCAATCCACCGCGGTCGCGGTGGTCATCCCGCCGGGCAGCGGTTCGCCCGATGCCATGCTGAACCCGCTCATCAACCTCGACAACGACATGGCGCAACTGGCCGCGGTCGTGGCAACGGCGATCCAGGCCGACGGCGGTGCCGCCGCCGCGTCGGCGGCCGGGGGTTCTGGCAACTTCACCGTCACCACCACCTACGGTGACGCATCGATATACGCCCAGTTGACCCCACAGCTGGTGATCACCGCGGAAGGGCCCGATCCCGATTCGGCGCGCAGCGCCGCCGCGGCACTTGTCGAGTACGCCCGCGTCTGCCTGAACAAGATCCAGGCCGATTCCGCGGTGCCCCAGGTGAACAACGCCCTGCTCATCCCGTCCGTCGAACCGGCCGAGGGAACCAAGATCCCGACCAGCGGTGTGCGTGCCGGCGCCTCGTATGCGCTCGGCGCGGTCCTGATCTGCCTGCTGGCGCTGATGCTCGTCGACGCGGTACGGGCGGCCATCCGCAGGCGTCGCGAGCCTGCGTCGGTGAGCCTGGTGCGGCCCGCCGAGCCGGACCCGGCCGACCCCGCCCCGATGCCCATCGTGCTCGGCAACGGCGCCCGGTTCCGCAGTGCCTCTGCGCTTTACGACATGACGCCGCACCACAACGGCACCGGCCCGGGTCGGCACCGGCGGAGCGTCGGCATCAATGGCGACCGCTGACACCGTTGTGATCCGCGCGCTGACCACACCGGCGCGATGGTGGGTCCACAATGCGCAGATCGGCCCGCTGATCCTGGCGACCGGCGGGTTCTTCCTGCTTGGCATGCGCCAAACCTTCACCGTGCCGCTGACTTTCGGGCTGAGCCTGGGCCAGTTCCTGCTGTACATCGTCGCGGCGCTGTGGGCGCTCCTGGCGACCGGCAGCCGCGGACGGGCCGGCCCGGTGGACCGCTGGGTGATCGTCGCGATACTCGCCTACCTCACGGCATCGCTGCTGTCCTACGGCGCGGCGGTGAGCCGCGGAACCGTGCTGCGGGGCTTCGCCTTCGGCGATCGCTACATCTTCTCCGATCTTGCGCTCACCGCCATGGTGATCGCGATCGTGACCATGCTGACCACCGCCGACCGGATCATGCTGCTGCTGAAGGGCCTGATCCTGGGCGCCACGCTGTCGGCGTCGTTCGCCGTTGTCCGCCTGGTCACTGGCTGGGACCTCGCGCCCATGTTCATCCTGCCCGGACTCAAATCCAGTGACTTCGTTCTCGTCACCGGCCTGGCCCGGGAAGGCGTGGAACGGCCGCAGGGCAGTGCAGGCCACCCGCTCGAACTCGCCGGGGTTCTGACGGTGGTGATCCCGTTGTGCATCGGCGTCGCCATGTGCGCGCGGGCCCGCGGCGAGCGGGTTTGGCCGTGGCTGACGTGCGCCGGGATCATGCTGTGCGCAGCGTTGGGCACGGTATCGCGTTCGGTGATCGTCGGTTTGGGCGCCGCCGTCCTCGTGATGGCATGGCGGTGGCCGATCGAGCGCCTCGCCGCCGTCGTCGCGGCGGCCGCGGCCGCGATCGGCATCGCACTCCTGCTCGACGTGGCGGTGGTGTCCGCGATGCTGCAGGCGTTCGCGAACGTGTCGACGGATTCGTCGATCGCCTCGCGTGAACTCGGCGCGGCCTACGTGACGGAGCACTACCGCGATCATTTCTGGCTGGGGCAGGGCGCGGGGATGTATCCGGCCTACCACCAGCCGGTGCTGGACAACCAGTACCTGTCGCGGCTCATGGAGACCGGTGCGCTCGGTCTGGCGAGCTTCGTCCTGCTCCTGGTGGCGGCCCTGATTCTCGCGCTCAAGGCGTCCGCGTCGCGATCCCCGCAGATCGCCGAACTCGGTGGCGCCGTCGGCGGATCACTGGGCGCACTCGTCGTCATCAGCACGATTCTCGACGTCAGCGGGTTCATCCAGATCTGGACCGTCACCTGGATTCTCATCGCCGTCGCGGCGGTGCTGTGGCGACTCGACCGGCAAGCCCGCGTCCCGGCGATCGCGTGATCCGATGGCAGGCCGAAACGGGAGAACATCGCTGCGCCGCACACCGTGGCACGTCGGGCACGCCCTGGTGCTCGTGTGCGTCCTCGTGTTGTCGGGCTGCGGGCCGTCCGCCGACGCATCCCAGCAGCCCGGGCAACTGATCTCCTATTCGGAACCCGACCTGGTCAACCCGCTGCGCGGCCAGTACGAGAACCTCGCCACCGAACTGTTCCCGCAGTCGAATCCGGAGCAGCCGCACCCCGCGTGGCCCGGCACCGCCGATGTCGGTGTGCGCCTGGAATGGCGCACCCTGCAACCCCGTGATCCGCGCACCCTGCCCCGCAACGCCCCCGACGATGTGCGGTTCGATTTCACCGTGCTCGATCGCGCCCTGGAGGCGGCGCAGCGCAGCGGCAAGCGGGTCGGCCTGCGGGTCACGTCGTTCAACTCGTGTTGTGAGGCACAGTATCCGCGCAACGTCGACGTGTCGGTGCCGGAGTGGCTGCGCACCGTCGACGGTGCCACCCAGACATTCCGGCACGAGGACGTCAGCTACGTCATCCCCGACTGGAACAACAAGGCGTACCTGTCCTACTTCGGGGAACTGTTGGCCGCGTTGGGACGACGCTACGACGACGACGAGCGCCTCGCGTGGTTCGAGATGTCCGGCTACGGCGACTTCAGCGAAAACCATGTGGCGTTCATGCGCGACACGCTCGGCAAGCCCGCGCCCGCCCCCGAGGACAGCGAGAAGACGCTCGGCTACTACAGCCAGTACCGTGACCAGTACATCACCAAGGCGGCCGTCACCCAACTGGTCGAGGCCAACCTGCGCGCGTTCCCGCACACCACCTTGGTCACCGCACCGGGAAATCCCGAGATCACCCGACAGTTGTTCCGGGACAGTCCCGCACTGCGTGGACGCCGCGAGCCGGTCGGTATCCGTGCCGACGGGCTCGGCGCGTTCAGCCCGATCCCCACCTGGGCCGAGCACCCGGACTCCTGGTACGTCAAGAACCGCGATCCCATCGTCAACGTCGTCGTCAACCGGTACCGCACCGCACCGATCATCACCGAGTGGATCCCCAACCCACCCGAACCCGAAGACCCGATGACCTATTACCGCCGGGGATTACGCGATGTCGTCAACCGGCACGTGTCGATGACGTCGAGCACCGGTTTCCCCGGTCAGCTCCAGGACCGCCCCATGCCGGACGATCAGTACCGAGTGTGGGCGAAAGCCAACAAGTTCAGCGGCTACCGCTATGCCGCCACCGCAACCCAACCGTCGTTCGACGTGGCGGCCAGCGACCGGACGCGCGTGACGGTCCGGTGGCGCAATCTCGGTTCGGCGCCGGCATATGAACGGTGGCAACCGGTTTACGACATCATCGGGTCGGACGGCCGCACGGTGCGGACCCTGCCTGCCCGTATCGACCTGCGCAGCCTGGTCGCCGATCAGCGGTTCGAGGACGACTCCGACGAACCGGCCGTGGCCTCCACCGACGACGTGCTCACCGTCGCACCGGGCCTGCCCGCGGGTACCTATCAGATCCGCACCCGCGTGCTGTGGCACGAACACAAACCCAACGCCACTGTGACCGTTGACTTTCCGCCGATGCAGCTGTCGCAGACCGGGCGGGACGCCGCCGGGTCGTACCCGGTAGCGACGTTGACCGTGCGGTGATCACGAACCGTACACGTGCACCCAGTCGGCACTGGTGAGGCTCCACAACTCGTGGTCACACCGTCCGCTGCCGACGGTCATGTAACTGCGCAACACACCTTCCCGCACGAAGCCGAGGCGTTGCGCCATGCGCAGCGTCGCGGTGTTGCCGACCGCGATGGGTGCGGCGATCCGGTCCATTCGGCGATCTTCGAACAGATGCGTGACCATCAGACGGATCGCGGTGGTGCCGACCCCCCGCGTGCCGACCCGGCCGTCGACCCACAACCCGAGCTCGCAGCGGCCGTGGTAGGCGTCGATCCACGCGTCGCACTGCCCGGCCAGCCTGCCGTCGACCTCGATCATGGTGTGTACCGCCTCCCCGCGCCGCATCCGGCGACGCGCCGAGGACCACTCGCGGACCCAGGCGCGAAAGCTGTGCCGCTCGGACCAACTCAGCGTCGAATGATCCCAGTACGGTTCGATCAGACGCTGATTCGCCAACCGCACCGACCGCCAGGCGGCCGCGTCGGACAGCCTCGGCGCGCGCAGCGTGACCGGCACACCGGTGACGGTGACCCCCGTCATCGACGGCGGCGCCTCGGACGACCTGATCAGAACGCGGATCATCCGTACCCCCGGGAGCCGAGCCGGTCGATGCTGACCCACCGACCTTCCAGCGCGGGCAACTGCGCGCTGACCTCGTCGAGCAGGTCCGGAAGCGTCAGGAGCACCAGATCCGGGTCCATCGCGACGAGTTCGGTGGGTGAGACCACCGGAATGTCGGTGCCCGGCATACGCCGTCCGTGTTTGGCCGCCGACGCGTCGGCGACCGCGCCCACCAGTTCCCGGTCCACCCCGGCCAGCGCGAACAGCGCGACCGCGCGCGAGGCCGCGCCGTAGGCCGCCACGCTCGCGCCGTCCCGCCGCCGGTCGCGCAGCCAGGCCGCGAGTTCGCTGGTGTGCCGATCGGCGGCGCGTTGCAGTTCACCTGCCCTGAGCCGGGCCATGGTGTCGTCGCTGGTGTGGTCGCTGGTGGTTTCCTGTGGTGCGTCGAGAGCGCCATCGGTGATGTGCCTGCAGGCCACGAGTTCGGTGCCGCCGTACAGGTCGAAGTGCCAGCGCGCCTGGATCGACATGCCCGCCGCGCCCAGCAGCCGACCCAAAGCCCGGCGCGAGTAATAGGCGAAGTGGCCGTGCCGCAAGGCATTCCACTGCCCGTGGGCGACAATGGTTTCCAGCGTGTGATACTGCAGCAGCAGCACTCCCCCCGGCGCCGTGGCCGCGGCGCGCCGCCGGAACGCCGACGCCTGATCGGGTTCGTGCATGATGCCGAAGCAATCGAGCACCACATCGGCGGGTTCCTCGGCCACCGGGGTGAAACTACGCTCGGCCAGCAGTCCGAGCCAGCTGCCGCCGTGCGGGCTGCCGAACTCCCGCACGGTCCGGCCGGGTAGCCACCCGGCGTCGGCGACCAGGGTGACCGCCGCGGCGGCCTGATCCCGGAGTGCCTGTGGTTCGACACCGCGGGGTTCCTCGGCGACGGTGCCGTCCTCGGCCAACTGCGCGAGCCCGCAGTCCTCGCACAGATCCATCGCCAGCGGGTAGGTGATCTCTTCTCCGGCAACCGGTTCGGGCGGGAAATGGTCGGCGGGCGGGGCCATTCCGAGATCGAGTACCCGGATCAACCGCGGTTCGCCGCAGCCACGGCAGGTCCTCATGGCAGCACTGTCCCCTGCCGGTCGCCGTCGGCCCGCCCCGGCATGCCGCCGCGGGCCACCGGGCCGACCCGGTCACGCAATTGCGTTGACTCTCTTGAGCGCAGCGTCGACGGCGCCGTCGTCGAGCAGGGCCCGCAGCCGCGCCAGGCGCGTGTACCGCTGCTCGAAGTCGTCGCGGGTGAGCCGGTAGCGGGTGTAGGCCGCGTAGAGTTCATCGGCCCCGTCGGCGACGGTCCGCGTGCAGTTCAGCCCGATCTCGCGGCGGGCCCGGCCGAAATCGACCCGGTACGAGCGCGGGTCGGCACCGGTCTCGCCGGTGATCTGCAGCACCGACCCGGGTACGGCGCGCACCACCTCGGCGGCGATCTGCGCGACCGTGACGTTGTTGACCTCCGATCCGACGTTGTAGGCGCGGCACGACACCACGTCGGCGGGTGCGGTCAGGCAGGTCAGGAACGCCTGCGCGATGTCGGCCGCGTGCACCAGCGGCCGCCACGGCGTCCCGTCGGACAGCACGCGGACCACACCGGTGAGGACCGCATGGCCCACCAGGTTGTTCAGCACGATGTCGGCCCTGGGCCGCGGTGAGAACCCGAACGCCGTCGCGTTGCGCAGAAAGACCGGGACGAACCCGTCACCGGCCATCGCGGCGACGTCGTCCTCCACGCGCACCTTGCTGATCGCGTACGGCGTCAACGGTTTCAGCGGGGCGTCCTCGTCGACCAGATGGTCGCCGGCCGCGCCGTACACCGAACAGGTCGACGCGTACAGGAACCGCGACACCCCGGCGTCCCTGGCCGCGCGGGCCAGTCGCACCGAGGCGCGGTGGTTGATGTCGAAGGTGATCTCCGGGTCAAGCGCCCCGAGTGGGTCGTTCGACAGTGCCGCCAGGTGGACGACGGCGTCGAATCCGGCCAACTGCTCGACGGTGACGTCGCGCAGGTCGACGCAGAGCTGCGGGATGGGCTCGGGCGCCGGACCGAGCGTGCAGTCGGCGAAAAACCCGGTGTCCAACCCGACGACGTCGTGCCCGGCCGCCTGCAACACCGGCACCATGACGCTGCCCAGGTAGCCGCGGTCGCCCGTCACCAGAATCCTCATGCGGTCGTCCTTTCGCCGGTGGGTTCGCCGAACCCGATGATGGCCTTCTCGACCACGAACGCCTCGGCGTACCGGCTGCGGCACTGCACGCCACGCAGCCGGGCCAAACCTCGGAACGCCTCGTCGTCGAACCAGTCGTGTCCCAGTTGCGACGGGTAATGCTTGTGCAGCAGTAGCGATTTCTCGTCGAGCACGTCGGCCGCCAGCGGATGCAGCAGCGTCGCGCGGGGGGTGTCGGCCTCCCATTTGAGGATCTCGTAACCGAGGATCAGGTGGTCGCGGAACTCGGTTGGTGTCAGTTCGGCGAGCGTGCGGTGGTCCTGATGCGCGTCGTCACGCTGCGTGCTGAACACGACATCGGGCTCGCAGGTCTGCCGAAAGTCCTTGAGCGCGCGCTTGGCTCGGTCCCAGTGTGCGGGTACCTGCCCGTCCGGGATGTCGAGCACCGTGAGCGCCACGGTGGCGCCAGGGCAGAAATCGCTCAGCGCGTTGCGCTCCTCCTCGGCACGATCGCTGTCGCCGCCGCAGAGCACCAGCGCGTGCACCCGCACGCCGCCGCGGGCCCGGCACAGGCTCAGCAGGGTGCCGCCCACCCCGATCGCGATGTCGTCGCAATGTGCTGCCACACATGCGATCTCGTCGACTTCACCGGTCATGAGCCGGATCACGACGCGCAGCGCTCCCACACCATCCACGGCGCATCGCCGCGTTGGTACGCCGCGTCCAGATCGGCACGTTCCTTGAACGTGTCCGCGGGTTTCCAGAAACCCATGTGTTTGTAGCCGTACAGGCGGCCGTTGGCCGCGAGCTTGCCGCAGACATCCTCGACCAGGTCACAGTTCACCGTGAGCATGTCCAGCACCTCGCGCGACAGCACGAAGAAGCCGCCGTTCTCCCAGATCGGCAGTTCGGAGACCGGCGTGATGCCGTTGATCGCACCGGATGCCGCCAGATCCACGCAGTGGAACGACGACTGCGGCGGAACCACGAGCATCGACGCGGCCGCACCGGACGCCTTGACCTCGTCGATGATCTGGTTCAACGGCGCATCGGTGAGCACGTCGGCGTAGTTGGCCAGGAAGTAGTCGTCGTCTGCGAGGTAGCTGCTGACCCGGCGCAGCCGCTCCCCGATCGGCGACTCCGGGCCGGTGTCGACGAACGTGATCGACCAGTCACTGATATCGCTGTGCAACAGTTCAACCCGGCCGTTGCGGATGACGAAGTCGTTGGACGTGGTCTCCTCGTAGGCCAGGAAGTAGTTCTTGATGTGGGTGGCGCCGTAGCCGAGACAGAGGATGAAATCCTTGTGCCCGTAGTGCGCGTAGTAGCGCATCACGTGCCAGATGAGCGGGCGATTACCGATCATCTGCATCGGCTTGGGGATCGTGTCGTCGGCGCTGTTGCGCATCCGCATACCGAACCCTCCGCAGAACAGCACGACCTTCATGGCTTCTCACCTTCCGCCGGTGACCACATGTAATTCGGGCATCGGGTACACCAACTGAGCGCCCCATCGGGCGGTGTAGGTCAGTTGCGCGGTGATCTCGGACTCCAGATTCCACGGCAGCACCACGATGACATCCGGCCGGTCCTGTGCCAACCGCTCGACCGGGTGGATCGGGATCCTGGTGCCCGGTGTGAATCTGCCGTGTTTGTACGGGTTTCGATCCACCGTGTATTCCAGGAGATCCGAGCGCACACCGCAGTAGTTGAGCAGTGTGTTGGCCTTGCCTGGGGCGCCGTAGCCGACCACGCGGGCGCCGGCCTCGCGGTAGCCCAGCAGCAACCGCAGCAGATCGTGACGCAGGTTCTCGACGCGTGCCTGCAGATGCCGGTATCCCGCGACGTCGTGCAGACCGGCGGCGGCCTCGGCGGCGAGCAGGTCGGTCATCCGCGCCGACGGTGCGCCCGCGGCCGCATCGGGCCTGGCCCACAGGCGAATCGACCCACCGTGGGTGGGAAGTTCCTCGACGTCGACGACCGTGAGGCCGCCGGTCGCCAGGGCCGCCGTGGCCGACGCGACCGTGTAGTACTGGAAATGCTCGTGGTAGATCGTGTCGTACTGTGCGTGTTCGACGAGATTGCGGGCGTAGTGCACCTCGATCGACAGCCATCCGTCGTCGGCGAGCAGTGTCCGCAGTGAGCGGGTGAAGCCCAGCAGGTCGGGGATGTGCGCATACACGTTGTTGGCGACCACGAGATCGGCGGGTCCGTGCTCGGCCCGCACCGAGGCGGCCGTCTTCTCGTCGAGGAACGCAGTGAGCGTCGGGACCCCGCGCTCACGGGCGGCCGCACCCACGTTGACCGACGGTTCGACACCGAGACAGCGCATTCCGTCCGCCACCACATGCTGCAGCAGGTAGCCGTCGTTGCTCGCGACCTCGACGACGAACGCGCCGGGCGAAAGACCGAGCCGGTCCCGCGCCGTGTCGACGAACTCCCTGGCGTGGCGCACCCACGAATCGGAGTACGACGAGAAGTACGCGTATTCGGTGAAGGTGTCCTCCGGGGTGATCAGCGCGGGGATCTGCAGCAGCAGGCAGTTATCGCAAATGTGCAGGTGAAGTGGGTATGTCACCTCGGGCTGCGGCAAATCTGCACTCGTGAGGAACTTCTCGCATGGCGGGGTCGCACCGAGGTCGAGCACACTCGACAGGCTGTCCGCCTTGCACAACCGACACAGCACGTTCGAACCTTCGCTCTCAGTCGATTCCCCGGAACCACAGTGAAAGAGGAGACACAGTCTCAATACCTTGGACGTGGCTGTTTGCAGAGCTTAGCAGCTTTCAGCTAATTGCCAAGCGGAGAAGGAAAGTTTTCCCGTCACCCGAGAAACGTTGCCCGCGAGCGCCAATGGCGGGCAATATTTACATCCGGGTAAATCCGGAGGTGGCCCGGGTGCGGTCACCGACGCGCGGCCGATGAATTCGCAGGTGCGGCGTTGCGGAACCACCGCTATTCTTCGAAGACGTTGCGGCCTTAGCTGAGCATCTGCACCCGGTTAACTGACAGTTGAATTTCGGCTATTGTCATGACTCGGTTGCTGCTCGTTGGAGCGGGTGCGCGGGAGCCGCCCGAGGCAGGTTGACGTGATGCTGTGACGGGAGTACGGATTGCTGTCGCGTTCGAGCAGCTTTGCGGTGTTCGGTCGGTCGCTGCGTGAATGGTGGTGTGGGCCAGTCGACTACGCCGGTCAGGTCCAGTACTTCACCAAACGGTCGATGTCCCGGGCGATCCAGACGCTGATCGGTCTTGGAACGGCATTCAACGGGATGCTCTCGCTGGCGATCCTGATGCCGTACGCGGGCAGTCGGACATCCGCCGTCGTGGTTGCGATGTTCGCCGCGCTCCAGGTCATGTGGGGGTGGATCTGGTGTACGCGGCCGTGGCCACCACGGTGGATGTCGCTCGCCTTCGTCATATCCGCCGACATCGGGATCGCCGCGGTGGCTGTCGTGGACGCCAGCTGGCTGCTCGGCCTCTTCGGCTTCAACGCATTTTCGATGATCTCGGTGTATCTGATGTTCTTCGACGGTCCGAAAACCCTCGCGAACCACTCGATCTGGATTCTGGCTTCCACGGCCGCGTTCGCCGTGCGGGCGAGCTCGCAGGGCCACCTGGGCCCGGTGGCGTTCACCGCAAGCACGCTCACCGCGGTGGCACCGGTGGTTGCAACGCCACTGGGCATCCAGTTCGGGATCTGGGCGCTGCGCAATGAGGCCAACGAATCGGTCACCGATCCACTGACCGGGCTCCTCAACCGACGAGGCCTGCACCTGCACATCGGAGACCTGTTGCGAGACACCCCCGCGATCAACACCGAGGTGACGGTGACGGTCATCGACCTGGACCGCTTCAAGGACGTCAACGACACCTTCGGCCACACACTCGGCGACGAAGTTCTGGTTCGCAGTGCCCGACGGATCAGATCGGCGGTCGGCGGCGGCGCGCTGGTGGCACGGATCGGTGGCGAGGAGTTCGTCACCGTCGACCTCGCTCAACCGAGCCGCAACGCGCACCGGGACTTCGACCGCGTCAGGCTGGCGATCGCGGCTCCGGCCGAGCCTGCGGTGACCGCCAGTGTCGGTGTCACACGGGTCGAGGTTGCCCGTTTCACCGCGCCAGGGGTGGATCCCGCCGCGCTGCTGGACGCCATCATCGAACGGGCAGATCGCGCGATGTTCTCCGCAAAACGCAACGGCGGCAACGCGACAATCCAGCTCTAGTCCCCTGGACCTGCGGCTCAGCCCTCCAGCTTGTAGCCCAGCCCACGCACGGTCACCAGGTGCACCGGGTTGGCCGGATCCGCCTCGATCTTCGACCGCAGCCTTTTGACATGCACATCAAGGGTTTTGGTGTCACCGACGTAGTCGGCACCCCACACCCGGTCGATGAGCTGACCACGGGTGAGCACCCGCCCACTGTTGCGCATCAGGTACTCGAGCAGGTCGAATTCCTTGAGCGGCAATGTGATCGGTTCGCCGTTGACGCTCACCACATGGCGCTCGACATCCATGCGCACCGGGCCGGCCTCCAGCACACCGTCGTCGACACCGGTGTCGTCGGAATCGCTGCCGCGGCGCAGCACCGCGCGGATCCTGGCGATAAGTTCGCGCGCCGAGTACGGCTTGGTGACGTAGTCGTCGGCACCGAGTTCGAGACCGACCACCTTGTCGATCTCGCTGTCGCGGGCGGTCACCATGATGACCGGAACGCTCGACCGCGCCCGCAACTGCTTGCACACGTCGGTTCCGCTCATGCCGGGCAGCATCAGATCGAGCAGCACGATGTCGGCACCGGAGCGCTCGAATTCGGCAAGGGCCGACGGGCCGTCGCCCACCACGGTGGCCTCGAAGCCCTCCTTGCGAAGCAGGAATGCCAAGGGATCGGCCAGCGACTCCTCGTCTTCAACGATCAACACGCTGGTCATCGTTCTCGCTAGTCCTCTCGTTCGTCCGAATCGGATTCGGTGTGGGGGTACTCGGGAATCGACAACGTGAACGTCGACCCCGTTCCCGGCTGACTCCACAGCCGGATGGATCCGTTGTGGTTGGCGGCCACGTGCTTGACGATCGCCAGGCCGAGTCCGGTGCCGCCGGTGGCCCTCGACCGCGCCTTGTCGACACGGAAGAACCGTTCGAACACCCGCTCCTGATCGTCCTTGGCGATACCGATGCCACGGTCGGTCACCGCGATCTCGATGTTGCCGCCGCGCCTGCGGCGACTGATCGACACGTCGGTTCCGTTGGGCGAGTATGCGATTGCGTTGGACACCAGGTTGGCGATCGCGGTCACCAACAGCCCCTCGTCGCCGAGGACGCGGTAGCCCGTCGGCGCGTCGGTGGTGATGGAGATCTGCGAGTTGTCGGCCGCGACCTTGTGCCGCGACACCGCCTCGGACACGATGCTGTCGACGTCGACGGCCTCCAGATCGGGAAGACGCTCGGCGCCCTGCAGCCGGGACAACTCGATCAGTTCACCGATCATGTCGGCGAGGCGGTGGGATTCGGCGACCATCTTCTCGGCGAACCGGCGCACGGTGTCGGGATCGTCGGCCGAGGCCAGCAGCGCCTCGGCCAGCACGCTCATGGCACCGACGGGAGTCTTGAGTTCGTGGCTGACGTTCGCGACGAAGTCGCGCCGCGTGGCTTCCATGCGCGCGTGCTCGGACTGATCGTCGACGTAGACGACGGCGAAGCGGCGGTCGTCGTCGGCCAGCAGGCGGACCTTGCCGCGCACCGAGATGCCCGAGCGGCCCGGGTTGGCGACCTTGAGCGGTGAGAGATCGACCTCGCCGTCCTGACCGGTCTCGAAGACCCGCTGGGCCGCCTGCCAGGCCCGGTCGTCGAGGATCCGGTCGCGCACCACGCCGAGCTCGACGGCTCGGTCGTTGCTGTAGACGACGTCGTTGAAGGTGTCGACGACGGCGAGGCCCATGGGCGACAGGGACGCGATGTGCTGCAGCATCTGCGAGACCGTCATACCGGCCGCGTCGGCGGCCCGCCGTTGCCTGCGGGCGACGATGCGGGGCGTCACGGAGGCGCCCACCGCCACGCCGACGATCAGCGTGAGGAGCGCCACGAGCGCCGTCAGCATTAACGCCGACACCAAGCTCACGCGAAAATCGTACGCATCGGGTGAACATCAGCCCAGCAGCGAACAGCCGATTCGAGACATGTCACACCGTGAAAGACAGGAGTTCGGCTTTCGTTCACCCGGTCGACACCACCTGCTCGATCACATCTCACCTCCCGAAGCGCCGAAACCGCATTCCATCAGGCAAAGTTCGAGTGAACGCCTGCTGGAATGCGGTTTCGGCGGAAGAGCGGATGGGTTACTTCTTGGCGCCCTGCGCGGCGACGGCGGCCGCACCGGCGGCTGCGGCCTCCGGATCGAGGTACTCGCCGCCGATCTTGACGGGCTTGAGATTCTCGTCGAGGTCGTAGCGCAGCGGGATGCCGGTGGGGATGTTCAGGCCGACGACCTCCTCGTCGGACATGCCGTCGAGGTACTTCACCAGCGCGCGCAGCGAGTTGCCGTGCGCGGCGATCAGCACGGTCCGGCCCGCCTGCAGGTCGGGCACGATCGTGCTCTCGTAGTACGGCACGAACCGCTCGACGACATCCTTGAGACATTCGGTGAGCGGGCCGCCGTCGATGTCGGCGTAGCGGGGATCCGCATCCTGGCTGTACTTGCTGCCCTTCTCGATGGGCGGCGGCGGGGTGTCGTAGCTGCGACGCCACGCCATGAACTGCTCCTCGCCGTACTTCTCCTTGGTCTCGGCCTTGTCCAGACCCTGCAGCGCGCCGTAGTGCCGCTCGTTGAGCCGCCAGTCGCGGTGCACCGGGATCCACAGCCGGTCGGCGGCGTCGAGGGCAAGGTGCGCGGTGGTGATCGCGCGACGCAGCAGGGATGTGTAGAGCACGTCGGGCAGCACACCCTGCTCGGCCAGCAACTGGCCACCGCGGACGGCCTCGGCCCGGCCCTTGTCAGTGAGGTCGACGTCCACCCATCCGGTGAACAGGTTCTTCTCGTTCCACTCGCTCTCACCGTGGCGGAGCAGGATCAGGGTCGCCATGCACCCGATCTTCTCATGCGGCCTTCACGGCCTGCTCGACTACTTCTCCTCGATCAGATGCTCGAAGGCCTTGAGGTTCTTGAGCGATTCGCCGCGCGATACCCGCCACTGCCATTCCTTCTGGATGGATGAGCGAAAACCCAACTCCAGCAACGTGTTGAAGTCCGAGTCGACGGCTTCGAGCACCTGCCCGAGCACGCGGTCGACCTCCTCGGGGGTGACCGCGTGCAGCGCCATCCGCCCGACCAGGTAGATGTCGCCGACGTTGTCGAGGGTGTAGGCGACGCCGTAGAGCCTGCGGTTGCGTTTGAGCAGGAACCGGTACACACCCTCGGTGTTCTCGTCGGGTTTGCGGCACACGAACGCCTCGACGCGCACCGAGTGCTCGCCGATGCTCAGCAGGGTGTTGGTCTTGAGCCTGCGCTCGCCGGGCAGTTCGACGACGATGCCGGGCAGGCTGCCGTTGGCGCCCTCGTGGACGTGGTACGGCAGGTCGTGCTCGTCGAGGGTGTCCTCGATGATCTTCCTGACGTTCACGTGCGTACTCCCCTGCGCATCGAGAACCGGCGTGCCGGACGCCGCGCCGCCGGTCTGGGGTGGCGGGCCCGGTAGTCGTTCATGGCCCGGCCGTAGCCGGCGAGCAGCGCATCGACGGTGTGTGCCCAGGAGAACTGGGCGGCGTGCTCGGCGGCGGCGCGGCTCAGGGCGGTGGGTTCGCGGTCGAGCACCTCGCTGATCGTGTCGGCCCAGTCGCCGGGGTCGTGACCGTCGACCAGCGCGCCGCTGACCCCGTCGGCCACCGCGACCGGCAGTCCGCCGACGGCGGCGGCGACGACGGGCGTGCCGCAGGCCTGCGCCTCGACGGCGACCAGGCCGAACGACTCGGAGTAGCTGGGCACCGCGACCAGGTCGGCGGCCCGGTAGACGTTGACCAGTTGCTCGCGGGTCTGGGGCGGGAGGAAGGTCACCCGGTCGCGGATACCCAGTTCGTCCGCGAGCCGAACCAGGTTGTCGGGGTGGGCCAGTCCGGATCCCGACGGTCCGCCTGCGATCAGCACGCGCACGCCGGGCAGTTTGGCGGCGGCGCGCAGCAGCACATCGGGGGCCTTGAGCGGCTGGATACGGCCGATGAACGCCACGATCTTGCCCTCGGCAGGCAACCCGAGCACCGCGCGGGCCGCCTCGCGCGGACCGGGCGTGAACAGGTCGAGGTCGACGCCGGGATGCACGACGTCGATGCGGGAGCGGTCGGCGTTGTGTAGTGCGACCAGTTGCTGCGCTTCGACCTCGGTGTTGACGATGAGCCGGTCGGCCTCGTCGACCACCTGTTGCTCGCCGACCGCGCGCAGCGGCGGTTCGGGTGAGTCGCCCTCGGCGAGTGCGGCGTTCTTGACCGCGGCCAGGGTGTGCGCGGTGTGCACCAGCGGTACCGCCCAGCGGTCGCGGGCGAGCCATCCGACCTGACCGGACAGCCAGTAGTGGGAGTGCACGATGTCGTAGTAGCCGGGTTCGTGGGTGGCCTCGGCGCGCAGCACGCCTGCGGTGAACGCGCACAGCTGCGTGGGCAGATCGTTCTTGTCGAGCCCTTCGAACGGGCCTGCGACGACGTTGCGTACCCACACCCCTGGGGCGACCGGCACGATCGGCGCGTCGGTGGACGCTGTGGCCCTGGTGAACACCTCGACCTCGACGCCGCGCCGGGCCAGGTGCAGCGCGGTCTGCAGCACGTAGACGTTCATGCCGCCCGCGTCACCGGTCCCCGGCTGGGCCAGCGGGGAGGTGTGTACGGACAACACCGCCACGCGGCGGGGAGTCTCGAGGTCTGTTGCTAGACGCACATCGTCATGTCTACACCGCCGTTGCGCGACGGGTTTGGGCGCGCCGCATGGCGCCGATCGGATCGGCGTAGAGCCCACCGAGCGACACCACGCCGGCACCGGCCTCCTGAACGCGATTTCCGAAGGCGGTCAAGCGGATATCGCGCGGGCCGAGCATCGAGCGCTCGGTGAACGCGGCCTCGACCAGCGGCATGCCCTCGGGGTACTCGGTGAAGGCCTGGCCGCCGACCACCAGTTCATCGGGGTTGAGCATGTCGCGCAGCAGTGCGACCGCCTCACCGAGCACGCGGGCCCGGTCGGCGAGCAGTTCGACGGCCTTGTCGTTGCCGGCGCGGGCGGCGCGCAGCACGGCGGGCAGCGTGGAGGCCGGGCCGCCGGCGGGCACGATGCGCATCCGGCGGGCCGCGGTGAGCACCGCCTCGTCGCTCACGGTGGATTCGAGTTGTCCTGTGCCGCCGAGCAATTCGGAACGAGCGGGCAGCCCGGCGATGGTGCCGGGGCCGCTGGCGGGCGAGTGCACGCGACCGTCGATGGACAGCGCGTAGCCGACGGTCTCGCGGGCGTAGACGTACAGGCTGGTGCGGGACCGGCCGCTCGCGTCGTCGACGCGACGGCCGCTCAGCAGCAGCTCGGCGCCCGCCATCGCGTCGACGTGCGAGGCCATCGAGACCGGCAGGCCCAGCGCCTCGGCGAGCACCGGGCCGACGGGGGCGTCGGACCAGCCGAGACGCGGGTGGTCGAGGTAGCCGGTGGCGCTGTCGACGACGCCACCCGCGGCGATACCGACCCACAGGGGGCGACGGCGGTGCCAACGGCTCAGGTAACGACGCGCGCTCGCGGCCAGCGTGGCCAGCGCGGCGGCCTGCGTACCCGAGGGCGTCGGGGTCTCGACCACGTCGAGTGTGCGGCCGAGCAGGTCGGTCGCGACGATCGCGGTGGCCTTGGCCCCGATGTGCACGCCGAGGGTCAGGTACGGCTCGTGGTTGACCTCGACCGGCACGCGCGGGCGACCGATGGCGCCGGACACCGCGAGATCGGCGCGCTCACGCAGCACACCGGCCTCCAGCAGGGCCGTGACCTGGCGGTTCACCGTCGCGATGCTCAGCGAGGTGTGCTGGGCGATGACGTCACGGGCGATCGGACCGCGCAGGCGAACGGCGTTGAACACCGAGGCGGCGGCCGCGTCGGGAACCTTCAGCGACGGGGCCACGATGTGCAGCAGTCGCGACTGCGGGTAGCGGGAGCCCGCCGACGGGAGCGACCGGGCGGCGCGAACCGAGCCGCGGGCGGTGCGACGGGCAGAGGTGGTGACGGGGGCCGGGGTGGCGGAAGCGGCCGGAGTGGTGGCGACGGCGGCGGTCATGTGAATGGTCCTCACTGGTTGTCGGCTGGTGGGTTCGCGGCCACACCTGGCGACTCAGCGGGACGGGAAGATGTCCGGGCGCAGTCAGGCGCGGCAGTGTGCGCAACAACAACACGCACACTGCGCGAAACAGGACTGGGACTTCCGGGTCACGTAGGCGAACTTAGCACGCCAACTAGAGTTGGGTGAATGTCGACACCACATTCCGATCGTCCGGTCGCCGTGGTCACCGGCGCCAGTGCAGGCATCGGCGCAGCAACCGCGAAAACCCTTGCCTCACTGGGCTTTCACGTGGTCTGCACGGCCCGTCGCGCCGACCGGATCGACGCTTTGGCCAAGGAAATCGACGGTACCGCCATTGTGGCGGACGTCACAGATGACGATTCGGTCAACTCGCTCGCGGCCCAACTGAACCGGGTGGACGTCCTGGTGAACAACGCAGGCGGCGCCAAGGGACTCGAACCTGTCGCCGAGGCCGATCTGGACCACTGGCGCTGGATGTGGGAGACCAACGTGCTGGGCACATTACGGGTCACCCGCGCCCTGCTGCCCAAGCTGATCGACTCGGGGAACGGACTGATCGTCACGATCACCTCCATCGCGGCGTTCGAGACCTACGACGGCGGTTCCGGCTACACCTCGGCCAAGCACGGCCAGGGCGCGCTGCACCGCACGCTGCGCGGTGAACTTCTCGGAAAACCCGTGCGGCTCACCGAGATTGCGCCGGGCGCGGTCGAGACGGAGTTCGCCCTGGTGCGGTTCGACGGCGACAAGGAACGCGCCGACAACGTCTACAAGGGCATCACGCCGCTGGTGGCCGAGGACGTCGCCGAGGTGATCGGATTCGTGGCCTCCCGGCCATCGCACGTGAACCTGGACCAGATCGTGATCCGGCCGCGCGATCAGGCCCCCAACGGTCGGTGGAACCGCCGGACCTGATCGGCGGCTCAGCCGCTCGATCTCATCGGCGGCTCAGCCGCCGGGCGCGGGCGCCGGGGCCGTCGTCGACGTCGTGGGCGTCCCCGACAACGTCGGGGCGTCTGTCGGGGTCGCGGGCGCCGAGGCCGGGATGTCCGACGGGGCCTGCGCGCTGGACAAGGCCGACATCGATTTCCACTCATCCCAGTCGACCGCCCAGTCCCAGATGTCGCCGTCGGCGTAGGACAGCTGGATGCGGGTGCCCGTCACCTCGACCGGGTCGCCGTACATGGCGGTGTTGAAGTACTGCTCGGCGTCGCTCAGCGACAGGTTGATGCAGCCGTTGGTGACATTGCTGTTGCCCTGCGCGCCCGAACTGGCCGGGTTGGCGTGGATGAACTCGCCGTTGTTGGAGATGCGCACCGCGAAGCGCTCACGCACGTTCGCGTAGCCCGCCGCGGGGTTGGTCATGTAGAAGTCCTCGTACTTCTCGGTGACCACGTGGATGCCGCTGCGCGTGACGTTGCGGTCGAGGTCGCCCTCGCCGTAGCTGCACGGCAGGTCCATGAGCACCGCGCCCGCGCCGTCGAGCACCTGGATGCGGTGTGACGACGCCTCGGCCCGCACGACCTGCTTGCGCCCGATCGCGAAGTCGAGGGTGACGTCGGACGCGCCGTAGGCCCCTTCGCCGAATTCGACACCGTACAGCGGCGCCTTGACGTGAACCTGGGTGCCTGCCGGGAAGTACTCGCGGCTGCGCCAGTGCACGCGCGACCCCGCGGCCTCGTCGGGCAGCCATGCCCAGCTGCCCTCGACCGGCGGTTCGGTGACGACGCTGAGGGCCTTCTCGACGGTGGCGCGGTACTTGTCGTCGATGGCAGCGTCGAACTGCAGGATGATCGGCGCCGCCACGCCGACCACCTGGCCGTCGGCGAGCTGGAACTGGCCGTTGACCTGGGTCTGCGGGGCCACCGTGGTGAACTTGCCCTCGATGGGCACGGTCTTGCCGTCCTGCCCGACCACCGAACCCGACCACGTGTAGGTCATGTCGTAGCCCAGCGGCTCGGTGACGGTGAATGCGGTGCGGTCCTGGTTGAGCCTGCCGCTGACGACCTTGCCCGAGGCGTTGGTCAGCGCGATCCGCTGGATCCAGCCGTCGGAGATCTCGATGCCCACTTCGGAGGTGGGCAGCACGTCGACGGTGTCGCCCTCCGGCGTGTACTTCAGCGTCGGCTCGGCCGGCTGGGCCTCCGGCTCGGCGTCCTGGGTCAGCGGCGTCTTTCCCGAGCACGCGGCCAACACACCTGCGCCCATCCCCACCGCGAGCGCTGCCAGGGCGCGACGCCGGTTCACCAACGGCGCGGCGGCCTGTCTGTCGGCCGATATTTCGGCCTGGTCATCAGCGGCGGAGCTCACGTGGATCTAGGGTACCGACAGCGCGCACCCCAGCAGAATCGGTTCGGGTGTGAGTTCGATCCCGAACACGTCGATCACGCCCGCCCTGACCGTGCTGGCCAGCGCGATCACGTCGGCCGTCGTCGCACCGCCCCGGTTGGTGAGCGCGAGCGCGTGCTTGGTGGACAGCCGCGCGGACGCGCCCTCCCCGGGGTAACCCTTCCCGAAGCCGGCGCGCTCGACGAGCCAACCGGCGGCGAGTTTGACCCCGTCCGGCGCGGGATAGCTGGGCACCGGTCCGGCGCCCGCGTCGTCGGCGATGCGCCGCACCCGCTCGAAGTCGGTCTGCGAGACGACGGGGTTGGTGAAGAACGAGCCGACGCTCCAGGTGTCGTGATCGGGATTGCCCGGATCGGGGTCGACGACCATGCCCTTGCCGGTCCGCAGCCGCAGCACGGCATCGCGGACCCGCAGCGGGTCGGTGCGCTCGCCCGGTTCCACGCCGAGCGTCGTCGCCAGTTCGCGGTACCGCACGGGGGCGCTGCGGCCGGCGGGGTCGAGCCCGAACTCGACCTCGAGCACGATGACGGCATCGGAGTGTTTCAACGCGCTCGTGCGGTACCCGAAACGCAGCTCTTGCGGTGGCGCCCAACGGTCTTCGCCGGTACGACGGTCGAGCAGGCGCACCCGCGTGATGGTGTCGGCGACCTCGGCCCCGTACGCGCCGACGTTCTGCACCGGCGTCGCACCCGCGGACCCCGGAATGCCCGACAGGCACTCCAGCCCGCCAAGACCGTGCGCGAGTGAGGTCACCACGACGTCGTCCCAGAGCGCGCCGGACTCGGCGCGCACCCGGTCACCGTCGACCGTGATCTCGGTGTTGGCGATCCGCACGACCGTGAGGTCGGTCAGGTCGTCGGCCAGCACCACGTTGGACCCGCCCGCGAGGATCAGCAGCGGCTCGTCCTCGTCGGACAGCGTGCGCAGCACCGCGATGAGCTGTTCGGTGCTGGTGCACGTGAACATCCTGCGGGCCACCGGCCCGATCCGCAGCGTGGTCAGCGGGGCCAGCGGAACTGCCTCCGCGATCTGGACCCCGGCAACATGCGAACTGGCCACGGCCGCTAACGGTAGCCTGACCAGCTATGCCGCGATCATTCGACATGGCCACCGAGTACGAAGGCAGCGTCGAACAGGTGCACCGCGCATTCGGTGACGAACGGTACTGGCAGGCGCGGCTGGCCGATTCCGGCGCCGACGACGCGGTCCTCGACACGCTGACGGTCGATCCCGACGGCGGTGTCGACGTGGTGACCACACAGGTGTTGCGTTCCGACCGGCTTCCCGGGCTGGTGTCGCAGTTCCACCCCGGCGATCTGAGCATCCGCCGCGAGGAGACGTGGCAGCCGATCCGCGACGGGCGCGCCACCGGCAGGGTCGCGGGGTCGATCCCCGGTGCGCCGGTGTCGCTGACCGGGACCATGCTGCTCGAACCGTCCGGTTCGGGTGCGCGGCTGTCGGTGCGCACCACGGTCGAGGTGCGGGTGCCGCTCGTCGGCGGCAAAATCGAGAACTTCATCGGCAGCCAACTCGTGGACCTGCTGGTCGCCGAACAACGGTTCACCACGGTGTGGATCACCGAAAACGCCTGAGTGCTGCCGTAGCGTCGAGTCCGTGAGCCGCCGCCTCGAACATCCTATGGCGTTCGCCGCCCCGCCCGGGGCGGTGTTCGCGGCCTTCGCGGGCGAGGACTACTGGCAGGCGCTGATGGCCCGCTATCGCCAGCACACGCAGGAATCGGAGATCACCGCGTTCGTCTCCGGCGCCGACGGCATCGACGTGACGTTCCGTCAGGTGCTGTCCCGTTCGGAGCTGCCCGGGCTCGTGCGCACCGTGATCCCGGTCGACATGGTCATCGACCGCCGCCAGCACTTCAGCGCGCTCAACGAGGTCAACAGCACCGCGGCGGGAAAGTTCGACGCGTTGGTGCCGCACGTGCCCGGACGGCTCGACGGCACCTACGCGCTCAGTGAGACCTCGACCGGCAGTGAGCTCCTGGTCACCGGACGCGCCAAGGTGTCGGTGCCGCTGGTCGGGGGGAAGCTCGAAAAGCTGGTCCTCGACTTCATGAAGAATCTGCTGACCCTGGAGGAGGCGTTCACCGCTGACTGGATCGCCCAGCATTCCTAGGCCGGTCGGCGCCGTCACCCGGGGCACCACCGGCTACAACCGGTTGCGTCGCAGCGACCGCTGGCTGGTCCACGAGCCGCGGGTCCGCACGGCGTTGCGCAGCGCGAACGATCCGTTGGTGATCGATCTCGGGTACGGCGCGCTGCCCGTCACCACGCTCGAACTCGCGTCGCGGATGCGGATCGTGCGCCCCGACCTGCGGGTCGTCGGCCTGGAGATCCACCCGGAGCGGGTCGCGACCGCACGGGCGCTGGGCGGGTCGGCGGTCGAGTTCGCGCTCGGCGGTTTCGAGTTGGCCGGGCTGCGGCCGGTGCTGGTGCGGGCGTTCAACGTGCTGCGCCAGTATCCGGTGCAGGCGGTGCCCGACGCGTGGGCCACGATGCGACGGCAACTGTCCCCCGGCGGGCTGATCGTCGACGGCACCTGTGACGAACTGGGGCGGCGGTGCTGCTGGGTGCTGCTCGACGCCACCGGACCGGTGAGCCTGACGCTGGCGTGCGATCCGTTCGCCATCGACCGCCCGTCGGATCTTGCCGAACGCCTGCCGAAAGTGCTGATCCACCACAACGTCCCGGGCCAGCCGGTCCACACCCTGCTCACGGCCGCCGACCGGGCGTGGGCCAGCGTGGCCGGGCACGGCGTGTTCGGTCCGCGCGTGCGCTGGCGCGCGATGCTGGAGTTGTTGCGCGACGAGGGGTTCGGTGTGCAGCCGCCGCGGCGGCGGATGCGCGACGGTGTGCTCACGGTGGCCTGGTCCACCGTGGCGCCAACAGGGCATGCACCGGATTAGGCTGGGGTGATGCGGATCGCTCTCGCCCAGATCACCACCGGTACGGACCCGTCGTCGAATCTGGAACTGGTCGAGACCTATACGCAGCGCGCGGCCGACGACGGCGCGCGGCTCGTACTGTTCCCCGAGGCCACGATGTGCCGGTTCGGGGTGCCGCTCGGCCCGGTCGCCGAACCGCTCGACGGGCCGTGGGCGAGCGCGGTGCGCGACATCGCGGCGCGCGCGGGTGTGGTGGTGGTCGCCGGGATGTTCGCACCGACCGATGACGGCCGGGTCACCAACACGCTGGTCGCCACTGGCGCGGGCGTCGACACCCACTATCACAAGATCCATCTGTACGACGCCTTCGGGTTCACCGAATCACGTACTGTCGCACCGGGCTTCACGCCCACGACGATCACCGTCGACGGCACCGCCGTCGGCCTCACCACGTGTTACGACATCCGCTTCCCGGAGTTGTACGTCGAGCTGGCGCGCCGCGGCGCGCAGCTGATCACCGTGCACGCGTCGTGGGGCTCGGGCCCGGGCAAGCTCGACCAGTGGACGCTGCTGGCGCGTGCCCGTGCCCTCGACACGACGGGCTTCGTCGCGGCGGTCGATCAGGCCTACCCGGGTGACGAGATCGCCAAGGCCGGTCCGACGGGCGTCGGCGGCAGTCTGGTCGCCTCCCCCACCGGCGACGTGGTCGCCTGCGCGGGTGCCGATCCGCAGCTGCTGACCGTCGACATCGACCTCGACACGGCCACGCGTGCCAGGGAGACCATCGCGGTTCTGGACAACCGGTCCGCGCTGGCCGGGCTCGGTTGAGCCTCGGTCGCTCACAGTTTGCTCAGTCCGGTAGGGCACAATCGCTGGCGTGACCGATCCCTGGGCTCGCCCCACCGACCAGGCCCCGCAAGCACCGTCGTCGCAGCCCCAGCAGGGTCTGCCACCTCAGGAACCGCCGCGGACCGCCCCGGCGCCCGGCGGGCCGCACGACGCGTCCGGCGTCGTACCGCAGGCAGGTGGGGGCGGTCAGCCGCCCAGGGACACCTCGGCCGCGGCGAAGGTCAAGAAGCTGTTCTCCGACCCGCTGTCGGTCGTGCTGGTCGTGGTGATCGTGCTGGCCCTGGTGATCGCGGGTGTGCTGGGCGGTGAGCTCTACGCCCGCAAGCGAGCCGACAGCATCGTCGCCAAGGTCGTCTCGTGCGTCGTCGAGGACGAGGCCAATGCGTCGTTCGACCCGCTCCCGCCGTTTTTGCTGCAGCACATGTCTGGGCACTACACGAACATCAACATCGAGACCGCGGGCAACCAGATCCGCCAGGCCAAGGGCATGAAGGTGGCGTTGGACATCCGCGACGTGCGCCTGGAGGACACGCCGACCTCGACCGGCACGGTCGGGTCGCTCAACGCCGACATCACCTGGTCCACCGACGGCATCCGCCAGACCGTCGCCGACATGGTGCAGCTGCCGTTCATCGGTTCGGCGATCTCCGACGTCAAGACCAACCCGTCGGCGGGAACGATCGAGCTCAAGGGGCTGATCGGCACCATCACCGCGCGGCCGCGGGTGGTCAACAAGGGCATCTCGCTGCAGATCACCGAGCTGAACGCGATCGGGCTGTCCTGGCCGCGCGAGACGCTGCAGCCCATCCTGGACAGCTTCACCGCAGAGCTGACCGAGAACTACCCGATGGGGATCCACGCGGACTCGGTGCAGGTCACCGACAGCGGTGTGGTCGCCCGGTTCTCGACGCAGAATGCCTCGATGCCCAAGGGCGAAGAGGATCCCTGCTTCTCCGGGATCTGACCGGATCTGACCGGCCTCAGGCCGGTCCGAACCCGTCGAGCACCGCGCGGGTACCGGACAGACCCAGCCGGGTGGCGCCCGCGTCGAGCATGGCCGCGGCCTGCTCGGCGGTGCGGATACCGCCGCTGGCCTTCACGCCGAGTCGCTCGCCCACGGTGCGGGCCATGATCTCGACGGCCCGCACCGATGCGCCTCCCGACGGGTGGAAACCGGTGGAGGTCTTCACGAAATCCGCCCCGGCGTCCTTGGCGACGCGGCACACCTCCGCCAGCAGCGGTTCGCCCGAGAATTCCAGCAGTGCGGCGGACTCGACGATCACCTTGAGCGTCGCGGC
This sequence comes from Mycolicibacterium goodii, assembly GCF_001187505.1. The sequence continues at coordinate 134,347 of NZ_CP012150.1, forward strand.
ACGCACCGCGGTGCGTACTGCGGTGATGTCGGCGGCCACGGCGTCGAGGTCACCGGCGAGCGCCGCGCCCACGTCGATCACCATGTCGATCTCGGTCGCGCCCGCCGAGACCGCGAGTTCGGCCTCGGTGGCCTTGATCCCGGGCAGGTGCTTGCCGGACGGGAAGCCTGCCACCGCTGCGATCGCCAGACCGACCGGCGCGTCAGCGGCGGCGGCGGACACCATCGACGGTGACACGCATACCGCACAGACCCCGAGTTCGGCTGCCTCGGCGACGACGGCGGTGACGTCGGATACCGTCGCCTCGGGTTTGAGCAGGGTGTGGTCGACGAGGGCGGCGACCTGCGCGCGGGCGTAATCGGTCATCAGAAGGGCTCCTCGGTGCCGCCCGGGTTGCACCCGGCGGCAGCCATCGCGTCGGGTGACACCTCGGGGCGCCACGGTTCCAGGTTCCAGCTGGTCTTGCCCGGCTCGACGAGTTCGGCGAAAGTCCAGTGACACAGGAACTGTTCACGCATGCCGGGGATGTCGGCGTCCGGAGAGAGCGCCAGCACCTGCTGCCAGGCCGCGTCGGCCAGCGCCGCACCGCCTGGCCCGCGGGACAGCTCGCGCGCCGACGGCGTGGGGTACACGCGCAGGCTCGACAGGTCACCCCATTTGGCCCACTCGACGTGGTCGACGTACGGCGTCGCCGGGTCGGCGTGCGCGGTCGGAAATGCAGCAGTCAGCACAACACTTGCCACGACAGGCGCGGCGATCCAGAGACGCATCGAGTCAGCGCGACTTTCCTTGGATCTCAAGCAACTTCGGGCGGACGTCGACCAGGTACACACCCGTGGCGCAGGCCGAGATCGCGGCCCCGAACGCGTCGCGCAGCAAAAGCAGCAGGAGCAGTCCGACACCGAGGATGATCAGCCACACCGGCTTGGTGAGTTTGCCGGTCGCCGTGTAGGCGTCCGGGCGCTGCATGGCCGCATGCACGAAGGCATAAACGCCCACGAAGAACACCAGAGCGACGAGTACCAAGACGATGACGCCCGCAAGGTCGGCAAGTATCACCTCACCAGCCTATGCGGGCGTCGACGTCGACGTCGAATGACGTCTGATAATCCCCTCGCGTCGCGTTCTCGCGAACTACTTCTGGGTCACCTTCTTGGCCGCAGCCTTGGCGGCGGTCTTGGCCGGGGCGGCCTTCTTCGCCGGGGCGGCCTTCTTGGCGGGAGCGGCCTTCTTGGCGGCCGGGGCGACAGCCTTCTTGACCGGCTCGGCGGTCCGGGCGGCGGCCTCAGAAGCGCTCTCGGCAGCGGCGTCGGCGCGCTTGGGCAGTTCGACGCCCACCAGCTTGGCGGCCCGCTCGCCGACGGCGCGGGTCTGCGACGCCACGGTGCCGAGGGCCTCCTGGGTCAGTTCCACGGCCTGGTCGGTGTAGCCCTCGACGCGGTTGGCGGCCTCTTCGATCGCCGGCTGGTTGCGCAGGCGCTCCAGGGCGGCCTCGCCGCGCTCGACGAGCTTGTTGTAGGTCGCGGTGGCCTGGTCGGCGTAGCTCTCGGCGGCCTTGCGCAGCTCATCGGAGTTCAGCTTCTTGCGCAGCTCGTCGGAGTTGAGCTTCTCGCGCAGTTCGCCGAACTGGCTCGGCAGCTCCTCCTGCAGCTTGGCCAGGCGGGCGCGGCTCTCCTCGACGCGGGCCTCGGCGTCGCTGCGGGCCTCGCCGGCCCGCTCGCGCAGGGTCGCGACGATCTCGTTGACCGTGGCGAGGGCCAGATCCGCGGCGCCGACGGCGGCGAGCAGCGGAGCCTTGAGGTCTTCGATGGTGGGTTGGGTCTTGTCAGCCATGTCGTGTTTCCTTTCTGCGGACTGTGTGCGGGATGCCCCGCGGGTATCGGTTTGTCGGTGCGGTTTCAGTCGGTCGTCGACTCGTCATCCGCCGGGGCGGATTCGGGGGCGAGGACCGATGCCTCGTTCTGCTGGCGAAACGACGTGTAGATGTCGAGCAGCACCTGCTTCTGGCGTTCGGTGATACTCACGTCGTTGACGATGGCGTCGCGGACCTCGCTGGGTTCGCTGGGTTCCAGGATCCCGGCGCGGACGTAGAGCACTTCCGCGGACACCCGCAGCGCCTTGGCGATCTGGTTGAGCACGTCGGCGGAGGGTTTCCGCAATCCCCGCTCGATCTGGCTGAGGTAGGGATTGCTCACGCCGGCCTTCTCGGCCAGCTGCCGCACCGATACCTGCGCCGCTTCGCGCTGGGCCCGGATGAAGCCCCCGATGTCCTGCGCAGCGCTGGACACCACTGCCGCGAGGTTTTCGTCCTGCGCCATGTGTCCCCCTTTCGAGCTCGGTATCCGATGTCGACGGACACCACGCTACGCGGGGGTGCTAACTTTTGCAAGCACTAGTTAGCGCAGGTCAGAATAGTATTTGCGCAATCGAATAGATGACCAGTCCGGCCAGGGCACCCACCACCGTGCCGTTGATACGGATGAACTGCAGGTCACGGCCCACATGCAGCTCGATGCGCCGACTCGCCTCGTCGGCGTCCCAGCGCTCGATGGTCTCGGTGATGATCGCGGTGATCTCCACGCCGTATTCGGACACCAGATGCTGGGCGGCCCGGATGATCCAGTTGTCCACCTTGTCGCGCAGTTCGACGTCATCGCGCATCGACTCCCCGATGCGCATCACCGAATCGGCGATGCGGGTCCGCAGCGCCGACGACGGATCGTCGACCGATTCCAGGACGATCCGCTTTGCCGCGCTCCACGCCGTCTCGGCCGCCCTGGCGACCTCCTCGCGCGCCATGATCTGCTCCTTGACGTTCTCGGCGCGCTGGATCGTCGCCTCGTCGTGCTGCAGATCGTCGGCGAACTCGAACATGAACCGCGTCGCCGAACGGCGCAGTTCGTGATCGGGGTTGCGCCGAACCTTGTCGGTGAAATCCATCAGCTCCCGATGGATCCGGTCGCCGACGAGGTGGTCCACCCAGCGCGGCGACCACGTCGGCGAATCCCGTTCGATGACCCGCTCGATCACATCGCCCGCGTTCAACGACCACTGGAACGCGCGGTCGCACAACAGCTGGATCAACGCCTCCTGACGGCCCTCGGCAAGCAGCGACGCCAGCACCCGTCCGATGGGCGGACCCCACTGCGGTTCGGCAATGCGCTTGACGATCATGCGGTCCAGCACGTGCTGCACGTCCTCGTCGCGCAGCATCTCCACCCCGACCCGCAGCACGGTCGCGGTCTCGGCGGCCACCCGCTCGGCATGCGACCGGTCGGACAGCCACTTGCCCACCCGGCCCGCCACCTGCGCGTCACGCAGCTTGCCCGCGACCACATCCGGTGACATGAAGTTCTCGCGGACGAACGTTCCCAGCCCCTCGCCCAGCTGATCCTTCTTGCGCTTGATGATCGCGGTGTGCGGGATCGGCAGGCCCAGCGGATGCTTGAACAGCGCCGTGACGGCAAACCAGTCAGCAAGCGCGCCCACCATGCCCGCCTCGGCGGCCGCACGCACATAACCCACCCACGGCGCGGCGCCGTAAGACTGCGCCCATGTACACAGCAGGAAGACGACGGTGGCGCCGACCAGGAAGCCCAGCGCCACCACTTTCATGCGCCGTAAACCGCGCCTACGCTCGGCGTCTGCGGCCGAGTCCGCCCCCGCCAAGGTCTCGGCGAAGCTCGGCCGTGTGGCGGGCAACGCGCGTTGATCCGCATCCATTCGATGAGCCACATTCCCATCATCCGCCAACGCGCCAACACCACCGAGAACCCACAAGCGGAACTCTGGCGAACCGCCGTAGTATCGAGGTGACCTAGGGAACGGAAAATACTGCGAAAGTGGCACAGCAGACTCCACCGGCGACGGTGAAGACCGATGGACGCAAACGGCGCTGGCACCAACACAAGGTGGAGCGTCGTAATGAGTTGGTCGATGGCACACTCGAAGCCATCCGACGTCGGGGCAGCAACGTCAGCATGGACGAGATCGCCGCGGAGATCGGCGTCTCCAAGACCGTGCTGTACCGCTACTTCGTCGACAAGAACGATCTCACCACCGCGGTGATGATGCGGTTCGCACAGACCACCCTGATCCCCAACATGGCGGCCGCGCTGTCGTCGAACCTCGACGGCTTCGCGCTCACCCGCGAGGTCATCCGGGTGTACGTCGAGACCGTCGCCGCCGAACCCGAACCGTATCGGTTCGTGATGGCCAACAACTCCGCGAGCAAGAGCAAGGCGGTGGCCGACTCCGAGCAGATCATCGCGCGCATGCTCGCGGTGATGCTGCGCCGCCGCATGGCCGAGGTCGGCATGGACACCAGCGGTGTCGAGGCGTGGGCGTTCCACACCGTCGGCGGGGTCCAACTGGCCACGCACTCGTGGATGTCCAACCCGCGGATGACCACCGACGAACTGATCGACTACCTGACCATGCTGTCGTGGTACGCGCTGTGCGGCATCGTCGAGGTCGGCGGATCGCTGGAGAAGTTCAACTCGCAGCCGCACCCATCGCCGATTCCGCCGCGACACCTGCTTGACTGACCGGATGTCCGATACCGAACTGCCCACCCTGTGGACGCACGAACCCCACGTGCACTTGGCTTTCCGCCCCGGCGACGAGGTCAGCCGCATCAAGACCGATGGCACCCCCGGATTTCGCGGTTCGAAGTCAGACGCGGCGACACTGCAGATCGAACGCAACCTGCGGCTGGCGTCGCTGCAGGAGATGCTCTACGCGCGCACCAAGGCCGGCGACGACAACCGCTCGGTGCTGCTGATTCTGCAGGGCATGGACACCGCAGGCAAGGGCGGCATCGTCAAACATGTTGTGGGCGCGGCGAATCCGCAGGGCATTCGCTATACCAGCTTCGGCAAGCCGACCGAGGAGGAACGCGCCCACCACTACCTGTGGCGAATCCGCAACGCGTTGCCACCCGCGGGCCACATCGGCGTGTTCGACCGATCACACTACGAGGACGTCCTGATCGTCCGGGTCCACAACCTCGTGCCGCCCGAGGTGTGGGGCGCGCGCTACGACGAGATAAACGAGTTCGAGCGTGAACTCGTCGACGCGGGTACCACTTTGGTGAAGGTCGCCATGTTCGTGTCGCTCGCCGAGCAGAAGAAGCGTCTCGCCGAACGTCTCGAACGCCCCGACAAGTACTGGAAGTACAACCCGGCCGACATCGACGAACGCCTGCTGTGGCCGAAATACCAGGAGGCCTACCAGGCCATGCTGGAGAAGACCTCGACCGACTACGCGCCGTGGCACATCGTGCCGTGCGACCGGAAGTGGTACAGCCGCCTGGCCATCACCGAACTGCTCATCGAGGCGCTCAAGCGGCTCAACATGTCCTGGCCGCCACCGGATTTCGATGTCGAGGCCGAGAAGCGCCGGTTGGCTGACGTTTAGTTGCGCCGACACTACGCTTTGTCGCGCTGAATCGGCTTTTTCTCGCCAACAACCGTAGCTTCGGCGATCTTGGAACCGGATGCCCACGCCGTGCGTCGAATACCGGCATGGGGGACATCATCGTGGGTAGCGAAGCGCTGGCCGGTGGCACGCTCACCCGGTACGCGTTGCAGCCGGTTACCGCAAACTGCACCGAAATGTCTACGTGCCGCGCGATTTCACGCTCGATGCCCGCAGTAGGGCAAGGGCGGCGTGGCTGTGGTCGGGACGCACCGCGACCATCGCCGGGTACTCCGCCGCGGCGATGCTCGGCAGCAAGTGGTTGCCGGACGACGCTCCTGCCGAACTCGCCCGCGTCCGTCACCCCTCCCCACCGGGCATCCGGATCCACACCGGCACCATCGCCGACGACGAGATCTGCGTCGTCGCCGGCATGAACTGCACCACTGCGGCCCGCACGGCCTACGATCTCGGCCGCCGGTTACCCGCTGAGACCGGGGTGATCCGCCTGGATGCCCTGTTAAACGCCACCAAAACCGATGTCGCCGAGGTGATTTCGGTTGCCGAACGGTATCGCGGGGCGCGCGGCATCCGCCGGCTGCGCACCTCGCTGGATCTGGTTGACCCAGGTGCCGAATCGCCGCAGGAAACCCGGCTGCGGTTGGTGCTGGTCCGGGCCGGCCTCCCGCGCCCGGTCACACAAATTCCGGTGCTCGACGGAAGCGGCCGCGTGCGGCGTCGCATCGACATGGGCTGGCCGGATCACATGGTCGGCGTGGAGTACGACGGTGCCCAGCACTGGCAGGACCCTGCCGCCCACGCATCAGACATCGACCGGCTGGAATTCCTGGCCGCGTCGGGCTGGACGATCATCCGGGTGAGCCATGAACATCTGCGGTACCGCGCGCATGCGGTCATCGCCCGCGTCACCCATGCCCTCCAACGCGCCGAGGCTACGGTTCTTCGCGCGAATTCGTGAGAATCACGCGAAGAACCGTAGCCTCGACGGAAGGAAAACCTACTTGACCAGCGTGAACTGGCCGACGTTGGTGATGCCGCGACGGAAGAAGTCGGCGCAGCCGGTGAGGTACTTCATGTAGCGGTCGTAGACCTCTTGCCCCTGCATGGCGATGGCCTCTTCCTTCTTGGCCTCGAGGTTGGCCGCCCACATGTCGAGCGTGCGGGCGTAGTGCGGCTGCAGCAGGTGGATTCGCTCGAGCTTGAAACCCGTGTCGGCGGCGAGCTTCTCGATGTCCTCGACCGCGGGAAGCTGACCGCCGGGGAAGATCTCCTCGCCGATGAACTTCATGAACTTCAGGTCGCTGATCGTCAGCTTGATGCCGTTTTCACGGAAGAACTTCTGGGTGTGCGCCAGGATCGTGTGCAGCAGCATGCGGCCGTCCTCGGGCAGGATGCTGTACGCGCGCTCGAAGAACACCGGGTAACGCTCGGCCTTGAAGGCCTCGAACGCGCCGATCGACACGATGCGGTCGACGGGCTCGTTGAACTCCTCCCAGCCCTGCAACCGGACTTCCACGCTGCGGTTGGTGTCGAGCTTGGCGAGACGCGCACGGGCGTATTCCGACTGCGCCTTGCTCAGGGTGATGCCGATCACGTTCACGTCGAACTTGGTGACAGCACGCTCCAGCGCACCACCCCAACCGCATCCGACGTCCAGCAGCGTCATACCCGGTTTGAGGTCGAGCTTGCCGAGTGCGAGGTCGAACTTGGCGTTCTGCGACTCGTCGAGCGTCATGTCCTCGCGCTCGTAGTAACCGCAGGTATAGCCCATGGTGGGGCCGAGGAACAGCGCGAAGAATTCGTTCGAAATATCGTAGATCGACTGCGATTCCTCGTAGTACGGCGCCAGTTCGGACTCGACATTTGACATGCGACAGATAACCCTTTGCGTTTTTCGTCTACTGAAGACCTGTGCGGGCCGGTGCGCTTTTGCGCAGGCTCCCTTACCGAGCCTGGAGGCCCTTCCTGGGGAAGACTAGCCAAGCGAAGCTTTCAGTGCCAGCTTGGGGCGGTCGCCGTCGGAGGGACTCCAGGCCCAGCAGGGGTCAGTAGGTATCAGTAGGAGTAGAAGCCCTTGCCGGACTTCTTACCGAGCTGACCGGCCTCGACCATCCGCAGCAGCAGCGGCGGCGCCGAGTACAACGGTTCCTTGAACTCGTCGAACATCTTGTCCGCGATCAGCTTCAGGGTGTCCAGGCCCACCAGGTCGGAGAGCCGCAGCGGTCCCATCGGGTGCGACAGCCCGGCGACGACGGCCTTGTCGACGTCCTCGACCGTGGCGAAGCCGCCCTCGACCATGCGGATCGCCGACAGCAGGAACGGCACCAGCAGCGCGTTGACCACGAACCCGGACCGGTCCGAGCACCGCACGACCTGCTTGCCCAGCACGGTTGCGGCGAACTCTTCGACCCGGTCGGCCGCCGACTGTTCGGTGACCAGCGTGGAGACCAGCTCGACCAGCGGCAGCACCGGCACCGGGTTGAAGAAGTGCAGGCCCAGCACGCGCCCGGGGTTCTGCGTGGACGCCGCGATCTTCATGATCGGAATGCTCGACGTGTTCGACGCCAGCACCGCGGCGGGGTCGGTGATCACGCGGTCGAGTTCGGCGAAGATCTCACCCTTGACGTTCTCGTCCTCGATCACGGCCTCGATGACCAGCTGACGGTCGGCCATGTCGGCGAGGTCGGTGGTGAAGCGCAGCCGGCCGAGCGCGTCGTCCTTCTCCCGCTCGGTGACCTTGCCCGCGCTCACGGCGCGCTCCAGCGACTTCGTGATGCGGTTGCGTCCGGCGGTCACGAAGGCGTCGGTGGTGTCGTAGACCAGGACGTCGACGCCCGCGCGGGCGGACACCTCGGCGATGCCGCTGCCCATCTGACCGGCTCCGACAACACCCACTCGTTCAATCGAATTGCTCACTGTCTCCACTTTCGTATTTCGCAGACACGCGACAGGCCCCGCCCAAGAAACCTGAGCGGGGCCTGCGCTGTCAACACTTGTCGGACTACTCACCCGGACCGGGCCGAGGGTCCGTCACCGAAGGCTCAGTGGAACTGGCCCTCTTCGGTCGAACCCGCGAGCGCGGTGGTCGAGCTGGCCGGGTCGACCGTGGTGGCGATGCGGTCGAAGTAGCCCGCACCGACCTCGCGCTGGTGCTTGGTGGCGGTGTAACCGCGCTCCTCGGCGGCGAACTCACGCTCCTGCAGCTCGACGTAGGCGCTCATCTGGTTGCGGGCGTAGCCGTAGGCCAGGTCGAACATCGAGTAGTTGAGCGCGTGGAAGCCGGCCAGCGTGATGAACTGGAACTTGAAGCCCATGGCGCCGAGCTCCTTCTGGAACTTCGCGATGGTGGCGTCGTCGAGGTGCTTTTTCCAGTTGAACGACGGCGAGCAGTTGTAGGCCAGCATCTGGTCGGGGAACTCGGCCTTGACGCCCTCAGCGAACTTCTTGGCGAGCTCGAGATCCGGGGTGCCGGTCTCCATCCAGATCAGATCCGAGTACGGGGCGTAGGCCTTGGCGCGCGCGATGCAGGGCTCGAGGCCGTTCTTCACGCGGTAGAAGCCCTCGGCGGTGCGCTCACCGGTGATGAACGGACGGTCCCGCTCGTCGACGTCGCTGGTGATCAGCGTCGCGGCCTCGGCGTCGGTGCGGGCGATGACGACGGTGGGAACGTCAGCCACATCGGCCGCGAGCCGGGCAGATGTCAGGGTGCGGATGTGCTGCTGGGTCGGGATCAGCACCTTGCCACCGAGGTGACCGCACTTCTTCTCCGAGGCCAGCTGGTCCTCCCAGTGCGAGCCGGCCACACCGGCGGCGATCATCGCCTTCTGCAGCTCGTAGACGTTGAGCGCACCACCGAAGCCGGCCTCGCCGTCGGCGACGATCGGGGCGAGCCAGTTCTCCACCGAGGTGTCGCCCTCGACCTTGGCGATCTCGTCGGCGCGCAGCAGCGCGTTGTTGATGCGGCGAACCACCTGCGGCACCGAGTTGGCCGGGTAGAGGCTCTGGTCGGGGTAGGTGTGGCCCGACAGGTTGGCGTCGCCGGCGACCTGCCAGCCGGACAGGTAGATGGCCTTGAGGCCGGCGCGGACCTGCTGGACGGCCATGTTGCCGGTCAGTGCGCCCAGCGCGTTGACGAAGTCCATGTCGTGCAGCTGCTCCCACAGCACCTCGGCGCCGCGGCGGGCCAGGGTGTGTTCCTCGACGACGGTGCCCTGCAGGGCGACGACGTCCTCGGGGGTGTAGGTGCGCGTGACGCCCTTCCAGCGGGGGTTGTGATCCCAGTCGTGCTGGATCTGCTCGGGCGACTTGGGGGTGCCAACGGTCGACATTGGACGGCTCCTTCGGTTGTTAAGTCACCGCGGTTGTTAACACCGCAGCAGCTTCACTGGTGTGCTAATCCGACGATGGCACACGACATATCCGCAGGTCCACCCGTTTCCTTTGCCAATTTTGGCGAAACCTCCGCGTTAACTTGCGAAGATTGTGAAGAAATATGATGGCTGTACCGGTTCAGAAGCTACCGACGAGTAGCGAATTTTCGCAGGTCAGTACGCCCGTACTGTTAAACGTGATTGATTCAGAGCCAGAACAGGCAGGCGACGGCTTTCGTCTCCTCGCCGACCGCATATGTGAGGGTTGTAACAGTCCGATCGGTGAGCTCCGGACCGAACTTGTCCGTCGAGCCCGGCGGATGGGTGTGCGCGATGATCTCCAACTTGTCGCCCAGAGCGACAGGAGCGTCGTGCTCGATCGTCACGCGCAACGGCTGCTTCAAGAGTTCGGCGTGGGTGTAGAGATAGTCTTCGACCACCGTCCAGTACACCGAGTTGTTCATGTGGTCGAACAGGTCGATATCGGAGACCCGCACGGGGTACTCCCGGATCTCGTCGGCGTCCTCGCGGCTGCCCGCCTTCAGATAGGCCTTCCAGCGCAGCCGGTCCACGTCGGTGGTGCGTCGCAATCCCGCCAGGAAGTCGTCGGAGATCCGCGCCGGGCCCTGGGTCTCCCGGTTGATGTTGATCCAGAACGCCTCGGACTCGACCAGGCCACCCTTGCGGCCATCGATGCGAACCCGCATCTCACACCACCGGTTGGAGGTGCCCGAGCACCAGCGGCGCATCCGCAGGATGTCCTGGAACTCGATCGGCCGGATCAGGTCGATCATGGTTCGCCGCACGATCCACAGCGGGTGGGTTTCCTCGTAACCCAACTCGCGCAGCTGATCGGATCCGATGTCCTGAATATGCCGGCACGCGGCGTCGAACCGCAGCCGACCCACGCGGTCGATGTCGCCGACCCGCAACGGCCACTGCCGGTCGAAGACGTCGGGATGCGGGTCCGGTACGGGCATCATCGTCTTTGCCAAACCCGTGTTCACAGTGCCTTTTGTGCTGCCCGTCATGTCTCGTCTTCCCTGGTTCCTTCGCCGGCCCGCGGCCGCTGGGCAGGCGATCCCATACTGCCAGAGCGGCCCCGGGCACTGCTCCGATCAGCGCGGACGCGGATTTGCCAATATTGCGAAAGCCGGCTTTGCAACACGTTCTACGATGTAGACGTGCCGAAGACGTTCGTCGGTTCGCGGGTGCGACAGCTGCGGAGCGAACGCGGATTCAGCCAGGCCGCGCTCGCGCAGATGCTCGACATCTCGCCGAGCTACCTCAACCAGATCGAGCACGACGTGCGCCCCCTGACGGTCGCGGTGCTGCTGCGGATCACCGAGGTGTTCGGTGTCGACGCCACGTTCTTCTCACCGCAGGACGACACCCGCCTGGTGGCCGAGGTGCGCGAGGTCACCATGGATCGCGACCTCGGGGCCTCCGACGTCGACCTCACCGAGGTCGCCGACATGGTGGCGTCACATCCGAAGCTGGCGCGCGCGATGGTGAACCTGCACCGGCGCTACCGGTTGGCGACGACGCAACTGGCCGCCGCCACCGAGAACCGCTACTCCGACGGCAGCGGCAGCGGCGCCATCACCATGCCGCACGAGGAAGTGCGTGACTACTTCTACGAGCGCCAGAACTACCTGCACGAACTCGACACCGCCGCAGAGGATCTCACCTCGCGGATGCGCATGCACAGCGGTGATCTGGCGGCCGAGCTGACCAGCAGGCTGACCAACGTGCACGGCGTTCGGGTGGTGCGCCGCATCGACCTCGGTGAGACCGTGCTGCACCGCTACGACCCCGCCACCAAGACGCTGGAGATGAGCAATCACATCTCGCGCGGGCAGCAGGTGTTCAAGATGGCCGCCGAGTTGGCGTACCTGGAGTTCGGTGACCTGATCGACAAACTGGTCGACGAGGGCAGGTTCACCAGCGACGAGTCACGCACCCTGGCGCGGCTCGGCCTGGCCAACTACTTCGCCGCGGCAACGGTGCTGCCGTACCGGCAGTTTCACGATGTCGCCGAGAAATTCCGCTACGACATCGAGCGGCTTTCGGCGTTCTACCAGGTGAGCTATGAGACCATCGGGCACCGGCTCTCCACGCTGCAGCGGCCGTCGATGCGCGGCGTGCCGTTCTCGTTCGTCCGCGTCGACCGCGCGGGCAACATGTCGAAACGACAGTCCGCCACCGGTTTTCACTTCTCTTCGTCGGGCGGCACCTGCCCGCTGTGGAACGTCTACGAGACATTCGCCTACCCCGGCAAGATCCTGGTCCAGATCGCCCAGATGCCCGACGGTAGGCACTACATGTGGGTCGCGCGCACCGTGGAGCGTCGCGCATCGCGCTACGGCCAGCCCGGAAAGACCTTCGCGATCGGCCTGGGATGCGAACTGCGCCACGCCCATCGGCTCGTCTACTCCGAAGGCCTCGACCTGTCGGGCAACGTGAGCACCCCGATCGGCTCGGGGTGCCGCGTGTGCGAACGCGACAACTGCCCGCAGCGCGCCTTCCCCGCGCTCGGCAAGGCGCTCGACCTCGACGAGCACCGCTCGACGGTCTCGCCGTACCTGGTCAAGCCGACCTGAGCACGGCGCCGCGGCGGTACCCGCGCATTCCCTAGACTCGCGAAGGTGACCCGCAACGATCAGACCGAGCCCGCCCGCATTCCGTCCACCCGCAGCCTGCGTGAACTCGGGCCGATCGGCTGGATCGCGGCCCGTGCGGGGGCACGGACGATCCGGGCGCCGCGCTTTCACCTGTTCGACACCATCGGCCAGCACAAGCTGCTGTTCCTGGCGTTCCTGCCGTACTCGGGTGCGTTGCTGAACTGGGGCAAGCTGCCCAAGCGCGACACCGAACTGGTGATCCTGCGGGTGGCCCTCCTGCGCGACAGCACCTACGAACTGCAGCAGCACCGCCGGCTGGCCCGCACCCGCGGTCTCGACCCCGAGACCCAGGCCAGGATCTTCGCGGGCCCCGACGCCGAGGGCCTGACCGATCGCCAGCGCACGCTGATCACCGCGACCGACGAGTTCGTCGTCACCCGGTCGATGTCACCGGAGACCTGGGCCGCGCTGTCGACCTACCTCAACCGGGCGCAGCTCATCGAATTCTGCCTGCTGGCAGCGCATTACGACGGTCTTGCGGCCACGATGGCGACACTGCGCATCCCGCTGGACTTCCCGGACTGAGCGAATCTACAGGTACGTCACGCCCAGCAGGGTCAGCGAGAACAGCACAGGCGACACCGGCAGGCCCCACAGGAACGCCGCCCACGCCCGGGACCGCTGCTGGTATCGGCGCCAGCCCAGCCAGGCCGCCGCGACACCGCCCACCAATGACAGCGCGGCGACCACCAGCACCCATCGGGTGACCCGCGAGCTGTCGGTGGCCAACGTGATGGCGGCCAGCCACAAGATGTGGCCGGCCACCAAACCGGCTATGCCGGAGATGATCTCGTTTCTCAAAAGTTGATCATGTGGCCGGCCAGGCCGTGGAAGCATTCCTGCAACGCCTCCGACAACGTCGGGTGGGTGTGCACGTTGCGGGTGAGTTCGTTGACGGTCAGGTCCCACTTCTGGGCCAGGGTCAGCTCAGGCAGCAACTCGGAGACGTCGGGGCCGATGAGGTGCCCGCCGAGCAGTTCGCCGTACTTGCTGTCGGCGATGAGCTTGACGAACCCGGTCGGATCGGCCAGACCGTGCGCCTTGCCGTTTGCGGTGAACGGGAACTTCGCCACCTTCACGTCGTAGCCCTCCTCGCGCGCCTGCTCCTCGGTGAGCCCGAAGCTCGCGACCTGCGGCTGGCAGAACGTGGCGCGCGGCATCATCCGGTAATCGCCGAGCGGCAGCGTCTCGGCGCCGGCGATGGTTTCAGCCGCGACCACGCCCTGGGCCTCGGCGACGTGGGCGAGCTGCAGCTTGCCGGTGACATCGCCGATGGCGTAGATGTGCGGCACGTTGGTGCACATGTAGTCGTCGATGCCGATGGCCTTGCGGTCGGTGAGCTCGACGCCGGCCTTCTCCAGGCCGTAGCCCTCGACGTTGGGCGCGAACCCGATGGCCTGCAGCACCTTGTCGGCCTTGAGTTCCTCGCTCTTGCCGTCCTTGCTGACGGTGACCTTCACGGTCGAGCCGTCGTCCGAGATCCCCTCGACCTTGGTGCCGGTGAGGATCTTCACGCCCAGCTTCTTGTACTGCTTCTCGATCTCCTTGGAGACCTCGGCGTCCTCGTTGGGCAGCGCGCGGGGCAGGAACTCCACGATCGTGACGTCGACGCCGTAGTTCTTCAGGACGTAGGCGAACTCCATGCCGATCGCGCCGGCACCGGCGATGATGATCGAGCCGGGCAGCTCACGCGAGAGGATCTGGGTCTCGTAGGTGACCACGTTGTCCGACAGTGACGTGCCGGGCACCAGGCGGGTGCTGCTGCCGGTCGCGATGATCGCGTTGGCGAACTCGACGGTCTCGGTGCCGCCGTCGTTGAGGGCGACCTCCAGGCTGTTGGGACCGGTGAACTTCCCGTAGCCGTGGATCTCGGTGATCTTGTTCTTCTTCATCAGGAAGTGCACGCCCGCCACGCGGCCGTCGGCGACCTTGCGGCTGCGGTCGAACGCCGCGCCGTAGTCGAACGTCGCCTCACCACTGATGCCGAAGGTCTTGGCTTCCTTGTTGAAGAGGTGGGCGAGCTCGGCGTTGCGCAGCAACGCCTTGGACGGGATGCACCCGACATTGAGACACACGCCGCCCCAGTACTTGGGTTCAACGATTGCGGTATTCAGTCCCAGCTGGGCAGCACGGATGGCCGCGACGTATCCACCGGGTCCGGCTCCAAGAACGACAACGTCAAAGTGGGTCACGCTCCCACCCTAGTGGGCCGCGCAATGGCACCACGGGGGACGGGTGCAACCGGCCCGTACCTCACACGCCGGGACAGGCACCCGTCGGGCGTCAGCGCCCCGGCACCGGGCAGGCGTCCTCGGCCTCGGCGACGATGCGGGTCTCGATGTGGACCGGGCGGGCACCCTCGGCGTACTGCGCGCCGGTGATGGGCGGCTGGGCGGCGAGTTGCTCGTTCTCGTCGTCGCTGAACGCGCGGCCCCGCGACAGGAACCGCATGCCCTCGGGCGCTTCGAGGCTGAAGCCCCCGCCGCGGCCCGGCACCACGTCGATCACCAGCTGGGTGTGTTTCCACGCCTCGAACTGCGGCCCGGAGATCCACACCGGGACACCGTCGCCGACGTCGAGCACCCCGAGCAGGACGTCGCGGTCACCGACGATGAAGTCGCCCTCGGGGTAACACATCGGTGACGACCCGTCACAGCAGCCGCCGGATTGATGAAACATCAATGCGCCGTGCGTCTTCTGCAACCGCGCCAGCAGATCGGCGGCCGCCGCGGTGATCAGGGCCCTCGACGGGGTGCTCATATCGTTCTCCAGTTCTCCCGTGTCAGCGCAGGCTCAGAAGAATCCCTGCGCCTTGTTGCTGTAGCTCACCAACAGGTTCTTGGTCTGCTGGTAGTGGTCGAGCATCATCTTGTGGTTCTCCCGGCCGATGCCGGACTGCTTGTACCCACCGAACGCCGCGTGCGCCGGGTACTGGTGGTAGCAGTTGGTCCACACCCGGCCGGCCTTGATGTCACGACCGGCACGATATGCGGTGTTCCCGTCGCGGCTCCACACCCCGGCACCCAGACCGTAGAGCGTGTCGTTGGCGATCGAGATCGCGTCGTCGTAGTCACTGAACGACGTGACCGCCACCACCGGCCCGAAGATCTCCTCCTGGAAGATCCGCATCTTGTTGTGGCCGGTGAAGATGGTCGGCTGGATGTAGTAACCGCCCGAGAGGTCACCGCCGAGGTCGGCGCGCTCGCCGCCGGTCACGATGCGGGCGCCCTCGCTCTTGCCGATCTCGATGTAGGACAGGATCTTCTCGAACTGGTCGTTGGACGCCTGGGAGCCGATCATGGTCTCGGTGTCCAACGGATCGCCCTGACGCACGGCCTTGGTGCGGATCGCCGCGAGTTCGAGGAACTCGTCGTAGATGTCGGACTGGATCAGCGACCGCGACGGGCAGGTGCACACCTCGCCCTGGTTGAGGGCGAACATCGTGAACCCTTCCAGCGCCTTGTCGTGGAACTCGTCGGCGGCGGCCATGACATCGGAGAAGAAGATGTTGGGGCTCTTGCCACCCAGCTCCAACGTGACCGGGATCAGGTTCTGCGATGCGTACTGCATGATCAGCCGGCCCGTGGTGGTCTCACCGGTGAACGCGATCTTGGCGATGCGGTTGCTCGACGCCAGCGGCTTGCCGGCCTCCACACCGAACCCGTTGACGACGTTGGCCACACCCGCGGGCAGCAGATCCGCGATCAGCGACATGAGGTAGAGCACCGAGACGGGGGTCTGCTCGGCGGGCTTGAGCACCACCGCGTTGCCCGCGGCCAGCGCCGGGGCGAGCTTCCACACCGCCATCAGGATCGGGAAGTTCCACGGGATGATCTGCCCGACCACACCCAGCGGCTCGTGGAAGTGGTAGGCCACGGTGTCCTCGTCGATCTGGCTCAGCGAGCCCTCCTGCGCGCGCACCGCGGAGGCGAAGTAGCGGAAGTGGTCGATCGCCAGCGGGATGTCGGCGTTGAGCGTCTCGCGGATCGGCTTGCCGTTGTCCCACGCCTCCGCGAGCGCCAGTGCCTCCAAATTCTGCTCCATGCGGTCGGCGATGCGGTTGAGGATCAGCGCACGTTCGGCCGGGGCGGTCCTGCCCCACCCGGGTGCGGCCGCATGGGCGGCGTCGAGGGCCTTGTCGATGTCGGCCTCGCTGGAGCGGGCCACCTCGCAGAACACCTGACCCGTCACCGGCGTCGGGTTCTCGAAATACCGGCCCTCGACCGGCGCCACCCACTCACCGCCGATGAAATTCTCGTAACGGGACTCAAATGACATGAGAGCGTCTGTTGCACCAGGGCGGGAAAACACTGTCATCTCGACTCCTCCGATACCTCCGAACCGGTGTTACGCAGCTCACATTACGCGCGCAGGCCACAATGTGTGGGTGGCTGACGACGACCCCCATCTCTGGCTCGAGGACATCACCGGCGACGACGCGCTGGAGTGGGTGCGCGCCCACAACGAACCGACGCTCGAAGCGCTCGGCGGTGACCGGTTCGAGGCGATCCGCAGCGAGTTGCTGGAAATCCTCGACACCGACGCGCGCATCCCGTACGTGCGCCGCCGCGGCGAGTACCTCTACAACTTCTGGCGCGACGAGGCCAACCCGAAAGGCGTGTGGCGACGCACGACGTTGCAGAGCTACCGCACCGACGACCCGGAGTGGGACGTCATCATCGACGTCGACGAACTGGCCCGCGCCGACGACGAGAACTGGGTGTGGTCGGGCGCGGAGGTCATCGAACCCGAGTACAGCCTGGCGCTGATCAGCCTGTCCCGCGGCGGCGCCGACGCCGTGGTGACCCGCGAATTCGACATGCGGACACGTGAATTCGTCACCGACGGCTTCTACCTACCGGAGGCGAAGTCCTCGGCGTCCTGGGAGGACGAGGACACGCTGCTGGTGTGCACCGACTTCGGTGCCGGTTCGATGACCGAGTCGGGCTATCCCCGGATCGCCAAGCGCTGGCGGCGCGGCGAGCCGCTCGACAACGCCGAAACCGTGTACGAGGCCGAGCCGACCGACATCCGCGTCATCGCCGGCGTCGACCGCACACCCGGCTATGAGCACACACGTCTGGGCCGCTACACCGACTTCTACAACCGCATCCGCTACGAGGTGCGCGACGGCGAACTGGTGCTGATCGACGTCCCGACGGACTCGACGCTGTCGCTGCACCGGGAGTGGATGCTGATCGCCCTGCGCACCGAGTGGCAGTTGGGTGACGTGACCTATCCGGCGGGCTCGCTGCTGGCCACCACGTTCGACGAATACCTCTCGGGTGCACGGGATCTCACGATCGTCTACGCACCGGACGCACACAGCTGCCTGTCGAGCTTCAGCTGGACCAAGGACAAGCTGATCCTGGTGACGCTGCGTGACGTCGTCAGCCACATCGAGATCGTCACCCCGGGCACCTGGGAGCGTCGCGACGCCCCCGACATCCCGCCGGTGGCGTCCACCGTCGTCGTCGATGCCGACCACCTCGGCGACGAGGTGTTCTACGACTCAAGCGGATTCACCAGCCCGTCGCGGCTGCTGCACGGCACGGCGGGCGGTCCGCTGGTGCAGCTGAAATCCGCACCCGCGTTCTTCGATGCCGACGGCATCGAGGTCGAGCAGTTCTTCGCGACGTCCGAGGACGGCACGCAGGTGCCGTACTTCGTGGTGGGCCGGCGTCCCGAACCCGCGCCGACATACCTCTACGGTTACGGCGGATTCCAGAGTTCGCAGACCCCGGGCTATGGCGGCGGGATCG
The DNA here is from genome assembly GCF_001187505.1 of Mycolicibacterium goodii. The sequence continues at coordinate 152,602 of NZ_CP012150.1, forward strand.
GCCGCGCGTGGTTGTCGCGCGGAGGCACGTTCGTACAGGCCAACATTCGCGGCGGCGGCGAGTACGGACCACAGTGGCACACCCAGGCCATGCGCGAGAACCGGCACCTGGTGTACGAGGATTTCGCGGCCATCGCGGCCGACCTCGTACGCCGCGGAATCACCACCGTCGAGCAACTCGGGGCGTCCGGCGGCAGCAACGGCGGCCTGCTCATGGGTGTCATGCTCACGCGCTACCCGGAGTTGTTCGGCGCCCTGGTGTGCAGCGTGCCACTGCTGGACATGAAGCGGTTCCACCTGCTGCTCGCCGGTGCGTCCTGGGTGGCCGAGTACGGCAATCCCGACGATCCGGCGGACTGGGAGTTCATCTCGAAATACTCTCCATACCAGAACATCTCGGCGGATGTCAGCTACCCGCCGATTCTGATCACGACGTCCACCCGCGACGACCGCGTACATCCTGGGCACGCCAGGAAGATGACGGCCGCGCTGGAGGACGCTGGGCACCGGGTGTACTACTACGAGAACATCGAGGGCGGACACGGCGGTGCGGCCGACAACAAGCAGGCCGCGTTCAAGGGTGCGCTGACGTATGAGTTCCTGTGGCGCGCGCTCACCGGAGGTCTGCCGACAGTCAGGTGATGAGCTCCTCGGCGACCTCGGCTGCTCGACGGCGCAGGGCGGCGGTGAGCGCCAGCACGTCGGTACCTGCCGGATCGTGGGCGATCCGGTCCCGCAGGACCGCCATGTGGCCGCGCCGCAACTCGGTGTTGACATTGAACTTCACCACGCCGAGCTGCTGCGCCCGGCGACGGTCCTCGGCCGGGAGGCCGGAGGTGCCGTGCAGCGACACGGCCACCGGCAGCTCCTCGACGATGCGGGCCAGCCGCGGCCAATCAAGCTGCGGGCGTTGGCGATAGGAGCCGTGCACATTGCCGACCGCGACGGCCAGGCAGTCCACGCCGGTGTTCGACACGAATCGGCGCGCCGCGTCGGGATCGGTCAGGGCGCCCGCCTCCACAGCGAGGTCGATGTCCTCGTCACCCTCGACGCGGCCCAGCTCGGCCTCGACGGCTGCGTCGAACGGTTCGGCGAGCGCAACCGCACGCTCCACGAACCGGGCATTGGCCGCGTCGTCCAGGTGTGAACCGTCGGCCATGACAGCACCTGCGCCGAGGTCGAGCGCATGACGGATGCGCTCGAGGTCGGCGCAGTGGTCGAGCTGAACCCAGGCGGGGACCCGAGCCTGCTGCGCGACGGCGACCAGCGCCGTCACCAGCCGCGCACCTGCGGCATCGCGCATCGCGGCATCGGAGACCAACAGGATCACCGGCCTGCTCACGGTCTCGGCGGCTTCCAGTACGCCGACGGCGGTCTCCAGCGTGTAGCAGGTGAAGGCGGGCAACGGGTTTCGCGTCGCGCGGGCCGCGGTCAGTGCGGCCTTCATGAAACCTGTTGGCTTTCAACCGGTGCCGCGGCGCCGATGCGCAGCGCGTCGAGGATCTCGACCAGGGTGTCGTGGTCGCCCACGTTGCCGGGTACGACCACGTAGAGAATGTCGCGGCCGTTGCGGTCTTCGAGTTGCCACACCGACACACCGGGGCGGATCTGGCCGAGCACGAGGGCGGAGGTGGCGCCGATCCCGGCGCGGGCGACCTCGGCCGACGTGATGCCGCCTTTGGCCACCACGACCGACAGGTGCGGCACCGCTGCGCGCACCGCGGTGGTCAGCGCCGTCATGATCCGCTCACCATGGCTCAGCGTGTTGTGGTCGGACGACCGGTCGCGTTCGCTCATCAGCACGGCGAAGGACCGCGCGTCCAGCTGGGCGCGCAGCCGGTCGGCCGCGCGGCGGCCCTCTGCGTCGGGATCGTCGAGGGCACCCGCGGTGTCGACGACGACGGGTGCGCCCCACCGGTCGATCACGGGGGCCAGCTGTGCGGTGGCGCCTGCGGTGTGCGATCCGCACACCAACAGCGTCGGCCGCGGCCGGTCGAGCAGCGGTGCGCCGAGCAGCCCCGGACTCGTGACTCCGGCGAGTTCGGCGGCGACCGGAGCCGCGGTGCGTACCACGATCTTGCGGCCTGCGGCGTCGGCGATGGAGATGGCCTCGGCGATCAAGCGGATGTCGGCGTTGTCCACGGCATCGGGCAACACCACGGTGCCCGGCTGTGCGGTGCTCAGCACCGTCGCCAGACCACCACCGCGCACCGTTGCCAGCGGAACGGGAACGGCTGTGCGGCCCGACTTCTCGGCCACGTAGTCGGCGAGAACACCGGTGCTGAATCCGAACACCGGATCGGCGGCGTATTCGCTTTCGTGCGCGGGCAGGTCGTGGCCGCCGACGTTGACGTAGTGCACCCCGTCGCGGGTGGTGCGGCCACCGTCGGGGAACGCGGGCACGAACACCATGACGGCGTCGTCGTCGAGAAACACCTCGGTCTCGGCGAAGACGTGGCCACGCAGCGTCGAGTCGCCGCGCAGCACGAACCGGACGGCCACGCCGAGGCGTCGGGCGGCTTCTTCGCCGTCTGCCCGGATCCGGCGGACGAGGTCTACCGCGTCCGCCTCGGCGAGTGCGCGGCTGTTGGTCTGCACGTACACGCTCTCGGAGTCGCGCAGCGTCTCCTCGATCGCGTCCGCGCTGCACTCCAGCAGTACGCGAACCCCGCTGGCCGACTGCGTACCGGTGGGATCGTCATCCAGAACGATTGTCTTCACGGCGAAACCTTCGCTTTCGTTGCGGTGCCGGGTGTTTCGGCAGAGTTGATGACCGAGTCGACGGCCGCGCGCTGCGTGGCGCCCCAGGTCTCGCGCGTCAGGATCGTGCCGACGAGGCCGAGGACACCGCAGCCCAGGTACACCAGCGCAACCCCGGCCCACCCCAGCTGGGCGGCGACCGCTGCGGCGATCAGCGGGATGAACCCGGAGATGGCCGCCGAGAACTGATAGCCGATGGAGGCGCCCGACGAGCGGGTGTTGGTCTTGAACAATTCGGCGAACCAGGTGCCCTGGGTGGCGGCGAGCGCGTCGTGGATGACTGCCAATCCGATGATGTAGACGAGCACGATCAGGACCGTCGAGCCGGTGTTGACCAGCCAGAACATCGGAAATGCGAACAGGATCAGCAACGCGGTGCCCGCGTAGTAGACCGGCTTTCGGCCCACTTTGTCGGTCAGCATGCCGAACAGGATGGTGGTGACCGTGCCGGTCGCGGTGGCCGCGATGAGACCGGTGAGTGCGACGGCTTTCGTGGTGATCGGGTCGTCGCCGCTGGTGAGGTAGGACAGCATGTAGGTGACGATCACGTAGAAGCCGCCGGATTCGGCCAGGCGCAGTGCGATGATGCGCAGGATGTTGCGCCAGTCGTGGCGGATCACTTCCTTCAGCGGGTTGCTGACCACCTTGCCTGCGTCCTTGGTGTCGACGAATTCCGGTGATTCCGAAACCTTGAGCCGGATGATCATGCCCGCCACGATCAGCACCGAGCTCAACAGGAACGGCAACCGCCATGCGAGTTCGCTGTCGAGTTGGCTGGAGAGCAGGAAGACCACGTTGGCCAGCAAGACGCCAAGGGGCACACCGGCTTGTGGGATCGCGGCGTAGCGACCCCGCTTTTTCCACGGCGCGTGCTCGTATGTCATCAGGATCGCGCCACCCCACTCCGCGCCGAACGCGAGGCCCTGGACGACGCGGATGGCCGTCAGCAGGATCGGCGCCAGAATGCCGACCTGCTGATAGGTCGGTAGGAGGCCGATCATCACGGTGGCGACACCCATGACCAGTAACGCGCCGATCAGCACCGGCTTGCGGCCGATGCGGTCGCCCAGATACCCGCCGAGCAGGCCGCCGAGGGGTCGCATGGCGAATCCGACGCCGAACGTGGCGAAGCCGATGAGCACACCGATCAAGGGATCGTCGGCGTGAAAGAACGCGTCGTTGAAGTACAGGGCCGCGGCGGTCCCGTAGGCCAGGAAGTCGTAGTTCTCGATCGTGGTGCCGACCGCGCTGCCGATGGCGGTCCGCAGTTTGTCGGGGGAGCCGTGCCGAGCACGCTCCGCTGGTGCCGGGATGGTGGGGGTGTCCATCAGGATCCGTCTCTCTCCATTGAGATGTGAGGCAAGGCCTCGATGTCAATGCAGGAGCTGGATTTTCGAACGTTATTCGCCGGCCAGCTCGCTGCCGCTGATCTTCAGGTCGTAGAAGTCGCAGATGTGTGCCTGCATGCGCTGTGCCGCGAGCGGCCCGTCGCGGTCGACGAGGGCTTGCAGGATTTCGCGGTGCTCGCGTCTGACCGTCTTGGCCGTCTCGCGCCAGTCGGCGAGCGCGGCGTACATCTCGACCATTTGATGGTGGATGGCAGTGCGCAGTGACCCCATGAAGTATGCGGTCAAGGCATTGCCGGTGGATTGGGAGATCCGAACGTGGAACTCGGCGTCCAGGCGGTTGAAGTCACCGGTCTCGATCGAGGGGTCGTCCATCTGGTCGAGAATGGCGCCGAGTTCGCGGTGGTCGTCGTCAGTGGATCGATAGGCGGCTTCTCTCGCCGACCACAGCTCGAGCGCCAGCCTGGTCTCCAGCACGTCGTTCCAACTGAAGTGCGACAGTGCCAGCTGGAGTTTGAGCAAGCTGACCAGCCCGGTGCCCGGGACCGACCGCAGGGCCGCGCCGCCCTCCGACCCGCCGCCGCGGCGGATTTCGACCACCCCGAGCGCTTCCAGGACGCGCAGCGACTCCCGCAACGAGGGGCGTGACACACCGAGTAGCGCGGCCAGCTCCCGCTCGCTGGGCAGATGGTCTCCCGGTTGGAGCTGACCGGCGGCGATGCGCTGTTCGATCTGGGCCATCACCTGTTCGTAGGTGCGCAGGCGCTGAACGGGCTCCCAGCGGTCGGCTGCTGTCACGGTGCGTCGTCTCCTTGTGTCCCGCGCCGCGGGTGGCGGCGCGGCGGATGCATTCACTCATCGTAGGTTCCAAGGTTCGACGGTCTGACCAACTGGTCGCTAGGCGGTGGCGGCGATGTGTTCGGACCGGAATTCCGATTCGAGCTGCCTGCGGATCTTGACGGCGAACTGCGATTCGTCGACGCGCACGTCGTCCCACGAGATGGTCTCGTCTTTGGCAATGTCACGCACGAGCGTCGCGCCGTGGGCGAGGCCGAGGGGCAAGGCGTTGCGATCGAGGGAGATCTCGGCCGGGGCGAGCTTGCCGAAGACCGTGAATCCGCCTTCGCCGTCGAGCTTTTCGCCGGCCTTGAGGTCGCGTTTGGCGGTCGTCATGACGTCGCCGCGGAACCCGGTGGGCGAGCCCGTGGCTTCGTTGCGCAACACGGCCGAGGCGATGCTGACCGCCAGCTCCAGACCGATCATGTGATACGGGCGGTACAGCGAGCCGTAGCGGCCGGTCTCGTCGGTGTGCACCCCGTACTCGGCGAAGCACTGCACGGCGTAGTCGGTGACGGCCTCGAACGTTACGTACACGCCCCAGCGCAGGTTGTCCGGAACTTCTTGACCGTCGCGGTACATGCTCGACGCGATCTCGACGGTGCCCCGGCGCGTCAGGCTGCCCCCGGGGAAGCGGTTCTCGCGCAGCACGGTCGGCAGGTCGTCCTTGCTGGCCGGCGGGAAGAGCAGGCCCTGCTCCTGGGGTAGCAGCCCGGTCGCGTTGGCCACGGCGGCCATCTCGATCGCGGATTTGGTGCCGTCGAGGAACGAGTTGAACATCTGCGGGTTGTAGTCACCCGAGGCGAGCTGTTCGTCGGTGAATCCGTAGTAATTCCAGACGGTTTCGGGTGTGGAGTAGTTGTACTCCGGAAGGTACTTGGTGCCCTTGCCTGCCGCGACGACGTCGAAGCCGACGGTTCGGCACCAGTCGACGAGCTCGCAGATCAGGGCGGGCTGATCTCCGTAGGCCATCGCGTAGATCACGCCGGCGGCCGCGGCCCGGCGCTGCAGGATCGGGCCCACCATGCAGTCGGCCTCGACGTTGACCATCACCACGTGCTTGCCGTTGTCGATCGCGGTCACCGCGTGGTAGGTACCGACCAACGGGTTGCCGGTGATCTCCAGGATCACCTCGATGCCCGGGTGGGCCAGCAGTGCGTCGGCGTTGTCGGTGACCGCCGTGGCGCCGGTGCGCAGCGCCTCGTCGAGCGAACCCGCCGCATACCGATCGGCCGGCCACCCGGTGCGGTTCAAGGCCGCCTTGGCCTTGGGGACGTTGATGTCGGCGACGCCCACCACATGCAGGCTCGGCGAATTCACCGCCTGGGTGAGAAACATCGACGCGAACTTGCCGGCACCGATCACCCCTACGCGTACCGGACCCGACGCTTCGGTTCGTTGCTGCAGGAGCGAGTAGAGGTTCATGCGGACTTCCTTCGACGACTTCGGACTTAGTGCGGGTAGATGGTCAGACCTTCTGTCCGAGACACTATGGTCCAAGTCACCTTGATTCGTCAACTGGGCACCGACTATCTCAAGATCGGGCCGCGCGTGTTCTCAGCCTGGGACCACGTCGGCAAGTCGAATTAGTCGCAGGACGGTGAGCAGCGAGGATCGGCGGCGCCGCGTTGACTACGGGACCTCTGTTGGCGGCGGCGTACCCGCGACCGCACTGTGATAGCCGGACCGGATGTGGGCCCGCATGATCGCCTCCACCCAGTCGGGGTCGCGATGCTCCATCGCGTCGACAATCTCCAGATGATGGCGGGCACTGCGCATCAGCTGCAGTTCGGTATAGACCCGAAAGGTGCGTGAGGCCACCAGGGGTTTCAACATACCCAACGTCATCTCTGCGACACGCGGATTCGGACAGTGCGACACGATCGCGGAATGGAAGGCGTTGTTGAGAACAGCGATCTCCGCCAGGTTCGGATCGTCGGTCACCTTGGCGTACATGTCGTCGGCCAGCCGCCGCAGCCCCGCGATGTCGTCGTCGGTCATGCGCTCGGACGCCAGGCGGGCCGCATAGGGCTCCATCATCGATCGTGCCGAATACATCGCCTCGATCGATTCCGGGGAGTAGTCGACGACGCGGGCTCCCTTGTTCCGCTCGATCGCGATGACGCCGCTGCTGCTCAGCGTCTTGAGCGCCTCGCGCACCGGGGTGCGGCTCACCCCGAACCGTTCCGCCAGCTCGATCTCGTTGAGCTTCTCGCCGGGTCGGTATGTGCCGGCAACAATCAGATCGAAGATCGCATCGCTCAGCTCAGACAATGCTGGCCCCTCGCTCCAGTATCAGACCGATTCAACCAGGCCAGTGTGCACGAGCCACCTCATCTCGCGTACCACCACGGCACAGAAATGAGTACGACCCGACGCCGGTCACCTTCTCGACCAAGCGGACCACGTCGAGGTAGCGGTCCAGATCGATCCCGGTATCGACGCCGATGCTGTGCAACAGGTTGAGGACATCCTCCATCGGTGCGTTGCCGAGCACGGAGTTGTCGCCGGGGAACCACATGTCGCCCCCGAGCCCACCGAAGGACGCCTCCACCCAGTCCGCGCCTGCGCCCAGGGCGGCCACGGCGTTGACGGGCCCGAAGCCGTTGCGGTTGTGTAGATGTACGCCCACAGGTAACTCCGGGGCCAGGGATCGGCACAGTGCGATGCCGCGCTCGAATTCCGCAGGGATCTCCATCCCGCTGGTCCCCGCGAGATACAGCGCGTCGGCTCCCGCGTCGACCACCCGCCGGACGGCGTCGTCGAGTTCGTGGATGTCGACGGGCCCGCGGCAGGTCGCGAAGAATGCGGTGGCTACCGCGGCGGTCACCTTCTTGCCCGCCCGGTGCGAGTGCTCGACGACCTCGCCGAGGATCGCCAAAAGTTGTGCCGGCGAGGCATTCTGGTTGCGCCGGGCGGTTTCGGTGTCGATGGGGATCACCATGACGAGCTCGTCGATCGCGGTCTCGAGCGCGCGCAGTGCGCCCTTGAGGTTCGGCACCAGCGCCTTATAGGTCACCCCCGGAACCCGTGGCGCATCCGCGATGACGCGCTCGGCATCGGCGAACTGGGGCAACACCTTGGGATGGGCGAACGAGGTGATCTCCAAAGTGCTGAAACCGGAGGCCAGCAGCCCTTCGAGGATCGCGAGTTTGTCCTCGGTGCCCACCACGTGTTCGACGGCCTGCAGCCCGTCACGCAGGCCGACGTCGACAACCGTTGCAGTGCTGGGCAGTTCCGCGCCGAACATCAGATGGTGCCGTTCCCGGCGAATGTGTCGATGTCCTCGGCGGTGTAGCCGCCCAACCGGGTCAGCACGTCGACCGTGTGTTCCCCGAGCCCGGGCCCGGGCCAGCGCACCGTGCCGTCGGTGCGGCTCAGCCGGGGGAAGGCGTTTTGCATCGGGACCGAGCCGAGGACCGGGTGTTCGGTCTCGACGATGCTGTGGCGCGCGAGGAACTGTTCGTCCTCGAGCATGTCGGCAGGCCGGTAGATCTTGCCCACCGGGACGGCGTGTTCGAGCAGCAGCTCTTCGAGCTCTTTGGATTCGTGCTCGGCGGTGAAGGCGGCGACCAGCCCGTCGAGCTCCTGCTGCCGCTCGCCGCGTGCGATGTGCGAGTTGAACCGCGGATCGGTGGCCAGCTCCGGCTGCCCCATCGCCGTGGCCAGACGCGCGAACACCGTGTCCTGGTTGGCCGCGATCAGGATCCAGGCCCCGTCCTTGGTGGGATAGACGTTGCTGGGGGCCACATTCGGCAGTACCGCCCCGCTGCGCTCGCGTTGGTAGTTCGCCACCACCCACTCCGGGATGATCGACTCCATCACGCCCAGCACGGCTTCGTAGATCGCGGAGTCCACCACCTGCCCGCGCCCGCTGCGGGTGCGCTCGTAGACCGCGCTCAGCGTGCCGAGGGCGGCGAACATCGCGGCCAGTGTGTCGCCGATCGAGATTCCGACGCGTGACGGAGGGGTCGACGGATCACCGACGACGTAACGCAGCCCACCCATCGCCTCGCCGATCGCCCCGTACCCCGCGCGCGACGAATACGGGCCGGTCTGACCGAAACCCGAGACCCGCGTGAGGATCAGCGCGGGATCGTGCGCCGACAACTCGGCGTATCCCATCCCCCACCGTTCGAGGGTGCCGGGCCGGAAATTCTCGACCACGATGTCGGACTTGGCGATCAGCCGTTTGGCGATCCCCTGCCCTTCCGGTGTCCGCAGATTGACCGTGACGGATTGCTTGTTGCGGCCCACCACCGACCACCACATCGACTCCCCCTGCGGCAGACTGCGCCCCCAGACCCGCATCGGGTCGCCGGTTCCGGGTTGTTCGAGTTTGATCACCTCCGCGCCGAGGTCACCGAGGATCTGACCGCAGAACGGCCCGGCGATCAACTGGCCCATCTCGACGACGCGGAGTCCGACGAGCGGACCCGTGGCGGCGGGTCGGGGGTTCTGGAGTTGCTGCGTCATCTGGGACTACTCCCTCAAATCGATCGTGATGTATGCACTTTTAAATTTCCGGAATGAAAAAAGCCTAGATGAGGAGATGCCGTGTATACAACTTGTTGACAGCCGTGACGCGGAGCACATAGCCTTCCGTGCGTTGTCACCCCGACGGTGCAGGCCGCCAGTCCCCGGCCCGTCGCCGCGATTCGTTAGGAGCACGATGACGTCCGCTCACGTGGAACAGGCCGGCACCGAACCAGCCCGGCCCGAACGCAAACCCGATATGAACGCCACGCTCGGGCTGCCGCTCAAGTGGTTCATCCCGTCCGCCCTGGTGGTCACGGCACTGGCGTTCGCCGTCACCCCGGCCCCGGGAATGACCAGCGGCTTCGCCATCACCATGGCCATCGGCGGGTTGCTCATGGTCGTGGGCAACGCGATCCCCGGCCTCAACAAGATCGGCGGCGGGGTGATCCTCGCAATCCTGGCGCCGGCCGTCCTGCACACCTACGGCCTGATGCCCGAGGGCGCGGCCAAGGCCATCGAGAACTTCTACGACCTCTCGGAATTCGGCGAGTTCATCGTCGCCGCACTGATCGTCGGGAGCATCCTGGGCATGAACCGCGACGTGCTGATCAAGGCCGGTTCGCGGATCATCCTGCCCATCATCGCCACGATCGCGATCTGCTTCTCCTTGTTCGGCGTGATCGGATGGCTCACCGGTTACGGCGCGGGCAAGATGCTGTTCTTCGTCGTCGGCCCGGTGCTCGGCGGCGGCGTGGCGGCCGGCGCGATCCCGATCTCCGAACTCATCGCCTCGAACTCCGGCGGTGAGGCCGAGCAGTACCTCTCGCAGCTGGTGCCCGCGGTGGTCGTGGCCAACACGGTGTGCATCATCGTCGCCGGTCTGCTCGCGTGGATGGGGCGACGCCGCACCAACCTGTTCCGCAACTTCAACGGCGACGGCGACCTCGCCCGCTCGAAGACCCGCTTGCTGAAGGCCGATTCACGCAAGGTGGCGCCGGTCGAGGCAGTCAACAGCACCATCACCGGGTTCTTCACCGCCGGAGTCCTGTTCATGGTCTCCCACGCAATCTCCGGTTTCATCCCGACCATCCACAGCTACGTCATCTTGATCATCCTGTGCGCGGTGGCCAAGGTGTTCCTGCCGATCCCGGACCGGATCGTCGACGCCGCCGACCTCTGGTACCGCATGGTGGCCAATGCGTTCATCCCCGCCGTGCTGGTGGCCGTCAGCATCGTCGCCATCGATTTCCACCTGGTGATCTCGCTTCTCGCCGACCCGATCTACATGATCTCGACCGTCGCGGTCGTCTTCGTAGCGACACTCGCCGCGGGCTTCATCGGCTGGCTGGTGAACCTGTACTTCATCGAGTCGGCGATCTCCGGCGGGCTGGGGCTCGCGGATTTCGGCTCGAGCGGCGATCTTGCGGTCCTCGGCGCGTCGAACCGCCTGGAGCTGCTTCCGTTCCTGTCGATCTCGTCGCGGATCGGCGGCGGACTCGTCGTCCTGGCGCTTTCCCTGCTGGGCCCGATACTCCTGTGATCGACAGCCGGCACGACCACCACAACCCGTACTCGGCAAGTCGAAATAGTCGCAGCCTCAATGTGAGCGACGCAGACCGCCGAGCAGCGCGGCGACCACCCCGAGCACCACGAGTCCACCACCGGCGGCCAGGGTCAGGTTGAGCCAGCGGTGCAGGCTGTCGATGCCGTGGCCGACCATGGCGTCGGCGATCTGACGCAGATCGCCGCTGGTGTGGTTGAGCGCGTCGTTGATGTAGCGGCGCGCCACCTCCAGCCCGGCCCAGCCGGCCGCACCCACCAGCAGCGCGGAGATCCCCAATGCGGCAAGGGTTTTGCCCCGCGAGCGCGCCGCGGCCAACGTCAACAGGGCGAACACACCGGCCAGGACGGCCGCGCCGACGCTCACCCACGGGCCCCAGGTGGCCAACGGCCGCAGCCGTCCGGGCTCCAGGCCCGACGGCGGCTCTGCGGCGATCGGCACCGTGAGCGTCTGCGGCACTTCGACATCGAAGTTCGACAGGGTCTGCTGGAAGGACGAGTCGGCCAGCATCGGCGCCAGGTCGATCACCCAGCTGCCGCCGTCGTCGCGCCGCACGCTGTCGGTGAACAGCCAGGTGTGGGCGATCTCGTTGGCCCGCGCGAACTGTCCGGGAAAGTCCTCGCCTGCGGTGTAGCCGTTGGCGACCCCGCGCACCATGTCGGCGTTCACCGTGCCGCCGTTGTCGCGCACCAGCGTCGTCACCTGGGTGGTGAGTTCACCGGCGACAGCCTGCTGCAATTGCGGGTCCTCGGCGGCGGTCTCGGCGAACGCCGAATACCCCGCCGCGTCGATGACGTTCTTCTGCGCCCACACACTCGGCACCGCGGCAGCGAGCAGCACCGTCGTCAGCAGCCACAGGAACAGCGTCATCAGGAAACGCACGCCGTCCTCCTCTTCGGGGCGGCGCTCGGGCTCGGGCTCAGTCCGAGAGGGCACGCCCCACGATCAGCGGATCGGCCTGGCCGACCACGTCATGGTCCTTGTTGTCGTAGTCGAACTTACCGAGCACGTAACGCATGGCGTTGACACGGGCGCGCTTCTTGTCGTTGCTCTTCACCACCGTCCACGGCGCGATCTCGGTGTCCGTCCAGGCGAACATGTCCTCTTTCGCGGCGGTGTAGTCGTCCCATTTGTCCAAGGATGCGAGGTCAGTCGGTGAGAGTTTCCACTGCCGCACCGGATCGACCTGGCGGATCGTGAACCGGGTGAGCTGCTCGGACCGGGTGACCGAGAACCACAGCTTGGTCAGGCTTATGCCGTCGTTGACCAGCATCTGCTCGAACAGCGGCGCCTGCCGAATGAATTCGGCGTGCTGCTTGGGCGTGCAGTAGCCCATCACCCGTTCGACGCCGGCACGGTTGTACCAGGAGCGGTCGAACAGCACGATCTCTCCCGCGGCCGGCAGATGTTCGACGTAGCGCTGGAAATACCACTGGGTGCGTTCCCGCTCGGTGGGCTTCTCGAGGGCGACGACGCGCGCCCCGCGCGGGTTGAGGTGTTCCATGAACCGCTTGATGGTGCCGCCCTTGCCCGCGGCGTCGCGGCCCTCGAACACGATGACGTGCCGGTGCCCGTGGGCCTGGCTCCACTTCTGCAGCTTGAGCAGCTCGATCTGCAGCAACCGCTTCTGCTCTTCGTACTCGGCGCGGGCCATCCGCTCGTCGTACGGGTAGCCCTCACGCCAGGTGTCGACGGTCTCGCCGCTGGGCAGCAGCAATTCGGGATCATCATCGTCGTCGTCACGGACCGCGTATCCGGTGGAGTCCAGCATCACCGGCCGAAAATAGCGACGCCGGCGAACGCGAGGGTGACGCCGAGGTGAACAGACGGCGTCAGAAACCGGGGCTGATCCCCTCCCGTTTCGGGTCGTGGTGCGCGACGAGTTCGGCCGCCCAGGTCAGTTTGGGCGCCTTGTGCGGATTGGCCAGCGCCTGCTGCACGACGAGGGACTCCAGGGTCTGCTCCAACCGGTGCCGCGGAAGTTCCTCCTCCGCAGCGGCGACGGCCTCGGCGTAGGACCGCCGCAACTCGGGTGGGCCGAATTCGATGAGCACCCCGGTGCGCAGGTAGTGCGGGATGACGCCGCGACGCTCGGGGATGCCGGGGGTGGTGTGCAACGCGATCGCCTGCCAGACCGCGTCCACCGCCTCGGCGTCGAACCCGCGGTCGGAGAGGAACTCGGCGGCGGCGTCGGCACCCTCGACCTCGAATCGTTGCGGCCCGTTGTACACGTCCGCGGTGCCGGAGTCATGGAAAAGTGCTGCGACGCAGAAGATCTCGTCGTCCAGATCGGTGACCCCGTCGCGGCGCGCCGCCTCGGCGCCCAGCAGGTAGGTGCGGACGCTGTGGTTGTAGATCTGCGGGTGCACCAGCGCGCGGACGTGCGCCGCGGCGTCGCGCACGGTCTTGGTGTCGGGCAGCGAGTACGTCACGCGTACACGCTAGACACACCACGCCGGTCGGTGCACCGATTTGGCACGCCGACCGGCGGCGCGTGTCAGGACTTCGCGACGCGACGCGGACGGGCCAGCGCCAGCTTGGTCATCAGCCGGTTCATGCGGGTCAGCGCCTTGTGCGAATTGTTGTAGTAGGTGCCGCCGGCACCGACGCTGGTGCGCGGCACCACCACGGTCTCCTGCCTGCAGAACTTGCGCACACCGTCGACGCCGCCGAACCGCGCGCCGATGCCCGAGGTCTTCCAACCACCCATGGGCGCGGTGGTGCACATCAGGTTCGAGATCACGTCATTGACATTGACCGCACCGCAATCGAGCTGCAGCGCAATCCTTTTGGCCCGCTCGGTGTCCCTGGAGAACACCGAGGCACTCAGTCCGTAGGGGCTGTCGTTGGCCAGGCGGACGGCCTCCTCGACCGAGGACACCTTCATGATCGGCAGCGTCGGGCCGAAGGTCTCCTCGGTCATGCACTTCATCGAGTGGTCGACGTCGACGAGCACGGTCGGCAGGTAGAAGCTACCCTCCCCGTCGGGGCGCTTGCCGCCGGTGAGCGCCTTGGCCCCCTTCGCGAGTGCGTCGTTGACGTGCTGTTCGGTGATGTCGACCTGACCGGAGTCGATCTGCGAACCGAAGTCGTAGCCCTCGCCGGTACCCATCTTGAGGTTTTCCACGGCGCGCACGGTGGCGGCGACGAACTGGTCGTACACCGATTCGAGCACGTAGACCCGTTCGACCGACACGCAGGTCTGGCCCGCGTTGAACATCGCGCCCCACACCGCGGCGTTGGCGGCCAGTTCGATGTCGGCGTCCTCGAGCACGATCATCGGGTCCTTGCCGCCGAGTTCCAGGCTCACCGGCGTGAGCCGGCGCGCGGCGCGTTCCATCACCTTGGCGCCGGTGGAGCTGGAGCCGGTGAACTGGATGTAGTCGGAGTTGTCGATCACGGCCTCGGACACCGCGCGGGCGCCCTGCGCGAGGGCGAACACCTCGGGTGCACCGGAGTCGAGCCATCCGCGCAGCAGCACCTCGGCGGTGAGCGGCGTGCGCTCGGACGGTTTGAGCAGCACCGCGCAGCCCGCGGCCAGTGCGCCGATGGCGTCCATCATGGCGTTGGCGACGGGATAGTTCCACGGCGCGATGATGCCGACGACCGCACGCGGCCGGTAGTGCACCTCGACCTTCTTGACCGACATGAACGGCAGCGCCGCCGGGCGCTTCTCCGGCGCCATGGCCTTGTCCACCGTCTTGATGTAGTACGACAGGATCATCAGCAGCAGCGGCACCTCTTGTGCCGCGTCCAGCGCCGACTTCCCGGTCTCGGCGATCAGCAACTTCTCGATCTCGTCGCGGTGCGCACCGAGCCACACGGCGTAGCGGGCCAGCACCTTGGCGCGGCCTTGCGGGCCGCGGGCCTCCCAGTCTTTCTGCGCTTCGCGCAGACCGGCGGCGATGTGGGGCACATCGGCAGGATCGGTCCACCGCACCTCGCCGGCGACGGCGCCGGTCGCAGGGTTGCGAATGGTGCCGGTGCCCGTGTACGGGTTCGGCAGATCAACTTCAGGCGTCGCTGTCATGGGCCCTATGTTAATCACGGTTTGTGACGCACGTCGCACCGGGGTTGACACCTGTCAAGAGCGACGACGGCTACCGTGGCCAGCGACGTGGCCAGCAACGCCGCACCGACGGTGTCGGTGAAGTAGTGATGGGTGATGGCCTGCCCGAACATGCCGAGCGCCGCCAGCACCGTCGCGGCCGCCACCGCCCACAACGCGAACCCGGCCGCCACCACCAGCAAGCACAGCGTGGCCACCAGGAAGGTGGTGTGACCGCTCGGGTACGCCAGGCCCGTGCCCTTGTACCGGACGAACACCCGCTTGAGCACCTGCGCGAGCAGCACGGCCACCGGCGGAATCGCCGCCGCCGCGGCCGCGAACCACCACTGCCTGCGGTACATCGCCACCACGATCACCGCCAACAGCACGCACGCGACCAGCCACGGTTCGGTGAACCACAGAAACACCGCACGGCGCGGACCCAGCTCACGCCCGAGGTGGCCGAACCAGGTGTCGATCGGGGTGGTGCCGTGACGGACCGCCCCACCGAGCAACACCATGGCGGCCAGCCCGAACGGCGGCCACCACCGGATCACCGCGGGATGATGCCGCGCAGGTAGGCGGCCTGTCCCAGGTGCTGTGCACAGTCGTCGATGATGCTGACCAGTCGCGCGCTCGCGGTGACCGGCGGGTTCCAGTTCGTGTCGACCACCCGGTCCATCTCCTCCGGGGTCACGGTCGCGATGTACTCCAGGGTCACCTTGTGCACGGCGTGGTAGTACCCGGCCAGCAGTTCGGCCGGGGCCTGCACCTTCGCGACCTCCTCGGGGCTGTGCCCGTAACCGATGTCGTTGGGCGGCAGGCCGAGATCGAACCGGTCGACCCAGCCGTCGCGAATCCAGACCTGCTCGACCCCCGCGATGTCGCACAACTGCAGATCCTGGCAGCGGGCGCTGTGCCACAGCAGCCACGCGATGCTGTTGGCCTCGGGCGTCGGCCGGTAGGACGACCCCTTCTCGGTGAGCCCGTCGGTGAGATCGTCGACATGCTCGATCAGTCGGGTGAACGCGTCGCGCAGCAGTTCTCGCACTGCCGCGGATTCCGTGATGGAGCCGGTTTCAGGAGCGGTCATGACGCCGACGCTACTCGCGGCGCCGGTTGCCGTCGCGCGGTTACTATCACGGCCATGCCGTTGAACACCGGCGACGTGTTCGCCGGGTACACGATCGCGCGTCTGCTCGGCACCGGTGGCATGGGCGAGGTCTATCTGGCCCGGCATCCTCGCCTGCCGCGGCACGATGCGCTGAAGATCCTGCCCGCGTCGCTAACCGGCGATGCGCAGTACCGCCAGCGGTTCAACCGGGAGGCCGACATCGCGGCCGGGCTGTGGCATCCGCACATCGTCGGTCTGCACGATCGCGGCGAATTCGACGGACAGCTGTGGATCGCCATGGATTACGTCGACGGCACCGACGCGGCCCGCCTGGTGCGCGACCACCACCCGACGGGGCTGCCGCCGGACGCGGCCGTCGAGATCGTCACCGCGATCGCCGAGGCGCTCGACTACGCCCACACCAGGGGCCTGCTGCACCGCGACGTCAAACCTGCCAACGTTCTGCTGACCGACCCGGCTGCCGCCCGCCGCCGGATCCTGCTGGCCGACTTCGGGGTTGCCCGACGGGTCGACGACATCAGCGGTTTGACGGCGACCAACATGGCGGTCGGCTCGATGGCGTACTCGCCGCCCGAGCAGCTGCTGGGGCAGGACCTCGACGGCCGTGCCGACCAATATGCACTGGCCGCCACGGCTTTTCACCTGCTGGCGGGACGCTCGCCGTTCCACCACTCCAACGCCGCCGTCGTCATCAGCAAGCATCTGTCGGAACCGCCTCCGCGCCTTGGTGATTCACGCCCGGATCTGGCACGCCTCGATGCCGTGATGGTCAAGGGCCTGGCCAAGGACCCCGCAGCGCGCTACCCGACATGCGGTGCGTTCGCCGCGGCGCTCGCCGACGCCGCCCGCCCGCCGGCTCCGCAGGCCCCTCCCCCGGCACTCGCCGAAGCCGCCCGCCCACCGCAACAACCGCGTCGACCGATCGTCACGCCGCAGCCACCCCCACCGGTGCCGCTCGCCGCCCCGACCCAGTGGGCCGCTCCGCCGCAAAGCGCCGGCCTGCAGCCGCGCCCACGCCAGAAACGAAGTGCCGCAACCGTTGTCGCGCCTCTCGTGCTGGCGGTGCTGTTTCTGGCCGCCACGGTGTTCGCGGTCAGCCAGTTCGCCCGCAGCACCCCGGCCGCCGACGACGCCACGCAGTGGCAGCCCTACGTCGACTCCGCGAAGACGTTCGCGCTGAATTTGGTGACGGTGAACGCCGACACCGTCGACGCCGACGTGGAACGCGTCCTCGACGGTGCGACCGGCGAATTCCGCGACGGCCTGCAGCGGGGCGCGGCGAAGATGAAGAAGGACACCGCCGACGAGGGCAAGCACACCGAGGCCGTGGTGACCGGCGCCGGTGTCGAATCGTTCAGCTCCGACGAGGCCGTGGTTCTGGTCACCCTCACCACCAAGACCACGAACAACACGCGTCAACCGCGTGAGGACGCGCTGCAACGACTCGCGGTCACCGTCGTCGACACCGGCGGCGACTACAAGGTCTCGAAACTGGAGTTCATCGACTGATGCGACGCGGCGCGGGTTGGTGGGTAATGGTGACGGCGCTTGCGCTGGGCACGGTGGTCGCGCTCGGCCTGGGACTGTGGCAGATGTCGGAAAAGAACCGTCCGGCACCGGTTCTGGTGGCCGATCAGGCCGGGGCCCGTGACGAGGTCATGCGGTTCGTCGCAACCAACCTGGAGAAGCTGCTCAGCTACACGCCGAGGACCGACGACGCCGACGTCGCCGACATGGCCTCGGTGCTCTCCGGCGAGGCAGCCGACACCTATCGCGACGAGATGCGCACCAAGCTCTCGGTCGCGCGGACCAACGGCGTCACCCAGACGTCCACCATCCGCCGGACGGCGGTGGAGAGCCTCACCGACGATACGGCCGCGGTGCTGGCCTTCGTCGACCAGACGGTCGCGTCGACGGGTAACAACACCCAGTCGCAATCCGGCTACGCGATGCGGGTCGAGCTGCGCAGATCCGACGGCGCGTGGACGATCGAGGAACTCGAACCCCTGTAGCCGTCACTGCGGCGCGGCGCCGTGGAACACCGCCTCGACGTTGTTGCCGTCCGGGTCACGCACGAACGCGCCGAAGTAGCCGGGGTGATACTCGGGCCACAGCCGGGGCGCATGCAGCAATTCGGCGCCCAATTGCACCGCGGCATCGTGAAAGGCCGTGACGGCCTCGACGCCGGAGGCCTGGAAGGCGACGTGGACCTCGCGGTTCGGCCCGGCCACGTTGCCCGCGGTGGCGTCGGCGATCCAGAAGTCCGGGTGCCCGTCGGCGCCGTAGCCGATGGCCACACCGAAGTCCATCTGGCGGGTGTAGCCCAGCACGCCCAGCACCTTGTCGTAGAACGTTTTCGACTTCTCGAAGTCCAGACAGTTGATGCCGAAGTGGTCGATCACGGGGCGAATCTTGCCATGCCGCAGCGACCCTGCGGGCGTCAATCCGCACCGGCCTGCCAGGTACGGAAACTATCCTCTCCACATGAGCGTGAAAGTGGACCTCAAGCAGCTGGCCGACAAGCTGACGGACTACACGTTCGCCTACCTCGTCACGGTCGACGACGACTACCACGCGCACACCGTCGCATGCGATCCCAGGCTGGTCGACGGCGTCCTCGACGTGGGCCCGGTGGGGGATCGCACGCGCAGAAATCTCGCACTGCACGACAACGTGACGCTCATCTGGCCGCCGCGCAGCCCGAGCGGGTTCTCACTGATCGTCGACGGTCACAGCCGCCCCGGCGGCAGCGACGGCGATGCCCCGCAGGTCGTGCCTGCCCGTGCGGTCCTGCACCGCAAGCGCTCCACCGGGCCGACCGCGGCGAGCATCGACGACTGCGTGGTCTTGAGCGAGAACTAGCCGGCCGCAACCGCCGAGCGTGGGGCCTGTGCACGCTTTTCGGCCGATTTGCGTGCATGAGGCCCACGGTCGAGCTCAGATCGGGCATCCCGCCGCACGGAGCTTGGCCCGTACCCGCTCGACGACCACATCCGGGCGCGTCAACATCTCCGCGCTCACCCGCACCACCACCCACCCGGCCTCTTCGAGCAGCGCGATCCGGTCGATGTCCCACGACCGCTGCCTGCGGTCCGACCAGTGCTGCACACCGTCGTATTCGACCGCGACCCGCCACTCCCGCCACCCCATGTCGACGCGGATGTGCAGGTCGCGAAACTCGATCTGGGTCTGCGGCGCGGGCAGTCCCCCGCGGATCAGGACCATCCGCAGCCTGCTCTCCTGCGGGGACTCGGCACCGCCGTCGACCATGGGCAGCACCGCCCGCAGGCGCGCCACGCCGCGGGCCCCCGGGTGCGCATCGGCGACCGCGAGGACATCGGCGGGTTTGGTGCCGGTGGCGTTGAGCAGGGCATCCACCAGCGGCACCGCGACCTCGGCGCGATGGAGCCTGCCGAGGTCGAACGCCGTACGCGCCGCGGTGGTGGCGTCCATCCCGGCGACCAGGCATGTCTCCCCCGCGCCGAGTGTCCAGGAGTGCGCGACGATTCCCGGCGGCGCATGCCGGTCGGCCCGGACGATCTCGGCGGGCAGATCGGGCTTCAGCCACTTCGTGCCGAGCACCGCGGCGGCCGAGGTACCGGCCAGGGGCGCACCCGTGGCCAGCCATGCGGCCTCGGCGCGGATGCGAGCGGTCACCTCGAGGTCCCGGGGAACGTAGACGTCGCGGTAGAGCGCTGTGTAGTGGCGGGCCAGTTGGCGTCGGGTGAGCACACCACGGCGTACCGCCGCGCTTCCGATGAAGGGTTCCATGCCCGCACGCTCGCCGGACCTACCGACGAAAGTGGGCCCCGTGCACGGTTTTCGGGTGATACCTGTGCACAGAGCCCACGCTGGGAATGAAAAAAGCCCCGACGCGCGGAGCGCGCCGGGGCCTTCTCGAAAGCTGGACTCAGAAGTCCATGCCACCCATGCCACCGGTCGGGTCGCCGGCAGCAGCGGCGGCCTTCTCCGGCTTGTCGGCGACGACAGCCTCGGTGGTGAGGAACAGAGCCGCGATCGACGCAGCGTTCTGCAGCGCCGAGCGGGTGACCTTGACCGGGTCGGCAACGCCGGCGGCCAGCAGGTCCTCGTACTCACCGGTCGCGGCGTTCAGGCCGTGACCCGCGGGCAGGTTCGTCACCTTCTCGGCGACGACGCCCGGCTCCAGACCACCGTTGAGGGCGATCTGCTTGAGCGGGGCCGACAGCGCGACGCGGACGATGTTGGCGCCGGTCGCCTCGTCACCGGTGAGCGACAGCTCCTCCAGCGACGGAGCCGACTGCAGCAGGGCCACGCCACCACCGGCGACGATGCCCTCCTCGACGGCGGCCTTGGCGTTGCGCACGGCGTCCTCGATGCGGTGCTTGCGCTCCTTGAGCTCCACCTCGGTGGCGGCACCGGCCTTGATCACCGCAACACCGCCGGCCAGCTTGGCCAGGCGCTCCTGCAGCTTCTCGCGGTCGTAGTCGGAGTCGCTGTTCTCGATCTCGGCGCGGATCTGCGCGACGCGGCCCTGGATGGCCTCGGCGTCACCGGCACCCTCGACGATGGTGGTCTCGTCCTTGGTCACGACGACCTTGCGAGCCTTGCCCAGCAACGAGACGTCGGCGGTCTCCAGGGACAGGCCGACCTCTTCGCTGATGACCTGGCCACCGGTGAGGATCGCCATGTCCTGCAGCATCGCCTTGCGGCGGTCACCGAAGCCGGGGGCCTTGACGGCGACCGACTTGAAGGTGCCGCGGATCTTGTTGACCACCAGGGTCGACAGGGCCTCGCCCTCGACGTCCTCGGCGATGATCAGCAGCGGCTTGCCGGACTGGATGACCTTCTCCAGCAGCGGCAGCAGGTCCTTGACGGTCGAGACCTTCGAGCTGACCAGCAGAATGTACGGATCCTCGAGGACCGCTTCCTGACGCTCGGCGTCGGTCACGAAGTAACCCGAGATGTAGCCCTTGTCGAAGCGCATACCCTCGGTGAGCTCCAGCTGCAGGCCGAAGGTGTTGGACTCCTCGACGGTGATGACACCCTCGTTGCCGACCTTGTCCATGGCCTCGGCGATCAGGTCGCCGATGGACTGGTCACCGGCGGAGATTCCGGCGGTGGCAGCGATCTGCTCCTTGGTCTCCACCTCCTTGGCGGACTTGAGCAGGGTCTCGGTGACCTTCTCGACGGCCTTCTCGATGCCGCGCTTCAGGCCGAGCGGGTTGGCGCCGGCAGCGACGTTGCGCAGGCCTTCGCGAACCAGGGCCTGAGCCAGGACGGTGGCGGTGGTGGTGCCGTCGCCTGCGACGTCATCGGTCTTCTTGGCGACCTCTTTGACGAGCTCGGCACCGATCTTCTCGTAGGGATCCTCCAGCTCGATCTCCTTGGCGATGGACACACCATCGTTGGTGATCGTGGGGGCGCCCCACTTCTTCTCCAGGACGACGTTGCGACCCTTGGGGCCCAGCGTCACCTTTACCGCGTCGGCGAGGCTGTTGAGGCCCCGCTCGAGGCCGCGACGGGCCTCTTCGTCATACGCAATTGTCTTAGCCATTGCGAAGTGTTCCTCCGGATTGGGGATCGCACGTTCGGTGGTCAGGTGCAGTGCCCGCGACGGACGGCTGGGGTTGTGCTCCCGCAGGTGCGGCCCCGGCCTCACCGTCCCGACCTAGCACTCACGAATCGAGAGTGCCAACTGCATTCTTAGCACTCGGGCATGTCGAGTGCAAGGTTGTGAGCGGTCGCTCGCGACGCCCTCCGAGGCGTAAACCGTCGAACACCACGTCGGTCAGGCGTTCGGCGGTGTCGGCGTCGTAGGTCTGCATGGCCTGACACGCCACCAGCAGCGCCTTGACGTCCTTGGCGGTGACATCGGGACGGGCCGTGCCCGCCCGCTGCGCGGCGGAAAGCAGCGCCGCGAGCATCTCCATGTATTCGTCCTCGGCTGCGGGCACCACGGTCTTGACGTCGATCCCGACGCCCGCGAGCGCGTCGACGAGTCCCCGGTCGGCGGCGCCCCACTGCAGCACCATCATCCGCAGGTGCTCGAACAGCGCCTCCCCCGGATCGGCGCCGGACAGCAACTTGCGGCACTGCTCGACCATCTCGTGGATGCGTTCGGCGACGACGGCCCGGTACAGGTCCTCTTTGGACGGGAAATGCCGGTAGACGGTTCCCGCGCCGACGCCGGCCCGACGGGCGATCTCGTCGATCGGCACCGAGAGCCCCTCCTGCGCGAACACCTCATAGGCCACTTCCAGCACTCGGGCACGGTTGCGGGCCGCGTCGGCACGCATCGTCATCACCTCAATCACCAAGACGCCGACAGGACAGCATTGACAAAACGGGGCGTGCGTTCCGTATAGTCGAAGATCAACCGGAGCGCTTACTCCGGATAACTGCTCACCAGGAGTCTCCCATGACGAAATGGACCACCGCCAGGATTCCCGACCAATCGGGCCGGATCGCGATCGTCACCGGTGCCAACACCGGCCTCGGCCTCGAAACCGCCAAGGCGCTCGCCGCCAAGGGCGCCCATGTCGTGCTCGCCGTGCGCAACCTGCAGAAGGGCCAGGGCGCCGTCGACTGGATCACCCGGCAGGTGCCGAACGCGGACCTCGAACTGCAACAACTCGACCTGAGCTCGCTTGCGTCGGTGCGCGCGGCCGCCGACGAGTTGAAGCGCAATCACGGCCGCATCGACCTGCTCATCAACAACGCGGGTGTCATGTACACGCCGAAGCAGACCACCGAGGACGGGTTCGAGCTGCAGTTCGGCACCAACCATCTGGGGCACTTCGCGCTCACCGGCCTGCTGCTGGAGAACCTGCTCGCCGTTCCGGGCTCGCGGGTGGTAACCGTGAGCAGCATCGGGCACCGCGTCCTTGCCGCCATCCACTTCGACGACCTGCAGTGGGAACGCAGCTATCACCGCGTCCGCGCATACGGGCAGTCCAAGCTGGCCAACCTGCTGTTCACCTATGAACTGCAGCGCCGCCTCACCGGCCACCAGACCACCGCCCTGGCCGCGCATCCGGGCGGGTCGAACACCGAACTCGCCCGTCACCTGCCGGCGTTCGAGAAATTCGTCGCGCCGCTGACCCAGGACGCCGCCATCGGCGCGCTGCCGACGCTGCGCGCCGCGACCGATCCGGGCGCGCTCGGCGGGCAGTATTTCGGACCGGACGGCTTCCTGGAGATGCGGGGCTACCCCAAGGTGGTGGCGTCCAGCGCCCAGTCGCACGACGCCGATCTGCAGCGTCGGCTGTGGGCGGTGTCCGAGGAACTGACCGGCGTGACGTTCCCGGTCGGTGCGGCGTTGCAGCGCGCCTAACGCACCACCTCGACACCCTCGCGTTCGAGAATGCCTCGCACAGCGTCGATCTCGCCGCTCTGCAGCGGGAGCAGCGGATCGGCGCAGCGCGGGGTGTCGAGCACCCCGCGCAGGTACTGGGCCGCCTTGAACGCGCCGAGCGCACCCGCGGTGAAGCCGATGCGGTTGCGGTCGGCGACGTCGATGATCGTGAAAAGCCTTCTCAGTCTTTCCTGTTCGGCGGCCGCGGTGGCCCAGTCGCCGGCTGCTGCGGCCTGACGGATCCGGACGTAACCGTGCGGGTCGACGTTCGCCAGACCCGGCACGGCGCCGTGCGCACCCAGGTGCAGTGCCACGTCGGTCATGGTCTCCGATCCGGTGAACACCCGCAGCCCGGTATCGGCCGTCGCCGAAAGATACGACCGGAAACCGTCCAGGTTTCCGCTGGAATCCTTCAGCGCGACAACGGTTTTATCGCGTGCCAGCTGTTCGACGACGACCCGCGACAGCGGTGAGTGGGTGGCGCTGGGGATGTCGTACGCCACGACGGGCGCGTCGACGGCGTCGGCGATCAACCGGTAGTGCCGGATCACCTCGTCGGTATGCGGTGCCACGTAGAACGGCGGTGTCGCCACCACGGCGTCGGCACCCGCCTTCACCGCGGCGCGAGCATGGCCGGCCACCCGCGCCGTCCCGGTGTCGATCACACCGGCGAGCACCGGCACCCGGCCCGAGGCGGTCGCGGCGGCAACCTCGATCACCTTGGCGCGCTGCGCATCCGACAACAGCGCCACCTCACCCGATGAGCCGCACACGAACAGTCCGTCGACCCCGGCGTCGAGCAGGAACGCGCACAGCCGTTCCAGCGACGCGGTGTCCACGTCGGCCTCGGGGGTCAGCGGGGTGGTCAGCGGCGGGATGATGCCCGTGAGTTGGCGGGTCATGTCGTGGGTCATACCGAAACCCCCTGCTCCTTCTCCAGATCTTTCGGCGCGAACCGCCGGGGTATGTCGAATCCAACCAGGAGGGCCACGAGTGCGGTGAAGCCCAGGGTGAGCACCATCAGCGCGTTACCCAACCCGATCGATTCCGCGATCGACGCGCCGGCGATGGGCGCGACCGCCCCACCCAAAGCGCCGATGTTGTAACAGAATCCGAGCGAGCTCGCCCGCACGTTCACGGGAAGATGGTCGGACAGGAACTTGGGCAGCAGCCCGGAGATGCCCTGGCTGGTGAACTGCAGCCCGAAGATCAGCACCCACAGCCAGACGATGTGCGCGCCGTCCAGGGCGAACACCGGCACGACGAACGCCAGGGAGATCACCAGACCGAGCACATACGTGCGGCGGGTACCCAGCCGGTCGGCGACCACGCCCGAGATCACCGATCCCGCAGCGTATCCCAGCCCGGCCCACAGCAGGACCCGGGAAACCTGGGCCGGGTCGAAGTGCAGTTCGGTCTTGAGGTAAGTGGGCAGCAGCGACTGCGTCGGCCAGGAGTACAGGAACGCGGCGAGCACAGTCACGACGAGCATGACGAACATCGGGGTGAGCGCCCCGGCGATCTGGCGCGCCAGCGCATAGAAGCAGGCCGCGGCGATGGCCGCGAGCAGCCACACCCACGGGCCGGTGACGGTGCGGCTGAAGATCAGCACCAGATCGGCGATGGCGATCACGGTGATGCCGATGTTCAGGTGTCGCCGATTGCCGTCGAACAGCAGCTGCATCGTGGTGCGCGAGGCGACGTCGTCGCTGCTGCCGACGGTGCTCTGCCATTCCTGCGCCTCGGGCAGGGTCCGCCGCATCCACCATGCGACGAAGGCGGGCACCAGTCCGATGATGAACATCCAGCGCCACCCCAGGTGCGGTACGACGACCGCGTACAGCTGGCTGGCCAGCACCACGCCGATCGGGTAGGCCGACAGCAAAGCGCCGCTGGCCCGGTTGCGGAATCGCTTGGGCCAGGACTCCATCGCGTAGGTGACGCTGGTGGCGTACTCGCCCGCCATGCCGACGCCGACGATCGCGCGGAAGACGAACAGCGACCAGTACCCCCACGACAGCCCGCACAGGAAGCTGCCGATCGAGAAGCACAGGATGCTGATCACCATCGCGGGTTGGCGGCCGAACCGGTCGCCGATCGCACCGAGCAGCAGTCCGCCGAACCAGCGCGATACGAACGCCGCGCTGACCAGGGTGGACGCGGTCACCAGGTTGAGGTCGAACTCGTCGGCGACTTCGGTGAGGACGAGTGTGATGAGCAGGAAGTCGAAGCCATCGAGGAGGTAACCGAGCCACGCAGCGAAGAACTGTTTCCACTGCGTGGGGGTCAGCGATCCCGCATCGGCTTTGGATGTGGCCATGGCGCCCCTGACTTATGAGATATCAGATATGTGGTGTCCAGCGGACGCTACTCCATGACCCAGGTCACATCAAGAGGCAGTTCGAGCCGATTCAGTCCGCGAGCGGACGGTTGACTTCAGTCCGCGAGCGGACGGTTGACTTCGGCATCGAGGCTGCGCTGCAGATCCTCGAAGTGGCGGGCGACCGCATCGGTCATCGCGCCGCGGTCCCCCGTCCGCAGCGCGTCGACGATCGCGGCGTGGTCCTCGACGGTCGGGCGACGCAGATCGAGGACGATGCGGTCGGCCGCCCGCCGGAAGATGCTCCAGAAGACGTCGATCAGCTGCAAGACGAAAGGGTTGCCGAGGGGCGCGAAAAGCGCCTGGTGGAACGCCTGATCGACCTCGGCGGGCACCCGCCCGTCGACGGTGCGTGCCCGCATCTGCTCGACGAGGTCGTCGAGCCGGTCGAGGTCGTCGCTGGTGACCACCTTGGCGACCTCGCAGACCAGTCCCTCCTCCAGTGCGCGGCGCGCCTGCAGCAGCTGGCGCAGCGGGACGTTGTCGGCCTGCAGTCCGTACGGCAGATGCTCGATCAGCGGACCGAAGCTGAAGGCGCCGACGAACAGGCCCTTGCCTCGCCGCACCTCGACGACGCCGTGCGCCTCCAGCCGACGCAGCGCCTCACGCACCGAGGTCTTGCCGACGTCGAGCAGGCCCGCGAGCTCACCTTCCGACGGCAGCGCATCGCCCGGCTTGAGGCCGTGTTCGACGATGTAGTCCCTGATGGCGTCGCCGACCTCGCGCGACAGCAGTGCCCTCATGCGCCCTCCCGACGTCACCGGCCAGTCTTCTGATATCTGCTAGGTTAGCCGTCGTCGCCCGAGCCGACCGAAGGGCTAGGCTGGGCCCGTGTCGCTCTGGAACCCCAGAGAAGTACCGCCCTATCCGCCGGCCCGCTACACCGAGGACGAGCCGGAGGTCAGCGCCTGGCTCAGGCGCGCCGACACCCCGGCCGACTACGACTCGTTCGGCCTCGTCGAGTACCACTACCTCGCCAACCAGCAGCAGACCGCAGGCGACTACGGGTTGTACCGCGTCGACATCGGCCCACAGGGCGGCGGACCGGGACCGCATTTCCACCGCGCCATGTCCGAGGCCTTCTTCGTGCTGTCCGGCACCGTCAGGCTCTATGACGGCAACCAGTGGACCGACGGCAGCCAGGGCGACTTCCTTTACGTACCGCCGGGCGGCATCCACGGCTTCCGCAACGAGTCCGGCGCCCCGACCTCGTTGCTGATGCTGTTCGCACCGGGCGCGCCGCGCGAGGCGTACTTCGAGGGATTCGAAAACCTTGCCGACCTGACCGACGAGGAACGGGCGCAGTGGTTCATCGACAACGACAACTTCTTCATCTGAGCGAAAATCCGCTCGACAAAAGCACTTCCACCGGGGCCCGTTGAGACCTGCCAAGTTCGTATGCGTTTCCTATGAGCTTCGCGCCGTCCGGCCGCCGCCTGCCTACGGTTAGGACATCGACGGTCGCCTTGTGCGCCACCCATCGATGCCCGGAGGATGCCACGTGACGACGAACGAAACGCACCACAGCGCCCACGCACCACACGACGGGTGGCACGTGCGAAGGCGGACATTCATCGGCGCCTCCATCACGGTCGGCGGCGCGATCGGGGTGCTGCCCCTGTTGACCAGCTGCACCACCGAAGATGTTGGCACCGAGGCGGAGTCGACGACGGTTCGATTGCGCATCAACGGTGAGGAACGCGTCGTCGACGTCGACAACCGCACCTCACTGCTGGACATGCTGCGTGAACGCGTCGGGCTCACCGGGACCAAGAAGGGCTGCGACCAGGGCGCGTGCGGTGCGTGCACCATCCACCTCAACGGCGAGCGGGTGGTGTCGTGCCTGACCCTCGCCGTGATGCACGACGGCGCCGAGATCACCACCATCGAGGGTCTGGAACAGAACGGACGGCTCCATCCGCTGCAGCAGGCGTTCATCGACCATGACGCCATGCAGTGCGGTTTCTGCACCCCCGGTCAGATCATGTCAGGGGTGGCGTGCATCGCAGAAGGCCGCGCCGGATCACCCGAGGAGATACGAGAATCCATGAGCGGCAACATCTGTCGATGTGGCGCCTACGTGAACATCGTCGACGCGGTGGCCGCCGTCGCGCAGCGGGGAGAGTGAGCCGTGCACCCGTTCGTCTTCACCAAGGCCTCCGACGAGGGCTCGGCGTTGCAGGCCGCGGGCTCGGGCGGTCGCTACATCGCCGGCGGCACCACCTTGATCGACCTGATGCGTGAGACCGCCGAGCGACCCGGATCGGTCGTCGACATCAACGACCTTCCCTACCGTGACATCGACGTGACGCAGGACGGGTTGCGCATCGGAGCGCTGGTGCGGATGTCGGAACTGGCGGCGCACCCTGCCGTCCGAACCGAATATCCCGTCATCGCAGAGGCGCTGAACCTCAGTGCTTCTGCGCAGCTGCGCAACATGGCGTCGATCGGCGGCAATCTCATGCAGCGGCCGCGCTGCCTGTACTTCCGCGATGTCACCGCGCCGTGCAATCGCCGCGAACCGGGAAGCGGCTGCCCCGCCATCGGCGGACGCAACCGCACCCACGCGATCCTGGGTACCAGCGACCACTGCGTGGCCACCCACCCGTCCGATCTCGCGGTCGCGCTGACCGCACTCGACGCCCGCGTGGCCCTCCGAAACAGCTCCGGCGAGAGCACGATTGGACTTGCCGACTTCTACCGTGTGCCCGGGACGACCCCCGAGCGCGAGCACAACCTGCAGCCAGGTCAGTTGATCACCGCCGTCGAGGTTCCCGCGACGCCCGAGGCTCGCCGGTCCGGCTATTTGAAGGTCCGCGACCGCGCGTCCTACGAGTTCGCGATCTGCTCGGCCGCGGTGGCACTCGACATGCAGGGGACGACGATCCGGTCGGCGCGGGTGGCTGCGGGTGGCGTGGGTACGGTGCCGTGGCGGCTCCCCGCGGTCGAGCGCGCACTGGCCGGCAGACCGGCCACCACGGACGCGATCCGGGCCGCGGCCGATCAGGCCGCCGAGGGCGCACGGCCGTTGTCGGAGAACGGATTCAAGGTCGACCTGCTCAAACGCACCGTCGCCCGTCAGCTCGAGACGATCGCGGGTGTGCGATGACGGCCCCGCAGGCCTCGCCGGCGGTGGCCGGGCGGGCGGTGCCCCGGGTGGACGGACGGCTGAAAGTGACCGGGCAGGCCCGCTACGCCGCCGACGCCGAGGTGCCCGACGTGCTGTTCGCCTCGATCGTCGGGGCGACCGTGGCGCGCGGCGCGGTGGACGCCGTCCACACCGACGCGGCGCGCAGGGAGCCGGGCGTGGTCGATGTCATCACCGACTTCGGCGGCCTGACCTTGCCGTACGATCCGGGGCAGGTCTCGGCGTTCGGGCAGGCGGTGGCCGTGGTGGTCGCGACGTCGCTGGAGGCCGCTGCCCACGCCGCATCGCTGGTGGCGGTGCGGTACTCGACGCAGGCATCGTTGACCGACATCGATTCTCGTGGCGCCACAGCCGAAACTCCCGAGCCCAGCCGCGATTACGCGCGCGGAGACGCCGACGGAGCCCTGCGCGCTGCCGCCGTGGTGACCGATCTGCGCTATTCGATGGAGCGCCACAACCACAATCCGATGGAGATCAACGCGGTTGTGGCGCGCTGGGAGGGCGACCGGCTGACAGTGTGGGACAAGGTGCAGTCCGTCAGCGGGGCCCGTCAGCAGTATGCCGACGCGCTCGGTGTGCCTGCCGACAACGTGCGGGTGATCTCACCGTTCGTCGGCGGTGCCTTCGGCAATGCCGGCCAGGTGTGGCCGCATCAGATGATCGCGGCCCATGTGGCCCGCCGTGTGCGCCGCCCGGTGAAATTGTTGTTGACGCGTCGGCAGCTGTACTCGGTCACCGGTTATCGCCCGCGGAGCAGGCAGCGGCTCGCGATCGGCGCCGACCGCTCGGGCCGCATCACCGCCATCGTGCACGAGGGTACCGTCGAAACCTCCAGATACCGCCCGTATGTGGACAACGTCAGCGGCTCGGCGAGTTACATGTACCAGGCGCCGAACATGCGCTCGACATTGCGCACGGTCACACTCGACGTCAACCCGGGCAACCAGATGCGCGGCCCGGGACACCTTTCGGGGAACTTCGTGCTCGAGTCGGCGATGGACGACCTCGCGCACCGGCTGGCGATGGATCCGATCGAGCTGCGGCTGCGCAACGAGCCCAGCCGGGATCAGGAGGACGACATGCCGTTCTCCACCCGTCGGCTCACCGAGTGTCTGCGGTCCGGCGCGGCGAGGTTCGGATGGTCGCGGCGCAATCCGGTACCCCGCTCGGTGCGCGAGGGCGACCAACTCATCGGCCTGGGTGTGGCGGGTGCGAGCTTTGTCACGATCGTCAGTCCGTGTGCCGCCTCGGCGCGGGTGCTTCCCGACGGCAACGTCGAGATCCTGTGTGGAGCAAGCGATATCGGTCCGGGAACCTACACCGCGATGAGTCAGGTGGGCGCCGACGCGCTCGGCGTCGGCCTGCACCGGGTACGTTTCACGTTGGGCGACAGCGCATTACCGGTGGCGCCCGCCCAGACCGGGTCCCGGCTGATGGCCAGCGCCGGTTCCTCGATCCACAATGTCGGCACGATGCTGCGCGACCGGTTCGTGCGCATGGCGGTGACCGACCCCGGGTCGCCCCTGCACGGGCTGGCGCCCGGGGACGTCGAGGTGGTCGAGGGCCGCATGCGCGCCACCGGCGAACCGGCGCGCGGCGAGCGGTACGAGGATCTGCTGCGCCGTCGCCGCCTCGGCGAGCTCTCGGCCGAGCTGGACTGGGCACCGGATGCCGCGCGGTACTCGATGCACGCCTACGGTGCGGTCTTCGCCGACGTCGCCGTCGACGAGGCGCTGGGCACGGTCCGGGTGCGGCGGATGTTCGCGTGCTACGACGCGGGCCGGGTCGTGAACCCGATGCTGGCGCGCAGTCAGGCCGTCGGCGGCATGGTGATGGGGATCGGAGCCGCCCTGCTCGAGGCGACCCATCTGGACCACCGCGACGGGCGCGTGGTCAACGCGAACATGTCCGACTACTTGGTGGCGGTCAACGCCGACGTCCCCGACCTCGACGCGGAGTTCCTGGCGGGTGAGGATCTGATCGCCGACCCGATCGGCGTGAAGGGTATCGGCGAACTGGTCGTGGTGGGGGTGCCCGCGGCCGTCGCCAACGCGGTGTTCAACGCCACCGGACGCCGGGTGACCGACCTGCCCATCACCTTGGACAAGTTGCTGTAGCCCGCGGCCGACGCAGCCGTTTGCTCACGGACCGCGCGCCCCAGACCGGGACCGGGCTTGACCGGGCCCGACTGGCACGACGGCTCCGGGCGGCCCGGGCATCATCGGCGACACGCACCACACTTCGGCACGACACGCCCGGGGATGACCTGGCAAGATGCACTTCCGGAACGCCCTGGCCTAGACTGCATTCCGACGAAAGGAGTCCTCGGGTGCGGGCTGACTCGGCGCCCAGCACCCAGGCATTGCGGGGCTGGCAGCGCAAAGCGCTGGTGAAGTATCTGACCAACAAGCCGCGCGATTATCTCCTGGTCGCCACTCCCGGTGCCGGTAAGACGACGTTTGCACTGCGGATCGCCGCTGAGCTGCTCGCCGACCGCACTGTGGACAAGATCACGGTTGTCGTGCCCACCGAGCACCTGAAGGTCCAGTGGGCGGCGTCGGCGGCGCGCAACGGCATCTCGCTGGACCCGCGGTTCAGCAACTCGAATTCGCAGACGTCGGCCGAGTACCACGGCGTGGTGGTCACCTACGCGCAGGTCGCCAGCCACCCGACACGCCACCGGGTGCGCACCGAGAATCACCGGACGCTGGTGATCTTCGACGAGATCCACCACGGCGGCGACGCCAAGAGCTGGGGCGACGCGATGCGCGAGGCCTACGCCGACGCGACGCGCCGGCTCGCCCTGACCGGTACCCCGTTCCGCAGCGACGACAGCCCCATCCCGTTCGTCACCTACGAACCGGATGAGAGCGGCTTCATGCGGTCCCAGGCCGACCACGTGTACGGCTACGCCGACGCCCTCGCCGACGGCGTGGTGCGGCCCGTGGTGTTCCTGGCCTACTCGGGTGAGGCCCGCTGGCGGGACAGCGCGGGCGAGGAGCATGCGGCGCGCCTCGGCGAGCCCCTGACCGCCGAGCAGACCGCGCGTGCGTGGCGCACCGCGCTCAACCCGGCCGGCGAGTGGATGCCCGCGGTCATCAAGGCCGCCGACCGGCGGCTCGAGCAGAAGCGCCAGCATGTGCCCGACGCGGGCGGCATGATCATCGCGACCAACCAGACCACGGCCCGTGCCTACGCGGATCTGCTCACCAAGATCACCGGGGAGGCGCCCACCGTCGTGCTCTCCGACGATCCGAGCGCGTCGGACCGGATCAGCCAGTACAGCGAGTCGAGCAGCAAGTGGCTGGTCGCGGTGCGCATGGTGTCCGAGGGTGTCGACGTGCCGCGCCTGTCGGTCGGTGTGTACGCGACGAGCGCGTCGACGCCCTTGTTCTTCGCGCAGGCCATCGGACGCTTCGTGCGGTCGCGGCGCGCCGGGGAGACCGCGAGCATCTTCCTGCCGTCGGTGCCCAACCTGTTGCTGCTCGCCTCGGAGATGGAGGCGCAGCGCAACCACGTGCTCGGCAAGCCGCACCGTGAGTCCGACGGGCTCGACGACGCGGCGCTCGAAGATGCCGAGAAACGCAAGGACGAGAAGAGCGAACTCGAGAACGGGTTCGAATATCTCGGTGCCGACGCCGAATTGGATCAGGTGATCTTCGACGGCGCCTCGTGGGGCACCGCGACCCCGGCAGGCAGCGAGGAGGAGGCCGACTATCTCGGCATCCCCGGCCTGCTCGACGCCGAGCAGATGCGTGACCTGCTGCGCCGCCGTCAGGAGGAGCAGCTCACCAAGCGCACCGCCGTCGCCGCCGCGACCGGCGCTCCCCCACCGCCGCGCACCACGCACGGCCAATTGCGGGAGCTGCGTAAGGAACTCAACGCGCTGGTGACCATCGCGCACCACCGCACCGGCAAGCCGCACGGCTGGATCCACAACGAGCTGCGCCGGATCTGCGGCGGACCGCCGGTGGCCGCGGCCACCACCGAGCAGCTCAAGGCGCGCATCGAAGCGGTGAGGACGCTGCAGGCCTAGCGGTTCTGGGCCAGATCGGCGAGGTGCCGCAGCGAGTTCTCCAGATGTGACACGGGGAACGGCGGGAACCCGATGTCGGCGCGATGGGCGGGCGGCACTCCCGACCAGTCATAGGTCAGCGTCACCTCGGTGCGTGCCGGCCCGACATCCTCGAGGTCGTATCGCCAGATCCAACCGCCGAATTCGAGCGCGTCCGTGGGCATCAGGTTGCCGCGGTCGTCGGGACCCTGGCCGGGTTGCCACGCGATCGCGCGAGGCCGGTCGAACACCTCGACGCGGTTGGACATCTCGTAGTACTTCTGCGGATGGTTGTCGTGGTACATCGCGATCCGGAAGATCTGGCCGGTCTCGGTCAAGGGCTTACCGTCCAGCGAGTCGCGTACCCAGCCGGTGCCGTCGATCGCCTGATGCGTCGACGGGTCGGCCAACACGTCGAAGACGGTCTCGGCCGCTGCGTCGACGATGATGCTCGCGTGCACTTGTTCTTCGGTCATGCCGATACCGACCGTCGCCGCGGCCGGAACTCATCGCGCACGCAGAAAGTTAGAACCCCAGCAGCGCAGGCAGGTCGGCCACCGAGTCGATCACGTAGTTGGGTTGCATCGCGAATTCGTCTGCGGCCCAGCGGTCCAACGCGCTCTGCCGGAACTTGCCGGTGCGCACCAGCACACCGGTCATGCCGACGACCTGGGCGGCCAACACGTCGTTGTTGAGGGTGGACGTCGCGTGCTAGCCGGTCTTCTGGATCAACCCTCCGTCGACGACCAGCTCGGTGCCGGTGATGTACCGGGCCTCTTCGGAGGCCAGGAAGGCCGCGGCGTTGGCGATGTCGAACGGGGAACCGAACCGGCCGAGCGGGATGGCCGCCTCCCGGCGGGCCCGCAACGTGTCGGCATCGGCCCCGCCGAACACAACGCCGTAGGCCTGATCCGTCGAGGTCTGCAGTGGTGTGTCGATGACGCCGGGATGGATGCAGTTCGCTCGGATCCCGGCTGCCGCGTACTGCAGGGCCACCGACCGGGTGAACGCCGGGATGGCACCCTTCGTGGTCGAGTAGGCGATCATCGGCAGTCCGGTGAAACGCAGCCCGGCCAGTGATCCGATATTGGTGATCACCCCCGAGCGCTGTCGCTCCATCACGGGCAGCACGTACCTGGCGGTGAGATAGAGCGTCTTGAGATTGACCGTGACGACCCGGTCCCAGTCCGCCTCGTCGAGCTCCACCGGACCGCCGGGCCTGATGATGCCGATGTTGTTGTGCAATACGTCGATTCGCCCGTCCAGGGTGTGCAGGCAGTGCGCCACCATGGCCTCGGCATCGGCGGCCTCCGACAGATCGCCGACGAAGATCTGACACACCCCGCCCTCGGCCCGCACCAGGTCCCTGGTCTCGGCCGCGGACGCCTCGTCCAGATCGGCGACCAGGACCCTGGCCCCCTTTCGGGCATAGGTGAGCGCCGCGGCCCGGCCGTTGCTCATCCCGGCGCCGATGGCGCCACCGCCCGCGACGATCACGCTGCTGCCGGCCAGGCCTGCGGTCACCGCGATCCCGCCATGGTGAGCGCGACGTCGACGATCATGTCCTCCTGTCCGCCGATCAGACCGCGCTTGCCGACCTCCACGAGCAGATCGCGCATATCGACCTGATAGTCCCGCGACGCCTTCTCGGCGTGGCGCAGGAAACTGGAGTACACGCCGGCGTAGCCCAGCGTGAGGGTGTCGCGGTCCACCCGGATCGGCCGGTCCTGGATGGGCCGGACCAGGTCGTCGGCCGCGTCCTCCAAGGCGAACAGATCGCAGTCATGCTGCCAGCCAACCAAATTGGCGACCGCGATGAACGCCTCCAGTGGGGTGTTGCCCGCCCCGGCGCCGTGACCGGCCAGCGAGGCGTCCACCCGGCGGACGCCCTCCTCGACCGCCACCACCGAGTTGGCCACCGACAGCGACAGGTTCTCATGCGCGTGGATGCCGATCTCGGTTTCGGCCTTGAGGACCCCGCGGTAGGCCCGGACCCGGTCTCGAACCCCGTCCATGGTGAGCCGGCCGGCCGAATCGGTCACATACACACAGTGCGCGCCCGCGTCTTCCATGATCTTGGCGGATTTCGCGAGCTCCTCGGGAGGCAGAAAGTGCGACATCATCAGGAACCCGGACACGTCCATCCCGAGTTCGCGGGCGCGTTCGATGTGCTGGGGCGCGACGTCGGCCTCGGTGCAGTGGGTGGCGATCCGCACCGAACGCACGCCGAGGTCGAAGGCGCGCTGCAGATCTCCGACGGTGCCGATCCCCGGGATCAGCAGCGTGGTCAGCCGGGCCTTGCGCACCACCGCGGCCACTTCGGCGATCCACTCGTCGTCGGTGTGGCTGGCCGGGCCGTAGGTGAGGGTCGAGGCCGCCAGCCCGTCGCCGTGGGCCACCTCGATCGCGTCGACACCGGCCGCGTCGAGCGCCGCGGCGATCTTGACCAGCGGCTCGATCCCGATCCGGTGCCGGATCGCATGCATACCGTCGCGCAGGGTGACATCCTGCACGAAGATCCTGGTGCTCATCACGCAACTCCGTTCAGTGTGTCGGCGTCCTGCGAAAGACGTTCGGCTACTTCGAGTGCGGCCGAGGTCATGATGTCGAGGTTGCCCGCATAGGCCGGCAGGTAGTGGGCCGCACCCTCGACCTCGAGGAACACCGAGACCTTCCAGCGGTCCTTCGGTGCGGCGTCGATCAGGGTGCGCAGCGGCTCGTCGGCGGGGATCGGGGTGAACTGCACATCCTGCTTGAGCCGGTAGCCGGGGACGTAACCGGCCACCTCGGCCACCATCTCCCGCACCGAGGCCGCGATCTCGTCGCGTTTGTCTTCCTCGACGATGGCCATCACGGTGTCGCGCATCAGCATCGGCGGTTCGGCCGGGTTGAGGATGATCACGGCCTTGCCCCGGCGCGCGCCACCGACCTCTTCGATCGCCTTGGAGGTGGTCTCGGTGAACTCGTCGACGTTGGCCCTGGTGCCCGGCCCCGCCGACCGCGATGCGATCGAGGCGACGATCTCGGCGTAGGGCACCGGGGTGATCCGGGAGATCGCGTGCACGATCGGGATGGTGGCCTGCCCGCCGCAGGTCACCAGGTTGAGGTTCTTGACGCCGAGATGCTGGTCGAGGTTGACCACCGGGATGACGTAGGGGCCGATCGCGGCCGGGGTCAGATCGAGGATCTGCTTGCCGAACGGTTCGAGCGCGGCGGCGTTGGCGAGATGAGCCTTGGCCGAGGTGGCGTCGAGAACGAGGCCGACCTCGGCGAATTCGGGCATCTCGAGCAAGCCGTTGACCCCCTTGTCGGTGGTGGCGACTCCGAGCCGGCGTGCCCGTTGCAGGCCGTCGGATTCGGGGTCGATGCCGACCATCGCCACCGGTTCCAGGCCCGGGTAGCCGCGCAGGCATTTGATCAGCAGGTCGGTACCGATGTTTCCGGAGCCGATGATGGCGATCTTCGTTGTCATTGAGCGAAACTCCTTCGTAGCGATTCAGCCACGCCCGAGCATGGGCATCCGGGTGGCCATGATGGTGAGGAACGGAACGCTGACGTCGGTGGGCAAACCGGCGATGTGTGCGATCGTCGAACCGACGTGCGCGACATCGAATCTGGCCTCGGCCGCGACGCTGCCGTCGGCCTGCAGCGATCCGGCGCCGAACCCCGACGTCATGGCCGTCGCCGCGTTCCCGATATCGATCTGGCCGACCGCCACGTCGAGGTCGCGGCCCTCCAGCGCCAGCGCCCTCGTCAGCCCGGAGATGGCGAATTTGCTTGCCGTATAGGGAATCGCCTGCGGCCGGGGTACCTGCGCCGAGACCGATCCGATGTTGATGATCCGGCCGCCGCGCGGCCGCTGGGCGGTCATCAGCCGCATCGCGCTCCGCGCACAAAGGAACGTGCCGGTCACGTTGACCGACATGGTCTGGGACCATTCGTCCAGCGAGGTTTCGGTGACCGGCCGCTGGCCCCCGAACACCCCTGCCGAATTGACCAGCAGATCCAACCGGGGCTGGCCGGCGAAGAACGCGTCGACGGCCGATTCGTCGGTGACGTCGAGTTCGACGGCCGCACCGGAACCAGCGGCCTCGACGCTCTCGGCCAGGGTCTCCTTGGTGCGGCCGCAGAACACCACCCGGTGGCCGGCCCGGGCCAGGGCCACCCCGGCCGCCCGGCCGATACCGCTCCCGCCGCCGGTGACCACCGCCACCGGTGCCTCAGTGACTGGCACGCGGGACCTCCGATCCTCTTCTGCCGCGCAGGAAGTCGAAATCGGCTCCGGTGTCCGCCTGGGTCACGTGTTGGAGATACATCTGCAGGTAGCCGCCCTCGGTCTGTTTGTCGCGGCCGCTGAGCGCCGCGATCTCGCGCCGCCGGTCGAGTTCCTCGGCCGGCACCTCCAGGTGCAGCCGCCGCGCGGGCACATCGAGTTCGATCAGGTCGCCGTCCTCGACCAGGGCCAGCGGCCCGCCCGCCGCGGATTCCGGCGCGACGTGCAGGACGACGGCGCCGAACGCGGTGCCGCTCATCCGGGCGTCGGAGATCCGGACCATATCGGTGACGCCCTGGCGCAGCAGTTTGGCCGGGATCGGCAGGTTACCCATCTCGGGCATGCCCGGATATCCGCGTGGCCCGGCCCCTTTGAGCACCAGGACCGAGTCGGCGTCCACCACCAGGTCGGGATCGTCGATGCGGGCCCGCAGGTCGTCGATATCCTCGAAGACCACGGCCGGTCCGCGGTGGACCAGCAGCTCAGCGGTGGCAGCCGACGGTTTGATGATGGCGCCGTCGGGGGCCAGGTTGCCGTGCAGCACCGCGATGCCCGCGTCACGCTGCAGCGGATTGTCGCGGGTCCGGATCGCCGGGGATCCCCACGAGGTGACGCCTTCGGTGTTGGCGCCGAGGGATTTACCGGTGACGGTCAGCGCGTCGCGGTGCAGCAGATCACCGAGTTCGTTGATCACCAGGGCGAGTGCACCGGCGTCGAAGAACTCGTCCATCAGGTACTTGCCGGACGGCACCAGGTCCACAAGCAGCGGGATCCCCGCCGCGATGCTGTCGAAATCGTCCAGCGACAGCGGAACCTCGATGCGCCCGGCCAGGGCCAGCAGGTGCACGACGGCGTTGGTCGACCCGCCGATCGCGGCGTTGACCCGGATCGCGTTCTCGAATGCCTCCCTGGTCAGGATGTCGGACATGGCCACGTTCTCCCGGACCAGGTCGACCGCGCGCACGCCGGCGTCCTGGGCCAGCACTTTGCGCCTGGCGTCGACGGCCGGGATGGCGGCGTTGCCGGGCAGGCCGAGGCCCATGGCCTCCACCAGCGAGGCCATCGTCGATGCGGTGCCCATTGTGTTGCAGTGCCCGTTGGACCGCCACATACAGGCCTCCGCGTCGACGAACTCGTCGGCGGTCATGGTGCCCGCACGCACCTCGTCGTACATCGCGTAGGTGCCGGTGCCCGACGGCAGTGCCACCCCGCGGCGGCGACCGGGCAGGGTCGGGCCGCCGGACAGCACCAGGGTCGGCAGGTCGACGCTGGCGGCGCCCATCAGTAGCGCGGGTGTGGTCTTGTCGCACCCGCACAGCAGGACGACACCGTCAAGGGGGTTGGCGCGCAACGTTTCCTCGACGTCCATGCTGACCAGGTTGCGGTAGAGCATGGTGGACGGGCGCATCAGGGTTTCGCCCATCG
This sequence comes from Mycolicibacterium goodii, assembly GCF_001187505.1. Next base: position 191,383 of record NZ_CP012150.1, read on the forward strand.
AGGTCACCGGGAACTCCAGCGGGAATCCGCCCGCCTCGTACACGCCGCGCGCGACATGTTCGGCCAACTCCCGGAAGTGGGCGTTACACGGGGTGAGCTGTGACCAGGTGTTGCAGATCCCGATCACCGGCCTGCCGTCGAACATCCGGTTCGGCACCCCCATCGCCTTGATTCCGGAACGATGGAAGAACCCGGTCTTGTCGGTCCCGCCGAACCATTGCTGTGACCGGCTCATCGCGACTCGGCCAATGCGATCGCCTCGCTGACCTGGCGTGCGGCCTCGACCACGGCCTTGGCCATCTGATCGCGGGACCGGGTGAAGGTGCTGCGAATGGTGGTGATCGAAATGGCCGCCACCGCATAGCCGTTGGAGCCGAGCACCGGGGCGGCGACGCAGCAGACCTCCTCGACCAGTTCGCCGTCGTCGACCGCATAGCCGTCGGCACGGGCGGCCTCGATGCGGTCGCGCAGCTCGCCGGCGGTGGTCGCGGTGAACCGGGTGTAGGGCACGGCCCGGAACTCGCGCAGATACTGCTCGAGCTCGTCGGCGGGTGAATTCGCCAGCACCACCTTGCCCATGGCGGTGCAGTAGGCGGGGTGTTCGGAGCCGGGCATCGGCTCGATGCGGAACATCTGCCGTGAGGCGATGCTGTCGGCGTAGACGATCGCGCCGCGGTAGAGGGTGCCGAGGTTGACGGTCTCGTGGAACTGTTCGGCGAGCTCCAGCAGTTTCGGCCGGGCAAGGTCGATCAGGCCGGTGCGGTCCTTGATCGAGTTCGCGACCGCGACGAGCTTCATGGTCAGCCGGTACTTGCGGCTCTCGGCGACGTGCTCGACGTAGCCGGCGCTCATCAAAGTGCTGAGCAGCCGGTCGACCGCCGGTTTGGACAGGTCGAGTTCGCGGGCCAGTTCGGTGATGCCGGAGGAGTCGACGCGGCCGAGTGCCTCGATCAGTCGCATGGCGTTCGACACCGACGCCACCTCGCGATCGCGGCGGGCCGGGCTGCCGGTCGCCTCCGGGCTGGAACTTTCGGTCACGGGACCCCCTTCTTGTCGATATGCGAATTAACAATTCGCAATTCAGACGGTAGGCGTTCGAAGGAAGCTGTGTCAACGGCGCAACCATAGGGTAGATCCGCGTAACGGACCGCTTGACGCTGAGATGCGGATCACTTTATCGTGTTGCGCATCGAACTATGGTTTCGATATGCGAATCAAAGCCAATCAGATTGGGAAATATCGGTGACCTACGACATTGCAGTCCTCCGCGGCGACGGAATCGGCCCCGAGATCGTCGACCAGGCGACCAAGGTGCTCGCGGCGGCGACCAAGGCCATTCCCGGAATCGACCTGGCGATCAACCACCTCGACGGCGGCGCGGACTACTACGTGCGGACGGGCCAGGTGGCCCCGGAGATCACCTGGACCGCCATGCGCCAGGCCGACGCGATCCTGATGGGCTCGATGGGGCACCCCGACATCCGGATGCCGGACGGCACCGAGGTGCAGGGCCACTTCGTCGTCAACGCGCGCAAGTCGCTGGACCTCTACGCCGGGGTCCGTCCGATCAAGGCCTATCCCGGATCCCGCGGCCTCGACCCTTCGGCCAAGGTCGACCTCGTCATCGTGCGGGAGAGCACCGAGGGGCTCTTCGCATCCTTCGGCGGCGGGGCTCAGGTCAGCGACGACGTCTTCGCCGACACCATGATCGTGACCCGCAAGGGGTCTGAGCGGATCAGCCGCTACGCACTCGAACTCGCGGGCACCCGGCGCGGCCGGCCCAGCGACGGCGCCGCCCTGGTCACCTGCGTGGACAAGGCCAACATTTTCCGGTCGCTAGCCTTCTTCCGGCGGGTGTTCGATGAGGTCGCCGCCGACTACCCGACAGTGAGGACCGACCATGCGCTGGTCGACTCGTTCTCGATGAACCTCATGCTGCACCCCGAGGACTACGACGTCCTGGTCACCGAGAACATGTTCGGCGACATCCTGTCCGATCTGGCGGCGGCGCTCGTCGGTGGTCTCGGCCTGGCACCCTCGGGCGATATCGGCGACGACCATGCGATGTTCCAGCCGGCGCACGGCTCGGCGCCCGACATCGCCGGGCAGGACCGGGCGAACCCGGTGGCCACGATCGTGTCGGCCCGGATGATGCTGGACTGGCTGGCCGAACGTCACGATGACAACAAGCTGCGGATCGCCGCCGAGGTCATCGAACGGGCGGTCGTCGAGACCATGGCCGCGGGCGCGCTGACCGCCGATCTCGGTGGCAGCCTTCGTTGTTCGCAGTTCGGCGACGCGGTGGCCGAATCCGTGCGACGGATCGCCTCCGAGCTCGCGGCATGACCGTCGCCGCCACCCTCGCCGTGCTGGCCGCCGAGGACGAGCCGACCGCCACTGTCGGTGACGACCTGCTGCTCACCCTGACCATTGGCAGCGTCGTGCTGATCATCGTGCTGATCGCCTGGGCCAAACTGCATCCGCTGATCGCCCTGATCGCGGGATCCGCGGTGCTGGGCATCACGTCGGGCCTCGGTGCGGGCGCGACGATCGAGAGCTTCACCGACGGGCTGGGCGGAACGATCGGCGACACCGGACTGCTGATCGCCCTCGGCGCCATGCTGGGGCAGCTGCTCAACACCTCCGGCGCGGCCACCTACCTGGTCGACCGGTTCGTGCACGCGGTGCCGCCACGCGCGATTCCATGGGCGATGGCCGGCATCGCGTTCCTGATCGGGCTGCCGCTGTTCTTCGAAGTCGCCCTGGTGCTCATCTTCCCGATCATCGTGCTGGTCGTCCGGCGCACCGGCATGCCCCTGCTGAAGGTCGCGATGCCGGCCCTGGCCTCGCTGTCGCTGCTCAACGGCTTTCTGCCGCCGCATCCCGGTCCGCTGCTTGCGGTTTCGGCCTTCAACGCGGACCTGGGCCGGACCCTGCTGTTCGGCATCATCGTCGCCATCCCCACGGTGATCATCGGCGGCCCGGTGCTCGGCAACCTGCTGAGCCGGTGGGTGCCCTCGCCCGATGTCCGGACGCTGCTGTTCGGCGGCGAGGCACCCAGCACCGACAAAGACGGAACCGGCGGCGGGTCAACCGGATCGGGCGGGACCGCAACCGCGGTCGCGGCCCCCGCGACGGCGCTCAAGGTGCCGGGCGTGACCGCGACGCTGGTCACCATGCTGCTCCCGGTCGTGCTCATGCTGATCAGGGCGATCGCGGAACTGGTTCTGCCGGAGGGAAACCCGGTTCGGCACACCGCTGAGCTAATCGGTGAGCCGACGGTGGCGCTGTTCGCCGGCTGCCTGACCGCGATGTTCACCTTCGGTCTCGCGACCGGGCTGGGCAAGCAGAAGGTCGGCAGCGTGATGGGGTCGGGGCTGCCGCTGGTGGCCGGCATCATCATGATCGTCGGCGCAGGTGGCGGCTTCAAGTCCACCCTGGTCGCAACCGGGGTCGGCGACGTGATCGCCGACCTGGCACACGGTCTCGGGCTGCCGACCCTGATGCTGGGCTGGCTGCTGGCCGCGCTGATCCGGATCGCGGTGGGGTCGGGCACCGTGTCGATCGTCACGACCGCGGGTCTGCTGGCCCCGCTGGCGGCGGGGATGAGCCCGAATCAGGCCGCGCTGATGGCGCTGGCCATCGGGGCCGGGTCGCGGTTCATGTCGCACGTCAACGATGCCGGCTTCTGGATGGTGAAGGAGTTCCTGAACCTCAGCGTCAAGGACACCTTCCGCACCTGGACCGTCATGGACTGCACGGTGTCGGTGATCGCCGGCGTCGGCGTGATGATTCTCGGCGTATTGGTCTAAGGCCTCGGAGGCGAAATGCACACTGTACGTAGGGCATGTCTGGTTCTCGCCGCGATCGCCGCGGTGCTCGTGGTGATCGGCCTGGCGATCGGGCTGCCGGGGCTGTGGCAGCCCGCGGTCCTGGTCGCGGTGTTCGGCGGTGCCACCGGAATCGGGGCGGTCGAATCCGCCAAGAGTTATCAGTACACGGCGTGGGTGGCGGCCTGCGTGATCGCGGCGCTGCTGTTTCCCGGAGCGTTCCACAGCTGGGGCGGGGTCGAGCTGAGCGGGAAGTTCCTGATGACGACCATCATCCAGCTGGTGATGTTCGGCATGGCCACGCAGATGCGGCTGCATGACTTCGCCGGGGTGGTCCGGCACCCGCGCGGGGTCCTGGTCGGGCTGATCGGGCACTACAGCGTCATGCCGATCGCGGCGTTCATCCTGGTGCAGTTCACCGGGCTGCCCGCCGAGATCGGGCTCGGCGTGATCCTCTACGGCTGTGTGTCGAGCGGTCTGGCCTCCAACGTCATGAGCCTGCTGGCCCGGGCGAATCTCGCGCTGGCCGTGACGATCACCGCGATGTCCACCATTCTGTCTCCGTTGATGACACCGTTCCTGATGAAGGTCTTCGCCGGGCGCATCGTCGACGTGAGCTTCATCGCGATGATGTTCGACGTCATCCGGATCACCCTGGTTCCGGTGGCCGCCGCCCTGCTGGTCGACTATCTGCGCACGGCGGGCCCGGCGGCGCTGCGCCGGGTCAACATCCTGGTCGCGCTGGCGGCGGTTTGGCTGGTGGCCCTGGTCCTCGGTGGCTGGAACGCCGCGGCCGAGCGGCTCGGTGCGACGGGACTCGGTGTCTTCCAGTCGCTTTCGTATGTGGCGGCGGCGATCGTGCTCGCCAGGGTGTATCACCTGCTGGTGACCGGCCCGCTGCCGATCCTGGCGACGGCCATGCCCTACGCGTCGATGTTCGGGATCATGTACTACAACACCATCACCACCGCGGCCGGACGAGATGCGTTGCTCGAGGTCGGCCTGGTGCTGCTGGCCGTCGGCATCGTCCACAACCTGACCGGTTACGTGTTCGGCTACTGGGGCAGCCGGGCCAGCGGGCTCGACCAGTCCTCCTCGCGTTCGGTGGCATTCGAGGTCGGGATGCAGAACGGCGGGATGGCCACCGGCCTGGCCGCATCGATGGGCATGATCGGGACCGCGGGGCTGGCCGCCGCGGTATTCAGCCCGCTGGGCAATATCACCGGATCCCTGCTGGCCAACTACTGGTCGCGTCGCCCACCGACGGGCGGCGAGGCCTCAGAGGCCCAGTACGCCTCGACATCCCCGACCACCCTGCAGACCGGGAAGACCGCATGAACCCGCCGTCGGATACCTATCAGGTGCTGGCCGTCCGGTACGGGGTCTGGCACACCACCAAGCGGACCATCTATCACTCGTTCGACGTCTACCGCGAGGCCGACGAACCGGTCCAGATCGACTACTTCTTCTGGATCGTGCGCAACGCCGCGCGGACCATCGTGGTGGACACCGGTTTCCGGCCGGAGGTGGCGGACCGCCGGGGCCGCGAGCTGCTGCTCCCGATACCGGACGCGTTGGGCCTGGCCGGTGTGGATCCCGCGACCGTCTCGCATGTCGTGCTGACCCACTTCCATTACGACCACATCGGCAACCTGGACCTGTTCCCCGGCGCCAAGGTGATCGCCGGTGCCCGCGAATTCCGGTTCTGGACCGGGGATATCGCCGAGCAGCCGATCTTCGCCACCGCGGTCGAGGCCGACGAGGTCGACCTGATCCGCAAGGCGCAGGCCGATGCCCGCCTGACCCTGATACCCAACGAGGACCCGGCCATCCCCGGTGTGTCGTTCCGTGAGGTCACCGGGCACACCCCCGGCCAGATCGTGGTCGAGGTCGCGACCGCGGGCCGCCCGGTGGTGCTGGCCTCCGACGCGTCGCACACTTATGAGGAGTTCGAGGCCGAGCGCCCGTTCCACATCGCGTCGAGCCTGCCCGAGATGTACACCGGGCTGCGCTGGCTGCGCGAGCGGTCCGCCGACGCCGAGGTGATTCCCGGGCACGATCCGGAGGTGATGCGGCGCTACCCGGTGGACGACAGCGGATTCGTCGCCACGATCAGCTGACCGGGATGTATTCGAGCGCGACCTCGCCGCGGTACCCGAGTTCGTCGAGCAGCCGCAGATAGCCGTCGATGTCGAGGGTTCCGCTACCCGGCGCGTGGCGGCCGGGGAAGTCGGCGATCTGCACATGCGCGATGCGCTCGGCGTGGGTCCGCAGTACGGTCTCGATGTCCTCGCCGTTGGCGGCCAGGTGGTAGAGGTCGGCGAGCAGACCGACCGCCCCCGGCCGGCCCACCGCCTGCTCGACCCGCGAAATGACCTGTGCCGCCTGCGCGGCCGTCACCACCGGATAGTTCTCGACACCGCTGAGCGGTTCGAGCATCGGAACCGCACTCACCCGCCGTAACCGGTCACTGGTCGCACCGAGATTCCCGATCGCGGTGGCCAGCTGCTCCTCGGCGGTGTACTGCGGCAGGTACACGCCGAAGGGGACGTTGCACCGCCGGATTCCCAGCCGGGTGACGATCCCGGCGACGGCCTCGAGATGTGCGGCGAACTCCTCCACCCGGTCCGGATGCGAAACGATCCCGCGCCCACCCGATTCGGTGCCACCGAGGGTGAAGTTCATCGCGAAGACGCGGGTTCCGCTGTTCCCGACGGCGTCGACGAAACCGGAGACCGCGGCCTCGTCCGGCGTCGACGTGTCGAACGGCCACCAGAACTCCAGCTGCCGGTAGCCGTCGGCCGCGGCGGCGGCGGGCTGTTCGAGGAGCGCGACCGCGGGGTAGAGGATCGAGCAGTTGGCGACGAAAGACCTGCGCGGCTGCATTCGTCGATCCTCTCAAAGTGCCCGCACACAAAACAATCGGCCACACGCCAATGTGCGACCGATCGCAGGTCAAGATCAATAGCCCGCAAGCGGGTCCGGTTGGTGCACCACTTGCGAAGATCGCCCGTTACCGGATCAATCCAGTCAACCCCTACAACCCCAGCAGCGCAGGCAGGTCGGCCACCGAGTCGATCACGTAGTTGGGTTGCATCGCGAATTCGTCTGCGGCCCAGCGGTCCAACGTGCTCTGCCGGAACTTGCCGGTGCGCACCAGCACACCGGTCATACCGACGACCTGGGCGGCCAGCACGTCGTTGTTGAGGTCGTCACCGATCATGTACATCTCTTCGGCGTCGACACCGAGCCGGTTGGCCGCGGCCAAAAAGCCTTCCGGGGCGGGCTTTCCGACGGCGGTGGCCTTGCGACCCGATGTCTCCTCCATGCCGATCAGGTACATGCCGGTGTCCACACGCAGCCCGTCGGTGGTATTCCACGACGTGCTGCGGTGCATCGCCACCACCGGCACCCCCTGGGCCATCCAGTCGTAGACCCAGCTCAAGGTGAGATGGCTGTACTCCGGTCCGGCCCCGCCGAGCAGCACCACATCGGGGGTCTCGGGGGCTGCGGGCCCGGTGAACTCGGTGGAGTAGACGACGTCGACGCCGGGCATGTCCTCGTCGATGCGACCGCTGTTGACCAGGAAGCACCGGGCGCCGGGAAATCGGTCTCGCACGTACTCGGCCGTCAGCACCGCGGCGGTGATCACCTCATCAGGTGTGACGTCCATCCCGGCCGCGGTGAGCAGCTCGGCGATCTGGACGCGGGTCTTGGTGGTGGTGTTGGTCAGGTACGACCTGGCAATCTGTTTGTCGGCCAGCACCCGCAACGCCCCGGCCGCCCCTTCTATGGGCTGCCAGGACGTCACCAGCACACCATCGATGTCGAAGAGCACACCACCGATAGCCATGCAGCGACATTAAACGCCAGGAGTTTCAGCGCAAGTCGGACCCCGTCGGCACACCCGCCCAGACGCTGCCTGCGACCCACGGTGTCGCCGTGGCAGCAATCGCCCACGCCTGCCCGGCGGGTACGTCGATCACCTCGTAACGCTTCTGTCCCGCGGCGGTCGCCGCGACCAGTGTCGCCACCCCGGCCCGGCGCTGCAGCAGCGTCTGCCGAACCGTCCAGCCGATGATGCCGTCGGTCTGCACACAGTCGCGCCTACGTTCGACGCTGCCGGCCCGCGCCACCAGCCAGTCACCGTCGACGCGGTGGCCGAGCGCGCGGGAGCGGTCCGCCGCCAACAGCGTCGCGGCCGCCGTGACCAGCAGCCACAACCCCCACCCCCAGCCCGGGACGCCGACGACGATCAACACGGGCAGCGCCGCCACCGGCAGGGCCAGGGCGCGGGTCCACCGGCGCCGGGTGGCTGCGGGGCCGTGGGTGCGCAGCGGGCCGGACACCGCATCCCGACGGCCGATCAGCGCGGTCAGCACCTCCTGCGCGGTCGCGGCCGGGCACGGCGGCAACAGCAGCGACGCCTCCCCCTCGCCGCCGACGCCGGTCATCACCGCATCGAGACGGGCGCCGCCGAACATGCGCACCAGCAACGGTTCACGCAGGGTGCCGCCACGCAGCCGACGCATGTCGTAGGTGTGTTCCCGCGCACGCAGCAAGCCGTACTGCAGGTGCAGCACGCCCTCCCCGCCGGGGATACCGCCAGGCACACCGCCGGGAAGGTCCCGTCGGGTCAGCACCAGGTTCCCGTACGTCAGCAACGAGCGCAGCACCGACAGCACCACCGACGCCACGAGCACCGCAACCACCACGACCACGACGGTGACCGCGACACCCAACCGCTCGGCGGCGTCCAGACCGGACTGCGCGAGCCGCGAGTCACGCACCAACGCACCCGCCCCGGCCTGGTACACGATGCCGAACGCCGCGAGGATCATCGCCAGCCCGGTGAAACTCAGCGGGCTGTAGCGCAGCCACGCCGGCTGCCACCGGGCCAGTTCACGCCCCGCGGGCGCCTGCTCCTCGGGCGTCGCATCGGCCAGCAGAATCGCGCGCAACCGCGGCACCTCACCGGCCTCGACGGCGTCGAGCGCGAACACGGTGTCCCCCTTGGCCTCCTGCCCGGTGCTGATGCGCAGCACGGTCAGCCCCATCACCCGGTGCAGCAGGCGCGCGTCGGCGGACACGGATCGAATCCGGTTGCGCGGCACCGACAGCACTTTCCGCTGCAGCACACCGGTGCGCAGCTGCACCTCGGTCGGCTCGATGCGGTAGAAGGTGGTGAACCAGCGCGCCAGGCCGAACAGGATCGTCAGCACGACCGCGGCCACCGTCCACAACGGGTTACCGGTCGCCGAACCCAGCACCACCGAACCGATCAGCAGCGGTATCTGCTGCAGCACTTCGTGGACGGGATGCACCAGCAGCATGCGCGGGCTCAGCCGCTGCCACTGCGGCGCGGCGCCGGGGAGCTCGCCTCCCTCGGTCATGTGGCGTCCTGTTCGCCGATCGCGGCGATATCGGTCAGCAGTGCCACCACCCGATCGGCGACGTCGGCGTCGAGCGCGACGATGCGCACCGCACCGGCCGACGACGCCGTCGTCACGGTCACGTTGGCCAGACCGAACAGGCGGTCCAGCGGACCGCGGTAGGTGTCCACCGTCTGCACGCGGGAGATCGGCGCGATGCGCCGCTCCTGCACGAGCCACCCCGTGCGGGTGTACACGGCAGGTGTCGCGGTGTCGGCGCTGATGTCCCACCGGTGCACGCGGTACCGCCACAGCGGCGCGATCACCACGAACAGCACGATGCCCACCATCGTGACGACGGCGACCACCCCGTGTAGCCACAGCATCCGGCGGTCGAACAGCAGCCAGCCAAGTTGACCGGCCACCAGCACCGACCACGGGATCGCCGCGCCGAGCGCCCACGCCAGCGGAGCCTTGCGGCTCGGCGGATGCGCGGGATCCAGCAGAACCAACCCCGATGCCGCGCCACCCGGGTGCTGCACACCTTCGCGGTCCATGCGTCGAGCATGCCCGAGGAACCGTAGAGTTCGAGCCATGAGCGCCGACACGAAGTGGACCGAGGCCGACGTTCCCGATCAGTCGGGCCGGGTGGCGATCGTCACCGGGTCCAACACCGGACTGGGGTACGAGACCGCGCGGGTGCTGGCCACCAAGGGTGCGCACGTGGTGATCGCGGTGCGCAACCTGGACAAGGGCCGCGACGCCGTCGACCGGATCACCGCCTCGACACCCAAGGCCGATCTGAAACTGCAGCAGCTGGATGTGGGCTCGTTGGACTCCGTGCGCACCGCGGCCGACGAACTCAACAACGCCTACCCGCGCATCGACCTGCTGATCAACAACGCGGGCGTGATGTACCCGCCCAAGCAGACCACCGTCGACGGGTTCGAGCTGCAGTTCGGCACCAACTATCTGGGGGCGTTCGCGTTGACCGGGCTGCTGCTCGACCACCTGCTGCCGGTCGACGGTTCGCGGGTGGTGGCGGTCGCCAGCATGGCGCACCGCATCCGCGCAAAGATCCACTTCGAGGATCTGCAGTGGGAGCGCCGCTACAACCGGGTGGAGGCGTACGGCCAGTCCAAGCTGGCGAATCTGTTGTTCGCCTACGAACTTCAGCGCCGCCTGGCCGCGGCGGGCAAGCCGACCATCTCGGTGGCCGCGCACCCGGGCCTGTCGAACACCGAGCTGATGCGGCACACGCCCGGCACCGGTCTGCCCGGCTACCACCAGGTCGCGAGCCTGTTCACGAACAGCCCGCTGATGGGGGCGCTGGCCACGCTGCGTGCGGCCACCGATCCGGATGTGAAGGGTGGCCAGTACTACGGCCCGGACGGGTTCCGCGAGTTGCGTGGCCACCCGAAGCTCGTGAATTCCAGTACCCAGGCGCGTGACCCGGAGTTGCAGCGCCGATTGTGGGCCGTCTCCGAAGAGCTGACCGGCGTCAGCTTCCCGGTGTGACATGCGTACCGTCGAAGAACACCAGAAGATCGTCGCCGGGCTCATCAAAGCCCGTGCCCCACAGCCAGTTCCGATCGCCGACGCGTTGGGTCTTGTCCTCGCGGCCGACGTCGTCGCGCCGCTGTCACTGCCCGGGTTCGACAACTCGGCGATGGACGGCTACGCCGTGGTCGCCGAGGACATCGCCTCCGCCGCCGCGGACAGCCCGGTGCTGCTGCCCGTCGCCGAGGACATCCCGGCCGGTCGCACCGATGCGCTGACACTGAAACCCGGTACGGCGCACCGCATCATGACCGGTGCACCCGTTCCCGCCGGGGCCACCGCGGTGATCCCGGTCGAGGCGACCGACGGCGGCACCGACACCGTGACCATCCGCGCGGCGGCCAAGCCAGGTCAACACATCCGCCGGGCCGGCGAGGACGTCACCGCAGGCACCACGGTGCTGCACGCCGGCCAGACCGTCACCCCGGCCGCGCTGGGATTGGCCGCAGCACTCGGCCTGGCCGAGTTGACCGTGGTCCCGCCGCAGCGCGTGATGGTGATGTCCACCGGAACCGAACTGGTGAAACCGGGCACGCCGCTGCAGCCCGGCCAGATCTACGAGTCCAACGCCGTGATGCTGTCGGCGGCGGTCCGCGACGCGGGTGCGCAGGTGGTGTCGTCGCCGATGTCGCACGACGACGTCGACGCGTTCCGCGCGGTGCTCATCGAGCACGCGCGCGACATCGACCTGATCATCACCACGGGCGGTGTCAGCGCGGGTGCCTACGAAGTGGTCAAGGACGCTTTGGCCGAGCAGGTCGACTTCGTCAAGGTCGCCATGCAGCCCGGGATGCCGCAGGGTTCGGGTGTCGTCGGCTCGACACCGATCATCACGCTGCCGGGTAACCCGGTGAGTGCCCTGGTGTCGTTCGAGGTGTTCGTCCGCGCGCCGCTGCGCGCCGCGATGGGTCGCCCCGATCCGGGTAGGCCCAAGCGCGAGGCGGTGCTCACCGAGTCGCTCACCTCACCGGCAGGCAAACGTCAGTTCCGCCGTGGGGTGCTCACCGGTGAGACCGTCACCAGCTACGGACCTCCGGCGTCGCATCATCTGCGCTGGCTGGCCTCGGCGAACTGCCTGCTGGAGATCGACGAGGACCTCACCGAGGTACCCGCGGGGACGTCTGTCCAGGTCTGGGACCTGAGCTAGCGATCCCGACACCCCTCGCACGTAGAATCCAGCCGATGGCCAGACGCCCCGATCTCCAATCCGGCCCAGAACGCCTCGCGGCGCTGGTGCGTTCCAGCGTTCCGCCGATGCATTCGGCGGGCCTGCCCTTCGTCGGCGCGAGCCTGGCGCTCGCCCTGCTCGGCCGCAAGCGGCGTTGGGTGCGGCGCGCGGGGCTGCTCTCCGCAGGCGCCAATGCCGCGTTCTTCCGGCACCCGCCCCGGGTGCCACCGACGCGGCCCGGCGTCGTGGTGGCACCCGCCGACGGGTTGATCTGTCTGATCGGTGAGGCCACCGCGCCTGCCGAGCTGGGCCTGCCGGACACCCCGATGCAGCGGGTCAGCATCTTCCTGTCGGTGCTCGACGCGCACGTGCAGCGCGCACCGATCGGCGGCGAGGTGGTCGCGGTGCGCCACCGCCCGGGCCGGTTCCACTCGGCCGAGCTGGAAGCCGCCAGTGAGGACAACGAGCGCAACAGTGTCGTCATCCGCACGCCCGAGGGCGTGCACGTCATCGCGGTGCAGATCGCCGGTCTGATCGCGCGGCGCATCGTGTGCGACGCGCACGTCGGCGACAAGCTCACGATCGGCGACACCTACGGACTGATCCGCTACGGCTCGCGCCTGGACACCTACTTCCCGGCGGATGCACGGGTGCTCGTCACACACGGTCAGCGCACACTGGCCGGCGAGACGGTGCTGGCGGAGCTCGCATGATCAAGGCCCGCATCAAGCGCCCGTCCTTCACGGTGCGGATGTTGCCGAGCGCCATGACGGTGGCGGCCATCTGCCTGGGTCTGAGCGCGGTCAAGATGGCCCTCGACGACCGTCCGACCGAGGCGATGGCGTTCCTGGCGGCCGCGGCGATCCTCGACGCGCTCGACGGCCGGGTGGCCCGCATGCTCAAGGCCACCTCCAAGATGGGCGAGGAGATCGACTCGCTGGCCGACGCCGTGAACTTCGGTGTGGCACCGGCTTTCATCGTGTACGGCACGCTGTTGTCGCATTCGCGGGTGGGCTGGATCGTGGTGCTGCTGTACGCGGTGTGCATCGTGCTGCGGCTCGCGCGGTTCAACGCGCTGCTCGATGTGGACCAGCCCGCCTACGAGAAGGAGTATTTCGTCGGCATGCCCGCCCCCGCCGGCGCCATCGGCGCGATCGGCCCGCTGGCGGCGAAGATGCAGTGGCCCGGCGACTGGTGGAACAGCGTGACCGCCGAGTGGGTGGTGATCGTGTGGATGATCGGCGTCTCGCTGCTGGTGGTCAGCCGAATCCCGATGCGCAAGATCCACACCTTCTCGGTGTCGCCCAACATGGTGGCCCCGCTGCTGGTGCTGGTGGCCATCGGCGTTGCGGCGTCGGTGTTCTACGGCTACATCGTCATCATGGTGATCATCGTGGCCTACGTGCTGCACATCCCGTTCGCGGTCCGCACCAAGCACTGGGTGGCCAGCCATCCGGAGTCATGGGACGTCAAACCGAAGCAACGGCGCGCGGCGCGCCGCGCCATCCGGCGGGCGCAGCCGCACCGGCGTTCGATGGCGCGCCTGGGTCTCCGCAAGCCGGGAAGGTGACATGTCGCTGCGCTCGAACGGCCGGGACGACGAGTACGACCAGGACCCACCCGTCAGCCATCTGCGGCTGACCGCTCGGCTGAACACCTCTGCACTCGACTCGCGCCGCGGCGTCGTGCGTCTGCACCCCGAAGCGCTTGCCGCACTCGGTATCCGGGAGTGGGATGCGGTGGCGTTGACCGGCTCGCGGACCACCGCGGCTGTCGCCGGGGTGGCCGGGCCCGATGTGCCCGCCGGCACCGCGCTGCTGGACGACGTCACGCTGTCCAACGCCGGGGTGCGGGAGAACACCACGGTGCTCGCGGCGCCGGTGACGGTGTACGGTGCACGTTCGGTCACGGTGTCGGGGTCACGGCTGGCCACGCAGTCGATCTCCCCCTCGACGCTGCGGATGGCCCTGCTGGGCAAGGTGATGACCGTCGGCGACACCGTCTCGCTGCTGCCCCGCGACCTCGGGCCCGGTACGTCCACGTCGGCCGCGACGAGTGCGCTGGCGTCGTCGGTGGGGATCACCTGGACTTCCGAACTGCTCACGGTCACCGCGGTCGACCCGCCGGGAACGGTGAGCGTGCAACCGAATTCGGTGGTGTCCTGGGGTACCGGCGCGCCGGAGGATCCCGCACCCCGCCCACCGGGCAGCACTGGGTCAGCAGCCCGGGCAGCCCCGAACGCGTCGAACAGCCGGTGACCTTCGACGACGTCAAGGTGACCCATCCGCAGGCCGCCAAACTCGAAGAGTGGCTCCGCCTGTCCCTCGATGAGCCCGAACTCCTCAAAACCCTGGGCGCCGCACCGCATCTGGGGGTGCTCGTGTCGGGTCCGGCCGGCGTCGGCAAGACCGCCATGGTGCGCGCGGTGTGCGGTTCGCGGCGCGTCGTGGAACTCGACGGTCCCGAGGTCGGCGCACTGCAGATCGACGAACGCCTGCGCAGCGTGACCTCGGCCGTGCAGGCGGTCTCCGAATCCGGTGGCGTCCTGTTCATCACCGACATCGACGCGCTGTTGCCCGCGGGCAGCGAGACGCGGCCGCCGGAGCCGGCGGCGACGCTGATCCTGGCCGAACTGCGCAAGGCGGTCGCCACGCCCGGTGTGGCGTTCATCGCGACCTCGGCGGTGCCCGAGAACGTCGACGCGCGGTTGCGCACGCCGGATGTGTGCGACCGCGAGCTGGGTTTGAGCCTGCCCGACGCCGCGACTCGCAGGTCGCTGCTGGACATGTTGCTGCGCGGGGTTCCGTCCGAGGGCCTGGAACTGGGCGAAATAGCCGATCGCACACCGGGTTTCGTGGTGGCCGATCTGGCGGCCGTGGTGCGGGAGGGCGCCCTGCGCGCCGCCGCGCGGGCCAGCGCCTGCGACGAGGAACCGGTGCTGCGGCAGGAGGACCTCGAAGGTGCGCTCACCGTCATCCGGCCGTTGTCGCGGTCGGCCTCCGAAGAGGTGTCGGTCGGGTCGGTGACCCTCGACGACGTCGGCGACATGGCCGAGACCAAACGTGCGCTCACCGAGGCGGTGCTGTGGCCGTTGCAGCATCCCGACACGTTCGCCCGCCTCGGCATCGACCCGCCCCGCGGGGTGTTGCTCTACGGTCCGCCCGGATGCGGCAAGACTTTCCTGGTGCGCGCGCTGGCCAGTTCCGGCCGGTTGTCGGTGCACACCGTGAAAGGCTCTGAGCTGCTGGACAAGTGGGTCGGCTCGTCAGAGAAGGCGGTGCGGGAACTGTTCGGCCGGGCCAGGGACTCCGCGCCGTCGCTGGTGTTCCTCGACGAGATCGACGCGCTCGCGCCGCGCCGCGGCCAGAACTTCGACTCCGGCGTCACCGACAAGGTGGTGGCGGCCCTGCTGACCGAACTCGACGGCATCGAACCGCTGCGCGACGTCGTGGTGCTCGGCGCCACCAACCGGCCCGACCTCATCGACCCGGCGCTGCTGCGTCCGGGTCGGCTGGAACGCCTCGTGTTCGTCGAACCGCCGGACGCCGAGGCGCGCCGCGACATCCTGCGCACCGCGGGTAAATCCATCCCGCTGGCCGACGACGTCGACCTCGACAGCCTGGCCGACCAGCTGGACGGCTACAGTGCCGCCGATTGCGTTGCGCTGCTGCGTGAATCGGCCATGACGGCCATGCGACGGTCCATCGACGCCGCCGACGTCACGGCCGCCGATGTCGCCAACGCCCGGGAAACCGTCCGCCCCTCCCTGGATGCGGATCAGGTCGCTTCGTTGCGGGCGTTCGCCGAGAAACGCTAGTTTTCGACGACGGGAGGGGTGGCCGATGAGGGTGTTACGAATCTTCTCGATGTCGTTCCTGGGGCTCGCGGCATTTGCATGTCTGGCATGGGCCGGCTTCTCGTTGGCGCGCGGCCACTACCTGACTGCGGCCATCGCATGCGGCGCAATGATCTTCTGGGCTGCCCCGCTGCGATTGTGGTTCATCATGCCGAATGTGGTCGCGTGGGGTACGTACGACGCGGAAGGCACCACCGTTCGCGTCGATCGTCGTGTCGACGTTCTGCTGTTCATCGCCGTGCTTTTCGGTGCGGTCTCGCTGGGTTCCGCAGGCATCCTCGGCGCAATGAACAAGCTCGACATCCCGCTGCCACGGGACATCGGGCCGATGTTCGCGGGCCCGTTCGTCGCACCGGCACTCGTGTTCCTCGTCGCGCTCTTCCTGACTGCGAAGCGCGGAGGCATCGGGTCTCTCCGGCTCACCGCGGATGGTTTCCGCTTTGTGGAAGCCTTCTCGACGATTGCCGGTACCTGGTCGCAAGTAACCGACGTCACCGGCCAGGCGCCCGCCGATCGCCCGGCCAACAGCCCGCTGGTCATGGTGATGACGGACGGCCAGATCAAGATGCTGAAGGAGTCTGCCCTCTATACCCGTGACGGACATGCGATTTTGCAGTTCGTCACGTTTTACTGGAGCAACCCGGACAGCCGAGTCGAGCTCACCGACGGTCGGGCCCTCGAGCGATTGCGCACGCTGCAACTCGAAGCCGCCGCCCATGATTAGGACAGAATCACCGCATCGGTGTCCCTCGAGATCGCGTTAGGCTCTGTTCCACACGCATCGGGAGGGGACAGCTGCGGGATGGCCACCTTTGTTGACGTCTACTCGTCGTTGAACTGGGCCAATGGACTCGTCTTGGACCATCCGAAGTCTCTTGGGGAGCACACCGGATGGGGTTTGGCCGGGATCGGTGCTGACTTCGTCGGTCTCCTCCAACCATTGGCCGAGACCGGCGCGAAGGCGTTCAGCAATGGCCGCGTCGCCGGCGCGGCCGCCACTCCCATCATCCAGGCCGGATTGCTCGTGATGATGGGCATGAGCAACACCTGCGGGTTCGGCGAACCTGACAAAGGCGGCCGTTTCGAGCAAGGCGCGGACGGTTTTCAACACCTCGCAGAAGCTTTGACCTCCACGGTTCCGCCCGACACCTGGGAAGGCGAATCGTCGGACACTTACGGCACACGCAACGACGAACAGCTGCGGCGGGCAACCCGCATGGCGGAGGCCGACCGCTCGGTCAAGGAAGCACTGGAGGATCAAGCCCGACAGATCGATGTCACACGAAAGATGCTCGACCGCTGCCAGACCGTTCTCGGTCTGTCCATTCCAGCTGCCATCGCGCTGAACGCCGTTCCCGGATGGGGCCAAGCCGCGTCACTGGCGTTCCAAGCCGCTGCAGTCGCTGGCACCGTCCCGCCTGCGGAATGGAGATACCTGGACCTGATCGAGAACTCCGCCCGAAATGCGACGGTGATCCGACGCGCCGGCGCAGCTTATGACCAGATTGCCGAAGACGCACGAGCCTGACCATCCCGCTGCGACTGTTCCGACGGCGAAAGGAATTCCATTGGGTGATCTGAGGGTTACCGCGACCAGACTGCGAGAAACCGCTGCCCGTCAACGAGATGTCGCTGGCGGAATCGATGCGGTGGAAGCCGTCACCGACGGCGTCACTGGTGCCGTTGGAAGAACCCACGGTCTCGTATGCTCGCTTTCCATCGCAGCTCTTGGCGAGGCCCAGCTGTCACGGACGGCGGCAACCAAGGCGATGAGCTTGGTGTCGAACGACCTTGCCGAGAAGTTGGATACGGCTGCCGCTGACTACACGCGAACCGATCAACAACAGCAGGACGAACTCGCCAGCCAAGTGCATCCGAGGTGAGCGGCAACGACGACTGGGACGACGCCGACGAAGATATGCCCTCGTTCGACGCGGCGGACGGCCGATACGACGGCGAAGACCTGGAGGTAGTGCCTTCCTTCGCCCCGACCACCGTAGACGAAGGCGAATCTTCGCTTGACGCGTTCGATCCTCTCTCCGAGGCCGAGGACGACGGTGCGGAGGCGATTCCAGTTGCCATCGCCACGAACCCGCCCGGCACGGTCAGCGTCACGGCGCATCTGAACGGCTCGATCGCACAGATCGATCTCGATCCGCGGGTGGCTCTCATGTCCGAAAGCGAATTGGCTGAAGAGGTTCAGGCTGTGGCAGAGGTCGCGGCGAAAAAGGCCACCGCGGTTCTGCACGTGTCAATCGTCAGGATGCTGCTCGATCAGGGGATGGAGATGGGCGAGGCTCGGGATTTCGTTGAAAACCACATGCCTTATGCCACACCAGATCAGGCGGTCTCCGCCGAGCGCGACCTCGTCGACCGTCATCGACAGTACGACGGCGGCGACTAGCCTTCGACGAGCCCGGCCAGCCGGTCGATGGAGGCCTGCAGCTTGTCCGCGGTGGTCGCCCGCGCCTTCACCATGCGCTTTTCGTCGGTGAGCTGCGTCCAGTCGTAGGTGTGGGTGACCAGGGTGCGTCCCTCACCGGCCGGTTGCAGTTCCCACCGCCACAGGTGCCCGGGCGGCTCATCGCCGGCAACCGCGGGGCGCCAAGCGATCCGGCGGCCCTCCTCGAATTCGACGACGTGATTGTCCCGCAGACCGCCCTGCTTGATCTCCATGGTGAAGACGTCGCCCACGCCACGAACCCGCTCGCCCGAGGCGATCTTGAGCAGGTTCTCGTTGCCGTCCCAGCGGGGCTGCTGAGCCGGATCGGCGATCAGTTCGAAGATGACGTCAGAAGGTGCGGCGATCTCGCGGCTGGCGCTGACGATTTTGTCCACGGTCAACAGCCTACGTACCGACGCTGACAGGTCTTCTTCCAGCCAGGACGGCCAGTCGTCGTCGATGTGGCGCCGCACGGTCGCGTAGGGCAGGTCCGCCACGGCACGCATGATCGCGTCCATGGCCCGGTCGCCGTCGCTCCCGAAGACGCCCCGGGCCAGTTCGCGCAGGCGCTCGAACACCGGGGCGTTCATGCTCGCCAGGGTGGTGTCGAAGTCAGCGTCCGATTCTCCGTCGAGCAGGTCGGCGGGCCGGATGGTCAGAAGCAGCCGGGCATCGTCGGGTTCTTCGCGCGCGAACCGCAGGACCGCACCGGCCATCGCGACCGCGGCATCGACCGGCGTCGCCCCGTCGGCCGCCATCGCTCTGGACTGAAACCGCTCCAGCCCGCGCAGCCAGGTGGCCTTGAGGATCCCGTCGCGGTTGCCGAACCGGTGGTACAGCGTGCCCACCGGGGCGCCGCTGGCCTTGGCGATCGCGGCGACGCCGGCTGCGCGTGGCCCGTCGACGAGGACGAGCGCGCGGGCCGCGTCGAGAATTGCGTCGGTTTCATGCTTCCGCGGGGGTGCCACGATCTAGTACGGTCCTTCTATATGGAGCGATTACCCTATATCGATGAGCATGCCATAACCGTCGATGCCGATACGGCCGCGACCTGGACGGCTGTGTTGGCCACCCTCTGCGGCGATCCGAGTGATCCGTGCGCGCCCGTCGGATTCGGCATCGGGGATTTCCGGCCCGGCGAACGACTCAGCCTGCGCGGTCGCCATCCGTTCGCCGCCTACGAGTGGGTGTTCATCCTCGACGCCCTCGGTCCGCACCGCACCCGGGTGCGGTCGCAGACATGGGCCGCGTTCCCGGGTCTGCACGGTCGGATCTACCGAGCGTTTGTGATCGGCAGTGGCGGGCACCGCGTCGTGGTGCGGTGGACCCTGAAACGCATCGCGGGTCACCTGAACCAGCGGCAGCGAGCATCTTGACGTTGACTAGTTTCCGTGTCACAGTGGAACTTGTCACCGACAAGTTTCTGGGAGGCTGCCATGGCCGACACGGTTCTGCCCACCGTGGACCACAACCGGTCCACCCGCGCCGGTGACCCGGAGCGCCAACGCACGGCCGATGACCTGGGGCGGGCCCTGGCACAGGGATACCTGGGGATGCCGGAGTACGACGAGCGGCTGCAGAAGGTGTTCGCCGCGCACACCACCGCCGAGCTGCGCAACCTCGTCTCCGACCTGCCGGTGGCCACGCTGCGACGCAACGACCCGCGCCGCCGCGAGGCTCAGCTACGCGCGGCCCGGTTGAGCGTGCGCCTGCACCTGGCGGCCTACCTTGCCGGTTCGCTACTGATGCTCGGCATCTGGCTGGCCGTCGGCCTCGGCGGTGGCGGGTGGTACTTCTGGCCGGTCTGGCCGATCATGGGCTGGGGCATCGGCGTTGCCTCCCATGCCATTCCGATCTGGGCTCACGGCTCGATGAGGCCGGCCCGGATCGCGTAGCGGGTGAGCGCAAGCCGGTCACGCAGACCCAGCTTGGCGAGGATGTTCGTGCGGTGCCGGTCGACGGTCTTGGCACTGATCGTCAGCGTCGCGGCGATCTCCCGCGTCGAATAGCCCTCGGCGATCAGCTTGAGCACCTCCTCCTCACGCGGCGTGAGGATGCTGTCGGGCGGTTCCCCGCCCTGACGGGCCCGGTGCAGGAAGTCGCGGATCAGCGCCGTGATGGCGCCGGCGTACAGAAACGGTTCGCCCCGCAGCGTCGCCCGGCACGCCTCGAGCAGGTCGCGGTCGGCCACCGACTTCAGCACGTACCCCGACGCACCCGCCTTGAGCGCCTCGAAGAAGTACTGCTCGTTGTCGTACATCGACAGGATCAGGATCCGCACGTCGGGATGCGCCCGGTTGATCTCCCGCGCGGCCTGCAGGCCCGTCATCCGCGGCATCGCGATGTCCAGAATCGCGAGGTCGACCGCCTCGGCGTCCAATGCCGAGACCGCCTCGTACCCGTCGGCCGCCTCGGCCACCACCTGAAGATCGGGTTCGGCGTCGATGATCATGCGCAGCCCACTACGGACCAGGGCGTGATCGTCGGCCAGCAGTATGCGAGCTGCCATCAACCGCCCCGCATCGGGATGACCAACCGCACCTCGGTGCCGCCGTCCTCCGGCGAACTGATGGTGAAGGTGCCGTTCACCAGCAGCGCGCGTTCCCGCATGCCGTTGATGCCCGCCCCCTCCTCGATGACACCTCCGCGTCCGTCGTCGGCGATGCGCAGGGTCAACTCGTCGGCGCTGATGTGCAGATCGAGCCACACCTTGCGGGCACCGGCGTGCCTCGCGACGTTCGTCAGGCTCTCCTGCACGATCCGGTAGCACACCAACTCGACGTCGGGTTTCAACCGATCCAGTTGCGGCGGCATGTGTTTCACCACTGCGATACCGGATGCCTGGGCGAAGTCGCTGCACAGCGCATTCAGCGCGCTGTGCAATCCGAGGTCCTCCAGGGCGTCGGGACGCAGCCGCCGCGCGATCTCGCGCACCTCGTCGAGGCTGGACCGCACGATCTCCTTCGCATCGGACAACTCACCGCGGATCGACTCGGGCGCCCGGTCGACGGCCCGCTTGAGGGTGAGCAGCGCGACGGTGAGCGTCTGGCCGATCTCGTCGTGCAGTTCCCGCGCGATGCGCTGCCGCTCGTTCTCCTGCGCCGCCAGCGCCGACGCACTGGCCGTGGACCGTTCGGTCTCCAGACGGTCGAGCATGGCGTTGAACGATTCGATCAGGTGGTGCAGGTCCCCGGTGCCGCGGCCGTCGACACGGTCGGTGCGCCGGGGCGGGTCGACGCGCTGCATGGACTCGGCGAGCCGGTTCAACGGAGCCAGGCTCGAGCGCAACAGCAACGCGTTGGCCGTCAGCATGATCGCCAGACCGACCACCAGCACCGGGATCTCGGTGAGCCGGATGCGTGCCGAGACCGTCGCGGGCGAGATTGCCAGGACCAACGTGCCCAGGGCGAAGATCAGGCCGTTGATCAGAAACACTCTCCGGAACAGCGCTGCCGCCGGAGTGCGCGCCGGTTTCACCCCACCAGCCTGACCTGTCACCGCGGGCTTTGTCCATACAGGCGCCACCCCCAGGCGAATGGGTGTCAGCCCCGATAGCCCTGGATGAATAGGAAACGCACACTTGAAGACACCTGACCGAAGGAATCACCGATGGCGGTGCTGTCGGCCGGCTGACGTCGATGAGATCGCCGAGATCCTGCTCACCCGTCCCGAAATGATCGGAGAACGAGGACGATGACCATAACTGCCCCTGCCCAAGGGAAACGAGATATGCAAGCTCATGAGATCGCCGTGCACCCACCGACTGTGCGCATCGACGACCCTGTCTCCAAGGCTGTGCAGCTGATGGTCGTCAATCGGTTGCCCGGACTCGTGGTGGTCGACGACAACGACAAACCGGTGGCTGTCCTGCCCGGCACCCAGGTGCTCAAGCTTGCGATACCCGAGTCCTACCGGGACGATCCGGCGCTGGTCCGCACGGTCGACGAGATCCATGCCGACCTGTTCTGGCACGGCCCCGGCAAGCTCACGGTCGGCGATTGCCTGCCCAGCCCCGTCGCCACGCCGGCCACCGTGGCGCCCGACGCCACCTTGCTGGAGATCGCGACGGTCATGGCGCACAAGCGCAGCCCACTCATCGCCGTCGTCGACCGCCACGGCAAGCTCACCGGCGCCGTCACCCTGGAACGGCTACTGACCAGTCTGGCGGTCGCCGGGCCGGGCGACTGATCCCCCGGTCCCGGGCCCGTGCTGGCTCCGGTTGCGGCGCTGACGATCTTCGTCGTCGCCTTCTGGTTCATCGCCACCGAGCGGGCCGACAAGGTCAAGACGGTTCTCGTCGCCGCCGGGCTGATGACCTTGTTGGGTCTGGTCCCCGGCGCCGAGGTGTTCTACTCCGAGCACGAAGGCATCGACTGGAACGTCATCTTCCTGCTGCTCGGCATGATGGTGATCGTCGGCGTCGTCAAACAGACCGGCCTGTTCGACTTCCTGGCCATCTGGGCCGCGAAACGCTCCCACGGCAAGCCTTTCCGGCTGATGGTCATGCTGATGGTCATCACCGCGTTCGCGTCACCGGTGCTCGACAACGTCACCATCATCCTGCTCGTCGCCCCGGTCACCGTGGTGATCTGCGACCGGCTGCGGATCCCGCCGCAGCCCTACCTGATCGCCGAGGTGCTGGCGTCCAACATCGGCGGCGCGGCCACCCTCATCGGTGACCCGCCGAACATCATCATCGGCAGCCGGGCGGGCCTGACGTTCAACGACTTCCTCGTCCACATGGCGCCGATCGTCGTCGTCATCTTCGCGCTGTTCGTCGTGTTCACCCGGGTGCTGTTCCGTAAAGATCTGCGCGGCAACGATGTTCACCTCGATGAGGTGATGACCCTGCAGGAACGCCGCGCCATCAAGGACATGCGGCTGCTGGTCCGGTCACTGATCGTGCTCAACATCGTCATCATCGGCTTCGCGCTGCATTCGGTGCTGCACGTGGCCCCGTCGGTGGTCGCGCTGCTCGGCGCGGGGGTGATGCTGCTGGTCACCGATGTCGACGTCAACGAGATACTGCCCGAGGTGGAGTGGCCCACGCTGGTGTTCTTCATGGGCCTGTTCGTGATGGTCGCCGGGCTGACGCACACCGGCGTCATCGCCGAACTCGGTTCGGTGGCCGAATCGGCGTTCGGGGACAACTGGCTGGGCGCGGCCACGGCACTGCTGTTCGGTTCGGCCATCGCAGGCGCCTTCATCGACAACATCCCCTACACCGCGACCATGACCCCGGTGGTCGAGTCGATGGTCGCCCAGACGCCCGACCTCGTGACCGGCCACGCGCTGTGGTGGGCCTTTGCGCTGGGCGCGTGCTTCAGCGGCAACGGCACCGCGATCGCCGCGAGCGCCAACGTCGTCGCCATCGGCATCGCCAAACGTGCCGGCCACCCGATCAGCTTCTGGCAGTTCACGCGTTACGGCATCGTGGTGACATTGCTCAGCACGGCCCTGGCGTGGGTGTACGTCTGGTTGCGGTACTTCTGAAGGGGCTCTCGCACACCGAGATTGAACTGAGGGACAAACTCACGCCGGGATTCGTCCCTCACTGCAATCTCGGCGCCAGCCCCGGCTGAACAGCGCGCGTCGCACTCGGGTGATCACGTCGGCGATGTCGTCCTCCGCGATCACGCGAACCACCATCCAGCCCCGGTCCTCAAGCGCTCGCAGGGTTTTCAGGTCGCGCACGTACCGCTTGCGGTCCGACTGATGGAAGACGCCGTCGTAATTGACCGCCACCCGGTGGCGCTCCCACCCCATGTCCAGGATCGCGAGCACGCGCCCGCGTTCGTCGACGACGGGTATCTGGGTGGAGTCGGGCGGCATTCCGGCATCGGTCAGCCGCAGGCGCAGCCAACTCTCACGCGGTGAGTCGGCCCCGGCGTCGACCAGCGGGAGAACCTCTCTGGCGGCGCGGATTCCGCGCGCAGCCGGGTACCGTTCGATCAGCGCAGCCACCTCGGCGACGGTGACCCGGCGGGTCCACGCCAACGCATCGATACGTGTGACGGCCTCGTCGCGTGGGAGATGTCGGGCCAGATCTAACGCGGTGCGCGCCGGTGTCGTGACGGGTAATCCCACGACGCGAGTGACCTCGTCGGCGGCGAGTGTCTCGTTGCGGACGACCAGTCCGTCCGGCGGACGTCCGTTGCGCCACACCAGTTCGATGGTGATGTCCGGGTCGACCCATGCGGCACCGTGGATCGCCGACGCGGCGACACCCGCGACGACGGCTCGTCGCCCCGACCACAGCCACGCGCCGATCGTGCGGTCTCGCAACGTGGGCACGCCTTTGGCGTACACCCCGGGATACAGGCGCTGGTAGTGGTTGCGCAGATCGTTGCGCGTGACGATGCCCTTCGCCAGTGCCTCGCTTCCGATCACCACCTCACCCATGGAGGCATGCTGGCACCCGGTACCGACAAATCACCCGGCCTCACCCCGGAATCCAGTGCGCGACCGCCGCACCCACCTCCCCCGCCCCCGGCACCCGATCACTCGCCCATGCGATGTACCCGTCGGGCCGCACCAGCACCGCGTCGGGAAGACCGCTGAGGTCACCGACCACATGAACCACACCGTCGGCATCGAGCTGACGCGACGAGACCAGAACGAACTTCCCGTCGCGCAGCAGTTCGTAGAGCCGGGACCCACCACACTTCACGTCGGGCATGCGGTGTCCGACCAGTCGATGTTCGTGGCGCGACCTCGGATAGGTGATCCCGATACCGCTGAGCCGCTCGGTGAGCGACCGGCGGACCCCGGGGATGCGCAACACCACCGCGAGCGCGGCGACGCGGGCGCGCCGTCGGGCCGGCGAGCTCAGCACGATCTGGTTGAACGCATCGGTGAACCGCAGAACGCCGGCGCCGACCGGATGGCGTTCCCGCTCATAGCTGTCGAGCAGCCATGCCGGTGCGCGTCCCCGCACGGCCAACGCGAGCTTCCAGCCAAGGTTCAACGCGTCGCCCAGACCGGTGTTCATGCCCTGGCCGCCGAGTGGGGAATGCACATGGGCGGCATCGCCTGCGAGGAAGACCCGGCCGCGGCGGTAGGTCCTGGCCTGTCGGCGTTCACTGAGGAACCGGGAACTCCACCGCATGCCGCTCATGCCGTAGTCCTGTCCGGCGATGCGGCGGAACGCGTCCTTGATCTCGTCGAGCGTCACCGGTTCGGTCAGCGGCGCCTGCTCGCGCAGCCGGTCCCACACGATCGCGCGGAACCAGCCGTCACCGAACGGGATGAACAACGCGACACCCTCGACACCGGTCCGCGCGAACAGCGTCTCCTCGGGCGGCGACGCCAGACGGACGTCGGCGAGCAGGATGTGCGTCTCGTACTGCTTGCCGACGAAGTCGATGCCCGCGAGGGTGCGCACCACGCTGTGGGCGCCGTCGCAACCCACCACGAACGCCCCGCGCACGCTGCTCCTGTCGGCGAGTCGCAGCATCACCCCGTCGGCGTCCTGCTCCATGCCGACCACCTCGGCGCCGCGGCGCACGTCCACCCCGAGCTCATCGGCCCTGGCCTCCAGCAGATGCTCGGTGCCACTTTGCGGAACTATCAGCACCATGCCGAATTCGGTCGGCAGCTCTGAGAGCTTCAACACCACACCGCCCGGTGGCGCGACCTCGCGCACGGGCAGCCCGCGGGCCAACAGATCGCGAGCCAGGCCACGGGCGTCGAGCAGCTCCAATGTGCGCGCATGCACCGCAAATGCCCTGGTGATGTTGGGTGTGCTAGTCCGCTCTTCCAGCAACGTGACGTTCACGCCGCCAAGGGCCAACTCGCAGGCCAGCATGAGGCCGGTGGGTCCGGCACCAACCACAAGGACACCGTCGGTTGCCACGCGAACCGTCCCTTCGCCGCGCAGCGGCTCTGCAGACCGATGGTAGCCAAGGCGCTCCCCTTAGAATGGGTTTAACCAAAAGCCGTAGTTACCCCCATAGCTATAAGGCTGACACCCCGACCCCAACCCGATCGGAGTGCCATGCTCGCCGTTCTTCTTGCCCACGCGATCGCGACCGCGTTGGCGCCGCTGATGGTGGCCAGATGGGGCCGGGCGGCGTTCTTTCCGCTGTCGCTGGTTCCCCTCGGCTCACTGGTATGGGTGGCGCTGAACTGGCCCGGTCCGGATCGCGTCCCGACGGTGAACGTGACGTGGGTGCCCGAGCTGGGGATGGATTTCACGCTGCGCTTCGACGCGCTCGCGGCGATCATGAGCGTGCTGGTGCTCGCCATCGGTGCGCTGGTGCTGTTCTATTGCGCGCACTACTTCCATCACCACGACGGACGCATGGAGAAGCGTCTCCCCAGCTTCGCCGCCGAGTTGGTCGCGTTCTCGGGTTCGATGTTCGGCCTGGTCATCAGCGACAACATGCTGGTGCTCTACATCTTCTGGGAAACGACGACGGTGCTGTCGTTCCTGCTGGTCGGCCACTATGCCGAACGCGCCACCAGCCGGCGCGCCGCCACCCAGGCGTTGTTGGTGACGACGTTCGGCGGCCTGGCCATGCTGACCGGCATCGTGGTGCTGGGCAACCTGGCGGGCACCTTCCTGCTCTCGGAGCTGATCGCCGACCCGCCGACCGGCACCGCGGCCACGATCGGCATCGCGCTGGTGTTGATCGGCGCGCTGTCGAAATCGGCCATCGTGCCCATGCACTTCTGGCTTCCCGGTGCGATGGCGGCGCCGACGCCGGTCAGCGCCTATCTGCACGCGGCGGCCATGGTCAAAGCGGGTGTGTACCTGATCGCGCGGATGACGCCCGGCTTCGCCGACACCCCGCTGTGGCGTCCGATGGTGATCGGGTTGGGCCTCTTGACGATGCTGCTGGCCGGGTGGCGCGCGGTCCGCGAATACGACCTCAAGCTCATTCTGGCGTTCGGCACGGTCAGCCAGCTCGGTCTGATCACCGT
Source organism: Mycolicibacterium goodii (assembly GCF_001187505.1). The sequence goes on from NZ_CP012150.1 coordinate 218,537, forward strand.
GATGGTCGGCGCGGGCGGCCCGGACATGATGCTGGCCGGTCTGGCCATGCTGGTCGCGCACGCGATGTTCAAGGCCTCGCTGTTCATGGTGGTCGGCGTCATCGACCACGCCACCGGCACCCGCGACATCCGGCGCCTGGCCGGGCTGGGGCGCGCGCACCGACCGTTGCTGGTCATCGCGCTCGGAGCGGTGGCGAGCATGGTCGCGCTCCCGCCGTTCTTCGGTTTCGTCGCCAAGGAAGCCGACCTGGAGACCGTGCTGCACAGCGAGGCCCTCGGCACGGCGGCGCCGTACGTGCTGACCGGCATCGTGATCGGCTCGGTGTTCACGACGATCTACAGCCTGCGCTTCCTGTGGGGCGCGTTCGCCGGGAAAGGGCTGAGCGGCCCGAGCGTGCGAGTCGCCGAGATGCACCGTCCCCCGGTGAATTTCCTCGTCGCACCCGCCGTGCTGTCCGCGGCCGGCCTGCTGTTCGGGTTGTGGCCCAAAGGCCTCGACGCGGTGCTCGAGGACTACGCCGACACCGTGCCGGGAGGCTCCAGCTACCACCTGGCGTTGTGGCACGGGGTGGGCCTGCCGTTGCTGCTGTCGATCGTGGTGCTGGCAACGGGTGTCGCGGTGTTCCTGGTCCGTCACCGGTTGCCGAAGGCCAGGTCCGGGTTCCTGCCGCTGGGCAACGCCGACCGGATCTACGACGCGGTGATCCGCGGCCTCGATGTGGTGTCGCTGCGTCTGACCGCATCGACACAGCGTGGTTCGCTTCCGGCGACGCAGTCGGTGATCCTGCTGACCCTGGTGCTGCTGCCGACCGCGTCGCTGCTGCTCGGGGCGCGCGCCCGGCCCGAGCTGCAGTTGTGGGACTCACCGCTGCAGGTGGTGGTCGGGCTGCTGATGCTGGCCGCGGCGGTCGGCGCGACGGTCATGCGCAACCGCCTGGCCGCCGTGCTGCTGGTCGGCGTCACCGGATACGGCTGCGGCGCCATCTTCGCGTTCCACGGGGCACCGGATCTCGCGTTGACCCAGTTCCTGGTCGAGACGCTGGTGCTGGTGATCTTCGTGCTGGTGCTGCGCACCCTGCCCGCCGAGGCCGACGCCACCAACATCAACAAGAACCGGTTGCCCCGCGCGCTGCTGGCCGTTGCGGTCGGTGCGGCCGTCACCACGTTGACGGTGTTCGCGATGGCCGCGCGCACCGGACCGGGCGTCGCCGAACTGCTGCCCGACGCCGCGTACCTGCGCGGCCACGGCTCCAACACCGTCAACGTCCTGCTGGTCGACATCCGTGCGTGGGACACCATGGGCGAGGTCATGGTGCTGCTGGTGGCGGCGACCGGGGTGGCGTCGCTGGTGTTCCGGCACCGCCGGTTCGGTGCGGCGCCGCGCGTCAGCACCGCCGTCGGCCAGCCCGACATCGGGCCGGTGGCCGCCTACAGCCCGGCCGCCGGTGACGTGACGTGGTTGCGCGGCAGCGAGTTACGCGATCCGCGGCACCGGTCGCTGGTCCTCGAGGTGGCGACGCGGCTCATCTTCCCGTTGATCATGGTGCTCTCGGCGTACTTCTTCTTCGCCGGTCACAACACCCCCGGCGGCGGCTTCGCGGGCGGCCTGGTGGCGGGCCTCGCGCTGGTCCTGCGGTATCTGGCCGGTGGCCGCTACGAACTGGGTGAGACGCTGCCGCTGGACGCCGGCAAGATCCTCGGCACCGGGCTCGGGTTGTCGGCAGGCACCGCGGTGGCGTCGCTGCTGCTCGGCGCGCCCGCGTTGTCGTCGGCCGTGGTGTCGCTCGACGTGCCGGTGCTCGGCCCGATCAAATTCGTGACGGCCCTGTTCTTCGACCTCGGGGTGTACCTGATCGTCGTCGGCCTGGTGCTCGACGTGCTGCGCAGCCTCGGTGCGCGGGTGGACGTCGAACTCGCCGAGTCCGGCCAACCCCAGAAGGCGGCGGCCTGATGACCACTTACATCGTGCCCCTCGTGATGATCGGCGGGCTCACCAGCGCCGGTGTGTACCTGCTGCTGGAGCGCAACCTGACCCGAATGTTGTTGGGCCTGTTGCTGATCGGCAATGCGGTGAACCTGCTGATCCTCTCCGTCGGCGGCGCGTCGGGTAATCCGCCGATCCGCGGGCGCACCAGCAACGGCTCCGAGACGACGGCAGATCCGTTGGCGCAGGGCATGATCCTGACCGCGATCGTGATCAGCATGGGCATCGCGGCGTTCGTGCTCGCCCTGGCGTACCGCTCGTACCGGTTGACCACGATCGAAGAAGTCAGCAACGACCCCGAGGACACCCGGGTGTCCCTCAAGGTCGTCGACGAGGACGAAGACGAGGACGCCATCCCCAAGCCCGACCCCACGCGCGACACGGACGCTCCCGACGAACTCGACGCCCTACCCGGATTCGAGGGGTCGAAGTGAGCGCGCAGACCCTCATCCCGTTGCCGGTGCTGATCCCCACCCTGGCGGCGGCGTCGACGCTCATCGCGGGTCGGCGTCCGCATCTGCAACGGGCCATCGCCCAGGTGGCGCTGACCGCGGTGGTCGCGGTGTGCGGGGTGCTGCTGTACCTGGCCGACCGCGACGGCACGCTGGTGCTGCACGTCGGCGGCTGGGGTCAGTCGGTGCCCGGGATGGGGCCGTTGGGCATCACGCTGGTGGTGGACCGACTGTCGGCGCTGATGCTGGTGGTGTCGTCGATCGTGCTGCTGGCGGTGGTCGGGTACGCCATCGGTCAGGGAATCCGCGACGGCGACGAACGCCAGCCCGTGTCGATCTTCATCCCGACGTATCTGGTGCTGTCGGCCGGCGTGTACACCGCGTTCCTCGCCGGTGACCTGTTCAACCTGTTCGTCGGGTTCGAGGTGCTGCTGGCCGCGAGCTTCGTGCTGCTGACCATCGGCGCGAGCGCCGACCGGGTCCGCGCCGGGATCTCCTACGTGCTGGTGTCGATGGTGTCGTCGATGATCTTCCTGATCGGCATCGCGCTGGTGTACGCGTCGACGGGCACGTTGAACCTGGCCGAACTCGGTGTGCGTCTCACCGATCTGCCGCCGGGCACCCGGACGTCGATCTTCGCGGTGCTGCTGGTGGCGTTCGGCATCAAGGCCGCGGTGTTCCCGCTGTCGGCGTGGTTGCCCGACTCCTACCCCACCGCGCCCGCACCGGTCACCGCGGTGTTCGCCGGGTTGCTGACGAAAGTCGGTGTGTACGCGATCATCCGCGCGCACTCGCTGCTGTTCCCCGACGGCGGTCTGGATTCCGTGCTGCTCGTCGCGGGCCTGTTGACGATGGTGATCGGCATCCTCGGCGCCATCGCGCAGAGCGACATCAAGCGTCTGCTGTCGTTCACGCTCGTCAGCCACATCGGCTACATGGTGTTCGGCATCGCGTTGAGCAGCGAACTCGGCATGGCGGGCGCCATCTACTACGTCGCCCACCACATCGTGGTGCAGACGACGCTGTTTCTGGTGGTCGGTCTCATCGAACGGCAGGCGGGCGCGTCGACCCTGCAGCGGCTGGGCGGGCTGGCCGCCGCAAGCCCGGTGCTGGCGTTCGTGTGGGTGGTTCCCGCGCTCAATCTCGGTGGTATCCCGCCCTTCTCGGGCTTCATCGGCAAGATCGCCCTCATGGAGGCCGGAGCCGAGGACGGTTCGGCGCTGGCCTGGACGCTGGTGGCCGGCGGTGTGGTGACCAGCTTGTTGACGCTGTACGTCGTCGCGCGCGTGTGGACGAAGGCGTTCTGGCGCACGCGAGCCGACGCACCCGAGGGTCATCTGTCGCAGGCCGCGCCCGCCGTGCTGCTCGACGACGGCGAGGACATCGAGTTCGCCGATCGAGAAGGCGTGGGACGCATGCCCGTCGGCATGCTGATACCCACCGGTGCGCTGATCGTGGTCGGCCTGGTGCTGACCGTCGCCGCGGGACCGATCTTCGCGTTCAGCGAGCGCGCGGCCGCTGAGGTCCTCGACCGCGGGCAGTACATCACCGCCGTGCTGGGAGAGCCACGATGAGACGACTGCTGCTGCGCGCCTGGGTGTTGTGTTTCCTCGTGCTGGTGTGGGTCCTGCTGTGGGGAGACCTTTCACCGGCCAACATCGTCGGTGGAACCGTCATCGCCGTCGCGATCACGGTGCTGCTGCCCCTGCCCGCGGTTCCGGTGGAAGGCAAGCTGCATCCGCTGTCGCTGCTGAAACTGCTGGTGTGGGTGGTCTACCACCTCTTCATGTCGTCGATCCAGGTGGCGTGGTTGGCAATTCGGCCCGGCCCGCCGCCGTTGACGGCGGTGCTGCGCGCGCACCTGGCGTTGAAGTCCGATCTGGTGCTCGCCCTCGCGGTCAACATCATGAACCTGACGCCGGGCACCATCGTGCTGGAGATCGACCAGACCCGGCGGATGATCTACGTGCACGTGCTCGACGTCGGATCCGAGCGTGCCGTCAACCGGTTCTACACCCAGATCGATCAGCTGCAGCGGTTGCTCGTCGCCGCGCTGGAACGCGATGCCGACTGGCAGCCGTCAGCGGAGAAGGAGGTCGACGCCTCGTGAACTGGGTTTGGGGTATCGCCGCGGTGATGCTGACCGCGGCCGCCGCGATCACGATGTTCCGGCTGCTGGCCGGTCCGAGCACGCTGGATCGTCTGGTCGCGCTGGACACCCTGGTGGCGGTGACGCTGTGTTCGATCGGCACGTGGGCCGCGTTCAGCCTCGACACCACGGTGACCTACAGCATGACCGCGCTGGCGTTGATCAGCTTCGTCGGCTCGGTCAGCGTCGCGCGCTTCCGCGTGCCCGACACCGATGAGCCGCTGCCACCGCGGCGGAGGAAACCATGAACGTTCCCGACATCCTCGCCGCGGTGCTCGTCCTCGGCGGCTCGACGCTGGCGCTGACCGCGGCGATCGGCATCGTCCGCTTCCCCGACACGCTGTCGCGCATGCACGCCGCCACCAAACCCCAGGTGCTGGGCCTGCTGCTGGTGATCGCGGGTGCGGTGATCCGGTTGCGCGGCAACGCAGACGTCGGCATGCTGCTGCTCGCCGGGGTGTTCACGATCATCACCGCGCCGGTGATCGCCAACCGTGTCGGGCAGCTGGCCTACCGCGAGCAGAACATCCGCGACGACCTGCTGACCCGCGACGAGATGGCCGAGCTCGGGGAGTCCGACCCGCATCGGCGTCACTGACGCCCGTGACGTGAACTGCACCCGTCGACAGACGTTCACTCAGCGTCCCAAGCCTGCCGACGAATAAGTAGGGGATGCGCTGTTCGGATTGGCGGTACGACGCGAAATTGGCGTCTTAACCCGTCGCCGAAGTGAGTTACCGTCAATATCTGATCCATTGACAAAAGGACGAGGATGCTTGTTGATTCCGACACTCTCCGCGCGTTCGCTGATCAGGTGCAGATCGCGTCGACTGCGATCAACTAATCGGCAGTCGGGCACAGCGTGTCCACTGCCGCCGATGGGCTGGAAGGGTCGACGACCCAGTGGGCCGCACGACAGGTAGGCAATCATGTCACGTCGATGGCAGACACTATTGCTAAGTCCGTCTCAAAAATGGGCGTTTCCGTTCGCGGTGCGGGCGACAAGTACGAAGTCGAGGACTCCGCTTTGGCCCGCTCATTCGACGGGATTTTCTGAGTCGTGTTACCTTCCCGTTCTCGTCTGGAGCGCTGGGCTCCTGACTCTTTGACGACGGCATCGGGCTCCATCCGAACTCGCGGCAACGCTGTTGACGCTGCTGTCGACCAACTGAACTACCGAATTAAATCGCTGCCAGATACTCGGGATTGGTCGGGACAAGCGCACGACGCTGCAGCCGAGATGTTCGATCGAGCAAACGATCAGACAACACGATTCGCGGATTACACTTCTGCGATCGCTTCCGCAGTTGCCGATGGAGCCAGTTCGATCGGACAGACGCGAAAAGCGCTTCTGGACAAGGCCGACGAGATTGACCGTGGCGAATTACAGGATTCCGACTCATGGGTCGTACTGATCAAGCCGGTACCCATGTCGGCCGAGAAAGTCAACGCACTGATGGAGCAGGCGGCGGCCGAGCAAGCCACAATCAACCAGTTGCTACTCGCAGTCGGCGAAGCAGACGACGAAACAGCTCATAAGATCACTTCGGCAGCGCAAGGCTTCGGGTTCGTAGCACCTCCGACCGGGGGTCTCCCCGGAATGATGATCCCTGGCGCCCAGGAGCCGGGTGACCAAGTGCCGAATCCCTCAAGTCCGCTCGGCTTGTTCCAACAGAGCGTAATACGCGGCGAAGACATGTCGACGAGCGTCAGAGAGACGATCGATGAAGTCGTTAATGATGACGAGCCTCGAAGAACGATCATCATGCAGGACGGCAGTAAGCACGTCATTTGGAAGTACGGTATCAACACCGTTAATGACACGCACTATGCGCCCGACGGCAGCATGATTTCGAGTACCAGCTCGTGGACGAACATCCTTGACGGCGTTAGTCACACAGATATCCGGTGGGCCGATGGCACGGTATTCAATGCCAGTTCGACGCCAGACGGTGTGTACACCGCAGCATTCACGCTTCCCGACGGCAGCCACCCTGTACTGCCACCCAACAACCCGATCTTCAGTGGCGTGGTGCCGCAAACAGTGGGCGGCGCGCTGACCGGATTGGAGGCACACACAGGCCGCGGCGGCAAGCTGCCAATGGTGTCGTTGGAAGCCGCCGAGAACATCGGCAAAAACGCGAAGTGGGGCGGACCAGCTTTAGGCCTCATGACAACGGCTTATAGCGTCTTATCGGCCCCGACACCGCACGATATGTGCGTGGAGGGAGTCGCAGGGACCTTCGGGATTGTCGGCGATGTTGGCGGGGGGTACTTCGGCGCAGGCGTCGGCACACTGGCACCTCCTGGGGCGCAGGTCATCACCGTGCCTCTTATGGCGGTGGGTGGCGCATACTACGGATCGCAATGGATGTCCGCGCTCGGACGGAAAGTTGGTGAAGCGTTTTGCCCGTGACCGAACTTCCGCAACCTGCACAATGGCGCGACAGGGATTTCGTTGCTGCCGCCGGAATCGCACTATTCGGCGCCTCAGCCGCCGTGGCTGCACTCTGGACTTTTCAGCGGTTCGAACGCGGCGACCACCTGACTGCCGCAATCACGGCCGGCGGAACCATTTTCGCTGCGTGCTGTGCTTTGTTGGCTGTCCGCGGACGTTTCATGCGCACGCCGTTACGCGCCAAGGTGGATAGATCGGGAACAAAATTTCTGCCGGATGCTGTAGGCGTGATCTTGGTCATCACCCTTTGCGTCGCCGCAATTCCCAGCGGCCTGCTCTTCGTTGTCTTCGCGCCACAGCACCGAGTCGACCTGCCGATCAGCGATGGAGAACGAGTCTTCGAACCGATTCTCGTCGGCGCACTCGTGTTCTTTGCAGCGGTAGGTCTCATCGCGATAGTTCGTCGTCGCGGCACGGGCCACCTTCTCTTGACGCCTGACGGGTTCGAGCTCGTGGACGTCCTCTTCACTCAGCGGGGTTCTTGGCAAGATGTCGAGGACGTCTCGGACGTTGCAGCCGACAAGCAAGTGCGTCATCCAATCGTTCTGGTCATGAAGGATGGCAAGCCCATTGTCGTCAAGAACGCGGACGGCTACGCACCAAACGGGGCAGCCTTGTACTGGTTGATCAGGTACTACTGGCGTCATCCGGAGAACCGTGCAGAACTCGCCGACGGCCGTGCCGTCAAGCGACTCTGTGACGAGGAGCTCGTCGCGGAGTAGAGACGTCCGCGAGCGTGAAACCCCTGCGAATAAATCGCCAAAAAATCGCAGAGATTTCACGCTCGGAATAGTTAACGCCGCGAACGATCGATCTATTCGACGCTATTCGGAGATCTGGAACTCGACCATCGCGGTGACGGTGTCGACGGCTTCGCTCAGGGCCGCCAACCGCGCGGCCTCGGTGGGCGCGGACAGCACCGAGTAGCGGTCGGCCTGCCCCATCGGCACCCGCGCCGCCAGCGCGTACAGGCGGTTCTCCGGATCCAGCCCCGCGGCGGCGACGATCTCCCGGCTCGGAACCGGCTTGCCGCTGGCCTCCCCGATCAGGTCGAACAGCGCGACGATGCGTTCCTCCAGCGCGCTCACCCGGGCCTCGTCGACGGGTTCGCCGGGCTCGTCGGGCCACGGCTCGACCTCGGCACGCGGGTAGGGCGCGTCGTCGAGCCACTGCCGCACCCGGATGCGCTCGCCGAGCACACACATCAGCCGGTACCGGTCGGCGCCGAAGTTCTGGCAGTCGATGATGCGGGCCAGCGCCCCGACATCGCACCGTTGGTCCCCGCCGCCCACTTCGCGGCCCGCCGCGATGAGCACCACCCCGAATGCCGGCTCCGGCATGGCCATGCAGTCGCTGACCAGTGCGAGATACCGGGGTTCGAAGATCCGCAGCGGGAGTTCCTCGCCCGGCAGCATCGCCACTTCGAGCGGGAACATCGGGGTGACGGTCATGCGGCCAGGATGGTCCCTGCCCGGCGACAAATCAATGCGTCCCTACCGCCGAAACACCGATTCGCCGCCCAGGAACACCTCGTCGACGCGGATGTCGGTCAATTCCTCGACCGGCGTGCTCAGCGGATCGCGGTCCAACACGATCACATCGGCGAGCTTGCCCGGTTCGAGCGTGCCGCGGGTGTGCTCCTCACCGATCGCGTAGGCCCCACCGTGGGTGTGCATGCGCAGCGCCTCGTAGACGGTGACGCCCTGATCGGCGTTGAGCGGCCGCTGGTGGAAGGTACGCCGGGCCACGGCACTCGCGATGCTCAGGAACGGATTGGTCTGCCCGATCTCCGAGCCCACCCACACATCGGAGCTGCCCGAGATGGCCCACCCGTCGTCGAGCATGCGCCGCAGCGGGAACTGTCGGTCGCGGGAGTACTCGCCGACATACGACGGCAGGAACTCGGCGAAGTTGTAGATGAACACCGGCTGCGGCACGGGCACGATGTCTGCGTTCTCCCACGCCCCGGCTAGCTTCGGGTAGTCCGGCACGAAGTTGCCTGCGTGTTCGATGCGGATGCGCGGGCCGTGCGGCGCACGCACCACCGACGCGAGCGCCTCACACACCTCCAATTGGGCCCGGTCACCGTTGGCGTGCACCGCGAGCTGCAGCCCGGCCGCCTGTGTGCGCGTGGCGAGTTCGACGATCTGCTCGGTGGACAGCGCCACCTCACCGCAGTTGTGCCCGCCGTCATGCGCATACGGTTGGGTCAGCGCCGCGCGGGCCGCCGAATAGCCGCCGTCGGCAAAGGCTTTCACGCCGGCGATCCGCAGCATCTGCGCATCACTGCGCAGCGACGCCCACGCGGTGTGGTCACACGCCTGTTCCAGGGTGACGGTGCCCGGTGTCCACAGGTACAGGTGGATGCGCGCGGACATCCGCCCGCCGGCGATCGCGTCGTCGAAGGTCCGCAGGCCTTCGTCGAGCGTCTCGGAGATCTCGCCGATCGTGGTGACGCCACGCGCGGTGAACAGGTCCCGGATACCGGTTTCCACCGCTTCCCGCGCCTGCTGCGGCGACAGCGTGGGGAACGGCAGCAGCTTGTCCATCTCGGTGACGATGCCGGTGAGACGGCCGGATTCGTCACGCTGCACCGAGGGCTTGCCAGTGACGCTGTAGTCCACGGCCCGGTAGGAATCGTCGATCCCGGCGAGTTCGAGCGCCTTGCTGTTGAGGATGCTCAGATGTCCGCCGGCGCGGATCGCGACGGCGAGATCGGTGCTGACGGTGTCGAGTTCGTCGCGCGTGGGGAACCTGCCGTCGGCCAGCTTCTGGTCGAAGAACAGGTTGCCCTGCGCCACCAGCCAGCCGTCGCGCGCGTCGCCGAGGTGTGCCCGCAGCGTGTCGAGAACCTCTGCGACAGAACCACATCCGGGTGCCCGCACGTCGACCATCGCGTAGTCGGCCTTGGCGGCCACCTCGGCGTGTGCGTGCGGGTCGACGAATCCGGGCATCAGGGTGCGGGCCCCGAGGTCGACGACGCGCACGTCGGTCACCGAGTCCAGTTCGGCACCGCGCAGCACGGCCTCGATCAGGCCGTCGCGGATGAGTACCCCTGCGAGACCGTCGGATTCGTCTCCGGTCAGGGTCAGGACGTGTTCGCTGCGCAGCAGTGTCCTGGCCATCAGTTCGCCCGTGCGACGTTCAGCAGCGTCACCCCGGCCTCTGCGAAATTCGCGAGGTCGGCCACCGAGGCCTTGCCCGCGTCGGATGCCATCGACTCGGCGCAGTCGGCGGCCGAGGCGTAGCTGAGCCGAGCCATCAGGTAGTAGCCGGAATCGTGGTTGTCGCGGTCGACGTGGCCGTAGGTGAACTCCTGCAGCAGCGGCAGTTTGTGCACCAACGGCACGTGGACGTCGCGGTAGTGGGCGTCGAACGCCTCGGGGTCGCTCGGGTGGTTGTACAGGACGATGACGTCGTGCATCGATCAGCCTTTCGAAGAGACGGTCTCGACGGCGGCACCGTAGCCGCCGATGCCTTTGGGCTTGAGGAACATCAGGGCACCCGCGGTGTAGACCAGCCCGGCGACCACCGCGGCCGGGAATGTCGCCGAAAGATATTGGAACGGCGCGCGATACACGTAGGTGACCGGATCGAGCAGGTAGATGTAGGTCACCACGCCCGCGACGAAGGCCGCGAAGCCCACGGGGTTGAAGCCCGCCAGGTAGTGGTACTTCGAGGCTTTGCCCGGCAGGTACAGCGACGCCACGTCGTAGCGCCTGCGGCGCAACAGGTACCAGTCGGCGATCTGGATGCCGCACATCGGCGCGAAGGCCACACCGAGGAACGCCAGGAACGATCCGAAGAACGTGTCCGCGGAGTTCGCGAACAACCCGACGACGATCATCGCGGGCAGCGACACCAGGAAGATGGTGCACTTCCAGGACAGCTTGTCCGCCTTGGGTAGTTGGCGCACCGCCAGGCTCGCGGCGTAGATGCCCATCATCGCGGTGCCGACGTTGGCGATCAGCAGGAACGCCAGCATGATCAGGCCGACGACGATTCCGCCCTGACCGATGAGGAACGACGTGGGGTCGCCCGCGGAGTCGGTGACCACCAGACCGGTGTAGAGACCGACCAGCGATCCGAGGCCGACGCCGAGGCCGAACCCGATCACCACGGGCCACAGCGACTGGCGCCCACTGGGATTGGTCCGCACGATGGTGCCGATGTAGGCCCACCACGACAGGTTGGAGGCGATCAGCACCTCCATGGCGCTGGCCCAGTTGCCCGCCGCGTTGTCGTAGGGCGCGATCGCGACGGCGTCCAGCACGCCCTGCAGCCCGACACGCTGCAGCAGCAACAGCAGGATCACCACGCTCATCACGGCGACCATGACCGCGATGATCGGGCCGCGGCTGCGCACGTACTCCGGGCCGCGGCGGATGAGGTGCAGCACGAGGAAGATCGCGAGCACCGCCACGATCGCGACGCACACGTCGTGGTGTTTGCGGTCCATCAGGCCGAACGAGATCAGCAGCTCGGCGATCGCGCGGCCCTTGTAGATGAACAGGATGACGTTCCAGCCCATCGTCGAGCAGTAGACCAGCAGCAGCGACAGGTGGGAGCCGCGGTTGCCGAGCTGGGCGCGGCTCGCGACGACGGAGTCGATGCCGTACTTCGAACACATGGGCAGCGTCGCGAGCGTCACGAGGAAGATCCCGAACAGCGACCCGGCCAGCAGCGCGAAGGTGCCTGCGGTGGCGTTCAGGTAGTACGACACGAAGCCGCCGATGGTGAAGCACCACGTGGCCATGGCCGCCGAGAACGCCGCGAGGAAGATCGCCATCTTGCCGAAGCCGCGTTCGCCGCGCAGCAGCGGCCAGCCGTTCTCCTCGGCGATCTTCCAGGAGCCGAGGGAGGGAGCCGTCGTCACAGCAGCGCTCCGATGATCACCAGGATCACCGGCAGGGCCAGCGTCACCAGGGCGAACAGTACGTAGTCGCCTCGGCTCAGGGGGACGCCCTGTGCTTCGTCGTCCTGAATCGCCGCACAGCGAGCCAGGAGTTCAGGCGGAAGAGCGTCGGACACGGTGGTCTTTTCCTGGTCTTTCTGGGCGGGGTCGGTGGTCTTCATTTGTCGCTCGCGTTGTGGCTCGGATCGACGACCGGGATGACCTCGTGCCCGATCAGCTCCAGCGATTTCTTGATGTTCTCGTGGCCGACGCCGTCGATGCGCAGCAGGACCTCGTCGAGGCCCATCGCCTCAAGGCGCCGGATCCGCTCGATGAAATCGTCCGGCGTGCCGATCATGACCGACGGCGTGTACTCGCACAGCCAGTCCAGGTCGTCTTGATGTGCGATCAACAGCTCCACGGTATCCAGGTAGGTGTATCCCGGGTTCTTCGACAGCGGGATGTACAGGTCGAGGATGAACTTGAAGTAGTCCATCGCGATGTCGCGGGCGATCCTACGGGCCTCGTCGCGGCTTTCCGCGCAGAACGCCGTCGCGACGTACAGGCCGCGGTAGTCGTTGGGCGCGGCGACACCGGAATGGTCGGTCCGGTCGAAGGCGGCACGATACGCGTCGAGGCATTCCTGCAGGTATTCGAATCCGAAGTAGTTGTCGAAGGTGATCGCGCCGATGCCCCGCTTGCCGGCGTTCTCATGCGTCTGGGTGCTCGACGCGGCGACCGACACCGCCGGGTGCGGCTGGGTGTAAGGCTTGGGCACGACCTCAACCGACGGGATCGTCCACACCGGGCCGTCGTGTTCGAGTTTGTCGGCGGTCATCGCCTTCATCAGCACGTCCATGCCGTCCTCCCACTGGTCGCGGGTCTCGGCCGGGTTGACGCCGAAGGCCCCGAGCGCGGTCAGGTTGTTCGACCGCGCGGTGCACACCTCGGCGCGCCCCTTGGAGACGATGTCGAGGGTCGCGAGCCGTTCGGCGACCAGGATGGGGTGGTTCCACTTGAGCATCACCGAGGCCATCGTGCGCAGCTTGATGCGGTCGGTGCGCATCGCGATGGCCGAGTACAGCACCTCGGGCGCGGCGATCGAGAAGCTCGGCGGGCTGAAGTGCTGCTCGGAGGTACCCCAGGTGGAAAAGCCCAGCCGGTCGGCCAGGGCGACCTCGTCGATCAGCTGGTGGTAGCGCTCGTAGGCGGTAGTGCCGGTCAGGTCACCTTCCTGTAGCAGTCCTACTCGCATGGTTGTTCTCCTGATTCGTCGTTGGATGTGGAGGGTTCGGCTGGGTCGGCTAGTAACCTCGGGTCATGCCATCGCCACCGGAGCTTGTGGGAAACCGGCCGCTGCAGTCCGATCCGGCCGCCGGTGAGCTCGATGCCCTCGACCGGCAGTTGATCCACCATCTGCAGATCGATGGCCGGATTCCCTACGCGGAGCTGGCACGTCGGGTGGCCGTAACCGAAAAGACTGTGCGCCGCCGGGTTTCGCGGTTGTTGGACGAGAACTTCATGATGATCGCGGCGGTCACCGATCCGGCGCTGCTGGGCTTCGGTTCGTTGGCGCTGGCGCTGGTGACCACCGACGGGTCCCGCGCGCCGGTCGATCTGGCGGCCGACCTCGCGCGGTTGCCCGAAACCGATTACGTGACCGCGACGATGGGTCAGTACGGCGTGGTGCTGGAGTTGATCTGCACCGACGCCCGCGAACTCCACGACGTCGCCTTCGGCACGATCGCCCAGACGCCCGGTGTGCGTTCGGTGGAACTGTTGCCGTACCTGCGCCTGCACTACCAGCAGGCCGGGTTCTCCGGCGTGCTGGCCGATCGCGGCGTGCGCCCACGGGCCCTCGACGAGACCGACCGTGCGATCATCTCCCGCCTTGCGGTCGACGGCCGCGCGGCGTTCCGCGATTTCGCGGCGGCGCTGGGGGTCTCGGAGACCACGATCCGGTTCCGGTACGGCAGGCTGCTGGAATCGAATGCCGCACGGGTGATGTGCATCGTGAACCCGTTGCGCCTGGGCTACCGGCACAGCTGCTGGGTGGCCATCCGCACGACGGGCCGGACCCGTGCCGAGGAGGTTGCCGAGGCGCTCACCCGGTTGGAGGCGGTGTCCTATGTGGCGATCACCGCGGGCCGCTGGGATGTGCTCACCGAGGTGGTCACCCGCACGGGCGAGGATCTGCTCGCCGTGCTCGACGGCGACATCCGCGGTATCGAGGGCGTGGCGAGCATCGAGTCGTGGATCTACATCACATTGCACTACAAGGCTGTTCGACCTCGCCGCGCGCAGGCGGCCGCCGATCATGACAAGGACATCCAGATCGTCTGAGTCTGCAGATACTTGTCCAGGCCTTCCGGCCCGCAGTCCTTGCCGTGGCCGGAACTCTTGAATCCACCGAACGCGGCCGCGGCGTTGTAGTCGGCGTAGGTGTTGACCCACACCAGACCGGCCTGCAGTCGCTGCGAAAAGGCATGGGCCTTGCGCACATCGGAGGTCCACACGCCCGCGGTGAGCCCGTACCGGGTGTCGTTGGCGCGCGGCAGGACTTCCTCGACGGTGTCGAACGGCTGTACCACCAGCACGGGGCCGAAGATCTCGTCGGTCACCACCGGATCGGTGTCTGCGGGGTTCACCACGGCGGTGGGTTCGAGGAAGAACCCGTCGCCGCCGATGCGGGATCCGCCGAACGCGACGGTGGCTCCGGTTCCGGTGACCGTGTCGAGGTAGCTTTCGACCTTGTCCAGGTGCGCGGCCGAGGCCAACGGTCCCATGGTCGACGAACGGTCAAGGCCGGGCCCGATCACCAGGGACTGCGCATGAGCACGCACGGTGTCGAGGACCTCGTCGAGCACCTCGCGCTGCACCAGCAGCCGGGATCCGCTGAAACACACCTGGCCCGAGTAGAAGTACGCCGTGGTGGCAGCGGCCGCAGCGGCTTTCGCGATGTCGGCATCGGCGAAGATGACGTGCGGGTTCTTGCCGCCGAGTTCGAGGGAGATGTGTTTGAGGGCGGCGCCGGCCTGGCTGCCCAGGTGCCTGCCGACCCTTTCCGAGCCGGTGAAGGAGATCTTGGCGACCTGTTGGTGCCCGACCAGCGCGTCGCCGGTGACCGCTCCGGTTCCGGTGACGACATTGACTGTGCCAGGCGGTAATCCGGCCTCGATCGCGAGTTCTGCGAGCCGCAGGGCCGACAGCGACGTCAGCTCCGACGGTTTGAGCACCACGGTGTTGCCCGCCGCGAGCGCGGGGGCGAGTTTGATCGCGGCCTGACAGAGCGGGAAGTTCCACGGGGTCACGGCGGCAACCACACCGAGCGGCACCCGGCGGGTGTACACGTGGCTGTCGGCGGTGTCGACGGGCACGACGCTGCCGGTGAGTTTGGTGGGCCAGCCTGCGTAGTAACGGAATTGCTCGACGGCCAGGGGCAGGTCGACGGCCTCGACGTAGGACACCGGCTTGCCGCCTTCGAGCGCGTCGTACTCGGCGAGTTCACCGGCGTGCTGCTGCACCAGATCGGCCAGCCGGTGCAGCGCCGCCTCGCGCCGGCCGGGAAGCATTGCGCCCCAGTCACCTTCGAACGCCTCGGCCGCGGAGCGCACGGCGGCGTCGACGACGGCGGGCCCCGATTCGGCGATGTGGGTGACCACCTGCCCGGTGGACGGGTCGATGTCGGGGATGGCGGCGCCCGCGGCGTCGAGGTGGGCGCCGCCGATGAACGCCGCATGCGGCACGGTCGCGAACTGGAGCGCCTGCGCGCTCATCTGGGGCGCGGTCGTCTCGGTCATCTCCCGGCTTCCTCCATCTTCGGGCGGCGGCTTCTGAGTGACGGCCGCCACGTTGCCGTGCGCTTACGGTATTCGCGCTTTCTGAGCGAGTCAAGACCGGATTTCGATGATTAACCTCGTTGAAATGACCCGAATACGCTATCCTCGTCGTATACCTGCGATCCCGATGTTCGAGCCGGGATCCGCTGTACTGAGGTAGGTGCAATGAGTACCCAGACCACACTCACGGCCGACGACATCAAGGCCTTCCACCGCAAGTTCGTCACCGGGATCACCGTGGTGACGACGATGGCGGATGGCACGCCATACGGCTTGGCGCTCAACGCGTTCGCCAGCGTCAGCGTCGACCCGGCGACCATCCTGGTGTGTGTCGCCACCTCGTCGTCGACGCATGACGTACTGGCTCGCACGCCGCGCTTCGCGGTGAATCTGCTGGCCTGCGACCAGTTGTCGGTGGCGCAGCGGTTCGCGACCAAAGCCTCCGACAAGTTCGTCGGACTCGACTGGACCACAGGCGAATTCGGGTCGCCCATACTTTCCGGCGCGTGCGCCCACCTGGAGGCCGAGACGGTCGAGAAGATCCCGGCGTCGACGCACACCGTGTTCTTCGGCCGGGTGTTGCGCGCGGCGAGCGACGACACCGCTCCCCTGGTGTACTCGGACACGAAGTTCTTCGACGGCAGCGCGCTCACCCCGGCGCAGCCGTGAGCGTCAGCGCGGTGGTTTGCGGTTGATCGCTTCGACCACCGTGATGTCGGGGCTCGGGGCGATCACGCACATCGTGCCGACGAAGGCCACCCACAGCAGCGGGTTCCGCTTGAGACCCGGATAGCCGTTGTCCCCCAGCAGTTCGACCATCCCCAGCTTGGTCGCCTCGTCCATCGACGCGTACTCGCGGCACGTCGTGGACATACCGTTGGGCGGCGGCGTGCTGGGGCCGGCCTTGCCCGCACCCGGGGGCGGGAACAGCGGTGTCGGTGGCGCCGCGGTGGCGGTGCGGGTGGGCGTGCGTCTGGTGGTCGACGGGGTGTCCTCGGATTTCGCGATCCGGACCTGCGCCGGATCGGCTTCCGGCGTCCCCTCCGTGACCGTGGTACAGCCCGCCACACCGACGAGTGCGACAGCGAGCCCCGCAACCATCAATCGCCGCATGGGCCCACCCTATAGCTCAAGCTCACCGATCAACGCGTCAACGACTTCCCGCAAGTCGCCGTCGTTCTCCTCGGCCACCCGCCGTTGCCGCTGATACGACCCGCCGTAGCGGTAGATGTCCTCGACCGCGGCGAGTTCGTCGGTGCAGTGCAGTGCTGCGGCTACCGGTTCGAGGCGGTTCAGCAGATCGTCGAGGTCCTCGGTGACGAGGCGCTCGTTGCTGTCGGCGTCCTGGATGATCACCGCGTCCAGCCCGTAACGTGCGGCGCGCCATTTGTTTTCCTGCACGTGCCACGGCGGCATGGTGGGGAGCTGCTCGCCTGCGTCGAGCCTGCGGTCCAGGTCGACGACGAGGCAGTGGGTCAGCGCGACCAGCGCACCGAGTTCGCGGACGTTGGAGACGCCGTCGAAGATCCGCACCTCGACCGTCCCCAACCGCGGCGAGGGCCGGATGTCCCACCGGATCTCGTTGAGCTGGTCGATGATCCCGGTCTTCTTCTGGTCGTGGACGAATCCCTCGAACTCGTGCCACGTGTGGAACTGGAACGGCAGGCCCGCGGTGGGCAGCTGCTGGAACATCATTGCCCGGTTGCTGGCGTAGCCGGTGTCCTCGCCGTCCCAGAACGGTGAGGACGCCGACAGCGCCAGCAGATGCGGATAGTGGTTGAGCAGCGACGAGATGATCGGCATCACCTTGTGTGCCGACGAAATCCCCACGTGCACATGCACACCCCAGATCAGCATCTGCCTGCCCCACCACTGGGTGCGCTTGATCAGTTCGGCGTAGCGCGGGGCGTCGGTCAGCTGGGCGGCGGACCATTTCGCGAACGGATGCGTCCCGGCGCAGAACAGCTCCATGCCGCGGCCCCGCACGGCGCGCCGGACGGTGGACAGCGTGCCGCGCAGGTCGTCCATCGCCTCACCGGTGTTGTCGCATATCCCGGTGACGATCTCGACGGTGTTGCGCAGCAGTTCCTTGTGCACGTGCGGGTTCTCGCCGATCTCGGCGATCACCGCGGCGGCTTCGTTACTCAGCTCACGGGTGCCCGCGTCGACGAGAGCGAACTCCCACTCGACACCGACGGTCGGCCGGGGTGACCCGGCGAAATCGATTCGGCGGTCAGCCGGCGGTGATGACACCGCACGCCACCCGACTTCCGGCGTCGCCGGTGGCCATCGTCATCTGATCCGGGCCGGGTGTGCCGTTGATCTGCTGGTAGCGCTCCGGCGGGATGTTGGCGAAGTTGTCGGACTTCTCGTGGATGATGATCGCGGTCTGGGCGCCGTCGAGCAGGTCCTCGGCGGTGAACGCATCGGTGGTGGTCACCAGCTTGCCGGAGCCGTCGGCGCGGACCTGCAGCGAGCTCAGATCGCCGCTGGCTGGGTGCGCGGTGTGGCCGGACACCTGGAAGTGCCCACCGGCGGAGTTGAAGTCACCGGGGGCGCCGCCGGTCGGCGCGACGGAGTTGGCCTCGCACTTGCCCACCGAGTGGATGTGCACGCCGTGGAAGCCGGGGGTGAGGCGGCCCGGGGTGGTGGTCTCGAGCGTCACGGTGGCGAAGCCGTCGGAGAACTGGAAGTCGGCGGTTGCCACCGAGGTGCCGTCGGCGGTCTTGAGTTCCGCGGTGAGGGTCTCGCCTGCGCCGGCCGCGCTCGCGCCGTGCCCGCCGCCTTGTTCCTCCCCGGGCGGTGCCGACGGAGACGGCGACCCGGTCCAGATCGAGGGGGTGGTACCGGGCTCGCTGGAGGCCTGCTCGTTGGGTGGGGCGCAGGCGCTCAACGCGAGGACGGGCGTGGCGAACAGGACGGCAACACTGACGGGCTTCAGCATGGTCAAAAGCCTAGCCGGTGACCACCACGATCACGCCCGGTGGTTGCTCCGCGAGCTCGGGGCGGCGCGGTTCGACCGGCGCGTCGAGGAGCTTTCCCACTTCTTCGGCGGATTCGCGTTCGCCCTCGGCCTCACCGAAGAACACCGTCGTCGCCGGAACGTCTGCCAGGGTGAGGTTTCCGGTCTCGGTGACGTTCCAGTCCGCCTCACGCAGACGGTTGGCGGTGTTCTCGGCGGCGCCCGCCACATCGGAGATGTTGTAGACCCGAACCTCGGCCCTGGCCGCCGGTTTCGGCTCGGCCTTGGCCGACGTCTTGGTGGGTGTGGTGGTCGTCGCACTGGCGACGGTCGCCTGATCCGCGGAGTCGTCGTCGGAACCGAGTGCCTGGAATCCGACCAACAGGAACACCACCCCGAGGAACAACAGCACCATCACCATGGCGCGCAGGGGCAGCTTGGAGGACTCTCGCTGATTCATCGCGTCCACTGTATCGAGCGAATCGCCCGATCCGTCACCGCGTGAGCCTCACTTGCTGATGTCGAAGCCCAGCCGGCGTGCGGCGCGGGCCTTCTGCCTGCTGGCACGCAGCCGGCGCAGACGTTTGACCAGCATGGGGTCGGCAGCCAGGGCCTCGGGTCGGTCCACCAGTGCATTCAGCACCTGGTAGTAGCGGGTGGCCGACATCGAGAACAGCTCTTTGATCGCGTCTTCCTTGCTGCCTGCGTACTTCCACCACTGGCGCTCGAACGCCAAGATGTCGTGTTCGCGCCGGGTAAGCCCATCGGTCAGATCAGAGTCGTCACCGGATTGCTCAGTCCGCGCCATGGCGCCGTCCATATTGCTCCCTGGACCCTTTCCGACACTCGAGAAATTACATCGCTGTGGTTCGCGGATCATTCAACCACGGCTTGCTGCGTTGAGGTGACACATAAGCCCGCGAGTCGGCTCACATAAGCTTTTCCTCCATGGCCGTCGTCCCGATCCGCATTGTCGGAGACCCCGTACTGCACACGCCGACCGAACCGGTCCCCGTCGGTCCCGACGGGTCACTGCCCGAGGATCTGCCCAAACTCATCGGCGACATGTTCGACACCATGGACGCCGCGAACGGAGTCGGCCTGGCCGCCAACCAGATCGGCGTCGCCAAGCGGTTGTTCGTGTACGACTGTGCCCCCACCCGCGGGCACACGACGCGCCGCCGCGGCGTGGTGATCAACCCGGTGCTGGAGACCTCCGAGGTGCCGGAAACGATGCCGGATCCCGACGACGACGAAGAGGGCTGCCTGTCGGTGCCCGGCGAGAATTTCCCGACCGGGCGCGCCGGCTGGGCGCGTGTCACCGGCCTCGACGGCGACGGGTCGCCGATCACGCTCGAGGGCGAAGACTTGTTTGCTCGCATGCTGCAGCACGAGACCGGGCACCTCGACGGTTTCACGTATCTCGACCGCCTCGTCGGCCGGTATGCGCGCGCGGCCAAGAAGGCCGTCAAGCGCAACGGCTGGGGTGTCCCCGGCCTGACCTGGATGCCTGGTGAGGTGCCCGATCCGTTCGGGCACTGACACGTTGCGCTGATGCCCCAGCTTCCCGCCGTCGGCGCCCGGGTCAGCCTGCGCTACCGGCTCGCCGCCGGCGCGGCCAAACCGCTCACCGACGTGATCGGGTATCTCGAGCGGGTCGATCCGACGGTTCAGGTGCGCACCAAGTCGGGCGAACTCGTCGAGGTGCAGCCCGCGGCGATCGTGAGTGTGCGCGAACTCTCGCACACACCGGTGCGCGCCTCGCAGATCCGCGCACTGGAGCATGCGGCCGCCCTCGCGTGGCCAGGCACCGAACAGCAGTGGCTGGGCGGCTGGTTCGCCCGCGCCGGCCTCGGCGTCACCAGCCGCGCGAATTCGGCTGTACCACTGGATATGTCGGCCCAGATCGCCGACCTGCCCGCGATCGTCGAGTGGTACCGGGCCCGCGACCTGCCCGCGTGGCTCGCGCTGCCGGAGCGTCTGCTGCCGATCCGCGCGCCCGGTGTCAAACCGGCGCGGGTGATGGTGCGCGACGTGCCCCGGGATGTTTCGGCAACCACCGCTGAGTTCCTGTCCCGGCCCGACGCGCACTGGCTCACCGTCTACGAGCGCAAGGTTCCGGTCGAGGTCCTCACGGCCGTCGTCGACGGCACGGTGACGTTCGTCTCGGTCGCGGGCAGCGCCGTCGGACGGGGCGCGGTGACGCCCGCACCCGACGGCACGCGCTGGCTGGGCATCTCCGCGGTGCGCGTCGCACCCCAGGCCCGACGCAAGGGTTACGCCCGCGCGGTGTACGACGCCTTGCTGTCCTGGGGCGTGGCCGCCGGTGCTCAGCGCGTCTACGTGCAGGCGGAGCTCGACAACGCTCCCGCGATCACGCTCTACAGTTCGCTGGGATTCCGCATGCACCACCAGACCCGCTACGTCGCGGCCGAGGAGCTCACCAGGCTCCGCTGACGCTTCCGCCGCCGTCGACGCGGATGATCTGGCCCGTGATGTAGCCGGCGTCGTCGTGGATGAGCGACGCGATCGCGTGCGCGATCTCCCGTGGCTGACCGACGCGACGCATCGGGATGTTCTCCAGGAATCTGCGCTCGGGCTCCGAACCCTGCGGGCTGCGCTCGCGGTACATCTCGGTCTCGGTCGGCCCGGGCGCGACGGCGTTGACCGTGATGCCCGAGGTGGCGAGTTCACCGGCCCAGGTCTTCGTCGCGGTTTCCAGCGCGGCCTTGGCCGCGGCGTAGGGCGTGCGCAGCGGGGTGCCCTGGGTGGTCAGGCTGGTGATGTTGACGATGCGGCCCCAGCCCGCGTCGAGCATTCCGGGCAGTACCGCCTGGGTGACCTGCACGGCGATCCGCATGGTCATGTCGTACGTGGTGAACAACTCGTCCAGATCGATCTCGCCGATCCGCCCGAACCGCGCCCCCGCGACGTTGTTGACCACGGCCTCGATCGGTCCGTCGGCCAGCACCGCGGCCAGGGCCGCCTCGGTGGCCTTGCGGTCGCTCAGATCGACTTCGAACATCTTGCCCGGGAAGTCCGGCGTCGAGGTGCGCGCGAGTCCGATGGGTTGGTGGCCGTCGGCGGCCAGACGCTCCGCGGCTGCCCGTCCGATCCCTTTCGAGGCACCGCTGATCAGTACCCGACGTGATGTCATGTGCGTTCTCCTGTCCGCGTGGTTGTTGAGGTCCTGTTCGGTCAACACCTGCGACCGCCCGGATCTGCATAACGCCTGCGATATGGGCCCATGCGGATCCGGCATATCCGCGGGCGCCGCGGGCAGGGCCCGCCCGTACCCTCGTCTGCATGCGGCTGGCCACCTGGAACGTCAACTCGATCCGCGCACGCGTCGACAGGGTCACCGACTGGCTCGCCCGCGCCGACGTGGACGTGCTGGCCATGCAGGAGACCAAGTGCTCCGACGACAAGTTCCCGGCCATGCCGTTCGTCGAGCTCGGCTACGAGGTGGCCTATCACGGCCTCAACCAGTGGAACGGGGTCGCGATCGCGTCGCGGGTCGGACTCGACGACGTCCAACTCGGCTTCGACAATCAGCCCGCGTGGGAAGCGGCCGCCGAGGCGCGCGCCCTGGCCGCGACGTGCGGTGGCGTGCGGGTGTGGAGCCTTTACGTGCCCAACGGACGCACCGTCGACTCCCCGCATTACGCGTACAAACTCGAATGGCTCGCGGCGTTGCGGGACAACGCCCAGAAATGGCTCGCCGACGATCCGCAGGCGCAAATCGCGCTGACCGGTGATTGGAATATCGCGCCCACCGACGAGGACGTCTGGGACGTGGACTTCTTCGCCGGCTCGACTCATGTCACCGAAAAAGAACGTGCCGCATTCCGGGCGATCGTCGACGCGCAGTTCGCCGATGTGGTGCGGCCGTTCGCCCCCGGCCCCGGCGTTTACACGTATTGGGATTACACCCAGCTGCGGTTTCCCAAGCGCCAGGGCATGCGGATCGATTTCATCCTCGGTTCACCGGCACTCGCACAGCGTGTGGGGCACGCCGAGATCGTCCGCGAGGAGCGCAAAGGGAAGTCCCCGAGCGATCATGCCCCGGTTCTCGTCGAACTGAACTGACCGGTTGGAGAACATCGGGTGAATTTGCCCCGATAATTGGGGGCCGGTAATTCCGTGGCCCTCGAACATCGGTGCTTTCCAGCGAAAAAGTGCACGGCACGGTATCAAGGGTCTCGTACGATTGTTTTCGCTGTCGGCTCGCGCCGGCGGGTGACCGCCCAGTTGGGGGAAGCCGTCAACTGACGACTCTTGGAGTGGACCATCATGAAGATCTCACAATTGACCATCACCGCCGCGGCCGCGCTCGCCATTTCGGCGGCCGCGGGCACCACGGGGATGGCGACCGCGTTCGCCGAGGCGGCGCAGGCCGCACAGGCTGCGGCCAGCCCGCTGGGCAGCCAGGCCAGGCTCGAGAACGGTGACGTGGTGCAGGCCTGGACGATCACCGGCCTCAAGCCCAGTTCGGACCCGATTCCCTACGCCGTGCGCGGAACCCTGTGGGAGGCCACGGCCACCGACGAGGCGATCCAGGGTTCGGTGATCCCGATCGTGTCGAACCTCAACGCCAGGGCCGCGGACGGCGAGAACTACCGCGTGCTGTTCCAGGTCGCCACACCGCAGGGCATCAACCCCGCGACGCTGGCGCAGGGCCAGAAGACCACGGGCAAGATCTATTTCGACGTCACCGGTGAAGCACCGACCAGCGTCGTCTACAACGACGGTGAGCGGGATCTGCTGACCTGGTCGCAGTCCGCCGCGGCCGCGGCGCCGCGTCCGGCGGCAACCGGATCGGGCACGTCCGTGTCGACCCCGGCGCGCACCGCTCCGGTCACCCCGGCCGCACCGGTGTCCAACACACCCGCCACCGAACTCCTCCCCGAGTCGCCCGCCGTCGCGCCGACCGGCACAGTGCCTGCCGCGACGCCCGGTGCCGGGGCCGCGGCCACCGACATCCCGGGCAGCACGGTGCCGGAGGCGCTGTCGCAGAACCTGCCCCAGGACACGGTCACGCCGGGCGAGAGCGTGGGCACCCCGCTGCCCGCCGCCGTTCAGCAGGCGCCCGCGGCGCCGGCTCCTGGTGCTCCCGCTCCCGCAGCGCCGGCTCCCGGTGCTCCCGCTCCCGCGGCGCCCGGCCCGCTCGACGCCCCGGCCGCGCCTCCGGCACCGGCACCCGCCGCGCCCGCACCAGGTGCACCGGCGGCGCCCGCTCCGGGTGCTCCCGTGACGCCGGCACCTGCGGCTCCGGTCGAGGGGTCGACCACGCCCACCGTCCCGGCCGGTAGCGAGGCCCCGCTCACCGCGGGTGGTATCCCGACGCTGGTGCCCGCGGCCAACGCAGGCGTTCCCACGCCCTGACACCCGATCCCATGGCGCCGAAATCGACGGTGTTGTCGTAAATCCTCACGGACAGCGACGTTTCCGTCGATCTCGGCGCTGTTGGCGTCAGGCCGCTCAGGCCTCGTTGTCGGCTCCCGCCTCCGTCCCGTAGCGGCCCGCGTTGAACAGCGAGGCGATCGCACCGATCACCATCATCACCGCGGCCGCGATGAACACGACCGTGAGGCCGGCGTGGAACGGTTCGGTGATCAACTGCGGGAAGAACTGCTGACCCGTCAGCACGTCGGCGTTCACACCGGGCTGCTGCAGGGAGTGGTAGGGCGCGAGCAGTTCGGCGATCGGGTTGTACCCCAGGAACGCCGCGAACAGGCTGCCCACCGGGGGCAGGTTCGCCACCTCATGTGCCACCGACGCCGAGACGCCCTGCTGCTCAAGGCCTGCGCTCATCGCGGTGGGCAGCGTGCCCGCGAGCCCGACGATCATCAGCGAGAAGAAGATGCCGATCGACAGCGACGATCCCGCGTTGAAGAACGTCGCACGCACGCCGGAGGCCGCCCCGCGTTCGCTCGCCGGGACCGCCGACATCACGGCCGCCGAGTTGGGCGCGGTGAAGATGCCGCCGCCCAAACCGTTGAGGAACACCAGGACCGCGAACACCCAGTAGTTAAAGTCGACGGGGATCATCACCAGCGCCACGAATGTGACGGCCATCAGGACCATGCCGCCGACGGTGAACGGCCGGGCGCCGAAACGGTCCGACAGCGATCCGGCGAGCGGGCCGGACACCAGGAACCCGATGGTCATGGGCAGCATGTAGATGCCCGCCCACAGCGGGGTGGACTCGAAGCTGTAGCCGTGCAACGGAAGCCAGATGCCCTGCAACCAGATGATGAGCATGAACTGCAGGCCGCCGCGGCCGACCGAGGACATCAGGCCCGCCAGGTTGCCCATGCCGAACGCCGTCGACCGGAAGAGCCTGATGTTCATCATCGGGTTGGACACGCGCAGTTCGATCACGCAGAACGCGATCAGCAGGACGAGCCCGGCGATGATCGCCCCGAGCACGAACGGGCTGGTCCACCCGGTGGTCGAGTCACCGTAGGGCTGGATGCCGTAGGTGATGCCGGTGAGCAGCACGGTCAGCCCGATGCCGAACGTCAGCGTCCCGGCCCAGTCCAGTCGCCCGGGGGTGCGCACGCCGAGTTCCTTGAGCGAGCGGTAGCTCCACACCGTGCCGAGGATGCCGACCGGCACCCCGACCCAGAAGATCGCGCGCCAGTCCCATTCGGAGAGCACACCACCGATCAGCAGGCCCAGGAACGACCCCGCGACCGCCGAGACCATGTTGGTGCCCAACGCCATGCCGCGCTGGTTGGCCGGGAACGCGTCGGTCAGGATCGCCGACGACGAGGCCATCAGCATGGCGCCGCCGACGCCTTGGACGACGCGCCAGGCGATCAGCCACACCGCTCCCCCACCGAGGTGGAACGGGTCGACCGACAGCGCGACGGCCGCGACGGTGAACACGACGAAGCCCAGGTTGTAGATCTTGACCCGCCCGTACATGTCGCCGAGGCGACCGAACAGCACCACCAGCACGGCGGTCACCACCAGATAGCCCATGAGCATCCACAGCAGGTAGCTCACGTTCGCCGGGTCGAGCGGGTTCAGCCCGATTCCGCGGA
The DNA here is from genome assembly GCF_001187505.1 of Mycolicibacterium goodii. Next base: position 244,327 of record NZ_CP012150.1, read on the forward strand.
AGATCGCCGGCAGCGAGATCAACACGATCGACGCGTTGATGGTGGCCATCAGGGTGCCCAGTGTGGTGTTGGACAGGGCTATCCACTTGTAGAACGGGTGGTCGTGGTCCATCCGCTTGCGGCGCCGCGCGGTCTCGATGAGCGCGGCGTCGGCGGGTTCGGTCATTTCGGCTTCTGTCGTCATTCCGTCTTCGCTCTAGGTATCAGAAATCAGGGGGTCGGCACTGACCCGAACTTCGCCGGCCGCACACGGAACCTCCCGTGACAGCCGTCAGCAACATGTGCAAAACACATATATTACCTATACAAATAGCTGCCGTAAAACGCGCCCCCGGTTCCGCAACGCGCGGATCTGCGCTAGGTTCAGCGACGGCAGAGAAAACCGCGGGAGTGCGCACCGAGCGCGCTGAGAGGACAGCTGGGGCTGTCGACCGTACGAACCTGACCGGGTAATGCCGGCGTAGGGAGATCGAATGTCTGATGTTTTTGTCGACCCGTCTGTGACCGCCACCGGGACCCCGACCGTCACCCCCACGGTGACGACCGGCCCCATCACGGGAAGCACCAAGGCCTACCGGGAGTCACCCCATCCGGGCGTCGACACCCCGTTGCGGGTGCCGTTCCGCCGAGTTCATCTCAGCGACGGCGGCCATCTCGACCTGTACGACACGTCCGGTCCGTACACCGACCCGGACGCCGTCATCGACCTCGACAAGGGTCTGCCACCCCGGCCAGGGGTGGTGCGCGACCGCGGCACGCAGTTGCAACGCGCACGCGCCGGTGAGATCACCGCCGAGATGGCGTTCATCGCCGAACGTGAAGGTGTCCCCGCGGAGCTGGTGCGCTCCGAGGTGGCCCGCGGCCGCGCGGTGATCCCGGCCAACCACAACCATCCCGAGAGCGAGCCGATGATCATCGGCAAGGCGTTCGGCGTGAAAGTCAATGCCAACATCGGCAATTCGGCGGTCACGTCGTCGATCGCCGAGGAGGTCGACAAGATGGTGTGGGCGACCCGGTGGGGCGCCGACACCATCATGGACCTGTCGACGGGCCGCGATATCCACCTGACGCGGGAGTGGATCCTGCGCAACTCGCCGGTGCCGGTGGGCACCGTGCCCATGTACCAGGCACTGGAGAAGGTCAAGGGCGATCCGACGAAGCTCAGCTGGGATGTCTACCGCGACACCGTGATCGAACAGTGCGAGCAGGGCGTGGACTACATGACCGTGCACGCCGGGGTGCTGTTGCGGCACATCCCGCTGACGGTCGACCGGGTCACCGGCATCGTCTCGCGCGGCGGGTCGATCATGGCGGCCTGGTGCCTGGCGCATCACACGGAATCGTTCCTGTACACCAATTTCGAGGAACTCTGCGAGATCTTCGCCCGGTACGACGTGACGTTCTCCCTGGGCGACGGGCTGCGTCCCGGCTCGATCGCCGACGCCAACGACGCGGCGCAGTTCGCCGAGCTGCGCACCCTGGGCGAACTCACCGCGATCGCGAAAAGCCATGGCGTACAGGTGATGATCGAGGGTCCGGGGCATGTCCCGATGCACAAGATCGTGGAGAACGTGCGCCAGGAAGAGGAACTGTGCGACGAGGCACCGTTCTACACCCTGGGGCCGCTGGCCACCGACATCGCCCCGGCCTATGACCACATCACCTCGGCCATCGGCGCGGCGATCATCGCGCAGGCCGGCACCGCGATGCTGTGCTACGTCACCCCCAAGGAACACCTTGGCCTGCCGAACCGCCAGGACGTCAAGGACGGTGTGATCGCCTACAAGATCGCCGCGCACTCGGCCGACCTGGCCAAGGGCCATCCCCGCGCACAACAGCGCGACGACGCACTGTCCAAGGCGCGCTTCGAGTTCCGCTGGCACGACCAGTTCGCGCTGTCGCTGGATCCGGACACCGCGCGCGAATTCCACGACGAGACCCTGCCCGCCGAACCGGCCAAGACCGCGCACTTCTGCTCGATGTGCGGGCCGAAGTTCTGCTCGATGCGGATCACGGCCGATCTCAAGGAGTCGATCCGTGACGCCATGGACCAGAAATCGGCCGAGTTCGCCGAACACGGAAACCGCGTGTACCTACCGCTGACATCGTGAGGACCGACGTGAAGCTGCTACCGCTGACGCCGCCGGGGCAGACCCCGACCCGGGTGATGACCATCGCAGGCACCGATTCCGGTGGCGGCGCGGGCATCCAGGCCGATCTGCGCACGTTCGCCATGCTTGGCGTGCACGGCTGCGTCGCGGTGGCGGCCGTCACGGTGCAGAACTCGGTGGGGGTCAAGGGGTTTCACGAGGTTCCCGTCGACATCATCGCGGGCCAGATGCAGGTGGTCGCCGAGGACATCGGATTCCAGGCCGCCAAGACCGGCATGCTGGCGTCGGCGGAGATCATCGGCGCGGTCGCCGAGACGTGGCGCGGGCTGGGTACCGACGCCCCGCTGGTGGTCGACCCGGTGTGCGCGTCGATGCACGGCGATCCGCTGCTGCATCCCAGCGCGCTCGATTCGGTTCGCAACGACCTGTTCCCGATCGCCTCGCTGGTGACACCGAACCTCGACGAGGTCAGGCTCATCACCGGCATCGAGGTCGTGGACGAGGCGATGCAACGCGACGCGGCCAAGGCCCTGCACGCGCTGGGCCCGGCGTGGGCGCTGGTCAAGGGCGGGCACCTGCGCACCTCGGCACAGAGCCCGGATCTGCTCTACAACGGCACCGACTTCTACGAGTTCGCCGCCGAGCGGATCGACACCGGACACGACCACGGTGCGGGCGACACCCTGGCCGCGGCCGCGGCCTGCGCGCTCGCGCACGGCATGGAAATGCCCGACGCGGTCGCGTTCGCCAAGGGCTGGGTCACCGAATGCCTGCGTGCGGCATACCCGTTGGGCCACGGCCACGGCCCCGTCTCGGCGCTGTTCAGGTTGCAGCGTGGCTCGTGACCCGCTTGCGGGCCTCGAGGCCATCGCAGGCGTCGCGCATGAACCGCAGACCGACCCGCGCGGTGTCGTGGTGCTCACCCACGGCGCGGGCGGTAACCGCGACGGCGCACTGCTGACCCGGATCTGCGACGAATGGGCCACGCGGGGCTGGCTGGCCATCCGCTACAACCTGCCCTACCGCCGGCGTCGCCCCAAGGGCCCACCCTCGGGATCGGCCAGGGCCGATCAGGACGGCGTCGCCGAGGCCATCGCCTTCGCCCGCGGGCTCACCGACGGGCCCGTGCTCGCAGGCGGGCACTCCTACGGCGGTCGGATGACCTCGATGGTGGCGGCCGAGGCCGGCGGTATGGACGTGCTGACGCTGTTCTCATATCCGGTGCACCCGCCCGGCAAGCCCGAACGCGCCCGCACCGAGCATCTGCCGAACATCACTGTGCCGACGGTGTTCACGCACGGTTCGTCGGATCCGTTCGGCACGATCGACGAGGTCACCGCGGCCGCGGCCCTGGTCGGCGGACCCACCGAGGTGGTCGCGATCGACGGGGCACGACATGACCTCGCGTCCAGGACGCACGACGTGCCGGCCCTTGCGGTCGATGCGGCACTGCGGCTCCTCGATATCGTCGGGACATGACCACCCCGCCCGGTCCCCCACCACCGCCGTACGGATCGCACGGATACCCGCCGCCTCCTCCGCTGCCCTATGCCAACGACACCGGCCACCTCCCACCGCCACCGCGGAAGCGGACCCGGCCGTGGGTCGTCGTCGCGATCGTCGTGGTGGTGCTCGCGGTACTGGCGGCCGGCGCGGCCGTGGCGGTGTACTACGTGACCGAGCGCGACTCGACCGAGGCGTCGGCGGCGAAGGTCGGTCACTGCCTGGCCGAGATCCCCGACAGCAGCAGGGTGCTCTACGTGCAGACCGTGGCATGCGATCAGCCGCACAAGGGCGAGGTGTTCTCGGTGATGCAGATGCCCGACGGCGACTTCCCCGGTGAGGGCGCGGTGCTGGAGTACACCGACAAATGCGGGCCGGCGCTCAAGCAGTACGCGCCTGCGGCGGCCGACGATCCGGAGATCCGGACGCTGGTGCTGTACCCGACGGCCGATTCGTGGCAACGCGGCGACCGCACGGTTACATGCATCGCGACCAGCGAAAACAGCAGGACCGGGAAGATAGGGTGAAATTAGGGTAGCGCGCTACCTAAACGCCACGCCGCGCGCGGGCCGACACTCGAAGCATGGTCGAGATCGACAGCCGCCCGGTGACGGAGTTGCCGCTCGCGCCGCGCAATCCACTGCCCTACCGCGAGCAGATCCGGTGCCTGCGCTCGTTCATCGACGGTATGCAGCGGTTGTGTGACGCCGGTGGCCCGGTCACCCGCATCGTCCTCGGACCGCGGTGGCTGCTGCCCCAGGCGCTGCTGATCACCTCGCCGCAGGGCGCTCACGATGTACTGAGTCGTCCCGACTCGATCGCCGATCGCGGCGGGTCGCGCAACATGCGCGAACTGCAGCGCCACATGGGCGGCAATCTCCTTGACCTGCAGCATGATCGGTGGTTGCCACGGCGGCGCACATTGCAGCCGTTGTTCACCAAGAAGCATGTGCCCCGCTTCGCAGGCCATATGGCGGCCGCGGCACAATCGGTGGCCGACTCATGGGCCGACCGAGCAACCGTCGATCTGGACAGGGCGTGCCGGGCCTTGACCTTACGGGCCCTGGGACGTTCGGTGTTCGGCGTCGACCTCGATGACCGTGCCGAAGACGTCGGCGCGGTGAACGTCGAGTCCCAGAAACCCGACTTCTCGGTGGAGACCCCCTTCACCGTGATCGCCGCGGCGCCGGTTCCGGCCCGTGTCACCAGGAGGTAACCGCAATGAAGTTCATCGTGCACTGGACGCAGTCGCAGGCAGGCTTTCGCGATGCGGTCGACAAGTTCAAGAAGACCGGCGCCCAGGTGCCCGAAGGGGTGACACTGCTGGGCCGGTGGTGGGGCATGAACGGGCAGGGCTTCGCGATCGTCGAAACCGACGACGCCAAGGCGATGTTCGAGTCCGCGGCCGAGTGGGGTGAGTTCCTCACGATGGATGTCACCCCGGCGGTCGAGGACGCCGAGGCCGGTGAGGTTCTGGCGAAGCTCTACTGAGCCGGAACGATTCAGGCGCCGCCGGACATCTGCGGTCGCTCGTCGAACCCGACCAGGGCCTGCACGGCGTGCGCGACGTGGAATGCCGTCGCCTCGTCGTGCGGATGGCTGACGATCTGGACGCCGGCGGGAACGCCTTCCGGTGACAGTCCGCTGGGCACCGAGAGCACCGCGCAGCGGTTGGCCACATTGAACGGACTGGTCATGTGGCCTTCCCAATAGTGTTCGCGGTGGCCGGATTCGGTGTCGATGCCGTCCAGGTAGTCGCCGTCGGCACGCAGTGATGTCACCGCGGAGGTGGGGCACACCAGCGCGTCGACATCGCGCATCGCGACGGCCAGTTCGTGTTGCACGCGGGCGTCGGCGGCCAGTGACTCCACGAGTGGGCAGCGCTGCGCCGCGGCGGTCGCGTCCGCGATGAACTGCCGTGTGTAGGCGGCCACTTCGCCTTCGGTGTCCCCGATTTCCCGCACCATGGCCGGTGCCAGGATGTGGCCGAAGTGCGCGAAGATGGTGTCCCTGATCCGCGCGGTGGTCCAGGGCAGGTCGATGTCGACGATCTCGGCACCGGCCCGGCCGAGCGCCTCGGCCACTGCCCGGGTGTTGGCGGCCACCGAATCCGCGACGGGAAAGTCACCGAGATGCACCGACAACCCGATCCGCAGACCTCGCACACCCCCGGTGCGCAGCGGCGACTGATTCGCCGGGCCCCATGAGGCGTGGTCGACCGGGTGACGTCCGGACATGACCGCGCTCAGCAGCGCGACGTCGGCCACGGTGCGTGCCATCGGCCCGTCGCCGCGGTACCAGTCCGCGGCCAGCGGCGGCAGCCCCGGGATGCGGCCGTAGGGCGCCTTGTATCCCACGGTGCCGGTGAAACCGGCCGGGATGCGGGTGGATCCGGCGATGTCGGAGGCGGTGGCCAGCGTGGTGAACCCGGCGGCCAGTGCCGCGCCCGCACCGCCGGACGAACCGCCGGGTGAGGCCTGCAGGTTCCACGGGTTGCGGGTGATCCCCCACATCGGTGAGTGGGTGACGGTGGCGCAGCTGAACTCCGGGCTCGTGGTGCGCGCGTGGATGATGCCGCCCGCGGCCCTGATGCGTTCGACGACGGGATGGTCGTGCTCGGCGATACGCCCGCGATGGGCCGCCAGGCCCTGCTCCAGGCGCAGGCCCGCGATGCCGTGCTTCTCCTTGGTCGCGACGGTCAGCCCCAGCAGCGGCGGCGGCTCGTCACCGGAGGCGGCGCAGCGCGTGTAGATGTCGGCGGCGGCGCGGGCCTGCGCCCGGGCGTCGTCGAACAACGTCTCGCAGAACGCGTTGATGCCGGTGGTGCGGTCGCCGTTGTGCGCCTCGATCTGCGCGATCTGCGCGTCGAGCACATCCAGCGGTGAGAGTTCGCGGCTGCGAAAGGCTTTCCTGGCGTCGGCGGCGTTCAGGTAGGCCAGCGGCGTCATCACGCCCGTGTTCATCGGGCCACCGTCTGCTGTGCGAGGGCGCCGTGCACCATCTCCCAGGCCACGCCGGTCAGCGCGTCGACGCCGGCGACCATGTCCTCGTCGGTGCTGAATTCGCGCTCGCAGTGGCTGACGCCGTCGACCGACGGGATGAACATCATCACCGTCGGCACGATGCGGTTCATCGGCACCGAGTCGTGCCCGGCCATGGTGCGGATCGGCCGCACGCTGAGCCCGAGGTCGGCGGCGACCTTCTGGGTCAGCTCGATGCCGGCTTGTGGGAAGCGCTGGATGTCGCGGATGTCGAAGTCGCGCACGTTGATCCGGATGTCGTGCGCCTGGGCGACCTCGGCGATGTCGGCGAGCAGGCTCGACCGTGCGGCCGCGACGATCTCGGGTGACGCCGAGCGCAGGTCGGCTACCAGGTGCACCCGGCGGGGCACCACGATCGGTGAGTTGGGTTCGACCGTGAAACGGCCGACCGACGACACGATAACCTCTTGGCCGGCCTCGTCCGGGAACTGGCCGACGACGTCGTGCACGAGCAGCACCACCTTGCTGGCGGCCACCAGGGCGTCGCGGCGGTCGGCCATCGCGGTCGCCCCGGTGTGTGACTGCTCGCCGAGCACCTCGATGTCGAGTTTCTGGGTGTACCAGGACGAGTCGACCGCGCCCAGCGCGATGCCCTCACGTTCCAGGATGCGGCCCTGCTCGATGTGGATCTCGGCGTAGCCCGCCACCTCCGGTCGAGCGTCGGCGCCGCGGTAGCCGATCGCGGTGAGCGCCTCGTCGACGGTGACGCCGGAAAGGTCACGCACGGCGAGCATCTCGTCCTCGTCCATCAGCCCGGCGAACACCGAGGAGCCCATGATCGACGGGGCGAACCGGCCGCCCTCCTCGTTGAACCAGTTGACGACCGCCAGGTTGTATCGCACCTCGCCGCTGTCGGTGCCGGTGCCGGCGTTGATGCGCTGTTCGACGCGTTCGGCGGCGTGCAGCGCGGCGATGACGCCGTACGCCCCGTCGAACCGGCCGCCGAGGGGCTGCGAGTCGAGGTGCGACCCGATCAGGATGTACGGCGCGCCGGGAACGAACTCGATGAGCGCGAACATGTTTCCGATGCCGTCGACGCGCAGCTCCCACCCGCGTCGGTTGGCGAACTCCGCGAACCAGTCGCGGCTCAGCTTGTCCTCGGGGGTGGCCGCCTGCCGGTCGACGCCCTGGTTCTCGGTGGCACCGAAGGTGGCGACGTGATGGAAGTCGGCGAGAAAAGCGGTTGCAGACATGGTGATTCCTCAGGGATTGTTCGGGTTCTGGGCTCAGCCGATGCGGCGGCGGGTCTCCGGCACCCGCGCGAACAGCAGCAGGAGCAGGACCACCGCGGCGGCCGCGGCCATGTAGTAGCCGGGGGCGGAGTCGAGTTCGGTGGAGGACACCAGCATCGTGCCGACGAACGGTGCGGTGCCGCCGAACACCGCGTAGGCCACGTTGTAGCTGATCGCCGCGGAGGTGAAACGCGTTGCGGTGGTGAAGACCTCGACGAAGAACGTGTAGCAGCCACCGCCGTAGATGCACAGCGGCACCACGAACAGCAGCTGGCCGGTCATGGCGAGCGCCAGCGAGCCGCTGGTGACGAGCATGAAGCACGGGATCGCCAGCACCAGCAGCGCGGCCGATCCGGCGATCAGCATGGGTTTGCGTCCGACCCGGTCGCCGATGATGCCGCCGACTGGGAGCAGCAGCGCGTAGCAGGCCATGGCGATCGCGTTGATCAGCAGGGACTGTTCGCGGCTCAGGTTGCCGGTGGTCTGGACGTAGGAGACGAAGTAGCCGGACAGGAAGTAGAAGCCCATGGCGGTCAGGCCCATGACGAAGATGACCTGGGCCATGCGGACCTTGTTCTCGCGGAACGTCTCCCGGATCGGGCTGAACTCCTTGTGCTCGTGCTTGGCCAGCACCTCTTTGAACGCCTCGGACTCTTCGGTTTTCGCGCGGATCCACACGCCGAAGACCGCGAGCGGCAGCGCGAGCAGGAACGGGATGCGCCACCCGAAGGACTCGAACGCCGCCGGGGTCATGGTCGAGGACAGGATGAGGATCAGCGTGCCGCCCACCACCGAGGGCAGTGCGGTCGCGGCGATCGTGATGTTGAGCCAGAAGCCGCGCCGGTCCAGCGGGGCGTGTTCGAAGACGAACGCCGGAGCGCCCACCGATTCGCCGCCCGCGGAGAAGCCCTGGATCAGCCGGCAGGCCACGAGCAGGATCGGCGCGGCGATCCCGATGCTGGCGTGTGTGGGGAGCATGCCGATCAGGGCGGTGGCCGTGCCGATCAGCAGCAGCGTGAGGAACAGGACCTTGCGGCGGCCGATGCGGTCGCCGAGTGCGCCGAAGAACAGCCCGCCCAGTGGCCGCACGAAGAACGCCACGCCGAACGTGGCGAAGGTGGCCAACAGACCGGCCAGACTGCTGCCGCCCGGGAAGAACAGCTTGGCCAGCGTCACCGCGGACAGGCCGTAGAGGGTGAAGTCGTAGAACTCGATGAACTGCCCGATGCCGCCGCCGGCCAGGACCCGTTTCTGCATGCCCGTGCTGGGCTGCTTGTCGGACGTCTCCGACGCGGCGGGACGGACGGCGGGGGTCTCTGCGGCTGCCTGCTGGTCTGTCTGCGTCATGGGGGCTCTCGGTCGTCGAGGATCGGCGGGATTTGTCTCAGCTTTGTGACCCAGCTCGCCGGAGTCCAACGAAAACAATTGCACAGTCCGATCGACGAATCCGATCAGCGCTGGTCATGGGCGGTGGCGGCGTGCAGGTCGATGCAGACCTCTTCGACCGCCGACGCCTTGCGGGTGAGCCGCGCGTCGCGCAGCCGGACCAAAACCACCTCGATGGGCGGGACGTCGTCGGCCAGGTCGAGCGCGACGATACGCCGCCCGGCGTAGGTCAGGTCGTGGACGAGCCGCCGGTTCAGTACCGAGTAGCCCTGTCCGAGGCCCACATAGGAGCGCACGGTCTCGTACCCGGAGACGAAGTGCCGGATCCGCGGACGCAGGTCGAGGCGCTTGAAGATGTCGAGGTAGTACTCGCGGCTGTGTTTGAGGTCGAGCAGCACGAACGGTTCGTCCTCGAAATCGCGCAGATGCACCGGCTGCTCGGGGTGGGCGGCCCGCGGGTGGTCGGCCGAGACCAGCACGTGCGGCGGGATCCGTTCCAGCGTCCGGTAGTCGAATTCGGTGCCGACGCCGAGGTCGTACATCACCGCGATCTCGCAGATCCCGTCACGCACGGCCCGGATGAGGGTCTCCTGGTCGCCCTCCAGGAATGACAGCTTGAGGCCGGGGTGGCGTTGCTCGACGGCGGTGAGGATGTGCGGTGCGTGAAACGGCGCGATCGGCGAGAAGATGCCCACCACGAGCTCGCCGACGAGTTCCTCACGTTCGGCACGCACCGACTGGTACAGCTGGTCGGCGTCCTCCAGGACCGTCTTGGCACCGATCAGCAGCCTGCGGCCCTCGGCGGTCAGGCGCAGGCCACGGCTGGAGAGCCGCTGGAACAGCTCGGCGCCGACCTCACGCTCGAGCTGGTGGATCGCCGCGGACAGCGTGGACTGCGTGACGTTGAGGTCGAGCGCGGCCGCCCGCATGTTCTCGTGCCGCGCGACTGCCGTGAAGTACCGCAACTGCACGAGGGTGAACGACTTCGCCATGTCCGCATCTTTACCCGGTTTCGTCAACAGGTCTCGACAAAGTACCCGGTACCTGCGGTACTGTCTGGCGCATGCAACCGGGGGTGCACGACGCGGTGATCGTCGGGGCCGGCTTTGCCGGGATCGGGGCGGCGATCCAGCTCAAACGGCTGGGGTTCGACGACTTCGTGATCCTCGAGCGCGAGGACGACCTGGGCGGCACGTGGCACGTCAACCGCTACCCCGGCCTGGCCGTCGACGTGCCCACCACGACCTACTCGTACTTTTTCGAACCCAATCCGAACTGGTCACGGCTGTTCTCGACGGGTTCGGAGATCAAGCAGTACGCCGACGACGTCGCCGACAAATACGACGTCCGGCGCCACATCCGGTTCAACACCACGGTCACGGGCGCCCGCTGGGACGGCGACGACGACGTCTGGCAGGTGTCGCTCGCGACGGGTGAGCACCTGCGGGCGCGTTTCCTGCTCACGGCGACCGGTTTCCTGTCCCAACCGCACACCCCCGACATCCCCGGCATCACCGAGTTCGACGGCAGGATCATCCACACCACCGACTGGGACGACGGGTACTCGCTGTACGGCCGGCGCGTCGCCATCATCGGCACGGGCGCCACCGCGGTGCAGCTCATCCCCGAACTGGCCGAACGCGTCGCCGAGCTGACCGTCTACCAGCGCACCCCGATCTGGGTGGTGCCGAAGGTCGACGTGCGGTTCCCGCAGGCGATCAAGAGGCTGTTCGCAGGTGTGCCGTTGACGCAGCGCGCGGTGCGCGCGGTCACCGACGCGATCTACGCGTTCCTGGTGGACACCGCGGTGCTCAGGCACCGGTACTTCCGCCGGCTCAACATCGCCGCGGCCGATCTCGGCCGGATGCATCTGGCGGCGTCGATCCGTGACCCGCAGCTGCGCCGCAAGCTGACGCCGGACTACGACTTCGGTTGCAAGCGGCCGACATTCTCCAACAGCTACTACCGGGCGTTCACGTTGCCGCACGTGCACCTGCAGGCCGACGGGATCGAGCGCATCGAGGCCGATGGGATCGTCAACGCCGACGGCACCAAGACCGCCATCGACACCCTGGTGCTCGCGACCGGTTTCGACCTGTGGGAGGCCAACTTCCCGGCGATCGAGGTGATCGGCAGGCAGGGGCGCAATCTCGGCAAGTGGTGGCGTGAGACAAGATTCCAGGCGTACCAGGGCGTCTCGATGCCGTATTTCCCCAACTACCTGAGCCTGGCGAGTCCGTATGCGTTCCTCGGCCTGAACTTCTTCAACACCATGGAGTACCAGATGCGGCTCATGGACCGGTTGTTCGGCGAGGTCAAGCGGCGCGCAGCGACCACCTTCGAGGTCACCGAGGACGCCAACCGGCGGTATCTGGATCGCATGACCGATCTCCTCGGCGATTCGCTGTTCACCCTCGGCAACTGCACATCGGCACGGTCGTACTATTTCAATCCGAGCGGCGAGGCAACGCTGCTCCGGCCGATGACGACCCGAAGGGCCGTCGCGGAAGCCTCACGATTCCCGTTGAGCGACTACATCTTTGCCTGATCAGAGAGGACCATTCGTGGCACAAGAGAAGAACTCCACCCTCGCCAAGCTCGCCGGTCTGGGCCTGGCCGGCGTCGGCGTCGCGCACTTCGCCAAGCCGCAGCTGTTCGAGTCGGTCACCAAGCCGGCGTTCCCGCGCGACACCCGCAAGCACGTTTACACCAACGGCGGCATCGAGACCGCGCTGGGCCTCGCGCTCAGTGCCCGCAAGACGCGGCGCCTCGCAACCGTCGGCACCATCGGCTACCTCACCTACCTGGCGGGCAACGCCGTCCGTAACCGGTAGCGGCCCAACAGCGCGTGATCGACCATGGTCGCCACCACGGCCCGGGCCTGCTCGGAATTCTGGTATCCCATGAGCCGGCCCAGGTCGATCACCAACGCCATGGCGGCATGAACGGCGAACCGCGCCTGCCCGGCGGACCAGTGCGGCCGCACCGGCATCACCACCTCGACCCACGATTCGACGGCCGAGCGCTGCAGGTCACGCAGGATCTTCTGGTCCGCCGCGGTCATGTTGAGCCGCTCGGTGTAGTAGACGTGTTCCAACTCGGGGCGGTCGAAGGACCTGGCGATGTAGTCGTCGATGAGGGCGGCCAGGATCTCCTCGGGTTCGCCTCCGGCGTTGAGGATCTCGGCCATGTCCGCCGACAGCCGGTCGGCGGCGCGCCGGAAACCGGCGGCCAGGATGTCGGCCTTGCCGGAGAAGTACCGGTAGATCCCCGAGGCGGGCATGCCGACTGCCGCGGCGATGTCCTCCATCGTGGTGTCGCGGTAGCCGTTCTCGTTGAACAACCGCATCGATTCGGTCAGCAGCGCTTCGTATTTCGCCGTGCTCACCATGGGTGGCGCGGGAGCCGCGGTCGCGGTGGGTTCGGGGAGCTCCGGCAAGTCGGCGGCCAGCACGCTGTCGACGATCTCGCCGAGCACCTCACGGATCTGGCCTGCGGGCAGTTTGGCGCGGTGGTCCACGACGCTGCCGATCACACTGAGCGTCGCGGTGGACAGCATCCACCGCTCCCGCGAGCCCAGTTCCGGACGCAGCTTCTGCAGCGGCTGCTGGATGCGGTGGTGCACCGTGCGCATCTGCGCGTTCAGGGCCGCCTGATCGTCGTCGTCGAGGTAGCGGGCCTCCCAGCGGTAGAGGCCGCCGGATTCCCGGTTCGCCAACGACGTGTCGGTCAGCGCACCGGTGAGCCGGCGCAACCGCTCGCGTGGATCCTCATCGTCGGCGGTGTCCGCGAACGCGGTGCTGTCGACGAGTTGCTGCCCGAGATTGAGCACGGCGTCGCGGAACAGCTCGTATTTACTGGAGTAGTGCCGATACAGCGCGGCCGCGGAGATCCCGACCCGCGACGCGATGGCCTCCATGCTGACGCCGTGGTAGCCGAGCGCGCTGAACGCCTCGGCGGAAGCCCGTGCGATCTGGGCTTTTCGGTCTTTGGGCCGACGTCGCACAATTCTGGATCCGCTCGTGGTCGGACCGAGCGGGGTGCGCGCCATGTGGTCACGATAAACGGGCCCACCGACCGCGTCAAAGGACCCGACCCGTGGGGAACGGTCATTAACATAGGGCGGGGTTCTGCGCGTGTCGGCCAGCCTCGTCGTTTTGCGACGTCGACATGACATCAAGGGGGACACAGTGAGTTATCGCGCGGTCTACCTCGGCATCGCCGGGGCCATCGTCCTGGGCCTCGGCCTCTACCTGATGAGCATGACGGTCTACCTCGACGACTTCGACCGTTACGGCATGCAGATCCCGTGTGGCACATCGTTCTCGGCGCATCTGGTGCAGGCCGAGGCCGCAGGCGCGCAGTACGTCGACAAGTGCGGCTCGGCGCTGGTGACGCGCCGGCTGTGGACCATCCCGGTGGTGGCGGTCGGCGCGCTGGCCCTGGTCGCGGTGCTGTTCCGGGCGGCGACGTCGTCGGCGCACGAGTCACTCCTGCCCGACCGCGACACGCACTGATCTACGATCACGGGCGTGTCCACGCCCGGGGGTCTGCACCGCAGGCTCGGCACGGTCGACGCGGTGACCATCGGGCTGGGCTCGATGATCGGCGCGGGGATTTTCGCCGCGATCGGCCCCGCGGCCGCGGCCGCCGGATCCGGCCTGCTGATCGGCTTGGCGCTGGCCGCCGTCGTCGCGTACTGCAACGCCACATCCTCGGCGCGGCTGGCCGCGATCTACCCGCAGTCCGGCGGTACCTACGTCTACGGCCGCGAACGGCTCGGCGCGTTCTGGGGCTACCTCGCGGGCTGGAGCTTCGTCGTCGGCAAGACCGCCTCGTGCGCGGCGATGGCCCTCACGGTCGGCAGCTATGCGTGGCCCCAGCAGGCGCACGCCGTCGCGGAGGGCGCGGTGGTGGCGCTGACCGCCGTCAACTATGTCGGGGTGCAGAAGTCGGCGCTGCTGACGCGGGTCATCGTCGCCGTGGTGCTCGCGGTCCTGGCGACCGTGGTGGTGCTGCTGCTCGGCTCCGGTGCGGCCGAACCCGCCCGGTTGACGCTGGGCGACGACGTCTCGGCGGTCGGGGTGCTGCAGGCGGCGGGACTGCTGTTCTTCGCGTTCGCCGGGTACGCGCGCATCGCCACCCTGGGTGAGGAGGTCCGCGATCCCGCGCGGATCATCCCGCGGGCCATCCGCATCGCGCTGGGCCTCACGCTCGTGGTGTATGCCGTGGTGGCCGGTGCGGTGCTGGCGGTGCTCGGAGGCGCCGGGCTGGCGAGTGCGACGGCTCCGCTGGCCGATGCCGTGGCGGCCGTCGGGGCCGGGCAGTGGCAGCCGCTGGTGCGCGCGGGCGCGGCGGTCGCGGCGTTGGGTTCGCTGCTGGCGCTGATCCTCGGGGTGTCGCGCACGACGCTCGCGATGGCCCGCGACGGCCATCTGCCGTCGGCGCTCGGCGTCGTCCATCCGCGGTTCGGCGTCCCGCACCGCGCCGAGGTCACGGTCGGTGTCGTGGTGGCCGCGCTGGCCGCGGTCGCGGATCTGCGTGGCGCGATTGGCTTCTCGTCGTTCGCGGTGCTGGCGTACTACGCGATCGCCAACGCCTCGGCGGCCACGTTGGGCCGCCGGGTCATCCCCGCGGTCGGGTTGGTGGGTTGTGTGGTGCTGGCGTTTACGTTGCCGTTGTCGTCGGTGCTGGCCGGGTTGACCGTGGTGGCAATCGGCGCGGCGGTCTACGGGGTGCGCCGGGGCCGCTGAGTCACTTCTGCCCGTCGACCAGAACCGCCGCGGCCGTGTGCATGTGGTCACGCACGGTCTCCGCCGCGGCGGCGTCGTCGCCCGATTCGATGGCCTCGACGATGCACAGATGCCGTTTGGCGTCCATGTTCTTCAGTGCGCGTTCCACGCCGGCGTACATGATCGACATCCGGATGCTGCCTTCGAGCGACGACCACGAGTGCAGCAACGTCTCGTTGCCGCTCAACTGGCACATGGTGCGGTGGAACCGCAGATCGGCCTCGATACGCCCTTCGAGGTCCGATTCCGCCCACCGCTGCATGTCGTCCACCGCCGACCGCAACGTGGCGACCACCTCGGCGCGGTCGCCACGCCGAGCCAGTTCTCCGGCCGCGAGCGACTCCAGCGCCGCGCGCACATTGAAGATGTCCGTGATCTCCTTGGCGTCGAGGTGGCGCACCGACATGCGGCCACGCGCGCCAGCGGAGATCAGGCCTTCCTGCTGCAATTGCCGCATCGCTTCGCGCAACGTGCCACGGCTGATCTGCAGTGCCTCGGAGAGATCGGTCTCCACCAGATGCGTGCCCGGTTTCAGCTGACCGGTGGTGATGGCGCGGCGCAGGGCCGAGAGGGCCTGTTCACGCAGGCTGGTCTTCTCCAGCCGCAGCAGGGACGGGGCCTCCACCGGCATCGACCGCTCCTCGATTGTCAACATATGAATGTCAACAGCGATCGTACAGTCGCTCGAGGATGGTCGCGACGATTCGCGACGTCGACAAGCCGTGCCGGTGACCGGCCGCGTTCCAAACCTGTTCTCTACGCGGCATCACGCCGCCAGCACGTGTGAGTCGGCGGCGGCCTTGTCGGCCAGTGCCCGTTCGCGCGAACCCCAGGTCTCCCTGGTGAGCACGGCGGCCCACAGTCCGATCGCGGCGTAGGCCGAGAACAGCAGCGCCGGCCCGATCCAGCCGAATCCCTCGAACAGCAGCGTGGTGATGAACGGCGTGAAGCCGGAGACCATCGCCGAGATCTGGTAGGCAAGCGAGGCCCCCGAAGCCCTGGTGTTGGCCGTGAACAGTTCGGGGAACCACGCACCCTGCGCGCCGGCCAGGGCGTTCTGGCACACGCCGTAGGACACCGCGAACGTCGCGACGATCAACAGGAAGAGCCCGGTGTTGACCAACAGGAACATCAGCACGCCGAACGGGATGCCGAACGCGCACACCCACAGATAGACCGGCCTGCGGCCGACCCGGTCGGTCAGCCGGGCCCACGCCACCGTGGCGAAGATTCCGAGCCCGGACGCGATGCACAGCGCGACAAGGGTTTCGGTGGGCGATGCCAGCTCGGCGCTTTTCAGATAGGAGATCATGTACGTGATCGACACCGCGTAGCCCGCGGTCTCGGCGACCCGAAGGCCGATGCCGCGCAGGATGTTTCGCCAGTCACTGCGGAACACCTCGACGATCGGTGCCTTGACGATGGCGCCGGTCTCCTTGACATCTTCGAACACCGGTGACTCCGGCACCCTGGCCCGGATGATCAGGCCGACGATGACCAGCAGGATGCTGGCGAGGAACGGAACCCGCCACGCCCAGTCACCGCCGAGGTGGACGCTGACCAAGAAGACGAGGTTGGCCAGCAGCAGCCCGACCGGGAAACCGGCCTGGACGATGCCGGTGTAACGGCCCTTCTGCTTCCACGGGGCATGCTCGTAGCTCATCAGGATCGCGCCACCCCACTCGGCGCCGAATGCCAGGCCCTGGATGATGCGCACCGTCACCAGCAGGACGGGCGCGAGCACGCCGACCGCGGCATAGGTGGGCAGCAGGCCGATCGCGAAGGTGGCCAGTCCCATGACGATGAGCGACGCGACCAGCACGGGCTTGCGACCGACGCGGTCACCCAGGTGGCCGCCGATGATGCCGCCCAGTGGGCGGGCCGCGAAGCCAACGCCGAGGGTGGCGAACGCGGCGAGGGTGCCTGCGACCGGACTGGAGTTCGGGAAGAACGCGGTGCCGAAGTACAGCGCGGCCGCGGTGCCGAAACCGATGAAGTCGTAGGTCTCGATGACGGCGCCGACACCCGAACCGATGGCCACGCGCCTGGCTTCGGGGGTGCCGTGGACGGGTCCTCGCATCGATAGAGCTTCGTCGCTCATGTGCTGATCCTTTCCGAAAGGCCGGGTCGAAGTCACTGTCAACAGTCAACAGTGCTCTAGATCACCCAGTGTGGGCACGCCACATCGCAATGTCAACAGTCAACATCGATCTCATTCAGCAGTTGACTGTCAACAGTCGACGTCGTTACCGTGGCCCTGATCACGTCGATTGATTCGAGGCGCACATGACCCGACACCACGCACCCCACGCCGCACCCCCGGCCGCACCCCACGCCCGGCTGGGCTGCTCCACGATCAGCTTCCGCCACCTCGACTTGGAGATGGCCCTGACCTGGATCACCGAACTGGGATTCCGCACCATCGACCTCGGCGCGCTTCCCGGTGTGTGCGACCACGTCCCCTTCGTCCTCGACCGCGCCGCCGTCGCAGGCGTGGCCTCCACCGTCGCGGGCAGCGGACTGCGGGTGCGCTCGATCAACGGCGACATCGGCGATCTCAACCGCCCACTGGACGATGACGCGCGCGTTGCCCGCGCGGCACACCTCGACATGCTGCTCACCCTCGCCCGTGCGACCGGTGCGCGGGCGCTGGTGCTGCCGTGCGGCGCGCTCGACCACGATCCGGTGAACGCCCTCGACGACGATCTCGACCTGGTCGCGGCCGAACTGATCCGGGCCGCCGACCGGGCGACCGCCCACGGCGTCGAACTGTGGACCGAATCGCTGCACCACTATCGGCTGTGCCACGACATCGATCGCGCACAGGCCCTCGCCGACCGGTTATGCGGCAGCGACGTCCGCCTCGTCATGGACTTCAGCCACATCGTGGCCTCCGGCGGCGACCCGGTCGACTTCGTCTCCCGGTTCGCCGGGCGCATCGCGCATGTCCACATCCGCGACGCGGTGCCGGGCAACATCAACCTGAGCGTGGGACGCGGCCAGGTCGATTTCGCCGCGGGCCTCAAGGCCCTCGCCAATGCCGGCTACACCGGCGAATTCGCCCTCGAACTGGAGACGCGCGACGTCACCGACGACGACCGGCCGACAGCCACAGCCGAAGCCGCGCAGCACATCTCAGGACTCATCTAAGGAGATTCGCAATGAAGAGCACTGCCCGCACCGCCGTCGTCACCGGCGCCACCTCCGAGCGCGGCATCGGGATCGCCGTGGCCGAGCGCTACGCCAGGGAAGGCTGGGCCGTCGTGGTCCTCGACCTCGACGGTGAGAAGTCGGCCAAGACGGCCGCCGAGATCGGAAACCGTTACACCGTACCCGCATTCGGCCATGCCGTCGACGTCACGGATGAGGAGTCGGTCCACGCGGCCCGGGCTGCGGTGGCCGCCGAGGTCGCCTCCGGCAACCTCCCGACGGTCGGGGCGCTCGCCAACATCGCCGGGATCACGTCGCCGGTCAACTTCCTGGACACCACGCTCGAACTGTGGAACACGGTGATGGCCGTCAACGCCACCGGAACGTACCTGATGACCAAGGCCTTCCTGCCGGACATGATCGCCGCCGGATGGGGCCGCATCGTCAACATGTCCTCGGTGTCGGCGCAACGCGGCGGCGGCGTGTTCGGCAAGGTGCCGTACTCCTCGGCCAAGGCCGCGATCCTCGGCTTCACCAAGGCGCTGGCCCGCGAGGTCGCCGACACCGGGGTGACCGTCAACGCCGTCACCCCCGGCGCGGTGGACACCAACATCCGCGTCGGCTCCAGCGACGAGCAGGAGGCCAAGCTGGCCGCCGACATCCCGGTCGGGCGCACCGCGACCACCGAGGAGGTGGCCGCCGTCATCACGTTCCTGTCCAGCGAGGACGCAAGCTATCTGACCGGCACCACCGTGGACATCAACGGCGGCAGTCACATGCACTGACGCCACGCGTGCGCAATCGTCGCCGATGGTGTGTAGTTCTCATTCGTGACCTTGCTGAATTGGAAGTACGTCGAGTCCCGCGCCGACGACGACTTCGTCGTCGCTCCGCACGAGCGGCTCGACTGGGGCCGCACCATCGGCATCGGTGCGCAGCACGTGGTGGCGATGTTCGGTGCGACGTTCCTGGTGCCGGTCCTCACGGGGTTCCCGCCGTCGACCACGCTGCTGTTCTCCGGTATCGGCACGATCCTGTTCCTGCTGATCACCGGCAACCGGCTGCCGAGCTACCTGGGATCGAGCTTCGCGGTGATCGCGCCGGTCACCGCGGCCGTGGCCGCCGACGGTGCGGGCAGTGCGCTCGGCGGGTTGATCGCCGTCGGGGTGCTGCTGATCATCGTCGGCGCGGTGGTCCACCTGGTGGGCACGCACTGGATCGACGTGGCGCTGCCGCCGGTGGTCACCGGCGCGATCGTGGCGCTCATCGGGTTCAACCTGGCGCCTGCGGCCAAGAACAACTTCGAGCAGGGTCCGCTGGTCGGCATCGTGACGCTGGTGCTGCTGGTCGGGGTGCTGGCGTTCTTCCGCGGCATCATCGGCCGGTTGGCGATCTTCGGCGCCGTGATCATCGGCTACCTGCTGGCGCTGGTTCTCGGCGAGGTCGACACCACCGCGATCGCCGCCGCCCCGTGGGTGGGTCTGCCCGAGTTCCAGACGCCGACGTTCGCCATCGGTGTGCTGCCGCTGTTCCTACCCGCGGTGATCGCGCTGATCGCCGAGAACATCGGGCACGTGAAGTCGGTCGGACAGATGACCAGGACCGACATGGATCCGCTGATCGGACGGGCGCTGGCCGCCGACGGCGTCGCGACGGTGCTCGCAGGCGCCGGTGGCGGATCGGCCACCACCACCTACGCCGAGAACATCGGTGTGATGGCCGCGACCCGCGTCTACTCGACCGCCGCGTACTGGGTGGCGGCCACGGTGGCGATCCTGTTGTCGTTGTGTCCCAAGGTGGGAGCGGTGATCTCCGCGATCCCGGCCGGTGTGCTCGGTGGTGCGACCATCGTGCTCTACGGGCTGGTCGGCATTCTCGGTGTGCGGATCTGGCTGAGCAACCACGTCGACTTCTCCAAGCCGGTCAACCAGATGACCGCGGCGATCCCCCTCATCATCGGTATCGCCGACTTCACTTGGCAGGCAGGCGAATTGACGTTCACCGGTATCGCGCTCGGCTCGATCGCCGCGCTGGCGGTGTTCCACGGCATGCGCCTGCTCGAGGCCCTCGGCGGCCTGGGCCGGCGCCGAGAAGCCGACCAGACGCCTACTCCCCCAACGCATTGACCGCACCGGCGAACACCGCGGGCAGTGCGGCCGACACCGGGACGATGCAGGCCCGTACCGGCCGGATCGCACTGCCGTGCAACAACGCCGCGGTGAGCCACCGGTAACGTCGTGTCATGGCGCGCCACCGGCGGTCGTAGTCGTCGGGCCGGTCGGCGCGCACACAGTTCACCAGCAGTTCGGCGCCACCGAACGCCAGGCCCATGCCTTCGCCGGTGAGCGCGTCGATGTAGCCGGCGGCGTCGCCGACCAGCAGCACCCGGCCCGCGACGCGTCCGCGCACCTTCTGCAGCAGCGGCCCCGCCGCGCGGTCGCGCCCGTGCGGCAGCCCGTCGAGGCGCGCGGCCAGGTCGGGAAACTGCGCGAGGTGTTCGGTGAAACTGCCACGCGCCGAGGTGAGTATCGCGACGCCGACGCAGTCCTCGCCCACCGGCGTCACGTACGCCTCGGCGTCGTGCGCCCAGTACACCTCGACGAACTCCGACCACGGCGCGATCCGGACGTGCCGCCGGATCCCCCAGCGGCGCCGCGGCGGCTCGTCGTGGGCCAGGCCCAATGAGCGTCGGATCGGTGAGTGCAGGCCATCGGCCGCCGCCAGGTAGCGCGCCCGAAAGCCCGCCGCGCACACCGATGTCGCGTTCTGGATGATGGTGTCGACCTGCCCCTGCACCACCCGCACCCCGGCGTCGGCGGCGGCGTCGGCCAGCGCGGTGTGCAGCACGGTGCGGCGGACCCCGAGCCCGCTGCCGTCGCGGAATCTCGCCTCGGCGGTGTGCCGCCCGTCGAGGTAGCGGATGCCGCGGAACGGGTGGCCGTCGGGATGGACGCCGAGGCGGTCCAGCTGCCGCACGGCGTGCGGCATGAGGCCCTCGCCGCACGCCTTGTCGATGGGGCCGGGCCGCGGTTCGACGACGACCGTTTCGAGTCCGGCTCGTGCGGCGTACACCGCGGTCGCCAGCCCGGCCGGGCCGCCGCCCGCCACCAGCAGATCAATCATCTCAGGCTGCGCAGCGCGTCGTTCTCGACTCGGATGCGGGTCCGCAGCAGCAGCGCGTTGGCGACCGTGAACACCAGCGCGGTACGCCACGCGCCGCCGACGAGGGGCAGCGCCACGCCCTCGGCCACCACGGCGACATAGTTCGGGTGCGGTATCAGCCGGTACGGGCCCGCCACCACCCGCATCGCGCCGGGCACCACGACGACGCGGGTGTTCCACTGCGGCCCCAGCGTGGTGATGCACCACCAGCGCAACAACTGCGCCGCGAGCGTCACCGCGAGCATCGGCCCGCCGAGCGCCGGGGTGAACCGGCGTCGGCGGGACTCCAGGGCAGCACCTGCGAGCAGACCCGTGTGCAGGGCGACCATCACCGGGTAGTGCCCGGCGCCGAACTCCTTGCCGCCGTTGGCCTTGCTCCACTCGAGATTGCGTTTGGCGACCACGAGTTCGGCCAGCCGCTCGGCGGCCACCGCGGCGATGAGCGCCGGATAGAACCTCATCAGCGCCACCGCAGCAGGACGAGTTCGGAGCAGAACCCGGGCCCCATCGCCATCAGCACTCCCGGGGTTCCCGCGGGTGGCCGCTTGCGGATCGTGTCGCGCAGCACGTGCAGCACCGACGACGACGAGAGATTGCCCACCTCCGACAGTGACTGCCAGGTGAGATCGAGTGCGTCGGCGGGCAGATGCAGTGTCTCGATGATCGCCTCGATCACCTTGGGCCCGCCGGGGTGACTCACCCAGGCGCTGACATCGTCGACGGTCAGCCCGTGTTCACCGAGGAACCCGGTGACGTCCGCACCCAGGTAGCGACCCACGAAACCGGGCACCTCGGCGCTCAGGACGATCTCGAATCCCTTGCTGCCGATGTCCCATCCCATCGCGTGCAGCGAGTCCGGGTACAGGTGGCTGCGGGAGTCCAGGACGTCGGGACCGACGGGGTCGAGTTGTTCGGCACGCTCGGCGCCCACCGCGACCACCGCCGATGCGCCGTCGCCGAACAGGGCCCCGGCCACCAGGGTCGGCATCGACGGGGTGTGTTTGTGGGTCAGCGAGCACAGTTCGACCGACACCAGCACCGCCACCTGGTCCGGGGCGCCGCGCAGGTAGTCGTTGAGTCGCGCAATCCCGGCCGCGCCCGCGACGCAGCCGAGGCCGAAGATCGGCACGCGTCGCACATCGGGCCGCAGTCCTACGCGTCCGGCGATCCTGGCGTCCAGCGACGGGACGACCGCGCCGGTGACGGTGGTGGTGATGATCAGGTCGACGTCCTCGGGCCGCAGGCCCGCCTCGTCGAGCGCTCCCGACAATGCGGCGCAGCCCAATTCTGTGGCGTGTTCGATGAACAGACTGTTGGTGTCGCCGAAATCGTCAAGCGCGGCGTATTCCTCGAGCGGGAGGGTCAGGTAGCGGCTCTTCACTTTTGCGCTTTTGTGCAGCGACCGGACGACGGGTTCGAATTCGGCGTATCCGGGCAGGTCGAGCAGGGCGTCGGTGACCTGTTCCTGCGTGTAGCGGTGAGGTGGGAGCACGCCGTGAACGCCCGCGATGGTGCAGGTGCCCGACGACGTCGCAGCGGTGTTTTCCATACCGATAACACGCGTCGCCGCGCACCGCGGTTCAATGTCGAACTGCCAATCGGCTGTCAAGAATTGGTGTGTCAGCCGCGTTTTCGCTGGGCCCGCGCCGGGACCCCGTTGGGCCCGTCGGTGGACAGCGCATAGGTGCCGACGGCGAAACCGACGGCGGGTCCCATCACCGACAGCGCGTGGGCGTCGACGTTGTCGATGTTGTCGCGTCGGGTGTGATAGTTCGGGTCGAACGGCACCCCGGCCTTGCCGCCCCACAACCGCGCCTGCACCTCGGTCTTGCGCTGCGACGCCCCGGTGGTGGCGCCGCCGATCGGGACACCGGCGTTCATGAACGCGCTGTAATCGGTGGAGGCGCCCAACGGCATGTCCGCGGGTCGCACGCCCTGCAGGTTCAGGAACCCGGCGAGGGTGCGCTCGATGCCTGCCGAGCCGTCCGGCACCGGCTTCGGGTCACCGGCCTGCGCGGACTGATCGCCGTCGTAGGTGAAGAACCCGGTGTTGGTCGATCCGAGCATGTCGAAGTTCAGGTACAGCGCCAGTTCGTCGAGCTGTTCCGGTGACAGATTCCGGATGTACTGCGAGGAGCCCTCCAGGCCGGTTTCCTCGGCACCCCAGAACGCGAACCGCACGGCGTTGTTGATCGCCGGTGAACCGCCGAGCTGCAGCGCGGTCTCCAGGACCGCGGCCACGCCGGATCCGTTGTCGTTGATGCCCGGTCCTGCGGCGATGCTGTCCAGGTGCGCGCCCACCATCACCACATTGTCGGTGGCACCGGTTTTCGCTGGGCCAACAGGTTCCGCGATTTCTCCATCTGTGCCTTGTTGTCCAGCACCAGGCGCACCGGCCGGGTGGTGCGCCGCAGCGCGGCGTCGACGGTCTTGTCGATCACCCCGACCGGAACCTTGAGCTGCCCGTAGTAGCCGGAGGTGAACAGCCCGGCGGGGCTGGGTCTGCTGGTGCTGACCACCAGCAGACCGACCGCGCCTTTGGCCAGGGCGACGTTCTGCTTCACCACGATCGAGCAGCCGGTGTCGTCGACCACCGAGATGGCGTCGGTAACGGCGACGCCGTCGTAGTCCGACGCGGCACACCCGGCCGGCTTCCGGGGGCGCAGCGTCGGCGCGTTCAGCCCGCCCGCGGGCGTCGGCACCAGCAGCGAGGCCTGCTCCACCGAGAACCGTCGGCCGGAGACCGTCAGCGACGGATTCCCGCCGCCGACCGTGCCCAGACGCTCGAACTCGGGGGTCTGCACATCGAAACCTTTGTCGCGCAGCAACTGCGCCACGTAGTCGACGCTCGCGTCGTACCCCGGTGTGCCCTGGGCGCGGTTGCCGCCGTTGGCGTCGGCGATCTCCTGGAACTTGCGCAGGTGGCCGAACATGGCGTCGACGGTGATCCGCTGCGCGAGCTCGTGCGGCAGCCCATCCGACGGCGCGGCCGGTTCCGACGAACAGGACACGGCCGTCACGGCCGTCACGGCCGTCAGCGCCACAGCGGCCACCGCGGCCAGACCGGCGGCCAGCCTGCGCCGGCTCACTGGGGGCGGATCTGATGGCGGGTGCGGTCCTCGCGGACCGGTATCCCGTTGCGTCCCCGTTGATCCTGCGAGTACAGGCCGACGGTGAAGGCCACGCCCTCACCATGAATCTGCAGTGCGTCCCGGTCCACGTGCTCGAGGGTATCGGTGTTCTTGTGATAGTTCGGGTCGAACGGCTCGTCGGCCTTGCCGCCCCACTCCTCGGCTTCCTCCGCGGACATCTTGTCCTCGGCCCCGGAGAACAACCCGCCGGCCGGGATCCCGGCGAGGGTGAACGCGTCATAGTCCGAACGGCCGTCAAAGCCGGTGTCCTGCGGCATCTTCCCGGCGTCGGCCAGGTACGCCGCCAGGGTGCGCTCGATGCCGGCCGAGCCTTCGGGCACGCGCGGCACCCGGGGCTCCGGCGGTGCCGACTGATCGCCGTCGTAGGTGAAGTAGCCGGGGTTCGGCGAACCGAGCATGTCGAAGTTCAGGTACAGCGCGGTGTCTTTGAGCTGCTCTTCGTTCAGTGATTCGACGTAGTTCGTCGAGCCGAGCAGGCCTTCCTCCTCGGCGCCCCAGAAGCCGAACCGCACCGCATACTTCACGTCGGGGTTGGGGCCGAGTTGCAGTGCGGTTTCCAGCACCGCGGCCACCCCCGACCCGTTGTCGTTGATGCCGGGACCCTCGGGGACGCTGTCGAGGTGGGCTCCGACCATCACCACATCCGAGGGTGAGCCAGTGTCGGTCTGGGCGATCACGTTGCGGGTCCGCTCGACCCGCACACCCGCGGCCAGCTTGATGGTGGTCGGGCCCGGGTTGGCCCGCAGCCGGGCGCCTTCGGCCTTGGTGACGCTGACGACGGGGATCTTGACGTCGGTGCGCCGGCCCAGCGTGCCGCCCATCTCGTCGCCGTCGGTGTTGTTGGCGACGATCATCGCGACCGCGCCGCGTTCGGCGGCCACGGCCTGCTTGATCGAGAACGCACACGCACCGCGGTCGACGAGCACCACGGCACCGGCCACGGGCAGTCCGTCATAGTCGCCGGCCTCACAGCCCGGGGTGTCCTCCGCCTTGGCCGCCACCAGCGGACCCGAGACGCCCTCGGTGCCGATGGTGAACTCCAGCGGTTTGGCGGTGACCGCCTGGCCACCGACCGTCACCTGTGGGTCCTCGGCGAACGGCAGCCGCACCTCGAACTCGGGGGTCTCGACGTCGAACCCCTTCTCGCGCAGGGCGTCGGCGACATAGTCCACGCTCGCGTCATAGCCCGGAGAGCCCAGCGCGCGGTTGCCGCCGTTGCTGTCGGCGATCTCCTGCAGCTTCTGCAGGTGGCCCATCATCGCGTCGACCGTGACGCGTTGCCGCAACTGGTTGGCGAGGTCCACGGCCGATGCCGACACACCCTCCGGCGGCGCCGCCGGCTGCAGTTCGGCCTTCGCGTCACACCCCGCCACTGCCGCGGCCAGCACCACGGTGCCCAGTACGGCCCCCGTCAAACTACGTCGCATTGCACCTACGGTAGCGGGTGGTCACTGCGGCCCCGGAGAGGTCGATTGCGTGGCGGGGTACGGCCGATTGGGCGCGGCATCGAAACTTACAACGCAGTCCACGCCTGAGCCGTGCTGCGGCACTGCCCGAGTGACGAGGCTCAGCGAAAGTGCTCAGAGTTGATCGGTGAAGGTGCTCACCTGTGAGCTGGGTTCACTGTAGTGGTTGTCGGGTTCCGGTGGTTGCTTTGCGGAGGTTCTCGGATCGGGCGTGGTGGTCGCGAAGGCGGTAGGAGTTGCCGTCGAGGTTGAGCACGACTGAGCGGTGCAGGAGCCGGTCGAGCATCGCGGCGGCCACGGTGGTATCGCCAAGGACCTCACCCCATTCGCCGACGCCTCGATTGGTGGTTATCACGATCGAGGTCTTCATATAGCGTTGCGCCACAACCTGAAACAACGCCGAGGCAGCCTCGCCGGGCAATGGGAGATAGCCCAGTTCGTCGATCACCAGCAGCGTCGGCCCGGCGTAAAACCGCATGGTGGTGGCCCAGCGTCCCTCGATCGCCGCGCGGTGACACCGTGCGGCAAGGTCGGCGGCGGTGGTGAAGTAGGTGCGATATCCAGCGTGAGCAGCCGCGCGGGCCAACCCCACCGACAGATGTGTCTTGCCGACCCCTGGTGGTCCGATGAGCAGCACGTTGGTGGCGGTCTCGAGATAGCGGCAGGTGCCGAGCTCGGCGATGAGCTTGCGGTCCAGTCCGGGGGCGGCGTCGTAGTCGAAGTCCTCCAGGGAGGCTGGGGTGGGCAGGCAGGCGAACCGCAACCGGCCGGCCAGACGGCGGGCCTCGGTGGCTTCAACCTCGATCGACAGCAGTTGCTCCAGGGCGGCGGTCATCGAGGTGCCCTCGGCCTGAGCGCGGTCGAGCACCGAGGGCAGCGCTTCGGCGGCGTCGTGGAGTTTGAGCACGGCCAGATGGCCACGCAGGCGTTGGTAGAGGCTGGCTTGGGCGGCGGTGCTGGGCGTGGGCACCGCATCCGAAGTAGTGGTGGTCATGACAAGGTGTTCCTTCCGCGGGCGGCGCGTTCGTAGGTGGACAGATCGATCACGGTCGTCGGTGCGCCGAGAGTGTCGACTGTTATTGCTGATTCAGGATCAGAGGTGTTGAGCCGCAATACTTCTGCGGCTGCCAACGCAGCTGGCCCGGGTGGGATGCGTTCCTTGCGGCGATGGGCTCGCCCACCGGTGGCGGCGGCGGTCATCGCCAGCTGATCCAAGGCGACGACGTGGCCGTGATCGCGGACCATCACCCCGGCGCCGTCGGCGGCCAACCGGTGGCGGGCGATGGTGATCTGGGAGGCGGTGACGATGTCGATGACGTCAGATCCCAGCACGTGGGTGATGCTGACCGTCGCCGACGCCAACTCCGGGGGCACCGAGTAGCGGTTACCCCGGTAGGAGACCATGGCCTGCCGTGACACTGTGCGGTCCTCGCTGAGGATCAGCGGATAAGCGACATCGGGCAGCGGCGCCAAGGGCTCGGTGGCAGCCAGAGCGGCCACCGATAGCTTGCCGTCGTCAGTGGGCCGCAGCCGGGCATCGGCACGGACTCGACAGAAGTCGTCGAGGCGATCTTGGGCCTGTTCGACCGTGAGGTCATCAGAAAGGTTGCGCCACCACCGCTGGGCGGCAGTGTGATTGGCCTTCTCGACCACACCTTTGCGGTTGCCTCGCTTGGGTGGGCAGATCGCCACCATCACCCCGTAATGCTTGGCCACCCCGGCGAACGACGCGGTGACCCGGCCCGAGCCAGGATCGCAGACCGTCGCCATGCGATCGAAGCGCCAGGTGCGGGTCAGTCCACCCAGTTTGCGCGAGATCCGGTCCAGACCGTCCACGAGGTGCGGTTGGGTCATCGCCGGCGCCAACACTGCCCGCCAGCGACTGGAATACGCCAGCGACCCGACCAGCAGATGCGCCATTGCGCCCCACCCCCATGAGGCGGGTGGGTTGGGCAGATCAAGCCAGTCCCATTGGGTTTCGTCCCCGGGCGGGTGATCGATGACGGAGTTGGCGCGGTCGGCGGGGTTGGCGCAGTCCGGGCAGTGCGGGCGCAGGTTTCGGGCCCGGATCTGGCGGGTCAGCGTCGGATACGACATCGCGTAACCCAGGTCTTCGAGTTCGTCGCACAGCGTGCGGGCCCACAGGTGCGGGTCCTCGGTCAATCGGGCGGTGACGTAAGCGACGAACGGTTCAAACGGATCAACGGCGGCCGGTTTGCGCACGCCCGGGGTGGTGACACCGTTGAGGTAGTTGCGGACCGTTCGGCGGTTCTTGTTCGTGTGACGGGCAATGGCCGAGATCGACCAGCCTCGTTTACGTAGGGCGTGTATCTCCAAGTCGTCCTCCCATGTGAGCATGAGAAAGCGGGTCTCCTTCAGATAACTGGTGCGTGGTCAGAGACCACCAGCATCGAAGGAGACCCGCCCTCATCGGCGGAGCCACACAGGTGAGCACTTTCGGTGAGCAGAACTGAGCATTTTCAATGAGCGCCGTCACGAGTGCTGCCGCACCCCACCACCCATTCGGCGGCTGAGCCTCCGCATCGGCCGCGGTGTCGGCGCTGTGCAGCGCCGTCTCCTGTATGTGATCGGCAAACTCAGCCACTACCGTGAGCTGCAACGGGTTTCGCGCGGAGTCGCACTCAGCAGGGCCGGAAGACCTGCGGGCGCTCAGTCAGGGCCTGAGAAAGCGGGTCAGTGCCTTCTTTGTTTCTTCACGCGCAGCTCCGGCGTGCCGCCGTTGATCGCGATCCCCCCGCAAGGCGTCGTACCAACGGGTGGGAACAATTTGCGCTGCCGATAGCGGACGACGAGCGCGAGGGGTCGCCAAGATCCCGAGGACGGTGAAACCCCTCTATGACGAGGGTGGAGCAGCGGTTGTGGAGGTGCGATCAGGCATCTTCTGGATGAAGGGTTCGGGTTTGTAAGGTTCGCAGATCGAGGTCGCGTCGTCCTCGTTCCCGAGCAACCCCGTATGTACGAGGAGCCATCGCGGAGAAGCCGGACGCTCCCCGTCCGCGGCTGGCTCGTCCGTCCACCGCACGACGGGCCGCTCAAGACTGAAAGGTTTGGCAGGGTCGGGCCCCACGACCCTGCCGTCCTTGAACTGCGTATATAGGCCGGGGGTGGCGAACGCACAGATATCGACCTCGACCGCACCATCAGGCAACGCACGGGCTCCGACGGCGCGGTGCAGCGCACCTCCCGTCTCGCCGACGACCGTGGCGGGCGGCGGTGGCAGATCAGTAATGTCGATTTCAGGAGCGATCCTGCTCCGGAACCGCCGTTCGATGTCATTCGCCCCCGGCGCATTTTTGAGCCGGTTGTCGACTGACATATCAAGTGCAAATTTGGCAGCGTCGAGCAGCGGCGGTTCGAGAGGAACGGCGATGTCTGTTCGGATCTCGAAAGGCGGGTATGGGAACGCCGTCGTTGTCGAAGCATCGGCGGAGTCCTGTTCTCCGTCGCCGCAGGCACTTGTGGCCAATACGAGGAGCGCGAATAGGACGGCGCCTGTGCGTCGGTTACTCATGTGCAATACACATTCAGATTTAGGAAGCGCCCTCTTCACGGCTAACCATGTTTCTTCATGACTATCGACTGCTCTGGTTGTAATCGGTGACGCACCGCCCCAGCTCGCCTGCACTATCCGCTCGGCGTCGCGGATGTCGGAGACGCTGCCGATGTGGGATCGGGCATCTTGTGGATGAACGGTTGAGGTTTGAACGGTTCGCATAGCTCAGCAACTTGTTGGGCAGGCAGGTTGTACGAGGCGGTCTCGCCAACCCATAGCCATCGGGGGCCCGCAGGAGTGGTGCCATCGGCTGCGGGCCGATCGGTCCACTGCACCAGCGGACGTTGGACGCTCATCGGGATGTCGGAGCTGACAACCCTCCCGTCCTTGAGCTTTGTGTAGAGACCCGGGGTGTCGTACTGACAGATCGTCACTTCGACGGTGTCATCGGGTAGATCCCGAGCACCCACTGCGCGGTGAAGCGCACCCCCCGTTTCTCCGATGGCGGTATCGGGGCCTGGCGGAAGGGCCGCGACGTCGACCTCCGGCGCGATCTGGCTTCGAAACCGACGGTCGGCTTCGTCGTCGTTGGGATCGTTCTTCAAACGGTCGTCGACCGACATGTCCAACGCGAACTGGGCAGCGTCTCTGAGACGAGCCGGAAGCGGGACCGCAATATCGGTCCGAATTTCAAATGGCGGATAGGGGAAATCAACCGCAGCCGACGTCGTCGGTGTCGAAGGGGCAGTCTCGGTACCGCATCCGCCGACGACGGCAGCCGTGACCGCCGCCAGTATGACGACGCTCAAGCGGACCAACCCGCCCGGCACATCCACGGACGGTCGCCGTCGCGTCGGTTTCATCAACGGATCTCCCTCATCCTCAGGTTATTTCAGGGCGATTGAGTAGCTTTGCGCATAGTCTGTGACATATTGCGCCAAGCCACGCTCGATGAGGTACTTCTGCACTATCTGGTACTCCCGACTGCCCGGCCCCAACTCGGAGATCTGTACTGGTGAATTGCCGTGCTTCAACTCGTCGGGCAGCTCACCAGCCTTCATCGCAGCTTCCAGCACTGCCTGCTGCGCCTGCAGATTCGACTTCGCCATCAAGATGTCGTCGTCGGGCACCACTATCGCTTGGTACTCGGGGGTGTCGATGAAGTGCTTGATGCTGGACTCGACGATTCCTCCTGGGTCGAGCCCGGTGTAGCCGATTACCTCGCCGACACGAGGAATCTTTGGAGTCAGTTCATCGGCGAGCGTGCCGGCGAGCTCGGCGCCTGCGACTTTCGCCCGGTAGACCGCGTCCTTTGCCACGACGTCTTGCTGGAGCACCTCGTTTTGGTTCGTTATGGCTTCTGTCATGGCGTTGTCGATGCGTCCAGACAATGCACCTGCAGGACTGTTGGCCACATATTCGGACAGGATGCCAGGATGATTCCGCATCGCCGCCTCGAGCTCCTCAATGCGGGCATGTTCAGCCGCGGTGGTCAACGTCGCCCTGCCTTCCTCGGAGTAGGAGCCAAGTTCCAACAGGCGGTTGGCGTCGTCGGCGCTGATTCGTGGATATCCTTCCGGATCGATCCTGGTTTCGACGAAGCCATTCTGCTGGCCGGGGGCTACCAGTGAATTGGTATGTGAAGCGAGTAATTGGCTCATTTCCGTCGAGATCGCGGGGTTGCGCGCGAACGCGTCACGCTGGCTGTCCCATACCGGGTCGGTGTCGCTGGGCGCCAAGTAGTCCGGAAGGTCGACGAACGCCTGCCGCGCGCGGTCACCGATGGCATCACCGACCGGACGTTGGCTGTCCTCGGTGATCCAGTCCAGCACGGTCGCCGCGCCACTACCTCCCCCGCCGCTCTGCGACCAGTCGTGCCCGATGAGTGTGCGGACCGTTTCCTTCGGGTCGTATCCCTCGGGCATCCCGTCCCCCGACCAGATTTTGTACGACGACTCGTTGTTGCGGCCGGCGACCTCTGCCAGCGAACTCGCCGCCCGCTCGTAGGATTCCGGTGCCGTGTCGGTCATTCCCCAACCGCCGGTTGAGTTTTCGACCATGTCTGCCGACTTCAGGTACATCTCTGCGCCCAGCTGGGTCCCTGGCTGATAACCCGGATTCGCCTCGCCTATCAGTTCGCTGAACTGCACCACGTCAGCGACATGCTGGTTCTTCGCCTCGGTGGGGCCGAGGGTCTCCCAACCCGGATAGGCCGGATCCGCACGACGCACCTCGAGCATCTCGCGGAGATCGGGCGGCAGCTGGTCATAGCCGCCACGTGCCGCGACGGAGCCGTCCGGGTTGAGCTCGACGACCTTCTCGTTGCTGGTGAGCGTCAATCCGTTGGCGAGCCGGTCACGTTGGGCTCCCGCCTCGGCGTTGCCGTCGGCTTCTTGGGACTCCAGATGGCGGTCGAGCAGAAGCAGGCCGTCCTTGCCTGCGGCATTGTAGAAGTCCCGGTAGTAATCGAGCGTCTCCTTCGGGACGTCGTTGACTTCTTCACCCGCTGCGAGAGCGGCCATCTGCTCGGCCGTGAGGGGAGACTCCGGGAGATTCGCGGCAACCTCATCCAGCACCGCCGGATCACGATGTGCCGGGGGCAGGTTCGCCTGTTCCGCCAAGGCTTCGCCGTCCGCCTTACCGTCGCGCTCGTCTTTGTCAGCGTCGTCGCCCATCACGCTCTGGACGTCGCCGTCTTTCTCGTTCTTGTCCTCATCGGACTTGTCGCCACCCGGCGCGAATTTCTGGTTACTCAGCGACTCGTACTCACCCTTTAGACCGGTGATGCGACCCTTGATCTCCACCATCTGGGCGGTCGCGGACTGCACGATGCCGTTGACCTGGCTGATGCCTTCACGGGCGATCGGCAGGAGCTTACGTTCCCTGTCCTGTTCCGACGTAGGGGGCAGCGACTGCACGGCGCTGTTGACCCAGTTCGCCGGCGAGTCCAGATCCTGTCGTCCGCTGGACACCACGCCGGCAGCATTCTTGACCTCGGCGGCCATCCTGCGGTCCAGGTCTGCGAGCTTCTCGTAGACCGCGGCGTGCTCCTTATTCGCCGCCGCGTAGGCATCTGCACCCGACCCCTGCCAGCGATCGTCGGGAGCGGCGGCTTCGACGCTCGCTTTCATCTGCAGCAGCTGTGAGCTCTGGTCGAACTCCGCGCCGTCATTCGGCGGTCCTTCTCCGAACGTCTGTCGAGCTTTCGACAGCGTCGAATAAAACCCGTCGAGCACACTCACGGATGGCCCCCTCGACACATCATTCCGTCAAGCTATCCAGCAGCTTAGTGGCCGGGACGCAGGCGATTCGGCAACAACCGCGAGGAGTCACGCGTCCCGACGGTTGAGCACCACGACGGCGGCGGCGAAGACCACGACGACCAGCACCACGAAATAGATCAGCGAGCCGACCGGACCCCACGGCATGGCATAGCTGGGAAACAGCCAGTCGACGTCGAGGAACCGGTACATGTGCACGAACGGCAGCCACGGCCCGATCTGGGCACCGTTGCCGGGCATGTTGGCCAGCAGCGGTTCGGCGACCAGGGGCCACAACAGGAGCACCGCGACGGCCCCGGCCGAGAACCGCACCAGCGCACCGACGGCCACGCCGAGTATCGCGGCCAGCGCCGCGTACAGCGCGAAGCTCCCGGCCACCTGCCAGGTCACCGGGTTGGTCGGCGACAGATCGGTCGCGACCAGCGGATCGGCGAACATCCGGGCCACCATCACCGCACCCAGCACCATCACGATCGCCGCGACGGAGGAAAACGCCGCACAGACAATGGCTTTCGCCGCCAGCACCACGCTCCGGTTCGGCGTGGCCAGCAGCGTGGTGCGGATCAGGCCGGTGCGGTACTCACCGGTCATGGTCATCGAGGCCAGCACCATCAGCACCGGAGCCCCGAACACCGCGACGCCCAGCGCGGCCCTGGCCGGTGGCAGCGGGGTGTACCCGTAGGCACTCCAGCCCTGCAGAGCCGCGACGGCGAAGCTCAGCACCGCCGCGCCGACCACCGACCACAACGGCGAACGCGTCGTGGACAGTTTGATGCGCTCGGCGTCCAGCGCCGCCAACGCGCTCACGGCTGCACCGCCCGGTAGTCGACGGCGTCGTCGGTGAGTTTCAGATACGCCTCCTCCAGCGAGGCCCGCCTGCGGCTCAACTCGTGCAGCGTGATCGCGTTGCGCGCCGCCAGATCGCCGATCACCTCGATCGCCACCCCGTGCACATTGAGCGCGCTGCCGCCCGGTTCGGCGACGACGTCCAGTCCCGCATCCGACAGCACATCGCGCAGGGTCTCCAACTGCGGGCTGCGCACCCGCACGGTGTCGGCGGCGGAACCGTTGACGAACTCGTCGACCGTGGTCGACGCGATGAGCTTGCCCTGTCCGATCACCACCAGGCGGTCGGCGGTGTTGGCCATCTCGGCCAGCAGGTGACTGGAGACGAACACCGTGCGCCCTTCGGCGGCCAACTCCCGTATCAGGGTGCGGACCCAGTGGATGCCCTCGGGATCGAGCCCGTTGACCGGTTCGTCGAACAGCAGCACCGGCGGATCCCCCAGCAGGGCCGCCGCGATCCCCAGCCGCTGGCCCATGCCCAACGACAGGGCGCCTGCGTTGCGGTCGGCCGCCGAGGCCAACCCGACCATCTCGAGCACCTCGTCCACGCGGGACGCCGGGATGCGGTTGGCCGCGGCGATCCAGCGCAGGTGGCTGCGGGCCGAGCGGTTCGGGTGCGCCTGCCGCGCATCGAGCAGTGCGCCGACGGTGTGCAGCGGGTGCTTGAGCTCGCGGTAGCGCCTGCCGTCGATGGTCGCGGTGCCCGACGTGGGGTGGTCGAGGCCCAGGATCAGCCGCATCGTGGTGGTCTTGCCCGCGCCGTTGGGCCCGAGAAAGCCGGTGACCACGCCGGGTTCGACCGTGAAGCTGAGGTCGTCGACGGCGCGGTGGGTTCCGTAGAGCTTTGTCAGCCCGGCCAGTTCGATCATTGCCCCCATGATCTCAGCCGAGCTGAGCGGCGACCAGGTCCGCCACCGCCCGCATGCCCGCCGCGTTGGGGTGCAGCGGCGCCGGGCGCCCCGGCCACGGGAGTCCGGGCCGCGTCGTCCACGGATCGGCTGACCAGGCGTGATGATCACGGCTGGCCTCGGCCGCGCGCACCCAGCCCGCGCCGGTTTCGGTGGCCGCGGCGCCGGTGTGCCTTTCCAGCGTGTCGGCGACGCGGCGGCCGAGCGCGACGTCTGCCTCGGACAGCGGCGGTGCGCAGACGCCGACGGGCGGCAGCAGCGTCAGGTAGTCGACGAACAGCACCGTGGCCTGCGGGGCCCTCGCCCGGATCGCCGCTCCGACCTCGACCAGCGACGTCGCCACCTGCTGCAGGGCGTCCTCGCGCGCGTCGGCGTCGAGCAGGTTGCGCACCCACGCGCCCAGCACCGGCAGCCGGCGCACCATCCGCGGCCACCCCGCGACGGTCAGCAGCGGCACATAACCGGCGTCGTTGCCGCCGATGGTGACGGTGACCAGCGCCTCGGACCCGTCGAGGGCATCGATCTGCGGCGGCACCCCGTTCTGCTTGTCCCGCAGCACGTGGGCGGTGGTCGCACCCGAGTAGGTCACATCGACCAGGTTCAGGCCGAGGCGCTCGGCGACGAGATGCGGGTAGTTGAGCGCCGAGCGGCCCGCCAGTCGCGGCGCCCCAGGTGCGGACGGTTTGATCCCCGGTCCGGCCGCCATCGAGCTGCCCAGCGCCACATACCGTTTCACAGGCCCCGTCACAAGGCCGGGCTCGACGCCTGGGCCCAGAACCGCTTCGGGATACGCCCGGCCTGGCGGGCGAGGTAACCCGCGGTGACCGCCGAAGCCATCGCGGCGGCCATGGTCGGTGGATCGGATGCGCGGGTGACGGCGGTCGCCAAAAGCACTGCATCACAACCCAATTCCATCGCCAACGCGGCATCGCTGGCGGTGCCGATCCCGGCGTCGAGCACGACGGGCACCCCGGCTGCCGCCACGATCATCTCGATGTTGTGCGGGTTGGAGATGCCCAGCCCGGTGCCGATCGGCGCACCGAGCGGCATCACCGCGGCGCAGCCGATGTCTTCGAGCCGACGGGCCAACACCGGGTCGTCGTTGGTGTAGGGCAGCACGACGAACCCGTCGTCGACCAATTGTTCTGCGGCCTTGATCAGTTCGACCGCGTCGGGCAGCAACGTGCGCTCGTCGGCGATCACCTCGAGTTTCACCAGGTCGGTGCCAAGCGCCTCGCGGGCCAGTTGTGCGGTGAGCACGGCCTCGGCGGCACCGCGGCAGCCCGCGGTGTTGGGCAGCGCCGCGATGCCGAGCCGGTTGAGCAGATCCAGCACACCCGTCCCGGTTTCGGCGTCGATGCGGCGCATGGCCACGGTGGTCAGTTCGGTGCCGGAGGCGATGAGCGCCTCCTCGAGCACCGCGAGGTTGGGGGCACCACCGGTGCCCATGATCAGCCGGGAGCCGAATTCCCGGCCCCCGATCCGCAACAATGATTCCCCGGTCGCTGCGCTCCTGCCCGCCGTTACCGAGTCAGCCACCTTGCACCGCCGTGACCACCTCGATGCGTGCACCGCCGGAGAGGGTCTGATCCCACTCCGACCGGGGCAACACCGACCAGTCCAGTGCGACAGCGATGCCCTTGACGGGGAAGCCGCGTGTCTCGAGCAGGCGCTCGATGGTGGTGGTGTCGTCCACCTCGACGCTCTGCCCGTTGACCGTGATGGTGATCATTTCGCTCCCACACCCACTTCGAGTTCTGCCGCGATCCGCTCAGCGGTCCACGGCGCCAACAGGAATCCGTTCCGTCCGTGCCCGACGGCGACCAGCGTGCGCTCGTCGACGCGTTCGACGATCGGCAGACCGTCGGGCGTCATCGGCCGCAAGCCTGCCGCGGTCTCGGCCAGTTCGTACTCGCCCAGCGCCGGCATCACCGCGCACGCGTCCTCCAGCAGGTCGCGCACACCGCTGACCACCGGTGCGGTGTCACGACCATGCTCGTACTGCGTGGCGCCGACGACGACGCCGTCGGCCCGCGGCACCAGGTACACCTGCCTGCCGTGCACGCGCGCGCGGATCACCCGCTGCGGCACCGGCATACATCCTCTGCGCCACCGCAGGCGCAGCACCTCGCCCTTGACCGGCCGCACCGGCAGGCCAGGCCACAGCCGGGGCGCGTCGATGCCGTTGGCGATCACCACCGCGTCGGCGTCGACGTCGGCGAGGTCGTCCACCGGACCCGCCCAGCGCACGGCCAGCCGCTCACAGTGCGCGGCAAGCGCGTCGACCACCGCGCGGTTGTCCACCGCGAGTTCGGTCGTCGCGCGGAAGCCGTGCCGAATGCCTTGCGCCAGCAATGGTTCCACATCGCGCGCGGCCGTGGTCGGCTCGACGGGGTGGCCTTGCGCGGCGAGCCATTC
The DNA here is from genome assembly GCF_001187505.1 of Mycolicibacterium goodii. The sequence continues at coordinate 281,289 of NZ_CP012150.1, forward strand.
GGCAACCGTGCGCAGGTCGGCGACATCGGCGCGGTCGAGCGCCACCACCAGCGACTCGCGTGCGGTCACCACCGTCTCGGGCAGACCGTCGAGAAACCCGGAATGCCACAACCGCAGCGATTCCAACCCCAGCTGCAGCAACTGCTCCTCACCGGGCCAGCCCTCGCTGTGCGGCGCCAGCATGCCGCCCGCCACCCAGGAGGCACCGCGCTCGGTGGTGCAGTGCAGGCGCACCGTCCAGCCGTCCAGCGCGGCGCGCCGCGCGACAGACAGCCCGATGACGCCGCCGCCGATGACGGCGACCGTCCGTGCCATAAGATCCGCTCCCTTCGCCGGCATGACCCGGATCAGGTGTGACGGTAAGGACCGGCGATGCCCACTCTCAGTCCCCGTTCCCGGGACTCCCGTGTGTTGCCCGTCCAGATTACTCAACGAACACCGACTACCGTCACCGTGTGGACCAAGCCGTGGAACTTCCCGTGCAGCGCCTGCAGCGCGCCTCCCTGTATCTGTGCACCGACGCCCGTCGAGAACGCGGTGACCTGGCCGAATTCGCCGAGGCAGCCTTGGCGGGCGGGGTCGATCTGATCCAGCTGCGCGACAAGGGCTCCGCGGGTGAGAAGACGTTCGGTCCGCTGGAGGCACGTCAGGAACTCGAAGCGCTGGAGGTCCTGGCCGACGCGGCGCGTCGGCACGGCGCCCTGCTGGCCGTCAACGACCGGGCCGACATCGCGCTGGCGTCCGGTGCGGACGTGCTGCACCTCGGCCAGGACGATCTGCCGCTCGACGTCGCGCGCGGCATCATCGGTCGCCGGCCCGTCATCGGACGCTCCACGCACGACATCGCGCAGATGGCGGTCGCCATCGCCGAGCGGGTCGACTACTTCTGTGTGGGTCCCTGCTGGCCGACGCCCACCAAGCCGGGCCGCCCCGCACCGGGCCTGGACCTGGTCCGCGCCACGGCGGCGCACAAGCCGAGCAAGCCGTGGTTCGCGATCGGCGGAATCGACAGGGAGCGGCTGCCGGAGGTGCTCGACGCGGGAGCCCGGCGCATCGTCGTGGTGCGGGCGATCACCGCGGCCGAGGATCCGAAGGCCGCGGCCGAGGAACTCAAGACGGCGATCAGCGCTGCCGGTTGAGCAGTGGGATCGACGCGGTGACCCCACGCAGGTGCTGCCAGCTCGCGGCGAAACCCGGGTGCAGCGGCAGGTCGGCGACCTGATCCTCGAGCACCCAGCGCAGCTCGGCGCTCTCCCGGTTGGGGATGGTCCGCAGCGGTTCGGCGGCGTCGGCGATCACGGTGGTGTACGTCCAGTGGGTGCCGCCGATCCCGGCGACCTCGGCGGTCACCACCGTCGTCCGCACGGTCAGTTGCTCGGCGGGCAGACCGGCCTCTTCGTGGGCCTCGCGCACCGCGGCCTGCTCGGGGGTCTCGTGGCTGTCGCGGGCGCCGCCGGGCAGCGCCCAGGTGCCGCCCTGATGGCTCCACGGCGCGCGGAACTGCAGCAGCACCGCCGCCGATCCGTCGGGCATCGGGGCCCGCAGCAGCAAACCGGCCGCACCGTGGCGACCCCAGAACCGGGCGCCGTTCTCCGACATCACCCAGCCATCACCGTCGCCACGCACCCGTACAGGATAAGGAACGACACGCCGCGTGGTTCGGGCGCGCCGAACCGGCGTTGATTCCAGGGCGAGGCGTGCCGGAAAATCTTAGAATTCTTTTATAGAGTTGCATCACACGAAGAGCCGGAAGCATCGAAACGCAGTGAGGTTCGCGCGCAGGTGACTGTGGAGTTGGCACATCCCTCGACCGAGCCCCTCGCGTCTCGGTCGCCGACCACACCTGCGCATCCGCGCTGGTGGTTCCTGTGGACCACACCCGGGCGCATCCTCACCATCGGCCTGGTGCTGTCCGCGCTGGTCATCGCCAGTGCGTTCGCGACGTCGACGGCGGTCAACGACCGCCAGCAGGCGTTGACGACGGTGCTCGACCACACCGAGCCGCTGTCGTTCGCCGCGGGCCGGCTGTACACGACGCTGTCGGTCGCCGACGCGGCCGCGGCGACGGCGTTCATCGCCGGCGCCGAACCCCGTGATGTGCGGCAGCGCTACGAGCAGGCCATCGTCGACGCATCCGTCGCCGTCACCCGTGCGTCCAGCGGGCTGACCGACGAGGCGCTGGTCCAGTTGCTGGGCCGGATCAACGCGCGCCTGGCGATCTACACCGGCCTGATCGAGACCGCGCGCACCAACAACCGCGCCGGCAACCCGGTCGGCTCGTCGTATCTGTCCGAGGCGTCGTCGATGATGCAGACGCAGATCCTGCCCGACGCGCAGCGGCTCTACGAGGAGACATCGGCGCGGGTGGACGCCGAGACGACGGCGTCGACGCAGATCCCGCTGCCGGTGATCCTGGTGGTGCTCGCGACGCTGCTGTTCGGCGCGTTCGCCAACCGCTGGCTGGCCCGACGCACCAGGCGCCGGGTCAACATCGGCTTCGTCGCAGGCGGCCTGGCGGTGCTGATCATGCTGATCTGGGTGTCGACCGCGCTGGTGATCTCGACATCGGACAGCCGCAGCGCCAAGGAGACCGCCGCCGAATCGCTGAAGACCATCACGACGCTGGCGATCACCGCGCAGCAGGCCCGCGCCGACGAGACGCTGGCGCTGATCCGCCGCGGCGACGAAAACGTGCGCAAACAGTCCTACTATCAGCGCATCGACGTGATGCAGCAGCAGCTTTCCGATTACCTGGCCCGCGACATCGGCATCGACAAGAGCGACCTGGCGGGTGCGGAGCAACTGCTGACCCGGTGGCGCGCGGCCGACGACCGGATCAACGCCTACATCGCTGTCGGCAACTATCAGGCCGCGACGCAGGTGGCGTTGGGCACCGGCGAAGACGACTCCACACCGGCGTTCGACAAGCTCGACGACGCGCTGTCCAAGGCCATCGAGACCAGCCGCAACCAACTGCGCACCGACATCGCCAACGCCCGCCGCGTGTTGTCCGGCGCGACGGTGGGCGCCGCGCTGCTCAGTGTGGCCGCGGCCGTGGCGGTGGCGTTGGGTATCTGGCCCCGACTGAGTGAGTACCGCTGATGAGCGCGAAGAAGAAACCCGCACCGGTCAGGCGCCTGTCGATGCTGCTCGTGAGCATCCTGACCGCGGTGAGCCTGGTCGGGTGCGGTCAGGCCGCGCCCGCGCTGAACCTGCCGTCGTTGACGCTCGCGCCGCCTACGCCTGCGGGCATGGAGGAGCTTCCGCCGCAGCCGGTGCGGGTCCCGGAGGCCGACAACGACAATTGCAACCGCACCGCGAGCCTGCGCCCGTTCAGCAACAAGGCCGAGGCCGACGCGGCCGTGGCGAACATCCGCGGGCGGGGCCGGCTGATCGTCGGCCTGGACATCGGCAGCAACCTGTTCTCGTTCCGCGATCCGATCACCGGCCAGATCACCGGTTTCGACGTCGACATCGCCGGCGAGGTGTCGCGGGACATCTTCGGCACGCCGTCGAAGGTCGAGTACCGGATCCTGTCGTCGGCCGATCGGATCACCGCGCTGCGCAACAACCAGGTGGACATCGTCGTCAAGACCATGACCATCACCTGCGAGCGCAAGAAGCTGGTGAACTTCTCCACGGTGTATCTGATGGCCAATCAGCGGATCCTGGCCGCGCGGGATTCCAACATCTCGCAGGCCTCGGATCTGTCGGGCCGGCGCGTGTGCGTCGTCGACGGCACCACGTCGTTGCAGCGGATCCAGCAGATCAGCCCGCCGCCGATCATCGTGTCGGTGGTGACGTGGGCCGACTGCCTCGTCGCGCTGCAACAACGCCAGGCCGACGCGGTCAGCACCGACGACTCGATCCTCGCCGGGCTGGTGGCCCAGGACCCGTACCTGCACATCGTCGGTCCCAGCCTGAGCCAGGAGCCCTACGGCATCGGGGTGAATCTGGAGAACACCGGTCTGGTGCGAGTGGTCAACGGGACGTTGGAGCGGATCCGCCGCGACGGCACCTGGTACACCCTCTACCGGAAGTGGTTGACGGTGCTCGGCCCGGCGCCGGCACCTCCCGTGGCGAGGTACGTCGACTGATGACTTCACCCGAGCACCCCGAGATTCCCGACGGCGACGACACCTACGTCGACAGCGGTCCCGGCACGCAACCGGCCAGCCTGGAAGACCTCGACATGGATTCGGCGTCGACCATGCGGCCGATGGCGACGCAGGCGGTGTACCGGCCCGAGTTCGAAGACACCGACGGCACATCGCGCGGCACCGTCGTGACCGAGGCTTACGACCAGATCACCATGGCCACCCGCGCGCTGTCGCCCATGCGGCGCCTGGGCGGCGGGCTCGTCGAGATCCCGCGGGTGCCCGAGCGCGATCCGCTGACCGCGCTGATGACCAATCCCGTTGTGGCCGAATCGAAACGGTTCTGCTGGAACTGCGGCAAACCGGTCGGCCGGTCCAGCCCGGACGGCCGCGCCCTTTCCGAGGGTTGGTGCCCGCACTGCGGCAGCCCGTATTCGTTTCTGCCGCAACTGTCCCCGGGCGACATCGTGGCCGACCAGTACGAGATCAAGGGCTGCATCGCGCACGGCGGCCTGGGCTGGGTGTACCTGGCGTTCGACAAGAACGTCAACGACCGCCCGGTGGTGCTGAAGGGTCTGGTGCATTCCGGGGACGCCGAGGCGCAGGCCATCGCCATGGCCGAACGGCAGTTCCTCGCCGAGGTGACCCACCCGGGAATCGTCAAGATCTACAACTTCGTCGAGCACGAGGACAAGCACGGCAATCCCGTCGGCTACATCGTGATGGAGTACGTCGGCGGCACCTCCCTCAAGCAGGCCAGGGGCACCAGGCTGCCGGTGGCCGAGGCCATCGGCTACATGCTCGAGATCCTGCCCGCACTCGGTTATCTGCACTCGATCGGTCTGGCCTACAACGACCTCAAGCCCGAGAACATCATGATCACCGAGGAGCAGCTCAAGCTGATCGACCTCGGGGCGGTGTCACGGCTGAACTCCTACGGATACCTGTACGGCACACCGGGTTACCAGGCTCCCGAGATCGTGCGGACCGGCCCGACGGTGGCCACCGACATCTACACCGTCGGCCGCACGCTGGCCGCGTTGACGCTGTCGCTGCGCACCCGGCGCGGACGTTACGTCGACGGCCTGCCGTCCGACGATCCGGTGCTGGAGACCTACGACTCCTATCACCGGCTGTTGCGACGCGCGATCGACCCCGATCCGCGGCGCCGCTTCTCCAGCGCCGAGGAGATGTCCTCGCAGCTGCTCGGGGTGTTGCGCGAGGTGGTCGCCGCCGACACCGGGGTGCCGCGGTCCGGTTTGTCGACGGTGTTCAGCCCGTCGCGGTCGACGTTCGGCGTGGATCTCCTGGTGGCGCATACCGACGTCTACGTGGACGGGCAGGTGCATTCGGAGAAGCTCACCGCACACGAGATCGTGCGGGCGCTGCCGGTGCCGCTGGTGGACCGGACCGACGTGGGTGCGCCGATGCTGGTGGCCAGTGTGCTCAGCGAGCCGGTCCACACATTGGACCAACTGCGTGCGGCACGCCACGGCGCGCTGGACACCGAGGGTATCGACCTCAACGAATCCGTCGAACTGCCGCTCATGGAGGTCAGGGCCCTGCTCGACCTCGGTGACGTCGCCAAGGCCACCCGCAAGCTCGAAGACCTCGCCGCACGTGTCGGCTGGCGCTGGCGGCTGGTCTGGTTCAAGGCCGTCTCCGAGGTGCTCTCCGCCGACTACGACTCGGCGACAAAGCATTTCACCGAGGTGCTCGACACGCTGCCCGGTGAGCTGGCACCCAAGCTCGCGCTCGCCGCGACGGCCGAGTTGGCCGGCACGGCCGACGAGCTGCGGTTCTACAAGACCGTGTGGAGCACCGACAACGGCGTGATCTCCGCCGGGTTCGGGTTGGCGCGGGCCCAGTCGGTGGCCGGTGAGCGCGATCAGGCGGTGCAGACGCTCGACGAAGTTCCGCCGACCTCACGGCATTTCACCACCGCCCGGCTCACCAGCGCGGTGACGCTGCTGTCCGGCCGGTCCACCAGTGAGATCACCGAACAGCACATCCGCGACGCCGCCCGCCGCGTCGAGGCGCTGCCCGATTCCGAACCGCGCGTGCTGCAGATCCGCGCCCTGGTGCTGGGAACCGCGCTCGACTGGCTCGCCGACAACGAGGCCAGCAGCAACCACATCCTCGGATTCCCGTTCACCGAGCACGGTCTCAAGCTCGGCGTCGAGGCGTCACTGCGGGCGCTGGCCCGCATCGCCCCGACACAGTCACACCGCTACGCGCTGATCGATCTGGCCAACAGTGTGCGGCCAATGAGCACGTTCTAGCTCCACCCAGCGCCGACCGTGCACCCAAGGCGGGAAAACACGCCCGAGCCCGCCCCACACGCACACTCGATGCGACGCTTGGCCCACCCAGCGTCGACCGTGCGCTCAAGGCGGAAAAACACGCTCGAGCCCGCCCCACACGCACACTCGATGCGACGCTTGGCCCACCCAGCGTCGACCGTGCGCTCAAGGCGGAAAAACACGCTCGAGCCCGCCCCACGCGCACGCTCGGCAGATAGTGCACCTGTGGATGAACGTCCGAGCTGTGGATAATCACTCACGAGCACAGTGATGTGTCGGCAAGCGCTGCAATTCTGCGGCCATGACCGCACCATTCCTCGGCAGTGAAGCCCTTGCCGACGGCACATTGAACCGCCATCAACTGCGCACGCGATTCAGAACGCTGTATCCCAATGTGTATGTGCCCAAGACCTCCGAGCCGACACTTGAGCAGCGGACCGTCGGCGCGTGGCTGTGGTCTGGCCGCCGCGGTGTCATCGCCGGGCCCGCCGCTGCGGCATTGCACGGCGCCAAATGGATAGACCCGTCAATCCACATTGACCTAATCCACGACAATCCGCGCCAACCGCGTGGCATCACTACCCGACGCGACACCCTGCTCCCTGGCGAGACGGTCGTCATCGGCGAGATGCTGCTGACATCAGCTGCCAGAACAGCTTTCGACATCGGACGCCGTTCGCCGACGAATCGCGGAGTCGCCCAACTCGACGCGCTGCTCCGAGTCACCGGGTGCACGGTCGCCGACATCGCGGATCTCGCCAACCGCCATCGCGGTGCACGCGGTCTGCGTCGGTTGGAGGCGACGCTGTCGTTGGTTGATCCTGGCGCACAATCCCCGAAAGAAACCTGGCTGCGTCTGCTCATCGTCCGTGACGGACTTCCCAAGCCCACCACCCAGATCCCGGTGTTGGCGGACGACGGTACACCGCTGGCCTATCTCGATATGGGTTGGGAGGAGTGGATGGTCGCTGTGGAGTACGACGGAGATCAGCACCGCACCGATCGACGGCAGTACGTCAAGGACATCCGGCGCCTCGAGATGCTCGCTGAACTCGGCTGGATCGTGATCCGTGTGGTCGCCGAGGACGGCACCGCCGAAGTCCTCCGCAGAATCCGGGCTGCGTTGACCGCCAGGCAATCCAGCGTGCGCTCACGGCGGAAAGCCAGCTGAAAACCCGCCCTACACGCACGCTCGACGCAGAGCAGCTACACCACCTGCACGCAGGCGCGCGCGATGGCCAGCTCTTCGTTGGTCGGCACGACAAGCACCGCCACCGCCGACCCGGGTGTCGAGATGAGCCGGGGCTCATCTGATTTCGCGGAGTTCAGCGCATCATCGATCTCGATGCCCAAACCGCCCAGCCCGGCCAACGCATCGCGCCGCACCAGGGGGACGTTCTCCCCCACCCCGGCGGTGAAGCTGATCACGTCGGTCCTGCCCAGCACGGCCAGGTACGCGCCGATGTACTTGCGGAGCCGGTGGATGTAGACGTCGTACGCCAGTTTCGCGTGCTCATCCCCGGATTCGATGAGCTCACGAAGCTTGCGGAAGTCGCTGGCGCCACCGAGACCGAGGACCCCGGAGCGCCGGTTGAGCATCGACTCGATGTCGTCGACGCTCATGCCCGCGGTGCGCCACAGGTACATGATCACCCCGGGGTCGATGTCACCGCTGCGGGTGCCCATCACCAGGCCCTCCATCGGGGTCAGACCCATCGACGTGTCGACGGCCCTACCACCTGCCACGGCGCTTGCCGAGGCACCGTTACCGAGGTGCAGCACAATCTGATTCAGCGATTCCAGCGGACGGTCGAGGAAGATCGCGGCCTGCTGGCTGACGTACTCGTGCGACGTGCCATGAAAACCGTAGCGCTTGATGTGCCACGTCTCGGCGAGTTCGCGGTCGATGGCGTAGGTGCTCGCGGGCGCGGGCAGGTCGTGGAAGAACGCGGTGTCGAACACGGCGATGTGCGGCAGGTCCGGCAGCAGCTTGCGGGCGACCTCGATGCCCTTGATGGCGGGCGGGTTGTGCAGCGGCGCCAACGGGGAGAGCTCGCGCACCTTGGCGATGAGCTCGTCGTCGATCACCGACGGCTTGTAGAACGTCTTGCCGCCGTGGACCATCCGGTGGCCGACGGCCACCAGGCCGAGATTCTCCAGCCGCAGGCCTGCGGCGGCGAGTTCGTCGAACGCCGCGCGCAGCGCCGCGTCGTGGTCGGGCACCGCACCGGACCCGATCTCCTCGATGATGCCCTCGGCCAGGAATTCTCCGCTCGCCGGTTTGACCACTGCGTACTTCAGTGACGACGACCCGGAGTTGACCACGAGGACGGTCACGACCGGCCCTGCGCTTGGATCGCGGTGATCGCGACGGTGTTGACGATGTCTTCCACCAGCGCGCCTCGGGACAGATCGTTGACAGGCTTGTTGAGCCCTTGCAGCACAGGGCCGATCGCGATGGCACCGGCGCTGCGTTGCACCGCCTTGTACGTGTTGTTGCCGGTGTTGAGATCGGGGAAGATCAGCACGGTCGCGCGCCCCGCCACCTCCGAATCGGGCATCTTGGTCTTGGCCACCGACGGTTCCACCGCCGCGTCGTACTGGATCGGCCCTTCGACGAGCAACGTGTTGTCCCTTTCACGCACCAGTTGTGTTGCCGCCCTGACCTTGTCGACGTCGGCACCGGTGCCCGAGGTGCCGGTCGAATAGGACAGCATCGCAACGCGCGGTTCGATGCCGAACTGTGCTGCGGTGCGTGCCGACGAGATCGCGATGTCGGCCAGCTGCTCGGCCGTCGGGTCGGGAACGATCGCGCAGTCACCGTAGGCGAGCACGCGGTCCTGCAGGCACATCAGGAAGATGCTGGACACGGTGGACACGTCCGGCAGGGTCTTGATGATCTCGAACGCGGGCCGCACGGTGTGCGCGGTGGTGTGCGCGGCGCCGGAGACCATCCCGTCGACCATGTCGTTGTGCACCAGCATGGTGCCGAAGTAGGACACGTCGGTGATGATCTCGCGGGCCTGGTCGACGGTGATGCCCTTGTGTTTGCGCAGTTGCGCGTACTGCTGGGCGAACTGGTCACACAGGTCGCTGGTACGCGGGTTCAGCACCGTGGCCGCCGACAGGTCGACACCGAGTTCGGCACCACGGGAACGGATCTGGTTCTCGTCGCCGAGGATGGTCAGGTCGGCGACACCGCGTCGCAGCAGCCGTCCGGCGGCCTTGAGGATGCGGTCGTCTTCGCCTTCGGGCAGCACGATGCGCCTGCGGTCGGCGCGGGCCCGGTCCAGCAGCTGGTAGGTGAACATCTGCGGTGTCGTCACCTCGGGGATCGGCAGCCGCAGGCGGGCCAGCAGCTCGTCGATGTCGACGTGACGATCCATGATCTGCAGCGCGGTGTCGATCTTGCGCTGCGACAGCGCGGTGACGCGGCCGCGGGCCCCCGCGACCCGGCTCGCGGTCTCGAACGTGCCGTACTTGGTCGCGACGATCGGCAGTTTCAGGCCGAGCCCGGCGACCAGTTTCGCGATGGCGGGGTGCAGCTCGAGGCCGCCGTTGAGGATGATCGTCGACAGTGACGGGAAGCCTTCGGCGGCGTGCGCGCTGACCACGGCGAGCACCACATCGGAGCGGTCACCCGGGGTGACCACCGCGACCCCTTCGGTGAGGCGTTCCAGCACGTGTTCGGCCGTCATGCCGGCCACCAGCACGCCGAGCGCCTCCCGGGACAGCAGCGCGGGGTCGCCCGCGACCATGGTGCCGTCGACGGCGTCCTGTAGTTCCGCGACCGACGGCGCGACCAGCAGAGGTTCCTCGGGCAGCACGTAGGCCGGCGGGCCGAGCGGTTTGAGGGCCTGCCCGACGGCGGTGAGCTGGGCCGGATCGCACCGGTTGGCGACCACGGCCGCGGTGTGCGCGTGCTGGCCGGCCAGCTCGGCGAGGCACACCTCGACGACGTGGACCACCTCGTCCGGGGTTCGGTTGGCGGCCTTGACGGCGAGGACGACGGGCGCGCCGAGGTTGACCGCGATGCGCGCGTTCATGCTCAGCTCGCTCGGGGTGGCGATGTCGGTGTAGTCGCTGCCGACGATCAGCACCGCGTCGCACTGGTCGGCCACGCGGTGATACCGGTCGACGATCTCGGCGATCGCCGCGTCGGGATCCTCGTGGACCTGCTGGTAGCCGACGCCGACGCAGTCCTCGTAGGGCAACCCGGCCGTGGTTGCGGCGAGCAGCAACTCCAGGATGTAGTCGCGGTCCTCACCGAGGCGTGTGATGGGCCGGAACACCGCGACCTTGGGCACGGTCGCGGCCAGTCGGTGCAGGATGCCCAGCGCAATCGTGGACTTGCCGGTGTCACCCTCGGGTGAGGCGATGTAGATCGCGGTCGCTGTCTGTCCCTCGGGCACGACCTAAAGCATCGCACTCAATCAGCCAAGATGGGCCAGCGCCCCCGAGAATTCGGTGCAGAACCAGTCGACGTCGGCCATCGAGAACACCAGCGGCGGTCTGATCTTGAGGACGTTGCCGTGGGTGCCGCACACCGAGATCAACACGTGCCGATCACGCATCGCGTTGACCAGATCGTGGGCGCGGGTGCGGTCCGGGGTCGCGGCGTCGCGGTCCGCGACCACTTCGACCCCGACGTACAACCCGGCGCCGCGCACGTCGCCGATGTGCGGGTGGTCGGCGGTGATGCGGGTGAGCTCGTTGCGCAGCGCGCGGCCGACCGTGGCGGCATTGGCCACCAGATTCTCGTCGTCGATGACGTCGAGGACCGCGGCCGCCGCCGCCATCGACACCGGGTTGCCGCCGAAGGTGTTGAAGTAGGGCACGCCGAGGGCGAACGGTTCCAGCACCGCGCTGCGCGCGGCCATCGCGGCCACCGGCAGCCCGTTGGCCATCGGCTTGCCCATGGTGACGAGATCGGGCACCACACCGTGCCTGGCGAAACCCCACATGCCGTCACCCGTGCGGCCGAATCCGGGTTGCACCTCGTCGGCGATGAAGACGCCACCCGCCGCGCGCACCGCGGCGACCGCGGGGGCCAGCACCGAGGTGTCCGGGTAGATGCCGTCCGACGAGAAGAAGGTGTCGACGATCAGAGCGCTGACGCCGTGGCCGCAGCGCTGCAGGTCGACGACGGCGGCTTCGACGTCGGCGCGAAACCGCGTCGCCACATTACCGTCGGACCGGTAGCTGTCGGGTGCGGCGACGGTGCGCACATGCGGGCCGATCACGGTCTCGCCGCCGATCGACGGCGAAATCGCCGTCACCGCTTCGGTGTTGCCGTGATAGGCGTCCCGGGTGACGATGACGCCGCGCGCCCCGGTGTACATCTGCGCGACGCGCAGCGCGAGATCGTTGGCCTCGGATCCGGTGCAGGCGTACATCACCTGGTCGACGTCGTCGGGCATGGTGCCGTCCAGCAACCGCTGCGAGTACCCGACGATGCCGTCGTGCAGATACCTGGTGTGGGTGTTGAGCGTTTCGAGCTGTCTGGTCACCGCGGCGACGACGTGGGGATGGCAGTGCCCGACGCTGACGACGTTGTTGTAGGCGTCGAGGTACCGCACGCCGTCGGCGTCGAACACGTGGCTGCCCCGGCCCCGGACCAGGTGCACCGGCCGTTCGTAGAACAGCCGGTACGCAGGCCCGAGCAGGCGGGTGCGGGCCGAGATCAGGCGCTCGGTACCCGGATCGATCGACTGGTCACCGGTGTAGCTGTTGGAATCCATGATGTTGGAGAACCTCATGTTCCCAACCCCTTTCGTACCCATGTCGGTCGTCACGATCTCGGCTCCGCACCCGGTCGGTCAGCGCTCGTGTGATTCCTCCAACACGGTGCGGCCCAGATCGGCATAGCGGTTGGGGTCCTTGAACTTCAAGAACAGCGCCAGCAACACTCCGCCGATTCCGACGATGCCAACAACATACGGGATGGCGGCGAAGATCCAGTCGGTGGCGGCGTCACCGGCGGCGAACGACGCGTTCTTGGCGAGCAGGTAGATCACGTAGAGCATGCCGGTCCCGCCCAGCAGTGGCGCGAGGAACGTCTTGAACCAGTTGGCGGTCTCGGGGTGCTTCTTGTGCACGTGGAAGTAGGAGATCACCGAGAACGCCGCCAGGGCCTGCACGATCATGATCGCGGTGGTGCCCAGCAGTGCCATCAGCCCGTACAGGTCGGTGTAGGGGTTGCGGTCGGTGAGGTCGAAGAACAGCACCACAACCGCCGCGAAGCCGGTCTGGACGAACCCGGCGATGTGCGGCGAACCGTGCACCGGGTGGGTGGCACCGATGGTCTTGCGCATGCCGGGGACCACGTTCTCGCGGCCGATCGCGTACAGGTAGCGCGCGGCGCAGTTGTGGAACGCCATACCGCAGGCGAACGAGCCCGTCATGAGCAGGATCTTGAACAGGTCGACGGCCCAGGTGCCGAGGTGCTCGTGCACCGGGTTGAAGAAGATGTTGCCCGCGGTATCCGAATCCTGCGCCAGCGCAATGGCATTCTGCGGACCGGTGCCGACGATGGCCAGCCAGGACACGATCACGTAGAAGGCGCCGATGCCGATCACCGAGCTCACCACCGCGATGGGGATGATCTTCTTGGGGTTGCGCGACTCCTCGCCGTACATGGCGCTGGACTCGAAGCCGACCCACGACCAGAACGCGAAGAACAGGCCGACACCGGCGGACCCCGCGACCGCGATCATGCTGCCGTCGGCGCCGGCGACCTCACCGGAGAGGCTCTGGAAACCGTTGAGCGGGTTGAGCGATCCGAGCGACCAGCCCTGCGGACCACCGCCGGTCAAGACCACCGAGCAGGCCATGAGTGCCAGCATCACGATCTCGGTGACGAGGAACACGCCGAGCACCTTGGCCGCGAGGTTGATGTCGAAGTAGGTCAGCACCGCGTTGACCGCGAGCATGCCGACCGCGAACACGATCCACGGCACGTCGACACCGAAGAAGGACTTGAACAGGTCGGTGCCGAAGAACGAGAAGATGCCGATCAGCGAGGCCTCGAACACCATGTACGCCAACGCCGTCAGGAAGCCGGCGCCAAGGCCGACGACGCGGCCCAGACCGTGGCTGATGTAGCCGTAGAATGCGCCGGTCGCGGTGATGTGCTTGCTCATCGCGGCGTAGCCGATCGCGAACAAGGTCAGGACGATGGTGGCGACGAAGTAGCCTGCGGGCGCGTACGCACCGTTGCCGAAGCCCACCGCGATGGGGACGTTACCGACCATGGCGGTGATGGGTGCGGCGGTTGCCACCGCCATGAACAACACGCCGACCAGGCCCACCGCGTTGGGCTTGAGGCGCTGGATGGCTTCTGAAGACTTTCCGCTCGACGCCTTCCCGGGCGCCGACGGATCGATGATCTCGCTCATTGAGGGGTCCTAATCCGTCCCTGAACAGGGCAATTGCCGGACCATTTTTTGGTCTGGTCTGAGAATGTCGCCGACGACGCTGTTGCGCGACGCTGGCAATTGTTACCGCGCCCCGATTCATCGGTCAACTTGAAATTACCTGTGCATTCCGGGCTTTGTTGCAAACATGTTTCGAAGCTGGGAGCCGTGCAACGGTGGGGTAAAAATTCTCGATTTGGTCTGCTCTGATCCTGGTTTTGGTCCACACTCTTCGCATGCCGGGACTCCCTGCCGACCACGAACTGTTCGCGCGCGCCGCGCTCGGCGCGTACCGACGCGATCCGAACACCCCGCTGCGCCTGCTCAGCCTCTCCGAGAACGCCACGTACCTGGCGGGCGATCCGGACGGCGACCCCGAACCTCTGGTGCTGCGGGTCCACCGTCCCGACTACCACTCGGTGCACGGCATCGCGTCCGAGCTGGCCTGGATGGCCGCGTTGCGACGTGAAACCGCCGTCAGGACACCGGAACTCGTTCCCGCCCACAACGGCGATCAGGTGGTCGCGGCCACCGTCGGCGACCGCACCCTGCACGTCGACGCCGTGAGCTTCGTGCCGGGATGCACCGCCGAGGAGGCTCCCGAGGTGGTGGGGTTCGCCGCACTCCGCGAGTTGACAGCGATCATGCACGACCACGCCCACAGCTGGGCGGCACCGGCGTCGTTCACCCGGTTCAGCTGGGACCTCGACGCGATCCTGGGGCCGAGGGCCCGGTGGGGCAACTGGCGTGACGCACCGGCACTCACCGCCGCCGACAAGGTCTCGATCGAACGCGCCGTGACCGAGATCACCGGCCGGATCTCCGAATTCGGCACCACACCGGACCGTTTCGGCCTCATCCACGCCGACCTGCGGCTGTCGAACCTCATGGTCGATCCCACCACGCCGGGCGCGGGCATCACCGTGATCGACTTCGACGACTGCGGCTGGGGCTGGCATCTGGCCGATCTGGCCGCCGTGGTGTCGTGGCTGGAGGACAGCCCCGAGGCCGACGGCATCATCGCCGAGTGGCTGCGCGGATACCGTGCGGTGCGTGCTCTGCCCGAAGACCACCTGGCGTTGATCCCGACGTTCGTCCTGCTGCGCCGCGTGCAGTTGACCGCGTGGATCGCCTCGCACGCCGACGCCGACGCCGCGATCTCCGTCGGCGCCGAGTACGCGCGCGGCACCGCGCGGCTGGCCGAACGCTACCTCGACGACCGAACCTGGTTGCAGGAGGCGATTTTCGCCTCACCCCTGACCCCGACAGCATGACAAGGAGAAACATGTTCGACCTGCAGGGCCGTTCCGTGGTGGTCACCGGCGGCACCAAGGGCATCGGCCGTGGCATCGCCACGGTCTTCGCGCGGGCCGGCGCCAACGTGGCGGTGGCCGGGCGCTCGAACGCCGACATCGACAGCTGCGTGGCCGATCTCGACCAGCTGGGCTCCGGCACGGTCATCGGCGTGCAGACCGACGTCAGCGACCGCGCACAGTGCGACGCGCTGGCCGCGCGGGCGGTCGAGGCGTTCGGCGGCATCGACGTGGTGTGTGCCAATGCCGGGGTCTTTCCCGACGCGCCGCTGGCGACCATGACCCCCGAGCAGCTCACCGGGATCTTCGCCGTCAACGTCAACGGCACGTTCTACGCGGTCCAGGCCTGCCTGGACGCCCTGATCGCGTCGGGCAGCGGCCGGGTCGTGCTGACGTCGTCGATCACCGGCCCCATCACCGGGTATCCCGGCTGGTCGCACTACGGTGCCACCAAGGCCGCGCAGCTGGGCTTCATGCGCACGGCCGCAATCGAACTGGCGCCGCACAAGATCACCGTCAACGCGATCCTGCCCGGCAACATCATGACCGAGGGCCTGCTCGACAACGGTGAGGAGTACATCGCGAGCATGGCGCGTTCCATCCCCGCGGGCGCGCTGGGCACCCCCGAGGACATCGGCCACCTCGCGGCGTTCCTGGCCACCAAGGAGGCCGGTTACATCACCGGCCAGGCCATCGCCGTCGACGGTGGGCAGGTGCTGCCCGAGTCCCTGGACGCGATCGCGACGTAGGCGCAGCCCATGGAGGAGACGTCCGGCGGTCCGGTGGCCGAAGACGTACGCCGCCGAATCCTGTCCATGCTGGCCCAGGGCATGCTGCGTCCGGGTTCACGACTGGGCACCGAACGCGAGATGGCCGAGACCTTCGCGGTGTCGCGTTCGACGTTGCGCAGCGCGCTGCTGCCGTTGAGCCAGGCCGGTGTGCTGGAGCGTCGCACCGGCCGCAACGGGGGCACATTCGTGCGGGCCGACATCGTGCAGCGCAACGCCGCCGAGTTGGCCGGTCTGCCCGCGCGCCTGCACAGCGGCGGGCACACCAGCACCAGTCGCGTGCTGGGCACCGACCGCAGGCCGGCCACCACCATCGAGGCCGAGGCGCTCGAAGTACCCGACGGCACAGACATCTTCACGGTTCGCCGGTTACGGTTCGCCGACGGTGTGCCGCTGTCGGTGGACCTGGCGTGCTTTGTCGCCGAGCGCATGAACGATCTGCTCGAACAACCGCTCGGCGGCTCGCTCTATGAGCTGCTGCGGGTGCGTTACGGGCTGGTGCCCGCCACCACGACCGAGACGATCGAGGTGGTCAGCGCCAGCCCCCGTGAGGCCCAGTGGCTCGACGTCGCGCACCGCAAACCGCTGGTGGCCATCACGCGCGTGACGCGCGACGAAGCAGGCAGACCGTTCGAGTACGCCTACGACCTGTTCCGCGCCGACCGGGTGCGGCTCACCGCGACCAGCCACGGCACCGTCGGCGCCGTGCAGCGGTCGGTCAACAGCGCGTGAGGCTTCAGTTTCCCTGCCGGCCGGCGCCGACATCCCGCAACGCCGCGATCACACTGTCGAGGTGTGCGCGCATCGCGGCCTCGGCGCGCTCGGGATCCCCGGCGCACACCGTGTCGATGATCGCGATGTGCTCGGCAAGTGACACGGTGATCCGGCCGGGATGCATCGCCAACCGGAACTGGTGGCGGACCAGCTGCCCGCGCAGCCGCTCCAGGATGTCGGCCGCGGTGTGCTGGGCTCCGATCTCACGAACCCGCTTGTGCAGCAACTGGTTCAGCTTCGAGTAGCCCATGACGTCGCCGGACTCGACCGAGGCGGTGAGCGCGGCGCGCAACTCGGTCAGTTCGGCGATCTGCTCAGCGGTGATGTGCTGGGCCGCCTTGGCCGCACAGAGCCCCTCCACCACCATCCGCACCTCGGTGATCTCGACGGCTTCTTCCAGGGACACCGACCGTACCCGTGCTCCCCGGTTCTGGATTCGTTCGATCAGGCCCTGGGTGGCCAGTTCCTGCAACGCACCGCGCACGGCGCTGCGGCTCACCGCAAACTGTTCGCACAGATCGGCCTCGACGAGTCGCTGATTGGGCGCGAACTCCCCGTCGAGGATGGCCGCCCGGATCCGGCCCGCCACATCGGCCGATTCGCTGCCCCGCCCCCGTTCGTCAACCAGCATCCCCCACCCCAGATCGTCGCCAAGATCGTCGACGAAATTCTACCGATGCGCCGGTCCCGGATGCTGCAGCTATCCGGGCGGGCCTTCGGCGTCGTCGCCGTCCGGCGCCCACCGGGACAGCCGCGCCGACACCAGCAGGGTGGCACCCGTTGCCGCGAACACCACCGATGCCCCGCCGACCGCCGAGATGCCCGCCACGGCAAGCGGTATCCCGGTCTGCCCGGCCCGGTTTCCCACCAGCCGCAGCGATGCCGCGACGCCGCGGTCGGGCCGCGGCGTCACCAGCGTCATCCACGACATCGTGAGCGGTTGGACGGTTCCGGCGGCCAGGCCGTAACACGCCATACAGACCACGAGCAGCACGCCGGGCACCGGCAGGACCAGCGCGATCAACGAGACCGCCGCGACGGCGCCCGCGACCACCAGCACCCGGCGCCGCCCGAACGCGGTGGTCATCCGCCCAAGGGTCAGGCGCGACGCCATCGTGGCGACGCCGCGCGTCACCAGAAGCGCCGTCAGCCAAGCCGGGCCGAGGCCGCGTTCCCGCGCCAGCAACGGCAAATAGGCCAGCACGATGTCCAACGACGACAACACCAGGCTGCTGGTGACCAGGGCGGGCACCACGCCCTTGGTCCGCAGCAGACGCGACGCCACCGGCCACATGGCCGTGGGCTGGTCCGTCGTCGCGTCCGGACGTGCCGTCGACGGAATCACCAGCGAGAGCACCAGACCCACCAGGGCAATCCCTAGCGTTGCCCAGGCGATCGTGGTGAATGCCGGCGAGTGTGCCTCCGTGGACGGCAACAGCAGCAGTGCGGGGCCCAGCATCTGGCCGCCCGAGGTGGCGAACGTGTAGACGCCGAACACGAAGTCGAGACGTCCGGCGGCCGCGTCACGCATCACCCAGGCCTGTTCGGCCACAACAGAAAACAGCACGCCCAGGCCGAGCAGCACCGTCCCGGCCAACAGCCCGGCCAGGGTGGCCCCCACGGACACCAGCACGCCCGCCGCTGCGACGAAGGCGAGCGCGCCGAGCACCATGCTCGTCCGTTCACCCACCCGGTCGACGAACCTGCCTGCCGGCACGGCGAGCAACAGCGGCGGAACCGCGAAGGCGGCCGTGGCGACCCCCAACCAGACCGGGCCGTGCCCGAGGTCGAGGATCGCGTACGAGATCGCCGGGCGCAGCGCATACGAGACGATCTGCACCCCGACCGCATGCACGAGCAGCAACCCCAACGCGAGGCTGCGGCCTGCCGACGACGGCGGCGTCAAGATCGCGGAAAGACTGTGCCGTCGAACAACTTTCGAGCCGTACGCACGATCGCTGTCCGCCGGACACGCTCGCCGTCGAGTTCGACCTCGACCTCCAACGCACCGGTCGGATGCTCGATGCGCATGCGCGGGCCGCCGGAAGGCTCCGCGACCCCGGCGGCGACGCTGCCCGGCAACGCCGCGGCCACCGCGACGCTGGCAGCCCCGAGCACGCCGATGGACGCGTGCACCCGGTGCGGGATGAACGTGCGCGTCGCCACCACGCCCTTTGACCGCGGCGGGGACACGATGGTCAGCTTCGGGACGGTGAGATCGGTGACATCACCGAGGTTCATCCGCTTGCCCGCCTCCAGCCGGACACGCTCCAGCAGTTCGCGCAGCCGCTCATCGGATTCGAGCTCGGCCGGCGATTCGTCGCCGCGCACACCGAGATCGCAGGCCCGCAGCACCACCGTCGGCATCCCGTTGTCGACGCACGTGACCGGGACGTCGGCGATCACGTCGCGGACCTGCCCGGTCGGCAACAGTGCGCCGCAACTCGAGCCCGCGGTGTCCTCGAAGTCCAGCACGATCGCCGCGGCGGTACCCGGAACCCCGTCGATCGCGGTCGTCCCCGAATAGGTGACCGCGCCCGCCGGCGTCGGAACGTGGGCGGTCGCGCGGCCTCCGGTGTTGGTCATCCGGATCGGCACCGCGGTCTCGCCGTCGGCGGCGGCGACCAGACCGCGTTCGATCGCGAACGGGCCGACACCGGCCAGCAGGTTCCCGCAGTTCTGCCGGTCGGACACCACGGCCTGGTCCACGCTCACCTGGAGGAAGAGGTAGTCCACCCCGGCGCCGTTGCGGCTGACCACGGCAACCTTGCTGGTCAGCGGATGGCCACCGCCGACACCGTCGATCTGGCGCGGGTCCGGCGAACCCATGATCCGCAGCAGCAGATCGTCGCGTTCGCCGGGATCCCGCGGAAGGTCGTCGGCCAGGAAGTAGGCCCCCTTCGACGTTCCGCCGCGCATCAGCATGCAGCGGACTGCGTGCGCGGTCATGCGACCGACGTGGGTTGCTGGGCGTGCACTTCGCGCATCGCCGCCACGACGCTGGTGAGATGCACGGTCATCGCGTTCTCGGCCGCGGCCGGGTCCCGGCGCGCGATCGCCTCGATGATGGCCAGATGCTCCCCCAGCGACACGCTGGGCCTGCCCGGTTTCATCGCGAGCGCGAACTGCTGGCGCACACTCTGCGCGCGCAGATTCTCGATCAGCGAGAGCGCGGTGCGCTGCCCGCTGATCTGGTGGATGCGTGCGTGCAGTTCGCGGTTCTTCGCCGAGTAGCCGCCGAGGTCGCCACCGGCCACCGCCTTCTCCATCGCCGCTCCGATCGCTTCGAGTTCGGCTATCTCGTCGTCGGTGACCACCGCCGCCGCCTTACCGGCGCAGAGGCTTTCGAGCGCACGGCGCACCTCGGCGATCTCGATCGCCTCGTCGAACGAGATGACGCGCACCCGCGCGCCGCGATTCTGTTCGCGCTCGACGAGCCCCTGCACCGCCAACTCGCCGAGCGCGCTGCGCACCGCGGCCCGCGACGCGCCGAACTGTTCGGCGAGGTCGGACTCGACCAGCCGTTGGTTGGGCACGAGCTCCCCTCGCAGGATCAGCGTGCGTATTTCTTCTGCGACACCCATGTCAGCCGGTGTAACCGAAGATCTGTCGCCAGGTGGCGGCGTCGGGTTCGAGGTTCTTCAGCGACTCGTCGATCGTGGCGCGATGCAGGAATCCGGCATCGGCTGCGGGCAGTTCGATCTCGCCGATCGTCGGGCTAGGCATGTCCTTGTGCACGGGGTAGTCGCCGATCGAGGCGGCCAGCTTCTGCCCGGAGGCCGACAGCAGCCAGTTGACGAATACCGTTGCGGCGTTCGGATGCTCAGTACTGGCGGCCTGGGCCAGATAGAACGGATAGGCCGCGGCGCCTTCCTCGGGGGTCGCGATGGTGATCGGCGCGCCCTCCAACGTCGACGCGTACGCGGTGGCGATCGGGACCGGACCCGCCGCGATCTCCCCGCGGGCCAGCGAATCGGTCAGTGCGGCAGAGGAATCGAAGATGCGCGGATGGTTGGCTGCATAACCCTTGAGATAGTCCGCACCCAGCTTGTCGAACTGGAAACGGGTCAGTGCGGTCGTCGACCCGCCTGCGCCGACCTGAACGATGCCGAGCTTGCCGTTCCACTTGGGGTCCAACAGGTCCGACCAGTTCTTCGGGGCGTCCTGCTCGGACACCACCTGGTTGTTGTAACCGAAGCTGTAGACCCGGTCGTAACTGTTGAAGTACAGCCCGTCGTCATAGGTGGCGGCCGGGTCGAGAGCATCGGCGATGCTCTGGCTGATCTGCGTCGGCTGGAATGCCCCGGAATCGGCGATCGACACGATGAGGTCCTCACCCGAGATCCGGATGACGTCGGCGCCGAGCTTGCCCGCGGCCTGCTCGCTGAGGATCCGCTCACTGAGCCGGTTCGGCGCGAGCCGGACGATTTCGACGTCGATACCGGTCGCCTCGGTGAACGCGTCGGCGGCCTGTTTCTCCGATTGCTCACTGCCACCGGTGTAGAAGACCAGGCTGCCCTCCTCCTGCGCCTTCTGGTACACGTCGGCGGTGGCGATGACCTCGCCGTCGATCACCAGATCGCCGTTCTCGTTGGTCTCCGCCGAGCCGCTGCCGCCGCCGCTCGAGCAACCCGCCAGGACGAGCCCGACGGCCGCGATCGCGGCGACCGAAAGGCGCCTCACCTTGCTGCGCATGGTCTTTCTCCTTCGTGTACGTGGTTTCAGTGGGCTTGTTTGGTGTCGGCGCCGAACCGCCGCGCCAGATAGGCGAGCGCGAAGATGACGACGCAGTACACCAGGCTCGTGGCGGCGCTGCGCTGCATGACGCCGTTCTCGAAGTCGTCGAAGATGACGATCGACAGCAGCCGGGTGTCGGTGGTGAACAGGAACAGCGGCACCGTCAGCTCGCGCATCGAAAGCATCAGCAGCAGTAGGAATGTCGAGGTGAGCGGAACGCGCAACAGCGGTGCCGTCACCCGCCACACCGCACGCGGCCGGTTCGCGCCGTGCATGACGGCGCTGTCCTCGAGATCCCGGTGGATCTGCAGGATCGACGATGACGCGCCCTGGTAGCCCTGCGGCATCTGCGCGGCCACGAACGCGATCACCATCACCAGCAACGTGCCGTACACGGGCACCGGCAGCATGAGCCACGTCCACAGCAGGCCGAGACCCAGCACGATCGCGGGCACTGCCAACGGCAGCATGCTGAGGTAGCCGAGGCCTTCCCGGCCGGGCAATGTCGTCCGGTTCACCACGTAGGACACGATGAACGCCAGCACGGTCCCGACGACGGCCGCGGCGACCGCGACGACCACCGAGTTGCCGGTCGCCTTGATCACGACATCGCTCGTGATCGCCTCGGTGATGGCGTCCAGACCCATGCGCCCGTTGGTGAACGCACCGACAATGCTGTTCACATAGGGCGATTCGTGCAGGGCCACGAACGCGAGCGCGAGCAGCGGCAGCACCGTGGAGAGCGTGAAGTAGCCGATCCCGATCACCAGCGCCGGTGTCCGGAATCTGCCGAGGCCGAATTTGCCCAGCTTCATGCCCTTGCCCGCGACCGTGGTGAAGGAGCGCCTGGCGACCACCCGCCGCTGCAGGGCGGTCACCGCGAGCACGATGACGACTAGCGTGATCGCCACTGCCGCAGCCTCATTGCCCCGCGCGGGCGCGGAGTTCATCAGACGGAAGATGTAGGTGGGCAGGGTGTCGAGCCGCCCGCCGCTGGTGATCTGGGCGACCGGGAAGTTCTCGACCGTGAGGACGAAGATGAGGATCGCCGAACCGAGCAGTGCCGGCGTCGCCAGCGGGACCGTCACCGTGCGCAACACCGTGAGGGGTTTGGCGCCGTGGGTGCGTGCGGCCTCCTCCAGGTCGGGGTTCATCAGACTGAACGCCGAGTGGGTGAGCAGGAATGCGTAGGGGGCGTAGTACAGCGCGAGCACGAAGATGAGCCCGCCGATGTTGTAGATGTTGACCACGCCTGGCAGGTTCAGATCGCGGGCGAAGACGTTGAGCAGGCCCGCATTCGGGCCGCCGAGCAGCGACCAGGCCAGCGCCCCGACGTACGACGGCAGAAACATCGGCACCAGACCGACGAAGTACAGGAAACGGGCGCCCCGCACATCCGTGCGCGCGGAGACGAACGCGAGGAAGCCGCCGATCGCGAGCGCCAGCACCGACGCCCCGATTCCGACCAACAGCGAGTTCAGCGCCGCCTGGCGCGCTCCCGGGCCGAACACGGCCGCGAAGTTGTCGAACGTCAGCGACGACAGGTCGATGTTGCCGGGCCTCGGGGTGGTTGTGGTGAAGGCCGACAACACAACCAGGGCAATCGGCAGCACGATGAGCACCGCCAGGATCGCGTACAGCGCGATCGGCAGCAGCGACCGCCGCAATCTCGGGCCGCCGCGGGCCACACCCGGGTCCGGTGGCGTGGCCGCCGGCGCCTGCATCGTCACCGTCATGACGCGGCCTGCACCGGCGTCGCGGCCTGTGGCTGCCCCGCGGATTGCCCCACTTCCTGTGGCAGCACCTGCACGGCATCGGCGGGTATGCCGATGCGCACGGTGTCACCCGGCGCCGCGGTGAGTTGCCGGTGCTTGCCGCCGATGATCTCCAGCTCGGCATTGTCGGCGATTTCAACGCGGTAGGTTGCGCTGGCACCGAGGAATTCCTTGGTGAGCAGCCGGCCTTCCAGCACGTTCATGCCCGGTTCCACGTCGTCGCCGACGGCGATGTCCTCACCGCGGACGCAGGCTTTGAGGTCGCCGGTACCGTCATAGGGCGCCACGCTGAGCGTGACCGCGCTGTCGGCGATGCGCACCCCCGTCGGATCGAGCGCCTGCACGGGCAGGATGTTGCCCACCCCGAGGAAATCGGCGATCGAGGCGCTCAGGGGTTTGGCGTAGATCTCGTTGGGCCTGCCGATCTGCACGATGCGCCCGTGTTGCATCATCGCGATCCGGTCCGCCAGGGCCAACGCCTCCTCCTGGTCGTGGGTGACGTACACCGAGGTGAGGCCCAGCCGCGTCTGCAGTTCGCGAAGGTCACCGCGCAGCCGATGCCGAAGCCGGGCGTCCAGGTTCGACAGCGGCTCGTCGAGCAGCATCACCGATGGCTGCATGACCACGCTGCGGGCCAACGCCACCCGTTGCATCTGCCCGCCCGAGAGCATGCTCGCGCCGCGGTCGCCGAACTCCTCCAGGCCGACCAGTTCGAGCGTCTCGCGGACCCGCCGGGCGATGTCGGCCTTGCCGACGCGCTGCATGGTGAGCGGAAAGGCCACGTTCTCGAACACCGTCATGTGCGGCCAGATCGCATACGACTGGAACACCATGCCGATGTTGCGCTTGTGCGGCGGGCGGTCGATGTTGCGTTCCCCGTCGAAGAGCACATCGCCGCCGATCGTGATGCGGCCCGCGCTGGGCCGTTCCAGACCGGCGATGCAGCGCATGGTGCTGGTCTTCCCGCAGCCGGATTCGCCCAGCAGCACCAGTGATTCGCCGTCGCCGACGGTGAGATCGAGGTTGCGTACAGCGACTGCGTCCCCGTAGCGCAGGGTCAGGCCTTCGACACGGATGTCCATCTCAGGTGTTCCCTTCGTCCTCGGCGCGGTAGCCGTACAGGTCGTAGGAGATGTGCCCCTCAAGGTATTTGGCACGCGATGCGGCCTCCTTGTCCTCGCGGGCACGTGCCAGTTCGACGGTGCGGGCGGCCTCGGCGGCCGGTACGACGGCGGCGCCGTCGGAGTCGAGGATCACGATGTCGCCCGTGCGGATCGTGGCGCCGCCGATCTCGACGCTCGCGTCGACCTCACCGCGGGTGTCTTTGGTCGCACCGCGCACCCGGATCCACCGGGTCCAGATGGGCAGACCCATCTTTCGCAGTTCTTCGGCGTCGCGCACCGACGCGTCGACGAGGATCCCCGCCGCACCCCGCTGTCGGATCTGGGTGACGAGCAGATCCCCGATGAGGGCGACCGGCGCGGGTTCGGGCATGGTGAGCACCGCGATCTCACCGGGTTGCAGGTGCGCGACGAGTTCGTGCACGCCGCGGTTGTCGTTCTGAGCACACCGGACGGTGCGGGCAGGCCCGGCGGCGCGGCTGCCCGGGATGAGCTGGATGAAGTCGGCGTCGATGAGGCCCTGCCTTCCGCGGGCCTCATACACCGTCGCCACTCCGGCCCGGCGCAGTTCTGCGATGGTGTCGGCGTCGATCGCGAGGTCTGTCACAGCGCTGCCACCACATTCGGAACCAGCCGCTGGAACGCCTCGGCTTGCCGGATCTGCTTGCGTCCGGTCACCTTTCGTGCGTGGTTACCGCGGTGATCGGCGCGTTCGGCGTAGTACTGCTGCAGGTAGGACTGCGCCCGCATCGCGGCCATCGCCTTGCGCTTGAGCTCGAACACATCGGTGATGTCGACGAAGACGCTCGGCGTGAAGCCGCACAGCTCGGGCTGATGGGGTTCGAACACCAGGAACTCACTCGGCGGCGCGGTGCGGAAACCGGCCTCGACGACCGCGCCCGCGGTGAGCAGACGAGCCTTGGAGACAGCCACATTCGCCACGGGATGGTCCGGGTTGAACGGGTCCTTGTCCGGGTGGGTGAGCACGACATGCGGTGCGAAATCGCGCATGAGTTCGGCGAGCCGCTCGATCGCGTCCGGACCCACTTCCAACGGGTAGTCGCCGAGGTCGAAGCACTCGAAGGTGGCGCCGACGGTCTCGGCGGCCTCGGTCGCCTCGGCGTGCCGGTGACGCTTGACGTTGTCGACGGTCTGGCCGGGCTCCTTCCACAGCTCACCCGATTCACCGCGTTCGCCATAGGACAGCGCAACCACCCTGGCCTCGCCGCCTGCGGCCGTGTGCTTGGCGATCGCACCGGCGGCGCGCCAGACGAAATCGGCGCTGTGCGCTCCGACGACCAAGAGCCGCTTGGGTTCTACTTCACTCACGGGTGGGTTCTCTCCTTGTTGTCAAACGTTCGCGCGGTCCAGGCTGGAGAGCCAGGAGCGCGCGGCCTGCATGGTCCAGGACGGTTGGTCGATGCTTTCCAGGTAGTCACGGGCGTCGGTCACCTCGTGCACCCGCCGGGCGGCATGAGCGCGCGAACCGTCGATGAGCCGGTCGATCAGAGCGTGTGGGTCACCGGCGAGTTCCGCGGCGATCTGTTCGCGCAGCCATAAGGCGCATCCCGCCACCTCCGCCGCCCCGAAGCTCTCCAGCACCGCGGCGGCCAACCCCTTCATGAACACGCTGCGAATCAGCTTGCGAGCGGCCGCATCTCCCGGCTCTCCGCCGATCGATTCCACCGCAGCCCCGGTGGCGGCGAAGAGCTCGGCGAACGCGTCCGCGCCCGCCCCGCTGGCCATGAGTGGGGTGCGCACCCCGGCCCGCGGCACCGGGGCGAGCACCGCGACGTCGACGAAGCGCACGCCCCGCTCGGCCGCGGCGGCACCGAGCCGCCGCTTGAGGTCGGGCCCTCCGGTGTTGAGGTCGGCGATCATCGCGCCGGGCTTCAGATGTTCGAGCACCGCCTCGGTGACGCCTTGTGCCGCAGTGGCTCCCACGAGTGTGATGACGAGTTCGACGTCAGCGAGCGCACTTTCGAGCCGGTCATGCTGGACGATGCCGACGTCGTCGAGGCGGGTGTACGGGTCGTAGCCGCTGACCTCGAATCCGGAATCACGCAGTCCGCGCGCATAGAGCGCACCGGCTTCCCCGAGTCCGACGACGGCGACTTTCGGCATGTGACCTCGCTTCGAGTGAGCTCTCAGTGTGATGGGAGCCACCGTACAAGATTGTCGCCAATTTAGTCAACGATTTTGCCGACGATATTGTGCAGCACGCGGGCACGCCGCTGTACGGGCCCAGAGCGGCCCGGATGAAAATCGTGAGGTTTGCCGCAAGCCCGACGGCCGTCGGCGTCTAGCGCGCGGTTTCCGATACGGGACCCGCCGAGTGATGCGACGGATTTCGGGATGCCAGGACGACCGGGAACAGTCGCAGGCGCGGCGAACCGGCCGGTCGAAGCCGGCACGGTGAAGCGAAAATGTCTGTCGGTCAGGAGAATTCGGGGCGTTCCAAGCGTGCCGTCAATCAGCACGCGGCGCCCGGAGCGCGTGGGCGGTCCGGCGCGGCGGCACGTAACGCACCGCCGGGCCGGACCGCCGCACCGCAGGCTAGGCCAGCTTGCGCAACCGGGGTTCCAGATCGCGTTTGAACAGCTCAAGGAATCGCCGCTGGTCATGGCCGGGGGCGTGGAACACCAGGTGGTTCAGGCCCCATTTGACGTACTGGCCGACCTTCTCGACCGCCTCGTCCGGATCCGAGGCGACAATCCAGCGCTTGGCGACCTGCTCGATCGGCAGCGCATCGGCGGCCTTTTCCATCTCGATCGGATCATCGATCGAGTGCTTCTGCTCGGCGGTCAACGACAACGGCGCCCAGAACCTGGTGTTCTCCAACGCCGCCTCCGGATCGGTGTCATAGGAGATCTTGATCTCGATCATCCGGTCGATATCGTCGGCATGCCGGCCTGCGGCCTCGGCGCCCTCCTTGACCGCCGGGATCAGCTTCTCGGCGTACAGTTCCTCACCCTTGCCCGAGGTGCAGATGAACCCGTCCCCGGCGCGGCCGGCGTACTTGGCCACCACCGGCCCGCCGGCGGCGACGTACACCGGGATCCCGCCCTCCGGCACGTCATAGATCGACGCGCCCTTGGTGTGGTAGTACTCACCGTCGAAATCGACCCGGTCGCCGAGCCACAGCTCGCGCATCAGCTTCACCGATTCGCGTAGCCGCGCGAACCGCTCCTTGAACTCCGGCCACTCCCCGGCATAGCCGGTCGCGATCTCGTTGAGCGCCTCACCCGTGCCCACACCGAGGAAGATCCGGCCCGGGTACAGACACCCCATCGTCGCGAACGCCTGGGCGATCACCGCCGGGTTGTAGCGGAACGTCGGTGTCAGCACCGAGGTGCCCAACACCAACCGCTGCGTGCGCTCCCCGACCGCGGTCATCCACGCCAACGAAAACGGCGCATGCCCACCCTCATGCCGCCACGGCTGGAAGTGATCACTGACCGTCGCACTGTCCATCCCCGCCGACTCGGCCAGCACCGCCAACTCGACCAATTCCCGCGGAGCGAACTGCTCCGCTGACGCCTTATAACCTAGTTTCAACTCAGCCACGATTCGTTTCTACTCCAGTGCCTAGACTCGCGGCATGGCAGTGGCCCTGAACAAGATCACCGAGCGCGTTCATTTCGCCCGAACCGACCTCGTCAACTGGACGCTGGTGACCGGTGACGACGGCGTGCTGCTGATCGACGCCGGTTACCCGGGCCAACGCGACGATGTGCTCGGCTCGGTGCGGCAGCTGGGTTTCGGACCCGACGACATCAAGGCGATTCTGCTGACCCACGCCCACATCGACCACTTCGGCACTGCGATTTGGCTTGCCAAAACCCATGGGACGCAGGTGTATTGCCATGCCGACGAGGTCGGTCACGCGCGACGCGAGTATCTGGAGCAGGCTTCGCCCGCAGCGGTGATCCGGCAGGCCTGGCGACCGAGCTGGCTGCGTTGGGCGCTGGCGATCTCGCGCAGCGGCGCGTTCGACCATTCCGGTATCGCCTCGGCACAGGCGTTCACCGCCGACGTCGCGGCGATACTGCCCGGCAACCCCACCGCGATTCCCACCCCGGGCCACACCGGCGGGCACTGCTCGTATCTGGTCGACGGTGTGCTGGTGTCCGGGGACGCTCTGGTCACCGGCCATCCGACCTCGCCGCGGCGCGGCCCTCAGTTGCTGCATCCGGTGTTCAACCACGACGAGCAGGCCTGCCTGCGTAGCCTCGGCGCGCTTGCGCTGCAGGACACCGAGGTGCTGCTGCCCGGCCACGGGGACGTGTGGCGCGGCCCGATCCGCGAGCTGGCCGATCAGGCCGCGGGCTATCCCAGCACCCGGTAGCCCAGCAGGAACAAACCGGTCAGGCACAGCCCACATGCCAGCACGATCGTCGGCATGAGCACCATCTGATCGAGCTCGTCGGGCTCGAAAATCTCGTCGTCGTCGATCGGGCCGAAGAAAACCCTGGCCACCGCGGTACGGCGGAACGCGAACATGCGTCGGCGCAGGCCGGAGGAGTTGGCCCGACGACCGATGAACAACCGCACGGCCACCCCGGCGGCGAACACCACGGCCCCGGACGCCAACAGCAGCGACCCGACGACTACCTGCGGATTTGGCAAAAGCTCCCCCACTGGTGTTCGGCTTCTGCGGACCAAGCCTATAGGCGGTACGGCGCAGGCTTCATCGAGTTGCGCGTCACAGTCCCCAGCGCTGGGCGATCAGCTCATGGGAGCGCAACCGGTCCTCGTGGCGGTGCGTCACCGAGGTGATGACCAGTTCGTCGGCGTCGGTGACCCGTCGCAGCGCCTCGAGCCGCTCGGCGACCTGATCGGGATCGCCGACGAACTGCGTTGCGACACGGTCTTTCACCATGCCGAGCTGCTCCTCGGTGAGCGGCGGCAGATCATCGGGATCGGGGTACGGGATGGCCCCGCCACCGGCGCGGATGGAGTACACCCAGTGCGCGTACCCGGCCGCCCACCGTCTCGCCGTGGGTTCGTCGTCGGCGACGACGATGTCGGCGGACACCACGACATACGGCTCGGAAAGGTGTTCCGACGGCGTGAACTCGTTGCGGTACAACTCGATTGCTTCGAGCGCGGTCGCGGGTGTGATGTGGTAGCTGGCGACGAACGGCAGGCCGCGGGCCGCCGCGACGCCGGCGCTCTGTCCCTTGCTGCTGCCGAAGATCCACGGCGTCAGACCACTTCCCGCGCCGGGAACCGCCGTACCGATCTCGTAGCGGTCTTGCAGCATGGCCAGGATGTCGTCGAGCTGATCGGCGAAATCCGGTGCCACGGCGTTGGGTTGCTGCAGCACGGCCATGCGCGACTGCAGCCGGGGATCGGTCAACAGCGCGCGTATGTCGAACGGCGCCGGGATCACCACGCCGTCGATCTCGTGCCATTCCCGCGGCGGTGCGGGGGTTTTCGGCTTCTCCCGCATCGCCTCGGCACGTCGCTGCCCGGACCGGCCCACGCCGAGGTCGATACGGCCCGGATGGAATGCCTCGAGGGTGCCGAAGCTCTCCACGACCGCGACCGCGGTGGTGTGTCCGAGCTGGACCGCGGCGGTGCCAACGCGGATCCGCTCGGTGGCCGCCGCGATCTGCCCGACGAGCACCGCGGGAGCCGAACTCGCCACGGCGACGAAGTGGTGTTCGGCAACCCAGAAACGCTTGTATCCCCACCGTTCGGCGTGCTGCGCCAGGTCGACGGTGTTGCGCAGCGCCGTGGCGGCGTCGGCCCCCGCGCTGATCGGCGCGAGATCCAGGATCGACAACGGAACGTTCATGCTGACTCCTCGGCCGACAGCACCTTGTGGAAGGCGATGGGGAACACGGTGCCGTCGGCGGGCAACGGTTCGGGTAGGCGGGTGTAGCCCGCGGCGGCGTACAACGCCTCGGCCTCGGGCTGCAGGTGGCCCGTGGTCAGGTACACCTTGCGGTAGCCGCGCGCGGCGATCTCGGCTTCCAGGTGGACCAGCAGGGTGCGGGCCAGCCCACGCTTGCGGTAGGCGCTGTGGGTCCAGATCCGCTTGAGTTCGGCGGTGTCGTCGTCGAACCGCTGGAACGCGCCTCCGGTGACGGGCCGGCCGTGCAGCAACCCCACGAACATTCCGCCGGTCGGCGGGGCGAACACATGGGCGGGCTGACCGCGCAGCCACGCCATCACCGCGTCGCGGGTGCTGCCGTACCGGGACGAGTACTCCTCGGCAAGCTCGTCGAGCAGCGGCACGGCCAGTGGGTCATCCTGACCGACCGCCACAAACTGCACATGACCTTGAGCCGGCTCGGACATCACCACCGTTTCTATACCCATGAGGTGTTCAACGCTCGAGCTGCGGCGATATGCCCGGGCAGACTCAGCGTGATCGAAAATCCCTCCTGGTGTGCCCGCACACGGCCCTTCCCCGCAAAACTTGACACGTGTAAAGTTCGGCGCCATGGACAACATCAGGGGTAAGACCATCGCGATCACCGGGGCCGCTCGCGGTATCGGTTACGCCACCGCCAAGACCCTGCTGGCCCACGGCGCCCGCGTCGTCATCGGCGACCGTGACGTGGCGCTGCAGGAGTCCGCGGTCGCCGAGCTCGGCAAGCTGGGCCCGGTGTCGGGCTACCCGTTGGACGTGACCGACCGGGAGTCGTTCGCGACGTTCCTGGACAAGGCACGCACCGACAGCTCCGGTACTTCGGCCGGGCATATCGACGTGCTGATCAACAACGCCGGGGTCATGCCGGTCGGGCCGTTCCTGGAGCAGAGCGAACAGTCGATCCGCTCCAACATCGAGGTCAACGTCTACGGCGTGCTCACCGGCTGCCAGCTGGCGCTGCCGGACATGGTCAAGCGGCGCCGCGGCCACATCATCAACATCGCGTCGCTGTCCGGCGTCATCCCGCTGCCCGGCCAGGTGGTCTACGTCGGCGCCAAGTACGCCGTCGTCGGGTTGTCCACGGCGCTGGCCGACGAGATGGCGCCGTACGGCGTCGACGTCTCGGTGATCATGCCGCCGTTCACCAACACCGACCTGATCTCGGGCACCAAGTCCGGTGGCGCGATCAAGCCCGTGGAGCCCGAGGAGATCGCCGCGGCCATCGTCAAGACGCTCAACAAGCCCAAGACGCACGTGTCGGTGCCGCCGCCGTTGCGGTTCACCGCGCAGGCCGCGCAGATGCTGCCGCCCAAGGGACGTCGCTGGCTCAACAGAAAACTCGGCCTGGACAGCGTGTTCCTGGAGTTCGACGCCGCCGAGCGCAAGGCCTACGAGGAGCGGGCCCAGGCCGCCCAGGGCGTCATCGAGTCAGACGGCAAGAATTGATCACCGCCAACGTTGGCTTGTGTACCAAGATTCGTCGAGATCTCGCACACAAGCCAACGTTCGGCGCAGAGGTTCAGTAGTCGATGGCTTCGATCAGCGGGCCCGGCTCGTCCATCAGCGCCCAGAACCGGTCACGGATCGCGACGGTGATCGGCCCCGGCTCCCCGTTGCCGATCGGCTCGCCGTCCAGTGAGGTGATCGGCGTGACCCCACCCGCCGTGGTGCACGCGATCAGCTCGTCGGCCTCGTACAGCTCATGGCTCGTGACATCGCGCAGCGTGGCCTCGATGCCCATCTGCTCGGCGATCTCGAGCACCGTCTTGCGGGTGATGCCCGGCAGCGCATTTCGCGACGGCGAGGCGATCTTGCCGTCCTTGACGATGCAGACGTTGAAGCCCGGCCCCTCGGCGACGCAGTTGTCGGCGTCCAGCAGGACCGCCGTGCGCGCACCCCGGTCCTTGGCCTCGAAGCTCGCCGCGGTCAGGTCGCCCCACTGGTAGTTCTTGATCGACGGGTCGATCGTGTTGCGGCCGGCGCGCCGGACGTGGCGGGGCACGATGGCGCTGGTGCCGTACATCTGCTCCAACGGCGGGAACACCCACAGGTACGGGATCGCGTAGACGTAGACCTGGTGGGTCAGCTGCGTGAGATCCTTCTCGCCGCGGCGCTTTCCGTAACCGCGCGTGATCGTGAAGTTCAGGAACGATTCGCGCAGCTGCGACAGCGACACGCACTTCTTGCCGATCTCCGCCATCTCCAGCTTGGACATGCCCGGGTCGAGACGCAGCTTGGCGGCGCCGTCGTAGAGCCGGTCCATGTGGTCGTGCAGGCGGAAGACGTTGCCGTGCCACACGTGCGCGACGGTGTAGGTGAGGTCGGAGTGGCCGAAACCGGTGTCGAACAAGGAGATCCGCGCCTCCGAGGCGGGCACGTACTCGCCCTCGATCCAGGCCACACCGCCGGCGAACGGGCTCGATTCGTCGAGTTCGTAGTCGCTGTACCGGATCACCGAACCGGGCGGGGTGTCCTCGCGGATCGCGCCGGGTTCGACGGCGACGAGGTTACTGGTTCCGGCGTCGTTCGTCAGTGTCATTGCTGATCAATCCTTTCGGGGTTATGCGGTGTGGGTCTTGACGTAGTCGGCGCCGGCATCGCCGCGCTTCAACCGGGCCTTGAGGCCCGTGGCCCACCAGATCGCCGCGAGGACGACGATGCCGAGGAAGACCCACTTGTTGTTGGTGAACTGCGGCAGGAACAGCAGCGCGACGGCCACGCCGAGGAACACCACCAGAGCGGTGATGTACAGGGGCAGCCGGAACTTGCCGAGGTCGAACGTGCCGGGATCGCCCTGCGGGATGGCGCCCTTCTTGTAGCCGACGACCAGGCCGATGGTCTGCAGGATGTAGACGAAGAAGAACAGCAGCGACGCGATGCCGATGATGTAGTTGAACGCCTTCTCGTTGACCAGTGCCGACAGCAACAGCACCGTCGCGAGGCAACCCAGCCCGAGCACGGCGTAGGTGGGCGTCTTGCTCTTGGGCGAGACGTGGCGCCACAGGTGCGACAACGGCAGCATGTTGTCCCGGGCCATCGAGTACGTCAGCCGGGTCGCGACCAGGATGTTGGCCAGCAGGCAGGCGAGGATGTTGGTCAGTGCGATCGCGACGACGATCTTGGTGACCGCCGACCCGGCCTGCTGCGTGATGATCTCTTCGATGGGCGCGGCCGAGTTCGCGGCGACGGCGTCGGTGTCCCTGATGGCCAGCACGTAGACGATGTACATCAGCAGTTCGACGACCAGCGAGGCCCCGAGCGCGTAGAACATGGTCTTGGGGACGACGTGGCGCGCGTTCTTCGTCTCCTCGGCGACATCGGCGCCGGACTCCACGCCGATGAGACCGAAGAACGGTCCGAGCGCGGCGGCGAGCCAGGCCAGCAGGTAGGAGTCCGCGTTCCCGGCGTCACCTCCGGTGAACAATACGGTGATCGGCTGATGGTTCTCCGGGGACGAGAACGCGATGACCGCGACGAGCGCGGTGGCGCCGACGGTGATGACGAGCTCCAGGCTCACGCCGATGTTGTTGACGAAGGTCGCGAACCGCACCCCGTAGACGTTGATCAGCACGCACACGAACACCACGGCGATGGCGAGCAGGATCTGGGTGGTCTGGGTCAGGCTCCAGCCGAGCAGCCCACCGAGATAACCCGACAGCACGAAGCCGACGCCGGTCATGCCGCACACCCAGCCCATCAGGGCGATGACGCCGGTGAACCAGGCCAGGTCGGGCCCGTTGATGCGGCTCACCCACTGGTAGGAGTAGCCGGCCAGCGGCAGTTTGGCGGTCAGGTCGGCCGCGATCAGCGCCCACAGTCCGAACACCGCGCCCGCGAGCAGGATCGTCCACACGAACGGCGCACCCGCGGTGAAGTATCCGGCACCGAAGCCGGTGAACACAGCGGTGGTGGCGCTGATCGTGGCGAAACCGATCGCGAAGGACGCCAGCTTTCCGACGGAGCGGTCGAGCCGCTGTTCGTAGCCGAGTTCGGCGAGCTTGGCGTCCTCGGGGTTGAGGGACGCCGGCTGCTGTGCGGGACGGTTCGCTAGCGCATCTGTCATGGTCACTCCAGGTCAGCCGGGATTTGCAGCTGCAGACAGTTGACCTCGCGCGCAGGCCGCCCGGAAGTTCCAGTATTTGATCTGGTGATAACCGGAAGTTATCAGTGCCGATCCGCTTCGGGGACGTCGCCGAAACTCCAGCGCTCCGAAACGTAGGTGACCAGCGCATCTGCCTGCGGCGACAGCCGTGCCGGATGCCAGGCGAGCGCCGTGTAACTGGGTGGCCGGTCTGTTATCGGCACGTAAACGATTCCGGGACGGTCGTAGAGGCGGGCGGCCGACGCTGTGGTGAAGCTGATACCCAAACCCCGTGCGATGGACGTGGTTTCGGCCTCGTAGGTGGCGGCCACCGCGGCGATGGTGGGCGGCCGGTTCCCGCGGACGTCCATGGCCAGCCAATAGTCGCGCCAGGTGCCCGCGGTCAGCGGTGCGCACACGATCGGGTCGTCGAGCAGTTCGGTGATCGCGACCTCCTGCCGCCCGGCGAGCGGATGATCCCTGGGCAGGCACGCGACCCAGGATTCGGAGTCCAGGATCAGCATGCGATGCCCGGGCAGATCGACCGGCGGGCGGATGATCGCGACCTCCGTGCTGCCGTCGGCCAAACCCGCTGTGGGGTCAGCGAAGTCGAATTCGATGGGGTCGACGGTGACCGCCGGGAACGCGGCCTCGAAGTGCCGCACCACCCGGAAGACGAGATCCGCTCCGGTGCCGATCAGATACCCCAACCGCAGACGTCCCTGCCGGGTGCCCGACAGCGTCACGAGGTTCTCCACGACCGCGTCGACACCGGCGAGCGCCTGTTTGACCTGCGGCAGCCACGCCGCACCCAGATCCGTGAGCACCACCTCGCGGGTGTTGCGGTTGAACAGCAGCACCCCGAAGGCCTGCTCCAACTGTTTGATCGCCGTGGACAAGGCGGGTTGGGTGATGAACAGCCGCTCGGCAGCGCGCCGGTAGTTGAGCTCCTCACCGAGCACCGCGAAGTAGCGCAACTGCCGCAGCGTCACATCCGTCAACTGTCCGCTCCCGCCTCGGAAGTGACGCTCATCGGCGTGTCTAAAACCGGGGCAGCGGATCGCCGGCGCGGTAGGCCTCGATCTCGTCGAGGTGCGCGAAGAGCTGATCGTGGGTGAATCCGTAATGCTCCTGCGAGCCGACGAACGTCACGTGGACGATCTCGCCGTCCTCCTCGGCGTCGAGCCACAGCGCGGTGACGGGCAGTCCGTCCTCCACCTCATGGCCCGACGGCCCGTAGAACCAGATCGCGTAGTGGTCGTCCGACTCGTCCTCGTCGAACACCCAGCCGCGCTCGGTGATCCGCTCGTCGAACTCGGCCAGGTCGGCGACGATCCCCTCCTGCACGGCCTGCAACTGCTCGACGACCTCGTGCGGCACCCACCGCGCGTCGCGACCCGACTGCCGCTTCTTCCGCCGCGCCTTCTTGGCGTCGCTCCTCTTCGACACGGCTCAGCTCAGCGCCTGATCCAAATCGGCGATCAGGTCCTCGGTGCCCTCAAGGCCTACCGAGATGCGCACGACACCGTCGCCGAGGCCGATGGCCGCGCGGCCCTCCGGACCCATGGCCCGGTGGGTGGTGGTGGCCGGGTGCGTGATCAGCGACTTGGCATCGCCGAGGTTGTTGGAGATGTCGATGACGCGCAGCTTGTCGAGGACCTCGAACGCGCGGGCCTTGCCGTCGGCGCCGTCCAATTCAAAAGTCACCACGGTGCCGCCGCCACGCATCTGCCGCTTGGCCAGCTCGTACTGCGGATGTGATTCCAGCAGCGGGTATTTCACCCACCGCACCGCGGAGTGGCCTTCGAGGAACTCGGCCACCCGCTGCGCCGACCGGTTGGAGTAATCCACCCGAACCGCCATCGTCTCAAGGCCTTTCAGCAACGTCCAGGCGTTGAAGGCGCTGATCGCCGGACCGGTGTGGCGCATGAGCTTCTGCACCGGGCCGTCGATGTACTCCCGCTCACCCAGGATCGCCCCACCGAGCACCCGGCCCTGGCCGTCGATGTGCTTGGTGCCGGAGTACACCACCACGTCGGCCCCGAGCGGCATGCCCTGCTGCAGCAGCGGCGTGGCGAAAACGTTGTCCAGCACCACCTTTGCGCCCGCGGCGTGGGCCATCTCCGACACCGCGGCGATGTCGACCAGGGTCTGCATCGGGTTGGACGGTGTCTCGAAGAACACCGCCTGCGTGGGTTCGGACAGCGCCTGTTCCCACTGTGAGAGATCGTCGCCGTCGACGAAGACGGTCTCCACACCCCACCGCGGCAGGATCTCGTTGCACACCACGAAGCACGACCCGAACAGACTGCGCGCGGCGACCAACCGGTCCCCCGCGCCGAGCAGCGCGCCGAGCGCGGTGAACACCGCGGCCATCCCGGTGGCGGTGGCGAAACATGCGGGCGCACCCTCGATGAGCCGCAACCGCTCCTCGAACATCGAGATCGTCGGGTTGCCGTACCGCGAGTACACGTACCGGTCGATGTCGCCGGTGAAGGCCTTCTCGGCGGCCTCGGCGGTCTCGTAGACGTATCCCGAGGTGAGGTACAACGCCTCGGCGGTCTCCTCGAAACCGGAGCGCAGCAGGCCGCCGCGCACACCGATGGTCGCCTGGCTCACGCCGTCGGGCAGCGGGGCCGGGATGCGAACGGATGGGATGTCGTCGGTCATGACCGCCCCCTAGCTCTGCTTCCACGGAAGGCCGACGGCCTTCCACCCGGAGCCACCACGGTGCTGGTTGTCGTCGAGGTGGCCCTCGAACCCGTCGAGGACGTTGTAGGACGGGCCGATGCCCGCCGCGGTGGCGGCCTCGGCGGCGCCGATGGACCGGTTGCCGGAGCGGCACAGGAACACCACCGGGCGCTCCCCGGCGACACCGGCGGCTTTGAGGTCGTCGACGAAGCGGTCGTTGTGGCTGCCGTCGGACCGGTTCCATTCGATGTACACGACGTCGCGCTGCAACGAGGACAGATCGGGCACCCCGACGAACCGCCACTCGGCGTCGGTGCGACAGTCGACCAGCACGGCCTCGGAGTTCTCGCTGAGAAGTTTCCAGGCCTGCTCAGGCGTGATATCCCCTGCATAGCTCACGGGCGTGAGTCTCCCATACTCGAGCAGACGCGCCATTGGCCGTCCTCGCGTACGAATGCGGTCTCGACGTTGATCTTGTCGTCCTCGGTTTTCTCGAAGTGATACACCACGGTGGCGGTGGCACGGTCACCGTCGATTTGGACGTCTTTCACGTCGTCGACGTACCGGGCGCCCTGCTTGTCCACCGAATCACGTTGCCGGGCAAGGAAATCGGCTTCCGTTCCGCGTTGGGCGGCGCAGGTGTAGCCGGCGAATCCGGTGTAGTCCGCACGCTGCATGGCGTCGTTCTGACCGACTGCCGCCCGGCCGACGCGCTCCGCCTCGGACAGGCCGTCACCACCGGAGAACGCGTTGACCACGAAGACACCGATCACGACGAGCACAATGATCACCAGCGCCGCCAGAAACGGCGCCGGGGTGGGCCGGTCGGCCGCGGGCGGCTGGAAATTCTCGTCGCCCTCGGGTTTCTCCGGTTTCCCCGGGGCCATGGTCACCACGGCCTGCGCATCGCGGTGCCGACCCGGCGGGCGCGGTCGCGGGCGACGATCACGTCCGCCGCGGTGGCCAGGGCCACGCCGAGCCGACGCGGCCCGTCCTCGGACCCGTCGCAATGCCCGAACAGGCGTACGTCGCTCTCCGAGGTGGCGAGCGCCTCGGCGAGCACGGCGTTGACGTTGACCGATCGGGCGACGTCGGCGCCCGCGTCGGCGTAGGTGACCTCGGCGGCGGCAGGCGAGATCATGATCGTGTCGCACGGCAGCCCCAGGATGGCCCTGGCGTGCAGTTCGAACTCGCTGAGCCGCTGCGAGCGCAACGTCACCAGGCCGCTGTCGTGTGGCTGCGCCCGCACGTCGGAGAAGTACACATCCTCGCCCTGGACCAGCAGTTCGACGCCGAAGACGCCGCGGCCGCCCAGGGAGTTGACGATGCGCGCCGCGATCGACTTGGCCGCGTCGAGCGCCGCGGGCGGCATCTGCTGCGGCTGCCAGGACTCCAGCACACCGGTGTCGAGGCTGCGGTGCCCGATGGGTTCGCAGAATTGCACGCCGGGCCCGCCGGGGCCGGTGGTGCGGATGGTCAGCATGGTGACCTGGTAGTCGACGTCGACCACCGATTCGGCCAGCACGCGGCTGTGCGCGAACCGGCCCGCGGTGGTTGCGCGCTTCCACGCGGGTTCGATGTCGTCGGGCCGCAGCAGCACGGACTGGCCGTCGCGCAGCGAGCCGGTGACCGGCTTGACCACGAGCGGATATCCGGCGTGCCCGGCCACGGCCGTCAGCTCCTCGACCGACCCGGCGAACCAGAACGGCACGGTGGGCAGGCCCAGCTCGTCGGACGCCAGACGGCGCAGACCCTCACGATTCTGGCTCAGGCGGATGCCGCGCGGGGTGGGCAGCACCTCGCTGTCGCCGCGCTCGGCCACCGCGATCAGCGCGTCGGCGGCGACAACGCCGGACTGGGCAACCACGTACCGCGGTTTCTCGCGCGCGATGAGAGCGCCGAGTTCGTCGGCATCGGTCATGTCGATCACCGCGGCGCGGTCGGCGACGTCATGTGCGGGTGCGTGGTTCCGGTCGACCGCGACCACCGCACCGCCGAGGTTCTGGAACGCCAGGGCCAGCTCGCGGCTCAGCTCACCGCCGCCCAGCAACATCACCGTGGGGCGCGGATCGGCGGGCGCCGGGTCATCCGGGTCATCCGCCGGGACAACTTCCGCGGCGACGTCCGGGTCCGGCTCGGATTCCGGATCTGCGACCGGCTCGTCTTTGACCTCGGGCTCCGGTGCGGTGTCCGGCTCGGTCTCTGGTGCGGTGTTGCTC
Organism: Mycolicibacterium goodii; assembly: GCF_001187505.1. Next base: position 320,487 of record NZ_CP012150.1, read on the forward strand.
TCGGGGGCCGTGTCGGCCACCGAATCGTCGGTCACCCCGTTATCCACGCCGGCGTCCACATCGGCACCGTCGGGTCCATCGGGACCGGCGCCTGCGGGCTCCTCGGCAGCGGCATCATCGGTCACGGCACCCTCAATCGATTCACTCATCGCACACCCCAGCCTGCCAGATCGTCATCCGACCCGATGGTCGATGTAGCACCAACGCCAGCTCTCGCCCGGTTCGGCCGAACGCATCACCGGGTGGCCGGTCGAATGAAAATGTTTGGTCGCGTGTTGATGGGGACTGGAATCACAGCAGGCGACGTGGCCGCAGGTCATGCACATGCGCAGGTGAGCCCAAGTACGCTCACCTAGTTCTGCACAGTCCTGGCAGTAGCCGGGGGTCAGCGGCTGCGGCTCGGCAGTTTCGGCCGTGAGGTGTTCGCAGGTTCGAGGCGTCGGGCGCGACTCGCGTCGGCGTGATCTCCTCAACATTTGACCAAGGATAAGGAACGGCTGGTTAAGGAGGTCGGACGACGTGGGTGCCTCATTGTTGGCGGCCCTGGTTGCGGCGGTGCTGGTGGCCGCGGTGGCCCGCCGGTTCGACGTGTCGGCGCCCCTGGTGCTGGTGGTCGCGGGACTCGCGGGCAGCGCGCTGCCCGGGTTCCACGACGTCCAGCTCGACCCCAACCTGGTGTTGTTCGTCATCCTGCCGCCGCTGTTGTGGTCCGCGGGCCTGGAGAGCAGCTATGTCGCGTTGCGGCGCAACATCCGCTCCATCGGCCTGCTCGCCGTCGGGCTGCCGTTGGTGACGACGTTCATCGTCGGCATCGTCGCCTACCACACCGTGCCGGAGCTGACCCTGGCCGCCGCGCTCACCCTCGGCGCGATCGTCGCGCCGCCCGACGCGGTCTCGGCCACCGCCGTCGGCCGCCGGTTGGGTCTGCCGCGTCGCACCATGACCCTGCTGGGCGGCGAGAGCCTGCTGAACGACGCCACCGCGCTGACGGCCTACAAGGTCGCACTCGCGGCCGCCATCGGCGCCGCCACGAGTTGGGGCACCGCGCTGGGCACCTTCGCACTCGCCGCGGCCGGCGGCCTGGTGGTGGGTCTGGCGCTGGGCATGGTGGTGCACTACGTCCGGACCCGCCTGGACGACCCGCTGGTGGAGAGCGCGATCGGGCTGGTCGCCCCGTTCTCCATCTATCTGGTCGCCGAGGAGATCCACGGCTCCGGGGTGATCGCGGTCGTGGTGGCGGCCCTGCTGCTCGGGCAGCGCGAGACGCAGGCCAGCTACGCCACCCGCCTGCAGGACAAGGCGGTGTGGAAGGCGCTGCAGTTCGTGCTGGAGTCGTTCGCGTTCCTGCTGATCGGTTTGCAGCTGCCCGCCGTGGTCAGGGAGCTCTCCGGGATCTCGGCCGCGACGTTGGCGATCTCATCGGCGGCGGTGCTCACCGCCGTCATCGGGGTGCGCATCGTCTGGGTGTACGGCTGTACCTACCTCGGCCGGTTGTTCGCCAAGAACCACGAGCCGCCCCCGTCACACGCGCAGGTGTTCATCCTGTCGTGGGCGGGTATGCGGGGTGTCGTGTCGCTGGCGGCCGCATTCGGTGTCCCGTTGACGACCCTTTCGGGACAGGATTTTCCGGGGCGGGCGCAATTGGGTTTCCTCACCTTCGTTGTCGTGGTGGGCACGTTGCTGCTGCACGGGTTGACGCTGCCGTGGTTCATCCGGGTGCTCGGCGCGCAGGGCGACGAGGCGCAGAGCGACGCGATCGCCACCGCCGCGGCGCAGGACAAGGCGGCCAGGGCCGCCGCCGAACGGCTCGACCAACTGCTGGCCGAGCAGCACGCCGGTGCCGACGTGTCGGATCGCGCCGCGGATGTGCTGCGCGCGTGGAACACCCGCAGACGCAACGCCGCCTGGGAACGGCTGGGACGGGACGAGGAGGACATCGGCGAGAGCCCGACCTCGGCGTTCCGCCGGTTGCGTCTGGAAATGCTTGCGGCCGAACGCAAGACGTTCATTGCCGAACGTGACGCCGGGCGCATCGACGACGAGGTGTTACGCACCGTGCTGCACGGGCTCGATCTGGAAGAGGCGACGCTGAACCGTGATTGACCGCTTGTCGTGGCCTGCCGTGCTGATCGTGCTCATCTCGGCCGGCCTGATGGGTGTGCTCGGCGGTGACGATTCGGCCTCGCGGTCCCCCGTTGCGGTTCCGGCCGACGCCGAGTCGGCGCGTGCCGACGCGCTGCGGGCCGACTTCCCGGGAGGCGATCAGGCCCCCGCCATCCTGGTGGTGACCCGCACGGACGGAGCCGAACTCGGAGCCGACGACATCGACGTCGCCGCCGAGGCCCGGCACCGGATGAGCGGTGCGCCCGGCCCGTCGGTGGTGGTCTCCGACGACGGCAAGGCCGCCGTCTCGACCGTGCCGCTGGACGGCTCGCTGTCGGGCTTCGCCCTCACCGACGAGGTCGAGAAGCTGCGCGCCGACGCCACCGACGGGTTGCCCGCGGACCTGCGTGCCGAGGTGACCGGCGGCCCGGCGTTCGGCGCCGACATCGCCGATTCGTTTGCCGGCGCGAACATCACGCTGCTGGCCGTGACTGCCGCGGTGGTGACGCTGCTGCTCATCCTCACCTACCGCTCGCCGATCCTGTGGCTGGTGCCGCTGGCGGTGATCGCGTTCGCCGACCGGGTCGGATCGGTCGTGGGCACGGCCGTCGCGTCCGGGCTCGGCATGGACCCGGACGGTTCGACCGGCGGCATCACCAGCGTGCTGGTGTTCGGTGCGGGCACCAACTATGCGCTGCTGCTGATCTCGCGGTACCGCGAGGAACTCGGCCGCATCGTTAACCACCGCGACGCGCTGCAGGCCTCGGTGCGCGCCGCCGCACCGGCGATCATCGCGAGCAACGCCACCGTCGTACTTGCGCTGCTGACATTGGTTTTCGCGACGGCACCGAGCAACCGCAGCCTCGGGGTGCAGGCCGCGTCGGGTCTCATCGTCGCGGCCGTGTTCGTGCTGATCGTGTTGCCGCCGCTGTTGGCGTTGTGCGGCAGGCGGCTGTTCTGGCCGTTCATCCCCGAGCTCGGTGCGAAGGCGCTCACCGAGAGTGGGGTCTGGCACCGCATCGCAGATTCGGTGGCGCGCAGGCCCGCCCGGGTGGTCGTGGTGTCGGTGGCCGGCTTGGCGCTGCTGTGCACCGCACTGCTGACGACGCCGATCGGGCTCACCCAGACCGAACAGTTCCGTGTGCAGGCCGAATCCGTTTCGGGTTTCCAGACGGTGTCGGCGCACTTCCCCAGCGGCCTGACCGATCCGACCTGGGTGATCGCCTCGACCGACCGGGCCGCGGCCGTGCAGCGCGCCATCACCGACACCGAAGGGGTGGTGTCGGCGAGTCCGGCCGGCGAGTCGACCACCGGACTGCGCCAGTGGTCGGTGGTGCTGAGCGTCGATCCCGCATCGGATGAGGCCTTCGAAACGATTGACGCGCTTCGCGATTCGGTGCAGCAGGTCGATGCCACCGCCGTCGTCGGCGGCTCCGACGCACAGGCCCGCGACGCGGCCGCGGCCGCACAGCGCGACCGGGCCGTGGTGATCCCGGCGATCCTGGCGGTGGTGCTGGCCGTGCTGTACATCCTGCTGCGGTCGGCGTTCGCGCCGCTGCTGCTGGTGGCCGTCACGGTGCTCAGTTCGCTGGCCGCACTCGGCCTCGGCGGGTGGGCCTCGGTGCACATCTTCGGCTTTCCGGCGCTGGACAACAGCACGCCGTTGTTCGCGTTCCTGTTCCTGGTGGCGCTCGGGGTCGACTACACGATCTTTCTGGTCACCCGGGCCCGCGAGGAGACCCCGCGGTACGGCAACCGTCAGGGTGTGGTGCGCGCGGTGTCGGCGACCGGGGCCGTGATCACCAGCGCCGGTGTGGTTCTGGCCGCGGTGTTCTGCGTGCTGGGGGTGTTGCCGCTGATCGTGTTGACCCAGTTGGGAATCATCGTCGGCCTCGGCATCCTGCTGGACACCTTCCTGGTGCGCACCGTCATCATCCCCGCGCTGTTCACCTGGATCGGCCCGAGAATCTGGTGGCCCGGACTGCACGCCGAACCGTGATACGCACCTGACCAGGAATTTCTCAGGAGTTCGACAGCCGCGGGTACCGTCGGTGCATGACCCAAGCCCAGGCGCTCCCCCCGGTGCACATGCGGCGCGACGCATTCGATCCCACGCCTGAACTCGGCGAGATCCGCGCGGCCGAAGGTGTGCACGCCACGGTCAACCCGTTCGGCATGCCGGTCTACGTCGTCACCCGCCACGAGGACGTCAAGACCGTCCTGTCGGATCACGAACGGTTCTCCAACAGCAGGCCGCCGGGCTTCGTGGTACCGGGCGCGCCGCAGATGTCGGCGGAGGAACAGGCCAGTGCGCGGGCCGGGAACCTGCTCGGCCTCGACCCGCCCGAGCATCAGCGACTGCGCCGTATGCTCACCCCCGAGTTCACCATCCGGCGCATCAGGCGACTCGAACCGCGCATCGTCGAGATCGTCGACACCCATCTCGACGCCATTGAGTCGGCGGGCCCACCCGCCGACCTGGTTGCCGATTTCGCGCTTCCCATACCGTCTCTGGTGATCTGCGAGCTGCTCGGCGTGCCCTACGAGGACCGCGCGGACTTCCAGCAGCGATCGGCGCGCCAACTGGACCTGTCCGCGCCGATCCCGGAACGCCTTGCGCTGCAACGGCAGGCGCGCGCCTACATGCGTGGGCTGGTCGAGCGGGCGCGCATCGAACCGGGCGAGGACATCCTCGGCATGCTGGTGCGCGAACACGGCACCGAGCTGACCGACGACGAACTCATCGGCATCGCCGGGCTGCTGCTGCTGGCGGGGCACGAGACCACCTCCAACATGCTGGGACTCGGGGTGCTCGCGCTGCTGCGCCATCCCGACCAATTGGCGCGGGTGCGTGACGATCCCGACGCCGTCGGCCCCGCGGTCGAGGAGTTGCTGCGGTGGTTGTCGATCGTGTCGACCGCACTGCCGCGGATCACCACCACCGACGTCGAACTGGCCGGGGTGAAGATCCCGGCGGGCTCCCTGGTGTCGGCGTCCCTGCCCGCGGGTAACCGCGACCCGGAGTTCATCGGAGAGCCCGACGCGCTGGACATCGGCCGCGGCGCGCCAGGGCATCTCGCGTTCGGTCACGGTGTCCACCACTGCCTCGGCGCGCCGCTGGCCCGGATGGAGATGCGGATCGCGTTCCCGGCGTTGTTCCGCCGGTTCCCGACGCTGGCGCTGGCCGAACCGTTCGACGAGGTCCGGTGGCGGGCCTTCCACTTCATCTACGGGCTGCAGTCGTTGGCGGTGACGTGGTGAGTGCCATGCGGATCGAAGCGGATCGCGACAGCTGCATCGCCTCGGGCAACTGCGTGATGGTCTCCGAGGCGCTGTTCGACCAGGACGAGGACGGCATCGTCACGGTGCTGGTCGACGAGGTTCCCGACGAGGAGGTCGAGCACGCCCGCGAGGCCGTCAGGCTGTGCCCGGCGAGTGTGTTCCGGTTGGTCGGGGATGCTCCCCCGGCAGATCGATGATCCGCACGGCCCGGTTCAGGGCTGGCCGGGCAGCAATCTGATCATCAGGCCGTTGGCCTCGGCCAACAGGTTGTCGTCGCCGTCGCGTAGTTCGGCGTTGACGAAGGCCTTGCGCCCCTCGGTCGTACGGATCCACCCACGGGCCCGCAGCGGTGTGTCGATCGGCGTCACGGCGCGGTAGTCGACGTGCAGGAACGCCGTGCGGCTGATCGGGCGGCCCGCCGCGTGGATGCACATGCCGAACAGCGAGTCGAACAGCATCGGCAGCACGCCGCCGTGCACGGCGTAGTTGCCGCCCACGTGGAACCGGCTGAATCGGACGCTCAGCGCGACCTCGTCGGCCTCGAACTTCTCGACCGTCCACGGCGGGGCCAGCAGGCTGCCCGCCCCGGGCAGGTCGGGGACCCGGTTGGCCGGTCCGACGCCCTCGCCCGCCTCGTACGGGTCGAGCAGCGACACCAGTTCCTCGGCCAGGTCGGCGGCCTTGTCCCAGGTGGCGGCGTCCGGGTCGGCGCTGACCGCGAGGTCCTGGGCGCGACGCATCGCGGTGAGGAACCGGCCGAAACCCGGTCCGGGCTCGGCCGCCTCGAACACCGGGAAGCCGCCGTGTGCACTGTGGTATTCCGGGTCGGTGCGTCGGGGATCCAGCCCGTAGTCAGCGGAGTTCAACGGCCCGCCAGTATGTCACGGCGCACGATGGTCTGATCCCGGCCGGGGCCCACCCCGATGCACGAAACATGTGCTCCGGCAAGCTCTTCGAGGCGAAGCACATAGTCGCGGGCCTTGGCGGGCAGGTCCTCGAACTCGCGGGCCCCCGAGATGTCCTCCCACCAGCCGGGCAGTTCCTCGTAGATGGGCTCGGCGCGGTGGATGTCCGACTGGGTCATCGGCATCTCGTCGACCCGCTTGCCGTCGACCCGGTAGCCCACGCACACCGGCACGGTCTCCAGGCTGGACAGCACGTCGAGCTTGGTCAGGAAGTAGTCGGTGATGCCGTTGACCCGGGTCGCGTAGCGCGCGATCACCGCGTCGAACCAACCGCAGCGGCGGGCCCGGCCGGTCGTGACACCGACCTCGCCACCGGTCTTGGCCAGGTAGGCGCCGTGCTCGTCGAACAGCTCCGTCGGGAACGGGCCGGAGCCGACGCGTGTGGTGTATGCCTTGAGGATGCCCAGCACCGTGGTGATCCGGGTGGGGCCGATACCGGACCCGACCGCGGCGCCGCCCGCCGTCGGATTCGACGACGTGACAAAGGGATACGTGCCGTGGTCGACGTCGAGCAGGGTGCCCTGCGAGCCTTCCAGCAGCACGGTCTCGCCGTTCTCCAGCGCCTGGTTGAGCAGCAGCCGCGCGTCGGCGATGCGGTGCTTGAAGCCCTCGGCCTGGCTCAGCAGGTTCTCGAGCACCTCGGCCGGTGCCAGCGCCTTGCGGTTGTAGATCTTGACCAGCACCTGGTTCTTGAATTCCAGTGCCGCTTCGATCTTTTCGGCCAGCACCCGCTCGTCGAGCACGTCGGCGACCCGGATGCCGATGCGGGCGATCTTGTCCTGGTAGCACGGGCCGATACCGCGGCCGGTGGTGCCGATCTTCTTGCTGCCCGCCCACCGCTCGACGACCTTGTCGATCGCGACGTGGTAAGGCATCAGCAGATGCGCGTCGGCCGAGATCAGCAGGTTCGACGTGTCGACCCCCCGATCTTCGAGGCCCTTCAGCTCGGTCAGCAGCACGCCCGGGTCGACCACCACACCGTTGCCGATGACGTTGGTCACCCCGGGGGTGAGGATGCCCGAGGGGATGAGGTGCAGCGCGAAGTTCTCCCCGGTCGGCAACACGACGGTGTGGCCCGCGTTGTTACCCCCCTGGTAGCGAACTACCCACTGCACGCGTCCACCGAGTAGGTCGGTGGCTTTACCTTTGCCCTCGTCGCCCCATTGGGCCCCGATGAGCACGATTGCCGGCATGGCGTACTCTCCCGCCTATCTCCGCGCCTGGAAGTGGTGCAGCCGGTAGGCCACCTTATCCCAGAGCAAGCGCGGAGCAACAATTCTGTTTGCGTGCCAGGAGTGGTTTTGACGTCCTCAACTGCCGTGTTCACCGGCGACACGGGCCGGGTGCCGCGGCCGCTGCGAGGGTTGCCCACCGTCGGTGTCGACGAGGTCGACGCCCATCGCCGGGTGATCGTGACGGGTTCTGCAGGTGATGTGGCCGTGGTGCTGACCCGGTTGCTGAAGGCCGATCGGCTCGATGTCGAGGTCGCGCATGCGCGCACCGGCTGGTCGGCGCGTCGGGCCCTGCGCGCCGCGGCGCGGCGGGTGCCGCTGATCCGCGACGAGACCGGCACGGTCATCGTCTCGGCGGCCGAATGGCGGGGCCCGGCGGCCGAGACGCTTCAGGGCGAGGCGATCGTCGACGACACGGTGCTGTTCGACGGCGCCGCCCACGGCGTGCGCGTCGAACCGCTGGCGGTGATGCCCGGGCTGCGGGCGAGTGTGCTGTCGCGCCGCGGCAGGCCGCTCGGCTGGGTCAGCGGGCGCGCGGCACAGCTGGGCACGCCCGGCGCCCGCGTCGTGCGCGACGGGGTCGCGATGCCGCGGCCGGTGCGGCGCTCGACGTTCTACCGGCACACCGAGGGGTGGCTGCGCGTCGGCTGACCCGGGTTGTCGCGGCCACCGGCCGGTACCGTCGAATCGTGAACATCCGTCCGCTGCGCCAGTCGGTGCGGCCGAGTCCGATCTTCCTGGTCGTCGTCGCGGTGACCGCGGCAGGCGGCGTGCTGGCCTGGATCGCCGCCGACACCGTCAAGCCACTGTCGTACGTCGGGGTGTTCATCCTGGTCGTCGCGGGCTGGCTGATGTCGCTGTGCCTGCACGAATTCGGCCACGCCTACACCGCATGGCGGTTCGGTGACCACGGGGTCGAGGCGCGCGGCTATCTGACGCTCAACCCGCTGAAGTACACCCACCCGATGCTGTCGCTGGGCCTGCCGGTGTTGTTCATCGCGCTGGGCGGCATCGGGTTTCCCGGCGGCGCGGTGTACGTCCAGACGCACTGGATGACGGCGCGGCAGAAGACGATCGTGAGCCTGGCCGGGCCCGCGGCCAACCTGGTGCTTGCGGTGCTGCTGCTCGGGCTCACCCGGGCGTTCTGGGACCCGATGCACGCGGTGTTCTGGTCCGGTATCGCATTTCTGGGTTTCCTGCAGGTCACGGCGCTGGTGCTGAACCTGCTGCCCATTCCCGGGCTGGACGGCTATGGCGCGCTCGAGCCGCATCTGAGCCCCGACACGCAGCGCGCGCTCGCCCCCGCCAAACAGTGGGGCTTTCTGATCCTGCTGCTGCCGTTGATCACCCCGGCGCTCAACCGCTGGTTCTTCGATCTCGTCTACTGGTTCTTCGACTTCTCGGGGGTGTCGAGCTATCTGGTGTCGGCGGGCGGTCAGCTCACCCGGTTCTGGTCGGCCTGGTTCTAGAGTTCGGCCAGCACGGCGCGCAGGTGGCCGGTGAGGTTGCCTTCCCCACCGCGGTAGACCGGGCCGCTTCCGTCCGACAGCAGCATCCGCAACCGTGCCACGCCGTGGGCGCGGATCGGCGCGGGTGCTTCGAGACGTTCCCGGATCTCGTCGAACAGGGTTGCCGCCGACGCGACGGTGCCGTCGTGCAACGGCAGGCGCGACGAGTACAGCGCCGGGTCCTCGTGCAGGCTGCGCAGCACCTGCCGCAAGGCGAACGCGTACGCCCGCCGATGGGATCGGGAGGTCAGCCGGGCGACGTGCACGGCCAGGGCGCTGCCTGGCTGCGGCGGGACGCCGGCCAGCAACTTGCGGTCGTAGCGCCGCGGGAGCAGCCGTGCAGCCAGCCGTGCCCGAAGTGTGCCGGGTTCGCGAAGACCGGCCGGGGCCGCGTCGTCGGCCGGCCACATCGGCTGCGGAAGTGCGGTGTTGTCGTGCGTCATGCCGTGTAGGCCAACGGCAGGCGCATCGGCGGACATTCCTGGCGGGAGGTGATACTTGCGACATATGCAGACTTCCGCATATATTGCGTGCATGGGCGCGGGCCACGATCACAGCCACCACACCGACGCACGGGTGAGCCGCATGCTCGTCGCCGCGGCGATCCTCACCACGTTCTTCGTCGTCGAACTCGTCACCGCGCTGATGATCAACTCGATCGCGCTGCTCGCCGACGCGGGCCACATGCTCACCGACCTCGTCGCGATGTTCATGGGCCTCACCGCGGTGTTGCTGGCCCGCCGGGGCAGCACGTCCTCGGCGCGCACATTCGGCTGGCACCGCGCCGAGGTGTTCACCGCGGTGGCCAATGCCGCGCTGCTCATCGGTGTCGCGGGCTTCATCCTCTACGAGGCGTTCGAGCGGCTCGGCAACGCGCCCGAGGTGCCGGGCGTGCCGATGATCGTCGTGGCGTTCGCGGGCCTGGTCGCCAATGCGATCGTCGTGGTGATGCTGCGCTCGCATTCCAAGGACAGCCTCGCGGTCAAGGGCGCCTACATGGAGGTCGTCGCCGACACCGTCGGCAGCATCGGCGTGCTGATCGCAGGCATCGTCACCGTGACCACGGGATGGCCCTACGCCGACGTCGTGGTCGCGGTCCTGGTGGCGCTGTGGGTGCTGCCGCGGGCGATCGCGCTGGCGCGGGCCGCGTTGCGCATCCTGTCCGAGTCGTCACCGGCCCACATCGACGTCGAACAGCTGCGCCGCGCGCTGTGCGCCGTGAACGGTGTGACGGGCGTGCACGATCTGCACGTGTGGACGCTGGTGCCCGGCAAGGACATGGTCACCGCGCATCTGACCAGCGACGCCGACACCGCCCGGGTGCTCGACGATGCGAAGGCGGTGCTGACCGCGCACGGTCTCGAACACGCCACGGTGCAGGTGGAACCGCCCGACGCCGCGGGCGACTGCAAGTGTGAGGCGGAGTGACCCGCTAGGGCAGGCCCAGTTCGCGACGCGCGGTCGGATCGCAGTCGTCGAGCAGATCCAGGCAGCGCTGGTACTCGTCGGTCTCGCCGATGTCGTCGGCCGCCCGCGCCAGCGCCGCCACGCACCGCAGGAAACCCTGATTGGGTTCGTGGCTGAACGGCACCGGGCCGAAACCCTTCCACCCGTTGCGGCGCAACTGATCCAGGCCGCGGTGGTAGCCGGTGCGCGCGTAGGCGTACGCGGTCACCGCCTTGTCGTCGTCCAGCGCCTGCTCGGCAAGCGTCGCCCAGGCGACCGAGGCCGACGGGTGGGCGGCAGCTACCACCGCTGCCTTCTCGCCGGCCGCCAGTTCCTCCTCGGCCGCAGGGTCGCCTGGAAGGTAAACCGGGTCTGGTCCAAGCAGATCACCCATCCGTGTCATGGGCCCATTGTGCACCGCCCGATAAGCTCCACCGGTAGCGACGTACGGGAGGACCGCAAAAGGGATGCCGAATCCATCGGAGCCGAACGAGGGCCACACGCCCTCTTCAGAAGACCCGACAGAACCGAGCCGCCAGTCCGCCGACGCGCCCACCGAGAAAGTCACGCTGACGCCGGATCACGAACCGGCCACCGAGGTGTTCAGCCCGCCGACCGCTCCCGACCACGCGGCGCCACCGGTCGATGAGCGACGCTTCACCGCACCGTCGGGCTTCGACGGGTCCACCCAGCAGATCGATACTCCGCCCGACCCGGAGACCGAGGTGTTCGCGCCACCCACCGGCGATCAGAAACCCGTTGCGCCGCAGGTCATCCCACCGCGCGACGACACACCCCGCCCGCCCGCGCCCGCGACCGCGCGACGCAGCTGGGGCTGGGTGATCGCGGTGGTGCTGGTGATCGCGGCGCTGGTGGCCATCGCCATCCTCGGCACCGTGCTGCTGACGCGTGACTCGTCGTCGGCGGGATCGCAGGAGGATCGGGTGCGCGAGACGATCCAGTCGTTCGACAGCGCGATCCAGCGCGGCGACCTCGCCGCGCTGCGCACGATCACCTGCGGGACGACCCGCGACAACTACGTGAACTACGACGAGAAAGCCTGGGCGGAGACGCACCAGCGGGTCGCGGCGGCCAAGCAGTACCCCGTGGTCGCCAGCATCGACCAGGTGATCGTCAACGGCGACCACGCCGAGGCCAACGTCACGACGTTCATGGCGTTCGCGCCGCAGACCCGCTCGACCCGCAGTTTCGACCTGCAGTACCGCGACGACGAGTGGAAGATCTGCCAGGCCCCCGCATTCTGAGCGGCATGCCGACCCGGCGGCCCGGTCCGGTCAGCCCGCGGTGACGCTGCGTCCCGCGCTGTGCAGGTCGTTGCAGGCCTCGACGACCCGCTCGGACATCGACGCCTCGGCCTTCTTCAGGTAGCTGCGCGGATCGTAGGTCTTCTTGTTGCCGACCTCGCCGTCGATCTTGAGCACACCGTCGTAGTTGGTGAACATGTGCCCGGCGATCGGGCGGGTGAACGCGTACTGGGTGTCGGTGTCGACGTTCATCTTCACCACGCCGTACTTGAGGGAGTCCTCGATCTCGGACTTCAGCGATCCCGAACCGCCGTGGAAGACGAAGTCGAACGGTTTGGCGTCCTCGGGCAGTCCCAGCTTGGCCGCGGCCACCCGCTGCCCCTCGGCGAGCACCTCGGGTTTGAGCACCACGTTGCCGGGCTTGTACACACCGTGCACGTTGCCGAACGTCGCGGCCAGCAGGTACCGGCCCTGCTCACCGGCACCCAGAGCGGTGATGGTCTTTTCGAAATCCGCCGGGGACGTGTAGAGCTTCTCGTTGATCTCGGCCTCGACACCGTCCTCTTCCCCACCGACCACACCGATCTCGACCTCGAGGATGATCCTGGCCGCGGCCGCGGTCTTGAGCAGTTCCTGCGCGATCGTGAGGTTCTCGTCGATCGGCACCGCCGAGCCGTCCCACATGTGCGACTGGAACAACGGGTTCTCGCCCCTGGCGACCCGCTCGGCGGAGATCGCCAGTAGCGGGCGCACGTAGGTGTCGAGCTTGTCCTTCGGGCAGTGATCGGTGTGCAGCGCCACCGTGATCGGATACCTGGCGGCGACCACGTGCGCGAACTCGGCAAGCGCGACCGCGCCGGTCACCATGTCCTTGACGCCGAGGCCCGAGCCGAATTCGGCGCCGCCGGTGGAGAACTGGATGATGCCGTCGCTGCCCGCATCGGCGAATCCCTTGATGGCGGCGTTGATGCTCTCCGAACCCACGCAGTTGATCGCCGGGAACGCGAACGAGTGCGCCTTGGCCCGGTCCAGCATCTCGGCGTAGACCTCGGGCGTGGCAATGGGCATGGCGTTTCCCTTCTGATCCTGTTGGACACGGATTGTCGCAGGTACGGGCCGGTGCGGCGGCCCAGGTACCCTTGGGAGTCGTGATCGACACCGCCTTACCAGAGGTTACGACCAATCTGGCGCTCATGCCCGACTTCATGGATCCGCTGAACCTCATCGGATACTTCGGCACCTGGGCCCTGGTCGGCATCCTGGTGGTCGTCTTCGTCGAGTCCGGCGTGCTGTTCCCGGTCCTGCCCGGTGACTCGCTGCTGTTCGTGGCGGGCATGCTGGCGGCAGGCACCGCCGCGAAGGGCACCGCGGTCGACGCCAATTTCCAGCTGTGGCAGCTGCTGGTGTTCATCCCGGTCGCGGCGATCCTCGGCGGCCAGGTCGGCTATGTCATCGGACGGACCATCGGCACATCGATGTTCCGGCCCGATGCCCGCGTCCTCAAGCAGAAGTACCTCGACGAGGCGCACGTGTTCTTCGAGCAGCGCGGGCCGTTCGCGATCGTGATCGCCCGCTTCGTGCCGATCGTGCGCACGCTGGCGCCGATCGTCGCGGGTGCGGCCAAGATGCGGTACCCGGTGTTCACCAGCTTCAACGTTCTCGGCGCGATCGTGTGGGGTGTGGGGCTCACCCTGCTGGGCTACTGGCTGGGCCAGTTCGAGATCATCCAGAAGCTGCTCGAACCCATCTTCATCCTGATCGTGGTGGCCTCCGTCGCACCGATGTTCATCGAGTGGTATAAGCGCCGCCGCGCCGCCAAGAAGGCCGCCGCCGCCGACGCCGCTCCGACCAGCTAACCCGCGAGCACGTCGAACAGCTCGCGCAGTCCCGTCAGGGTGTGTGCGGGCAGGAAGTGGTCGCAGTACGGCAGCGCCGCGGCCATCGCACCGGCCCGCGGCGCGTAACCCGGTGCCGCGGCGCGCGGGTTGAGCCAGATCACCAGGTGGGCACGTCGGCGCAACCGGCTCATGGCGCGCCGCGCCACGTCGGGTGCATCGGCGTCCCAACCATCGGAGGCGATCACCACCACCGACCCGCGCAGCAGGTTGCCGTGCGGTGCGGCCAGCAGTGCCGCGATCGACCGGCCCAGCCGGGTGCCGCCGTAGCGGTCGTGCACCTTCGCGTCGGCGCGGCTCAACGCGACCTCGGCCGAGCGGTGGGACAGCGCCGCGGTCAGCCGGGTCAGCGTGGTGGCGAAGGCGAACACCTCCGGATGCGCGCCGCCGCGTCTGCGCACCGCCGCGGCCCGCATGAGGTGCAGATACACCACCGCGTACGGCTGCATGGAGCCGCTGACGTCGCACACCAGCACGACCCGCCGGGGCCGGGTGCGGCGTCGGGTCCGCGCCAGCCGCACCGGTTCCCACCCGGTGGTGCGGGACGCCCGGATGGTCTCGCGCAGATCGATCCGCCGCCCGGACGGGTGACGACGATGCCGCAGTGTCCGCCGGCGCGGCCAGTTCGCCTCGGCGCCCTCCAGCCACGCCCCGAGCCGACGCAGATCGTCCGGGTCGAACCGGTCGAAGGATTCGTCGGCGCGGCCGGCGAGCCAACTCGGCGCGAGGTCGGGAACGGCGCGGCCGGCCGGCGGGTGCGCCGCCGCGGTGATCGACAGCGGACGGGTCGCCCACGGCAGCCCGTCGGCGGTGTCACCGCTGTCGGCGCCGTCGGCGCGCCGCTGCTCCGGCACCCCGGGCGGCAGCCGGCTTGGCTTGCGGTTAGGCGGGTCCACGCCCAGCACGGACTCGGAGAACACCGCGTCGAAGACGGCGTCGAATGCCGGCAGGTCCTCGGCGCGGCTCACCAGTGTCAGTCGCGCGGCCCAGTACAGCGCAGACCGCCGCGCGGGAGCCAGCAGATGCATGGCCGCCACCAGCGACGACGCCCCGACCGCCGACACCGCGACCCCGGCCGTGCGCAGGCGGTCGACGAGGGCGACGGCGAACGCCGCGAGGTCGACGCCACGCAGCAGCGCAGCCGTCATCTGCGTCGCGCGGCAAACGCGTTGCGGACCATACGTATCCGCCCGATCGTGAACAGCAGCGCCGCGAGCAGGAACGCGCCGAGCACCGGTGGCCCGTACTTCTTCAACGCCTTGCCACCGGCGAGATCGAGCAGGTCGATCGGTTCGGGATCCCCGACCGCCGGTGCCGCCGCGGCGAGCGTCTCGATCGGCCTCTCGGCGGCCTGCTCGGCGGGCTTTGCGGTGGCACCGGGCTTTTCGCGCTCGCCGGCGAGCTTGGTCTCCAGCGAGTCGACGAACTGGCCGAGCAGTTTCTCCGACACCTGCTGCAGCATCCCGCTGCCGAACTGCGCGAGCTTGCCGACCACCTTGAGGTCGGTGTCGACGGTGACGCGGGTGCAGCTGCCCGCGTCGTGCAGTTGCGCGGTGACGGTCGCCGCGGCGTTGCCGGTGCCGCGGGTCTCCTTGCCCTTGGCGTCGATCACGGCGCGGAAGTGCTCGCGGTCCTGCTCGACGAAGTGCACCTTGCCGTTGAACTCGCTGGTCACCGGGCCCACCTTCACCTTCACCGCGCCGAGCACATCGTCGCCGTCGTGCCCGGTGAGCTTGGCCCCGGGCATGAGCGGTACCACCTGGTCGAGATCGGTGAGCAGCTCCCACGCGTCCTCGATCGGCGCGCTGACGGTGAACTCGTTGGCGATCTTCATAGGGCGCTTCCTTTCAGGTCCAGCACGGCATCGCGCAGCAGTGCGCTGTCGTCGGGGGTCTTGGCCAGCGCGCCGACCGTGCCCGGCGCGGCGGGGTCGACCAGGTCGCCGACCCGCAGCGCCACCAGCGCCGCGACCCAGTCGATGGTCTCGGCCACCCCTGGCGGCTTGTCGAGGTCGAGTTCGCGTGCCGCGCTGACGAATTGCACCGCGCTCTGGATCAGGGCGTCGGTGGCGCCCGGCACGGTGCGCCGCACGATCGCCACCGCCTGCACCCGGTGCGGGTACTCGATCCAGTGGTACAGGCAGCGGCGACGCAGGGCGTCGTGCAGGTCGCGGCTGCGGTTGGAGGTCAGCACCACGATCGGCGGGCGGGTGGCGACGAAGGTGCCGAGTTCGGGCACCGTCACCGCGGCCTCGCCCAGGAATTCCAGCAGCAGCGCCTCGAATTCGTCGTCGGCACGGTCGATCTCGTCGACCAGTAGGACGGGCCGGGTCGGCCCGCGGTGGCGCACGCACTGCAGGATCGGCCGGTCGATGAGGTAGCTCTCGGTGTACAGCGCGGCCTCGTCGAGGTGTTCGCCGCCACGAGCCTCGGCCAGCCGGATCGACAGCAGCTGACGCTGGTAATTCCAGTCGTAGAGGGCCTCGGCGGCGGTGAGCCCCTCATAGCACTGCAACCTGATCAGCGGTGTGTCGAGAACGGCGGCAAGGGTTTTGGCTGCCGTGGTCTTGCCGACACCCGGTTCGCCTTCCAGCAGCAGCGGGCGCCCGAGCGTGACGGCGAGGTAGATCGCCGTCGCGGTGCCCTCGTCGAGCAGGTAGTCGTTGGCGTCGAACCGCCGGATCACCTCGTCGACGCCGCCGAACTCCGCCACTGCGGCACCGGGCTCAGCGGCCATGTGCGCGTACGGTTGCGATCACCTCGGCGGCGATCGACACCGCGATCTCGGCGGGGGTCCTTGCCCCGATGTCGAGCCCCACCGGGGTGTGCACCCTGGCGCGTTCGGACTCGGTGAGGTCCAGCCCGTCCAGGATCGCCGTCCCGCGGCGCCTGCTGGCGACGAGCCCCACGTAGCCGACGCCCGCGTCGAGCGCCGCGCGGATCAGATCCGCCTCGGGCCCACCGAGGCTCGCGATCACCAGCGCCGTGGCGCCGTCGACGGCGGACGGATCGGGGGTGTCGAGGCGCCGGATGTCATAGCCCAGCAGCGTTGTGACCTCGACCAGGGCGTCGGCGATCGGTGTCCCGCCGAAGACGCCGACCAGCGGTGCGGGCACCTGCGGGTCGAGGAAGATCTCCAGCGCGCCGCCGGACAGGCACGGGTTCACCACGACGCACGCACCGGGCGTGTCCGGGAAGCTGACGTCGCCGTCGGGCAGCACCCGCAGCAGCACGCTCTGCCCGACCTGCAGGGCACCCAGCGCGGCCTTGCGCACCGAGTTCTGGGCGCAGTGGCCGCCGACGAAACCTTCGATGGTGCCGTCCGCCAGCAGGATCGCCTCGTCGCCCGGATGCGCCGAGGTGGGCTGCTGGGCCCGCACCACCGTGGCATGCACGAACGGGGTACGGGCGCGCCGGAGTTCGGCCACCCGGTCGTGCAGCCGCGTCGGGGTCATCGGGGTCATCGCACCTCCCTTTCTGTCGCCTAGATCGGCGGTGTGGCCCTGCCCTGCATCGCCTCCCACACCCGCGACGGTGTCAGCGGCATGTCCGCGTGCCGGACGCCGAACGGCGTCAACGCATCCACCACGGCGTTGACCACGGCGGGCGGTGAGCCGACGGTCGCCGATTCGCCGATGCCCTTGGCGCCGATCGGGTGGTGCGGTGAGGGGGTGACGGTGTGGCCGGTCTCGAAGTGCGGGACCTCCATCGCCGTGGGGATCAGGTAATCCATGAGCGACCCGCCAAGGCAGTTGCCGTCCTCGTCGAAGGCGATCATCTCCATGAGCGCCATGCCGATACCGTCGACCAGGCCGCCGTGGATCTGTCCCTCGATGATCATCGGGTTGATGCGGGTGCCGCAGTCGTCGACCGCGACGAACCGCCGGACCTTGACCACCGCGGTGCCAGGGTCGATGTCGACGACACAGAAGTACGCCCCGTAGGGATAGGTGAGATTCGAGGGGTTGTAACAGATCTGGGCGTCCAGACCACCTTCGAGCCCTTCGGGCAGATCTCCCGCGCCGTGGGCGCGCATCGCGATGTCGGCGATCGTCACCGATGCCGACGGGTCGCCCTTGACTCCGAACGAGCCCTTGTGCCATTCCAGGTCGGCGATCGAGGCCTCCAGCATGCCTGCGGCGATGATCTTCGCCTTGTCGCGCACCTTGCGCGCCACCAGGGCGGCCGCCGCGCCGGACACCGGGGTGGACCGACTGCCGTAGGTGCCCAGCCCGAACGGGGTCTGATCGGTGTCGCCGTGCACCACGTCGATGTCCTCGGGCGGGATGCCGAGTTCCTCGGCGACGATCTGCGCGAACGTGGTCTCGTGGCCCTGCCCCTGGCTCTGCACGCTGAGCCGCACGACGGCCTTGCCGGTCGGGTGCACCCGCAACTCGCATCCGTCGGCCATGCCCAGGCCGAGGATGTCCATGTCCTTGCGTGGCCCGGCGCCGACGGCCTCGGTGAAGAACGCCATGCCGATGCCCATCAACTCGCCGCGTTTGCGTTTCTCGGCCTGCTCGGCCCGCAGGCCTTCGTAGTCGACCATCTCCATCGCCAGGCGCATGGTCTTCTCGTAGTCACCCGAGTCGTACACCCAGCCCGTCTTCGACTTGTACGGGAACTGCTCGGGTTTCAACAGGTTTCGCAGCCGCAGCTGCGCCGGGTCCATCTTGAGCTCGTAGGCCAGGCAGTCGACGAGGCGCTCGACGAAGTACACGGCCTCGGTGATCCGGAACGAGCAGGCGTACGCCACCCCGCCGGGCGCCTTGTTGGTGTACACCGCGGTCATGTGGCAGTACGCCGCCTCGATGTCGTAGCTGCCGGTGAACACCCCGAAGAACCCGGCCGGGTACTTCACCGGTGCCGCGGTGCCGTTGAACGCGCCGTGGTCGGCCAGCACGTTGGAGCGGATCGCGAGGATCCTGCCGTCGCGGGTCGCCGCGATCTCCCCGACCATGATGTAGTCACGCGCGAAGCCTGTGCTGGTGAGGTTTTCGCTGCGGTCCTCCATCCACTTGACCGGCTTGCCCAGCAGCAGTGACCCGACGATGGCGCACACGTAGCCGGGGTAGATCGGCACCTTGTTGCCGAAGCCGCCGCCGATGTCGGGCGAGATGACGCGGATCTTGTGCTCGGGCAGGCCCGCCACCAGCGCGTACAGCGTGCGGTGCGCGTGCGGGGCCTGGGTGGTCGACCACAGCGTCAGCTTCCCGGTCACCGGGTCCAGATCGGCCACCGCGCCGCAGGTTTCCATCGGGGCGGGATGCACCCGCGGGTACACCATCTCCTGTTTGACCACCACATCGGCCTTGGCGAAGACGGCCTCGGTGGCCGCGGCGTCGCCGGTCTCCCAGTCGAAGCAGTGGTTGTCGGTCTTGCCGTCCAGGTCGGTGCGGATCACCGGGGCGTCCGGGTCGAGCGCGTGCCGTGCGTCGATCACGGGGTCCAGCGGTTCGTAGTCGACGTCGATGAGTTCCAGCGCATCTCGCGCCGAATAACGGTCCTCGGCGACGACGAACGCGACCTCCTGACCTTGGAAGCGCACCTTGTCGGTGGCCAGCACGGCCTGCACGTCGTTGGACAGGGTCGGCATCCACGCCAGCCCTTTCGCCGCGAGGTCGGCCCCGGTCACCACGGCCTTGACCTTCGGATGCGCCTGTGCGGCAGTCACATCGACGGAGTTGATCCTGGCGTGGGCGTACGGCGACCGCAGGATCGCCAGGTGCAGCATGCCGGGCAGTTTGATGTCGTCCACATATGTGCCGCGCCCGCGGATGAACCGCGGGTCCTCTTTGCGCAGCATCCGGCCGTGGCCGCACGGTTTCGCGTCGTTGACGGCGGTGTCCTCGGGACGCTCGACCGGGTTCTCCAGCGTGGTCATGCCCTGGCCTCCTCCCGGGCGTGGCGCGCCGCCCACTGCACCGAGCGCACGATCGTGGTGTAACCCGTGCACCGGCAGATCTGGCCGGAGATCGCCTCGCGGATCTCCTCTTCCGTGGGGTCCGGATTGCGGCGCAGCAGGGCGCGTGCGGTGATCATCATTCCTGGCGTGCAGAACCCGCACTGCAGGCCGTGGCACTGCATGAACCCCTCCTGCACCGGGTCCAGCGCGCCGTCGACCGCCATGCCCTCGACGGTGCCCACCGAGTGCCCGGAGGCCATCGCCGCGAGCATGGTGCAGGACTTCACCGGTTCGCCGTCGACCTCGACGACGCAGGTGCCACAGTTGGACGTGTCGCAGCCCCAGTGGGTTCCGGTCAGGCCCAACTGGTCACGCAGGAAATGCACGAGCAGCATGCGTGGTTCGACGTCGGCGGTCACGGCTTCGCCGTTGACGGTCATGGTGACCTGCATGATTCAGTGTCCTTTCTGCGACCCGTTGCGGGTCATGGTGCACTGCGCACGCGTTCCACCGCGGTGCGCAGGGTGCGGATGGTCAGTTCGGAGGCCAGGTGCCGTTTGTAGTCGGCGCTGCCGCGGCCGTCGGTGACCGGTTCGCAGGCCTGTGCCGCGAGGGCGCCTGCGGCGGTGTAGGTTTCCTCGACGGCGGGTTTTCCGACCAGATCGGCGGCCAGCGCGCGCAGGGCGTCCGGATCGGGGTTGACGGCGGTGAGACCGACCCGCGCCGCGATGATCGAGTCACCGTCGAGCGTCACCTGCGAGCCTGCCGCGGTCACCGCCCAGTCACCCACGCGGCGTTCGACTTTCGCGTAGGCGCTGGACGTGCGGTGACGTACCGGGATGCGCACCTCGATCAGCATCTCGTTGTGGGCGAGCGCGGTCTCGTACGGCCCGACCAGGAAGTCGTCGATGGCGATCTCGCGTTCCCCGTCCGGACCGCGCGCCAGGCACACCGCGTCGAGGACCGTGCACACCGTGGTGAGATCCTCGGCGGGGTCCGCCTGGCACAACGACCCGCCGAGGGTGCCGCGGTTGCGCACCACGGGGTCGGCGATCACGCGTTCGGCGTCGCGGAAGATCGGGCACACCGCGGCCAGGGTGTCCGACTCCAGCACCTGCCGGTGCCGCGCCATCGCGCCGATCCGCACCAGGGTGGGATCGGTGATGACGTAGCCCAGCTCGACCGCGAGGTCGTTGATGTCGACGAGATATTCGGGGTTGGCGATGCGCAGCTTCATCATCGGCAGCAGGCTGTGCCCGCCTGCGACGATCCTGGCGTCCTCCCCCAACCGGTCCAGCAGTCCGACGGCGTGGTCGACGCTGGTGGCGCGTTCGTACTCGAATGGGCCTGGGACCTGCATGTGAGACAGCTCACACCGGTTTGGCGGGAGCGTCAATACCCAGTTAAGCGATTACTTAACCAGCGGGTGCGGGCGCGTGTTCGCCCAGCTCATGGTGGATGCGGCCGCCGGTGTCGGCCAGCGGGCGGCCCCCGCCGCCCCAGCGTTTGGCGATGATTTCGGCCGCGATCGACACCGCGGTCTCCTCGGGGGTGCGGCCGCCGAGGTCCAGCCCGATCGGGCTGGACAACCGCGCCAGCTCGTCCTCGGTGAGCCCGGCCTCGCGCAGCCGGGCCAGCCGGTCGGAGTGCGTGCGGCGCGAACCCATCGCCCCGATGTAGGCGATCTCGGGCAACCGCAGCGCCACCTCCAGCAGCGGCACGTCGAACTTGGGATCGTGGGTCAGCACGCACACCACCGTGCGGGCGTCGATCGCCCCCGCCTCGGCCTGTGCGGCGAGGTAGCGGTGCGGCCAGTCGACGACGACGTCGTCGGCCGTCGGGAACCGCGCGGTGGTCGCGAACACCGGACGCGCGTCGCACACGGTGACCCGGTAGCCGAGGAACGCGCCCTGCTGCGCGACGGCCGCGGCGAAATCGATCGCCCCGAACACCAGCATCCGCGGACGCGGCGCATAGCTGGCGACGAACACCTCCATGCCCTCGCCGCGGCGCTGCCCGTCCGGGCCGTAGGTGAGCACCTCGCTGCGGCCGGCGGCCAGCAGCCCGCGCGCATCGTCGGTGACGGCGGCATCGGCGCGTGACGAGCCGAGCGACCCGGTGACCTGATCGGTGTGCAGCACCAGCCGTCTGCCGACCCAGCGCTCATCGGGATGAGTGATGACGGTCGCGACCGCGACCGGACGCTGCGCCTCGATGTCGTCGGCGATCTCACCGAGCTCGGGAAAAGTCTTCTGCGACACCGGTTCCACGAACACATCGAGAATGCCGCCGCAGGTGAGCCCGACCTCGAAGGCGTCGTCGTCGCTCACACCGTAGCGCTGCAGCACCGGGGTGCCGGTGGCGACCACCTCGGTCGCGAGGTCGTAGACCGCGCCCTCGACGCAGCCGCCGGACACCGAACCGCTCACGGTGCCGTCGGGTGCGACGACCATCGATGCGCCTGCCGGGCGTGGCGCCGAGCGGAATGTGCGCACCACGGTACCGACGCCGGCGGTGCCGCCGGACTCCCAGACCGCCCGCAGCGCGCTCAGCACATCTCTCACACAACCCAACATAAGCTGCGTACGTGACACCCGCGCAACTACGCGCTTTTTCGGCGGTGGTCCGGCTGGGCTCGGTGCGGGCCGCGGCCGAGGAACTCGGCGTCTCCGACGCCGGGGTGTCGATGCACGTCGCGCAGCTGCGCAAGGAACTCGACGATCCGCTGTTCACCCGCACCGCGTCCGGGCTCGCGTTCACACCGGGCGGGCTGCGCCTGGCCAGCCGCGCCATCGAGATTCTCGGCCTGCAGCAGCAGACCGCGATCGAGGTGACCGAGGCCGCGCACGGAAGGCGCCTGCTGCGTATCGCGGCCTCCAGCGCGTTCGCCGAACACGCCGCGCCCGGGCTGATCGAACTGTTCTCGTCACGCGCCGACGACCTTTCGGTCGAGCTGAGCGTGCACCCGGCGAGCCAGTTCGGCTATCTCATCACCGCGCGCGCGGTCGACATCGCCCTCGGCCCACCCGCACCGGCCGATCCGAGCCTCGTCGTCCGCGCGTTCCTGAAGTACCAGATCATCACCGTGACCACGCCGGACAACCCGCTGCTGCAGCATGGCGTCACCCCGGCGGCGCTGCGCGAACAGCCGTGGCAACTCGGCCCGTCGGGCGGCAGCGCCGACGGCGAGATCGCCGCCATGCTGCGTACCCTGGCGATACCCGAAGCGCGCCAACGCATCTTCCAGAACGATGCGGCCGCGCTCGAGGAGGTGCGCCGGGTCGGCGGGGTGACACCGACGATCGGGTTCGCGGTCGCCAAGGATCTCGCGGGCGGCCGTCTGGCGCAGGTCAAGGGTCCAAGCCTGCAGGTCGGCGGCGAGTGGTTCGCCACCACCCTGCCCGCCTCGGCCCGCCAGCCTGCCGTCTCGGAGCTGCTGCGGTTCATCACCACACCGCGCTGCACCCAGGCGATGATCCGCGGCAGCGGCGTCGGCGTGAGCCGTTTTCGCCCGAAAGTGCATGTGACGCTGTGGAGTTGACCTAGTTCAGCTCGAGTTCGGCGGCGAGTTCGCGCAGCGCCGGGCGCGGGTCCGCCGTGGGGTTGTCGCCGAGCACCTGAATCACCACGTGGTCGGCCCCGGCGTCGAGATGCGCCGTGACCATCTTGGCCGCGTCGTGCACCGAGCCCATGCCCACCACCGCGCGGGCCAGCCGGTCGGACCCGCCGCGCACCAGATCGGATTCGTCGAATCCCTGGCGCAGCCACGAGTTCCGGTAGTTGGGCAGACCGCTGTACACCTCGAGATGCTGGTGCGCGCGGCGCAACTGATCGGCATCGTCGCCGCCGACCGCCACAGCCTGCTCGGACACAATCCACTTGTCCGCACCGAGGATTCCGCGGGTGACGCGGGTCTGCTCGGGCAGTACCAGGTACGGGTGCGCGCCGTCGGCGTGGCTGCCGGACAGCTCGATCATCTTGGGCCCCAACGCCGCAAGCAGTCGCGGCGGACGGCCGACACCGGGTTCGATCTGCTCGGGTACCGCGGCCATGCGCTCCAGATAGGTCCGCATGGTCGCCAACGGCTTCTGATACACCCCACCCATGCCACGCTCGACCAGCGGCCCGTGGCTGACGCCGAGACCGAGGACGAACCGGCCCGGGTACAGCGCGGTCAGGGTGCGTGCGCCGGCCTCCGCGGCGCTGGGCAGCCGGACGTGGATGTTGGCGATGCCGGTACCCACCACCAGTCGCTCGGTGGCGGCAAGGAACGCCGCCGACTGGGTCAGGCACTCCTTGGCAACGGTCTCCGGCAGGAACAGCGACCCGTAGCCCAGGTTTTCGATCTCGCGGGCAACCTGCTGCGCGTCGGGCATCGACCAGGTGTCGCTGGACCACCACACGCCGACCCGGGCCGGGAAATCGATCCTTGCGCGCTGACCTTCGGTCACTGGCTACTCCTCATCCTCGGAATCCTCTGAATCGTCGTGCTCACTTGCGTTTTCGGCCAGGCTGTACGCGGCTTCCATCAGCATCCAGCCCGCCAGCTGCACCGAGAGATCCCGCTCGGGCACCGCCGACGCGTTGACCGCGCCCTCGACGAACTCGGCCTCCTTGCCGCCGGGGGTGGGGATCTCGGCGTTGCGGTCCCAGAACGCGCCGAACAGCGGCAGCCCGTCGACGGTCTGGCGGTAATCCCACGCCGACTGGGCACTTTGCCGCACGAGCCGGCGGGCGGTGTCGCGGGCCGCGACGTCTTCGGGGGTATCACCGGGCAGCGTGGTGGCCACCAGCGCCAGGTAGCGCGCGAGGATGCCGTGGAACAGCCCGCCGTCACCGCCGCCCGCGCCCTTGATGACACCGTCGGAGGTCATCTCCTTCTCGACCGCGGCGACCAGCCGCCGCACCCGCTCGGCATGGCGGGCATCGCGCGTGCGCACCGCGAGTTCGACCTCGAGTCCCAGCACCACCCCCTGGCAGTACGTGTACTGCGCGCGCACCAGCGAACCGGCCTTGATGCCGTCGAACACCAGATGGGTGTCGGGATCGATCAGGGTCTCGTCGATCCAGTCGGCCATCTGCTGGGCGCGGCGCAGCCGATCGTCATAGCGGGCCAGGAAGATGCCGGCCGGCCCGTTGGCCGGGGCGTTGAAGAACTGGTCCTGCTTGCGCCACGGGATGCCGCCGCCGTCCTCGGGCACCCACGCGTTGAGGAACTGGTCGCAGAGTTTCTTGAGCGCCTTGGGTTTCTCGACACCGGCCAGGCGCCCGGCACGCTCGACGGCCAGCGCCAGCCACGCCATGTCGTCGTAGTAGTCGTTGACCCAGGACAGGTTGTTGCGCAGCCGGTGCGCCCTGATCTGCCGTTCGATCCTGGTCTTGCGTTCCGGTTGCGGGTCGCGCAGCTGCGCGTCGATCAGACAGTCCAGCAGATGCGCCTGCCACCAGTAGTGCCAGGTTCCGAACAGGGTGTACTTGCGGACCGGTGGCCAGGCCACCACCCCGAGTTGGGTGCCGGGAAGGCCCCACAGCTTCTTGAGATGTCGTTTCGTGATCGCGGCTTCGGCACTGGCCGCCCGGTTCCCCCATACCTGATCCATGGCATCGATCCTGCCTTACCATGCCTTCGACATGTCGGCATGTCTGGTGATCCAGGCGTGCATGACGATGCCCGCGGCGACGCCTGCGTTGATGCTGCGGGTCGACCCGAACTGCGCGATCGACACGGTGACCGCGGCCCCGGCCTGCGCCTCCTGGGTGATACCCGGGCCCTCCTGACCGAAGATGAGCAGGCAGTTGCGTGGCAGTTCGGTTTCTTCCAGCCGCACGGATCCGGGCACATTGTCCACCGCGACGACCACCAGCCCGGCGTCGGCGGCGAAGGCGAGCAACTCGGCGGTGGTGTCGTGGTGGCGCAGCCGCTGGTAGCGGTCGGTCACCATCGCACCGCGCCGGTTCCAGCGTCGACGCCCCACGATGTGGACGGTGTCGACGGCGAACGCGTTCGCGGTGCGTACCACCGCGCCGATGTTGGCGTCGTTGCCGAAGTTCTCGATGGCGATGTGCAGCGGATGTCTGCGCGTGTCGATGTCGGCGATGATCGCAGAGCGCGTCCAATACCGGTATGCGTCAACGACGTTGCGGGTGTCGCCGGCGCGCAGCAGCTCGGGGTCGTAGCGCGGGTCGTCGGGCAGCGGCCCCTGCCAGGGGCCGACCCCGGGACTCTCACCCCACTCGGTGGGGCCGACCGCCTCAGCCACCGGTGGTCCAGAGGGCGGCGTGGGTGCCGATCACCGACACCGATGCGTACAACAACGCGGCGTTGATCTCGCCCTGCGTGCACAGCGAGGCCCGCATGTTCACCCCTTCACGTGATGCGTCGGGCAGGACCAGCACGGACGCGCCGTAGACCGAGCAGGCGTGGCTCAGTCCCGGCGGCGGCAGCGTCGGGGCCGCCACCACCATCAGCGGACCGCCGCGCCGCGCCGCGTCGTCCCGGTACCGCTGCGCCAGGCCGGTGATCTCCAGCCCCAGCAGCATGTAGCCGTTGCCGCTGAACGCGTCGGGTTCACCCAGCGCCGTCGGCGCCAACTGGGCGCCGTCGGCGGTGAAACCGTCGACGCTCGTGGTCTTGACGGACAGGCCGGTGTCGTTGGGGTTGGTGGGCAGCACCCCGACCGGGAACGCGGCTGCGTAGGCGACGGTGGTGCCGCTGATCCGGTCACGCGGCGAGTACACGTACACCCCGCGCACCTGGCTGTGGTCCCGCTGCGGGCCCAAACAGACTGTGCCGGACAGCTTGTCGGGATTCTCGGCCGGTGAGGCGGTCAGCGTCTGCAGCGACAGGTTCGACACGTCGCTGCACGCGCCGACGCCGGTGGCCTCGATCGGGTGCGCCAGCGCCCCGTACAGGCCGAACCGCAGGTCCTCGGGCTTGGCACGGGCGTCCCCCGACGGCGAGGCCTCGACGTCGACAAGCACCCGGTCGGCCTCAAAGCGCAGGTTCGACAGCGTGATGTGCCAGCCCAGGACGTCGAGCGGCTGCCCGAGATCGGTGGTGAGTGCCTCGTAGGTGCGAGTGGGGGTGTGGTCGTCCGAGCAGGCCGTGGCGGCGGCGACGAGTATCAACGTCGTCACCGCGGCGATCAGCGCCCGCACCGGATCTCAGGTCGTGTTTCGGCTTGCCCGCTACGTCCTGGCACGGCCCTTCCCCACCACTTTCGTCACGGCGCGCACCAGATTGCGCGGGGCCATGCGGCCTCCGGTGGTCAGCGCCTTGTACTGCAGTCCCGGCACGATGACGACCTTGTCCTTGGCGACGTCGGCCAGGCATTCGCGGACCACGTCGTCGACCTGCAGCCACAGGAACGACGGTGTGCCCGCCATGTCGATCCCGGCGCGGGCGTGGAACTCGGTTCGCACGAAGCCCGGGCACAGCGCGTGGATGCCCACGCCGGTGCCGATCAGGCCGTTGGCCAGGCCCTCGGTGAACGACACCACCCACGCCTTGGAGGCCGAGTAGGTCGAGCCGCGGCCGGGCACCAGGCCGGCGACGCTCGCGACGTTGATGACGGTGCCCTCTTTCGCCTCGATCATCGCGGGCAGCGCGGCGTGGGTGAGTTCCATCACCGCGGTCACGTTGACGTCGAGTTGGGCCCGCAACCGGACGATGTCGGCGGTCCAGAACTCCCCGGAGGTCGCGAAGCCGGCGTTGTTGACCAGCACCCGCACCCCCGAGCGGACCCGGTCGGCAACCTTGGCGCGGTCGGCCGCGACGGACAGATCCGCGGGCAGCGCCTCGACCATGGCGCCGGCCTCGTGGTGCAGTTCATCGGCGAGTTGTTCCAGGCGCTGCACGTCGCGGGCGACCAGAACCAGGTCATAGCCTTCGAGTGCGTAGCGGCGGGCGAATCCCGCGCCGAGACCAGAGGTCGGTCCGGTGATCAACGCAACGGGACGTGGCATGCCGACAGCGTACTGAAGGAGTCCGGTACCGCCGGTTGCGCCCGGCTACCGCTGGAAGTGCGACGCCTCACGCCCGTTGCGGGCAGGCGGCGGTGGCCTGCGGAAGGCGTCGGAGCGGCCACCTTCGGGGCGAGGCGGGGCGAAGCGGCTGACGTCGCCGCGGCCCGGGGGCAGGTCGGCGCGGCCGGGAGGCAGTTCCCGACGGCCCGCGGGCGTCGGAGCCAGCGGGCGGCTGGGCGAACCGCCCCGACGCGGCAGCGCGGCCTGGCTGCCGTTCTGCGGCACCGGCGGCAGCACCCGCAGCAGGTCGTTGAACTGCCGGACAGTGCGCAGGCCCTCGTCCCACTGGGCGCGGTTGCTGGTGACCGGCAGGGCGACCAGCGTCCAGTTCTGCTCGTTCCACATGATCTCGGCGCAGTCGGGCGCGGTGTGGGCGAACGTGACCATCCTGCGGTCGCAGGCCCGCCGCGCGGCGTCGAGGTTGGTGGAGTACACCATCCGCGGGCCGATCGCGCCGAGCAGCCAGATGTCGTTCTCCCTGGGTTCCTTGAGACCTTTGAGCCGCAGATCGACGACGACGTTCGTGCCGACCTTGCGGTGCAGGGCGATGACGGTGGCGACCTCTTCGATGTCGAAGATGAACACCGCCTCACCGCGGATCTGACCGAGCACGACGTTCTTGGCCGTGACGTCGCCGACGGTCGACATCACCCCGCGCTTCCAGCGCTTGATGAGGTCTTCGGACTCGTGCTCGTAGTCGAACCCGTGCGACTTCGCCCACGACTTGCGGCGCCGTCCCAGCCCGCGTCGGCGGTCGATGTCGATGTACAGCAACACGGCCGCACCCACGAAGCAGAGTGCGGACAGCGTGAACCAGAGCGGGACCATCACCGACAGCCTACTTGTTGGTAGCCGAAATGCCCCCACCCCGGGAGGTCACAACCCGGTTACTGGTTACCTGCGTCGCCGCGCCGGCGATCCTGGAGATAGCTCACAATCGCGTTGGTGAGGCCCCTGCGCGCCGCGTCGAGGTCGGTGTAGGTGCCCAGTTGGCGCTCGGAGGTGATACCGCGCATCGCGCCGGGGATGAACGAGGCGACCTCGGCGACCCGCTCGGGATCCACGTCGAGGTCGGCGAACGCCTGCTGACAGGTCTGCAGCCAGCCGCGGCCCCACGACGACAGTTCCGCGGCCGTCCGCGGGTAGAGCCGTTCCAACTCGGCGCGGTCCCGCGGCAGCGCCGCGCGCAGGTTCTCGATGGCGCGCGAGTCGCTGGCGGTCAGGCCGTCGTAGAGCAGGTCGATGATGCCCGCGACGCGTTCGCGCAAGGGGGCGCCCGGGTCGTGGCGGCCCAGCACGCCTGCGCGGCGCTCGGCGGTGCGGTGCAGCACCGCGGCCCACAGGCCGTCGATGTCGCCGAACTGGTACTTCACCGCACCCCAGGTGGCGCCGATCTGCTTGGCGATCCGGTTGGCCGACACCGCCCCCGGGTCGCCGGTGGCCAGCGCCTGCAGCGCGGCCTCCAGCATGTTCTCCCGCGTGGCCAGCCCCCGCCGGTTGGGCCGGTTGGCCCGTTCGGGTGCCGCGGCATCGGTCATCTGCGAAATCGTAGCGCCGCCGCGATCCAGTTTCACAGAACCCTCTTCCAAAGTGCGGCCCATGCTCCTACGCTTTCCGCCAGAGGATGGGAGGCACCGCGACGATGGCCAAACCCCCGTTGTCGATGAAACCCACGGGCTGGTTCCAGGTCGCCTGGTCCGATCAGGTCGGCCTCGGCGGCGTCCACGCCATGAAGTACTTCGGCGAGGAGATGGTGGCCTGGCGGTCGCAGACCGGGCAGGTGACCGTGATGAACGCCTACTGCGAACACCTCGGGGCGCACCTCGGGTACGGCGGCACCGTCGTCGGCGAGGTCATCCAGTGCCCGTTCCACGGCTGGCAGTGGAACGCCGATGGCCGAAACGTGTGCATCCCGTACCAGGACCGGCCCAACCGCGGCCGCCGGATCAAGACCTACCCGGTGGTCGAGCGCAACGAGGCCATCTACATCTGGCACGACCTGATGGGCCGCGAACCGTTCTTCGACGCGCCCGACGTGTTCGCGTCGTTCGGCGACGCCAGCACCGCGGCCGACTACTACCCCCAGCAGCGGCTGTATCGCCAAGCGCTGGAACTGCATCCGCAGTACGTCCTCGAAAACGGGGTCGACTTCGCACATTTCAAGTACGTGCACCAGACGCCGATCGTCCCGGTGTTCACCCGGCACGACTTCGCCGAACCGGTGTCCTACGTCGACTTCACCATCACCTTCGAAGGCGACGAGAACCAGACCATCGACGACGTCAACAGCGGTGTCGAGGCCATCAACGGCGGCTTGGGCATCGCCGTCACCAAGAGCTGGGGCATGATCGACAACCGCACGATCTCGGCCGTCACCCCGGTCGACGACGCCACCTGCGACGTGCGGTTCACGGTCTACATCGGGCGCGTCCCCGGCCGCTCACCCGGTCCAGACGACGAGCGCGCGGCCGCGAAGGCCGCCGAGTTCGGCCGGGAGGTGATCCGGCAGTTCACCCAGGACATCCACATCTGGTCGCACCAGCGCTACTCCGACCCACCCGCGCTGACGACCGCCGAGTACGACGGGTTCACCGCGATCCGCAAGTGGGCCATGCAGTTCTATCCCGACCTTCGGGGCGGCAGCGCCGCCGAACTCGCATCGACCGACCAGAAGGGCACGCACACATGAGCGCACCGATCCGCGTCTTCCAGGTGGCCACCGGCAACGTCGGCACCGAGATGATCAAACGCCTGCAGCACCGACCCGATCTGACGCTTGTCGGATTGCATTGCTACACAGCAGAAAAGATCGGCCGCGACGCCGGTGAGATCGCGGGGATCGGGCCCATCGGGGTGACGGCGACCGGCACGATCGACGACATCATCGCCGCCGCACCCGATGTGCTGACCTTTCACGGCGTGTTCCCCGACGAGGATCTCTACGTGCGGGTGCTCGAAGCCGGCATCAACATCGTCACCACCGCCGACTGGATCACCGGTTGGCACCGCGACCACAACCATCCACATCCTTCGGGCAGACCGGTGTCGGATCTGCTGGCCGAGGCGTGTCGACAAGGCGGGTCGACGTTCTACGGCACCGGCATGAACCCGGGACTCAACCAGATCCTCGGCGTGGTGTGCTCGGCCGATGTCGCCGAGATCGAGAACGTCACCACCATCGAATCCGTCGACGTGTCATGCCATCACAGCCGCGACACCTGGATCGAGGTGGGTTACGGCCTGCCGGTCGACGACCCGTCGATCCCGGGCAGGCTCGAAAAGTACACCCGCGTCTTCGCCGACAGCGTGTTGCTGATGGCCGACTGTTTCGGCGTCGAACTCGACGAGGTGCGGTTCAGCGCCGAACTCGGCGCGTGCACCAAGGATGTCGACCTGGGCTGGTACCAGCTGCCCAAGGGATCGTTGGGCGGCAACTACATCAAGTACCAGGGCATGGTCGACGGGGTCGCGCGCATCGAGACGCACCTCGAATGGCAGATGACCCCGCACACCGACCCGCACTGGGACATCAAGGGCTGCTATATAACTCAGATCAAGGGCGACCCGTGCGTCTACAACAAGCACATGATCTTCCCGAAACCCGGTGTGGACCTGTCGGATCCGGATTCGTTCGCCTCGATCGGCATGACCGTCACCGGCCTGCCTGCGCTCAACGCGATCGCTTCGGTCGTCGCCGCGCCGCCCGGGTTGCTCACCAGCGCCGACGTCCCACTGCGCGGTTTCGCCGGCCGCTTCGCCATCTAGCGCGAGCAGACGCAAAACTGCCTAATTCCTCACAGAAAAAGGCAGTTTCGCGTCTGCTCGGCGGTGAAATCAGCCCAGGACGAGCGAGTCGCCGTCGGCGCTGACGTTCACCGGCACGATGTCGCCGTCGTGCACCTGACCGGCCAGCAGCATCTTCGCCAACTGGTCACCGATGGCCTGCTGCACCAACCGGCGCAGCGGACGCGCACCGTAGAGCGGGTCGAAACCGCGCTGCCCCAGCCACTTCTTGGCAGGCAACGACACCTCCAGGGTGAGCCGCCGCTGCTCCAGCCGCTTGGCCAGTTGTGCCAGCTGGATGTCGACGATGGACACCAGCTCCTCGGGGTTGAGCCCGTCGAAGATGATCACGTCGTCGAGCCGGTTGATGAACTCGGGTTTGAACGCCGAGCGCACCGCCGCCATCACCTGTTCCTCGCTGCCGCCCGCGCCCAGGTTGGACGTCAGGATGAGGATGGTGTTGCGGAAGTCGACCGTGCGGCCCTGACCGTCGGTCAGCCGGCCCTCGTCGAGCACCTGCAGCAGCACGTCGAACACGTCCGGGTGGGCCTTTTCGATCTCATCGAACAGGATCACCGTGTACGGACGCCGCCGCACCGCCTCGGTCAGCTGACCACCCTGGTCGTAGCCGATGTAGCCGGGAGGCGCACCGACCAGCCGAGCCACCGAGTGCTTCTCCCCGTACTCGCTCATGTCGATGCGGACCATCGCGCGCTCGTCGTCGAACAGGAACTCCGCCAACGCCTTTGCCAGCTCGGTCTTACCGACGCCGGTCGGGCCCAGGAACATGAACGAACCCGTCGGCCGGTTCGGGTCGGCCACACCGGCACGGCTGCGCCGCACCGCGTCGGACACGGCCTGCACGGCCTTGCGCTGCCCGACCACGCGCTTGCCGAGCTCTTCCTCCATGCGCAGCAGCTTGGCCGTCTCACCTTCGAGCATCCGGCCGGACGGGATGCCGGTCCACGCCTCCACCACCTCGGCGATGTCGTCGGGGCCGACCTCCTCCTTGAGCATGACGTCCTCGCGGGCCTCGGCGGCGGGCAGGGCGGCGTCGAGCTTCTTCTCCACCTCCGGGATCCGGCCGTACCGCAACTCGGCCGCCTTGGCCAGGTCGCCGTCGCGTTCGGCCCGGTCGGCCTCGCCGCGCAGCGTGTCCAGTTGCTCCTTGAGCTCGCGGACGACGTCGATGGCGTTCTTCTCGTTCTGCCAACGGGTGGTCAGCTCGGACAGCTTCTCTTTGTGGTCGGCCAGTTCCGCGCGCAGCTTCTCCAGCCGGTCCTTGGAGGCCTCGTCCTCTTCCTTCTCGAGTGCCATCTCCTCGATCTCCAGGCGCCGCACCAACCGCTCGACCTCGTCGATTTCGACGGGGCGCGAGTCGATCTCCATGCGCAGCCGCGACGCGGCCTCGTCGACCAGGTCGATGGCCTTGTCCGGCAGGAACCGCGCGGTGATGTAGCGGTCGGACAGCGTCGCGGCCGCCACCAACGCCGAGTCGGTGATCCGCACACCGTGGTGCACCTCGTAGCGGTCCTTCAGGCCGCGCAGGATGCCGACGGTGTCCTCGACCGACGGTTCGCCGACGAACACCTGCTGGAAGCGGCGCTCCAGCGCGGCGTCCTTCTCGATGTACTTGCGGTACTCGTCGAGCGTGGTGGCACCGACCAGCCGCAGCTCGCCGCGGGCCAGCATGGGTTTGATCATGTTGCCCGCATCCATCGCCGATTCGCCGGTGGCTCCGGCGCCGACAATGGTGTGCAGCTCGTCGATGAACGTGATGACCTGTCCGGCCGAGTTCTTGATGTCGTCGAGGACCGCCTTCAGCCGCTCCTCGAATTCACCGCGGTACTTCGCACCGGCCACCATCGAACCGAGATCCAGTGCGATGACGGTCTTGTCGCGCAGGCTCTCCGGCACATCGCCGGCGACGATGCGCTGCGCCAGGCCCTCGACGATGGCGGTCTTACCGACACCGGGTTCGCCGATGAGCACCGGGTTGTTCTTGGTGCGACGGCTCAGCACCTGCACGACGCGACGAATCTCGTTGTCGCGCCCGATGACCGGGTCGAGCTTGCCTTCGCGGGCGCGTGCGGTCAGGTCGGTGGAGTACTTCTCCAGGGCCTGGTAGCTGCCCTCGGGGTCGGGGCTGGTGACCCGGGCGCTGCCGCGCACCTTGACGAACGCCTCCCGCAGGGCCTGCGGCGATGCGCCGTGACCGGTGAGCAGCTTGGCGACGTCGGAGTCGCCTCCGGCGGCCGAGCCGCCCATGCCTCCGGCGGCCGAGCCGCCCATGCCTCCAGCCAGACCGACCATCAGATGTTCGGTGGAGACGTACTCGTCGTCCATCTCGGTGGCCAGGTTCTGGGCCGTGGTGATCGCGGCGAGCGATTCGCGCGACAGCTGCGGCTGCGAGCTGGACCCGCTGGCGCTGGGCAGACGGTCGAGCAGCCGTTGGGTCTCGCTGCGGATCGTCGCGGGGTCCACGCCGACGGCCTCCAGCAGGGGTGCGGCAATGCCGTCATTCT
This sequence comes from Mycolicibacterium goodii, assembly GCF_001187505.1. The sequence goes on from NZ_CP012150.1 coordinate 354,420, forward strand.
GGGTCAGCAGTGCCATCAGCAAATGTGCGGGCCGGATCTCCGGATTGCCTGCGGAACTGGCCGCCTGCAGGGCCGACGTCAGTGCCGCCTGAGTCTTGGTCGTCGGGTTGAACGAGTCCACGACACCTCCCTTGTTCGTTAGGAAAAATGCTTGTCCTGATGTTTAACGCCGTCAAGGTTGAGTCTGTTCCGCTCAACTTTAACTGATTTTCGCCGAATCCGCCGTCGGCGGGCGCGCCGGTCGGCAACACCGCAGCTGCACACCGAACCGCTACCGTCTATTCATGTCCGAATCCGGCATCGACGATTTCGAGTTCGAACGGAAGTTCTTCGTCCGCGAACTGCCTGCCGTCGCGGCCTCCGATCCGTCACCGAGCCTGATCGTGCAGGCGTATCTGTTCTCGTCCGACGGCTACGCGGTGCGCATCCGCGTGCAGCAACCCGCGCCCGGTGACCTCAGCGCGGGTCTCGACGCCTTCCTGCAGGATCTGCACGACGAGTCGATCGGCACCATGACGGCCAAGGGCCCCGCCGTCGGCGGCACCCGCTATGAAGCCGAACGCCAACTCGACCCGCTGGTCGCCGCGGAGATCGTGCGACGCGCCGAGCACGTGGTGGCCAAGGTCCGGTACTCGATCTGGCTGGGCGAGGACGGCTGGGTGATCGACCACTTCCTCGGCGCGAACGCTCCGCTGGTGCTCTCCGAGGTGGAGCGCGGCGGACCCGTCGTCGACCTAGCGATCCCGGCGTTCTGCGTGTCCGAGGTGTCCGAGGACGACCGGTTCCGCAACGAGTACCTGGCGTTCCAGCCGTTCGGCGGCTGGGCCGACGGGTACCGCCGGGAGCTCGAGCGCACCGGCCCGATGTTCGTCGGCAGCCTCGGCGAGAACCGGTTCGAGGACTGCTGAATTCCTGGAGGTTCCTGGAGGTTTGTTGGCATCCGGCTCTGGGCTGCACATCTGCGTCGTCGCGGCGTCGGCGCCCAGCCACATGTATCCGCACCTGCCGCTGGTGGGTGAACTCGTCGCGCGTGGCCACCGGGTCAGTTACGCCGTCGGCACCCACCTGGCCGCGCTGGCCCGAGACACCTGGGCCGAGGTCGTCGGCTGCACCTCCGTGCTGCCCGGGGCGCCCGGTGCCCCCGAGAGCTGGGACGACGACGATCCGGTCCGCGGAATGCGGATCTTCCTCGACGAGGCCGTCCATGTCCTGCCGCAACTGCACACCGCGTTCGACGGCGACCGCCCCGACCTGGTGCTCTACGATATCGGCGGGACGGCGGGCCCGGTGGCCGCCGCGCAGTGGGGTGTGCCCGCGGCGCAACTGTCCCCCAGCGAGGTGGCCTGGGAGGGCTATCACGAGGACATGGCCGAGATTCTGCAGCCGCTGCTCGACAGTCCCAGCGGCCTCGCCTACCGCCGCGCGTTCGACGACTGGCTCACCGGCTCACACACCGGACTGACGTTCGACGAGGTGACCGGGGCCCCGCGCCGCTGCCTGGCCCTGATCCCGCGGGTGATGCAACGCCACGCCGATCGCGTCGGCAATCGGTACCGCTTCGTCGGCCCGTGCATCGATCCCCGCCGCGAAGACCCCGGCGACTGGGCGGCGCCCGACGGTGACGGCCCACTCGCGCTGCTGGCCTTCGGGACGTCCTATACCGACCGCGCCGACGTGTACCGCAACGTGATCACCGCGCTCGACGGTCTGGGCTGGCGGCTGGTGATCGCGACCGGCCGCGCCGAGATGGGTGCCGTACCCGACTGGGTTCAGTTGCGCGACACCGTTCCCCAGCCCGCCGTGCTGCGGGTGGCTGACGCGTTCTTCACCCACGCCGGCATGGGCTCGTGCACCGAAGGTCTCTGGTATGGCGTGCCGATGATCGCGATGCCGCAGGCCGTCGACCAACCGGCCAACGCCGCCCACCTGCAGGAGATCGGCGTCGGCCGCCACCTCGAAGACCATCTCCCCGAACCGGCCGAGATCCGCGACGCCCTCCTGTCGGTCTCGTCCGATCCGCGGATCAGGATGCGCCTCAACGAGATCCGCGATGACATCCGGGCCCATGGCGGGTCCTCCCATGCCGCCGACGCGGTCGAGGACGTTGCTGCCGGACGCTGGTGACCCGCCGGTTCGGTGCCCTCCCCTGCCGTCAGGGGCCGCGCCGTGCAGCAAATCAGCGCGTCGCCGGTGTTAAGTTCACTGCCATGACTGGCATCTGGGGCTCGGTCCTGACGGAGCTCATTCCGTTGGCCATGGTCGTGGCCCTCTCCCCGCTGTCGATCATTCCCGCGGTGCTGGTGCTGCAGACCCCGCAGCCTCGTCCCACCGGGCTGGCGTTCCTCGGCGGATGGCTGGTCGGGATGGCCGCGCTGACCGCGCTGTTCATCGAGATCTCGAATCTGTTCGGCCGGCTGGACCGGCCGCCGGTCTGGGCCTCCTGGCTGCGCATCGTGCTCGGCACGGCGCTGATCATCTTCGGCGTGTACCGCTGGCTCAACCGCGCCAAGGCCGCTCACACGCCCAAGTGGATGCAGCGCATGGGCAAGCTCACGCCGCCGCGTGCCGGGGTCACCGGCCTGATGCTGACCATCGTCAACCCCAAGGTGCTCTTCATCTGTGCGGCAGCCGGTTTGGCGATCGGCAGCGCCGGCCTCGGTGAGCCGGAGGTGTGGGCCGCGGCGGTCTGGTTCGTGGTGTTCGCGTCATCGACTGTGGCGCTGCCGATCCTGGCGTACGCGGCGTCGGGTTCCAGACTCGATCCCGGCCTGGCCCGGTTGCGTGAGTGGATGGAACGCCAGCATGCCGTCCTGGTCGCCGGAATCTTGGTGGTGATCGGTCTTCTGGTTCTCTACAAGGGACTGCACGCGCTGTAGCGGCCAGGGCAGACCCTTCCTGGTGCTTCGACGCTACAACTGGGGCAGCCCCAGCTCTTCTGCATCAGCGGTGAGGTAACGCGTCACCGTCGGCGCGATCAGCCGCACCACGTCCTCGGCGGGAAGCGTCGCCAGCGGCGGTACTTCCATGACATAACGCAGCATCGCGGTGCCCAGGAGATTGGACCCCGCGAGCATCGCGCGCAACCGCGCCTGCTCGCCGCCACCCCCGATGACTTCGGAGACCGCGGTCAGCACGTACTCCTGCATGAAACTGCGGAGCGCATCGTGGGCGTCGGAGTTGGACGTCGCGGCGACCAGCATCGCCCGGATGCTCGCCGCGGTCTCCGGCGATTCCCAGATCTTGAGGTACCGGGTGACCATCCGGACGCCGACCTCTTCTGGCGGCCCTTCGATCGCGCCGCGCAGCATGTCCGGGTCGAGAATCAGCCGCAGCGACTCCCGGAACAGGTCGGCTTTGGAGCCGAACAGGTAGAGCACCATCGCGGGGTCGACGCCGGCGTCGGCCGCGATCGCGCGCAGCGTGGTCTTCTCGTATCCCTGCTGTGCGAACCGTTGTTTGGCCGCCGCCAGCACGGCATCCCGGGACACCGGGTCGCCCTGCCTGCGCCCGCGTCTACCTGGTGTTTTTCGTGGGGACGGCACTACGCGACCTTAACATTTCAATGACTGTTGAAATCAGTCGGCCATGGCGCTACCCTCACAGACACCAGTAATTCAACATCGGATGAAAAGGCTGCGTCATGACCACCGCCACCGTCCCCGCCCAGCACGCGGCGCCCGGCCACGAACCACCCGCCGCCGTGCGGGCGACCGGCATCATCGCCGTGCTGACCCTCGTGATCGCGGTCGTCGCGATCGCCTTCGCCCTGCCCGCCTCGCGGTCGAAACCGAACGACGTGCCGATCGGCATCGCCGGACCCCAGGCCGCGACCAGCCAGGTGGCCGAACGGCTCGACCAACAGGCCCCCGGCGCATTCGCCGTCACCTACTACCCCGGGGAGGCCGCCCTGCGCGATGCGATCCTGAACCGAGATGTGTACGGCGGCATCGCCTTCGGGCCCGAGGGGCCGGTACTGCTCACCGCGACCGGCGGCAGCCCCGCCGTCGCGCAGATGCTGACCCAGATCGGCTCGGGCATGTCCGCTCAGTCCGGGATGCCGTTGCGCACCGAAGACCTCGCCCCACCCACCTCGGGTGACCCGCGCGGCACGGGGCTGGCCGCATCCGCGCTGCCCATCACGCTGGCCGGGCTGCTGCCCGCCGTCGCCCTCGTCGTCATGCTCAAACACGAGATGTGGACCAGGCTGATCGCGATGGTCGTGTTCGCCGGGGTCGCGGGCGTCACGATCGCCGCGTTGCTGCGGTACGTGTTCGGTTCGATCGAGGCGAACTTCTGGGGTGTGTCGGCCGGATTGGCGCTGGGCGTCGCCGCGGCGGGCCTGGCGATGCTGGGCCTTGGCTCACTGTTCGGCCGGGTCGGGTTGGGGCTGGGTGCGGCGCTCGCCGTGCTCGTCGGCAATCCGCTGTCGGGGCTCACCGCGGCCCCCGAGATGCTGCCCGCCGGCTGGGGCGCGTTCGGTCAGTTCCTACCGCAGGGAGCCAACGCCACTTTGCTGCGGTCCACCGCCCACTTCGGCGGAGCGGGAGCAACGACGGCGATCATCGTGCTGGGTTGTTGGGTGGCCGTCGGGGTGTCGATGGTGGTCATCGCGGCTCTGCGGCAGGGCCGGTCCGGCCGCGCCTAAAATGCTCCGGCGTGGGCCTCGAAGACCGTGAATCGCTGCAAGTGCTGCGTGCTGCAGTCGACCCGGCAAACGATTCGGACCCGCTGATCCGCACCTTCTACACCAACTGGTTCGCGACCGACCTGTCGGTCCGAGACCTGTTCCCGCCCGATATGGACGAGCAGCGGCGGGTCTTCGCGCATGCGTTGACCTGGTTGTTCGGCGAACTGATCGCGCAGCGGGCAGAGGAACCGATCACCTTCCTCGCCCAGCTGGGGCGCGATCACCGCAAATACGGTGTGACGCAACACCATTACGACAGCATGCACAGCGCGCTCTACGGCGCGCTGCAGGCCCGCCTGGCCGACCGGTGGACCGAGCGGCTCGCCGCGGCCGCGCACGACGCGGTCTCCCTGTTCACCGGGGTGATGCGCGGGGCGGCCGACGCCGAGCAGTCCCCGGCCTACTGCGACGGCACCGTCGTGGAAACCCACCGGCTGACGCGGGACGTGTCGGTGATCCGGCTGCAGCTGGACCAGCCGCTGTTCTACCACCCGGGCCAGTACGTCACCGTCGAGGTGCCGCAGTGGCCCAGGCGCTGGCGCTATCTGAGCCCGGCCATCCCGTCGGACCGGTCCGGGGCCATCGAGTTCCACGTGCGCTCGGTCACCGGCGGGATGGTCAGCACCGCGATCGTCAACGAGACCCGGCGCGGGGACCGGTGGCGGATGTCCAGCCCCCACGGCGCCCTTGAGGTCGACCGCAACGGCGAGGACGTGCTGATGGTCGCGGGCAGCACCGGGCTGGCGCCGATGCGCGCGCTGATCATGGACATGACGCTGCACGCCGACAACCCGCGCGTGCACCTGTTCTTCGGCGGACGCTTCCCGTGCGACCTCTACGACCTCAAGACCCTGTGGACGATCGCGTCGACGAATCCGTGGCTGTCGGTGACGCCGGTGTCCGAGTACAGCACCGATCCGCCGTGGGCCCGTGACTACCCCGATCCCACACCGCCGCGCGGCCTGCACGTCCGACAGACCGGGACGCTCGCCGATGTGGTGACCCGCTACGGAAACTGGGGCGATCGACAGATCCTCATCTGCGGCGGGCCGAAGATGGTCGAGTCGACCAGGGCCGCGCTGATCGCCAAGGGCGCACCGCCAGAACGTATCCAGCACGATCCGCTCACCGCCCGGTGAGCGGTCTCGGCGCCCCGGCCGCACCGTCATGACAGACTGATCGAATGGTCGAGTTCCAGCCCGTCACCCTGCAGGACCCGGATTCCGCGCTGAGGGCCACCTATGTGCCCGAAGCCGGCATGATCTGCACGTCGCTGTCCGACGGTGGGGCGGAGTTCCTGGGCCAACGCCGCGGCCTGGACGCCTACGTCAGCGCCGCCAAGACCATGGGCGTGCCCATCCTCTACCCGTGGGCGAACCGCTTGGGCGCCAACACTTACACCGCCGAGGGCGCGACCGTGTCGGTGACGCCGGGGGTGGCCGGGGTGCACCCCGACGAGCACGGCTGGCCGATTCACGGTGTGCTGGCAGGCAACGGCGGATGGCTGGTCGACGAAAAGACCGGGAACACCCTGGTCGCCAGCCTGGACTGGAGCAGCCAACCGGATCTGCTCGCGGTGTTCCCGTTCCCGCACACCCTCACCATGGCGGTCACCCTGGCGGCGCGGACGCTGACGGTGACGACGACGGTGACGGCCTCGACGGCCGCGGCGGTGCCGTTGAGCTACGGCTACCACCCGTACTTCACGATTCCCGGCGTACCGCGGTCCGAGTGGCGGATCGAGACCCCGCCGATGCGCCACCTCGCCGTCGACGACCGGGCCATCCCGACCGGTGACACCTCGCCGTGGCCGGGCGGCAGCCAAATACTCGGCGACACGTTCCTCGACCACGGCTTCGACCAGGTCACCGCCGGGGCGGTGTTCGCGGTGTCGGGTGGAAACCGCCGTATCGCAGTCACATTCGTCAGCGGCTACGGATCGGCGCAGATCTTCGCACCGCTCAACGACGAGGTGGTCTGCTTCGAACCGATGACCGCACCCACCGACGCCCTGCGCCGTGGGACCTACCCGGTGGCCGTACCGGGTAGGCCCGAGACGAGTGTCTTCGCGGTCACGGTGAGCTGAGGCGGCTCATCGGTTCGGCCCGCAATGCCGAGCGACGCAGCTTGCCCACCTCGGTGCGCGGCAGTTCGCTGACGAAGTCGATGACCCGCGGCGTGGCGTAACGGCCGACATGTTGTCCCACAAGGCTCTTCAACTCGTTGACCATGACGCTTTCGGCGGGCGCGCTGTCCGTTCGCACCACCACCGCGCGGACGACGTTGCCGTATGCGTCGTCGACGTGTGCGACGGCAGCGGCCTCGGCGACGCCCGGATGCTGCAGCAGGGCGTTCTCCACCTCCACGGGACTGACGTTGTGGCCCGACGCGATGATGATGTCATCGTCACGTCCCAGTACCTGCCATCGCCCGTCGGCGTCGCGCACCGCGAGGTCCTCGGTGAGGAAAACGTCCCCGCGCCAACGGGTCTCCCAGCGTTCGGGCACGTTCTCGTAGCCGGCCGACATCTGGTGGCGGGGCCGGCGGACCGCGATCAGGCCCGGCTCCCCTGCACCCACCGGCGTTCCGTCCCGGTCGGCGAGGAACACTTCGAAACCCGGTATGGATGCGGCGATCTTGCCCGGGTGCAGGGAGGCGCCCGCATCGAGTACGTCACCGAGCAGCATGCCGACCTCCGACAGGCCGTACCCGTTGCGCACCGCCGGTGCGCCGGACGCCGCCCATGCGCTGGCCACCGCTTCCGTCAAGGGCTCACCTGCCGCCGCGACCAGCCGCAGGCTGGCCGGCACGCCGCCGTTCGCGAGCGGTTCGGTCCATCGACGCAGCGCCGCGGGTGCCGTCGTGACGACCGTCGCCCGCTCCTCGCTCAGGACGCGGTACCACTTCTCGGGATCGAACGGCCCGGTGTACATGACCCGGTGCACGCCGAGAGCCATGACCGACGCGCCGGTGGAGTAGAGCCCGTAGGCCCACGCCGGGTCCGCGGTGGAGAACACCACATCGCGCGATTGCGGGCCGAGGCCCAGCACGCTGACCACGTAGGGCATCACCGACAGGAAGGCCGCGTGCGTCATCACGCAGGCCTTGGGGGTGCCCGACGTTCCGCTGGTGAACAGCACCGTCGCGGTGTCACCGAGTTTGGTCGGGACGAGGGGGCCGTCCGCATCGGCCGCGTCCAGTTCGGACCAGAATGATCTGTCCCCCGCCTCCACCGACGCGCCGGTGACGAAGACCATCACGTCGACGTCACCCAGCTGCTGTGCCTGCTGCAGCGCCGTCCGGTACCTGGCGTCGACCACGACGGCCGCGACGCGTGCGGCTTTGAGCCGCAACGCGATCGGCTCTGGTCCGAACCCACCGAACAGCGGTACGTACACCAGGCCGGACCGCCAGGCCGCCAGCGCGGTGATCCAACTCTCGACCTGCCGTGACAGCAGCCCGGCCACCCGGTCACCGGGACGCAGACCCGCGCGCGCGAACACCCGCGCCGCCTTGGCGGCTTCGCGATCCAGGTCATGGTAGGTCCAGCGGTCAGCCGATCCGTCCTCGTGGCGGATGGTCAGTGCCATCCGTCCGGGATCGGAGGCGTACCGGCTACAGGCCTCGTGGGCGGTGTTGAAGTCGGCACCGAAAGGATCACGGTCGAGCCGGGATTCGATTGCCGCCCAGGCGCGGTCGTCAACGGGGACATGGTGTGTCATCAGTAGCTCTCTTTCGCGGTCTTGGTGAACGTCAGGGCGAACACCGTCACCAGGCAGGCCGCGGCAACGTAAGCGGCGAGGGACCAGTGACTCTGCGTCGCCGACCACAACGTGACCGCGATGAACGGTGCGGGCGCGCTGAACAGCACGCCGCCCATCTGGTAAGACACCGACGCGCCGGTGTAGCGCACGTCCGCGGGGAACAACCGAGCCACATACGCGGCGACCGCCGAGTACGTCACGGCATGGCCGATCGTCACGATGAGGATCATCGCGAGCGCCACCGCCCAACCCTCGCCGGTACTGAGCAGCCAGAAGAATGGATAGCCGATGACGGCCATGTACAGCGAGCCGCAGATCAGCATCTTCCGCGGCCCTATCCGGTCGGCCACGATCGAGGCATACGGCACGGTGAAGATGTCGAGGATGCACGCCACCAACAGGCTCATCAGGATCGTCTCGCGGGCGAGCCCGAGCTCGGCAGGTCCGTGTGCCAGCACGAACACCGTCACCAGATAGAACGGCACCAGTGACGCCGCCTGCGTGAGAATGCCGACCGCCAGCGGGCGCTTGTGGGATCGCAGGGCGTCTGCGAGCGGCAACTTCGCCACCCGATCGTTCCGTCGAATCTGTTCGAACTCCGGCGATTCGGAGATCTGCAACCTGACGTAGAGGCCGACCAAAAGAAGTACCGAGCTGGCGAGGAACGGCACGCGCCACCCCCACGCCATGATTTCGTCATCCGGAAGGCGCTCGACGAACAGGAATGCCACGGTGGCGAGTACGAGCCCGGCGGGCACTCCGGCCTGCGGGAAGCTCCCGTAGAACGCACGCCGCTTCGGTGGCGCGTGCTCGACGGCCATCAACACCGCCCCGCCCCATTCGCCGCCCACTGCGAACCCCTGCACCAGCCTGGCCACGACGAGCAGGATCGGAGCCGCAATGCCGATCTGGTCATAGCTGGGGATCAACCCGATGGCGACGGTGGCCGTCCCCATGAGCACCAGTGACAAGACCAGCAGCTTCTTGCGGCCGATTCGATCCCCGAAGTGCCCGAAGACGATTGCGCCGGCCGGGCGGGAGATGAACGCGACTCCGAACGTGGCGAACGCCGCCAAGGTGCCCGACAGCGGGCTCAACGTCGGGAAGAACGCCACCCCGAACACCAGACCCGCCGCGGTTCCGAAGATGAAGAAGTCGTACCACTCGATCGCCGTCCCCACGAAACTCGCGGCGACAACCCGCGCCGGACGGACCGCCCCGGCCTTCTGACCGACCTCACTGTCGATGGTTGTCACGTCAGCCCCTTCCACGGATTGTGTGCTCGATCACATCTCTAGCACAGCCTCCACCAGGAGCGCAAGATTTTTGTACCGATCAGTCCAACCTCGATCCGCATCCTGTTTGCCACATATTTCCTGTTCACAAAGCTTCTATCAGCTGGTCTTGCCAAATTATTGAACCGATCAGTACATTCCAGGCATGACGGAGTTCGACGGCGACACCGATCGCGTGGTGCTGGTATCCGGCGGCTCACGGGGCATCGGCGCAGGCATCACCACGGCGCTGACCCGGCGGGGCGTGCGGGTGGGATGCACCTATCGGACCGGGCGCGAGGAGGCCGAGAAGCTGGCGTCGGACGCACCAGAGCGGGTGCTGCCGGTGCATTTCGACCTGTCCCACCCCGAGACCGCGACCGCCGCCGTCGAGCAGGTGATCGATGCGTGGGGTCGCCTCGACGCCGTCATCCTCAACGCCGGTCAGTGGGCCGGCGGACGACTGGCCCACAGCGACCCCACCGCGTGGTGGGAGGTCGTCGAAACCAACCTGCGCGGCACGGTAACCCTCACCAGGGCCGCCCTGCCGCACCTGCAGCGCGGCACCTCGCCGAGCGTCGTGCTCATCTCGTCGGTGGTCGGGTTGATCGGCCACGCCGGCGACACCGCGTACGCAAGCGCAAAGGCCGCCATGGTCGGATTCGGACGCTCACTGGCAAAGGAGGTCGCCCGTGATCACATCCGGGTGAACATCCTCGCCCCCGGCTTCATCGAGACCGACATGACCGACGCGGTGTCGGCGAGTGCCCGCAGCCGCATCGAGCACGCCACCATCCTGGGACGCTTCGGCACGGTGGACGAAATCGCAACTGCAGCAGTCTTCCTCAGCGAGGATGCCACGTTCTGCACGGGGTCCGTACTGACCGCCGACGGCGGCTGGGCCCTGTGACACCCCCAACCGGAAGGAATTTCCCGATATGACCGCCACCGTAGAACACGCGCCCGGTTTGCCAGACACCGAGTACCGCGCCCTCAAAGACCGCATCTTCGATGCGATCTGGTCCGAACTCGACCCGCTCGAGGAGCGCATCGAGAACGAAGAACGCATCCCCACCGAGATCGTGCTCCCCATCCTCGAGCGGATCGGCGCGTTCGGTCTGCTCGTACCGCGCGAGTACGGGGGAAGCGGACTGTCGATCGCGCAGTACCTGCCCATCATCGCCGAGTTCGCGAAAGTTCAAGGCGGACTTCGCGTGATCGTGCACGTGCACAATTCGTTCGCCCACGCCCTCTCCGAGATCGGCAACGACGAGCAGAAGGCCGCGGTGTTGTACGGAGCCGCCACCGGTCAGAACTCGGTGGCGTTCGCGCTGACCGAGCCCGGGCACGGGACCGGCGCCGACCTCGGCTCGGCGGCCGTGCGCACCGGCGACGAGTACGAGATCACCGGCGAGAAGTGGCTGATCACCAACTCCGACATCGCCACGCATTTCATCGTGTTCGCCAAGACCTCGGCCACCGAGGTATCGGCCTTTCTGGTTCCCCGTGACACCGAAGGGTTGTCCATCGAACCGCTTCCGGAGACCATGGGCTGCAAAGGCGGCGAGCACGGTCACATCAGACTGTCGGGAGTCCGGGTTCCGGCGTCGGCACTGATCGGCGCGGAGGGTGAGGGAAATCTGCACCTCGAACGCGCACTTGAGATCAGCCGCGTCTTCATCGCCGCGAGTTCGCTCGGAACCTCGGAACGCGCGCTGGAGTTGTCCCTGGCCCGAGCCAAGGAGCGTGTGACGTTCGGTAAGCCGATCGGTTCCCGGCAGGCGATCCAGCGCTACCTCGCCGAGATGGCCACCGACATCTACGCATTGCGCGGACTACTTGCCGACGCGGCACGCAAGTGGGACAGCGGCAAGCGGATCCCGGCCGAGGCGAGCATGTGCAAGCTGTTCGGCCTCGAAGCCGTCGGCCGGGTCACCGACCGGGCACTGCTGATCCACGGCGGTATCGGGTACACCAGGGCCTATCCCGTCGAACGGCTTTATCGGGACGCCCGCCTCAACTGGCTCGAGGAGGGCACGCCGACCATCCAGCACATGGTCACCGCCGGTGAACTGCTGTCCGGATACGTCTTCTCCGACGCCTTCGACAACGGCATGTGACGCCGGACCCGACCTCGATGCCAGGCGCCGATCTCATAGGCTGGCAGTCGACACCGGTTCGAGGGAGCACGACTGCAGTGAGCACAAAATTCGAGGCGAATCGCGATGAGATCCTGCGCATTTCGGCCGAGTTGTTCGCGAAGTCCGGATACCACGGAACCGGTATCTCCGACCTGGGGGCCGCGGTCGGTCTCGGCCGCGGCGCCCTGTACCACTACATCGGTAGCAAAGAGACGATCCTCTACGAGATCAGCAGCCGGCAGTTGGCGCAGATGAACAAGCTGGCAGATGACCTGGCGGTGACGGAGACGGATCCGGAGAAACGGCTTCGCGGCCTGGCCCGCGCGTTGCTGCGGAACATCGCCGAACACCGCGCCGAATGGACGGTGTTCTTCCGCGAGTACCACGCGCTGACCGGGGAACGGCGTGACCGCGTCATCGCCGCTCGTGAGCGTTACGAGGCGCACTGGCGCAACGCCCTTGACCAGGGCGTCCGCGAGGGTCGATTCCGCCAACTACCGACGCTCATGGTCAAGGGCCTGCTCGGCATGTTCAACTACAGCTATCTCTGGCTGACGTTGGACGGCCCCGAGAGCCCTGAGGACATCGCCGACGAGTTCCTCGATACCGTCCTCGCCGGTATGAATGCCGAGAACTGAACGTTCAGTCGGCCCGCAACGCCGAGCGACGCGTGCCGGTTACGACGCCTGCTTGTGCGCGGTGAGGAGCAGCGCAGGCAGGTGGGTGAGACCGTCTTCGTCGGTGTGGAAGTTGTGCTCGGGCAGGTTGGGGATGTCGGGAAGCCGGACCGCGACGTGTGACGGTTCGATGGTGTCGACGGTCCAGTGTCGGGCGACGGCGTCGCGTACTTCGGCCTCGGTCACCAGATTTGGCACCGGGCACGGTGAGTCGGCGGGCAGCGCGTCGGTGGTGAACACCAGCAGGTAGAGCCGGGCGCCGGGGTTGGCCGCGGCGTGGATGCCCCGAAGGTAGTCATCGCGCGCGTCGAGGGGTAGCGAGTGGAACAGCGTGCAATCGATGACGGTGTTGAACTGGGGTTCGCCCAATCCGACGGCGGCCAGGTCGCTCGCGTCGCCTTGGATGAAGAGGGCGGTGAGACCTCGCTCGCCTGCGTGCTCGATGGCTTGGTTGATGGCCGCGGTGGAGATGTCGACACCGGTGACGGTGTGGCCGGCTTCGGCGAGCGCGATGGTGAGATCGCCGCTGCCGCAGCCCGCGTCGAGCACCGGGTCTTGAACCTGGCCGGTCGCGATGAGGTCGGCTATGACGGGTTGGGGTCTGCCGATGTTCCACGGGGGAGGTCCAGCGAAGATGTGGCCGCGGTAGGCGGCGTCCCAATCCATGACGTCTGACATGATCTGCAGCGTAGCGGGCGGCCGCCCATCCGGCGCGGGTTGCTCGCCCAGCATCGGATCAGCTCAGCGGCGCGGCCCTCGGGCGTGCGACGTACCACGGGAAAACCGGGCGTTCGAGCATGAGCACGTCGATCGCCTCGTCGACATTGGATTCGGCGATGGCTGTCTGTACGGTGGCCAGCTCGACCTCGATGGCCGAACGATCGGTGGAAAAGGACAGGCCCCAGGGGATGTAGCGGCCGTCGCCGACGCGGTACCCCACGGTGTACTCGTAGCGCGCCGTGTGATGCTCGCCTTCGGTTGCCGGAGCCCACGGCAAGATCCGCTGCTCGATGAGGATCGCGTGTTGGTCGGTCGACTTGGCGAGTTCGGACTCTGCGGTGCTGCGGTGCAGCGTGACCACGCTTGTTTGACCTGGCTGGAGCTCGGCGTTGTCGCGGCGGGTTGCGACGGCATACACCAGCAGTGGAGCGGGAACCGACGTCGGTGTTCCTGGATGCATGGACGCTGCTTCCTTTTCCTCGTTGGTTCGCCGGTGTCAGAGGCGCTGACGATATCGGCCGTGGGCGACCGCGGGCGTGGAACCGACAGCTTCGCCGACCTGTTTCCACGTCGCGCCGGCGTCGAGGGCGGCTGCCACCGCATCGACGTCGGGTGTGCGGATGCGTTGGCGGCGCCGCTCGACCAGAGCGTTGGAGATGAGGGTGAGCACATCGAGTGACCAGTCGAGTCGGTATGCCGACAGTGCGCCCCACTGCGGATCGGCGGGGTCCGCGGCGAGGAGCACCGCGGTGATGTGTTCGGCGTCACCCGGCAGTGTCATGCCGGCCGCGGTGAGCCGGTCCATGATGCGGGTGCTGGCGATTCGTCGCGCTGCGTGGAGGGCGGCGGCGCGTACCTGTTCTTCGTCACTGCAAGACGCGCCGTCTGCCATAGGTGTAGAGACTAAGTGTCATCAGCAGAGATGGCATCTGGTAATACCGGATGGCACGCATGGATGTACAGAATGCGCCGGGCTCCGGTCGGCCCTTACGACGTTGTCACCGGGGCTCCCCCGAGCGGGTTGTCGTCGCGCTGCTCTGTACCCGGCTGATGCTGCGTCGGCTCGGCAGCGATGCCGGCGGCGCGACGGTCAGGCGCAGGATCAGGGCGACCGACTCCCCCGGTTGTAGTTGCGCCAGAGCGTTGAATTCGCTTTGCAGTCGGCCCAATTCGTTCGCGAACGGCGCGGAGAGTTCCTCGAGTTCGGCGGCGGTGTGCGCGTAGAGGAAGACCGGAGATACCGGCTGCACGCCGTATCCCTGCTGCTGCGCGGCGATCCAGACGGCTTCGACCGCCGACCCGCCTGCGGCGTAGGCGAGCAGGTCGTTTCCGGTCACCGTGACAACGGCCAGCGCCGAGCTGGCCAGGACCCGGTCGCGCATATCGTCGCCGAGTGCGGATCCGGCGTCCCATTCGGCGAGATGCGCCATGACGTCGGGGCGGCGTAGGACATCGAGGATTGCCATGTCGCCTGCGTCGAATTCCAGGCTGCGTACGTCGATGCCGGTGTCCGGGTCCGGGTCACCCGGCCAGCGCAGTTCGGAGATCATCTCTTTGTGCAGGTGTGGCGTCAGGAACCGGATGCGGTCGGCGCCGGCAAGGATGGTGGCCGCCCGGGAGATGTCGTCTCGTTGCGTGAGCAGGTGCAGGACTGCACCATGGCGTTCGGCCGCGGCGCTGATCTGGGCGACTGTGGCGTCGTCCAGCGGCTTGGGTGTTCCGTGATGGCGGTTGGATTCGCGGTTCAGCATCGACCGGTAGAGGCGGGCGAGCGCGGGATCGGTGCCGTCGTCGGTGATGCGCATGGTGGCCTGCAGCGGCACGGCGTCGCCTGCGGTGACGGTGACGGGGCCGAGCACGCGGTGTTCGGCGGCCGCGATCTTGATGTTCAGCAGTGCTGCGCCCAAGGCGACGGCACTGCCGCGGAAATTGACGTCCATCGTCGAGGTGTATTCGGGGTCGAGGCTCACGGTGATGGAGTCCCCGGTGATCGTGATCAGCCAGGGTTGGGTGTTGCCGCCGGAGGGGGCGCGCATGGCGGCTGAGGCCAAATGTTCGATCGGGCCTCCGGTGAGCGCCTGCGGGGTGTCCGGATCGTCGAGGGTCGTCTCGTAACGATGTCCCATGTCGGGTTCGCGGATCTGGTCGAGGGCCCAGTTCACGTCGATGCGGCTGCGGCCGGAGCCGAGTTCCTCACCGAGTCCGATCCGGCGGACGGCCTCGGCGACCGCCGACGCGCCGATGATGACGTCGGCGGCCAGCTGCGGCCAGGTGGACAGGGATCGGTCGACCTCGATGAGGGATGCGGCCGTGCGGGGCGACAGGCGTTCGGCTTCCAGGTGCCGCAGGACGTGCGGGATCTTCTCGCGGCTGCTCATGCCGGGCAGGAGGCCGATGTCGAGTTGTCCGAGCAGTCCGTGCAGGATGGGCCGCTGCCGATCCTGGTCGAAGCGTTCGACGTCGATGATGCCGCGGTCACTGGTGGCCATGAGCACCGGGATGTTGCGGTCGCGTGCCGCGACGCGGAGCAGGGCTTTGATGTCGAGTGAATCGCATTCCTCAACCGCGATGTCGAGGCCGTCGACGAAGTCGTCGAGGGTCTCGGCGTTGAGGCCTGCCTCGAGCACCTCGACGTGAAGGTAGGGGTCGATCTCGGCGATTCTGCGGGCGGCGACAACGGCCTTGTTGATGCCGAGGTCGAAGACGGTGGCAGGCACGCGGTTGAGGTTGGACAGTTCGAGCTCGTCGAAATCGGCCAGGCGCAGTTTGCCGCACAGCCCCTGGGCGGCGAGCGTGTGGGCGATGACATGGCCCACGCTGAGGCCGGCGACGCCGATCGTGAGCGTGCCGAGTTTGGCTTGCTCGGCGGCGGTGATGTTGTTGCGGTTGCGGTCCAGCCGCAGCGCCTGGAACCCGCGCGGGCCGAGTACGGCGACGACGGCGCGCCGCCACGGGTAGTAGGCCCATCGCCGGCCTTCGCCCAGCAGCTCGTCGGCCGGTGCCGGGCGAAGTGCGCGCAGGCTCTGCAGCTGTTGGTCGTGATGGTCGAGGAAGGCGATCGCAGGGTCAGCGCGGAGCTCATCGAGGCGGGCCCTGTCGCCAGGCAGAGTTGGGTCGAGAACCTGTGCGGTGTAGGCGGTCTGCATGCTGTCCCTTCGCTGATTCGGCGCCGCGCGCCGAGTTGCCTCAGTCGTAGACTATGTCCGACGTTGGGGAGGTGCGCGCGTGACCGAGACTGCGCGGGAGCAAACTGTTGTGGATCTTCCGCTGGCTCCGATCAATCCGCTGCCGTACCGGCAAAGGCGGGAGGCTTTGCGGAACTTCCACACCGGCACCGACATCCTGCGGGACGCCGGTGGACCGGTCACGCGGTTCAGCCTCGGCCCGCGCTGGCTCATGCCGCCGATCGTTTTGGCGACCTCACCTCAAGGTATCCGCGACATCATGAGCGTCCGCGACGGCTCGATCGACAAGACGAGCGGGGTAGGGCGAGAGCTTCGCCGTTTGCTCGGCGGGAATCTGTTCGTGTTGCCGCATCAGGAATGGCTACCGCGGCGGCGCACATTGCAGCCGGTTTTCACCAAGAAGCGGGTGGAGTCGTTCGGCGCGCACATGGCCGAGGCCACAGAGATGGTGGTGTCCTCGTGGACCGACGGTGGGCAGATCAGCTTGGACGCCGAAGCGCGGCAGCTGACGATGCGCGCACTGGGCCGGTCGGTGTTGGGTCTGGACCTGGATCAGCGGGCGGATGCGGTGGCCGAACCGTTGCGGGTGGCGACCAGTTATGCGGTGCGGCGGGCGTTGAAACCGCTCCGCCCGCCGGCCTGGTTGCCGACCCCGGGGCGACGGCGGTCCCGCGAGGCGGCAGCCACGATCCGGGGGCTGGCCGCCGAGATCGTGCGCGCGTGTCGTGCCGATCCCGACCTGGATGCACCGCTGGTGCAGGCGTTGATCGCCGCGCGTGACCCGGAGACCGGAAAGCCGTTGACCGACGACGAGATTCGCGATGAGCTCGTGATCTTCGTGTTCGCGGGTCATGACACGACGGCCACGACGCTGACCTACGCGTTGTGGCAATTGGGTCGCCATCCCGAAATTCAGGAGCGCGTGGCGGCCGAGGCCGCCGCGATCGGCGATCGGCTGTTGACGCCTGGGGACGTCGAGCAGCTCGGATACACGGTCCAGGTTCTTCGGGAGGCGCTGCGACTGTGTCCGCCCGGGCCCACCGGCACACGGATGGCGATGGAGGACGTGGAGGTCGCCGGATATCGGGTTGAGGCGGGCACGATGTTGGTGTTCGGCCGCATGTCGGTCCAGCGTGACCCGACGCTGTGGGAGGATCCGCTGCGGTTCGATCCCGAGCGGTTCACCCCGGAGAAGATGAAGGCTCGGGACCGGTGGCAGTACGTGCCGTTCGGCGGCGGGCCCCGGTCGTGCATCGGTGATCACTTCGCCATGTTGGAGGCGACGCTGGCGCTGGCGTCGATCATTCGGCGCGTGCGGCTGTCCTCGCTGGAGGACGATTTCCCGTTGGCCGTGCCGTTCACGATGGTGCCGGGTGGTCCGATCCCGGCACGGGTGGCGCTGCGCTGATCCCGGTGCCGTCAATCTCGGTCGGTTTCGGCCCTGAACTGGCCGTGGCGGATCATCGCCGTGACGGCGGCATCCCAGCGCTGCAGCTCGGCGGGTTTGCAAAGCGCGCCTTCGATGTGGCGGGCGATGTGTGCGCGCAGCATGATGGGGCCCAGGCGCAGCATCAACGGGTTGAGTGCGGCCCAGTCATGGTCGAGGTCTGGCCTGGTGAGTCCCGCTTCGGCGAAGTTGTCACGCTGGCGGACGCTGATCTTGAGGAGTCCGTCGAAGATCACGGCGCCGATGTTGTTGCCTTCGATGAGCGCGCGGCCCACGTAGTCGACGGCGTCGGGATGGTCATGGACGAGCTTGGAGAATCGCCCGCCGAGTGAGTTGAAATCGTCCATCGGAGTTGCCGGCACCGGCAGAGGGTTTGATTCGAGGGCTTCACCGAACACACGCAGGACGTAGTTGTCGACAGCGGCGATCAGGCCGGCTTTGTTGCCGAAATGGTGTTGTACCAGCCCGTGTGACACTCCAGCTGCTTCGGCGATGGTGCGCATGGTGGTCGCGCTGATGCCGTGCGCCGCAAAACAACGGATTGCGGCGGCGCGTATCCGTTCGGCGTTGGACAACTCGACCGGGGCCAGTTGCTGAAAGAACACGGAGCCTTCCATAGCGATCGACAATACAGCGCACTTGGATCGCCATTCAGTCATAATGCTGCCCAATATCAACCCACTGCGGAACCATCCATTTGGGCAACCAACCTATACAATTGGATTGATCTGCTATACGCTCGCACCGTCCATGCGCGCTGAGGTGTGACTGCAGGCGAAACCTATGGACGCGGGTCGACCGCCCGTCGGCGGACCCGAATTTCAGTCGAGATCCGAGGCATGCATCGAGTAGACGGGGATGGCGCCTTGCCGAACATCGCGTATCCAGCACCCGCGGGGGCTCTGCCCGGGTACCTGGCAACGCCAACAACCGATGGCCCCTGGCCGGGCGTGGTGGTCGTCCAGGACGTGCGGGGGATGACAACGGATCTGCGCCGCATCAGCGATCGCCTCGCAGGCGAGGGGTATCTCGCCCTGGCTCCCGATCTCTACGGGCGAGGATTCAAGCCCAAGTGCATGATCGCCACCATTCGGGCGCACTTCGCCGACACCGGCGACGCCTACGACGACATCACTGCCGCACGCAACCACCTGGCCGGTGACCCGCGGTGCACCGGCCGGATCGGGTTGATGGGATTCTGCATGGGCGCCGGTTTCGTCCTCCAGTTGTCGCCACGAGGCCTCTTCGATGTGGCCGCGGCCCACTACGGACTGGCCCCCAAAAGCCTTGATGCGCTCGCGCGTTCGTGTCCGGTTGTCGCGAGTTACGGAGCCAAGGACCGCGTCGTCAAACCGGGAGCGGCCGGCACGTTGGAGTCCAGCCTCACCAGGGGCTCGGTGGATCGCGACATCAAGGAGTACCCGGACGTCGGGCACAGCTTCATGAACAAGTCAGGCATTCCGGCGCCGTTCACCATCATCGAAAGACTGGCCGGATTTGCCTATTCGGAGCCAGAAGCCGAGGACGCATGGGAGCGGACGTTCGCCTTCTTCGAGAAGTATCTGCAGACGCCTCCCCCGGAGTTTCCCGGGCAGGACGGTATCGACGATGCGCGAACCAGCTGAGCCATCGGGGCGGTGACGCTCATGTCACGACCGAAGACCCCATCCGTAGCTGATGAATCGTCTCGTGCCTCACAAGGACGATCGTTCTCCAGTTGGGTGAGCGTGGCGCCACCCGGTGACTACCTGCGCAACATCGCGGAATCGACAATCGGGAAAAGCTACAAAGCCTCTGTGACGTCGCTGCTCCGAGATCGCACAAAGCGCGGTGGTCGTCGACCTCGGATGCGGTGCAGGGTGCTCGACCGGGTCTTACCCGCCGAGCGCACTCGAGACTGGGTCGACGGCCTCATGACGGGCCGATGGGGAGACCTCAACGGTGTTGTCTGACACGAACATGCTCGGTCTGGTGCGCACACTCCCGATCCCGGTCCCCTGGAGTGCGGACGCCTTTGTGCGGGGCATCGCCGACATGCGCGGCAGGCCCATCACGCTGATCGCAACCGAACCAGAGTTTCTGTCGGGCAGCCTGTGCAGCCCGTGGTTGGCGCGAGAGGACGACGACGTGATCGTCTACGAGCGGGGCGCCACGGACTTCCGCATCCATCAGGTCATCTGCCATCAGATCGGGCACATGATCCTGGGGCACCACCGCGGCGAGGGGGGACCGGTCCGCGACCCGCTTACCGAACCAGCATCGCATCCTGCATTGCCCGACCACGCAGCAGAATCGGCGAGCACCGCCGAGAGCGGCACAGGTTATGGTGACGAACAGGAGTACGAGGCTGACCTGTTCGCCTTGTTGTTGATGAACGGCGCTGACTGGCAACAGCATTCGATACGCCGCAGGTCGGCAAACAGATCCACGGCCGCAAGGAGTCAGCAGCGGGCCCGCTCGTGCGGCCCACCGCCCACCGCGTACTCCGACCTGACCTTGGTGCGCGGATATGCCCGCAACGTGGAGATCGCGTGCGATTTCCTGCACGACGAGCCGTTCAGTCCGCAGGCGCGCGCGAACCTGCTCCGGCTGATCCTGCACGACAGCAGGAGCGCGGACGCGGCCAACAAACGACTGCGGGACGGGTTCGCGCGCGGACAGTGAGGCCACAGCGCGAGCACGTCCGCGCCGCCTACGACGGCGCCGGCCGCTCGTGCCGTGATCTACTGCGGGGTATCGCGGCTGCGGCGTCGACGCAGGCGATGTCGGTGCAGTGCCAATGTCGTGCGGGAATTTCATTCCTCGGCAATGACATCAGAGACTGAGGCCGTCGGGGCGAGAATGCGCTTGGAGACGTTCCGAGTGCACGACGGAACATCGTGGAAAAGGCGGCGGGACTCGAGTAACCCAGCTCGGAGGCCACCGCGGACACGGCGACACCTTGGGTTAGCTGTCGAAGAGCGTGAAGTGCACAGGCCCGGCGTTGCCACTCGGCGACTGTCATCGACAACTCCTTGCGAAACAACCGTGCGACGGTGCGTTCGCTGACGTGGAGCGCGTTCGCCCACCACCCGGTCGTGGTGTCGATCCTGGGCGCAGCAAGAAACCGTCGGCATTGCCCGCTCAACGCACCCTGTTGCGGCAGTGGGAGATCCAAAGGTAAGGAAGTACAGCCGGCGACCTCGTGCAGTGTCAACGCGAACAGGGCCGCATCGCGTGCATCAGGCGGATGGTCCATGGGCACGGCGACCGCGGCGACGAGCAACTCCCGCAGAAGCGTCGACACGTCAACAACCGTGCATCGTGTGGGAAACCACGGCACCGCATCAGGTTCGATGTACAAGCTGCGGGTAGATACACCCCACATGGTGACTGCGTGCTGGGTCTGTGGGGGTATCAGCACGGCGCGTTCGGTAGGCACAAGCCAAGAGCCGTGTTCTGTCCTGACGTCCATGGTTCCGCCGACACCGTAGAGGAATTGAGCGCGGCGGTGCCGATGCGGCGCGAGGACTTCACCATAGAAGTAGTCGGTGGCGATCGCCAGCACGTCACGAGCGAGGTTGTCGTGCGTTTCCACCGTCGTGCGCACGGACAGAGACTATTCGAGAAGATGTCCGACACGCGAATGAACATGGCCGATGGTCAATTTTCCGACAGTCGCGCGTCGCATAGCGTCGAGTCACGTGAACAACATCGTCCTGCTGCTCCTGTTCGGTGTATTCATCGGTTTGACCACGGTGTTCTTCGGTTTCGGCGGCGGTTTCGTCGTTGTGCCCGTGCTCTACGGCCTGCACGCGGGTCATCCTGACGCCATGCACATCGCGGTCGCGACCTCCACAGCCGTCATGGTCGTCAACGCCTCCATCGCCACGTTCACCAGCCGTTCCACCGGGCTGATCAGACGCGATTACCTGATGCCGCTGGTGGTGTTCATCGCCGGTGGCGCCGCGATCGGCGCACTCGTCGCGACCCGCACACCAGACTCGCTCGTCCATGCACTGTTCGTTGCCTACCTGCTGATCACCATCATCGACGCGGTTGCCCGTCGGGGCTTCCTCGAGCGGTCCGGTGATCCTCAACCCCTCGGCAAGGCAGCTTCGACAGTCGGAGGCCTCGGTATCGGGGCAGTGGCCGCCTTCCTCGGAGTGGGCGGCAGCGTCATGACGGTTCCCCTGCTACGACGCCGGCAGGTGTCCATGGCGGCGGCGACGGCGATGGCAAACCCGCTCAGCATCCCGGTCGCGGTCGTCGGAACTGTCATGTACTCGATACCTCGTGAACCCCTCGCCTGGCTGGGAGTCGTGGGATATGTCGACGTCCTTGCCTGCGGATGCCTCTTGGCGGTTTCGCTACCGACGATCGCGCTCGGTCGCAAATTCGTTCGCCATGTGCCTGACCGCATCCACGCGATCGCCTACGTTGCGCTCTTGGTGGTCGCGCTGGTCGCGATGCTCACCGTCTGAGTCCCGCCCTCGTCTGACCGGTTCGAGAGCCATGGAGCTGACACGTGAGTTCGGTCGGCGGGTTCCGCTCCGGCCTCAGGTTGCACTCATGTCGTCACGTTAGAAATAACATAAGACATGTGGAATATGTGATGTTTCGTGTGATACGGTCGGCCGCACCATGACGTGGTTCACAGGAGGTGGCCGTGCCAGCACAGTTGCGCCGCACCAGCAATCACTCACACCGGCGTTCGGAGATCGTTGAGTTCGTCCGGGCCCGCGGCTGGGTCCGCATCGACGAACTGGCCGACCAGTTCAGCGTGAGCACCATGACGATCCACCGCGATCTCGACCACCTGCACGCCCAGGGCATGCTGCGCAAGGTGCGCTCGGGAGCCGAGGCGCCGACCAGCGAGGCCTTCGAACGCAACATCGACTTACGCAAGGCGCTCAACCTGGCCGAGAAACGGGCGGTCGCCAATGCCGGATTCGACTGGGCGGCAAGCCGAATCGAGATGCAGGCCGTCGCGATGGACGACAGCACGACCGCGCTGCACGTGCTGCCGCGACTGTCGGAGCGCGTGCCGCTGACCGTGGTGACCAACTTCCTGCCCGCGATCAACGAGCTCTCCACGGACCCGCGGGTGCGGCTGAATGCCATCGGCGGCGATTACGTTCCCGAGTTCTCCTCGTTCGTCGGCTCACAGTCGGTGCGGGCGCTGCGCGACATGCACTACGACGTGCTGTTCATGTCCGTCACGGCCGTCTCCCGCGGCATGTGTTTTCACCCATCCAGCACCGCGGCCGAGCTCAAGCGGGCCTTCATGGAAAGCGCCGAGCTGCGCGTGCTGCTCATCGATCACACCAAGCTGGCCCGCCGAGCCATCCACCGCATCTGCGCACTCGAAGATTTCGACGCGGTCGTCGTCGATGCGGGCGTCGGCGCCGATGATCTGGAGCAGATGGCCGCGACAGGCGCGAACATCATTGTCGCACAATCGGATCCGAGCACCGACCCGGAGCCGGCACTCAGCGGGGCAACGCCGCGATGAGAACCCCACTGGTGCTCGCGGTCGACTGCTCGACCACCGCGGCCAAGGCCATCATCGTCGACGCCAAGGGTGACCTGGTGGGAACCGGCGCACACCCGCTCGCGACCCGGACCCCTGCGCCGCACTGGTTCGAGCAGGAAGCGCCGGACTGGTGGACGGCCACCGACGAGGCCGTCCGTCAGGCACTCGGCGAGATCGACGACCGCGGCGCCGTGGCCGCCATCTGTGTCACGCACCAACGCGAGACCTTCGTCTGCCTCGACGCCGACGACGTGCCGATCAGGCCGGCGATCCTGTGGATGGACGGCCGCGCGGACGCCGAAACCCGAAGCTACGGAACGCAACGCGTCGAGCTGTTGTCGGGCAAGCCCGCCGACATCACGCCGGGCCTGTACAAGCTGTTGTGGCTGCGCGATCACGAACCCGACACGATGGCGCGCTGTCATCGCATTGCCGACGTGCACACCTACCTGGCCCACGCCATGACCGGGCGGTGGGTGTCGAGCACCGCGTCGGTGGACCCGCTGGCACTGATCGACCAGGCCGCCGGTGACTACAGCGATGAGCTTCTCGAGCTCGCCGGGCTGAGCCGTCATCAGCTGCCCGATCTGGTGCCCACGGGCAGCTCACTCGGGCCGTTGCGCCCCGAGATCGCCGAGGCGTGGGGGCTGCACCCCGACGTCGTGGTGGTTGCGGGGACCGGCGACGGTCAGGCCGCCGGTCTGGGCCTCGGTGTGACCGATCCCGGTGTGGCGTATCTGGTGCTCGGCACCGCTGTGGTGATCGGCGCCGAGATGACGTCGTATCTGCCGTCGCGCGCCTACCGGTCGATGATCTCGGCGATGCCCGGCCAGACCACCGCGGAGACGTTCAGCTCGTCGGGAACCTACCTGCCCACGTGGTTTCGCACCGAGTTCGGCGACCCGGAACTGGGTGGCGCCCCCGACCCGCGTCTCGAACGCGACGCCGCCGCGCTGCCGGTGGGCAGCGAGGGGCTGTTGACCCTGCCCTACTGGAACGGCGCGCAGACTCCGCACTGGGACAGCCGCGCCACCGGCGTGACCCTCGGCTGGCGTGGTTGCCATACCAAGGCCCACATGTACCGTTCCCTGCTCGAAGGCATCGCCTTCGAGCTCCGGATGCAACTCGACGGGCTGGAAGCCGCCCGCGGTGAACGCGTCGAGGTACTGCGCGCGATGGGCGGCGGCGCGCGCAGCGTGTTGTGGACACAGATCCTCGCCGACGTGTTCGGCAGGCCGCTGGAAGTCTGCGCCTCCGGGGAGGTCAGCGCGCTCGGTGCGGCCGCGGTCGCATTGACCGCGATCGGCCGGTTCGGCTCGATCCCCGAGGCCGCGGCCACGGTCGCCCGCACCGATGCCGTGATCGAACCCCGCCCCGACGCCGCGGCCCGCTACGCCGAGCTGCGGGCCCTGTACCAACGCATGTTCACCGAGACCCGAGGCCTGCTGAACAGCCTGCACGACGTGGGCCAGCACCACCAAACACAAGGAGATCGACGATGAGAGCGGCCATGTTCTACGGGCCGGGAGACCTGCGGCTGGAAGACGTCGCGGCCACCGAACCCGGACCAGGCGAGGTGCTGGTGGATGTGAAGGCCGCCGCGACCTGCGGCACCGACCTGAAGTCCTACCGCCGCGGCCACCCCAAGCTCTTCCCGACGCTGCCGTCCCGATTCGGCCATGAGTTCGCAGGCGTGGTGTCGGCCGTCGGCGACGGCGTGGACAAGTTCGCCGTCGGCGACCGGGTGGTCGCGGCCAACACGGCGCCGTGCGGGCACTGCTGGGCGTGTACACGCGGACGTCAAAGCCTCTGCGAGAACCTCGAATTCCTCAACGGGGCGTTCGCCGAGCAGGTGATCATCCCGGCCGCGATCGTCGAGCGCAACACCTACCTGTTGCCCGACGATCTCGACTTCGCCTCCGCGGCACCGTTGGAGCCGCTGGCCACCGTCGTGCACGGCATGGACGAAACCGGAATTCAGCTCGGGGACACCGTCGTCGTCCACGGCGCGGGACCGATCGGGCTGATGTTCGTGCGGCTCGCGACACTGCGCGGCGCCAACGTGATCTCGGTCGACCAGTCACCGTGGCGGTTGCAACAGGCCAGCCAGGCCGGCGCGGTGGATACCGTTGACCTGTCCGAGGTTTCGGATTTCGAAGACCGCGTCGCGATGATCAGGGCGCGCACACCGCACGGGCGGGGCGCCGACGTCGCCATCGAGGCGGTCGGGCTGCCGCAGGTGTGGGAGCAGACCGTGCGGACCCTGCGGCCCGGCGCGACGGCCGTGCTGTTCGGCGGGACACCCAAGGGTGCACCGTTCTCCGTCGACTCCTCCGCGATGCATTACGAGGAATACACGCTCAAAGGCGTCTTCCACCACACCCCGAACTACGTCCGGATCGCGGTGGAACTGTTGGCCGCCAAGAAGGTCGACGGGTCGATGCTGGTGACGGAGCGCAGGCCGCTCGAAGCGCTGCTGCCGAGCCTGGAGGACATGGCCGCGGGCCGCGGATCGAAGTACGTGTTGGAACCGTGAGCGCGTCGATGCAGCTCGGTGACGAGCGCAGGCAGGTCGTCGAGGCGTGTCAGTTCCTCAGCCGCTCCGGACTCGTGGTCGGGACCGCGGGCAATGTGTCGATCCGGGCCGGTGACCTCGTGGTGATCTCGCCGAGCGGCGTTGACTACGAGGCCATGTCGGCACGCGACGTCGGGATCCACGACCTCGACGGCAATGCCGTCGACGCGGCGCTGGCACCGTCGAGCGAGCTTGCGCTGCACCTCGCGGTGTACCACCGGACCGAGCACACCGCCGTTGTGCACACCCACGGTCCGGCCTCCACCGCGTTGTCGACCGTCGTCGACGAGGTCCCCGCGTCGCACTACTATTCGGCGCTGTTCGGCGGTGCCGTGCGGGTCGCGCCGTACGCCACGTTCGGCACCCAGGAGTTGGCCGACAACGTGACCACCGCGCTGCGCGGTCGCACCGCGGCCCTGATGGGCAACCACGGTGCCGTCCTCGTCGGTCAGGCGCTCCCGAAGGTGCTCAGCCTCGTGCCCTATCTCGAGTACATCTGCGACGTACAACTGCGGGCGATGGCCAGCGGCGCGCCTGTGCGCGTGCTCGACGACGACGAGATCGCCGAAGTCGGCCGTCGGCTCGCGGGCTACGGTCAACAGGCGACGGTCAACAGGCGACGCGGAACTGAGCCGCAGAACGCCGGGTGAGCTCAGGGTCGCTTGTTGCGGGTGCCTCTCGGCTGCCACAGCACCAGGGCGGTGCTCGGCTTGCGCAACCGTTCCACTTCGGCGGTCAGCTCGGCGACGCGCCGCTGCAGCGCGTCGACCTGATTGGTCAGTTCGATGATGCGCTTGATACCGGCGAGGTTCACGCCCTCGTCCTGGGACAGCCGCTGGACCTCCCGCAACAGGTCGACGTCGCGTTCGGAATAACGCCGCCCGCCACCGGATGTGCGCTGCGGGGTGACCAAGCCCAACCGGTCATAGGTGCGCAGGGTCTGCGCATGCATGCCGGCGAGCTCGGCCGCCACCGAGATCAGAAACGTGCGGGCTTCGTCCTTGCGCTTGCCGCTCATCGCCGATCATTCCTCGCACGAGCGTTCGTCATACATTCCCCGCCCATCCGGCACGCGGATCGAATCCGCTGGCACGCTCGGCTTTCGCATAAGCCTCCAGCGCCTCTGCCGCTTCGCCTTCGAGGTTCGGTGGCACCGCGACCTTCACGGTGACCAACAGGTCCCCGTGACCACCCGAGCGCTTGGGCACGCCACGCCCGCGGACCCGCAGGATCCGGCCGTCCGAGGTGCCCTTGGGCACCCGGACCCCGACCTTGCCGTCCAGCGTGGGCACCGAAAGTGTTGTCCCGAGCGCCAACTCGTGGAAACTGACGGGAACGGTGACGGTCAGGTCGTCGCCGTCGCGTCCGAACACCTTGTCCGGGCGCACATGCACGGTGACGTAGAGGTCGCCGGAAGGCGCACCACGCAGGCCCGCCTCGCCCTGCCCGGCCAGCCGGATGCGCTGACCGTCCTCGACACCGGCGGGGATCCGCACGTTGATGGTGCGGGTCCGGGTGGTGACGCCGGTGCCCCGGCATTCCTGGCAGGGATGCTCGATGATCGAGCCGCTACCACGGCATTCGGTGCAGGGTTCGGAGAAGCCGAAAGCACCCTGGTTGCGGCTGATCACACCGGAGCCGTTGCAGTTCGGGCACACCTTCGGGCTGGTGCCGGGCCGTGCACCGCTGCCGTGGCAGTTGGTGCACGGCGCCGGACTGGTCAGCCGCAGGGGCATGGCCACGCCCTTGGTGGCCTCCAGGAACGACAGCTCGGTCTCGGTCTCCAGGTCGTTCCCGCGGCGCGGACGGCTCGGCCGCGGCTGGGCGCCGCGGCCGAACAGCCCGCCGAAGAGGTCGCCGATGTTCGCGCCACCGCTCTGGCCGGCAGCGTCGAACAGGTCACCGAGGTTGAATTCGACACCGTCGGAACCGAATCCGCCTCCGAAGTTGCCTCCCGTGTTGAACCGGCGTCCACCGAATCCGCCGGCGAACAGCCGGCGGGTCTCGTCATACTCCTTGCGCTTAGCGGGGTCCGACAAAACACTGTTCGCCTCGGACACCGCCTTGAACCGCTCCGCGGCTCCAGGATCGGAGTTCCGGTCCGGGTGCAGCTCGGCGGCCAGTTTCCGGTAGGCCTTCTTGATCTCGTCGGCGCTGGCGTCAGAGGAGACGCCGAGTTCTTTGTAGAAATCCTTCTCGACCCACTCGCGTTGGGCCATGCTGCGCCACCTCCTTACCTCTTCTCTCTGGTCGGATCTGTCTAATTGTCTGATTCTGCGGTCTGTTGCGCCGCGGCGTCGGGTTTATCCGCCGCCTCGACCTCGGCACCGTCATCGGTGTCCGAAACGGTGTCGACAACGCCGACCATGGCGTGCCGGATGACCTGCTCGCCCACGCGGTAACCGCGACGCATAACGGTTCCGACCACGGGATGGGTGCCGTCGCCCTCGTGCTGCACGGCCTCGTGCAGCTGCGGGTCGAACTCCTCCCCCTCTTCGCCGAACGCAGAAAGGCCCAGGCCCTCAAGGGCGCTGACGAGCTTGTCGGCAACGGCCTTGAGCGGGCCGGATTCCAGGTCGCCGTGGCTGCGGGCGCGGTCGAGGTCGTCGATTACGCCCAAAAGCTGGCTGACCACGTTGGCCTTCGTCCGCTCGGCGATGAGCTGCTGGTCACGCAGCGCCCGCTTGCGGTAGTTGTCGTACTCGGCCTTGACCCGCTGCAGCGTGGCCTTCAGCTCGGTGACCTCGTCGCTGTCGCTGCCCGTTTCCGGTGCGGCCGAGGCCGGCGCCGACCCCGCGGGGGTCGCCGCCGGCTCACGGACCTGGCCGGTCTCGGGGTCGATGCGCCGCTTGTCGGTGATGGTCACCGGCTCGTGCGAATCGTCCTGAGTCACTTGTTCTCCTTGCCAGCGTCATCGTCGACGACCTCGGCGTCGACCACGTTGTCGTCAGCCGCGGAGGACCCGTTGCCGGAGCCGCCGCCCGCGGCCTGCTCGGCCTGCGTGGCTTCGTAGATGGCCTGGCCGAGTCCCTGGGACTCGACGCCCAGCTTCTCCATCGCGGACTTGATGGCCGCGATGTCGGTGCCTTCGAGCGCCTTCTTGGCGTCGGCGATCGCGGAGTCGACCTTGGCCAGCGTCTCCTCGGGGACCTTGGAGCCGCCCTCGGCCTCACGCTGCTCCTTGACGAACTTCTCCGTCTGGTAGACCAGCGACTCGGCCTGGTTGCGCACGTCGGCTTCCTCGCGACGCTTGCGGTCCTCCTCGGCGTGCGCCTCGGCGTCCTTGATCATCCGGTCGATCTCTTCCTTGGACAGGCCCGAGCCCTCCTGGATGCGGATCGTGTTCTCCTTGCCGGTGCCCTTGTCCTTGGCGGTGACGTGGACGATGCCGTTGGCGTCGATGTCGAAGGTGACCTCGATCTGCGGCACGCCGCGCGGGGCCGGCGGGATACCGGTCAGCTCGAAGCTGCCGAGCAGCTTGTTGTGCGCCGCGATCTCGCGCTCACCCTGGTAGACCTGGATCTGCACCGAGGGCTGGTTGTCGTCGGCCGTGGTGAAGGTCTCCGACCGCTTGGTCGGGATGGTGGTGTTGCGCTCGATCAGCTTGGTCATCACGCCACCCTTGGTCTCGATGCCCAGGGACAGCGGGGTGACGTCAAGCAGCAGAACGTCTTTCACCTCGCCCTTGAGCACGCCGGCCTGCAGCGCGGCGCCCACCGCCACCACCTCGTCGGGGTTGACGCCCTTGTTGGGCTCCTTGCCGCCGGTGAGTTCCTTGACCAGGTCGGTCACCGCGGGCATCCGGGTCGAGCCGCCGACCAGCACCACGTGGTCGATATCGGACACCGAGATGCCGGCGTCCTTGATGACCTGCTGGAACGGCTGCCGGGTGCGGTCGAGCAGATCCTGCGTGATGCGCTGGAACTCCGCACGGCTCAGCTGCTCGTCGAGGAACAGCGGGTTCTTGTCGGCGTCGACGGTGATGTAGGGCAGGTTGATCGAGGTGCTCTGCGAGCTCGACAGCTCGATCTTGGCCTTCTCGGCAGCCTCCCGCAGGCGCTGCATGGCCATCTTGTCCTTGGTCAGGTCGATGCCGGAGCTGGCCTTGAACTTGTCGACGAGCCAGCTGACGATCCGGTCGTCCCAGTCGTCGCCACCGAGGTGGTTGTCACCCGAGGTCGCGCGGACCTCGACGACACCGTCGCCGATCTCCAGCAGCGAGACGTCGAACGTGCCGCCGCCGAGGTCGAACACCAGGATGGTCTGTTCCTTCTCGCCCTTGTCCAGGCCGTACGCCAGCGCGGCGGCGGTCGGCTCGTTGACGATGCGGAGCACGTTCAGCCCGGCGATCTGGCCGGCTTCCTTGGTGGCCTGACGCTGGGCGTCGTTGAAGTACGCCGGGACGGTGATGACCGCGTCGGTGATGTCCTCACCGAGGTAGGCCTCGGCGTCACGCTTGAGCTTCATGAGCACACGCGCGCTGATCTCCTGCGGCGTGTACTTCTTGTCGTCGATCTCGATCTTCCAGTCCGTGCCGATGTGGCGCTTGACCGAACGGATGGTGCGGTCGACGTTGGTCACCGCCTGGTTCTTGGCGGGCTGACCGACCAGCACCTCGCCGTTGCGCGCGAACGCGACGACCGAAGGGGTGGTCCGTGAGCCCTCGGAGTTCGCGACGACGACTGGATCGCCGCCTTCCAGAACCGCCACGACGGAGTTGGTGGTCCCGAGGTCGATACCGACCGCACGAGCCATGTTGATGCCTCCTGATAGATATAGGGGTCTGAGCGGACTGCGCTCAAGTCTGCTCCGCCCCACTACCGGCTGTCAACTCAGACTTGAGTCTATGTCACTCAACTTGTTGTTCGACTCCGTCAACGGGTGCAGGTCGCGTTTTGTTCCCGCGACGTACGTCACACCGCGCGGCGCCGTCCGCCGCACCGACGCAGATGCCGTGACACCGGCGCGCCGACGACATTTTCGTCGGTCTCGCGGGGGAAAATTCGGGTAATGAGAGCGCGGTTGCTGTTCGGGTGCCTGCTGTGCGCGGGCGGCCTGCTGGCCGGGTGCCATTCCACCATCGAGGGCACACCGGTGACCAAGGCGATCGAGCCGATCGAGCCGGATTTCCCGACCGCCCGCCCGACCAGGTCCAGCCCCGCCCCGAGCTCGACCGTTGCGGCGCCGCCGAGCGCACGGCAACCGACCGGCGCGACCCCGCTGGAGCCGCAGGACGGCTACGTGTTCATCGAGACGAAATCCGGCAGGACCCGCTGCCAGCTGTCCGAGCAGGACGTCGGCTGCGAATCGGACTTCGCCAACGCCCCGCAGATCGACGGCCTGCCCGCCAACGGCGTGCGGGTGAGCGCCGGTGGGCAGATGCGGTGGATCCTCGGCAACCTCGGCGCCATTCCGGCCGTGACACTGGACTACAAGCGCTACACCGCACTGGGCTGGACAATCGACGCGAACAGCGACGGCACCCGGTTCACCAACAACGACACCGGCCACGGGATGGTTGTCGCGGTCGAAGGGGTACAGGTCTTCTGATCGGAGCAACCCGTCCGCGGGGGAGGTAGAGAACATGACCGTAGCTCAGCGGGAACGTGCCGCACTGGTCGAAGCCATGCGGGCCACCGGACCGGACGCCCCCACGCTGTGTGCGGGCTGGACCACCCGCGACCTGGCCGCGCATCTGGTGGTGCGCGAGCGCCGCCTCGACGCCGCCCCCGGAATCCTGGTGCCGCAGCTGGCCGGGTACACCGAGCGGGTGCAGCAGCAGGTGACGGATTCGACGGACTGGACGACGCTGCTGGATCGCATCGCGTCGGGTCCCCCGCTGTTGTCACCGTTCAAGCTGCTGGACCCGCTGATCAACGTCGCCGAGATGTTCATCCACCACGAGGATGTGCGACGCGCCCAACCTGGTTGGGAGCCAAGGGATCTCGACGACGAGACCAGCAACGCCGTGGCCAGGCAGGTGGCGACGATGGCACGGATGACGATGTCGAGGTCCCCGGCCCGGGTCGCGTTGACCACACCCGAGGGCAGGACGCTCGCCACCGCAGGGAAGGGTCCGGCCGTCACCGTGACCGGAGCACCCGGCGAGCTGCTGCTGTTCATCGCAGGCCGCGACCAGGCCAGGGTCGAGTTCACCGGCGACAAGAGCGCCGTCGCCGCGCTGCGATCTGCGCGCCGCGGCCTTTAGCTTCTAGGCTGGGGTCCGTGGATTTCCGTGTCTTCGTCGAACCCCAGCAAGGTGCTACCTACTCCGATCAGCTCGCCGTGGCGCAGGCCGCCGAACGGCTCGGCTATTCGGCGTTCTTCCGTTCCGACCATTACCTGAAGATGAGCGGCGACGGCCTGCCCGGCCCCACCGATTCCTGGGTGACGCTCGCCGGCATCGCGCGGGAGACCTCGACGATCCGCCTGGGCACCATGGTCACCTCGGCCACCTTCCGCTATCCGGGGCCGCTGGCCATCTCCGTGGCCCAGGTCGACGAGATGAGCGGCGGCCGTGTCGAACTCGGGCTCGGCGCCGGGTGGTTCGAAGAGGAGCATCTGGCCTACGCGATCCCGTTCCCGCCGCTGGGTGAGCGGTTCGACCGGCTCACCGAACAGCTGCAGATCCTCACCGGCATGTGGGAGACCCCGGTCGGCGAGACCTTCGACTTCACGGGCAAGCACTACACGGTCAAGGACTCCCCCGGCCTGCCTAAGCCGGTGCAGACGCCGTACCCGCCGATCATCATCGGCGGGCAGGGCGCCAAGCGCACCCCGGCGCTGGCCGCGCAGTTCGCCGCGGAGTTCAACATCCCGTTCGTGCCGCTCGACACGCTCAAGACCCAGTTCGAGCGGGTGGCGGCGGCGGTGGAGGGCGCCGGGCGGTCTGCGGATTCGATGCTCTACTCCGCGGCGTTCGTGCTGTGCGCGGGTCGTGACGAGGCCCAGATCGCCGAGCGCGCCGGCGCGATCGGCCGCGAGGTCGACGAGTTGCGCGGCAATTCGCCGCTCGCGGGCACCCCGACCGAGATCGCCGACAAGCTCGGACCGTTCATCGAGGCGGGTGTGCAGCGCGTCTACCTGCAGGTGCTGGACATGAGCGATCTCGATCACCTCGAGTTCTTCGCCGACGAAGTGGTACGCCAGTTCAGCTGAGGCGCACCGGCCGCAGCACCCCGCACTAGTATCGGTGCGCGTGACCGCAGACCGAGAGGACGACGGGCGAGCACCCGAGGCGCCCTGGCATCACTCGACGCCTGCGGTGCTCGGCGCCAGCGTCGCCGCACTCGCGGTCATCGCACTGGTGGTGTGGGGTGTTGTGGCGTTGACGAGCAACGCCGACAACCCGCAGCAGGCCCCCATCGATTTCGTCGAGCCGAGTTTCGCGTCGACCACGTCTCGCACCACGTCGTCCACGACGTCGACGATCACCAGCACCAGCCCACCGGAGACCACCGAGTTCGGTCTGCCGCCGGAGGGCACCGACCCGTCGGCCTCGTTGCCGCCCGAGGGCGAGGAGTCGACATCGGAGTCGACGGCACCAAGAACACCGCCTCGGACCAGGTCGGAAACCGATGACGAAGACGACGAGACGCCGACGACCCGAAACCGGCCGCGCACCAACGTGACACGCACCCTGTATCCCGCACCCGGCAACTGAACCACCTACTATCGGCCGCGTGGCGAACTACTACTCCGACGACGAGCCGACCCAGTACGCCAACGCGTACGGCGGTGACCACGGTGCCTACCCGCCGCCCGAACCCGTCCCCTGGTATCGCAAACCGGCCGCGCTGGTCGGCCTGGGGGCGCTCGGAGCGGTGATCGTCGCGCTGGTGGTCTACGCGGTGATCCAGTTGTTCTCGTCGGATTCGTCACCGACAACTCCGTCGTCGACAACCGTCACCACCACCTCGACGACGCCGGTCACCACCGCACAGGTGGCCCCGGTGGCCCCCGTACCCACGCGCACCGTCACCGAGACCTCGGCGCCGCAGCAGACCACCGTCACCGAGACGGCGACGACGACCCCGCCGACCACAACCACCACCCCGCCCACGACCTCGACGACGGTCGAGACCAGCACGTCGGTGGTGACGTCCACGGTCACGGAGACCACGACGGTCCCGGCCGAGGAGGGCGGCGAGCAGCAGCCCTGACCGCTACGGTGCGGGCGGTTCGGACGTCTCCGTCGCGGGTTGGGCGGGTGCGGGTTCCGACGTGGGTTCCGGCTGGGGCTCAGCGGTAACCGACGGCTCGGGCTCAGCGGTAACCGACGGCTCGGGCTCCGTGGTGGGCTCCGGCTGCTGAGTCGGATCAGGCTGGGGCTCGGCAGTGGGTGACGGTGTCGGCTCGGGCTCTGTGGTGGGCGCAGGCGTCGACGCCGGAGGGCCCGGGAACACGAACGTCGGAATCGGCAGCTGCGGCAGCACCGGCCATTGCGGCACGGGTGCGGCGGCAGGCGGCGGGCCGGGTTGCGGCGCGGGCGCCGCCGCTCGTGGCGCAGGCCGCGCAGGTGCGTTGGGCGCCGGCTGCCGGGCGACCTGGCCGCTCTGCACCAGGCGCGGCGCGGCCGCCGGGCGGGGTGCCGACCGCGCAGGTGCCGCCGGCTCCTGTACCACCACGGTGCGGGTCGGGGGTGCCGGCAGTGACTGCGCCAGAGGGGATTCCGCGGGTGCGGTCCGCGGTGTCAGCGGCGAGTCGACCGCCGCGGCGTCCAGACGGTCGGCGCGCACCGAGTAGATGAGGCCGACGGTTCCGACGACGGCCAGGAACAGCGCGGCGTAGAGCACCACCCCGCCGCGCCGGTACCACCGGCGCGTGGGCTCCGGGTCGGTCGCGGGAGGCTCGGCGAAGACCAGGTCCGGTCGCGCCGCGCTCGCCGTGACGGCTTCTGCGCCGAGCTCGGCATCAACCTCGTCGCCTCGATCGCCGACCGCCGACCAGGCCAGTGGCGGCACCCACGTCGGTCCGGCGGTCGTTGTCGCGAAAGCTCCTGCGCTGGACGGCGATTGGGCAGCGGGCGGGGCGACGCGTCGGGTCACGGTCTGGTCTTCGCCGCGGTGCGCCAGCAGCGCCGCCCCGATCGCCGCGATCACCTGCGACTGCACCACGGTGGTCACCGGCATCCGGAATTCTTCGGAAAGCCGTTGTGTCACAACGGGTATGCGCGCACCGCCACCGACAGTCACCAGCGCCGTGAGCTGGGCCGGGTGCACACCGCAGCGACGCAACAGGTCGTGTAGCGCATCGATCACCCCGCCGAGCGGTACTGCGACAACGGCTTCCACGTCGGCGCGGGTGAGCCGGCTGGTGCCCGCGGCGGGTCCGGTGAGCCCGGTGGCGCCTTGATAGCTCAGCCGTTCCTTCGCCAGCCGACACTCCTCACGCAGCGCCGTCAGCGCGGACACCGCCGAGGTGCCCGCCGGTTCGGCGTCCTGATCGGCCAGCACCCGCCGCAGCAGTTCCTGGTCGATCAGGGCGCCGGAGAAGTCCTCGTGGCGCACAGAACCCAGCGGCGCGAAGCCGGCCGCAGCGTCGGCCAGCGTGAGGGTGGTGCCGGTCGCGCCGAAGTCACACAGGGCGACGATGCCGCGGGCAGGCAGCCCGGGATGGGTCTGGATCGCGGTCAGCGCGGCCACCGCATCGGACACCACGCGCACGCCGGGTAGCGCGGTACGGACCGCGTCATATGCGGCCGGTTGCCAGTGCGCGGGCACGGCCACCACCTGGTTCTCGGGGAGTGCGTCGGGTGCGGCCAGTCGGGTCATCGCTCGTACGGCCGCGGCCAGCAGCCGCTCGGCGCGGTGCGCGGATCCGTCGGCCGCGATCAGCGGCACCGGGTCACCGACCCGGGCGACGAATTCGGAGATGGTCAGACCGTCGCAGGCACGTCCGTCCGGTGGCGCACCGACCTCGGGTCCGCGATGTGGGTACAACGTCAGGGCCGCACGCCGGATGACCGGCGCCTGGTCGGTGACCGCCACCAGGTTCGTCGTCCCGACGGACAACCCCAGGCAATCACGCATACCCGTATGTCGTCGCAGCGGGCGGATTCGTTAAGCCGAACCGTCAGGCCGGACCCGCTCGGTGACCCGCGGCATACTCGGCCACCAGCGCTTCGGCGCTGCGTACCGCGGCCCGGCAGGCCCGGGTGGTGAACGGGTCGTTGAGCGGGTGCTCGGCACGCCGCCGCCACCGCTGTGCGGCGGCGAACGCGGCCCGCGGCCCGTCGTAGGGCGCTTCAGGGGTCAGGCCGAGCCGGCTCGCGGCATCGGTGCCCGAGCCGCCGATGATGCGACGCAGCGAGGCCATCTCGTCCTCGTTGAGGGTGGTCGGCCGGGACCGCAACTGACTCAACAGGCGCAGTTCCTCGAACGCATGGGTGTCGGCGAGCAGCGGTTCGATGTCGGCGAGGATGTACGGCGTCGCATAGATGGGGTTGCGCTGCACCAGCTGCCGCAGCGACAGCAGCGCGGTGTGCGCCTTGAGCAACTCCGACCGCTGCGCGAACTGCTGGTCGATGACGTCGCGCAACGCGATCAGCCCGCTGCGCTCCAGCAGTTCGTCGGCCAGCGCCACCGAATCGGACACCCCGGCGCGCAGGACCGCGATCGAGATCCGGATGCCGAACATGCCGAACCGGTCCAGCAGCGCCGCCCGGGTCGCGGCATCCACCGGCAGGGCGCTGTCCTCGCGCACGAACCGGTCCACCGACAGCATGGCCTTGGCCAGCTCGGTCGGATCGACCGCGGCGAGCTTCTCCAGTGCGACGAACTCGCTCTGCCGCAGCGTCCGGGCGGTCACGGCCAGCAGGCCCGACACCGGGACGACGGCCTGGCAGATCCCGGTTCTGTCCATCTCGGCGGTGAATCGCTTGGCGACGTCCTTGGCCGACAACATCGCGTCGATGCGACCCGCGCCGATCTCGTCGGCACGCGATGCGACACCGATGACCCCGAGCGCGCCCGACGACCCGCCGACCAGTTCGCCGATCTGCTTGAGCAGCGCGATGTCGGCGGCGTTGAGCGTGCGCAGCAGGAACACGACGGCGTCGACCCGGGGCACGCCGTCCTCGGGCACCAGCAGTCGGTAGGTGCGTTCGGAGACGTCCTGCGACAGCGACGACGTCCCCGGGGTGTCGATGATCGTGGTGTCGACGAGTTCGACGGCAGGCCACTCCACATCGAGGTCCACGATCTCGCCGGGGTCGAGGCCGTCGAACCTGAACGTCAGCCCGCGGTCGTGGGGATCGCGCACGATCGGCACGTTGGAACGTCGGCCGCCGCGATGATTGGCGGTCACCTTCGGGGTGGGCCCGTGCCGAAACCACGTGACGATCCGGGTGGCCTCGGTGGCGTCGGTCGGTGCGATCTCTTCGCCGAGCAGCGCGTTGACCAGCGTCGACTTACCGGCTTTGAGGGTGCCGGCCAGCGCGATGCGGATCGGCTGGTTCAGCTGCCACCCGATGCGTTCGAGCTCGTTGTGCACGTCGGGGCGATGGCGATATGCCGGATCGCCACGATAGGCCTGGACGGTACCGCGCAGGATCGCGCGGACCTGATCCCCCGTGCTCACGCTGCGAAGTCCAACCTTTCGAACGCCTTTTCAACCGGCGGCTGACGCTTCGAGCTTATGACGCGCCCGAATGCGCAACCGCCTGCCACCTGTTTGATCACCGGCAACGCCGGGAAGCCTGCCGGCAGTGCAGCGTAACGGCTGTTCGGGCGAGGCGAGACGAAGCGAGACGAGAGATGCAACCCAAGACCACTGTCGACATGCCGATCGGTGAACTGATGAGCCAGCTGGCGGCACAGACCTCGCGGCTGGTCCGCGACGAGATGCGGTTGGCGCAAAAGGAATTCACCGAGTCGGCCAAACATGCCGGGATCGGCGCCGGATTGTTCAGCGCAGCGGGCCTGATGGCGGTGTTCGGTCTGGCGGGCGTGGTGACCGCGGCGATCGCGGCGCTCGCACTGGTGCTGCCGGTGTGGGCGGCGGCGTTGATCGTCGCGGTGATCCTGTTCGCGATCGCCGGAGTCGCGGCGCTGATCAGCAAGAAACAGATCGATCAGGCGTCGCCGACCCCGCAGATGACGGTCGCCAACGTCAAACAGGACATCCACGAGGTTCAGGACGACGTGAGGACGGGTCGCCATGGCCGGTGACACCCCTGAAAACGCTGACAACGCTGACAACGCTGACAGGCCCACGAAACTTGGACCCGAACCGGGTCCGGACGCCGGTGTGGCCGAGATCCAGGCCGACATCGCCAAGACCCGTGACGAACTCGGCCAGACTGTGGAAGCCCTCGCGGCGAAAACCGATGTCCGGGCCCGTGCCCATGACAAGGCGGTCGAGACCAGGCAACGCATCGCCGACAAGGCCCACGCCGCACAGGCCGCCACCCACGACGCGCTCACCGACGAACGGGGCGCGGTGAAGCCGGCGATCCCGGTCGGCGCGGTGGTCGCGGTGCTCGCCATCGTGGCCGCTGTGGTGCTGCTGCGGCGTCGACGCCGCTGAACTCAGGCCGGGCTGGGAGCCGGGTCCTGGGCGAGTTTGGTCGCGTGCTCGACGACCTGTTTGAGGATGTTCTGCTGCCGCTGCAGTTCCCGGACGCGGGTATTGCGTTCGGTTTCCTCGATTTTCGCGGCCGCGATCGCGGCCTGTAACGATTCGTTGAGCGACCGGGTGGTCTGGTTGGCGATCTCGCGGTAGTGATCGCGCAGTTGCCGTTGGATGCCCTTGAGCCGGTCGCGGGATTCCTTGCCGACGACGAAAGCCACGTCGTCGACGAATTTGCGCACATTGGCCTTGGCCTCGTTGCGCACCCGCATCATGCGGTTCTCCATGTCCTCCTTGTAGGCCTTGCGCCCCAACACGAATCCCGCGCCGAGCGACAACGGGTTGAACATGCCAAGACCGGCGAACGAGGTCAGCATGCCGAACATCAGCACACCGCCGTAGGACCCCCGCATGCCGGTGACCACCTTGTGGCCGATCTTGATCGGCTTGGCCTCCAGGCGGGCCAGGGAGTTCAGCTCGCCGAAGCCCGCACCCATGTCGCGCGCGTCGATCTGGGGCATCTGCACCGCATCCAGACCCGCCTCGGTGAACGTGCGCGCCACCTCGGCGGCCAGTGCCTCGGCGCGTTGGTAGGCCCACACGAAGTTGTCACCGACGGCGGTGGCGACCGCGTCCTCCAGTTCGGCGCCGATCTCGGCCCAGTGCAATGTGGGATCGCAACTGTCGATGACCTTTTCGGTGTGCGCGGTGATGCTGCGGAACCGGTGCCGCAGATCGTGGTCGACGTCGGCGGTGAGATCGGCGATGCCGTCGCCGAGCACCTGCTGCCACAACGCGGTCTGCTGCAACGCGTCCTGAGCCTCCTGCTTGCGCCGCTCCAATTCGGCGGTCAGGCGTTCCCGCTCCCCCGGATCGTTGAACGACGACAGCTCCGATTCCACCGAGAGCATCAGATGCTCTGCCGCCGAACGGATTTCGGACACGATCTGATCGCGGATGCGGTCATTCTCGCGGGACAGCACACGCTCGGAGAGGAACTTCACGATCGCCGGGAAGTTCGATTCCTCGTTGAGCTCCTTGTCGTTGAGCCCGATGGCGTGGCTGCGCAGCACCGACGACGCCGGGATCACCGGGACGTTCACCCCGGCTCGTTGCAGGTGCGCGATGTTGGCGTCGACGATCTGGCGCCAGTGCGGATACAGGTCCGTCTTGGTCGCGACGATCGCTGCCACCGGACAGATCTCGAGGGCCTGCCGGATGAACTTCATCTCCGGCTCGGTGAATTCCTGGCTGGTGTCGCTGATCATCAGCATGGCGTCGGCGTCGGGCAGCAGACCCAGTGTGGCCGACAGGTGAGGTTGTCCGTGACCTCCGACGCCGGGGGTGTCGACGAACGCCAAGCCGCCCTTGAGCAGGGGGCTCGGTGCGGTGACCTCGACGCGCAGCACCTGTCGCCCGCCGGCCTGGGGCGCGCGCCGCAGATCGTTGGTGACCTCCGATGGCGGGATCTCGATCAGTTCCGGTTCGGCGCCGTCGGGGCGGGCCACCACGAGCCGGGCCGAGGCCTGTTCGCCGTAACACACCACGGTCGCGAGCACCGTGCTCTCGTCATCGCCGACCCGTGCCACCGGGATGTTGAGCAGCGAGTTGAGCAGGTGGCTCTTGCCCTGCTTGAGCTGCCCGGCGATGACCACGCGGATCTGCGGGTCACTGATCCTTTCCTTCGCGGCACGCAGCCGTTGCACCAGGTCACCGCGATCCTTGGCGGCGGCGATGGTGCTGAGGTGGTCGATGAGCTCGACGATCACCTTCACCGGTCTTACCTTGCCCGGATCACTGGGCTGCGTCATGGAAGTTCCCTCCTGCAGATCTCAACGGTAGGCATACGCACCGAGCGGGGACCACCCAGTTGGGATGGTCCCCGCCGGTGCGATCACTCAGAACGCGTCGAGGTCGAGGCTCGGCGCGGCGACACCGGTGTCGATGTCGGTGCTGCCGTAGCTGTTGCCCGATGCCAGCGCGGTGTCGGTCTCGTTGCCGGAACCGAGCGCGGTCTCGTTGCCCGACGCGATCGCGGTCTGGTTGCCCGAACCGATGCTCGACTCGTAGGTCGACGAGTTGTCCGTGTAGCTGGTGTGGGTGTCGTTCTGCACCGAGGTGTTCACCGAGTTGTCCACGGTGTTGTCCTGGGTGTTGTCACTGCCGTAGTCGCCGTCGATCGAGGTCTGGTCGCCGCCGACGTACTGCGAGCTGGTGTCGGTCAGGATGATCGACCCGCCGTTGCCCCCGTCGCCGCCGGACGCGCCGCCGCTGCCGATGCCGATCAGGCTGTCGCCGCCGCTGGCACCGCCGCCGTGGCCGCCGCTCATGTCGACGTCGCTGATGACCGGTCCGTCGTTGCCGGAGATCAGGTCACCGCCCGCGGTCTGCGACTTGTCCTCGATCTCGTTGTCCTCGCCCACCGCGACGTTGGACCCGGCGCCGGCGAGGATGTCGCCGTTGTTGGTGGTGTTGCCGTCCCCCAGGACCGCGCCGTCACCGCTGACGATGTCGCCGCCGTTGTCCCCGTCGACCACCACGCCGCCGTTGGCGGCGGTGTTCGTGGTCTTGTCGCCGAGGGTGATGTCGCCGAAGCCCAGGTTGAACGCGCCCTGCTGGGCGTTGGCACCCGCGTCCTGGTTGGGGCTCATGATCGGGGTGTTGTTGTGGCTGGCCAGGTCGGTGTCGTTGTGGCTGGCCACTTCCGGGGCGAACTGGGTCTGCGGCGAGAACGGCGAGGCGATCGGCGCCGCGAACTGAGCGGGGATGTTGTGGTGGTCGGCGACCGCCCGCTGCAGGCCCACCACCGGGTTGCCACCGCCGAGCAGCACACCGGCAGGCGCCGCGGTGGCCGCGACCGCGTGCAGCTGGGCCGCCGTGACGTTGGGCAGGCCCGCGTCGCGCAGGCTGCCGTCCGGGTCGGCGATGAACGCCGCGGCCGAGGCGGGGCTGCGGAACAGGTCGAGGATGAAGTCGATCAGAGTGGTCATTGCTCCAACCTTTCAGGTGTTTCTGGGAGGTCCTCGTGAGGTTCTTGTGAGGTTTCCCGCCGGGCTCTCCGGCGATCTGGACACCACGTTATGGGCCCGCGCAGACGCCGAAAACGGGGCGCGATCCCCTCGTGCACGAGGCCCACCCCGGGGTACGTCCGGCGCACCCATTAGGGGATTAGGGGGACACTAGGGAGTGTCGTCAGCAAATCGCCCAAAACAGAAAAGACGCATGACCAGGCAGGTCATGCGTCTTTTCAGTGAAATTGGATCAGTCGAAGATGTCGAGCCCGGAGGCATCGTCCCCATAGTTTCCGGGATCCCCCGTATCGGAATGCTCGGGGATGACGGGCTGCCCCCAATCGGTACCGAACACCGGGTCGTCGACCGGCGCCGGATCGGTGATCGGAGCGTCGACCGGAGCCGGTCCAGGACCCGATGCGAGGTCGTCCACCCCGAAAACGCCGGGGACGTCGGCCCCGGCCGGGCCGGGATCGTCCGGCACGCGGATCACCGACTCGTTCGTGTCGCCGCCGGTGTCGAACGGCATATGGTCGCCGAACGCGTCGAACGCCGCGGTGGCCGCGCCGGAGGCCCATACGTTGCCCGCCGGTTCGGCGCCGACGGCGTCGAGACTTCCTGCGGTCGCGCCCATCGACAGGGATTCCGACACCACGGGAATCAGATTGTCGACATCGGCGCTGGTCACGTCGGGCAGATCGGCGTCGGCGATCGCCTGCGCCGGATCGGCCGCGTACCGGGCCGCGGCCTCGGGGTCACGCACCAGCGACATGACGAAGTCGAGCAGCGTATTGGCCATGACACCTCTCTTCGCTGGTCGGTTCCGGTTGGCCCGATGTCCGCGCCGGTCTGTTGGTATTGCTGACGATGCTATGCAGCAGAATCTCGGCGGGAATCGGTGCCGACCCCACCTCCCGATGACGGGCATTAGGGGACGCGCCGTTAGGGGATCGACGCCACTAGGGGATCAATCGCGGGTGTCCCGGGTCCGAACCGCTAAGGTGAGCAACGGCCCAGACAACACAGGAGTGACGCCTGATGACCGACTCACTGGGGTTGTCGATCGGGATAACCAATCTGGTGGCAGCCCGCGAAGGCCGTGCACCGGTGGTCCGCCGATCGATCCTCAACCTGTACCGCGACCGTGCCCCGGAGGTCGGCGAACTC
Source organism: Mycolicibacterium goodii (assembly GCF_001187505.1). The sequence goes on from NZ_CP012150.1 coordinate 397,153, forward strand.
GACGGTGACGGCCTTGCCGTGACCGGCTTCGTCGAGCGCACCGGGGACCCGGTGCCGATCGTGGCCGCCGACGGCTCGCAGCATCGGGGCGAGTCGGCGCTTGCCGAGGCGCTCGACGCGATGGCCCGCACCGTCGGTGGCGGCACCCCGGTCGCGATCGCGACGCCGGCCTACTGGGGTCCCGCGGCGTTGGGTGCACTGCGCGGGGCGCTGCGGATCAAACCCGCGTTCGCCCCCGACGGTATTCCCGCCGCACTGGTTCCCGATTCCATGGCGGCCCTGGCCGCCCTGCGCGCCGATTCCGGTCTGCCCGGCGACGGGGTCGTGGTGTTGTGCGATTTCGGCGGCAGCGGCACGAGCGTGACACTTGCCGACGCCGCCGCTGACTACGCTGCCCTGGGCCAGACGCTGCGCCACCCCGAGTTCTCGGGTGACCAGATCGACCAGGCCCTGCTCGACCACGTCCTCACCGGTATCGCCGCGGCCCAGGACACCGATCCGGCGGGCACCGCCGCAGTCGGTTCGTTGGCCAGGTTGCGCAGCGACTGCCGAAATGCCAAGGAGGCGTTGTCCGCTGACACCGTCACGGCGATCCCGGTGGAACTGCCCGGCGTCAACTCCGATGTGCGGATCACCCGCCCCGAACTCGAGCAGCTGATATCGGGGCCACTCGACGGACTCCTCAATGCGGTCGAGGACACGTTGCAGCGCAACAACATCGCACTGTCCAGCGTGACGGCCGTCGCGACGGTCGGCGGTGGGGCAGCGATTCCCTTTGTGACACAACGCCTTTCCGAGCGACTGCGGGCGCCCGTGGTGACCTCGCCGCAGCCGCAGCTGGTCGCGGCGACCGGGGCGGCACTGGTCGCCGAGCGCGCCGTCGACGCAGGCGCACCGACCGGCCTGGCTCCCGAGGTGGCCGCCGCGGACGCGCCGACCGGGCTGGGACCCGCCGCCGCGATGGGCGCGGCAGGCGCCGCGGCAGCCAACGGCCCGGAATCCTCGACGTTCCGTGCGCTGGCCTGGTCCGAGGACGACGCGCCGCCCAACGAACCGGTGCCCTATGCCGGGCCCGATTACGGCTACGAGTCCCCGACCGGGGCGACGGCCGCCCGCCCTCCGGTGGAGTTCAGCCACGAGGAGGAGATGTACGACGCCGGGCCGGCCCCGCTGGCCTGGTACAAGCGGCCGCCGATCCTGTTCGGCGCGGCCGCGGCCGCGGCCCTGTTGGCGGCGGGCGGTCTTGCCGTCACGCTCACCAGCACGTCAAGCGACTCGACGCCGGTCACCGAGACCAGCACCACCTACTCGATGGGTCCGTCACCGCAGGGCCCCCCGCCCGAGCCGGTCACCACCGTGACGGTCGGCCCGGACGGGTTGCAGACCACCACGGTGGTGGTGCCGCCGCCACCGCCGCCGGAGTCCACGACGACGACGCAGCCGACGTCGACCACGAGTCCGACGACCACCACGACCACGACCACCACGACAACGACCGCCACGACAACGACCACCACCACGACCACTCCGACGACGACGCGGACCACCACCACGGCGCCGACGACCACCACCCCGCCGACGACGACGCAACCACCGACGACGACCCAGCCGCCGGTCACGACAACGGTCGAAATTCCGGATGTGCCTGACGTTCCCGACGACGGCGGCGCCTGACCGGGCGGATCGTCATGTCGAACCCGGCGCCGGAACGCGTGGTGGACCTGCCGCGGGCTGTCGAGGAGGTGCTCGCCGGGGCGGCGACCCAGGCCCCGAAGTTGTTGGTGTCCGGCGGGATCGGGACGGGAAAGAGCACCGTGCTCGCGGCGGTGCGGGCGAGGGTGCGCGACGCCGGGCATACCGTGCTCACCCGCCCGCCCAGGCGCGAGGACGATCCGGCGGCGGTGTTCGTCATCGACGATGCGCACCTTCTCGCCGACGTCGAGATCGATTGCCTGACAGAGCGTTCCACTGATCCGTCGGCGTCGGTGGTGGTCGCCGCCGAGCCGCTGGCGCACCGACCCGCCCTGCGGGCACTGACGACCGCGCTGGAGCGGGAGAACCCGGTGGTGGCGCTCGGGCCGATGTCATCGTCGGACGTCGGACGCGTTCTGGCGGCCTCCCTTGGCTCGCCGCCGCCCGCGGACACGGTCCGCACGGTGCGAGCGGTCACCGGCGGGCTGCCTTTCCTGGTGCGGGCAGTGGTCGCCTCGGCGGCCGAACCCGCCGAGGCCGCCCGCTACGCGCTGATCGAACGGTTGCGTCACCTCGACGAACAGACCCGCGACACGCTGTTGATCACGTCGCTGAGCCTGGATCTCGGGCCCGACGACGTGGCGGGCGCGTTGCGCATCGGCGGTGGCGAGGCCTCGGCGCTGGTCGACCGTGCCCGCGCGAGCGGTCTGGTCGAACCCGCCCACGACAAGAGGTTCCTGCGTCTGGTGCACACGTGCGTCGCGCAGATCGCGGGCACGGCCCGGCACCACGACATCGAGGTCGCGCTGCTGCGCTCGCAGCTCGAAATGGCCACGCTGTCACCGGAACTCGCGATGCGACTGGCCGAGCATGGTGTCCGTGACGATCGACTCGCCGAGGCGCTGACCGAGCACGCCGTGCAGGTGCGGGGCCAACCGGCCCGCGCGGCGCGGTTGTATCGCGCCGCGGCCCGTGCGGGCTCGGCCGCGCTCAACGCGCGGCTGGCCGATGCGCTGGCGTTGTCGGGCGACTGTGCCACGGCGGGCCGCATGACCGACGACCTGCTCAGCTCCGAGGATCCGGCCGAGCGCGCGGCCGCGGTCCGGATCGCCGCGAGCATCGCGCTGCACGACGGCAGTGCCGCGCAGGCCGCCGACCTGTTCCGCTGGCTGGGCCCGTACCCGGATGCGGCGGTCGGTTCGGCGGGCACGGTCGTGCTGCTCGCCGCGGGCGACGCCGCTGCCGCCCGCGCCGCGTTGCACACCGAACCGGCAGGCCCACCGACGTCGGCGGCCCGGACGGCGCGCAGCCTGGCCGAAGGCCTGGTGTCGTCGCTCGACCAACCGTTCGCGGTCACCGTCGCGCGCCTCGGCCAGGCCGTCACCGCCGAGCCCTACCCCGACGGCGTCGCGCCGGACAGCCCCGCGGCGCTGGTGACGTTGGCGGCGCTGCACGGCGGCGACTCGGTCCGTGCCCGCAGCGTGATCGGGCGCGCGGTGCGCGGGGGCCCGCCGAACGGCGACCCCGGCGCGGCACCGTCGTCGACTCCGTTTTCTGCCGCCCGGCACCGGTTGCTGCTGGGCTGGGTCAAGATGCTCGACGGTCAGCTGGGCGCCGCGGGCGCCGACGTGTCGGCCGTCGAGTCCGGCCCGCCGTTGCACCGCCGCGACGCGTTGTGGGCCGCGGCGCTGCGCACCGCGGTCGCACGGCGCAGCGGGGACAGCGGCGCCATCCAGCGGCACTGGTTCACGGCGATGGAGGTGCTCGCCGAGTACTCCGTCGACCTCTTCTCTCTGCTCCCGCTGGGTGAGTTGTGGGTCGCGGCGGCGCGCATGCGCCAGATCGACCGTCTCGAGCATCCGCTGTCGGAGGCGTTCGGGCTGCTCGATGCGCTGGGGAAACCGGTGCTGTGGTCCATGCCGCTGCACTGGGCCGGGGTGCACGCCGGGATCCTCGCCAACTCGCCGAGCGCGGTCGCGCCCCACGGTCAGGCGCTCACCGCGGCGGCCGGTCGCAGCCCGTTCGCCCATGCGCTGGCCGGTGCGGGCCGGACCTGGCTGCGGGTGCTGGCCAACCACGTCGATGTCGACGAGGTGGCGGCGGCGGCCCGCGGGTTGGCACAGTTCGGGCTGAGCTGGGACGCCACCCGGCTGGCGAGCCAGGCCGCGCTGCAGACCTCCGACGCCCGGGTCTCTCAGGCCATGCTGCAGTTGGCCCGCGATCTCAAGCAGTCCGGCGCGGCCGACGACGCGACGGCATCCGAGGCGACGCCCGCACCCCAGGCCGCCCCGGCCGGCGCCCCCGCGGGCTCCGCGCGCCTGTCCGACCGCGAGCGTGAGGTGGCCGAGTTGTTGCTGCTCGGCTTGCCGTACCGCGACATCGGCAACCAATTGTTCATTTCGGCAAAGACCGTCGAGCACCACGTGGCCCGGATCCGCAGGAGGCTGGGTGCCGAATCGCGATCCGAGATGTTGTCGATGCTGCGGGCGATGCTGTCGGCGCCGAACTGAAGCCGGCCGATTCGAGGTTTGCCGCCAGAGCGACGAAGATCACATTCGCCGTTCGACTGTCGGTCGGATGACCTTGCGCAAATGCGCGTGAAAAGGAACGGATGTCACTTCGGCACCGAACCGTCACGTCACGGTCCCGCGACGAAGCCACCGCCCTGCGGCACTCCCGCAGCCCGAGTTAGGACAGCCTTTGTAGCGGGCATTCGGCACGGGGTGCAACTATGAGCAGGCATCCAGCCTAAGTTACTTCCGGGTAACATGGCTCAAGTTACCGGCGGGTAACGAAAATATCGGGAGGCGCGCAGTGGCACACACCCTCGAAGTGAGCAGGCTCATCCTCGGGCTGCTCATGACGGCCATCGTCCTGGTGTTCGCCGCCAAGCGAGTGCTGTGGCTCACGAAACTGATTCGCTCGGGTCAGAAGACGCTCGACGAGGGCGGCCGCAAGAACGATCTGCAGAAGCGCATCACCACACAGATCACCGAGGTGTTCGGGCAAACGCGGCTGCTGCGTTGGTCGATTCCGGGTATCGCGCATTTCTTCACGATGTGGGGCTTCTTCGTCCTCGCGTCGGTGTACCTGGAGGCCTACGGCGTCCTGTTCGATCCCGAATTCCACATCCCGTTCATCGGCCGGTGGCCGATCCTGGGCTTCCTGCAGGACTTCTTCGCGGTGGCCGTGCTGGCCGGCATCATCGTGTTCGCGATCATCCGCCTGACGCGGGAGCCCAAGAAGATCGGTCGCGAGTCGCGGTTCTACGGTTCGCACACCGGGGGCGCCTGGGAGATCCTCTTCATGATCTTCCTGGTCATCGCGACGTATGCGCTGTTCCGTGGTGCGGCGGTCAACACGCTCGGCGAGCGTTTCCCCTACCAGAGCGGCGCCTTCTTCTCCGACGCCATGGCCTGGCTGCTGCGCCCGCTCGGCGCGACCGCCAACATGTGGCTCGAGACCGTCGCCCTGATGGGCCACATCGGCGTCATGCTGGTGTTCCTGCTGATCGTGCTGCACTCCAAGCACCTGCACATCGGCCTGGCACCCATCAACGTCACGTTCAAGCGGCTGCCCAACGGTCTGGGCCCGCTGCTGCCGATGGAGTACAAGGGCGAGTACATCGACTTCGAGGATCCCGCCGAGGACGCGGTGTTCGGCCGAGGCAAGATCGAGGACTTCACCTGGAAGGGCTACCTCGACTTCACGACCTGTACCGAGTGCGGCCGCTGCCAGTCGCAGTGCCCGGCGTGGAACACCGGCAAACCGCTGTCCCCCAAGCTCGTGATCATGAACCTGCGCGACCACATGTTCGCCAAGGCTCCTTACATCCTCGGCGAGAAGCCGTCGCCGCTGGAGAGCACACCCGAGGGCGGCCTGGGTGAGAAGGCCCGCGGCGAGATGCACGAACAGGAACACGCGCACGCCCACGTCCCCGAGTCCGGCTTCGAGCGGATCCTCGGCAGCGGACCCGAGCAGGCCCTGCGCCCGCTGGTCGGCACCGCCGAGCAGGGCGGCGTCATCGATCCCGACGTGCTGTGGTCCTGCACCAACTGCGGTGCGTGCGTCGAGCAGTGCCCGGTGGACATCGAGCACATCGACCACATCGTCGACATGCGCCGCTACCAGGTGATGGTCGAGTCGGAGTTCCCCGGCGAGCTCGGTGTGCTGTTCAAGAACCTGGAGACCAAGGGCAACCCCTGGGGCCAGAACGCCAAGGACCGCACCAACTGGATCGACGAGGTCGACTTCGACGTGCCGGTCTACGGCGAGGACGTCGACTCGTTCGACGGGTTCGAGTACCTGTTCTGGGTCGGCTGCGCCGGCGCCTACGAGGACCGCGCCAAGAAGACCACCAAGGCCGTCGCCGAACTGCTCGCCACCGCGGGGGTGAAGTTCCTGGTGCTGGGCTCCGGGGAGACCTGCAACGGCGACTCCGCCCGCCGCTCCGGCAACGAGTTCCTGTTCCAGCAGTTGGCCTCGCAGAACATCGAGACCATCAACGAACTGTTCGAAGGCGTCGAGACGGTCGACCGCAAGATCGTGGTGACCTGCCCGCACTGCTTCAACACGATCGGCCGCGAGTACCCGCAACTGGGTGCCAACTACAGCGTCGTGCACCACACGCAGCTGCTCAACCGGCTGGTCCGGGACAAGAAGCTGGTGCCGGTCAAGTCGGTCAGCGCGCAGAACGGCCAGCCCGTCACCTACCACGACCCGTGCTTCCTCGGCCGCCACAACAAGGTGTACGAGGCTCCGCGTGAGCTGGTCGAGGCCTCCGGCGTGACGCTCAAGGAGATGCCCCGCCACGCCGACCGCGGCCTGTGCTGTGGCGCCGGCGGTGCCCGCATGTGGATGGAAGAGCACATCGGCAAGCGGGTCAACGTCGAACGCACCGAAGAGGCCATGGACACCGCCTCGACGATCGCGACCGGCTGCCCGTTCTGCCGCGTGATGATCACCGACGGTGTCGACGACGTCGCGGCCAGCCGCGGCGTCGAGAAGGCCGAGGTGCTCGACGTTGCTCAGCTGCTGCTGAACTCGCTGGACACCAGCGGCGTGACGCTGCCCGAAAAGGGCACGGCGGCAAAGGAATCCGAGAAGCGCGCCGCTGCCCGCGCCGAGGCCGAGGTCACGGCCAAGGCCGAAGCTGCCCCGGTCGAGGAAGCCGCGCCGGCAGAACAGGCGCAGACCGCCCCGGCGGCCGGTGGCGCCGAGGCCAAGCCGGTCACGGGTCTGGGACTTGCGGGCGCCGCGAAGCGTCCCGGTGCCAAGAAGACCGCCGCACCCGCCGCACAGGCTTCTGCACCTGCGGCGGCACCGACACCGGCCAAGGGGCTCGGTCTGGCGGGCGGCGCCAAGCGTCCCGGCGCCAAGAAGACCGCCGCACCCGCCGCACAGGCTCCCGCCGCGGCACCCGCCGACGCCCCGGCACCGGCCCCGGTCAAGGGCCTGGGCCTCGCGGGCGGCGCCAAGCGCCCCGGCGCCAAGAAGACCGCGGCGGCCGCACCGGCCGACAAGCCCGCAGCGGCAGAGACTTCGGCGGTCCCTGCGCCCGCTGAGGCTCCGGCGGCGCCCGCAGCCCCGGTCAAGGGCCTCGGCCTTGCGGCCGGCGCGAAGCGACCGGGCGCCAAGAAGGCGGCTGCGCCCGCTGCGCAGGCGTCCGCTTCGGCACCTGCCGAGGCGCCGGCTGAGGCCGAAGCGGCCACCGCAGCCGCCGAGAAGCCGGCCGAGCCGGCCAAGCCCGAACCGCCTGTGGTGGGTCTCGGCATCGCCGCGGGCGCCCGTCGCCCCGGCGCCAAGAAGGCGCCGACCGCTCCGGCTGCTCCGGTCGAGGCCGCTGCGGCCGCCGAGAAGCCGGCCGCGGAAGCCGGCCCTGCGGCCGGGGAGCCGACCGAGCCCGCGAAGCCCGAACCGCCCGTGGTGGGCCTCGGCATCAAGCCGGGGGCCAAGCGGCCCGGTAAGCGCTGACCGGCGGAGATCGGATAAGTGATCGGATAGCAGTTGTCGAAGCGGCCCCCTCCTGTCACGGAGGGGGCCGCTTCTTTTCGGTGAGGGAAACCGGCTCAGTTGGCGCCGTAGGGCGGCGCCTTGACCTCGGGCTTGGCGACGACGGGAGCGATGGTTCCCGGGGTGTAGGTGACCGTGGAGGTCTCCCCGACCTTCATGGCGCCGCCCGACGCGACGGACGGCTGGTCGGCACCGCCGCCCATGGCCGCCCCGATGATGCCCATCGCCACGGCAGCGGCGCCGCCGAGCAGCGCGGCTGCGGTGCTGAAACGGGTGATCTTCTTCACTTCTGTCATGGGTTTCCATTCATGTGTGTCGGTGTCCTCGTATCCCCTTACCTGGGGAAACTCGGGTCAGCTCGGTGATTCGGCAGCCATCGTGTCCTGACGGCGGCACCGCTGGTGAGCCGCTCAAGCAGATACACAGCGTGTTCGCAAGCTGGTGGCAGGTTGGATTCGTTACGGACAAGTGAGCGGTCGGCCCTCGTCCACGGTCTGCACGCTGCCGGCCGGCAAATTCAATTGATTGGACAGCGATGAGACCATGGAACGCGTGACCACCCATCAGTTGCCGTGGCAGAGCACCGGTGAGCACCGGAAGCCGCGCACGTTCACCCAGTCCACGAAGCTGCAGGACGTCCTGTACGAGATCCGTGGACCGGTACACGAGCACGCCTCACGGCTGGAAGCTGAAGGGCATCGCATCCTCAAACTGAACATCGGCAACCCCGCGCCGTTCGGCTTCGAGGCTCCGGACGTGATCATGCGCGACATGATCCAGGCCCTGCCGACCGCGCAGGGCTATTCCGACTCCAAGGGAATTCTCAGCGCCCGCCGCGCGGTGTTCACCCGCTACGAGCTCGTCGAGGGCTTCCCCAAATTCGACGTCGACGACGTCTATCTGGGCAACGGCGTCTCCGAGCTGATCACCATGACCCTGCAGGCGCTGCTGGACAACGGCGATCAGGTGCTCATCCCGGCGCCGGACTACCCGCTGTGGACCGCCTCGACCTCGCTGGCCGGCGGCACCCCGGTGCACTACCTGTGCGACGAGACGCAGGGTTGGAACCCCGACGTCGCCGACATCGAAGCCAAGATCACCGAACGCACCAAGGCGATCGTGGTGATCAACCCGAACAACCCGACCGGCGCGGTGTACAGCCGCGAGACGCTCGAGCAGATCGTCGACCTGGCGCGCCGGCATCAGCTGCTGCTGCTGGCCGACGAGATCTACGACAAGATCCTCTACGACGACGCCGAGCACATCTCGCTGGCCACGCTGGCGCCGGACCTGCTGTGCCTGACGTTCAACGGGCTGTCGAAGGCCTACCGGGTGGCCGGTTACCGATCCGGGTGGCTGGTGATCACCGGCCCCAAGGAACACGCCACCAGCTTCATCGAGGGCATCAGCCTGCTGGCCAACATGCGGCTGTGCCCCAACGTCCCGGCCCAGCATGCGATCCAGGTGGCCCTCGGTGGCCATCAGAGCATCGAGCAGCTGGTGCTCCCGGGTGGGCGGCTGCTCGAACAGCGCGACGTGGCGTGGGAGAAGCTCAACGAGATCCCCGGGGTGTCGTGTGTGAAGCCGCGCGGCGCGTTGTACGCGTTCCCGCGGCTCGATCCCGAGGTGCACGAGATCCAGGACGACGAGCAACTGGTGCTCGACCTGCTGTTGCAGGAGAAGATCCTGCTCACCCAGGGCACCGGGTTCAACTGGCCCACACCGGATCACCTGCGCATCGTGACGCTGCCGTGGGCGCGAGACCTCGCCGCCGCGATCGAGCGGTTGGGGAACTTCCTGGCGAGCTACCGCCAGTAGATCCCTCTACCCTGTCCCGGTGGCGCATTCGCACTCCCACTCGCACTCACTGAGAGGTCCGTCCCCGCTGGGTCCGTTGGCGGCCCGGATCGTCGTCGGCCTGCTCGTCGCGATCGGTGTCGTCGTGCTCGCCGGCGCCGCGCTGCTGTGGCCCAGCCAGCAGAAGGTGGACATCCCGCTGCCGTACCAGAACGCCGCGGGTGGTGCGGTGACCACGGAGGCCGGGCACGTGCTGTCCAGCACGCTGGCCGGGTGCGGCAGTCCCTCGGCGGGCGCGGTGCTGACCTCCGACCCGGTGCCCGCACCCGGTGACGCCGGGCAGTGCGTGCTGAATCTGGTGGCCATCGATTCCGGCCCGAACAAGGGCGCCAGGACGCTGCTGGAGTTCAGCGGCGGCCCGGGCCAGCCGAACCTGGCGGCCGGTGACGACGTGCGATTGAGCCGTCAGGTCGACGCGGCGGGCGCAACCAGTTACGCGTTCTACGACTATGAGCGGACGTGGCCGCTGACCGCCCTGGCCGCGGCGTTCGCGGTGGTGGTCGTCGCCGTCGCCCGCTGGCGCGGTCTGCGCGCGCTGATCGGCATCGTCGTGGCGTTCGGTGTGCTGGTGGTGTTCCTGCTGCCCGCGCTGCGTGACGGCGCCGCCGCGATCCCGGTGTCGCTCGTGGCCTCTGCCGTCATCCTGTACGCGGTGCTCTATCTGGCCCACGGGGTGAGCCTGCGGACCAGCGCGGCCCTGCTGGGCACCCTCACCTCGTTGTTCCTGGCCGCCGTACTGTCTTGGGCGGCAATCGAATTGGCGCATCTCACCGGGTTGGCCGAGGATCAGAACAACGAGGTCGCCGCGTACATGGGCAACGTGTCGATCACCGGTCTGCTGCTGGCCGGGTTCATCATCGGCTCACTGGGTGTCCTCAACGACGTGACGGTCACGCAGGCCTCGGCGGTGTTCGAGCTCGCCGAGGCAGGCGGGACGCGGCGGTCGGTGTTCCTCGGCGCCATGCGGGTGGGCCGCGACCACATCGCGAGCACGGTCTACACCCTGGTGCTGGCCTACGCGGGCAGCGCGCTGCCGCTGCTGTTGTTGTTCAGCGTCGCCGACCGCTCATTGGGCGATGTGCTGACCAGTGAGAGCGTGGCGGTCGAGATCGCCCGGTCCGCGGTGGGCGGTATCGCGCTGGCCCTGTCGGTGCCGTTGACGACGGGGATCGCCGCCGTGCTGGCCACGCCCCAGGCCTCCACCCGGGCCTCGGCGCAGCGTTTGGGGGCCGCCCGCCCGGGTACCCACGCCGGGTGAGCCAGCCCGATCACACCTCCCACGTCACTCTCGAGGTCGACGGTGCGCGCCGTGAACTGACCCTCGACAACCGGGTGACGTTGCTCGACGCGCTACGTGAACATCTGCACGTCACGGCTCCGAAGAAAGGTTGCGACCACGGCCAGTGCGGATCGTGCACGGTTCTGGTCGACGGCCGCCGTGTCACGACGTGCCTGACGTTCGCCGTCGCGGCCGACGGCACCCGCATCACCACCGCCGCCGGTCTCGGCCAGGACGGCGAACTGCACCCCGTCGCGCAGGCCTTCTGCGACGAGGACGCGTTCCAGTGCGGCTACTGCACACCCGGCCAGATCTGTTCGGCCGTCGGCATGCTCGACGAGGTCAAGGGCGGCGCACCCAGTTTCGTCTCCGATGATCTCGACGCTCCCCCGGTGCTCACCGAGGAGGAGATCCGCGAACGCATGAGCGGCAACCTGTGCCGCTGCGCGGCGTACCCGAACATCGTCGCGGCGATCGAACGGGCGGCCAACCGATGAAGGCCTTCGACTATCACCTCGCCACGAGCCCCGCCGACGCGGTGGCGACGGTGGCGGCCCACCCGGGCGCGGCCTATCTGGCCGGCGGCACCAACCTGGTGGACCACATGAAACTCGGTGTGGCCGAACCGGATCTGCTGGTCGACGTGAGCCGCCTGCAGCTCGACCAGGTCGCGGTGAGCGACGACGGCGTGCGCATCGGCGCGAACGTGCGCAACAGCGACCTCGCGGCCGAACCGGTGATCCGCTCGCACTACCCGATGTTGGCGCGCGCATTGCTCTCCGGTGCGTCCGGGCAGCTGCGCAACGCGGCCACCACGGCGGGAAATCTGTTGCAGCGCACCCGATGTGTGTACTTCCAGGACGTCACCACACCGTGCAACAAGCGCGACCCGGGCAGCGGCTGCTCGGCGCTCGGCGGTTACCTGCGCTACCACGCCATCCTGGGCGCGTCGCCGCACTGTGTCGCGGTGCATCCGTCGGACATGGCGGTCGCGATGAGCGCCCTGGACGCGGTGGTCGTCGTGCAGGGACCCGACGGCGAACGACGCCTGCCCGTCGACGACTTCTACCGCCTCCCCGGCGACGAACCCCACCGCGACACCACGCTGGCACACGCCGAACTCATCACCGCGGTCGAGCTGCCGAAACCGCCGGCACACGCGGTCTCGGACTACCGCAAGGTGCGCGACCGGGCGTCGTACGCGTTCGCCCTGGTGTCGGTGGCCGCCGAGCTGGCGTTCACCGTCACCCACCAGATCGGCTCGGCGCGAATCGCTCTGGGCGGGGTGGCGCACAAACCGTGGCGCGCCCGCCTCGCCGAGCGCATGCTGACCGGGGACCAACCCTCCGATGAGACGTTCCTCGCCGCGGCCGACGCCGAACTCAGCGCCGCCGAACCATTGCCCGGCAACGAGTTCAAGGTCGAGTTGGCGCGGCGCACGCTCGTCGCCCAGTTGCGCATGCTCACCGCACGGAGGCAGCGATGACCCTGCTGGAACCCCGCGTCATCGGCAGTCCCGTCGTCCGCAAGGAGAGCCGAGCCAAGGTCACCGGCACCGCGCCGTACGCGTTCGAGCATGTCGTCGACGACGCGCTCTACCTCCATCCGGTGCAGGCCACCATCGCGCGGGGGCGGGTGGTGACGATGGACGTCGCCGCGGCCCGCGCACTCGGCGGGGTGCGCGACGTGCTCACCGTGTTCGATGCCCCGAAGTTGGCGGACACCTCCGACGGTGAGTTCACGATCCTGCAGGACGACCGGGTGCATTTCCGCGGGCAGATAATCGGCGGCGTGGTCGCCGATTCGGCCGAGATCGCCAGGGAGGCAGCCGCTCTGGTTCGCGTCGAGTACCTCGAGGAACCTCACGACGTCGAGTTGCGCGTCGACCATCCCGGGCTGTACGTTCCCGAACAGGTCAACAGCGGGTACCCGCCGCAGACCGAGGTGGGTGATGTGGACGCCGCTCTCGCGCGGGCCGCGGTGCGGATCGACCAGACCTACCGGACCCCGATCGAGCACAACAACCCGATGGAACCGCACGCCTGCATCGCGCAGTGGACCCGTGACGCGACCGGTGATGACGGCGAACCGGTTGTACTGCTGTACGACTCGACGCAGGGCGTGCACGCGGTGCGCAAGGCGCTGGCACCGGTCTTCGGGCTGCAACCCGAGCAGATCCGGGTGGTCGCGCCGCACGTGGGCGGCGGGTTCGGGTCCAAGGGCGCCCCGCACGCGCACAACGTCCTGGCGGTGCTGGCGGCGCAGCGCAGCGGCGGGCGGCCGGTGAAACTCGCGCTGACCCGTCAGCAGATGTTCTCCCTGGTCGGCTATCGCACGCCCACCATCCAGCGGGTCCGGTTGGGCGCCGATGCCGATGGCCGGATCACCGCGCTGGCCCACGACGTCGTCGAACAGACTTCGGCGGTCAAGGAATTCGCCGAGCAGACCGCGGTCACGTCGCGCAAGATGTACGCCGCCGCCAACCGTCGCACGTCCCACCGGCTCGCGGCGCTCGATGTCGCCGTACCGTTCTGGATGCGCGCGCCCGGCGAGTGCCCCGGCACGTACGCCGCCGAGGTCGCGATGGACGAACTCGCGGTGGTCTGCGGCCTCGATCCGATCGAACTGCGGGTGCGCAACGATCCCGCGGTGGACCCGGAATCGGGTAAGCCGTGGTCGGGCAGACATCTCGTGGACTGTCTGCGACTCGGCGCGGACCGTTTCGGGTGGGCGTCGCGCGATCCGCGACCGGCGGTGCGCCGCGACGGGGAATGGCTGATCGGGACCGGCGTCGCGGCGGCAACCTACCCGGGTAAGGCGATGCCGGGCAATTCGGCCCGGATGACCTACCGCGCCGAGGGCCGCTACACCGTGCAGATCGGCGCGGCCGACATCGGCACCGGGACGTGGACCACGTTGTCGCAGATCGCCGCCGACGCGTTGGGCTGCGAACTCGCGGCGGTGGACCTGCAGATCGGCGACACCGACCTTCCCGAGGCGTCGGTGGCCGGCGGCTCGTCGGGCATCACGTCGTGGGGTTCGGCGATCGTCGCCGCGGCGCGGCAGTTCCGCGCCGATCATGGGGTTCCGCCCGCGGTGGGTGCGACGACTTTGGCGCGGTCGCCGAAGAACCCCGACGCCGACGATGTCACGGTGCAGTCGTTCGGCGCGCATTTCGTCGAGGCGCACGTCAACGGCGACACCGGCGAGATCCGGGTGCCGCGGATGCTCGGGGTGTTCTCGGTCGGCCGCGTCATCAATGCCCGCACACTGCGTTCGCAGTTGATCGGCGGCATGACAATGGGATTGTCCATGGCGTTGCACGAGGAGAGCGTGCGGGATCCGCGGTTCGGTCACGTCGTCACGCAGGACCTCGCGACGTACCACATCAGCGCGCACGCGGACGTCGCCGACATCGACGCCATCTGGCTCGACGAGGCCGACGAGTACCTCAACCCGATGGGGTCACGCGGGGCCGGGGAGATCGGCATCGTGGGGTCGGCCGCGGCGGTGGTGAACGCGGTGTATCACGCGACCGGGGTGCGGGTGCGCGATCTGCCGGTCACCGTCGACAAGGTGCTGGCGGGTCTGCCCAAACTGGTGTGACCGCAACGCCGCTCAGCCGGCGAGATCGTCCTCGTCGAGGTCGGTGGCGGCCAGCGCAGAGGCCAGGTCGTCGTGGCGGAACACCGAGGTGACGTGGTCGTGCACCACCCGGAACGCCGACGCAGCGGCTGCGGTGCTGCCGTCGGCACGGGTGATGGTCTGTTCGGCCACCACCACACCCTCGTGGACGTACATGCGGCCCGGGGTGGCGGTGACGCCTGCCGATTCGGCCCATCTGCGCAGCGCCGCATGGCCCTGCACGGCACCCGCGGCGTCGCCGACCTCGATGTCGTCGCTGGACAAGGAGACCAGGGTGTCGAAGTCCTTGTCGTTGAGCGCGTCGTGCCAGGCCAGAACCGTCGCGATCTCCGATGTGGTCATGAAGGCAACGTACGCCACTCAGAAGGGCGCGGCGGCCAGCATCTTGTCCCAGACCTCTGTGTCGCCGAACACCTCGAGACCCGCGTCGGGCGGGGCGCGGCGACCGGTGAGGGCGAGCAGCAGGTCCTTTGCGGGCCCGCGCAGCGCGACCGAACCCTTGCCGTGCTCGTGCGACCAGCCGACGCCGTCCTCGTCGTTGACCAGGGTCCACTCGCCCGTCGGCCCGAGCCCCTCGTCGGTGGCGTGCAGGTGCACGCTCTGGCCGAACGCCAGCGTGACGCGGTGGTATCGCTTGGCTTCCACGCATGTGCGCTCCAGCCATTCGCTGATCGCGTCGCCGGCCAAGTTCGACCGGAAGGTCGTAGTCGGCGCCCAGCGCGATCGCGGCGTCGGCCCGGTGCACCGCGACCTCGTTGGCGCGGCGCCGGATCCACCAGCCCGCGGGGCGCGGCCCCAGAAATGTCCACACCCTGGCCTCGGAGCCAACTTGGTCGACGGCCTTGACGATCAGCGCCGCACCGGCGTTGAGCCATTCGATGGCGGCCTGAGGATCATCGGGAGGTTTACCGTCGCGCACCTGGCGCGGGTCCAGCTCTTGCGACAGTCGGTCACTGATTATCTGTGCGGCCCAACGGTTTCCACGTCCAACATGGCGGAAGAGCTGACGCAACGTCCAGTCCGGACAGGTGGGGACGGGCGTGGCGGGATCGCCGGAGGCGATCAGCTCTCCGAAGGCGCGGGTCTGGTCGAGCAGCGCGGCTCGGAAATCCACATCATGAACCTACCGCCGCGCGCGCCTTTCCGAGCGCAATCGGGAGAGTCGACCAACCGCGCAGCACGCGGGTGTCACGACGGACCGGGTCGCCGGCCAGTCGGGCCTCGGGGAAGCGCTCGAAGAACGCCCGCAGCCCCACCTCGCCCTCGGCGCGGGCCAGCGCCGCGCCCAGGCAGAAGTGCCGCCCGCCCGAGAACGACAGGTGCCGTCCGGCGTTGTCGCGTTCGATGTCGAAGCGGTGCGGGTCGTCGAACACCTTGGGATCGCGGTTGGCGCCGGCCAGGTGCAGCACGATCAACTCGCCCCGTCGCACCGCGGTCCCGGCGACGTCGACGTCGCGGGCGGCCGCGCGGGCGGTCATCTGTACCGGGGAGTCGAGTCGCAGGATCTCCTCGACCGCGTTGGGCCACACCTCGGGGCGCGCCGCGAGCGTCGCGAGATGTTCCGGGTGGTCCAGCAGCATCCGGATGCCGTTGCCCAGCAGGTTCACCGTGGTCTCGAAGCCCGCCGCGAGTACCAGGCCGGCCAGGGCCTTGAGTTCGCGGTCGGTCAGGGGATCGCCGGCCGCGCCGCTCTCGGAGGCCGTGATGATCTGGCTCAGCAGATCCTCACCCGGTTCGCGCCGCAGCGCGCGCAGATGCCGGTTGAGCCATGTCTCGAACCCGACGATGCCCTCGTTGACCTGCTGGTACTGAGTCCAGGACAGGCCGATGTCGAGGCTGGGGGCGCCCAGTTCGCCGTAGCGCAGGATGTTGGGCCGGTCGTGTTCGGGCACGCCGAGGATGTCGCCGATCACCGCGACGGGAAGCTGCGCGCAGTACCGCTCGACGACGTCGACGACACCGCCGGAATCCGCTTGGAGATCGTCGAGGAGGTCGTGTGCGGTACGCGCGACGAGTTCGCGCAGCGTGGCCACCGCGCGCGGGGTGAAGACCGACGACACGAGCTTGCGCATGCGGGTGTGGTCGGGTGGTTCGATCGACAGCAGCGACGGCGGTTCGATCGGGTGCAGCAGGCCCGGATTGGTCTTGTCGGCGATCCAGCGCAGCGGTGCGGGCAGGTTAGCGCCGAGTTGGCTGACCCGGAAGTCGTCGGAGCGCAGCAGGTTGAACGCCACGTCGTGATCGAAGGTCAGCAACACCACCCGACCGCGGATCACCGGGCCGTGCTTGCGCATCTCGTCGGCGAAGGTGGTGGGGTCCGCGCGCACCACGGGGTCGGCGATCAACCGGGCCTGCGGATCGCCGCGGCGCATCCCGACCACCGCCATACCGCGGACGAAGCCGTGCAACGCCATCCACCGGAGTCGTTCCCGCATGCCCCGAGCGTACGGACGGCTCGGTGGCGCTACAACTGCCGAGCTACGTCGTTGCCCGCGCGGCGACCGAGCGCGTGCACCCGCCAACCTGCCTGCCGCCACCGTGCGATGTCGAGGCAGTTACGGCCGTCCACAACGACTTTGGCGCGCACCGTGTCGGCCAGTGCGGCGGGGTCGAGGTCGACGAACTCGGCCCACTCGGTGAGCACCAGCACCGCGTCGGCCCGCTCGCACGCCTCGACCACCGACGTCGAGTAGTTGAGCGTCGGGAACAGCCGCTGCGAGTTCTCGATCGCCTTGGGGTCGTACACGTTCACGGTGGCGCCGTTGAGCTGCAGCATGCCCGCCACGTTGAGCGCGGGCGAATCCCGCACATCGTCGGATTCGGGTTTGAACGCCGCCCCCAGCACCGCGATGTTGGCGCCCAGCAGCGAGCCCCCGCACGCGCGGGCGGCCAACTCGACCATCGCGGTGCGTCTGCGCATGTTGATGCTGTCGACCTCGCGCAGGAACGTCAGCGCGTGGTTGGCGCCGAGCTCTCCGGCGCGGGCCATGAACGCGCGGATGTCCTTGGGCAGGCAGCCGCCGCCGAAGCCCAACCCGGCGTTGAGGAATCGCCGGCCGATGCGCGGGTCATAGCCCAGCGCATCGGCCAGCAGGGTCACGTCTGCGTCGGCGGCCTCACACACCTCCGAGATCGCGTTGATGAACGAGATCTTGGTCGCCAGAAACGCATTCGCCGAAACCTTGACCAGCTCGGCGGTCTGCAGGTCGGTGACCAGGAACGGCACACCGTCGGCGATCAGCGGCGCATACAGTTGCCGCACCGCGGCTTCGGCGCGCGTCGAGTTCGGTTGCACCCCGAGCACCACACGGTCGGGGTGCAGCGTGTCGTGCACCGCGAAACCCTCGCGCAGAAACTCGGGGTTCCAGGCGATCTCGACGTCGACGCCGGGCGGGGCGAGCAGCGCGGCGCGCTGCACGAGGTCGGCGGCGGTACCGACCGGGACGGTGGACTTGCCGACGATCACCGCGGGCCGCCGCAACTGCGGCACGAGGGTGTCGATGACGGCGTGCACGTGCCGCAGATCGGCGCCGTACTCGCCCTTCTTCTGCGGGGTTCCGACACCGAGGAAATGCACGTCGGCGAAGTCGGCGGCTTCGGCGTAGTCGGTGGTGAACCGCAACCGGCCCGCGGAAAGGTTGTCGTTCAACACTTTTCGCAGTCCGGGTTCGTAGAACGGGATGTCGCCGGAGGCCAGTTTGGCCACCTTGCCGGGGTCGATGTCGACCCCGATGACCTCATGGCCGAGTTCGGCCATTCCCGCCGCGTGGGTCGCGCCCAGATAGCCGGTGCCGAACACAGTGCATCGCATACTGCCTCTATAGGCAGCGGTGATGAGCTAACCGCTACGCGACACCGAGCAGCAGACCAACACCAAGTGAGGAGTTGGTGCTAGTGATTCCCGCCGAACGGGAACGGCCAGATCGGACCGCCACCCGAGCCGCCGCCGTTGTGACCGCCGCCGTTGTGGCCGCCGGAACCGCCGGGATTCCACCCGCCGTTACCGGAGTCACCGCGGCCGGACCCGCCCGAGCCGCGGCCCGGGTTCCAGTCGTCGTCACCGCCGCCACGACCGCCACCGCGGCCGGGGCCGTCATCGTCGCCGCGCCCAGAACCCGCACCCGGGTTCCAGCCGCCGGGGCCTGATCCGGGCCACTGCGGCTGCGGTGCCTGCTGCGGCGGATCCCACGGCGGGTTCCACGGATTCTGCTGCGGCGGGCGCTGCGGCTCCCACGGCGGTCGGAAGATCGACGGCAAGCGCGGCACCACCACGACCGGCGGGATGTATCCCGGCGGCTGGTAGACCGGCGCGGGCGCGGGAAGCACCGGAGCCGGGGCCACCGGGGCCGGAGCCGGCGGCGGCGCCTCGGGGGCCGGCGGCGGTGCGGCGGGAGCCGGGGCAGGTGCCTGCGGTTGTTCCACGTACACCGTGCGCGGCGGGGCCTGCGGCTGCGGGGCCTCCTGGACCACCGGAACCGGAGCCTTGATGGTCTCTGGTGGCGGCGCGGGCGGCGGCGCCTCCTGCACGGGCTTCGCCTCGGGCGCCGGAGCGGGCGCGGGGGCCTTGGCCGCGGGGGCGCTGGGCACCACCGCACCCTGCGCGGGTGCGGGTCGCTGATCGACCGTCGGCCGGATGCTCACCGCGAGCGAGATGACGAGCGCGACGACACCGATGACGAACACCGAGGTCAGCGCGCTGCCGACGAGCAGGAACGGTTTGCGCTCCTCCTCGGCCGCGGCGGCCTCGTTGAACAGGGCGGGATCGAGTTCGTCCACGCCACCGTCGGCGCCGCCGCCGACCAGGCTGCCGAGATCGGCGCCGGCGGGTGCGAGCTGGGTGTCGAGACCCGCGAGGGCGTAGGCGCTGCCCGCGGTCGGGCCGTCGGGGTCCTGCGAGTACGCCAGACCGACCGTGGACGCCTCGAACGCGGGCGCGTTGGCCGAGGCCAAAGCGGCACCGCGGGCCAGCGCCAGTTCGGGTTCGTCCGGGGCGTTCACGGGCATCGACACCAGGTGCTGCAGGTGCTCCTTGACCGAGCTGACGTCGACACCCGAACCCACGATGAACATGCCGTCGGGCGGGATTTCCTGCGCGGCGACCGCGGCGGCCATGTCACCCAGGACCGCCATCGCGTCGGTGCTGTGCAGTGAGCTGCCGAGCACCTTGACCACCGAGCCGTCCTCGGTCTGCACCACCGACAGCGTCGCGGTGTCCCGGTCGATGAACAGCAGTGCGGTGGTGTCGTAGCCGACGGCCCGGCCGACCGCCTGTGCGAGGGCCGCCGCGGCGTGGCCTTCCGAGACCAACATGACGTCGGCGATGCCGTGCGCGGTGAGCGAGTCGCGCAGCGCGGACGCGTCGGAGTGATCACTCCACGTGACACCGATCGACTTGAGATGATGCCCGCCCGCTTCGGCGCTCTCCTGGGTTCCGAGGATTGCTGCGACGACCTGTTCGGCCGCGCTCATCGTTGCCGCATCTTCGACGGCAGTGACGTCGAAGACGTCGTGATCGACGGTGACCCCGTCGGCGTTCTCCCCCTCGACCAGCACCATGCGGACCGTCGTGGGTGTCATCGACACACCCAGTACGATGTCCACCATGCCCTCCAAAGTGTTTGCTACACTGCCTAGGTCGCCAAATTTGCGAGCTGTCCGCACAAGCCGACAACTAGAACCTTCATCGCCGCAGCCGCAGCATTCGTTACATCCGAATGCGTTAGCTGACGCGCCTCAGTCCCGGCCGGGCCCACGGCTGCTCACCACCGACGTCGGTACTTGTCGACCCTACTCGGCTATACGACGCCCGGCGCGGATCGGTTCATCCACGTTGAGGGATATCCCACGTTCGCGAATTCACTTGCGTCACACCGTTCACACGTGAAGGCGCGTCAGGACTTGATGAAGTTGAGGTGACTGCGCGACGGTGTTGGCCCGCGCTGACCTTGATACTTCGACCCCACCGCGGCGCTGCCATAGGGGTTCTCGGCCGGGCTGGTGAGCCGCAGCAGGCACAGCTGCCCGATCTTCATACCCGGCCACAACGTGATGGGCAGGTTCGCCACGTTCGACAGCTCCAGGGTGATGTGCCCGGAGAAACCGGGATCGATGAAGCCCGCGGTGGAGTGCGTCAGCAGACCCAGCCGGCCCAGCGACGACTTACCCTCCAACCGGCCCGCCAGATCGTCGGGCAACGTGCACAGCTCCAGCGTCGACCCCAGCACGAACTCACCCGGGTGCAGCACGAACGGCTCGCCCTCGGCCGGCTCGACCAGCGTGGTCAGCTCGTCCTGCTGCACCGCGGGGTCGATGTGGGTGTAACGGGTGTTGTTGAACACCCGGAACATGCGGTCGAGCCGCACATCGATGCTGGACGGCTGCACCAGGGCATCGTCGAACGGCTCGAGGGCCAGGCGTTTCGCGGCGATCTCGGCCCGGATATCGCGATCGGAAAGCAGCACCCGACGAGACTATCGGTCACCGCCCGTGCAGGAGCCCCCATCCATGTCCACACCCACCGCGCTACCCGCGGCGCCGACCGAGTTGCTATTCTTCGTCCGCACCATGCCGGTGTAGTTCAATGGCAGAACATCAGCTTCCCAAGCTGAATACGCGGGTTCGATTCCCGTCACCGGCTCCACTGTTCTAGCAGGGCATTCAAACCTGGGTTCGCACTCGGCTGGCGACTCGAAAACCCGCCCGTACCCCGGAAAACCCGGGTCTGCTGCACGAATAGGTGACATCTGAGTTGGCTTGCCCAGCGTGGGCAGGCTGGAAGGATGTCCCCATGGCAAGGCCCTACCCCCGCGAGTTTCGCGACGATGTCGTGCGGGTCGCGCGCAACCGCGACGACGGCGTGACGATCGAGCAGATCGCCACCGACTTCGGTGTGCACCCGATGACGTTGCACAAGTGGATGCGCCAGGCCGACATCGATGAGGGCAACAAGCCCGGCAGGAGCACCACCGAGTCCGCTGAGCTGCGCGAGGCGCGGCGTCGGATCAAGCTGCTCGAGCAGGAGAACGAGGTCCTGCGCCGAGCCGCGGCCTATCTGTCACAGGCCAACCTTCCGGGAAAAGGCTCTACCCGCTCGTGAAAGAGCTCGCCGCCGACGGGATCCCCGTCGCGGTGACGTGCCGGGTACTCAAGCTCGCCCGCCAGCCCTACTATCGCTGGCTGGCCGAACCCATCACCGACGCCGAACTCGTCGAGGCCTACCGCGCCAACGCCCTGTTCGACGCCCACCGCGACGATCCGGAGTTCGGCTACCGCTACCTGGTCGAGGAGGCCCGCGATGCCGGCGAGCCGATGGCCGAGCGCACCGCCTGGCGAATCTGCTCGCAGAATCGCCTGTGGAGCGTGTTCGGCAAGAAGCGCGGCAAGAGTGGAAGGCCGGGCCCGCCGGTGCACGACGATCTGGTCGAGCGTGACTTCACCGCTGAAGCGCCGAATCAATTGTGGCTCAGTGACATCACTGAGCACCACACCGGAGAGGGCAAGCTCTACCTCTGTGCGATCAAGGACGCGTTCTCCAACCGGATCGTCGGCTACAGCATCGATGACCGGATGAAGTCACAACTGGCCATCCGGGCACTACACAGCGCGGTGGCCCGACGCGGAGATGTCGCAGGGTGCATTCTGCACTCGGATCGCGGATCTCAGTTCCGGTCAAGGAAATTCGTACACGCGCTGAATCACCACGAGATGGTCGGCTCCATGGGCCGTGTCGGGGCCGCCGGCGACAACGCCGCCATGGAGAGCTTCTTTAGCCTGCTGCAGAAGAACGTGCTCGACCGCCGCCGCTGGGACACCCGTGAACAGCTGCGGATCGCGATCGTCACCTGGATCGAACGCACCTACCATCGGCGCCGCCGACAGTCCGGTCTCGGGCGGTTGACCCCGATTGAATTCGAAGCAATCATGACCACACCGGCCAGTCAGGCCGCGTGACCGAAACTGTCACCTGATCGTGCAGCAGACCCATCAACGACGTGATTGCGTTCTGCGGCACGGTCCTCGACCAACTTGGCGGGGACCCGAACACCCACGTCAATGCTGTGCTTCGATCTCGTGATGGGTCCTTCCCCGTGAGGGGAAGGACCCATCACGAAGGGCGAGGTACCACGGAGCAACGGGATACTTTCGTCTCCCTCATTGGCCTTCGTACTCACCATTGTCGTCCCGGGCTTCGGCGATCGCAGACTTGTGTGACTCTCGCAATACGTCTGCCAATTGCTTAATCAGCAAGAGGGCCGACTCTTCGGTGTTCCAGTCGCTATCTGGTGACATATTCTTGGCGATGTACT
Organism: Mycolicibacterium goodii; assembly: GCF_001187505.1. The sequence continues at coordinate 419,944 of NZ_CP012150.1, forward strand.
TCGCAAGAGACCTATCCACCTCGGATGCGGACGGCGTAGAACTCGCTGCTACGTGCCGTCTCGCCTTTACCCAATCTCGTACGAGGGATTCCGAGTCAGACGACTTCAAGATGATTGTGCGACGGTCCGGGTCTGGAGCTCTGTAAACCTCGATCCGCTGCACGGAATCGATGGTTTCGTCCTCGACCGACAAACCAAGATGTCGCTTGGCTAGTGTGAGGAACGAAGCCAGATTTGTTTGGTGGTAAGGGTGGTCGGGCAGCACGGTACCCATCTCGGCTACTAGTTCTGGCAGCGGGCCTAGCGATAGCCCCGATATTTTCGGCCTGTACCAGTCGCCCTTGGTGTCGTCGTTCGAGACGAATAGCAGAGGCCGAGCATGGTCACGCGCATAGTCGAGGAGTTCAGCCCAAATGAGGTAATCGCCAGTGGGATCTTCCTTGTCTTTGGCGTCGGCGAATCCGGGCGGCATTTTGTCGGTGATTCGTTGCATTGCGGTGGTCCGGCGTTCCTTGAGCACGTCGTCTTTGGGCCGCGCTCCTACGGTGCTGGCTTCTAGCAGGCTGTCGAGTTCGTCCAGGACTGGGTCAGACTTCTTCGCCACTTCAAGTGTCAGAGTGTGTTCGGTTCGCAGCGCGGTGAGTCCTTGTTTGAATCTATCCGATACCTCGTCGGACAGTTTCCTGACTTCCTTCTTCAGCCGGGGGTCTTTGATGCGATCCACTAGCTCCTGCTTTAGTGCGAACTCGCTCGCGAGCTTGTCATAGATGACGCCGGTATCTCTCACGACGTTTAATCGGTTTCGATGAAACTCCAGCGCGACTTGGTACGGGACGAAGAGGCGTTCACGAACCGCCTTGAGGACGCCGAGGATCTCCGTGCGTTGCGGCTTCCCGACTCGGTAGAGATCCAATAGCGCGTTGGTGTCGACGGCGATGGTTCCAGACTTGAGTATCTTGCGGAGAGTGTCGTCGTCGTGCGCGTACCACTCGGGCAAGACTGATTTCATCGACACGGTGGCCCCCTAAATCACTTTTGTGTGGCCGACAGCATAAGTGCCTGGACCGACCTCGGGGGAGATCGGAGGTAGGGAAACCGGATGTTGTCGCCCGCCGTCTAATAAACGTGAGGGGAATCAAGAAAATCGACACCGAACTGCTCGACGAACGTCTCCAAGCGCGACCACTGTCGTGATGGAGGGCCCCAGGGCACACCCCTGCTCGCGCAAGCGGCCGAGGAAAGCCTGACCCCCCCTGGCCAGAGTCGAACGCCGACTCGGCCTGCTCACGCCCGTCCCGCTGCGCCGCATACCCATCCTCATCGGAGGCGGGGCGAACGGCGCACAATTCCGGCAGCCGCCCGGTACGCCGACATCTGGCACAGCTTCGAACCGATCGAGGAATTCCGCCGCAAGAACGAGCTGTTCAAGCGACATGCCGGTGAGGCCGGCCGCGATGAAGCCGCCATCGAACGTGCCATGGCCTGGCCCGGCCTCGCGGCGGCCGACGCGTTCGCCGACGAGGGGGTGAGTCTGTTCACCACCGAGAAACCCCTGGTCGAACTGATCCATTCTCGACCGGGTGGTGCCGTAGTCAAATCCGTACACGTCGAAGTCTTTTCGGTACCAGCCCGCGCCCAATCCGAGGATGAGCCTTCCGCCGCTGATGTGGTCGACCGTGCGTGCCATGTCGGCGAGTAGATCCGGATTCCGGTATTGGATACCGCTGACGAGCACACCGATTTCTGCCCGTGCGGTGATCTCGCCCCACGAGGCCAGGGCAGTCCATGCCTCGAAGTTGTTGACATCGGGCTGTTCCGGCGCCAACTGAGGACGTCCGTCGATGATCTTCGCGAATGGCTTGTGGAAATGGTCATAGGTGAAGATGGCGTCCGCACCGAGGTCTTCGGCGCGCAGGACCGCGCTGCGCCAAGTCTGATAGTCGGGGGTGCCGCCGGGCTGCACCTGAACGCCGATCCGAACTGTCGTCGAGCCTGCCATCGTTGCCTTTCATGTCGGGGACAAACTCATCGGGGATGCGACCGAGTCGGCGTGGCGATTGCTTCCCGCACAGACCGCACAGAACAGATCGACGTGCCGTCGGAGCACCGCTCATGCGGCGAAGAGCAGGTACAGTCCGGCCCACGTGTAGCCGACCATGAGCAGCACGCTCGGCAACTCGTTGGCGACGACGAGGGCCGGCGGCGCGCCCGGGTTGGCCCGTAGCGCCCGGTCATGCGTCACGAGCACCCCCAATAGGTGACCGATGAGAATGCACGCCACCTGAAAGATGGCGATCGCCATCGGGTTCGGGGTGAAGGTGGGGTCGATCGATTCCGCGAGGCCCCACTGGTGACCCAGCAGGACCACGCCGCGCGGTCCCTCCACGATGAGCAGCGACGCATAGTGCGCCAGCGTGTATCCCACCGCGATAGGAACCAGCGCCAGCGCGAAATGCTGATCGCGCGCCGTCCATCTCAGGCTGGCCGCTACCAGCAGGCACACGATGAGCAACCCGGCGGTGTTCACCAGCACCGGCATCCCGGTGGTCTGGACGGCACCCGTCCACCACGGCGAGCCCGACGCGCTGTCGAAGATCGTGGAGCCCCACCACACTGCGACGAACGCCGCGGTGCCCCGCTCCGGCACGATGTCGGCCAGCCCTGCCAGGGGTGATCGGACAACGAAACGTGCATCGTCGTCGACACCCAGGATGCTTAGGCGCCCGGCAAGATCGGAGTACGCTTCGAAACCGTCACCGCGTGCGAACCAGGCATTGCCGCGGACAACGGCGAAGCCAATTTGCACGACGCCGTATCCGACCAGCCAGGCCCCGACGACACGGGGATTGGTTCGGTCGGGTGCGATCAACTCGAACCACACGAACCCCAGCAGGGCGAGCGCCGCAGGCCATCGGCCCCATCCCGCCCCGCCCGGTTTGACACCGGTCACGGGCAGCCGAAACACCCTGCACACGGCGGCGTGAACCGTGCGCAGCGGATTGAGCACCCGCCACACCGGTCCGAGCAGGATGCTCGCCGGTACCAGGCCGACCCAGAGCCACACGAAGAGCGCATGCGCCGCGGGGTTGGATTCCACCGGGCCCAGCAGGGCATCGCCGACGATATAGGTCGCCAGCGCGAAAACGCTGACCCGCAATATATTTCGCCACCAGTGCGCACGCAGGAACGCGTTCCACTTCTCGGGAACGTGCCACACCGCCACCGCAGGCGCCCGCCGCAAGGTAGCGACGAGGAAAGACAGCACGACCACGACAACACCGACTTGCAGCACCAGATCGAACGGCAACGGCAGATCCTGCGAGTTGCCGATGCCGTGCGCGAGCACTGACCCGGTGCGCGTCACCGGACGGCGAGTTGCAGCAGCAGCGTATCCGGGTGCGCCTCGACGTCGAACACACCGGCCTTGTCGGCAATGAACTGCAACCGAGCCGTGTTTCCCGGCGCCGCCGTGCCGGTCAGGTCGTAGCCGTGAACGTGGATCTCGGTCTGCGAGTCCGCGACAACCTCAACGGTGACCTGCGCGCCCCGGGCGACGTCGACTCGACGGGGAAAAGGCTCCACCCTGCCGTCGCTCAACCGCACGTCGACCTCGACGGGCGCGGGTGCGGCGGCGGCCGTCGGCCGCCCCGTTGTCGAGAAGGCCTGCGAAGCCGTCGGATCGAGCGCGTCGGGCGTGGTCGTGGTGCAACCGGACAGCGCCACGACGGCGACGAGGCAGGCGTGGATCCTGCTCATGAGGTGCTCCTGTCTCCGGGTTCGGTGAGCTTGGACTGTTGACGCGCCGCGAGGGCACGCAACGCACCCGCACCCGCGGCGGCCGTCGCGCCACCCATCCCGAGGACCACGGCGACGAGCACCCTGGAGATCTCGACTGGCCCCGCGAACGGCACTATCGCGTAATGGAATTCGGTCACGTCGGGCAGGATGAAGGCGACGCTCAGCCCGGCGCCGACGCACACGCCGAGCACTCCCGCAGCGCGACCACGCAGGGCGGTCACGGCTGCCGCGACGACCAGTGGCCAGACCAACAACCCGAGGCCCATCGCGTCGAGGAAGGTCTGCCACAGAGGCGCGGATTCCACCGCGAATGTCGTGCCGACGACATGGAGGACCGATGCGAGCGCCGTGATGAGGCCCGTCGCCGCCAGCAACACGTTCGGTCGTCGGGCGCGCCGCGCCAGGACGGCCGTCGCGACGCCGAGCGCGATCGTGGCCGTCCACCACCCGTACGAGGCCGGGGGCGCCGCGGCGACGAACTCTCCGGTCACTATCACCGCCTGCGTGCCAGCCACCATGTGAATCGACCAGGGCAGCGGCGATTTCGAACTCAGGTCGCGGTCCAACGACGTCGCGCGCCGGTCGATCAGGGTGCGGGACTCTCCGGCGGGCACCACCACGTCGCCGGCTTGGACAGCGTCGGCGGGGATCTCGATCTCAACTGCGGTGGCGTTGCGGATGCGTAGGCGCGCGCCATCTTCGATGGCTTCGACGCTGAGCCCGGGAATCGGGGGCGATACTGCCAGCACGACGCTGCGCACCCCGGTCGGGCTCAGTCCTCCGGCATGCGCCGAGGCTGCCGGCGAGGATGTCAGCGCCATCAAAGCCGCGAGGACCACCACCAGCCGCGCGGCGGTCACCGTGCGCACGCAGGATTGCCCTCCGCCGGCTGGAGTCGGCGCAGCACGTAGGCAGTTCCGAGTCCGGAGAACGCGGCGAACGTCAGTACCCCGCTCATCACGTGGGGACCCCAGCCCATTCCGTCCTTCACACTCGCGACCGCGAACACGCTGCCCCACAACACAATCGGGCTGAGCAGGCCGAGCAGGAGCCACCTGGTGTCCGCGCGCAGGCCCGCCATGCCGCGCAGCGACGCCCTGGCCAGCAGCTCGATGACCGCGGCTGTCAGCGCGACGGTGATCGGCAGCCAGCCTTCGCCGGTATCGGAGAACATCACCGACAGCAGCAGTGCGGGAAGGGCAACCAGCGCCGTGGGCATCCCGACCGGAAGCGGCCAGCGCCGTCCGATGAGCAGAATCGGTAGTAGCAACAGCACCGTGCTGCCGAAGTAGCCGTGGAGCATCTGCCCGTCGAGTGAGAACGTCCGCATCGGATCATCGCCGGTGCCGAGCCTCGGGTGCGAAAGCGACGACGCGTGCTGTGTGTAGATGTGCAGCGGTAGCGAGGCGAGCACCGTGGAGGCGGTGACCACGACAGCGCTACTGGGTCGCAACGTCCGTGCCGGCGTCGTCGCCAACATCAGCGCCGGTCCCGCGGCCACCAGCACCATGCCGCCGATGATCAGATAATGGCTCGGGCTGGCGAAGATCTCGAGCCCCTTCTCGATGCCGAACAGGTTGTGCCACAGCGTGTCGATGCCACCGCCGACCAGCAGCATGCCCATCCCGATGACCGGAAGCCGCAACGCCGGTGGTGTATGCGTCAGCACGCTGCGGTAGGTGATGACCTCCGGCAGCCGCGGACGCAGCAACCAGAGCAGGACGAAACCGCACGCCGCGATGCCGGCGTACAGAACGCCATGCCAGGGTGTCCAGAACGTCTCCAGATCCGGAATGGTGGCATGCGCGTATGAGTCAAGCTGCAGCCCCGTCACCAGCCACAGCGCTGCGCCGAGCAAGATCCACCACTCCCTGGGGCGAAACGACGTGACAGGGCTTGGCGGCTCCATCGTGGAGTCGGCGTGGGTGAGACTGGACACGGGTTGCTCCCCTATCGACCGGAAATCAGCTGATCTGAACGCTAGGGGCGTTCTCGGCGGAAAGCGTCACCGTCGGCGGGGACCCGGGTCCCCCGTGCGGGGGACAAGGGTCGACACCGGCGTGACGCCGCCGGATCATCGTCGGTGTGCCCCCTGTTGCCACCCTCGCCCCAGCCCACACCGGAGCCGGTGACCTGACCCGCTCGTTGACCCGGCAGTCGCTGCTGGTGGCCGGCGTCTGTCTAGTGGCCGACGCCCTGGCTTTTGTGCTGTCTGGACCGGTCGCGGCGATCCGCCCGCAGGATTGGCTGATACTGGCCATGCTGGTCGTCGTCGACGCCGCGTTGGCACTGCCTGCACGGTTTTCCGGCTGGGTTGCGCTGGCACATGCCGTCGTTCAGGTCGTCGCGGCGGTGCTGACGGCCGGCACGAACTCGGCCGAAAGGCTCAGTGGCGCAGGTGCTCTGATAGCGGGCTATCGCGCAGGAGCCTGGTTGCGCGGCGTGCCCGCGGTGGCGGCATTGGCCGCGTTGATGATCGGAACGCTGGCAGCCCAGGTGATCTCGGGGGTACAGGACCACAGTCCGCTGCTGGTATCGGTTCTCAAAGACGCCGTCTTGCCCTGGCTCGTCGGCCGGTACACGACTGCGCGTCGGGGCTACATCGCCGAGCTCGAACAACGCGCCGAGGACCAACGTCGTGATGCCGCGGCCGCCGTCGAGCACGCCATCGCCGAGGAACGCAGAACGATCGCCCGCGATCTGCACGACGTGATCTCGCATCACGTCAGCGCCGTCGGTGCGCATGCCGGTGCCGCGCGCCTGCGGCTGAACTCGCAGGGTGACCCAAGCGCGATCGCCGATTCGATGAGTGCCGTCGAAACAGCCAGCCGTGCCGCGCTTTTGGATCTACGAAGACTGCTGGAAGTCCTGCACGGCGGTCCCGCCGTCGGAAGCCAGCCCGGCCTCGATCAGATCGATGCCTTGGTCGAGGGCGTCCGCCGGATGGGATTGCCCACCCGCTTCAGCACCCACGGCAGCGTGCGTCCGCTGCCGGAGCCCCTGGAGATCGCGATGTACCGGATCGCGCAGGAGATGCTGACCAACGCTGCCCGCCATGGCGACGGCACGCTGATCGACATTGCCCTGCATTACAATGACTCGTCGGTGGGGATCAAGGCACGCAACGGGATCAGCGCCGGCTCGACGTCCGAGGGCGCACTCTCGCGCGGGCTGGCGGGGATTCGCAAACGCGCCTCGGCGTTCGGCGGCACCGTGTCGTACGGTCCCGACCTTGACGGGATGCACTGGGAGACCATTGCCACGTTCCCTCTGGACAAAGCGGAGTGACCATCCGCATCGTGATCGCCGACGACCACGGGATGTTTCGCTCGGGTCTGCGCGCCATCATCGAGACACAGCCGGACTTCGCCTGCATCGCCGACGTCGCCGATGGCCGGGCCGCGGTCACCGAGATCGCACGACTGCGGCCCGACGTCGCGGTGCTCGACGTCCGAATGCCCAAGCTCGACGGCATCGCGGCCACCCAACAGGCACTCGCGGATCCGGCGAATCGGACCCGGGTGCTGGTGCTCACCACGTTCGACACCGATCAGTACGTGTACCGCGCACTCGCGGCCGGCGCCAGTGGATTTCTGCTCAAAAGCCTTCCGCCCGAGGAACTCGTCACCGCGATCCGTATCGCGGCACGCGGAGACGCACTCGTCGACCCTTCGGTGACACGCAGGCTGGTCGCCCGTTTCACCGCGAGCCTGGCTCCCGCCGAAAGTTCGGCATCGACGGCGCTGTTGGCGAAGCTCACGCCTCGCGAGCGCGAGGTCTTCACGCTGGTGGCCGCGGGCTTGAGCAACTCGGAGATCGCTCAACAGCTCTTCATCGGCGACGAGACGGTCAAGACGCATGTGTCCCGGATACTGGTGAAACTCGACCTTCGAGATCGGGTACACGCGGTCGTCTTCGCTCATAGGCACGGTCTGGCGACCTGACTGCGGACGATGAGTACTGACGGGCGCGGGGCGCCGGCCGAGGATCACCCGTGTCGCCCGGCCCGTTCGGCGAAATCGTCCAGGGCGTCCAGAATTTCAGGGGCACGCCAGGCACGGTTGCGTGCCCGGTCGGTGAACTCGACGACGATGCCGGCCTCGGCGATGAAGGCGAGTCATATCGGCGTACCAATTGACGTCTTTCGACCGGTGTGCCAGGGTCCGACACCGGAGACGCGCGTAATGTCAACGGTAATCAGGAGGTGACCGCCGTCGTCCTCCTCGAAATTCGGTCCACCGGTGTACTTGTAGAACAACTGATCCAAAAACTCACGGCCGTGCTGGGGATCTTCGTCTATGGACGCGACGCCTTCAATGAGCAGGTGCCGCAGGAGTCCGTTGTCACCTTTCTGACTGTCCTGAATGGATAGTTGGCAATTCGGATCGTTTCTAAGATTTTTGCCTTTGACTCGCCACGGCGGTGTCGCGAATTGGATTTGGCCATCGTCGGTTACGTCGATCCAGATGAACGACACATGAGGACGTCCGTTTGGCCGCATGGTGACCAGATGGGCGCATGGCCGCGACTCGATCAGCGCGCGGGCATCTGGGTGAAGGTTGTAGCCCATGAAATTTAGCCTTCCATCTGTTCGCAGATTCTGAATGAGTCTCTCGCAGACGGTGATCGCCAGCTGTGGCGGTTCGCACCCCACCCAGCCGGGCACAGATCGCGATTAGGTGAGTGGAGAGCCGAGAGCCTCTGCCGAGACGCTACCGGCCATCAAACGCTTCAGCGCTGAGGCGTCGCCAGTGAACCACGTGAGGCGGCGATGCGCCCAGCGCGATCGCCTCGTCCCAAGGATGCGCTGATCCGTGAAGGGCCGGGCGCACCGGATCAGGCTCGACGCCGGGGCGCATAGCAGTTCTGCGCTGTCCGGGTGCGGACGATCCCGACCGCTGGCAGGAGTTGTCGTCTCTCGGAATTGCTCTGTCAGTGCGCCTCGGTGAGGGTCAACACCGGCACGCCCACGGCCGGTGCGAGGCGATTCTGCACGGCGACGATGGCCGGTAGCGGTCGCCACTGGACTGTCATCGCATCAATCTTGCCGTCGGCGTTCACGTGCACGATGTCGACACCTTCAACCTCGGTGTCACCGGCGCGCAGTTTGAGTACTACCGCGAAGGTGTCGGGACCGCCGAACACATCCGTGTGATCGAAGTCGTCAACAGCCTTCAACAGATGGGTGATGACGGCGGTAGCAGGTCCGCGGCCGGTGAACGGGTCGGCGAAGATCGGGCTCTTGAGCACGATATCGTCGGCGAGGTGCTGGCTGGCGCGCTCGGCGTCGTGGTCGTGCAGTGCGTCCAGGAGGGCAGTCAGGCCGGCGGGTACAACATTCTCAGTCATTTCTCTCCTTCTCTAGCGCCGACGGCGTGCCAGTGCCGTGCCGACGACGATGGGTTCTACTTCGGGTCGCGAATTGAGTTGCGCTGGAACGGCTGGTTTTCGACCGAAGGGGCCACCGAACCGCGAAGTCTGGGTGAAGCTGCATGACGCGCTAGCAGCGACGTGCCGTTGAGTGCCCGTCCACTCCGTCGCAGCGGCGAAAATAGGTGTCCCATCAGTATTTGCCTTCCTCGGTCGTTTCGAGAGTCGGTCCCCTGTTGGCGATACTGACAGTATGCTCAATGAGACGCGGGGCTGATTAATTCCCTTAGGAAGTTCGTCCTGACACACCAACCGCCGGCCCAGTCCGATTGACCGTGCCCATCGCGGCGCGTCACCACACCGCGCCATCGCTAATATCGGTTGGCTGGTGGCGCCTACCGCCCGGTTCCGGCCGGTCGGAGATACTTAGGTCTTCTGAATGAGAGGTCTGATGAATACCGAATCGGCCAAGAAGCATCCGTATCGGTCCGAACTGCGTGCCCAGCAGGCGGCGGCGACGCGTCAACTGGTGCTCGATGCCGCCACGGCGCTGTTCATCGAGCGCGGCTACGCCCCCACATCGATCGATCTCATCGCCGAGACCGCCGGTGTCGGTCGCTCGACCGTCTTCTCCGCCGCAGGGGGTAAGCCCTGGCTGCTCAAGACTGCCTATGACAGGGCGATCGTCGGCGACGACGAACAGGTCCCCATGGTGCGGCGCCCCCAGATTCAGAGGCTGTTCGAACTCACCGATCCTGTGCAGATCGTCGAGGGGTACGCCGCAGCCCTCAGCGACGCCCAGCAACGGGTGTCGCGCATGTACGAAGTGGTGCGCTCGGCCGCCGGACTTGACGAGGAGGTGCATCAACTGTGGACCGACATCTCCGATCAGCGCCTCGAAGGGGCGAACATCATCGCGACCCTGCTTAAGAAGAAGCGCGGTCTACGACCGGGCCTGACCGTGGCGGGTGCTCGCGATCTCATTTGGATCTACAACGATCCCGGCATGCACTACGCGCTCGTCGAGGTCCGCGGCTGGAGTCAGCAGCGTTACCGCAAATGGCTCCTGGACACGTTCAGGCACCAACTGCTTGGCGAGACGCCATAGCGACGAACTCTGATTGCAATTCTGCGTGTGCCGCTGCGCGACGGCCGCGATTCGACTGTCACGTCCAAAGCTCCCGGATCTGCTCCGCGCCTCAGTGGCCCGCACATTGACGGGTCGAGCAGCCTGCAGCCCATAGATTGCCGGCGGCCCGTAACCCCAAACGTCACGACCGCCCCCTGCTGTTGGATTGGCCCTGCCAAGCCATCAGGTTGAGAGGTTCGTGGGACTCAAGTCACGGGTTCGTGGGCAGGAGCAACGTGAATACCACGCAAATAGCAGCGTCAGGAACACGAGTATCCCGCAGCCTACTCGACGAGGCTTTGACGTCCGTCCTCGTGCGGCGGCAGGCCGACCATCCGCGCTTGAAAATAACCACCCGTTGTGCCAGCCACGCGTCTCGGAATCGTGACCACTCAGAAATTGATTTTCTGCACCGGGAATTTGTCGGACGTCGACTACATTGACCATACTGATGGTCTGACGAACGGACGGCGAGCGCTCGGCGCTCTTCGGGAAAGGCTCCGAGGACCGCACGCCGCTTCACCTTGGCGTGACCCCCTGCGGAGACGTCCACACACGCGTCTCCGGCCCGAGCGAAAGGAAACCCACTGATGCGCATTGGCGTGGTCAACGCAGGCAACATCGGACGTACATTGGCCCATGCCTGGATTGAGGCTGGCCACGAACTCTTCCTCGCCAAGGACGGAAGCCAGGACAAACTCGACGCATTCGTCGAGGCCCACCCTCAGGTCGAGCGCGGCACGCCCGCCGAGGCTGCCGATTTCGGCGAGGTCGTCCTGTTCTCGGTGTATTGGCCCCGACTCGATGCCATCCTCGAAGCAGTCGGACCGCTGTCGGGCAAGGTGGTCATTGAGACCATGAATCCTCTGCAGGTCAGCGCGGACTTCGAACACAGCCACGACAAGGCCTTCATGGCGCAGTCCTCGACGACCGAGGAGCTGCAACGCCGGCTCCCGGACGCGCGCGTAGTCAAGGCGTTCAACACCATGCCCTCGGATCTGCTCGACAAGCGCCGGTGGTCGAACTCACCGGTGACGCCCCCGGTGTTTCTCGCCGGCGCTGATGGTGCCGCCAAGAAGACTGTCGCTCAGTTGGCCCAGGACGCCGGATTCCCAACGATCGACGCCGGACCCTTGGTCGCGGCGCGCAGCATCGAGCAGCTAGGTGTGCTGATGCACTACGTCGGAGAGAACCACTTCGGCGGAGACATCGGCCGCATCGCGCCCGCCGTCCTGACCGTTCCAGGCGCCGCCGGCCGCGACTGAACCACACTCTCGATCCGCGCCGCTTCGACGGCACCGCACAACCACGAATCCTTTCAGAGAGGCCGACACATGAAGATCGGAATCATCGGGGCAGGCCAGATCGGCGGCACGCTGGCGCGTCGACTGCGCGAACTCGGCCACGACGTCGCCGTTTCCAATTCCCGTTCACCGGAGACACTTTCCGAATTCGCTGCAGAGACCGGGGCCCAGGCGGTGTGGGCCCGCGACGCCGCCACCGACGCCGATCTGGTCGTCGTGAGCATCCCGCAGAAGAACGTTCCCGATCTCGCCAAGGGCATCGTCGACAAGCGCAAGCCCGGCGCGCCGGTGATCGAGACCAACAACTACTACCCGCAGCAACGCGACGGATATATCGCCGCGATTGAAGACGGGCTCACCGAAAGCGAGTGGGTCGCCCAACAGATCGGCGCGCCGGTGTACAAGGTCTTCAACGGAATCTTCTGGAAGAAGCTGCTGGAGAACGGAACACCCTCCGGGACACCGAACCGCATCGCCCTTCCCATCGCCGGCGAGGACGGACCGGGCCGCCAACTGGTCCACGATATCGTCGATCAGCTCGGCTTCGATCCGGTCGACGCCGGACCAATCACCGAGTCGTGGCGCATCGAGCCCGGCAAACCGGTCTACGCAAAGCATTTCGACGCCGAGAACACCCGCAAGGCCATCACCGAGGCGACGCGCGAACGCACCGCGGAGTGGCGCGCAAAGCCCTAAGCGGATCGCGTTATCACGGTGTGCAGCGGCCCGAAGAATCGGCGCGACCTGACGTCGGTTAACCCCGACTACGGCCGAGATTACCAACACGGGGGATAGATGCCCGGGCCGCCGCTGAACCGCGTTCCCAGACCCGCAACCACCCCGAATTCCCCACCCACAGAAGGAGTATCGAATGTCATCATCGCTGACCGGTAAGACCGCGCTCGTCACTGGAGGCTCCCGAGGTATCGGTCGCGCCACCGCGGAACGGCTCGCGCAGGACGGGGCGATCGTCGCGCTCACCTACAACGAAAGTAAAGCGGGTGCGAACGAGGCGGTCGCGTCGATCGAGAAGGCCGGCGGCCGAGCGGTTGCGCTGCACGCCGACCTCTCGGACGCGGACACCATCCCTCATCTGTTCGAGCAACTCGACGCTGAACTCACCCGGCTCAACGGAAGCAACACTCTCGACCTGCTCGTCAACAACGCCGGCAACTCGGGGTGGGGCGGCTTGACCGACACGACACCGCAGAGCTGGGACACCATGTTCGCCGTGCACGTCCGGGCACCCTTTTTCGTCGTCCAGTCGGCGCTGACCCGTATCGCCGACGGCGGACGAATCATCAACCTCTCCTCAGCCGCTGCCACGCGCCCGATGCAGGCGGTGCCGGTCTACTCCATGGCCAAGGCCAGTATCAACAACCTGACCCACGCGCTTGCATTGGAACTCGGGCCGCGCCGTATCACCGTGAACGCAGTCGCCCCCGGTTGGACCCGAACCGACATGAACGCCGCGGTCCGCGAGAACGCCGACATGGTGACCGCGATCGAGGCGGATACCGCCGTGGGCCGCTTCGGCGAGGCCAGCGAAATCGCTGCTCTTGTCGCCTTCTTGGCCTCCGATGAAGCCCAGTTCGTGACGGCGCAGGTCATCGAGGCCAGTGGCGGCTACAAGCTCTAAGGGTCCTTACCCGTGGTCATCTCCGCGTCATCGGACGCTGGCCTAGTCTCCGGGGCGATCCGGTGTGTAGCACTCGGCGGACACCTGTCGAGCCTGTCGATATTCTTCGGCGATACACCGCTGCCCATGTGGGACATGTATCAACGCGACATGGGCCTGTCGACGGGATCCGTCAGTGTCACACCCCATTTGGACACCATCCTCAAGCTTATCGACACTGGATGCGTGCGACCTCTCAAGCCGTAGCCGTAGCCCGCGGGCTGCCATCTGCTCATTCCGAGGATGTAACCGCTGGTGCTTGAAACACTGACCAATGCAATCGATTCGGAGCAGTGCCGTTTGGGCGCTTTGAGGCAATCGACGATCAACACCTGCCTTTCAACCTTCCGCGCGACCGCGTGCCGGCACACGACTGCGATCCGCCGCGCAACTGCACCAGGAGACGCGTCGTCAGGCATCCCGTTTGTGCCTACGTTCCGCGCAGTGTGCCGCCTCCTCGGGCGAACCTGAGTTCTTCACCGGCCGCCGGCGTGGCGATCCTCAGCGGCCGACCGCGCGCTGCGGAGGCCAGCCGGCCGAGGGAATCAGACTGCTCCACGTATATCGGGGGTTGATGGACTCCGAAGTGGATCGGAATCAGTGTTCCCGCGCCGAGGATGACCGCCGCCTCGACGGCCTGTTCGGGGGTCATCACCGCCGGAACCGAGCTGGGCGGCCGCAAATGCGGGGCCTGCACGATCGCACCGTTGATGGGCATCACTGCCACGTCGATAGGTCCGACCCGCTCCGCGATGAGCCACCAGTAGCCATGGAAGATGGTGTCTCCGCCGTGGAAGAACCTCTGCCCGTCGGCTTCGACAACCCAGTTCACCTGCGGGTCACCCAGGCCGTCCACGGCGGGCACCGCTGTCACGAGGAACGGCGCGATGTCGATACGTTCCCATTCGGTGACTTCGCGCGCGGTCATCGACGTCGCCGCGAGTCTCTGCTCGGCGGGTTCGGTGAGGGGCCTCCCCCCTGCAACTGCCAGCGGCCGGAGAGGACGCAATACCAAGCCGTTGGGACCCACAGCGGATGCGATCGCGTCGATGTCCGTGTGGTCCTCGTGGAGATGGGTGACGAGAGCGGCGAGCGCCGGTTGCCTGGCCGGCGCGTAGGCGCCCTGCGGCTGGCTCGACGTGAGAAGGGGAAAGTCGGTGATGTAGTCGATCACCAGTGAGGAGCCGCCCGCCGTCAGTTCGATTCCGGCCCAACCGAGCCGCCGAATCATCATTGCTGGGTTGGCCTTTCATAAGGGTCCCAGTCGGGTGCTGTGACGTGCCAGACGGGGCGGTAGTCGACCGGTGTCACTGCACCACCGCCGACAGCGGTGTCGGCGGTCGGTGAGTCCAGTTCTCGACCACCTCCGTCACCGTAGCCAGATAGCCCCCGCGGATCGCCGCACCGAATGAGGTGAGAAGGGCCGCCACATGGTCTGGCATGCCGGCCTTCGTCAGCTCATCGAGAAACACCGCGTCGTCGACGTCGACGACCTCTACGGTGTCTCCGGCAAGTGCTGCGAGGCCGTGCGCTGACACCGCCTCGGGCCCGGTGACGTCGTAGCTGCCTCGTGCGTCGCGTCGGGTGGTCAATGCACTCGCGGCGACGGCGGCGCAGTCGCCGCGAGTCACGTACGCGGCCGCCCCAGCGCCGCTGTTGGAGATCAGCCGCCCGGTCGCTGCGGCCCGTTCGATCACTGTCCGTTGCAGATCCGCGTAGAGATTGTTGCGCAGCACGGCCCATTCGAGTCCACTGGCCTCCAGGGCCTCCTCGGTCGCGCGGTGGTCGGGAACCACCAGCGCAGGGTTCTCAGATATCGGTTGGGGGACCGAGGTGTAGACGATTCTGCGCACTCCGGCGCGCCTGGCAGCGCCGATAGCCCTCAAATGACCGTCAAGTCGGTCACCGACGCGATCAGTGGAGATGATGAGCAGGTCCTCGATACCGTCGAAGGCAGCGACGAGGGTTGATCGGTCGCTGAAGTCGGCCAGACGAACCGACGCGCCTCGGTCCGCGAACCCCTGCAGGAGCGGAGTCAACGCTCGCGAGGTCAACACGATGTGTGCAGGAGTCGCCTTTCGCATCAAGTTCTCGGCCACCATGCTGCCCAGCTGACCCGAGGCCCCTGTTACGCCGATCGTCCTCATCTGAGATGACCCATCTGTAATCAGTGTGATTGCGAATTTCTTCCGAACGTAACCAGACTGATTGCGGTGTGTCAAACTCGACCTGTGCCCACACCGACGAGTACGCAGTTTGCGGTCGCCGTTCACGTGCTGACGTATCTGGCCGGCGTTCGAGACAACCGGCCTGTCACCTCGCCCGAGCTTGCGGGCAGCGTGTGCACTAGTCCTGAGTACGTACGCCGGGTGATGATTCCGCTGCGGACGGCAGGGATAGTCAGCTCAACCCCAGGCGCCAACGGGGGTTGGAGATTGGCGCAGAGCGCCGAATCGATCACCTTGGCCGAGATATGGCACTTGACCCGCGGGACGGAACCGTCGATTGCCATGCACGCCCCCGACCCCTCCTGCATGACGGGCCGCGGCGTGCAGACAGCATTGACCGATATCGAACATGACGTCGCCGATGCCGTAACTCAACGTCTTCAACACTGGACGATCGCCGCACTCCTGGAGCGCGTCGCCCGCCAAGCGCGCCCGTAATCGGATCGATCACACATCGACGACGCCGACACCGGGGAGCGGACTTAGCCCGTTTATCGTTCGATGCCTTGGGTGGAGATGAGCGCAATGTGTTCGGGGATAGACTCATACGCCCCACAGACCGAATGAACACCCAGCCAACCCAGGCCGCGGTCACCACACCATTGCTGGTCCGCCACCGCCGCGCTGTTGCCCAACACGTGACTTCGTGAGGCTGGCATGAACTGCTCCCGGCACTATGCCGAGGGTCTACCGGGCGTCCCCACGGAAATCTGCGAGACGCATAGAGTGTTGAGCAGACTCAAGGTATTGCCAACTGATACCGACACTATCGACACCGCAACGATCTGCGGTGAAAGGACTCTCAATGAAGATGTCAAGCCGCCGATTTGGTGATCGGGGGTGAATCGGGTTGCCAGGTGCGGTTGTCGCGGATGAGGGCGTAGAGGACGTTGGTGCGTCGGCGTGCCAGGCAGATGGTGGCGGGGATTGGTCGTTTTCCTTCGTCTCGTTTGCGCTGGTAGTAGGCCTTGGAGTGCGGGTCGCAGCGGATGGCGGTCAGCGCGGACATGTACATCACCCGGCGCAGTCGTCGGCTGTAGCGCTTGGGTGCGTGCAGGCGTCCTGTGCGTTTTCCGGAGTCTCGTGGCACCGGGGCCAGTCCGGCCCAGGCGGCGAGTTGGTCGGCCGATCCGATCAGGGCGGGATCGCCGACGGCGGCCAGGAACTCCGCGCCGAGGCGGAAACCCATGCCGGGCAGGCTGGTGATCACTTCGGCCGCGGGATGGCGGCGAAATCGGTCCTCGATGTCGGCGTCGGTGGTTTTGATGCGGTCATCGAGGGCAATCACCTCCCCGGCCAGGTCGGCGACGAGCCCGGCGGCGACGTCTTCGCCGG
This sequence comes from Mycolicibacterium goodii, assembly GCF_001187505.1. The sequence continues at coordinate 436,786 of NZ_CP012150.1, forward strand.
GCAGGCGCACGGTCTGCGATTTGGCGGCGGTCACTGCTGCGGCGGCGATGGTGGCCGCGTTGCGCACCCCGGCATCGCTGAGCATCTTCGTCAGTCGCGAAACACCGGTGCGGCGAATGGCTTTCGGGCGCTGATACCGCGCCAACAAGACCACCCAGCCGCGGTCCTGGGTCAGCTGCGCGGCCCGCTCCAACGCTGGGCAGACCGCGATGAGTTGTTGACGGAGCCGGTTGATCGTGCGGGTGCGATCAGCGACCAGATCAGCGCGATGGGCGGTGTGCATCCGCAGTTCGGTGATCACGTCGTCGTCGGGATGCAGCACCGGCAAATCGGCGCCACGCATCCGGGATTGGTCGGCGATCACACGTGCGTCTTTGGCATCGGTCTTGGCCTCCCCGCCGCGGTAGACGCTCGCAGCTTGCCAGACCGCACGGCCGGCCAGGTAACGGACCGACTTTCCGGAATCGGCCAGCACCGTCAACAGCAGGCTGGCGTACACCGTGGTCAAGTCCACCGTCCAGGACACGTCGTGGCTCAGCGCATCGACCTCGCCGATCAGTTCGCGGATCGTCTGCTCATCGTTGGCGAGCTTGCGCGACAACACCGCCACACCGTCACTGTTGACCACACAGTCCCAGTGGTGTTCCTTGCCGACATCCACACCGACCCACAACTGGCCCGTACCCATCGAACCTCCTGTTCTGTTGTTACCCACCATGTTCCCCACGGACATCCCCGCCAGCGTTTCCTTAAACAAGCGATCAGATCGCAGATCTCAATCAGCGGCCAGAGAAGTCCAGGCAGGTCGGGCGGCCAGTCCTTTCAAGCCGCACCCACAGGCCGGCAAAGACGATGCAGCCTCACCCGACCCACCCGGGTTACAGCACAACGTAATAACACGAAGTAACTGCAACTACGAACTTAAGGACATCGCGATGTCAGACCACATCGTCGCCGGACCCGTTCCGCCGACCCTCATCGCCGACCTCACCGGCAAGACAGCACTGGTAACCGGTGGTTCTAAGGGAATTGGGGCGGCCACCGTGGCGCGGTTCGTCGCCGGGGGCGCCACAGTGTTGACCTCGGGGCGGTCTGAGCCGGACTCCCTATCAGACGGGTTGTCAGCAGGCCTGCAAGTCAGTGTCCGCGGCGGTGGCCACAACGCGGCGGGCACCGCGCTGTGTGACGGTGTCGTCGTCGATCTCCGCCGACATGAATGCTGTCGAGGTCGATCCCGTGGCGCGTCGTGCGCGCGTACAGGCCGGGGCCACGTGGCGCAATCTCGACAACGCCTGCCACGCACACGGATTGGTCGTCCCCGGCGGGGTGGTCTCCGACACCGGGGTAGCCGGGTTGACGTTGAGCGGTGGTCACGGGTGGGTCCGGCGGGCGCTCGGACTGAGTTGTGACCACGTCGTCGGTTTCCAGGTCGTTCTCGCCGACGGATCGCGGGTGCGAGCCGACGCGGATCACCACAGCGATCTGGACGGCGCGCTTCGCGGCGGCGGCGGGTTCTGCGTCGTCACCGCATTCGAATTCGACTTGCACCCGCTCGGCCCCGAAGTGTTCGCCAGTCGCCTGTAGCACCGCGCCTGCCGCGAGTACCGCCTCACACACCGGGGCCAACGTGTCACCATCCCGCCCGAATTCGTACCTGCCTCATGCGTTTTCGCGTCTGTCGGGTCGTGCACAATCGCAACGGTGGCGCACGCTGACTGGAGTCGTAGGGATGACATCGCTCGACGCCCGCGGCTGAGTTCAAAGGGCGTTAGGTGTAGCCAGCCTGTAAGTGGTGCGGCTGGTTGCGGCGACGCGACGCCGCTACGTCACTGCGAATCTTACCGCTGCGCTGCCGCGGCCACTCGCTCGCGAAGTAGGTCAAGTTTCGCGGCGTCGCGACTACCCGGGACAGCCCAATTGAGCACGATGTGCAGGTCGGCGCGCTCGATGGTGAGGATGTCGCAATCGAGGGTGATGCCGCCGAGTTCGGGGTGCACGATCGTCTTGTGTGATCCGCCCAGGGGCAGAGTCTCGTACCGTGCCCACAGATCGCCGAAGCGCGAGTTCGTTTCACGGAGGCCGGTGATCAGTTCGGTAACCGCACGGTCGTCCGGGTAGCGCTCGGCGGCGCGCCGTAGATCGGAGACCATCATGCGCTCGAAGGCGTCGGTGTGTGCCGCATCACGCTCCACCACCGACGCACCGTCGGGACTGGCGCCAGCGAAGTGACCCCAGACCATATTTTGGGCCGGACCGCCGACCGGTGCAGTGATGTCGAGGCTGCTAGGCACGCCGAACAATTCGCTCCACAGCGGGTTGCACTGCACGGCGTCCCAGGCGGCGGTGAAAACGGCCACGGGCGTTTCGCTCATCCGGTCGATCATGCGCTGCACACCAGGTGGGATCGCGCGCGGCACCGACCCCGCCGGCGGGACGATGGAGCCGGCCAGGCGAAAGAACGCTTCGCGATCTACGGCGTTGAGTTGCAGGACCCTCGCCAAGGCCTGGAGCACCTGGGGCGAAGGATTCGTCGCGCGGCCCTGCTCCAATTGCACCAGGTAGTCGAACGAGATTCCGGCCATGAGCGCGAGTTCCTCACGCCGCAGGCCGGGCACGCGGCGGTCGCCGCCACCGGAGAGGCCCACCTGAGCCGGGCCGGTGTTCTCGCGCCATGCCCGCAGGGCGCTGCCTAACTCAGTCCGGGTCGCCATCGCTCAAGTATGCGCTGCCGCCGCAGCGACTGGGTGGTACCGACAGTCATAGGGAAGGCAACGCCTGGTGCGGCATGGCCAACCGAGATCAGGATCGTGTCGTGGGTTCAACGCTGACCACCCACACGTGTTGTGACGGGTCACGCCTTCGGATGAACCCGTCAGCGACGACAGCAGACCCCGACGGCCATTAGCCGTCACCGACTCAGAATCGAGATTTCCACCCATGACGCAAACAATCGGGATCATCGGCGCCGGCTTGGTCGGCGGCGCGACCGCCCGTCTGGCCATCGACGCGGGCTACAACGTCGTGCTCAGCAACTCGCGAGGACCGGAATCGATCGCGAAGCTGGTCCAGGGACTCGGCCCGTCTGCACGGGCGGGAACGGTTGAGGAGGCCATCGATGCCGGCGACATTGTAGCCATCCCCCTACCCATAGGAGTCTTCGAGACTCTGCCCGCCGACAAGTTCGCCGGGAAGGTGGTCATCGACCAGACCAACTACTACCCCGAGTTCTGGCGGAACACCGAGCTGGACAACGGGGAACTCACCTCCAGCGAGCTCATTCAGCGCCACCTCAAGGACGCCCACGTCGTCAAGGCGCTGTACAACCTGGACTGGAACCACATGTACTCCAACGCCCGCCCCCAGGGCGACCCCGAACGCACCGCACTGCCGATCGCCGGTGACGACGCCGCCGCCAAGCAGGCCGTAACGCAGTTCCTGGAGACCGTCGGGTACAACGTCGTCGACGCCGGCCCGCTCGCCGAGAGCTGGCGCATCGAGCCCAACACCGAGATCTACTTCTGGCCCTACGCCCCCGCCATCCCGGACGGACTGTTTGAGGACGAGCAGAAGAGCTACTACCTCCAGCACCCGGTCCCCCCCGTCTCGCCGGAGACCGCGGCCAAGATGATCGCCGACGCCGAGCGCCCGTCACCGATCGGCGGGACGCTGGCGGCCATGCCTCCGGCCCACGTCGCGATCTTCATGGACCAGGCGAGCGAAAACACCATCAACAAATAACTCGGCATGCGGACCGCAGGCGTCAGCTTGAATCGGAGAAGACAGGCACTCTCGATACTGACACCGTGAGACCGACTGTCGAGCAACGGCTCTGAGACTGAGTCTGCTTGCGGACAGAGCACCGAGACTGCGGCACACTCGTCGAAGCCGCAGGCTTCGACGAGTGTGCCGTTTAGCCCTGATCGCGCCGGAAAGGCACACGCGAGGATCCTGCGGCGCTCGCCGACATGACGAATGCCCCAATGCGCCAAGGTTTCTGACGATAGGCGCAGCCAGCGCTCTTGCTCGGTCGTGCCGATTCCATACCGACGGTGTACTAGCCTGGACGATATGGCGGCCACGGTCGGTCCGGACGGGCTCGACACGTTGGTTCGCCGAGGCGACCACCAAGAAACTGCGGCGCGGGCACCCCCACATCGGTGCGCCAACTCAACGCCGACATCCGCGCGTGGATCCAAACCTGGAACGGCAACCCCCGGCCCTACGTCTGGACCCGTCCACACGATGTCCAGTTGGACGTGGAAGTGAGAACTTCACCCGGCAGGAGTCCGGCGTGCTCCTTCAAAAGCCAGTGTCGGGTGCAGGTCACGGACGGGACTGAGGTCTTCGAGTGCGGTGGCGATGTGGAGGACCGTGGATTCCGCGTGCCAGTTGCCTGCAATCTGAATTCCGATGGGGAGGCCATCGCTGCTGGTGCCGAAGCGCATCGACAACGCGGGCAAACCGGTGATGTTGAATTGGACGGTGAATGTTTGAACGTGGTTGGCATCGACGGTTTTTCCATCGATGATGAACTTCGTCAGGCCGTGCTGGTGAGCTGGGATGGGCAGCACGGGTAGCAGCAGCGCGTCATACCGGGTGAAAAATTCGGCGTAGCCGTCGCGGATTCTCTCGAAGCCCTGCTCGGCAGCGATGTAACCCTCGATCGACGTGTCGGGGGTGTTGAGCATCGATGTGGACATCGTGAACATCTCCGCCTCGCGGCCCCTGGTCGCTGCGGCCATCGCAGGTTTGAGTTCCATCACGTGCTGCAGGTTGAACAGCGCCAGCGGGTTGTCGCGTTCGAGCGCGGGGATTGTGACTTCCTCGACGTGTACGCCGGTGCTTGCGAGGGCGTTCGCAGCGTCGCGGACGGTGGCTGCGACTTCCGGATCGACGGGTCCCAGACCGGAGTCGACGAGCCAGCCGACGCGCAACGGGCGGTTCGGGCTGTCTCCGCGGCCGCTGTCGAAGGCCCTCGGTGTCACTGCGAAGCCGTCCGCGCCGTCGGGTCCGGACAGCAGCGAGTAGGTAAGGGCGATGTCGCGGACGGTTCTGGCCATAGGGCCGACATGCCAGTTTCGACGCGGGACGCGAGGCCAGACTCCGGTCATCGGGATGCGCCCGTGCGTGGGTTTGAGTGCAACGATTCCGGTCTGGGCGGCGGGGCCGCGCACCGATATGGCCAGGTCGGTGCCGAGGCCGAAGGGGCTCATGCCGGCTGCGATCGCCGCTGATTCGCCGCCGCTGGATCCTCCGGGGGTGCGTTCCAGGTTCCAAGGGTTGTTGGTCCGCCCGGTGAGCAGGTTGTTGCTCTCGGTCGAGTACGAAAACTCCGGCAGGTTGGTCTTGGCCAGTAGGATTCCGCCAGCGTTCTTGATTCGAGCCACGCTGGTTGCGTCTGTTGTAGGGGTCCGCCCCGCGAAGATCGGCGAGCCTCGTTGGGTGAGCACGCCTGCCGTGTCGATCGAGTCCTTCACCGTGAAGGGCACACCGTGCAAGGGACCCACGTCGTGGCCCGCGGCCAGGTCTACGTCGGCGGCGTGCGCGGCGTCGAGAACGTCCTCCGCGATGGTCACGATGGCGTTGATGTCCGGGTTGGTGGCCTCGATCCGTGCCAGGTGCGCACGCACCAGGTCGACCGATGACACAGCCCGGGTGCGGATCAGCTCTGCCATGGAAGTGGCGTCGTTGTAGATCAGTTCGTCGGACATGATTCCTCCTTGATGCGCTCTAGTAGACCGGTCGACTATCACTAGATAGGGGTTGGTTGGTGGTCGAGATGGCCAGCGTGCGGGAGCGGATTGTCAGATGTGCAACACCTGATGTGTGTAAGCCATCACCGTGTCGAGGTGCTCTGGATTGCGATTGACCTTCGCGAGGACGCTCGCCCCAATCCATGCGCTGTAGAGCGTGTTCGCCGCGACCGCGGGCGTGACCTCCAGTGACACTGAACCGTCTTCGACGCCGGCGGCCAGCATTCCTTCGAGGCGGTCCAGGATGCCCGCCGTGCCCTGCTGCAGGATCAGCCGCATCGGCTCCGACAAGTCGGACACCTCAGCGGCCAATTTCACGACGAGGCAACGGCCTTGACAGTCGTCGACAGTCTGCTTGTCGTAGAACTGCTGCCAGTAGGTCATAAGCTGCTCTGCGGGGCTGGCGCCCGGCATGGCGATTATGCGGTTCATGTTGGCCAGATAGCTGGTGAAGTAGTTCTGGAGCATCGCCTCACCGAACGCGTCCCTCGAGTTGAAGTAGTGATAGAAGGAGCCTTTCGGAACGCCGGCCGCCGTCAGTATTTCAGTGAGGCCGACGGCCGAGTACCCCTTCTGAACCATCAGCTGTTCGGCTGTGTCGAGGATCGTCTGCCGGGTGTCGGTCTTCGCCGTTGTCACGTTTCGACGCTAACACCGAGTAGACCGGTCGTCTAGTCCTCAATTCGTCTTGCGGGGTCCGGTTACCCGGACCTGAAGGTGTCGCCGGCACCGGAAGGCGGTCGTGTGTCACACAGAACCGTTGTCAAACGGCTCGCGATACGGCTCGTGACCCTCAATCGCGCATCAGGGCCGCGACGCCGAGCGTCCAGAACGGCCGCAGGGCGATGCCGGGGCCCTGTGCCGGCCACCCGTCGAAGCGGACATCGTGATGGTCGTCAGGGTCGACGGTGTTGTGCCGGAACCGGATCCGTCGACCGACCCAGCGCTCAGGCGAGCCCCATCCGTCTTCCTCGCCCCGGCCCCCTCGGTGGGGCCAAACCCGCCGACGAGTGCCGGCACCTCCGGTGCCGCCGTCGAGGGAGTACCCGTCTCCGCCCTGCGGCGTTGAGTGAGATCGGTGTTCTTGCTGATCGCCGAACTGATTGGTCAGGGTGTTCAACACCCATGGCATCAACGGGCGTGCTCTGCAGCGTGCGTCCGGTGTCACAGCGGCGCGCTTCAGCAGTCGAGCACGGCCTTCACGGCAGCCGCAACCAGTTCTGAATCCGCGTCGTCGATTGCGGCTCCGAGTGGTGGCTGCGAAAGCGCAATGACGATGTGCAACAGCATCTCTGGCGGGTAGTGGGTGGTGACGATCCCGTCCCGCTGCGCTGCGCGGATCGCATCCAACTTCGCTTCGGTTGCCGCGACGACCGACGCGAGTCTCAAGCCCGCCCCGTCACGTTCAAGACGGTCCCAGGTCGCGATGCGGAGGATCTTCGGATTCCGTCGGTGCTGTTCGAACAGTGCCGCGGCGTATGCCGGCAGATTCGCGACATCCAGCGGTACCGCGTCGACGGTGGCCACGACGATGGCATCGAAGACGGCGTCAAAGAGAAGATCTTTACTCCCGAAGTAGCGATAGATCATCGCCTTGTTGCTCTTGGCTGCCGCCGCGATCCTGTCGATCCGTCCCCCCGCGAGCCCGAACGACGCGAATTCGTCGATTGCCGCGTCGAGGATGCGTTGCTTGGTCAACGCTGAGTCCTTCGCCCGGGACGGGGTGGTCATGACGGTTGAGACTAGTGCAAGTAACCAGTCGTTTGCATGTAACGTACACTCGACTTCGCGGTGCAACTAACTGGTTACTTACATCGCCGAAGAAGCTTGGAAGGGACTGACATGCGGAAGTGGATCATCAAACCTCATGAGAGCGGGCTCGACGCCTTGACGTTGGTGGACGGCGCGATACCCGAACCAGGGCCAGGACAGGTGCGCATCGCAGTCAAGGCGGCGTCCTTGAACTATCGCGATCAAATTATCCTCAACGGCGGCTACGGACAGGTCATCACGACGGACACAATCCCCGCATCCGACGCCGCCGGCGTCATCGACGCGGTCGGTGAGGGTGTCGACAGTTGGGCCGTCGGTGATGACGTCATCACTGTCTACTTCGCCGACTGGGTCGACGGACCGCCGCCCACGGGAATGGGCTTCGGACTGGGGTCACCCGGCGAGGACGGTGTGCTGGCCGAGTACATCACGCTGCCCGCCGACCGAGTCGTCGCGAAACCCAAGTCTCTGGACTACATTCAAGCCGCCACTCTTACATGCGCCGGACTGACGGCGTGGACCGCGTTGACCGAAGAGCACCCGGTCCTGGCCGGGCAAACCGTTCTGACATTGGGAAGCGGTGGAGTGTCGGTGTTCGCGCTGCAACTCGCCCAGGCGATGGGCGCCACGGTCATCGTAACCACCGGCGGCAATGACAAGAGCGCTCGGCTGATCGACCTGGGGGCCGCCCGCGTCATCAACTACCGCACCGACGAAACCTGGGGTGAGACCGCGTACGCAGCGACTGGCGGAGCCGACAAAGTCGTCAACGCCGCGGGCGGAGACGCCATGCTCCAATCCATCATGGCGGTCGCGAACGGAGGTGAGATCGCTGTCATGGGCGTGTTTTCCGATGGCGACGCCCCGCCGCCGCTGCCGATCCTCATGGCCAAGGGGGCATCCATTCGCGGTACCGCAGTTGGTGGCCGCGTGGCGTTGCAGCGTCTCGTCGAGTTCGTCGACACCCACGGCATCGCGCCGGTGATCCATAAGGTGTACGGGTTCGACGACGTCAAGGAGGCCTACGCCGCCCAGGCGAGCCCCGACGTCTTCGGCAAGGTGGTCATCGCGATCACCAACTAGTGTTGCGCGTCATCAAGGAGTTCACAGTCTGGGATGATGGTGTATCCCGACGACGGCTGCCAAGCCATCCGCCGCGGCTCCTTCAACAGCGTGAAAGAACTGATGACCACCATCACCGCACTCACCCACGGCTGAAACCAACGCTGCCACCCATCCATTCGTCTGGACCAAACCCGCCGACGAATCCTGCCCCACACCCGTAAACCAAATTCAGACGCGAGGCACTAGATGCATTTGAGTGAATAGTCATCTCATGTCAGCTGCACGGGCTGTTGGTCGCGTAGGGGTTCGGCTCGGCACGCGTACGCCGGCGCTTCGCGTTACTCATCGAGAGCGTCCCAGTACCACTGGATGGATTTCGGCCGCGGGAACGGAGTGGTGAACGATCGATCGTGGCTGACCTCGTGGATAGGCTGGACATCGAAGCCGTTGTCGCCGACGTCGGCGATCTGTTGTGGGGACAGGATGTAGCGCGGTAAGAGTCGTTGCCATTCAAGCGTGCCGCGAACGATATTGGACATGTCTTCCAGGTAACCGTCGAGCTCCGGATCGCCCAAACGTACGAGTTGGGCCTTCAAGTCGAGAAAGACTTGCATGATCTGCTCCACGAAGTGCCGGGAATGGTCGATGGCCTCGGGGATGGAACAGCCTCGTTCGTTGGCGATTATCGCAACGATGTTGGATTCCAATGACCTTTGATGCCGCTCCCACCCGTACGACGCGATATCAGTCGGCACTGTGAGCAACACGATCGAGGCATGGGTGATTGCCCGGACTGCTCGCATGCTTGTGTAATCGGCGTTGAGCCACCGTCGGCTTGCCACTTGTGTGAAATAGAGACTGCTCGCGTTTCCGCCGTCCATCGGTCGCACGATGAGATGTTCATCGAGGTTCCGAAGGTGGGAACTCACACGGTCGCTGACACCGCAGTACGCTCCGACCATCCATTGGAAGTGTTCCAACCCGATGGCCGAAGCTACCAGGTAGCCAGACCGTGCCTCGACTCGCGAAAAGATATCTTGGAGGGACATTTCGAATCCGCGCAGCGTGTCGTCGCCTGCCGACAACTCGCGCGGATTCAAGCACCGAGTCATCATGCTGGCCGCTACATACCCGAATCGTGAGGGATCTCGGGCAATATCGCCGTCATCGCAGTATGCGTCGTCGAAGAGCAGTGCCCACATGAGCCAGTCGCTGAGTAACTGGACACCTTCTTCGTCACCTTCCGGCGCGTAATACGACGCTAGACGGCCTGTGCCCATCGCCTTCGTAGTTCGGAGCGACTGGGCGTCGAAGCCGCATGCTTCGAAGAACTTTTCGGAGGCCGCTTGATATTTCTGCGCGTCCGGCTTCTCTTTCAATTCGATTGGGCACCAAAGCGGGCCAATGTCGAGCCCCCTCGTCAGTTCAGCGGTCACTGGCGTTCCCTCCTAATTGGGTGTTGTCGCACACGCGGTCGATGGGTCTGTGGTGATAAACGTCTTTCGGCCCCAGCCACGCCATCGGCGGTCACGGGGCTCATATCAATCGCGGGTCGGTGATTGCGAGAGGTGAAGTGCCTCTTCGATGAGTGTCTCCACGATCTGGGCCTCGGGCACGGTCTTGATGACCTCGCCCTTGACGAAGATCTGGCCCTTGCCGTTGCCGGAGGCCACACCGAGATCGGCCTCGCGGGCCTCACCGGGTCCGTTGACCACGCAACCCATCACGGCGACCCGCAGCGGGACATCCAGACCGTCCAGACCCGCGGTGACCGCGTTGGCCAGCGTGTAGACATCGACCTGGGCGCGTCCGCACGACGGGCACGACACGATCTCCAGTCCGCGCGGCCGCAGGTTCAGCGATTCCAGGATCTGGTTGCCGACCTTGACCTCCTCGGCCGGCGGCGCCGACAGCGACACCCGGATGGTGTCGCCGATGCCCTTGGACAGCAACGCCCCGAACGCGACCGCCGACTTGATGGTGCCCTGGAACGCCGGGCCCGCCTCGGTGACACCGAGGTGCAGCGGATAGTCGCACTGCGCGGCGAGCTGCTCGTAGGCCGCGACCATGATCACCGGATCGTTGTGCTTGACGCTGATCTTGATGTCGCCGAAGCCGTGCTCCTCGAACAGCGAGGCCTCCCACAGCGCCGATTCCACCAGCGCCTCGGGGGTGGCCTTGCCGTACTTCTCCAAAAATCGCTTGTCCAGCGAGCCCGCGTTGACGCCGATGCGGATCGGGATGCCCGCATCCCCGGCGGCCTTGGCGACCTCCTTCACCCGGCCGTCGAACTCCTTGATGTTGCCCGGATTCACCCGCACCGCGGCACATCCCGCGTCGATCGCGGCGAAGATGTACTTGGGCTGGAAGTGGATGTCGGCGATCACCGGGATCTGGCTGTGCCGCGCGATCTCGGCGAGCGCATCGGCGTCCTCCTGACGCGGGCACGCCACCCGCACGATGTCACAACCCGACGCGGTCAGCTCGGCGATCTGCTGCAGCGTGGAGTTGACGTCGTGGGTCTTGGTGGTGCACATGGACTGCACCGCGATGGGATGCTCGCTGCCCACCCCGACACCACCCACATCGAGCTGTCGGGTTTTGCGCCGGGGCGCCAGCGTGGGCGGCGGCTGTCCAGAACCCATAGCCGGCATACCCAGATCCGTGGTCGCTGTCATAACGTCATCAATCGGTGTCGGGTCAAGGTGGTGGTCACGTGTAGGCCTCTACTTCGTTCCGCCGTAACAGATTTAAGCCTTTACGCACGATGCCGGGGGCGTCGAGCTCATATCGGCTGAGCAACGCGCTGCGGCTTGCCGCAGGCAGGAAACGTGTCGGCAGCGCCATCGTGTGGACTTGTGTGTGCGACATACCATCGAGTGCGGACGTCAAGCGGGAACCCAACGATCCCAGGGCAATTGTGTCCTCAGCGGTGATGACCACGCGATGCTGTCGGGCGAGGTCGACGAGGCTGCGGTCGATCGGGCTGGTCCACCGCGGGTCGACGACCGTAACACCCACACCGTGCTGACGTAAACCGTCAGCGGCCGACAGGCATGTTGCGGCCAGCGGACCCACAGGGATGAGCAGCACCTCCGCATCGTCATCGGCGCGCAGAACATCACACGCCCCGACGCGCTGCAACGCGGGGATAGGCTCTGCTGCCGGGCCTTTCGGGTATCGAATTACCGTAGGCGCCGGCATCGCAACTGCTTCTCGCAGCAGGACGCCAAGCTCACGCCCGTCACGTGGGCAGCCGATATGAAGGCCGGGAACGGCGCCGAGAATCGCCGTGTCCCACATACCGTTGTGACTCGGCCCGTCCGGCCCGGTAATCCCTGAACGGTCCAGCACCATCGTCACCGGAAGGTGGTGCAACGCCACATCCATCATGACCTGGTCGAATGCCCGGTTCAGGAAAGTCGAGTACACGGCGACAACCGGATGCAGCCCCGCCAGAGCCATGCCGGCAGCAGAACAGACAGCGTGCTGTTCAGCGATGCCCACGTCGAACACGCGGTTCGGGAACACTGCGGCCATCGGGCCGAGCCCGACCTGGTCTCGCATCGCAGCCGCAACCGCTACGACCTCGGCGCGCTCGGCGGCTAGCCGGGTGATCTCCTCGGCGAAGATATCGGTCCATGTGGTGCTCACAGGTGTGCGTGGAGCTCCGGTTACGGGGTCGATAGCCCCGATAGCGTGCATGCATTCGGCGTCGTCAGCCTCGGCAAGCGCATAGCCTCTACCCTTTATCGTCTGGGTGTGCACGACGACTGGTCGACGCGACTCAGCGGCCTCGCGGAGCGCGTCTTCGAGTTGCGCAAGGTCATGACCATCCACAGGGCCGATGTACTTGAACCCCAGCGCACCGAAGAAGTCGACAGGAGTGCCCCGATCTGCTGACGTTCCATTCAGTAGACGTGACAGGCTGCCGGCGGTGGGCGCGTACGAGCGGCCGTTATCGTTGAGCACGAGGACGACCGGCCGATCCTGGGCTCCGCCGATGTTGTTGAGCGCCTCCCAGGCCATCCCGCCGGTGAGGGCACCGTCCCCGACCACCGCGACTATTCTGCGGTGCTGTTGACCGGCGAGTTGGCGCGCTTTGGCGAGCCCGTCAGCGTAGGACAATGCTGTTGATGCGTGCGAATTCTCGATGACATCGTGCACGGACTCACTACTGGACGGGTACCCGGACAAGCCACCCTCCTGTCGCAGCGTGGAGAAGAGCGCGCCTCGGCCCGTGATGATCTTGTGTACGTAGGCCTGGTGGCCGGTGTCGAACAAGATGGTGTCTGAAGGGGATTCGAATACTCGATGCAAGGCGATGGTCAATTCCACAACGCCGAGATTCGGTCCGAGATGACCGCCAGTGGTGGTCACTTCGTTGATCAGATGCCGACGAATCTCGTCGGCCAGCCCCGATAGGTCGTCGTCGTCGATACGACGCAGCGTCTGCGGGCTGAGGTCCACCAGCGTGGTCGGGGGCATCGGATGTGCCGGTGTGCTAGTCATGGCTGCTTGCGAGTGGCTGGCGTCGCGAAATGCACTGTCTCACGGGTGAATTCATACTCATCAACCTCCAACGGTCCGAACTGGCGAAGCCGAGCGATGACCCCATCGACCAGATGTGACGGGGCTGAGGCCCCCGCGCTGAGTCCGATCGTCCGGACACCGTTGAGCCAATCCGGCGAAATTTGTGCCGCGTCGTCGATCAGGTGCGCAGACGCGCCGCAGCTGCGCGCGACATCGACAAGACGTTGCGAGTTCGACGAGTTGTCGGACCCGACAACGAGTACGAGCTCGGACTGAGCTGCCACAGCGGCGATCGCCTGTTGCCGATTTGTCGTCGCATAACAGATGTCTGACGTCGGCGGATCGATCAGGTCCGGAAACCGTTCGCGTAACCGCGCGATGATCTCGGTTGTCTCGTCGACCGCCAACGTTGTCTGCGTCAGATATGTCACTCGGGATGCATCTGGTGCCACAACACGGTCGACATCCTCGACATGTTCGACGAGTTGGATCACTTCAGGCGCATGTCCCAGTGTTCCTTCGACCTCTTCGTGACCCGCGTGGCCGATCAGCACAACCGTGTCCCCGCGGCGCTGGAGGCGCCGTGCACGTGCGTGGACTTTCGACACCAATGGGCACGTGGCGTCGATGACCCGCAAGTTTCTGGTGGCCGCTTGCTCCCGAACCTGCGGTGATACGCCGTGAGCGGAGAAGATGACCAGGGATTCGGGAGGGACGTCGTCAAGCTCTTCAACGAAGACCGCGCCGCGAGCCTCCAGATCGGCAACAACGTGTGCGTTGTGGACGATCTGCTTGCGCACGTAAACCGGTGGCCCATTGTCGGTCAAGGCATGTTCGACAACATCTATCGCGCGTTCAACTCCGGCGCAGAACGATCTGGGCGCGGCGAGCAGAACTCTACGCACTCCAGGAAGCTGGTTCTCATTCATAGGTAGGTTCGCCTTGTTGCTAGTACGTGCGATCGCACACTCGCGCGGCAAGCGCTGCGAGCTCGGCAACAGCAGGAGGGTGCAGGTTCCACGTGGCGAGGTTTGACAGTGCCTCCTGGACCCGCCGCTCAGCTTCCGATGTCGCCCACTCCTTACCGCCTGCAGCATCCACCAGCCGTGCGGCGCGATTCAGTTCAACATCGGTCAGATCCCGCCGAATCTGGTACAGCGTCATCAACTCTTCGGCGGCACGCGTACCGCTGTTCATCGCGAACACGACCGGCAGAGATTTCTTCCGGCTCTGCAAGTCGGACCGCGCCGGCTTACCGGTTCGCTTGGGATCGCCCCAGATGCCCAGAACATCGTCGATGAGTTGGAAGGCAAGCCCGAGTTCCTCGCCGAACACGCTCATCTGTTGCACCAGTGCGGCATCTGCTCCCGCGCTCAGCGCGCCAAGGGCGCATGCGCCGCCCAGCAGCGCCCCGGTCTTCGCCCGTGCCATCGCGATGCACTCACTCAGTTTCACTCCACCGGTTCGTGATTCAAGACGGATATCGGCATCTTGACCGAAGATCATGCGTTCCACGGACCGCGAGAGGTGCCGGACCGCCTCGAATGGGTCAGGAGAAAACTCCGCATCAGCCAACACTTCGTAGGCAAGACCCAACAGCGCATCGCCGACCAAAATGGCTGCTGGAATGCCGAATACGGTCCACACTGTCGGCCGGTGTCGGCGACGCTGGTCACGGTCGATGACGTCGTCGTGCATCAGTGAGAAGTTGTGCACCAATTCCACGGCAACTGCGGCCGACACTGCCTTTCCGGGCGTGCCGCCCGCGGCACGGCTGACCAAAAGCGTTGCAGCTGCGCGGATCATCTTGCCGTTGGCCGCGTTGATGGGATGACCCGATTCGTCGCACCAACCAAGGTGATAGCTCATAACCGTCTGCATTTCGGCGGGCAGCTCCGTCGCCACCGATCGCAACGCGGGATCAACCAACCTGTGTGTGTCACCGAGAATCTGCTCGATACTGCGAGAGCTTCCTGGTGCGAGTTCAGCTGCCGTCACAAGTAATTCCCCTTTTTTCATATGGCGCAGAAGAACAACGCGCCATCCACAGCGGTCACAACGATTGTTTGCCCGAAATCTTTCTCGCGGCTGCGAGGGACCGGCAGTCTGCTGATACAACCAATCGCATCGTCAGATACGGTGATGAATAAATACGTTTGCTGCAGAGGCGGCGGTCGCGAGGTGTTTTCCAGCGCCCGCGCCGTGCATACCGCTCTTACGCGGGTTTGCGGCGATTCAAAGATCCCCCGAATGTTTTGTTCATTGGCTGATGTCAAGATCATGAGCTTCAGCAGCAACGCTTGTCAACTCGGATCAGGCCCATCAGATCAGACATTCCGCAAAGTCTGAGAGCGCATACATTTGCTGATAGTTGCCAATGCAACTACATGCTCCTCGCGACGCAGCGGCGGCTGCGCTGACGGACATTGGGTGAGATCCCGGTCGCTGTCACGCCTTCACGCCGGCCCTGGCTGTCAACGGCACTTCGAAGCATCAACCGTCGGTTACCTGCCAATATCGACGCACAGCGAACCTTCAGACGTCGAGAACGCGCTACGTTTCGGCAACGGCGGCGAAAATTAAGGGCATCTAGCAAAAGGCGATGCGCTGATGCACGCCAACTGCCGACCACCAAACGTCGTCAGGCCGGGCCGTACCTCAGGCCCCTGAACGTCTCAGGCCGCTCGGCGCACAGTGAACGGTAGGTGCCCGCCGCGCCGGGTGGAACCCGAGCTTTTCAGCAAACGAGTAAACCGAACGGGTGATTGCGAAGTATTTGAAAAACGCCGCCGAAACTCCTCCGATCAATTTGATGACCGATGAGGTCTCGAGACGCAGGGGTTGAGCGCTAGGAGGCAAACGTGGGTGCAGCACTGCTTGCCCCCCGCAGTCCGCCGCCACGACCGATCACCAGACAACTGCGGAAGTGACCTTTGAAATCGCGGCGTCGACGGGGCCCACGACGAGCGGCAGTAACGCACCGCGCGAGGGCGGCGCGGCATGGGCCACAAACGACTTCGGTGGTCCGTCAACGCCATTCCCGCGCACGGTCACCGGCTCCACGCTTCACCCGAACGCCGGCGCCACGAACCGTTCGACCAACTGCGCTTCCGCCGCCGCATCCGCAAGCGGCCAGACCGCCAGTGACATCACGACGCGCACGATCCACTGGGCTGCCTGTGGGTCGTCGGTGATGCCGGTGAGTTCGGCGGCAAGACGCCCCAGCACGGGTGATTCAGTCAGCTCGCTCAGATCGCGGCCCGCGCCGAGGCCGACCATCATCTGACGCATCGGGTCGGACCGGATGTGTTCCAACGCGACCGTGATGGCGTCGACCACGCGTTCGCGCCCGGTGAGGTGCTCGACTGCGTGGCGCACCGAGTCGACGATGCCGGCCGCCAGGCGCAGTAGCACGGCATCGCGGATCTGCGCCTTGCCGCCCGCATAGCGGTAGATGGTGGCGCGCGAGCAGTGCACCCGGGCGGCCAATGTGTCGATGTCCAAGGCGTCGAGGCCGTCGCGCAGCACGAGTTCGGTGGCCGCGGCATAGATGCGCTCGGCGGCCGCCGTGCGGCGCTCACCGCCCAATAGCCAGTCGGCCACGCGCACCCCCTTCGAACGAACCCTTGTATCGTCTCAGTCCTGAGACAAACTAGTAGGTGTTTCTCAGTGTCGGGGCAGGTACGCCGCGTCGCGTGAGACGACGTCCAGCCGACCACGACAGGGTCGGTTTCGACATTGCCGGCACCCGTTGACGCTGCCCACGGCGGCCATCACGTTTGGATGCATGACGCCTGCTGACGGCCTCGGCCTCGAGTTGTTCCGCCCCGAGTACATCCAGGACCCGCATCCCCTGTACCGGCGGATGCTCGAGACCGCCGCGGTCCACCCGATCGGCGATTCGGGCTTCTACGCGGTGTGCGGTTGGGATGCCGTGAGCGACGCCATCGCGCGTCCCGAGGATTTCAGCTCGAACCTGACCGCCGCCATGACGTATCAACCCGACGGCACCGTGGGCGCCTTCGAGATGGAGGGCCTTGGCGGCAAGAGCCACGTATTGGCCACCGCCGACGAACCCGCACACACCGCCCACCGCAAGGCGTTGCTGCCGCAACTGGCAGCCAAACGCATCCGCGCCTTCGAGCCGTTCATCACCGACACCGCAAACACACTCTGGCACAGCAACCTTCACGATGGACGCATCGAATGGATGAGCGCCGTCGCCAACCGGCTGCCGATGATGATCGTCGGACGCATCATCGGTGTCCCCGACGCCGACATCGACAAGCTGGTGCGGTGGGGCTATTCGGCAACCCAGGTGGTCGAGGGCCTTGTCAGCGAGGACCAGCTCGCGCAGGCCGGCGTCGCGGTCATGGAGCTCGCCGGCTACATCACCGAGCTGTTCCGGCACGCGGCGAAGGACCCGCAGGACGATCTGCTCGGCGATCTGGTGACGGCGTGTGCGGCGGGCGAGATGGACGAGCCCACCGCGCAGGCCATGATGATCATCCTGTTCGGCGCCGGCGGCGAATCGACGGCATCGCTGATCGGTTCTGCGGCTTGGGTTTTGGCGACCAGGCCGGACCTCCAGCAGCATGTGCGTTCTCGACCCGAGTCGCTCGGCGCGTTCCTCGAAGAGGTGCTGCGCTTGGAACCACCGTTTCGTGGCCACTACCGCCACGTGGTCCGGGACACCGCACTGGGCGGCGTCGACCTTCCGGCGGGGTCGCGTCTGCTGCTGTTGTGGGGCGCGGCGAACCGCGATCCGTCGCATTTCGACGATCCCGACGAGTTCCGTCTGGACCGGCCGGGCGGGAAAGGTCATCTGAGCTTCGGCAAGGGCGCGCACTTCTGTGTGGGGGCCGCTCTCGCCCGCCTTGAGGCCCGGGTGGTGCTGCGCCACCTGCTGGAACACACGTCGAACCTGGACGCCGCCGATGTCGGGCCCTGGCTGCCGAGCCTGCTGGTGCGCCGCCTCGCCCACCTGCATCTACAGTGCCATCCCGCGGGTCGTGCTCAAACCGTGATGATTACTTGACCGAATTGCTTGTGCACGAGAGCTTTCGCTGAGCCCCCGCACCCCTACCATCCTTATTGACAAACTTGTAATTTACGAGGGAAATCGGAAGCCAATGCGTGTGGTCTTATGGGGTGCGCTCGCGGCCGTAGGCGTCTCGGCCGGTGCCGGCATGGCACCGGTGGACATCGACCTGGTTTCCGCGAACCAGTCGTACCGATCTGCCATCGCGTCGGTGGCACCGGCGCAGGATGCGGTCGTGGGCATCGGCCATCCCATCGTGGTGACCTTCAAGACGCCGGTCACCGACCGCCGCGTCGCCGAACGCGCCATCGGCATCAAGTCCCGCCCTGGCATGACGGGCACCTACGAGTGGGTCGAGAACAATGTCGTGCAATGGGTTCCCGACGAGTACTGGCCCGCCCACAGCACCGTGGCCCTCTCGGTGGGCAACATTCCCTTGCAGTTCAAGACGGGTCCCGCGGTCATCGGGGTCGCCGACATCTCCGATCACACCTTCGTGGTGAGCATCGACGGTGTGCCGGCCGGGCCTCCCGAACAGGCACCCGCCCCGCCACCGGAGCAGGCGCCCGAACCCAACCCCGAGGTGCCGGTGCGCGTGACACCGGCAGACGACCCCCGCATGCCCGAGGTGATGGTGCGCCTGCCCGCGAAGGACGCCGCGCCGAAACCGCCCGAGCCGCCGGAGGCCCAAGAGACGCTTGAGATTCCGGGCATGACACCCACACCGGACATCCCGCCCGGCCCGCCGCTGCCGTCACCGCACCACCGACTGCACTGGGGCCAACCGGGTGTGTTGCCCGCAACGATGGGCAGGCCGGAGTATCCGACGCCGGTCGGCAAGTACACCGTGCTGGCCAAAGAGCAGTCGGTGACCATGGATTCGAGCAGCGTGGGCATCCCGGTCGACGCGCCCGACGGCTACCTCATCGACGTGGACCACGCCGTCCGGTTCACCCACCGTGGACTTTTCGTCCACCCCGCACCGTGGGCCGAGAACTCGATCGGTTATCAGAATGTGAGCCACGGCTGCATCGGCCTGAGCCCCACAGACGCGGAGTGGTACTTCAACGCGGTCAACGTCGGCGACCCGATCATCGTCCAGGAGTAGCGCCGCCGTGTTCACCGACCCCCGCGTGGCGCGGGCAGTCCCGTTGCCACCCAATGCCTTTCACCAGCTCCCACTTGGCGGGTCCGGCCGGGCCGCGAGCGGCACGGCGCACCGCGGCATGGTTGCTGAGTGCCATATGCAGCGCCATATGTGTTGCCCGGCAACGCCGAACGTCACCGTTCGGACACGATGCGGTGCGGCGCGTGTCGCCCTGCACCACGACTGCCGACAATTAACGCAGTCGATTAAACCCGACTTCAGCAGGGATGAGCGGTTTTGCTGCTCGACACCGAAGCTGATTTGTTCGAGCACGAATGAAGGAGTCAACGTCCATGGCGATCTTTGATCGATTCAACTGCGGGGTAGTTGCTGCGGGGGCTGCGTTGTGTGGGGTCGCTCTGGTCTTGAGCCCAGTCGCGTCGGCCGTCACAGCGCGCATCACCGGCGGCGGTGCGTGTCTGTACGAACAGGCCGGCACGGTGGGCGCGGCGGGCGAACCCGCGGCGTGTGCCGCCGCCCCGATCAACGAGATGGCGGCGGGTGTGCCACTGGCCGCGCCCGGGCCAGTCCCACCGGTTCCGGTTGCCCCACCACCGGTGGTCCCGCCGATCGTTCCGCCGCTGGCCCCGCCGGTGCCTCCGGTGCCGCCGGTGGTCCCGCCCGCGGGCGTGCCGCCGATCGCGGCGGCCCCGATCGCCGCTGCCGCCGGTCCCGTCGCGCCGGCAGGCGCACCGCTGCTGGAGATGTCGGGTCTCGGCGGCAAGGGCCAGCCGACCGGTCCCGCACCCGCGGACGCGCCGAAGCCCGGCCAGCCGGCGTTCCCCGGCCCGCAGCACTGACCCGACGGTGACGACGGTGCCGCTGCCATCACGGCGGCGGCACCGTTTCCGCATCGGGAACGTAACGGTCCTGACCGCGGTGTTTGGCCGCCCCGCCCGTGGGTACAAGAGATCTGCTGTTGTTCGCAGCTGTGCAGCGAGTTCTCTTGGAGGTTCTGTGTCCGGCCTTGGCGGGATTGACACCGCGCAAATCGAAGCGGCATTCGCGGAGCTCGTCCGCACGTCCGCTGACCCTGACCCCTTTGTGATCTTGGCCCGGATCACGATGGCCGCCGTGGATGAGCTGCCTTCGGTGCACCACGCCGGCGTCACCCTGCTGGGCGAGCAGGGCGTGATCCGCTCACTGGCGGCCACCAACGGCCATCCCCTGGTTCTGGACAATATCCAGCGGCAGTGCGGTGACGGTCCGTCCTTCACCGCGGCCCTCGACCCCGAGGTGACGCGCATCGACGACCTGACCAGCGAGACCCGCTGGCCGGAGTTCACTGCGCGTGCGGTCGCCGCGACGCCGATCCGGTCGATGCTGCAACTGCCGCTGTCCGGTCACGGGACCGCCAGCGCGACCCTGAACCTGTATTCCGACAAGATCGGCGTGATGGACGACGACACCGTCGCCGCCGGTCTGGTGATCGCACGGTACGCGTCGCAGATCTTCGAACCGCGCCGCGCCCGTCGCCGGTCCAGGAAGGCCACGACGCGTCCGGTGACCGACAAGGCCAAACTTCCGCTGCCCCGGCATCATCTCGATGCGGTGGCGGTGATCGAGAGCCGTCGGTCGGTGCCGAGGCACATTCGTGCGCAGCACGATTGCGCCTGAGTCGCCTGACACCGTTTCAGCCGCTGCTCGTGGGGTACCTCCGGACTGCGTCACGTTCAGGTGGCGGAGATCCGAGGAGACCGTATGCGAGCCATGGTGTATCGCGGACCGTACAAGGTCCGCCTGGAAGAAAAGCCGATTCCCGCGATCGAGCATCCCAATGATGCCGTCGTCCGAGTGACCAAAGCCGCGATCTGCGGATCGGATCTGCACCTGTATCACGGCATGATGCCCGACACGCGCGTCGGCACGACGTTCGGACACGAATTCATCGGCGTGGTCGAGGAAGTCGGCCCGTCGGTGCAGAACCTCGCGGTGGGTGACCGGGTGATGGTGCCGTTCAACATCTTCTGCGGATCCTGTTACTTCTGCGCGCGCGGGTTGTACTCGAACTGTCACAACGTGAACCCCAATGCCACCGCGGTCGGCGGCATCTACGGCTACTCGCATACCTGCGGCGGTTACGACGGCGGTCAGGCCGAGTTCGTGCGGGTGCCGTTCGCCGACGTCGGCCCGTCGGTCATCCCCGACTGGCTCGACGACGAAGACGCCCTGCTGCTCACCGACGCGCTGGCCACCGGATACTTCGGCGCGCAACTGGGCAACATCGCCGAGGGTGACACCGTCGTGGTGTTCGGCGCGGGCCCGGTCGGCCTGTTCGCGGCGAAGTCGGCATGGTTGATGGGTGCGGGCCGGGTGATCGTGATCGACCACCTGGAGTACCGGTTGGACAAGGCACGCACGTTCGCCCATGCCGAGACCATCAACTTCGTCGACTGCGACGACATCGTCGTGAAGATGAAGAAGACCACCGACCATCTTGGGGCCGACGTCGCGATCGACGCCGCGGGCGCCGAGGCCGACGGCAATTTTCTGCAGCACGTCATGGCGTCGAAGCTGAAGTTGCAGGGCGGTTCCCCGATCGCGTTGAACTGGGCGATCGATTCGGTGCGCAAGGGCGGCACGGTGTCGGTGGTGGGGGCCTACGGACCGATGTTCAGCGCCGTGAAGTTCGGCGACGCGTTCAACAAGGGATTGACGCTGCGGATGAACCAGTGCCCGGTCAAACGCGAATGGCCGCGGCTGCTGTCGCACATCCGTAACGGCTACCTCAAGCCGAACGACATTGTCACCCACCGGATTCCGCTTGAGCACATCGCCGAGGGCTACCACATCTTCTCCGCCAAGCTCGACGACTGCATCAAGCCGGTCATCGTCCCCACCGCCAGCTGAAAAGGACTCTCATGGCTTACACCGCACAGGGACCGATCCGTCCCGACAGCGACGTGCTCCGCGCCCGCATCCCCGGATGGGGTGTCGACCTGCCCGCGCAGCCGCCGTCGGATCAGAAGGTGGCCGAACCGATTGCCGAGGCACACTGGGAGTTCCCCGACCTGCAACCGGAGAACCGGCCGCGTGAACGGTCCATCGAACACAAGATGCTCACCCCGGTGTTCGGAACCACGGCGCCGCTCAAAGGGCTCTCCGGCGCGATCCGCAGACACGCCTACGCGAAATACAGCGAGACCAGGGCCGCGCACTGGCTCCTGCTGCTCGGCGCCGACCGCGTCGACGCCGTCGAGGCGCACATCGCCTCGCTGTTCACGCTGCGCCCGGACAACCCGATCACCGAGACCGGCATCAAAAGCGAGTTCACCCACCACGGTTTCAGCTCGCGGGTGGGCCGCAAACGCGCGGACCGTTCGCACACCTGGATCGACCCGATCCTGGTGGCGGGTCCGTGGGTGTTGTTCGGGATCGCGGTGGTGCGCGGTGCCGGGCGCCTTGCCGCACTCACCCGCCGGCGGGGCTAGTTCGACCCCGGCGGGTACGGCAGCCCGAACTCGTCGGCGAGCAGGCTCTGCACGATGATCTTGGCGGCCTGCGAGCCCGCCGCGATCGCGGAGGCGACCGAGGGCTCCTCGGTGCACGTGTCGCCGGCGGCGAACACCGAGTGCACCGAGGTGCGGTGCATCTCGTCGATGCCGATGGCGTCCGAGGCGAGCTCGCCCGCGGCGCACTGCGCCCCGAGTTGGCCGGCGAGGTCGTCACGCTGCCGCAGCGGTGCCTCGACCAGCAACCCGTCGCGTTCGAGCCGGGTTCCGTCGGCGAACGCGATCGCGGTGAGCCGATCGTCCTGTCCGATGAGTTCGACGACGCGACGTTCGTCGACGCCGACCTCGGCGTTGTCGAGCAGGCGCCGCTGGTCGGCGGAGAGTTCCGACGGCCCGTCGGTGAGCAGCACGACGTCGTCGCTCCAGCCACGCAGCATGAGTGCGGTGTTGACGCCCTCGGCGCCTGCCGCCAAGGTCGCCAACCGCCGGTCGCGCAGCTCCCAGGCGTGGCAGAACGGGCATTGGAAAACCGTTACGCCCCAGAGCTGCTCGATACCCGGGAGCGGCGGTGGGCAGTACTGCATACCGGTGGCCAGCAGGACGCGCTTGGCCGTCACGCGCGAGCCGTCATCGAGATCGAGCACCGATCCGCCGTCGGACCGGGCACCGCGGAGCACGCATCCTTCGCGGAACGTCACGCTGGGATAGGCCTGCAGTTCCCGCCGCCCCTGTGCGTACAACTCGCGCGGTGGTCGCCGGTCATGGCCCAGCAGACCACCGATCACCGGGGCCACGCCGTTGCTCGGTTCTCCCGCGTCCACCAGCAGCGTGCGCCGCCTGGCCCGTCCGAGCACCAGCGCGGCGCTCAACCCGGCCGCGCCGCCACCGACGACGACGCATTCCCATTCGTGGTCCATCCGGCCACCCATACCCCCAAGGGGGACGATCAAACCCTCAGCTGCGGCGAGCCGAGCGGCCGACGCGCCATCCGGCCAATGCGATGACGACCCCGACGAGCAGGATGATGGGGCCGAGGATCGACCACGTGGTGGTGTTGCTCATCGGGCTGCCGCCCACCACACCGAAACCCTGCAGCGCGAACAGCAGGCCGCAGAGCGTGACGAACACACCCACGATGCCGAGAACAACCGCGGCGACACTTCGCATACCCATCACAGTAGCGACTCCGAGCCGAGTATCGCCGAACTCAGCCGATCGTGCCCAGCAGCGCCTGCGGTCCGCGGTTCATCAGCTGACGGGCCACGATGAGGCGCTGGATCTCACTGGCGCCTTCCCAGATCCGTTCGACGCGCAACTCGCGGAACATGCGTTCGGCGACGTTCTCCCGCATGTAGCCGCGGCCGCCGAACACCTGCACGGCACGGTCGGCGGCCCGCCCGGCCATCTCCGAGCAGTACAGCTTGGCCATCGAGGCCAGCCCGTGCAGGGTCTTGCGGTCCAGCCCGGCATCGATGGACCGGGCCACCTCGTAGAGCATGGTGCGGGCCGCGAACAGTTCGGTCGCACTGTCGGCGAGCATGCCGGCCACGAGCTGGTGTTCGCCGAGCGGCCTGCCGTCGACGATGCGGGTCTCGGCGAACACCGTCGTCTCGTCGAGCAGGCGCGCAGCGGCCCCGACGCAGCGCGCCGCGACCATGAGCCGTTCGAAGCGGAACCAGTCCTGCGTGAACGTCATGCCCTGCCCCTCGGCGCCGACGAGGTGGGTCGCGGGAACCCGGACATCGGTGAACGAGACGATCGGATGCTCGTCGGCGATGTGGTGGCTGTACTGCGGGGTCCGCACCACCTCGACGCCGGGGGACGGCAGATCCACCACCAGCAGTACGTGATCGCCTGCGTGCTCGCCATTTTCGAGCACGGCCTGCACGAACACATAGTCGGCGAGATTGAACGACGTGACATGCCACTTGACCGCGTTGATGACGTAGTCGTCGCCGTCGCGGCGCGCGGTCGCGGCCAGATCGGAGACATCCGAACCGGCGAATTCCTCGGTGATCGCGTAGGCCTCGTGTTTCTCGCCGCGCACCGTGGGCAGCAGCCAACGTTGCCGCTGATACTCGGTGGCGACGTCGACCCACCACTGCGGCGGGGTGTGCATGACCCAGGCCAGACCGTTGGTCACGCGGCCGACCTGCTCCTGCACCAGGACCTGCTGCAGCGCGGTACACCCGGGACCGCCCGCCGACGTCGGGATGTTCGTAGCGTACAAACCCAATTCGATCGCGCGGGCCCGGAACTTGTCGGTGAGTTCCTTCGGCATCTTGCCGCCGGAGGCCTCGGCTTCGACCTCATAGGGCATCAGGGATTCGGCGAACGCCGCCGCCGTGCCGCGGATGCGTAAGTCCTCGTCGCTCAGACCGTACATGCGGTGCACCCCATCTCTGCGGCAGCGGACCCGACCTCTTGACTGATCGTTCAGTCTATGCCACGGTTTCGGAGTATGACCAGCTCAACTTCCACGGCCGATGTGGTGGTGGTCGGCGGCGGCACGGTGGGGGCGTGGACCGCCGTCCTGCTCGCCGAAAGCGGTGTGAAACAGGTGGTTCTGCTCGAATCGGCCACCCTCGGGGACGGTGCGAGCAGCCGGGCCGCAGGCATGGTGCGCGCGCAGGGCGGCACCGAGACCGCCATCAAACTGGGCATGCGGGCGCAACAGTTCTACCGCGAGAGCGGCGACCGCTTCCCGCTCGACTGCGGGTTCACGGCGCAGGGCTATCTCATGCCGTGCTTCAGCGAGCCGGAGGTGGAACAGGCACACGCACGCATCGCGCTGCAGAAGAGCCTCGGACTGCAGGTCGAATGGCTCTCGGCGGCCGACATCGACGCCAGGCACACCGGGCTGGCTCCCGGCGTGACATTGGGCGCCTCCTACGCGCCCGGTGACGGCTACATCGATGCCCCGCGAAATGTGCTGGCGTACAGCGCCGCTCTGGCCGTGCACGGCGTCGACGTGCGTGAGCACTGCACGTTCCTCGGTTTGCGGACCGCGGCGGGCCGCGTGGTCGGCGTCGACACCTCCGCGGGACCCATCGACACCGGTCACGTGGTGCTCACCGGCGGCCCGAAGCTCGCCGACGTCGGCGCCCGCGCCGGTGGCCGCATCCCGGCCGGCGGCACCCGCCATCAGGTCGTGGTCACCGAACCGCTGCCCGTGGACGTGTACGCGCTGCCCATGGTGTTCGACCTGGTCTCGGGAATCTATTGGCGGCCCGGCGAATCCGGGGGTCTGCTGTGGGGTATGAGCAACCCCGATGAACCGCCCGGCGTGGCCCGCGAGTTCGACTGGGTGTACTACGACAAGATGCGCCAGCGCATCGGTGAACTGCTGCCGGTGGTCAAGGGACTGGGCCTGCGACGCGCCTGGGCCGCGACCATCGACTACACGCCCGACCATCTGCCCATCCTGGGACCGCTGCTGGGCGAGGACGGGCCGATCGACGGCACGGTGGTGGCAGGCCCGGCCGGTCACGGCATGATGTGGGGCCCGGCGGTGGCCCAGGTGGCCGCCGAACTCACCATGACGGGAACCTGCACGTGGCTCGATCTGACCGACCTGGGTCTCGACCGATTCGACGCCGACGGTCACAGTCGGGTTGCGCCGGAACCGATTTCGCTGCCGTTTCCCGAGCAGGTCAGCCGGACGCCGAGCTAGCCAGCGCCAGCGCGTCCACCGCAACCGCGCCGGTGGGCGACGCGATCACCGGGTTCGCCTCCACCGCGTCGAACGTGTCGCCGAGCTCAACCGCCATGGTCGAGAACGCGACGATCACCTCGACGAGCGCGTCGATGTCGGCGGGCGGTGCGCCGCGCCAGCCGCCGAGAAGAGGGGCGATCCGCAGCCGATCGAGGATCCGGCGGGCCGAGTTGCGCGACACCGGCGGGCACACGACGACACGGTCACCGTGCAGTTCCACCGCCACCCCGCCGGCCGCGACCACCACGAGCGGCCCGAACGCCGCGTCGCGCACGAACCCGACCGAGACCTCGACGCCGGCGGGCACCATGGCGTCGACGGTGACAGCCGGGCCCAGGCGGGCCGCCAGATCGTCGTACACGCCGGCCAATTCGTCCGGCCCGGAGACGTCCAGCGCCACTCCCCCGACATCGCTCTTGTGCGCCGCGGCCGCGGTTTTCACCGCGACCGGATACCCGATCTCGGCGGCGGCCGCGATCGCCTCGGCGCGGGAATGCACCATGCGCGACGCGGGCACCGCGATGCCGTAATCGGCCAGCAGGTCGAAGGCGGGCCCCGGCGCCCGGCACCACCGGGCGCGCCGATCCTCGTCGATGCCAACGGTTTCCGGGTCCACCGGGTCTACCGGCAGCGGCCACCCGGCGAGGTGCCCCATGGCGGCCAGACCGCTGCGCATGCCCTCCAGCACGGCCACACCCCGGTCCCGCAGCCGCCGCGCCATCGCCGGGTCGATCGCCGACGGCACCGAGGCCAGCACCGCCAGCGGCGCCCGACCCGCGACGTCGAGCACGGCGTCGGTGTAGGCCGTGTCGCCGTCGTATTCGGTGACGAGGTCGACCGCCAGCGCCGTGACCGCCACCGCGGAATCCTCGACCATCGCGCGCAGACACCCGCCGAACAGGGCACGCGTATCGGCACCGGTGCCCCAGATGTCGAGCGGATTGGACGGGGTCAGTCCGTCGTCGAGGAGATCCCCGATGACATCCAGCGTCGTCGGGGACAGTTCGGCGAACTCGACACCGAGGTCGTGGGCGATGTCGGCGCACAGGGCGCGCTCGGCGCCGGAGTCGTGCACGGTCGCGATGCCGCCCCGCGTCGGGCGCCGGGCCAGCCGTCCGGCACGTGCCTCGCACGCGAAAAGCTCCAGGGTGTCGGTGAACTCGGCAAGGTCGGTGGTGCGGATCGCGCCGGTGGCCGCGCAGAACGCGGCCCACCCGGCGGCGTCGCCGGCCAGCGCACCGGAATGCGCGGCCACCATCGCGCGTCCGCGGGGTGATCCGCCGACGGTGAGGATGACGACCGGGACGTCGCGTTCGGCGGCCCGCCGCAGCGCGTCGCGCAGACGCGGCGCCGCGCGGGGTGTCTCCAGCAGCAGCGCGATCACCCGGGTGCCGGGGTCGTCGAGCGCGTACTCGAGATAGTCGGCGGTGTCGGTGACGAGTTCCTGCCCGGAGGACACCGCGAGGCGGTAGCCAAAGCCGCGCCGGGCCCGCAACAGCGTGGAGAACGCCGATCCCGAGTGGGTGACCAGCGATACCCCGCCCTCGGGCAGCGGATCCGGTTCCAGGTAGCCGAGGGCGCGCACACCGGTGACGGGGTTGACGAAGCCCATGCATGCGGCGCCGCACACCGCCATACCCGCACGGGTGGCGATGTCGGTGATCGCGGCGCGCAGGCCCGGCCCGTGCGCCGACCCGAACAGCACCGCCGAGCGCACACCGGCGGCCGCGGCGGCCTCCAGCTGCCCGATCAGGGCGTCGTCGGGCACACCCAGCAGCACCAGATCGGGAACCTCGTCGAGGTCGTCGAGCGACGCGAAGCACGGGGTGTCGCCGATGCGGCGGTGGCGGGGGTTCACCAGATAGGTTCGGGCCGAGCCGCGTCGGGCCTCGATGACCATCCGCTCGCCGAAGCTGCCCGGGCGGGCGCTGGCGCCGACCACGGCCAGCGACCGCGCCCCGAGCATCGTGCCGACCGCGGTCCGGCGTGCGGTCGGATCGCCGACGGCGATATGCGTGTTCAGGAGCGCCCACCCAGCACGGCGGGCAGCCGCCTCCGCAGGGCCCCGGCGCGTGCGGCCCGCTTCTTGTCGGCCAGCACGGCGCGGGCCGCCTGCCACCCGGGAATGCCGCACACGCCGCCGCCGGCGTGGGTGGCCGAACTGCCGTTGTACAGACCCGCGATCGGCGTGCGGTAGTCGGCGTAGCCGGGCGCCGGCCGCATGTGGAACAGCTGCTCGAGGGACAGTTCGCCGTGGAAGATGTTGCCGCCGATCAGGCCGTATTCGGTCTGCATCTGGTGCGGGCCGACGATGTCGCGGTGGGTGATCGACGATTTGAACCCGGGAGCCACCTGGTCGTAGAGGTCGATCACGCGGTCGGCGTACGCGTCGAGTTCCTCGATGTGCGGTTCGGCCGCCCAGTCCGCGGGCACCCACTGCGTGAACAGCGACATGATGTGGGTGCCATCGGGATTGAGCGTGGTGTCCAGCGTGGTCGGGATGACCCCGTCACTGAACGGCATCAACGCGGGTTTGCCGTTGCGGGCGTCCTGGAACGCGGCCTCGATGAACTCCATGGTCGGGGCCATCTCCACCGAGCCGGTGTGATGCTCGGCGATGCCGGAACTCGGGTCGGCGGTGAAGTTCGGCAGTTGGTCCAATGCGAGGTTGATCTTCACGACACCGCTGCGGGACTTCCAGTGCTCGATGTCGCGCACGAACTCCTCGGGCAGTTCGTTGCGCGGAATGTGGTCCAGGAACGCGATTTTCGGGTGCAGCGTGGTGACAACCACCGGTGCGCGGATCTCGTCGCCATTGTCCAGCACGGCTCCCTCGACGCGTCCGCTGCCGACCAGCAGCCGCGAAACCCGGGCATCGGTTCGGATTTCGGCGCCGAAGCTGCGGGCCGAGCGCGCGATCGCCGCGGACACCGCACCCATGCCGCCTTCCGGGAATCCCCAACTGCCCAACTGGCCGTCGCCGACGTCGCCGATCGAGTGGTGGGCCATCACGTAGGCGGTGCCGGGTTCGTAGGGCCCGGCCCAGGTGCCGATCACCCCGTTGACCGCCAGTGCGCCCTTGATCTGGGGCGATTCGAACCAGTCGTCGAGCAGGTCGGCGATGCTCATCGTCAGCAATCGGGTGATGTCGGCAACGGCGCGCGTGGTGATTCCGCGTTGACCCCAGACCAGCTTCGCCAGATCCAGCAGGTCGCCGGGCCGGTGCGAGCCGATGTTCGGCGGCACCTGGGTGAGCAGCGGGCCCATCACGTCGGCGATGCCTTCGAGCCAGGCGTTCCACCTCGGCCACGCGTCGGCGTCCTTCTTGGAGAAGCGGGCCAGTTGCTCGTGGGTGCGCACCGGGTCGTCCTCGTAGATCGTCAGCGATCCCCCTTCGGGGAAGGCCTGGTAGTAGGGCCCCATCGGATGGACCTTGTAGCCGTGGCGTTCGAGTGCGAGATCGGCCACGATGGTCGGCGGCATCAGGCTCATGACGTAGGACAGGCGGGTCACCCGCAGATGCGGCGCCTGCTCCCATGGCGCTTCGGTGGTGGCGGCGCCACCCAGTGACGATCGCGATTCCAGGACCAGCGTGCGCGCTCCGGCGCGGGCCAGGTAGGCGGCCGCCACCAGCCCGTTGTGCCCGCCGCCGATCACCAGTGCGTCGTAGTTGTTCGACATCGCAGCCTCCCACCTCGCGTCGCCGCGACCGGCATCCTGACTGACTGTTCAATCTAACGAAGTGTTAGGCTTTGGACAAGTAGCAGCGCCGCCACTGAAAGAGGAGTTCGTAGACGATGGCAGATCCGGCACCGGCCACCGAGAACAACGAGGCTCGGCGGACCCAGATGCTACGCACCGCAGCCGAACTCATCTGCGAGCGCGGATTTTCCGACACCCGCATCGCCGATGTGGCCAAACGTGCGGGAGTCAGCTCGGCGTTGGTCATCTACTACTTCGGCACACGGGACCGCCTGCTGGTCGATGCGCTACGGCACTCGGAGGATTCGTTCTACTCCGCGGCCGAACAGATGCTCGCCGAGGTGTCCTCGCTGCGCGAGCGGCTGTCGTTGCTGATCCGTTGGACCTGTGTCCCCGACGGCGGCGCCGACGAGATTCCCGGCGCGTGGGGGCTGTGGTTCGACCTGTGGGCGCAGGCTTTCCGGCACGATGAGGTCAAGGCCGGCCGCATCGAACTGGACGCGCGGTGGCGCCGGATGATCATCGACGCGCTGGAATCCGCCGAACCCGGCGAGCTGCGCAGCGGCGTCGACGCCAAGCTGTTCGCCCTGGAGTTCTCGGCGCTGCTCGACGGTTTGTCCATCCAGGTGGCGCTGGAAGACCCGGAGGTCGACGCGGAGATGGCCTACCAGATCGCGATGCGGTTCTGCGAGCGTGAGCTCGATCTGCCGCCCAAGAAGGCCGCGGGCGGTAAACCCCGGAAAGCCACGCAAGCCGCCAAAACCAAGGCATCCGCGGCGCGCCGCCGGTAGCCTAGCGCGCGCTGAGTGCGGTTTCCGGCTCCGCGACGGGGTCGGCGATCACCGCAGCCGGGCTGCGGGACAACACCCGGACCGCGTCGGCGGTGCACACACAGTGCACCCGGGCGCCGGTCTGCTGGCTCACCGATTGCGGTCCGGCGTGGTTGGGCACCTCGACCACCAGCGCGTTGGTCTCCCCGACATCGACATGGACCTGGGTCGACGCGCCCAGATAGACCACGTGCGACACCGTGCCCGCGATGACGTTGCATCCCGGCGCCACCGGGGCGTCGGCGCTCTGCAAGGTGATGCGCTCGGGGCGGATGACGATCGCGGCGGGCCCCGGCGCGGCGGCGCCGTCGACCCAGGCGCGCAGCCGTGTCGACATCGCGCTGCATCCCGCCACCCCGCCGGTCGCCCCGGGGGCCTCGGTGAGCTCGGCGTCGAAGATGTTGGCAGCGCCGAGGAATCCGGCCACATATGTCGTCGCGGGGGCGGAGTAGATGTCGGTTGGCGCGCCGACCTGTTCGACGCGCCCCGCCGCCATCACCGCGATCTGGTCGCTCATCGTGAGCGCTTCCTCCTGATCGTGCGTCACGTAGACGAACGTGATGCCGACCTCGCGTTGCAGTGCGCGCAGCTCGAGCTGTAACTGCTTGCGCAGCTTGGCATCGAGCGCACCGAGCGGTTCGTCGAGCAGCAGAACCCGGGGCCGCAGCACCAGGGCGCGGGCGAGCGCCACCCGCTGCTGCTGGCCACCCGAGAGCGCAGCGGGCTTGCGTTTGGCGAACTCCGACATGCGGACCAGCTCGAGGGCCTCGCCGACGCGCCGGGTGATCTCGGCGCGCGGGGCCTTCTGATAGCGCAGCCCGAATGCGACGTTGTCCCACACGGACATGAACGGGAACAGCGCGTAGGTCTGGAAAACCGTGTTGACCGGGCGCTTGTGCGGCGGGTCGTTGGCGACGTCCCTGCCGTCGAGTTCGATGCGCCCGGAGTCGGGTTTCTCGAATCCGGCGATCATCCGCAGTGTCGTGGTCTTGCCGCAGCCGGACGCCCCGAGCAGCGAATAGAACTGTCCGGCCGGGATGTTCAGGTCGATCCCGGCGACCGCGGGCACTCCCTCGAACGCCTTGGCCAACTGGTGCAGGCGGATGGCGCCGCCGGTCACCGACCGGCCTCCACGCTCAGTTGGTCACCGCCGCGGCCAGGCGGGCGAAGTTGGCGACGAACCGGTCGACATCGGCCTCGTCGTGCTGGACGGACAGCAGCCATTGCTCCACCTTCCCCCATGGCGGCAGGAAAACACCGCCGTTGTGCTGCATCAACCAGTGCAGATGGCCGAGGCGGTCGTCGATCTGCAGGAAGTCACGATATTCCCGCACCGGCTCCTTGCGGAAGGTCACGCAGCCTTTCGCACCGACGGCCACCACATGCCAGTTGACCCGGTGCTCGGCGATCACGTTCGCCAACCGCTCCCGCAGGAACCCCGCGAGGCGGTCCAGATGCGCGTAGGACGCGGGGGTGAGCACCTCGCTGAGGGTCGCGCGGGTGGCCGCCATCGCCAGCGGGTTGCCGTTGAAGGTGCCGACCTGTTCGTAGCGCCCGTCGGCGATGGCCGCCATCACCCGGGTGGTGCCGCCGATGGCCGCCACCGCGATGCCCCCGCCGAGCGCCTTGGCCAGACAGACGATGTCGGGCACCACGCCGCTGAGCGCGGTGATACCGCCCGGACCCGTGGTGAAGCCGGTCTTGACCTCGTCGTAGATGAGCAGCGCCCCGGCGTCGTGCAGCAGGTCCCGGATCTCGGCGAGGTAGCCGTCGGCCGGCGGGATGATGCCCGCGTTCATCATCACCGGTTCCAGGATCATCGCGGCCACCTGGCCGCGATGCTCGGCGAGCGCCCGGGCGACCGCCTCGGCGTCGTTGAACGGCACCACGACGACGAGATTGCGGATCGCCTCGGGGATACCGGTGTTGCCCGCCACGCCGACCGGATGGGCACGCGGACCGATCTCGTCGGCCTCGGGCAGCACCGACACCTGCACCGAGTCGTGGTGCCCGTGGTAGCAGCCCTCGACCTTGATGATGAGATCGCGGCCGGTGACCGCCCTGGCGAGGTGCACCGCATCCATGGTGGCCTCGGTACCGGAGTTGGCGAAGCGCCACAGCGGCAGGGCGAAGCGCCGCGCGAGTTCCTCGGCGATCCAGATCGCGCTTTCGGTGGGCTGTGCGAAATGCGTTCCGCGCCGGACCTGTTCGCTCACCGCCGCGACGATGGCGGGGTGTGCGTGCCCGGCGATCGAGGCGCCGTAGCCACCGTGCATGTCGACGTACTCGGTGCCATCGACGTCGTACACCTTGGCCCCGCTGCCGTGGCTCATCCAGACCGCCTGGGGTTGGGCGATCTGCCAGTTGGACGTCGCCCCACCGGCGAGGTGCGCGCGGGCCCTGGCGATGAACTCGGCGCTGCGCGGCTGGCGGCGCAGGAACACCCGTTCCTCGTCGGCGATCAGTTTGTCGACCCGGTCGCTCTCGACATCGTGGGCGGCGGAGTCGACGACGGACGAGGACACTTGATTACCTCCACTCAGGTACGGCTCGCATCCGGCCGAAGAGCAGGTGATGCGCGGTTTTGTACCTTGACTGAGCGTTCAGTCTATGCGAGAGTCCAAGCAGCGACAAGACTGCGGACCGCAGGAGGCCGGTATGCCTGGACCCACCGGAAACGCACTGCCGCACGGGATGCCCCGTTCCGGACCCACCCGCAGACAGTTTCTCGCGCGGGCCGCGTTGCTCGCCGCGAGCGCCCCCGCCCTCGGTGTCCTGCTCGACGCGTGCTCGAAGGGTGGGCCTTCGTCGTCGGGCCCGTCCGCGCCGAGCCTGACCATCGCGTCCCCCAGCAGCCCCGTGACGTGGGACATCCCGCCCGACAACGAACCGATCGCAGACGGGCTCGCACCCGAGAAGGGGGCGACGCTGCAGCTGTACAGCTACGCCGACTACATCTCCCCCGACGCGGTGCGCTCGTTCGAGGACAAGTACCAGACCAAGGTGCAGGTCTCGACGTTCAACGACACCGACGAGGCCATCACCAAGATCCGCGGCGGCAACGTCGATTACGACATCTACTTCCCCAGCTACGACCAGATCAGCCGGCTGGTCAACGGTGGCCTGCTCAAACCGTTGAACCACAGTTACATCCCGAACATCGAGAACGTGTGGTCGGTGTTCACCAACCCGTGGTACGACCAGCAGTGGCGCTACACCACGCCGTACACCGTCTACACCACCGGCATCGGGTGGCGCACCGACCAGGTGCCCGATGACATCGGCGCGCTCGCCAATCCCTATGACGCGCTGTGGGATCCGAAGTACCGGAACAAGACCGCGATCATCGACGACTGGCACACCGCGATGGCGATGGTGCTGCTGCGCAACGGCATCACCGACGTCAACACGTCGTCGCAGACCGATCTCGACATGGTCGGTGAACAACTGCGGCAGATGGTGGCCGCGACCTCACCCAAGGTCACCATCACGATGTACAACGACATGCCCGCCGGCCAGATCGGCCTGGCGCAGATGTGGTCCGGCGACATCATCCAGGCCCTCGGCTATCTGCCCGAGACCACCCCGCCGGAGGTGCTGCGGTACTGGTTCCCGTCCGACGGCAAGGGTCTGGTGGACAACGACCTCATGGTGATCCTGAAGAGCGGCAAGAACCCCGTGCTGGCTCACCTGTTCCTCAACCACATGCTGGATCCGGTGTCGGCACAACAGAACTTCACCCAGATCGGCTATCAGCCACCGCAGAAGTCGATCAATCCCGACACCCTGGTGGCCGACGGGTTCATCCCGCAGAACCTGACGGCGGCGATCGTCAAACCCGAGTACTTCGACGCCGGGTACCGACTGCTGGAACTCGACGCGGCCAACGATGCCGCATGGCACAACGTGTGGCGCGGCTTCAAGGCCGGAGGGTCCTGACTCCGTGGCGGTGACGGCCCCACCAGCGGATCCCCCGAGAACCCGCAAGGCATCCCGCGAGCGGCCCAACCCGCTGTGGCCGCTGCTGGCCTCACCGGGCATCGTCTGGCTGCTGCTGTTCGTGGTCGCCCCACTGTATGTGGTGGCGGCCATCGTGTTCGGGCAGATCGACCCGCTCTTCCGCACCCCGGTGCCGGTGTGGAACCCGCTGCAGTGGGACTCCACTCAGTTCCTGTACGTGCTGGAACGCATCGGACCCCACGAGGTGTACGGCCCGGCGCTGATCCGCACCGCGGTCTACGTGGGGATCGCGAGCGTGCTGTGTCTGCTGATCGCGTTCCCCGTCGCGTACTACGTGGCCCGGTTGTCGGGACGGCGCAAGGGCGTCCTGCTGGCCCTGCTGATCGCCCCGTTCTGGATCAGCTACATGATGCGGATGCTGGCCTGGGTCAACCTGTTACAGGATGACGGCATGGTCAACCGGCTGCTGTCGTTCGGCGGCGCCTTCGATGTCGGCGTGCACTGGCTGACCGGCCAACCGGTGGTGGTGATCCTCGGCCTGGTGTACGGGTACGTGCCCTACATGATCCTGCCGTTGTACGCGGGCCTGGACCGGCTGCCCCAGTCGACGCTGGAGGCCGCCCGGGATCTCGGCGCCGACCGCTTGGCCTCGTTCTGGCGCGTGACGCTGCCGATGTGCCGGCCCACGATCGTCGCGGCGGTGCTGCTGACCTGCCTGCCGATGCTGGGTGACTACTTCACCTCCGACATGCTCTCGGCGTCACCCAAGACCGCCATGGTCGGCAACCTCATCAACGACAGCGTGCACGCGCCGGGCCAGACCGGTCAGGCCGGGGCCTTCGTGATGCTGGTGCTGGTCGTGACGATCCTGCCGATGTTCTACTACGTGCGCGTCACCTCACGCGGGGACGAGGTGGCGTCGTGAGCACCCTGCGGTCGCCGGTGGCGTGGTGGCGCGATCCGTGGCGGCCGCCGCGAATCCTGCTGGGCGCGACGGTGATCTATTTGGCATGGTCGCTGCTGCCGGTGCTGATCGCGGTGCTGTTCTCGTTCAACGACGGACGGTCGCGCACCCGCTGGGAGGGCTTCTCGTTCCGGTGGTACTGGGGTGACCCGGTCAGGTCGGTGTGGCATGACGCGGCATTGCACACCGCACTGCTGCAGACCCTCAAGCTGGGGATCGTCACGACGGTGATCACCGTGCCGCTCGGGGTGCTGTTCGCGATCGGCATCGACCGCTGGCGGGGCCGGCTGCCCTCGGGCGCCAACATGCTGATGCTCATCTCGTTCGTGGTGCCCGAGGTGCTGCTCGCGGTGGCCCTGCTGTTCGTGGTGACGTCGTTGGCACTGCCGATCGGCCTCGGCACATCGGCACAGGTGATCGGGTTGGTCACCTTCCAGATCGCCTATCCGGCGGTGTTGGTTCGCGCCCGGTTGGCCACCATCGGCAGACAATACGAAGAAGCCGCAATGGATCTGGGCGCCACACCGCTGGATGCGTTACGCCGGGTGACGCTGCCGATGCTGATGCCCGCGATCTTCGCGAGCACGGTGCTGGTGTTCGCCGACGTGATCGACGACTTCGTCCTCGTCAGATATCTGTCCAGCGACGCTGCGACCGAACCGGTTTCGGTGAAGATCTACAACACCGCGCGGGCGGCCCCCACGCCCGCGCTCAACGCCCTGGCGACACTGCTGCTGCTGGCCGCGCTCGTGGCGATCGTCGTCGGATTCCTGGTGTACCGCAGGATGACTCGCGGTGACACCATGTCCGACCGCGGCATCGCAGGGTTCGCCGGTGAGACCACCCTCGCCTGAACCGTCCCGCGGCTATGGACCGTGACCGGCCCGCCGGGATATCCTGACTGTATGTTCAAACAGATCGGTCCCGCGCCCGTGCCTGCCGACGATCTGGCCGCCGCCCTGGCCCCGTTCGGGCAGTCCCGCATGCTGCCGCGCGAGGCCTACGTTGACCCGGCGGTGTTCGCCTGGGAGCAACAGGCGATCTTCTCGGGATGGACCTGCGTCGGCCATGCCGCCGACCTCGACGGCCCGGGTGCGCAGCGCGCCGTCGGTTCCGGAGCCGACGGGGTTCTGCTCGTGCGCGGCGAGGACCGCCGGGTACGGGCCTTCGCGAACGCATGCCGCCACCGCGGTCACGAGTTGTTGTCCTGCGGCGCAACGGCCAGACGCCGCAGCATCGTGTGCCCGTACCACGCGTGGTCCTACCGGCTCGACGGTTCGGTGCGCAACGCGCCCGGGTTCAGGGATGTCGAGGGATTCGATCCGGGCGGGTTCGGCCTCGTCGAGCTGCGCCTGGTGGACTGGCACGGTTGGCTTTTCGTCGACGGCAGCGGTCGGGACGTCGATTTCGCGTCGCACGTCGCCGGGCTGGAAGAAGTGGTGGCGCCGTACCGCCCCGAGGATCTCACGATCGTGGCCCGGCACTCCTACGAACTGGCGGCCAACTGGAAGATCATCGCCGAGAACTATCAGGAGTGCTATCACTGCTCGTCGATCCATCCCGAGTTGTCCCGCATCAGCCCGCCCACAAGTGGTGAGAACCTCGATCTGCCGGGGTCCTGGATGGGCGGGTGGATGTCGATCGTCGATGGCGCCGAGACGATGTCACTGGACGGCCGCAGCGGCGGCGTGGCGATCGCGGGCCTGTCCGAGCACGAGTTGCGTACGGTGATGTACCTCGTGGGTTATCCCAATCTGTTGGTCAGCCTGCATCCCGACTACGTGATGACCCATCTCATGACACCACTGGCCGTCGACCGGACCCGGGTGGAATGCGCGTGGGCGTTCCCCAGGGAGGCCGTCGACAAGCCCGGATTCGACCCGGCGTACGCGGTGGACTTCTGGGATCTGACCAATCGCCAGGACTGGGCGGCCTGCGAATCGGTCCAGCGCGGCCTGTCCTCGCCGCATGCGCGCCCCGGGCCGTTGGCACCCGACGAGGACGGGGTGTATCAGTTCGTCACCCGCGTCGCCCGGGCGTATCGGGGGGCCTGATTTCGCGCGACGGTGTGCGGAACCCAGCGGACGCAACGCTGCGCAGCGTTGGCGCGCAAGCGAATCGGTGACGATCACAGCGCGAACGAATAACCCCCGTTGACCGGGATGGTCTGCCCCGTGATCCACGCCCCGTGCTCGCCGGCCAGTAGCACCGCCAGGTGTGTGACATCCTCGGGCAGCCCGGGCCGACGCACGGCGTAACCGGACAGGATCGCCTTGGCCTGCGGCGAATCCGCCTGCTCGGCCCACAACGATTCGGTCAGCGGTGTGCGCATGGTGCCGAGTGCGATGTTGTTGGCCGTGATGCCGTGGCGTCCGGTTTCCAGTGCCAGCGACCGGGTGAGCCCCGCCGCACCGGCTTTCGCCGCGGCGTAACCGGCGCCGTTGGCGTCGCCGGTGCGACCCGCGTCGGACACGATGGTGAGAATGCGGCCCCATTTGCGGTCGATCATCGACGGCAACACCGCGCGTGTGCAGTGCAGTACGCCGTACAGGTTCACCCGCAGGAAGGGCTCCCAGTCCTCCGGCGTGGTCTCGGCGAACGGTGCACGGGAGGCGAAGCCTTCGGCGCCTGCGTTGCCGGCGTTGTTGATCAGGATGTCGATGTGCCCGGCGTTCGAAACGGCTTCGGACACAGCCGCGGTGACGGCGGCGTAGTCGGTGACGTCGAACGCGGCCGCGGTGGCCGTCGCGCCCTTCGTCCGGATCTCGTCGACGACGGCCTCGGCGCGTTCGGCGCGCAGATCATTGACCACCACGTCGGCACCGGCCGTCGCGAAGGCCAGCGCGAGACCACGTCCCACGCCCTGCCCCGCGCCGGTGATGAGCACCCGCCGACCCGTCAGGTCCAACTGCACCGCCATCACCGTCTCCCGTTCCGCCCGTCGATCGGATTCCGAACCTCCCCCACGTTAATGGAGTTCCGTCGCGCGCCGACCGGCGCTCTCCTGTTCGAGAACGGCCCTCCCCGGCGCCTCGACATCCCGAGGCGGGTCAGTCTGTGCGAACGGGCTTTTCGGCACCGGCCACCGGTGTCCTGGTGCCCGCCCACAACGCGAAGGCCACCAGCGCGACGAGAGCGATCCCGGACCCGAGCACCGTGAGGTCGAACGGTCGGGCGCCGGGCCAGTCCGCCTCGGTGCGCGCCGAGCCCCGCAGGAACGGCACCACCACCAGGATCGCGAACCCGACGACGGCCTCACCGAGCACCACGGCGGGGAAGTGCTCGACCGCAAGACGGAACGTCGAGCGATCCTCACCCTGCCGACGCGCCGCCGCGATCTTCGGGATGAGCACGCGCATGTTGTAGGCGCCGGCCAACACCAGGGCGAGGACAAGGACGAGCTTGAGCGCGAGATGGCGGCCGTAGGGCGTCGTGAACAACTGACCGACGGTGCCCACGTGCGTCCACGCCAGCCACGTCCCGCTCACGATCAGCACGCCGACCGAGCACATCGCCGCGATCGCGAACCGTTCCCACACCTGCATCCAGTCCTCGGTGGCCCGCGATGTCTCGGCCTCGGGTCCGCGGATGCGGCCAAGCAGCCCGGCGAGCGCCAGCACGATGAGCCCGCCCACCCAGACCTGCATCCCGAGCACGTGGGCGGCGGTCAGCAGATTGTGCGCGAGACCGTTGAGCGTGAACGAGAACGGCAGGTTCGGGACGAAGGCGGCGAGCAGGGTGACGATCGCGATCCCGCCTGCCAGCGGCCGCGACGGCCGCCGCCACACCAGCACCAGACCGACACCGGCCAACACCAGGCCGCCGATCTGCAGGGCCGCGAGCAGACCGGCATGCGCAGCCCCGCCGCGCCCGCCGCCTGCGGCGAGGACCTTCACCAGCGCCGTGACGAGCACCAGGACGGCCGCGGGCAGCGCCAATGTGCGGACCCGCTTCGCCACGACGCCGCCGCGCTCCTCCGGCATCGCGAGCGCGGCGATTGTCATGCCCACTCCCAACGGCACCGACAGCGCGAGCCACTGCAGCACTTCGGTGCCGATATCCACCAACGACGGGGCTGGCGGCCCTGCTCCGGCCATGCGACTCCTCTACGGCTTCTGCGCGGGCTCTCCGGGCGACGCACCGCGCGCGATCACCACGATCGCCGTCGAACGTAATGACCCCGGCTGTGACCGCGCTTTGACCGAGCTATGAACGCCTGCGCCGCCGCGCAGGTCGGAAAGGACCGCTCAGCGCAGGTAGACCTCGCCGCCCGACGGATAGCCGCCGCCCTTGGTGGTGATGTGAACGTGGTCGTAGTGACCGTACGAGCCTTTACGTGCACCGCTGGGCGTGTAATAGGTGTCGCGCCATATGCAGTCCTGCAGCGCGAATCGCTCGGCGTTCCTGAGCGCATATGCCACGATCTCGTTGCCCAGCGCGATGCCCGCGGCGCTGCTGGGGTTGGGGATCATCACGTCCAGCGCCAGGCCGTTGGGATGCCAGCGCAGGGAATCCGCGCGGACACCGCCGATCTGCTGGATTTCCGGGAAGTCCGCGCTGACGCTGCGGGCGGCGAGGATGGTCTTGACCTGCAAGCCGCGTTCCGGAGCGCGCCCGACCGGCAGCAGCTTCGGGATGTTGAGCACCCGCCACCGCGATGCGGTGGCGGGTTCGGCGCCCGGCAGGCTCACCCCGGCCGGTGTGACGGACGGGTTGGCCGCGGGCGCGGCGGCGACGACCTCCATGCCCGGAACGGGTTGTTCGGTGCCCTTCGGGTCTACCGGTGCAGCTGCCGCGGGTTTGGCCGTCGGCTCGGGCGGGAATGGGTTGACATCACCGCCGACCGCGAAGAACACCGCGGCCGGAGCGATGACGGCAGCCGCGACCGCCGACGGCTTTCGCCTGCGGGGGCTGGCTAACGAGTGTCGGCCCACGGGCAGCACGATACGGGCGCCGGAATCGCAGGTCAGCAACGCCCTTGTGGCTCTGAGAGTTCTCTTAAGGTCTCTTCAAGATTAAGAACCCGCCGTTTCTGCTGGTCAAAGGTCACAAATCGGTCACGAAACGGTTGCGGAATTCTTAGCGTGCATAACGACCGTGAACGTCATCCGATCACCGCGATACAGGGAGCGCCGCTGCTCGATGGCAACGTTGTCCCGGTCGTAGGACACCCGGTTGAGCAGGAACATGGGTGTGCGCGCGTCGACCCCGAGAAGCGCCGATTCCCTGGCGTCCGGCAGGGCCGTGTCGATGGTGTCGACCGTCCGGTCGAACGCGATCCCGCGGCGCCGGATCTCGGCGTACAGCGACGCCTCGTGATCGAAGGTCTCCCGCAGGCCGGGATAGCGCTCGGCGGGCAGTTTCGTGGTCTCCAGGCCTACCCGCACCCCGTCGGTGGTCAGCACCCGCTCCAACTGCAGGACGGGCGCGCCGACGACGATCCCGAGCTGGTCCGCGAGCACCTCGTCGGCGATCAGGTCGCTCCACGCGACGAGGATGCGGCCCGCACTCAACCCCTGTGCCTTGGCCGCCTCGGTGTAGGAGCCCATGCCGAGGGGTTGGCGGATCTTGGGCCGTGCGACGACGGTGGTGCGGCCGCGCCGCTCCACCCGGCCGTCGATCAGCAGTTCACGCAGTGCCTGGCGCACGGTTTCCCTGGCGACCTCGAACTGCTCGGCGATCTCACGCTCGGCCGGAAACGGATCACCGATGCGCATGCCGTCGAGCATGCGGTCGAGCTCGGCACGAATGACCTGATGCTTGAGTAATCGTGGCGCCGCGCCCGCTGTCACGAGGTCAACGTAACCCACGACCGGGCCCGCCGGTTGGCCTGCGGTTGGTATAGACCAAGACGTATTCGCTTGTTCACCTTCCATTTTCCCGAGATGCACCCGTTGGTATAGACCACCGCACAAGGTGTGTGGGCGAGGCCGCCGATCCCCTGCGTGCCCACAACGACTTCTGATGCCTGTGAAAGGTTCTGCGCGACATGAAAATCCGCGTTCACCACAAGATCGCCGCGGCGGCGGCCTGCGTCGCACTGCTGGCCTCGGCCTGTTCTGGCTCCGAGAAATCCGACTCCCCCACCGCCGAGGGTTTCCCCGAGACCCTCACGCTGGCCGCGGTCCCGGCCGAGAACTCCACCGACCTGAAGGCCAGCTACGACCCGCTGATCAAGATGCTGGAGAAGCAGACCGGTTCCAAGGTCGAGTTCGTGCAGGCCTCCGACTACGCCGGCGTCGTCGAGGGCATGATCGCGGGCAACGTCGACCTGGCGTTCTTCGGTCCGTTCGCCTACGTGGTGGCCGGGGTCAACGGAGCCAAGATGACCCCGCTCGGCGCGGTGATCAAGGACGAGGGGACCGCGCCGGGTTACCAGTCCTACGGGCTCGCCCGTGCGGACGAGGACAACATCAACGGCCTCAAGGACTTTGCCGGCAAGAAGGTGTGCTTCGTCGATCCGGGTTCGACCTCGGGCTTCCTGTACCCGACCGCCGGCCTGATCGAAGAGGGCGTCGTGAAATCGGGTTCGGAGGCCGACATCTCGGCGGCGATGTCGCCGATCTTCGCCGGTGGACACGACTCGTCGGCGCTGGCGATCGCCAACGGCGACTGCGACGCGGGTTTCGCGTTCGACACCATGGTCGACAAGACCATGATCGAGAAGGGCGACCTCAAACCCGGTCAGCTCAAGACGGTGTGGAAATCGGAGATGATCGCCGGTTCGGTGTTCGCCGCCAACGACGCGCTGGGGCCCGAGGCGATCGACAAGCTCAAGACGGTGTT
Organism: Mycolicibacterium goodii; assembly: GCF_001187505.1. The sequence continues at coordinate 479,507 of NZ_CP012150.1, forward strand.
CACCCAGGACGCCAACGTGAAAGCCTTCGAGGCAGAAGGCTTCTGCCAGGGTGAGGCATGCCGCATCACCGACGAGCGGGCGTGGGGCGTGGTGCCGGCATCCGACTCGGACTACGACGGGGTGCGCCACGTGTGCGACGTGACCGGCTCCGAGAAGTGCAAGGGCTGACGTGACCCCGGACGCCAGTCCCGTCGCGGGCGACCTCGTGACCGTCGCGGGCGACGACCTCGTGATCGCCGCCCGCGACGTCACCAAACGGTTCGGTGACACGCTGGCCCTCGATCGCGTGTCGCTCGACGTGCACCGCAGTGAGCTGTTGGTGCTGCTCGGTCTGTCCGGGTCAGGCAAATCCACACTCCTGCGGTGCCTCAACGGTTTACACCCGGTCACCTCCGGCAGCGTCGACGTCGGCGGCACACGGGTGGATCAGGCCTCGAATGCCCAGCTGCGTGCCCTGCGGCGTCGGGTCGGGTTCGTGTTCCAGCATTTCAACCTCGTGGGCCGGCTCAGCTGCCTGGAGAACGTCCTCATCGGCGGGCTGGGCCGGCTGCGCCTGCCGCGTTACGGTGCCCTGACCTATCCCAGGCAGATGCGCGCCGAGGCCCTTGCCCATCTCGACCGGGTCGGGCTCGCCGACCACGCCGACCGGCGGGCCGACACGCTCTCGGGCGGACAACAACAGCGCGTGGCGATCGCGAGAACGCTGATGCAGCAGCCCGCACTGCTGCTCGCCGACGAGCCGGTCGCCTCACTGGATCCCGAAAACGCCGGTGTCGTCATGGATCTGCTGTTCCGGGTGTGCATCGAGGAGAAGCTGACGGTGGTCTGCACGTTGCACCAGGTCGATCTGGCGCTGGGCTGGGCGCACCGGCTGGTGGGCCTGCAGAACGGCCGCAAGGTCCTCGACCGGCCCGCGGTCGGGATGACCCGCGACGACGTCATGGCGATCTACCAGCGCGTCGAACCCGCCGTCACCCCCGCACGTCCCGCATGACAACCGAACTCACCCGCCCGCAGGCGTCACCCTCGCGACGTTCACAAAAACCCTCACTCCCCGGGCTTTTGCAGCTCGTCGCGATCGCGGCGGTCCTCGCCACCATCGTCTCGGCGTGGGCCATCGATTTCGCTCCCATCGCCCTGATCGACGGCACCGACCACATCGTCGCCCTGCTGGAGCGGATGATCCCGCCACGGCTCGACGACCCGGGCCGGGTCACCGTGCTGGCCCTCGAGACCCTGCTGATGGCGGTGCTCGGCACCACGCTCGCGGCGGTCGCATCGGTTCCGCTGGCTTTCCTCGCCGCACGCAACACCTCCCCGCATCCGTTCGTGCAGGCCGCGGCGCGGGCCGTCATCACGTTCTGCCGCGCCATGCCGGACCTGTTGTTCGCGGTGCTGTTCGTCCGTGCGCTCGGAATCGGTGTGCTGCCAGGGATTCTCGCGTTGGCCCTGCACTCGATCGGCATGCTCGGCAAGGTGTTCGCCGACGCGATCGAGCAGACCGACCCCGGACCACGTGAGGCGGTCCGCAGCACCGGCGTCGGCCGGTTCCGCGAACTGCTCAACGCCGTCGTCCCACAGGTGGTCCCGTCGTGGATCGCCACGTTCGTCTACCGCATCGACATCAACCTGCGGATGTCGGTGGTCCTCGGTTTCGTCGGTGCGGGCGGCATCGGGTTCGCATTGCAGGATGCGTTGCGCGGACTGATCTATCCCCGCGCACTCGGCATCGTCTGCGTGATCCTGGCGATCATCGCCGCAATGGAGTTGCTGGTCATCGCGATCCGGCGGATCCTGCTGGAACCGGCGCGGTCGGATGCGTTGCGCGACCGCATCATGCGGTTCAGCCTCTCGGGTCTGCTCGTCGCCTCCTGTGTCGCGGCGTTCGTGCTCCTCAAGATCAACCCGCTGGCACTGTTCACCTGGGTGGGCCCATCGGTCGAGGTCTTCGCGAGAATGGTGCCGCCGGACTTCGATGCGCTCGGTGTCGACCTGTTCGGTGCGGCGGCCCAGACCGTCGCGATTGGTGTCGTGGCCACGGCAATCGGCATTGTCGCGTCGATTCCGGCGGGAATCCTGGCCGCCCGCAACGTGACTCCCCACCCTGTGCTGTACTGGCTCGCCCGCGCCTGGATTCTGGTGGTGCGGGCCGTGCCCGAACTGATCCTCGCGGTGGTCTTCGTCGCGGCACTCGGTCTCGGACCGATCGCCGGGACGTGTGCACTGGCCATCGGGTCGGTCGGGTTCTTGGCCAAGCTGGTCGCCGACGCCGTCGAGGAGATCGACCCGGGACCGATGGAGGCGGTGCGCTCGGTCGGCGGGGGTTGGTGGAAGACGTTGTTCGCCGCGGTGCTGCCCCAGTCCATGCCCGCGATGGTCGGTTCCAGCCTCTACCTGTTCGACGTCAACGTGCGCACGTCGACGATCCTTGGCATCGTCGGTGCCGGCGGGGTGGGTTTCCTGCTGTTCGAGTCGATCCGCACGCTCAACTTCGACATCGCCGGCGCGATCGTGGTCGTCATCTTCGTGATCGTCTACGCCATCGAGCGGCTGTCAGGCTGGATCCGCTCGCGTCTGGTGTGACGTGCCGACCTGCGCGGCAGACCGACACGTTCAACGAAAGCGCCTCGTAGGTCGGCTGTTTCAGCCTGCGAACACCCGGATCCAGTCGACCAGCATCTCGGCCGGATAGCTGCCCCCTGCGGGTTCGCGGCCGCCGGAGCCACCGACGGCGATGTTGAACACCGGCACCATGGTGTAACCCGGATCGTTGAAAGGCCAGTCCTGCAACGAGTTCGCGGGAACCTGGAAGAACGGCTCCATGCCGGGCTGGTAGTCCTTCCAGAAGTACATGCCCTCGGGTTTCCACGTCATCCGCCAGGTGTGCCAGTTGCTGTCGACGGGATGCGGGTAGGTGGCGAAGGATTCGCCGTCGAGTCGCGCGTGCACGGTGGTGCCCGACGGCCAGTCCCGATTGCCGTACCACTCGACGAGGTCGACCTCACCACCGCGGACCGGGTCGTCATTGAGAAGCCAGAAGGCCGGCCAGGCCCCGTCGGTGAGGCAGTTGAGCTTGACGCGGGCCTCCCACGTCGTCCCGATGCCGCCGCGCCACAGACCGACCACCTTGGCGCTGGCGTACTTCTCCTGGATCGTCGTCCCGGGGCCGCGCGTCGCACGGATGACGAGATTGCCCTTGCCGTCCTGGAAGGCATGCTCCTGGTCGGTCACGTACCGCCCCATGTTGTACGGCTTGTCCCACTCGACCGGGTTCTTGATGGTCTCGCGGGCCGGCACCAGGTACCACCACGCCGGGTCCGGTGGCGATCCCGCCGGACCGTTGAACTCGTCCTGGAACAGAAAGGTGGGCTCGGCCGCCGCGGCGGGCCCCGGACCGGGCGGGTTATCTCCGATGAGCGGGTCGGCGCCTGCCGTCCCGACGGGAAGCGCAGCGGCTGCCACCCCCAGTCCCATCATGAACATCACACTGCGACGATCCATTTGAGGCACACGCAGACAATAGCGGGGCCGGGAAGCATACGGCGTATTTCGGTCCTGTCAACCATCGCGGGTCGCCGCTTCCGGAACCGCTCGCGAAACACAAAGTCCCAGCTGAGGACACATCGCAGCCACGACGAGGGTGGGCAGGCCTCGCCGTCGCGCTCCCGGCGCCATAACAGCGCTTATGGCGCGCGCGGCGGCCACTGCGTCGGCGGCACAGGACTCCTCGAGGCGAGGTGATTTCGGCCGAGAACCGGACAACTCGGCAGGTCCGGGGAGCGCGGCCGCACCCTTATCGCCGGAGTCAATCGTTGCGCGAAACGTCACACTCTCGTCATTCTCGCAGTATGTGCGCCTATCTGAGGTGGTCGGACCCGTAGCCACTCCACACAGATTCCATTTACACAGAAGAAACTTCGGCCGTTCGACTTGCGGACCGTGAATTTTCCCGAAAGATGCTCAACGGCCCACTCAGATGGCGTAGAGCTGTATCCGGGGCATCCAAGTTTGGAAATCAAGGGGAATCAATGATCGCTGGGCGCAAAGTTCTGACCATCGCCAGTGTCACCGCCGTAGCCGTGTTGGGGGTCGCCGCATGCGGGGGCGGCGGAGGCAGCGGCGGGACTGCCAATGAGGGCGGGGAGGTCAACGTCACCATGACGTCGTTCCCCGACTACATCGACCCGCAGCTCTCCTACACGATGGAGGGCTGGGAGGTCATGTACAACACCTACGTCCCGCTGCTGACGTACAAGCACGTCAAGGGCGAAGACGGCACCGAGGTGGTGCCCGGGCTCGCCAAGGACATGCCCGAGGTGTCCCCCGACGGCAAGACCTACAAACTCACGTTGCGGCCGAACATGAAATACGCCGACGGAACTCCCATCAAGGCATCGGATTTCACGTACGCCATCCAGCGGCTGTTCAAGGCCGATTCGGGCGGTTCGGTGTTCTACGGCGTCATCGTCGGCGCCAACGACTACGCAGAGGGCAAGGCGGACACCATCAGTGGCATCCAGACCAATGATGACACCGGTGACATAACCATCAACCTGACCGAGCCGAACGGTACGTTCGACAACCTGCTCGGGCTGCCGTTCTCGGCGCCGGTCCCGCCGACCACGCCGCTGGACACCGACGCCACCAACAACCCGCCGCCGGGCAGCGGGCCGTTCACCATCACGAGTGTCGATGCGCCACACACCTTGACGATGGAGCGCAACCCGCAGTTCCAGACCGTCAAGGACGCTGGCGCCTCGGAGGTGGCCGACGGGCACGTCGACAAGATCATCGTCACGCAGAACAAGAGCAACAGCGCGCAGGTCACCGACATCGAGCAGAACAAGACCGACTTCATGCACGATCCGCCGGACGCCGACCGGCTGCCCGAGGTCAAGGCCCGCTACAGCGACCGGTTCCGGCTCGAGGAATCCATCAACACCTACTACTTCTGGATGAACACGCAGAAGGCGCCGTTCGACGACGTCCGCGTGCGTCAGGCCGTCAACTACGCGATCGACCCCGAGGCGCTCAACCGGGTGTTCGGTGGACGCCTGCATCCCACCCAGCAGATCCTGCCGCCGGGAATGCCCGGCTACGAGGAGTTCAAGCTGTACCCCGGACCGGACCTCAACAAGGCCAAACAGCTGATCGCCGAGGCGAATCCGGCCGACCGCGACATCACCGTGTGGACCGATGACGAGCCCGACCGCAAGCGCATCGGCGAGTACTACCACGATGTGCTCACCCAGTTGGGGTTCAACGCGACGCTGAAAGTCATCGCAGGCGACGTCTACTGGACCACGATCGGCAATCAGACGACGCCCGATCTCGACACCGGGTTCGCCGACTGGTTCCAGGACTTCCCGCACCCGGACGACTTCTTCCGGCCGCTGATCAACGGGAAGAGCATCCTGCCGACCAACGGCAACAACTATTCCCGGGTGAACATCCCCCCGCTCGACGCCAAGATGAATGAGCTTCTCACCCAGCAGCTCACGGACGAGACCAAGAAGGGTTACGCCGATCTCGACCGGGCCTACATGGAGCAGGCCGTCTGGGCGCCGTACGGCAACGAGCAACTTGCGACGTTCCTGTCCGACCGGATGGACTTCGACAGGAGCTACCACCACCTGTTGTTCAACCAGGACTTCACGTCGTTCGCGCTCAAATGACCGACGTAGCTGAACCTGTCACGGTGGCCGGGCCCGTCCCGGCCACCGGCCACAGCCCCTGGTACCTGGCCTGGACGCGGCTGCGCCGCAACAAGGTTGCGCTCATCAGTGGTGGGGTGTTCATCCTCATCGTGCTGTTCTGCCTGGCGGCCCCGCTGTGGGCCGAGCACGTGGCACACACGTTGCCCAACGAGAACCACATCACCGACCAGGTGCTCATCGACGGCGAGCAGACCTACGTCGTCTCGCCGGACGGCACCCCGATCGGCCCCGGCCTGCACGGCCGGTACCTACTCGGTGCCGATCAGAACGGCCGCGACGTGATGGTGCGGTTGATGTACGGCGGTCGCACGTCGATCTACATCGGTCTCACCGCGGCCCTGGTGACCACCGTGCTCGCGGTGATCATCGGGCTGCTGGCCGGTTTCTACCGCGGCTGGATCGACACCGTGTTGTCGCGGGTCATGGATGTGGTGTGGGCCTTCCCGGTCCTGCTGCTCGGGATCGCGCTGGGCACCGCGTTGGCGCTCGGCGGGTTCAAGCTCGGGTTCATCCACGTCGCCGGTGACTCGCTGTGGATCCCGATCCTCATCATCGGCTGCGTGTACGTGCCGTACATGGCGCGGCCGATCCGCGGTGAGGTACTCGCGTTGCGGCAGAAGGAGTTCGTCGAGGCCGCGATCGCCATGGGCAAGGGCCCGGTGCGGATCATGGTGTCCGAACTGCTGCCCAACATCGTCTCGACGATCATCGTGTTCTTCACGTTGAACATCGCCAACAACATGCTGCTGGAATCGGCCCTGTCGTTCCTTGGCGCGGGTGTCCGGCCGCCGAACGCGTCATGGGGCACGATGATCGCCGACGGGTACCAGACCATCTACACCGCACCGCATCTGACGATCGTTCCCGGTCTGATGATCGTCATCACGGTGTTGTCGCTCAACGTCTTCGGTGACGGGCTGCGTGAAGCGCTCGATCCGAAGGCCAAGATCCGGTTGGAGCACTGAGCCATGGCAAGGTTCGTCGTGAGACGCGTGCTCGGCATGATCGCGGTCCTGTTCGCGATCTCGCTGCTCGTGTTCCTGATTTTCAACGTGATCCCCAATTCGGATCCGGCGGCGCGCATCGCGGGCAAGAACGCCAACCCCGCGCTGATCGCCAGGGTCAGCCATGACCTCGGCCTCGATCAACCGCTGCCCGTGCAGTACCTGACGATGATGAAGCAGATCGTCACCGGCCAGCTCACCTCCTACGCCAGCAATCGCAATGTCGCCGACCAGATCTGGCAGGGACTGCCCGCCACGATGTCGCTGTGTATCGGTGCGGCCGTGCTGTGGATGGCCCTGTCGATCTGGTTCGGCTACCTCAGCGCCGTGCATGCGGGCAAGTTCACCGACCGCGCGCTCACGGTGCTGTCGCTGGCCGGCATCTCGATGCCGGTGTTCTGGCTGGCCGCGATCCTGCTGTACTTCCTCAGCTTCAAGCTGCAACTCTTCCCGTCCAGTAGTTACGTACCGCTGGACGAGAATCCGCTGCAGTGGGCGTATCACCTGATACTGCCGTGGATCACGCTGGCGGTGCTGTTCGTCGGGTTCTACAGCCGGGTGCTGCGCACCAACATGCTCGACGTCGCCAACGAGGACTACGTGCGCACCGCGAAGGCCAAGGGCATCAGCCCGCGACAGGTCCGGATCCGGCACATCCTGCGCAACTCGCTGATCCCGGTGATCACGTTGTTCGGTCTGGATTTCGGTGCCGTGGTCGGTGGCGGGGCGATCCTGACCGAGACGGTCTTCAACATCAACGGGGTCGGGCTGTACGCGGGCGAGGCGGTTCGCACACTCGACCTGCCGCCGCTGATCGGCGTCACGATGTACGGCGCGTTCTTCATCGTGCTGTTCAACACGATCGTCGACCTGGCGTATGCGTACCTCGATCCACGTATCCGGCTCGGAGAGGCGGCCGCAGTATGAGTGCACTTCTTCAGGTGACCGACCTGAAGGTCAGTTTCACCACCGACGGCGGGGTGGTCCGCGCGGTCGACGGGGTGTCGTTCGACCTCAAACCCGGCGAGATCCTCGCCGTGGTCGGTGAATCCGGCTCGGGCAAGAGCGTGACCGCGCAGACCCTGATCGGGCTGACCCGGGCGTCGAACGCGGCGATCGACGGAGCGATCGACTTCGACGGGCGGGACATCAACACGCTCGACGACGAGGCGCTGCGCGAGGTGCGCGGTGAGCACATCGCGATGGTGTTCCAGGATCCGATGACGTCGCTGAACCCGGTGTATCGGGTCGGTGACCAGATCATCGAGATGATCCGGGCCCACCGCGACGTGTCCAAGGCGCAGGCCCGCGCGCAGGCGGTCGAACTGCTTCGCGCCGTGGGCATCCCGCATCCCGAGCGGCGGGTCTCGGACTATCCGCACGAGTTCTCCGGCGGCATGCGCCAACGCGTCATGATCGCCATGGCACTCGCGCTGGAACCCGAGGTGCTGATCGCCGACGAACCGACCACCGCGCTCGACGTCACGGTGCAGGCCCAGATCCTGCGCCTGGTCGACCGGCTCAACCAGGAGCGCGAACTGGCGGTCGTGCTCATCACCCACGACCTCGGGGTGGTGGCGGAGGTCGCCGACCGCGTGGTGGTGATGTACGCCGGGCAGATCGTCGAGGACGGCACGCTCGACGACATCTTCTACGATCCGCAACACCCGTACACCTGGGGTCTGCTGGGGTCGCTGCCTCGGGTCGAGGACACCGAACGCGGCCGGCTGCAACAGATCCCGGGTCAACCACCGTCGTTGTTGAATCCCCCGACCGGATGCCGGTTCGCGGCCAGGTGCGCTCACGCGTTCGACAGGTGCACGCAACCACCGCCGTTGGCGGACCACCTGGGTGACGGACATCTGGATCGCTGCTGGCTCACGCCGGAGGAAAAGAGGACGCTGCGGTGACCGCACTGCTGGAAGTGACCGATCTGGTCAAACATTTCCCGATCAAGTCGGGCGTCGTCGTCGACCGCGAGGTCGCGCGGGTACGTGCGGTCGACGGGGTCAGCCTGACCCTGCAGGAAGGCGAAACCCTCGGTCTGGTCGGCGAATCCGGTTGCGGCAAGTCCACGCTGTGCCGGGTGATCCTGCAGTTGATCCAGCCGACCTCGGGTTCGGTGCGCTTCGAGGGTCAGGAACTCGTCGGACTCTCACAGCGCGACCTGCGGCCGATACGCCGTCAGGTGCAGATGATCTTCCAGGACCCGTTCGCGTCGCTGAACCCGCGCAAACGGGTCGGTCAGATCATCGGTGAGCCGATGGAACTGCACGGCCTGACGTCCGGAGCGGAGACCGGACGCAAGGTCCGAGAGCTCATGGAACGGGTCGGCCTGCAGGCCGAGCACTACAACCGCTACCCGCATGAGTTCTCCGGCGGGCAGCGCCAACGCATCGGCATCGCCAGAGCGCTTGCCCTGCAACCGAAACTGATCATCGCCGACGAACCGGTTTCCGCACTGGATGTCTCGGTGCAGGCCCAGATCATCAACCTCCTCAAGGACCTGCAGCAGGAGTTCCGGCTGTCGTACCTGTTCGTCGCGCACGATCTGGGGGTGGTGCGTCATGTGTCGGACCGCGTGGCGGTGATGTACCTCGGCAAGATCGTCGAGACCGGCGAAGTCGACGGCCTGTACCGCACACCGTTCCACCCGTATTCCGGTGCGCTGCTCTCGGCGGTGCCCATCCCCGATCCGCGCCGCAACGCCGCGCGGGAACGGTTGGTGCTCGAAGGTGACGTGCCGAGTCCGATCAACCCGCCCTCGGGGTGCAGTTTCCACACCCGCTGCCCGTGGTCTACCGAGGTCTGCAGGGACGAGCCACCCACGCTGCTCGACCTGGCTCCCGGGCACGCCGCCGCGTGCTTCCATCCGCGCAACGTGCAGACGCCGGCACCGCAGCCCGCCGCGCAACCCTGAATCGACCCGTACCGCTCAGGGGTACGGCTGGAACGGGTTCTGGGGGTACTGCGGATTCTGGGGGTACTGCGGGTACTGCGGTTGTGGCTGTTGCCGACTCGGCACCTGGATCGGGATCGGCACCGGCACGAACGGCACCGTGATGTAGGTGGTGGTCATCGGGTTGGTGGTGGTCGTCGGTGTTGTCGTTGCGGTGGTCGTGGTTGTTGTGGTTGTGGTTGTCGTGGGTGTCGTTGTCGTGGGTGTGGTGGTGGTCGTCGTCGTGGTGGTGGTCGGCGACGTCGTGGTGGTCGTGGTGGTCGTCGTCGGCGCGGTCGTGGTCTGCGTGACGACGTGGGTCTCGGTGACCGGCGGCGGAGGTGGCGGCGCCTCGGTGACCGTCACCGGCGGTGGCGGCGCAGGGGCCTCGGTGACCGGCGGCGGCGCCTCGGTCACCGGCGCAGGTGCGACGGCGCTCGGTTCGGGCGCAAGGGGTTTGGGTTCTGCCGTGCGCACCTCGTTCGTCGGGCTGGTGCCGGTAGAACTGGTCAGCACGTACGTCACACCCCCGACAGCCACCAGGACCGCCGCCACCGCGATCCCGAAAACGGTGAGCGGCAGGCGCCTCCACCCGCGCTCGGGCTGATCGATCGGCCCGGTCGGCGGTACGTACTGCACCGAGGGCCGGGCCGACGTGTCACCGGCATACGGGTTCGCGGCAGGATTGGCGGCGTACGGGTTGGCCACCTCCCCCGCGTACGGCACCACATCGTCGGGGGCGTCGTCCTCCGACCACGCCAGCGCACGGAACGTCGACGAGCCCTCCTGATCCGGTACCGCGCCTGCCACAGGTGCGCTCGCGGTCGGCACATCGGACGCGGCCGCGACGCCGAGAGTGGGTGCGGCACCGGTCATCGCCCCCGCGTCGGCCAGACCGGCCGGGTTGACACCGGAGGCCACCAGCGCCGCGCCGACCGCCGCGTCGAGCGCGGGCTGCGGCGTGGTCACCACGGCGGCCCGGGAATGCTCCGAAAGCCGTTGTGCCACCAGAGGAATGCTCGCACCGCCGCCGATCATCACGACGGCCGACACGGCCGACCAGCTGAACCCGTTGCGCTCCAACGCTTCGTCGAGTGCGTCGAGCACCCCGGCGAAGGGCTGCTGCATGAGCGTCTCGAGTTCGTCGCGGGTCACCCGGATCGTGGCCGAGTAGCCCGGTAGTTCGACCGGCAGCTCGGTGGCGGTCAATGCCGAGAGGCGTTCCTTGGCGGCGCGGCACTCCTCGCGCAGACGCGCCAGCGACCCGACCGCGGCGGTGCCTGCCGGGTCGAGTGCGCCGGCCTGGGTGATGCCGTCGAGGATGTGCGTCAGCAGTGCCTGGTCGATCTGGTCACCCGAGAATTCCGGGTAGCGCGTCGTCTCGTCGATCGGTTCGAAGCCAGAGGCCGCGTCGGCCAGGGTGATGCTGGTGCCGCTGCCGCCGAAGTCGAGCAGGGCCACCACCCCGCCCGCGGGCAGGCCCGGGTTGACCCGTAGCGCGGCCAGCGAGGCCACGGCATCGGGCACCAGGCGCGTGGGCATGCCGTCGTGCGACAAACTCGGATTGGTGCGCAGCGCGTGCCGCAGGGCCCGCAGGGTGGTGGGCCCCCAGTGTGCGGGCACGGCGATCACCAACTGCTGCGACGGGCCGCCCGCTGCCTCCACCATGGCGTCGAGCGCCTCGACCAGCAGCGTGTCGGCCGGATAGGACGCACCGTCGGGCGCCACCAGCGGCACCGGGTCGCCGACCCGCTCGACGAATCCGCTCAGGGTGACCCCTGTCGCGGTTTGCGGCACGCCGACCTGCGGCGTCCGGTCGGCCGACAAGGTCAACACGGAACGCCGGATCTCAGGCTGATTGCCGACTCGCGCCGCAACCAAGTTGGTGGTCCCGATCGACAACCCCAACGGGTCGCTCATAACGCAGGCCACCATAGCCGCAGCGGTGGTCACGTTCCATCTGACACTCCGCGCGCGGGCTGATCCAACGCCGTTCGGCCGATTCAGCTTTGGCCACAGCAATCTTGCGCTCACCAACGTCGGCACTGGTGAGCCGCGAAATCGCGGCGCGGCAGGAAACATCCGGCGGCGGTTTCGGTGATCGTTTCGATTCGGTCACGACGGGTACAGGGAGGCTATGACCGCCGCAACATCCCTGTGGCTCGCCGACCGTGCCGAGCGACCCACACCGCCGTATCTGGATGAGACGAATTGTTCCGCCGATGTCGTCGTGGTCGGAGCCGGCATCACCGGGCTGATCACGGCCGTGCTGCTCGCCCGCGCCGGAAAAGACGTCCTGGTGCTCGAGGCCCACACCGCGGGCGCGGGCACGACCGGCAACACCACCGCCAAGATCAGCCTGCTGCAGGGCACCAAGATGTCGAAGATCCTGCGCAAGCACGGGGTGAAGGTCGCCGAGCAGTACGTGCAGGGCAACCTCGAAGGTCAGGAGTGGCTGGCCGGCTACTGCGATGCGAACGGCCTGTCACTGCAGCGTGAGGACGCCTACACCTACGCCCAGTCCGCGAAGGGGGTCGCGTCCGCGCGCGACGAGTACGACGCGTGCCGCAAGGTGGGGCTCGACGCCGACTGGGTCGACGACGCCGACGTCCCGTTCCCGTTCGCCGGCGGTGTCCGACTGCCCGATCAGGCGCAGTTCGATCCGATGCCGTTGCTGGACAGGCTGATTGTGGAACTCGACGAGCGCAACGGCAGGCTCGTGGAGGGCACCCGCGTGCTGCGGGTGTCCCAGGACTCGGGTGGGTTGAAACTTCACGTGCGCAGCCACACCGGAGCCGAGTTGGACGTGCGGGCCGGGCAGTGCGTACTGGCCACCGGCATACCGATTCTCGACCGCGGTGGTTTCTTCGCGCGGTTGTCGCCGCACCGCTCCTACTGCCTGGCGTTCCGGGTACCCGGCGCGGTGACGCGCGGCATGTACATCTCCACCGATTCCCCCACCCGGTCGGTGCGTTACGCCCCGACCGCCGACGGGGACCGGTTGATCGTCGGCGGGGCCGGGCACACCGTGGGCCGGCGCCCCCACCCGTCCGACGGCGTCGACGAACTGGCGTCGTGGGCCAAGGTGCACTGGCCCGGGGCCATTCAGACGCACTACTGGTCCGCGCAGGACTACACCCCCGTCGACGAACTGCCCTATGTGGGCCCGCTCCTACCCGGCAACGAGAAGATCTATGTGGCAACCGGTTTCGACAAATGGGGAATGACGAACGGCACGGCCGCGGCGCTCGCGTTGTCCAGCCGGATCCTGGGCGGACGGATGGACTGGGCGCAGTCCTTCGACAGTTGGAGTCCGCATGAGCTGTCCGGGATCCCGACGGCGGTGAAGATCAACCTCGAAGTCGGCTTCAACATGGCCAAGGGCTGGGTCACCCCGAGCCTGCGCATCGGTGACGGTGCCCCGGAGGACGGCGGCGTGGTCGCCGGTCCGCCGTGGCACATGCAGGCCTGCAGCGTCGTCGACGGTGTCGAACACCGGGTGTCGCCGGTGTGCCCGCATCTCGGCGGCATCGTCGAGTGGAACGACTCCGATGAGGCGTGGGAGTGCCCGCTGCACGGATCGCGATTCGCTCCGGACGGCACACTGCTGGAAGGTCCGGCCACCCGCGGCCTCACACCGGCACCATGAGGCCCGCCCGTGTGCTGCAATGGCGGGCATGGGTGACAACCTCCGAGTCGACGGCGACGTCCGGGACGACATCAACGCCATCAAGCAAGTCAAGTACCGGTATCTGCGCGCGCTCGACACCAAGAACTGGGACGAGTTCGCCGCGACGCTCACCGACGACGTGGCCGGTGACTACGGGCAGTCGCTGGGCGAGGCGCTGCACTTCACCGATCGCGCGTCGCTGGTGGACTACATGCGGCAGTCGCTGGGGCCGTCGATCATCACCGAACATCGCGTCGCGCATCCGGAGATCACCGTCGACGGCGACGAGGCCACCGGGACGTGGTACCTGCAGGACCGCGTGATCGCCCCCGAATTCAACTTCATGCTGATCGGTGCGGCCTTCTACCGCGACACCTACCGCCGCACCCCCGACGGCTGGAGGATCAGCGCCACCGGCTACGACCGCACCTACGACGCCACGATGTCACTGGAGAACCTGAACTTCCACCTGAAACCCGGTGCGGCGTTGCACATCTGACCGCGGGTCACTTGGCGGGTTACTTCGCGGGCTACTTGGCGACGGCGATCAGCGCACCGGGCCGCAGCCAGCGGATGATCTGCACCAGCGTCGCGTCGTCGATGGCCACGCAACCCGCGGTGGGCCCGCCGTCGGTGTTGTGCACGAAGAAGGCGCCGCCGTTGCCCGGCACCCTGGCCTTGTTCACGCCCATCACCACGGCATGACGGTACTGCGGGATGTCCAGATTCTCGGTGCCGCTGCGGGGATCGGTGTCGAACGGGCACTGCGCCTTCTTGCACACCTGCATGGTGTTGTAGGTCGGGCTCTTCATGTCGCCGTCCCACCAGTGGTCCGGACCCACCTGCACATACTGCAGTCCGCCACCGGGATTGGGCGCGGTGCCGAACGCGAAGTCGAGCGTGAAGATGCCCATCGGCGTCTTCTGCTCGCCGTCGTGGGTCTGCGGCGCCATCCCGTTGGCGCCGATCCAGGCGTCGATTCCGACCCCGACGGGCTGCCAACCGGTGGCACCGCGCTGGTAGACGTCCATCTTGGCCTTCGAACCACCCACCCCGACAACGGAAATCACCTGGGTGGCAGCGCCGACCGATTTCGCGAACCACGGATTCTCCACGGCCGTCGCGCTCGGCGCGCACGCCAGTGCGAGCGCCGCGACGCACAGCGATACCAGTAGTCGGCGCACCCGTCCATCGTCGGGTGCGCACCTATACGCCACATCACCGTTCGGACACGATCCGGTTCCGGGCGGATAGGTTGGATCCATGGATGTGCGCAAAATCGGTCGGGGACTCGGAACTCTGGACCGCGAGGTGTTCGAGGCGGTCGCCGAATCCCCAAGTCCGCTGCTCGACGCCGTCATGCCCAAGCTCACCAGCGCCGCCGACCACTCGAAGCTGTGGTTCGTCATCGCGGCGGGCCTCGGAGCGTTCGGCGGTGCGTCGGCGCGGCGCGGCGCGGTGCGCGGCGTCGCGAGCCTGGCCGTCACGAGCCTGGTGACCAACCAGGTCGCCAAGCGGATCTGGCAGCGGCCCCGCCCGGACCGCAGCATCATCCCGCTGGTCCGCCAGACCCGTCGCGTGCCCACGTCGCACTCCCTGCCCTCGGGGCACTCGGCGAGCGCCGCGGCGTTCGCGGTGGGCGTCGGCCTGGAAACCGCGCCGGTCGGTCTGCCGCTCGCGCTGCTCGCCGGACTGGTGGGGCTGTCGCGCGTGGCGACCGGCGCGCACTATCCGGGTGATGTGTTCGCCGGGTTCGGCATCGGCGCCACCATCGCGATCCTCGGGGCCCGCATCGTGCCGACCATCCCGGCCGCGAGCCTTCCGACCTCGGCACCGCTCCGGTACAAGACCGGGCCCCGCCCGGAGGGGCAGGGGGTCACGCTGGTGATCAACCCCGCCTCCGGAAGCGGCACGGGCGCCCGCGTCGTCGACGAGGTGCGCGACGCGCTGCCGCAGGCGAAGATCGTCGAGCTCGACGACGGCGACGACATCGAGAAGGTGCTGCAGGAGGCCGCTTCGCGCAGTGAGGTGCTCGCCGTCGGAGGCGGCGACGGCACCGTGGCGTGCGCGGCGGGTATCGCGGTGGAGGCGGGTGTGCCGCTGGCGGTGTTCCCCGGTGGCACGTTCAACCACTTCGCCAAGGACATCGGCTGCGACACCGTCGCGCGCACGGTCGAGGCCATCCAGCAGGGCAGCGCCGCCTATGTGGACCTGGTGTGCCTCAACGACCGGCAGATGGTGCTCAACACCGCGAGCATCGGTGCCTACCCGAAGTTCGTGCGGATCAGGGAGAAACTCGAACACCGCCTGGGCAAGCGGGTGGCCGCGGCATACGCGGCCTACCTCACGCTGCGCCGCGATGAGCCGGTGCGCATCACCTTCGACGACAAGACCGTGGAGACCTCGCTGTTCTTCCTCGGCAACTCGGTGTACTTCCCGTCCGGTTTCGCGCCGTCGCAGCGGCCGCGCATGGACGACGGCCTCATCGACGTGCGGATCCTGGAGACGGGCAAGAAGTTCGGGCGGCTGCGGATCGCGCTGGCGATGCTGCTCGGGCAGCTCGAACGCAGCCCGCTGTACCACGAGATGCAGGTCCCGCAGTTCCGGTTCGCGACCGTCGACGGACCGACGGTGCTCGCCCACGACGGCGAGGTCGGGGAACCGTGCACCGAGGCGACGTTCACCGCGCGATACCGCGCGCTCCCGGTGTTTCGTCCGTTGCCGTGACGGCGAGATACGGCGGCGCGACGAGCAGGCACACCACGAAGAAGGCGTAACCCAGCGCCCAGCCCGCGATGACGTCGGACGGGTGGTGCACGTTGAGCACCACCCGGCCGACGCCGATCGCCAGGATGACCAGCACACCCGCGGCGACCGCCCAGCCGCGCCACGCCGCACGCAGCACCGGCCATATGAGCGCCAGCACGGCCAGCACACTGGTCATCACCCCCAGCGCATGTCCGGACGGGAACGACGTCCACGCCGCGTACACCAGCGCGGTGGGCGGGCGCGGGCGATCGGCGGTCAGCTTCGCCACCTGGGTGACCACGCCGCTGAGCTCCACGGTCAGCAACGCGAACACCGCGACGCGGTAGTACCGCCGCAGCAACGCGAACATGATGAACACCGCGGCCGCCATCCGGAACGCATACGGCCCGAGGACCGTGCAGAACACATCCCACGCCGTCACCCAGGCCGGGTGCCCGGTGCCGAACCGGAACGCCGGGTCCAGCCCGGCGTCGTCGAACGCGATGAGCCACCCCCACCCCGCGCGGTAGCCGAACCACATCAGGGCATAGACCACGGCGGCCAGCACCGCCGTCGTGATCAGCAATCCCCTTGTTCGGTCCACCCGACCATCTCTACCAGCGCCTGCCGTGGCGCCACCTTCGAGACGTCCCGGCGAGCTACCGTGCAGGGGTGGCACTGTTCCTGCGAAAGCTGTTGCGCATCGGCGAACTGCCCGATGCGCTGCGGGCCGAGGCCGAGACCGAAGGCGTCCTGTTCCTCGCCGAGTACGTCCCGGTGACCAGGCGGTTCAGCGGTGCCATCCCCGGCAAGCGGGCCGCGGGCAGCGTGTCGAGCTACGCCGGTGCCGTCGTGCTCACCGAGCAACGCGCGCTCGCCACGCTGGCGACGTTGCCGAAGCTGGCGGGCCGCACCGTCGACCAGCCGTGGTCGGCGCCTCAGCAGGGCGCGGTGGCGGCGCGGATCGCCGCCGACGGCCTCACGATCGAGGCCGACCTGGCCGAGGTGGGCCGACGCTGCAGCCGTTCGGAAAGCTCTTTCCACAACCATTTCGAAGGCCACCTTTCGCTGCACTACAAGGTCGAGATACCCGAGGACGTCCTCTCACGGTTGCCGCTGCGGTCGCTGGCGTTCGACGTGGGACCGGAGTACGTGTTCCGCGCCGTGGGCGTGCAGTACCACCCGTAGGGATGAGTTGCTCCCGATGAGCCAAACGGTTGCGGGACCGCGGCCGAGGCTGTTCGGTCGTCACCGGAACGGAAGGATGCGATGTGACCGAGCCGCAACGGCAGAACCTGCTGATCGTGCACTGGCATGACCTGGGCCGACACCTGGGCGCCTACGGCCATGCCGATGTGCACAGCCCCCGGTTGGACCAACTCGCACGTGAAGGCATCCTGTTCACCCGCGCGCATGCCACCGCGCCGTTGTGCTCGCCGTCGCGGGGTTCGCTGTTCACCGGGCGCTACCCGCAGAGCAACGGCCTGGTCGGCCTGGCCCACCACGGTTGGGAGTACCGTGCGGGCGTCCGCACGCTGCCGCAGATCCTGTCCGAATCCGGTTGGCGCACCGCATTGTTCGGCATGCAGCACGAGACCTCGTTTCCCAGCCGGCTCGGCTTCGACGAGTTCGACGTGTCGAATTCGTTCTGTGAGTATGTCGTCGAGCAGGCCACCCGCTGGCTCGCCGAGCCGCCGAGGCGGCCGTTTCTGCTCACGGCCGGTTTCTTCGAGACGCACCGCCCCTATCCGCGTGACCGCTACGAACCCGCCGACCCCGCCGCCGTGGTGGTACCCGGCTATCTGCCCGACACCGACGAGGTGCGCGAGGACCTCGCCGAGTTCCACGGGTCGATCGCGGTCGCCGACGCCAAGGTCGGCGAACTGCTCGACGCGCTGGCGGCCGCAGGCCTCGACGACGACACCTGGGTGGTGTTCATGACCGACCACGGTCCGGCGTTGCCGCGGGCCAAGTCGACGCTGTACGACGCGGGCACCGGTATCGCGATGATCGTCCGGCCGCCGCGTTCGGCGGGCATCGCACCGCACCGGTACGAGGACCTGTTCAGCGGTGTGGACCTGCTGCCGACCCTGCTCGAGCTTCTCGGCGTGCCGATCCCCGACGACGTCGAAGGCCTCTCGCATGCGGCCGCCCTGACCGACGGCGGAAACGATCCTGCTCGGGATCTCCCGCAGGTGCGCACCGAGGTGTACACCGCCAAGACCTACCACGATTCCTTCGACCCGATCCGCGCGGTGCGGACCAAGGATTACAGCTACATCGAAAACTACGCTCCCCGAACACTGTTGGATCTGCCGTGGGACATCGCCGACAGTCCGCCGGGCCGCATTCTCGCCCCCGACGTGCTCGCGCCGCGCCCCAGCCGCGAACTCTACGATCTGGTGGCCGATCCGGGTGAGACGAACAACCTGCTGGGGCCGGATGCCTGCCCTGACACCGCAGACAAGGCCGAGGCGGTCGCCGCCGAACTCGCCCTGTTGCTCAACGACTGGCGCGAGAAGACCAACGACGTCATACCGTCGGACTTCGCGGGCACCAGGATCTCCGAGCGGTACACCGAGACCTATCTGGCGATCCATGGTCGTCCGGCCACCAGCCGGTCGGCGATCGCGGCCGATCGCGGGATCGACGAGACGCACCGATAGTTTCGCTCACAATGAGCGAAAAGACTTGACACTGCGAACAATAGGCGCAGCAAACTGTCTGCGGTTAGAGTCACCGTCATGTCCGACCGCCCCACCGCCTACCTGGTGCTGGCATCCCAGCGCAGCGGCTCGACCCTGCTGGTGGAGTCCCTGCGCGCCACCGGTGTGGCCGGTGAGCCGCAGGAGTTCTTCCAGTATCTGCCGAACACCAGCATGAGCCCACAACCGCGGGAGTGGTTCGCCGACATCGAGGACGAATCGATCCTGCGGCTGCTCGATCCGCTCATCGAGGGCAAGCCCGATCTGGCACCGGCGACCATCTGGCGCGACTACATCCAGACCGTCGGCCGCACCCCCAACGGGGTGTGGGGCGGCAAGCTCATGTGGAACCAGACCTCACTGCTGATGCAACGCGCCAAGGATCTGCCGGACCGCTCCGGTTCGGGCCTGCTGTCGGCCATCCGGGATGTGGTGGGCAGCGATCCGGTGCTCATCCACATCCACCGGCCCGACGTGGTGTCCCAAGCCGTGTCGTTCTGGCGGGCGGTGCAGACCCGGGTGTGGCGCGGTCGGCCCGATCCGTTCCGCGATGCGCGCGCCGAGTACCACCCGGGCGCGATCGCCCACGTGATCACGATGCTGCGCGCCCAGGAGGAGGGCTGGCGCAACTGGTTCGCCGAAGAGAATGTCACCCCGATCGAAGTCGACTATCCGTACCTGTGGCGCAATCTCACCGAGGTCGTCGCGACGGTGCTCGAGGCGCTCGGCCAGGATCCCCGCCTGGCGCCTGCGCCGGTGCTCGAGCGGCAGGCCAATGAGCGTTCCGACGAGTGGGTCGAGCGCTACCGCCGCGACGCCGAACGCGACGGCCTCCCGCTGTGATCCCTCGGCGCAAACTCACCGGATCCGGGCCACCACGAACACCCGCCGGAACGGGAAATACGTGATGCCGTCGGGGCGCCTGGGGTAGGCCTCGGCGAGCAACGGGATGATGGCCTCGCGGTAGGCCTGCCATGCCACGTCGTCGAGACGGCTTCTGACCTGGGTGAGCGCGGTACCGGTGATCCAGTCCAGAACCGGTGTCGCACCGGTCAATTCGTGCACATACGTGGTCTCCCAAGCGTCGACGATGCACCCGGCGTCGGTGAGCAGCCCGGCGTAGTCCACCGGGTCGTCGACCTGATGCGCGTCGCGCCACGGCA
This sequence comes from Mycolicibacterium goodii, assembly GCF_001187505.1. Next base: position 499,453 of record NZ_CP012150.1, read on the forward strand.
TGTCGCGCAGGGCCTCGGCGAAGGCCTCGCTGCGCGCGACGGTGCGCACCGCGCGGTGCGACGGCGAATCGAAGTTCCCTGGCACCTGGAACGCCAGCCATGCCCCCGCCGGCAGCCGACCCGCCCACGTCACAATCCGCTCGCGGTGCGACGGCACCCACTGCAGCGCGGCATTCGAGACGACCACGTCGGTATCGGGCGCCGGTTCCCACTCCTCGATGGCACCGACCCGGGCATCGACGCCGCGTTCGCGGGCCGCGGCCACCATCTCCGGCGAGGAGTCCCAGGCCTCCAGCTTCGCCTCCGGCCAGCGCTGTGCCAGCGACGCGGTGAGGTTGCCGGGGCCGCAGCCCAGGTCGACGACCCGGCGCGGGGCCTGCGCGCCGACGCGGGCCAGCAGCTCGAAGAACGGGCGCCCTCGGTGATCTGCGAAGTTCAGGTAGGTCTCGGGATTCCACACCAGGCCGATTCTGCCTCCACCCGGGCGGGCTGACATCATCGCTGATGATGGACGAGATCACAGCGGTGCGCGGTATCTGGTCGGAGCTCGGCCTGCCCGGCCTTGTCGACGTACACACCCACTTCATGCCGAAGAACGTCATGGACAAGGTGTGGCAGTACTTCGACAGCCAGGGCCCGCTGATCGGCCGGCCGTGGCCGATCACCTACCGCGCCGACGAGCAGCAGCGCCTCGCGACGTTGCGCGAGTTCGGGGTCCGGCGGTTCACCTCGCTGGTCTACCCGCACAAACCCGATATGGCCGAGTGGCTCGACCAGTGGGCGCTGGAGTTCGCCCGCAACACGCCGGACTGTCTCACGACCGCGACGTTCTATCCGGAGGAATCCGCCAAACGCTACGTGGCCGACGCGATCGATGCGGGCACCCAGATCTTCAAGGTGCACATCCAGGTCGGCGCGTTCGACCCCAACGATCCGCTGCTGGACGAGGTGTGGGGCACCGTCGAGGACGCGGCCGTTCCCGTGGTGATCCACTGCGGTTCGGGCCCGGCGCCCGGCGAGTACACCGGACCGGACCGGATCGAAAAGCTCCTGGCCCGCCACCCACGCCTGGTGTTGATCATCGCGCACATGGGCATGCCGGAGTACCGCGAATTCCTCGACCTGGCCGAACGATTCGAGACCGTGCGGCTCGACACCACGATGGCGTTCACGCCGTTCACCGAGGCCATGTGCCCGTTCCCGCCCGGCGATCTGGGCCGGTTGTACGCCATGGGTGAGCGCATCCTGTTCGGCAGCGACTTCCCCAACATCCCGTACGGCTACGCCGACGCGCTGCGGCACACCGTGGAGCTGCCCGGCGTGGACGACACCTGGCGGCGCAATGTGCTGCACGACAACGCCGCACGGCTGTTCGGACTACCGCCCGGGTAGCACTCACAGCCCGTTTACAGCCTGCTCAGGCACGGTATGCCCATGACGACCTCGCGGTGGGAGCGCGTGGGCCTGGTCACCCTGCTGACCGTGACCGCGGTGCTGTACCTGTGGCATCTGGCGATCAACGGCTACGGCAACGACTTCTACGCCGCGGCCGCGCAGGCCGGGGCGCAGAGTTGGTCGGCGTGGTTCTTCGGCGCGCTCGACGCGCAGGACTTCATCACGGTGGACAAACCGCCTGCGGCGTTGTGGATCACCGGCCTTTCGGTGCGCGTGTTCGGGCTGAGCCCGTGGTCGGTGCTGGCACCGCAGGCGGTGATGGGTGTCGCGGCGGTGGGGGTGCTGTATGCGACCGTGCGGCGCACGCTGGCCGGTACCCGCCACGCCGCCGTGGGTGCCCTGCTGGCCGGTGCGATCCTGGGCCTCACCCCGGCCGCGGCGCTGCTGTTCCGGTTCAACAATCCCGATGCGCTGCTGGTGCTGTTGCTGGTGGTCGCCGCCTACTGCCTGATCCGCGCGGTCGAGTCGGCGGCCGTGTGGTGGCTGGTGGCCGTCGGTGCCGCCCTGGGTGCGGCGTTCCTGACGAAGATGCTGCAGGGTTTCCTGGTGGCACCGGCCTTTGCGCTGACCTATCTGCTGCTGGCGCCGACAACGTGGCGACGGCGCGCGATGCAGCTGCTCGCGGGCTGCGCGGCACTGATCGTCACCGCCGGATGGTGGATCGTGGTGGTGCAGCTCGTCCCGCCAGTTGAGCGCCCGTTCGTCGGCGGGTCGACCGACGACACCGAGCTCGAACTCGCCGTGGGCTACAACGGAATTGACCGCATCGTCGGCAACGGGCACGCCGTCCGCACCGGCGTCGGCAGGCTGTTCACCGGCGAGGTCGGCATCGAGATCGGCTGGCTGCTGCCCGCGGCCGCGGTGGCCGCCGCGTTCGGGATTCATCTCGCGGCGCGACGCCGGCTTCCCCGTACCCAACTGGCCGCGTTGGTGATGTGGACGGTGTGGTTGTCGGTCGCCGCGATCGTGTTCGGATACATGCGCGGCATGGTGCACGCGTACTACACCGTGATGCTGGCACCGGCCATCGGTGGGCTGATCGGCTGTGGTGCCGTGTGGGGTTGGCAGCGCCGCGCCCGCCTCGACGGCAGGTCCTGGCTGGCCGCGATGGGTGTCTCGGCGACGCTGAGCGCAGCGGTGTTGCTGCACCGCAACGGTTTTGCGTCGGTCCCACTGCTGGTCACGCTCCTCGGTGCCGCGTCGGCCGCCGCGCTCGGCGTGTTGGCCGGGCGGCGGGTCGCGCCGGTGGCGGCCGTGGCAGGCGCCGTCGTCGCGGTGCTGCCCACCGCCGCGGTCGCGGTCGCGACGGCGATGACGCCGCATCACGGCAGCCAGCCGTTGGCGGTGCAACAGGAACGCGGCGACGGTTGGCTGGGTGATCTGGCGTCCAACCGTGATCTTGCGGGTCTGCTCGCCACGGCCACCACCCCGTGGTCGGCCGCCACCAACGGATCGCAGGCGGCCGCGGCCCTGGAGCTTGCGTCCGGCACCTCGGTGATGGCGGTCGGCGGGTGGCGTGGTGATCCCGTGCCGACGCTGCCGGAGTTCATCGACGACGTGCACGCGCGGCGCATCTCGTTCTACGTCGAGGCGGGGCGGCCGCTGCACGGTGAGGTGATCCGCAGCGCCAACCACACCAGAGCCCACACACGCGAGATCGCCGACTGGGTCGCCGCGCACTACCCGGGCGTCAGGATCGGCTCGGCCACCGTCTACCGGTTGCTGTGAGCCGCTTCCCGCCGACCTTCGTGTTCGACCGACCCGAAGACGGCGCCGGGCAAGGCGACCGGGGTTCCTTCGAGCCGGTCGGTCGAGAGCGGGTTCAGCGCTGCCAGCGCGGGCCGGTGCCGACCGCGCACCGGGGTCAGACCGGCCAGGGCCGCCTTGGCGGGCGGTCGGTCGGTGGTGCGTATCGCGGCAGCCACCGTCAGCTTCGGCTGCGTGGGTGATCCGGTGAATTCCAGTGCGGTCCAGGTTTCTTCGGCGGGCAGGCCGCCGACCTCGGCGAGCACCTCGTCGAGCCGGTCGTCGACCTTGACGCGGTACGCCGCGACCCAGCCTGCGTCGTCGGTGACCCCGCGCCAGGTCTCCTTGCCGGGCACCGGAAGCGGGGTGTCCACGCCGTCGACGATCGTGACGGTCCAGCCCCGCTCGCGCAGATGGTCGGCGAGCCTGCGGCCGACGACCTCGGTGGTGTCGTGCAACGGAATCCGCGGTGAGCGTGCCTGCAGCGCAGGAAGGTTGTCGACCGCGTTCACGGTGAGGCTGATCCAGCTGCGCCTGGCGCCGCCCGCGTCGCGGTGGGTGATCCGCACCTTGTCGCAGGTGATGCCGAACCGGTCGAGATAGCCGACCACGATGGGCAACTGGGCCGGTGCGGCCGGGTCGACCCGCAGCACCACGGTCGCCTTGGACGTGTCCGTGTCGACGGTGTCCGTGGCGCGGTTGCGTCGCACGATCGCGATACCGCGACCGATCCTGGTGGTGAGGAACATACCGCCCCACCAGGCCAGCAGCACGATCACCGCGGCGCTCGAGACACCGAGAACCCAACGCTCGGTGGTGGTTTGCCACGGACGGGCCAGCACCGCCGCGACGACGAACAGGGATGCCAACGCGATCCGGACGGTCATGTGGTGTTGTCCTTCCGACGGTAGGTGGCATAGCAGGCGGCGCCGACCGCCAGTGCCAGCACTGCGGTGCCCGCGAACGCGACGATGCGCGGGGTGTTGTCGCGCGGTTCGGGCTCCGGTGGCGCGGCGATGGGCCTGCCCGCGGGAACGTCCGGCCCGTCGAGCGGCACATCGGCGAGGTCCCAGGTGAGGGCGGCCACCGGATCGACCATGCCAGCGCCGATGAGGTTGGACGGCGACCGCGCGGCACCCTGCGCCGTGCTGGTCAGGCGGTGGACCACCTGTCGCGCGGTCAGATCCGGATACTTGCTGCGCACCAGGGCGGCCACCCCGGAGACGTACGCCGCCGCATAGCTGGTCCCGTTGAGCGGCACCACCCGGTCCCGATCGGACGGCACCGCATTGGACAGGCCGCCGTCGGGGGCATTGCTCACCGAGACGATGTTCTCCCCCGGCGCGGCGATGCCGACCCACGGGCCCGCCATGCTGAATCCGGACGGTTGCCCGGTCGAGTTGACCGCACCGACCGACAGCACATAGGGCTGCCACCACGACGGGATCGAGACCGACGTGACGCCGTTCCAGTTGCGCGGGTCTGCCGGTGTACCCGCGGGCAGCGGATTGGATTCGCATGCGGCGCCGGTCGCGACGCCACCGCGGTTGTTGCCCGCCGCGGCGACGATCACCGCGTCCTTCTCCAGTGCCGCATAACGCAGGGCCGCGCCGAGTTCGGTCTGGTCGATGGTCTTGTCCGCGGGCAGGCAGGTCACCATGGAGATGTTGATGACGCGGGCGCCCATGTCGGCAGCGCGTACCACGGCGCGCGCGAGCGTCGCGACATCGCTTGCGGCCCTTGTCTCGTCGGTGTCGGCGCCGGGCGTGCGCGGCGAGAACCGCGGCGAGTTCTGGCGGATCGAGATCAGCCTGGCCTCCGGCGCGACGCCGGAGAACCCGTCCGGGCCGGGCTGACCCGCGATCAGACCCGCGACCGAGGTGCCGTGCCCGTCGCAGTCGGTGAGGCCGTCGGTCGACTCGATGAAGTCACCACCGGCCTCGACGTTGGGCAGACGCGGCCCCGGCCGCACACCGGTGTCGATAACCGCGACGGTCTGACCGGCACCGCGGCTGTGCCGCCAGGCACCGGAGAGATTGAGCGCCAGCTGATTCGGGCTCACCGCGCCGGGGTCGGTGCCGGGCAGCACGGAGGTCGTGACGCATTCGCCGCGCTGCATCATCGGCACCGCGGGCCCCGCGGTGCCCGGCGGCGGAGCGATCTGCGGGTCCACCTGCGGTGGGCTGACGGCGCCCGCGGACGGGCATCCGATCAGCAGTACCAGACCGGCCGTCGCCAGGACGCCCAGGCTCTTGTGGATCACCGGCACATCACCTGTCGAGCACGAGGCTGAACAGCCCCACCAGCAGCGCCATCACCGGGATCAGTGAGGCGTCGACGCCGGTGGCGAGGAAGCCGACCATCCGGCGCATCGGCAGCGAGTAGGTCTCGGGCGCGGCCACCTTCGGGTTGAGGGCCGCGACGATCCACACCAGCACCAGCGCGGCCAGTGCGGCCAGCGCCCACAGCGCGGCCTGATACCGCTCGTCGATCACGAACGCCACCAGCAGCGCCACGGCCAGCAGATAGGAGTGCCCCAGCAGCCACGCCTTGCAGACCGCCGAATCCCACACCCGGGCGCGCAGCGCCGCGCCGGCCGCCGCGGCGAGCACGATGTACCAGGCCCACGGCGAGGCGTTCGCCGACCCGGCCAGGATCACCGATCCGGCAACGCCAAGCAGCACACCCGCGGCGATCACACCGTTCTGGTGGGCCTGGCTCACCCGGACCCGGCGCGGCAGATCGGCCAGCACCGACACCGGCTGTGCCGACGGTGTCGGATCGCCAGGGGCCGGGATCACCGGAAGCGGGAAACGGGCCCACATCGCCGACAGTTGCGCGGCCTGCACCGTGACCACGAGGCCGAGCAGCACCAGCGCGCAGCCGATCACATCCGACGAGATGACCCACAGCGCGGCCGCACCCGCGACCAGCACGACGCCGATCCCGGTCACCGCCGTCGCGGTGAACACCGCGATACCGCGTTCATCGGGCGAGCCCGCCATGCTGATCAGCGACCATGCCGCCACACCCGCAGCGGCGAGCAGCACATTGGGTGCACCGAAACCGCCCGGCACACCGAGTGCGAACGCCGCGGCCACCGGGACCAGCGCGGTGACGGCCAGCGACGTGGCCAGCGCCGCCGAGCGGTTGCGCACGGCCAGCGCCGCGACCACAGTGGCCAGCGCGATGCCGCTGACGATGAACTGTCCGAGCAGCTCCCCGGTGATCAGCCGGTGGGCGACCGCAAGGCCCGTGCCGAGCAGGATCAGCCCGATGAGGGCCAGGGCCGCACCGCGCGCGATGTGCGCGGTGCCCCACTGACGCCTGCGGGCCTCGGAGAAGATGACCGCGGCGTCGGCGATGTCCTCCACGATGCGCGGCGCGGGCGGACCCGACGGAACCGCCTGCAGGGCAAGCAGATCACCGTCCACCACGCCGACGGTGTCGAGCGTGGCGTCCAAACTGAACGGTGCGCCGCCGATCGGGGCCAGGCTGAGCCGCGCCGGGTTCGGCGCGGCGGCCAAGTCACCGGCACCGTCGCCGTCATGGCCGGGCTGCACGATGCGCTGGACCGCGGGCAGGATCTCGCGCAGTGGCAACTCGGACGGCAGGGCCATCTCGGTGAGCCGGCCACCGTCACCTCCGGCGGCCAGCACCGCCACCCGGACGATCGGCATCACAGTGTTGTCGGACATTCCTATGCTTTCTGGGTTCTTCTCTGGAGAACTGGTTCTCGGTGGGTTGCCGCGTCTTCGTCGAAATCGCGGGTGAGCGGCCGGTCGGGGAACCAGGATCCGCTGGGCAGCGATGCCGTCAGCCGCTCGACCGCCATGGCGATCGCGTCGGCGCTGCCGGGAGTGAAGGTCGAGATCCACTCCCCGTCGAAGGCTTTCGTCGGGTGAACCAGAACCCGACCTTGGGGGGTGTCGACGATGCTGACCCCCACTCCGGTGGTGACCCGGTGGCCGTCGCGATGCTCCCCCGCGACGATCTCGACGTAGCTGCGTCGACCGTCGAATACCGATTCCACCAGGGGCCGTGCCGAGGCGGGCACCCCGAGGAATTCCAGCACCTCGACCAGTGGGACACCGTGGCGGATCTGCTCGTCGGCCCGTGCGCCCGCCGCGGCCGGCAGCGCGAAGTCGTCGAACCGCGCGGGTTGCCGTCCTGACAGCCCCGCCGTGAGCACCGGCACCAGCGCGTGCTGATGACCGATGTCCATCGCGGTGAAGGTGATCAACTGGGCGTTGCGCAACGCCACCACGGTCAGGCCGTCCTCGCCCACGTCGCCTGCGTGGCCGGCGTCACCGGTTCGGCGAGCCACGATGCCGCGCAACAGATCACCCGGCCCCGACACGAACCGCAGGTCGAGCCACCGGGTCGCACGGCAGACCGTGGTGATCCACCGGGCGACCCGGGGGTCGACCTCACCGGCCGAGCCGATCACGCCCATCCGGGCCAGCTCGGCGGACTGTTCGGCGACGAACGCCGCGCGCTGCGAATGATCGCTGTACGGCGGCGTGATCGCCAGCACCCACGGAAACGACCCGGCGCCCAGCACATCGGCGATGTACCAGGCCTGGTCGGTGGTCAGCTCAACGGCATTGGGTGGCATCAGGCCCCACGATGGTCCGGCATCATCCCCACTTGGCGCCCTCGGCCTGGTCGCGCGCGCTCATCGCCATGGTGTTCTGCTCGTGCGTGGCCGCCATCGCGCGGTAGGCGTGCACGAGTTCCTCCATGGCCTGGTTCCACTGCGCCTGCCACGCCTGGTAGGTCATACCGGTGTCGCCCTGCCACGCGCTCGCCAGTGCGTGTTGCTCGGCGGCGATGTCGGCACCCACGGCGTGCAGTGCGCCCGAGTAGGTGTTCATCTCCGCCGCATGGGCGAGCATGGCCGGGTAGTTGTACATGATCTGGGACATGAAAACTCCTGGTTCTCTGGGGAGATCGGGTACTGGAGGATCAGATGCCGGTGTAAGTGCCGGCCGCGGCGGCGTCCTGGGCCACGTAGGTGGAGGCCGCGTCGCCGATGTTGAGCTGCGCGATGTCGAGCAGCGCGTTCACCTTGGCCGAGACCTCGACGAACCGCGCGTGCGCGGCCTGGAACGCTGCCGAGGCCTCGCCCATGTGGAAGGCCTGCGACGACATGGCGGCCTGCTCGGCCTGGGCGATGGTGCTGCGCATCAGCGCGGCCTTGGCGCCGAAATTGGCCTCGGAGGCGATCAACTGGGGGATGTGAGCGTCGAGAAGGCTCATGGCTGTTTCCTTTCGAAGACGGTGTTGCCGGAACTGCTGGGTGATCTGATCAGCTGCGCGGACCCCCTTCCGGATCTGCGGGTCTCGGTTTCGGGTTCTCGTCGCCGTCCCACGTGCCGGGCAGCATCGGGGTGACCGGACGGTCGTCGAAGGTGTCGCCGCTCACCGTGGTCAGCCCGGCGGCACTCGCGTCGGGCCGTATCACGGTTCCGGTGAACCCCATCGCACCGGAGCCGCGTTCGGAGGCGCGTACCTTCTGCTGCGGTTGCGGTGTCGGATCTTCTTCCGGCTCTTCGTAATCCATGTAGGCGTCGGCGTATCCGCGTTCCTCGATCTGTGCGCCCTTCTTGCGCCGCTTCTTGCGGCGCGCCGCAAGCGAAGTCGCGATACCGGACGCCGCCGCCGGGATACCCGATGCGGGCGCGGACACCTGCGACTTGTCCCGCAGGGTCGGCGTGAAACCCTCACCCGGATCGCGGTTGGCCACCGCGTAGGGCACGAACGCCGCGGCGGGCGGTGCCGGCGTGGCCACGGTGGTCGTGGCCGCGGTCGGGGCCGGTGCCGCCGTGGTGGCGGTGGTGGCGGGCGCCCCGGCCGGTGAGATACCCACCACGGGCGGCTGATCCATCCGCGGGGTGGCAGCCACCTCCTGCGGGGACTGCTCCTCGGCCGGTACCTCGACGGGGTTGTTCATGACGTGGTCGATGAGCAGAACCAGCCCGGTGATGCCGAGCGCGGCCAACGCGGGGATCAGGAACGGCGACGCGAGGATCATGCCCCATGTCGGCCAGCCGACCAGGTTGAAGAAGACCTGATAGGCCACGGCGAACAGCAAGGGCCACCAGGTGGCCAGGGCGCCTGCCGGGTTCGTCATGAAGTCGGTCAGCAGTTGGCTCAGGTTGCCCAGCGGGTCCTTGAGGAAGTCGATGATCGCCTGGCCGCCCGGCACGCCCTGCAGGTACTGGTTGAGCAGGTCGGAGATGATGTTCGAGATGTCAAGGCTCGAACCCGAATCCGTGGCAGTGGCCTGCGCCGACAGCTGCTGCACGCTCGCCGAGGCCATTCCCGCCTCACCGACACCCGGTTTGAGCAGCAACGGCGCCGGTGTGCTCACCGGCGTCGCGGCCACCGCGGCGCCCGCGACCGCCTGATAGGTGCTCATCGCGGTGGCCGCCTGGATCCACATGCGCACGTAGTCGGCCTCGTTGAGCGCGATCGGAATCGTGTTGATCCCGAAGAAGTTCGTCGCCACCAGGACGCCGTGCACGGTGTGGTTGAGCGCCAGTTCGGCCAGGGTCGGCATGGTCGCCAGCGCCGTGGAGTAGGCCGCCGCGGCGGTTTCGTGCTGCACCGCCGCGGCGGCGCTGTTGGCGCTCTGGTGCGCCAGCCACTGCAGGTACGGCGCGTGCGCCGCGACGTACTGCTCGGAACTCGGGCCCTCCCATGATCCGGCCTGCACCGAGCTCAGCACAGTTGTCAGTTCGGCTGCCGCCGAGGCGTATTCGGCGCTCAGCGATTGCCACGCCCCCGCGGCGGCCAGCAGCGACCCGGGGCCAGGACCGCTGGTCAGCAGCGACGAGTGCACCTCGGGCGGCAGGGCCATCCAGATAGGGGCGGTCATGTCAGACGCCGCGTGCGGTCAGGTAGGACGCCGCCGCCTGCGCATCACCGGTGGCGTAGCTGACGCCGGACTCCGCGACGCCGACACCCGAGCGGCCGAGTTCCTCGATACCGTGGGCTGCCGCCGCGGCCTGCTGTGCGCCGCCTGCGCTGAAGCCTGCCGCGGTCTGCAACGAGACCGCGTCGGCCGCAGGGGGAATCACGGCCGAGATCAACGGGGCGGCCGCGGCGTGTGCGGCCGCCAGACGTGCGGTCAGCGCCTCCACGGCCGAGCCGGCCGCCGTGAGGCCTTCTGGAACGACGCGCAGTGTCATCGGTATTCCTCTCCTCGGTTGCGGTTCCCGTAGTTCCCGCTCAATGCCGCGTCGCTGAGCGGGTTGACCAGCTGGATGTGGTCGGGGGTGTCGGTGTCGGTGAGCAGCAGGCCGCGGCCGGCGGGGAGCCGGGCGAACCGCTGGCCGCGGATCTTGCCGCTGTCGGTGGGGTTGCCCGACAGCATCAGCGTGGTGGCCTGCAGGTCGTTGAGCCGACGCAGCAGCGGCGCTGTCATCACCGCGTGCGCCGACCCGGTGGCGCGTGCGGTGACGATCACGCGCAGGCCGAGATCGGCGGCCTCGGACAACAATCCGACGATGTTCGTCCACGGCCGCTGCCCCACGAACGGTCCGCTGACCGCGGGTGTGTCCGGGATCTGGTCGACATCGTCGACGATCAGGTAGTGGGTGTGGCCCGCATACGACCACCGGCTGAGCTCCTGCGGGCTCAGACCCGCAGGCGGACGGCGCTTTTCGATGAGCGCCGACAGACCCAGCATCGCGGGCAGCACCCGGTCGATGTTCGCGGTGTACTCGTTGTCGCCGAACAACGGCTCGTCGACCAGGTGCAGCCTGCGGTCGATCACCGTGAACGCGACCTGATCCGGGGTCGAGTTCTCCCGCACCGTGGCGATGATGTGTCGCAGCAGTGTCGTCTTGCCCGACTTCGAATCACCGAACACCATGAGCAGCGGATGGTTCGCGAAGTCGATCGCCACGGGCGCCAGGTCCTCTTCACGCTGGCCGATGACCACCGTCTCCGGCGCCGGGTACAGCGGGGCGAGAGCCGCGGGCGCCAGGTCCGTGGGCAACAGGCGCACCGGCGGGGCGCTGACCCCCGGGTACCTGGCGTTGATGACGGCGATGTCGCTCAGCGCCGGCTCGGCGAACAGGAAGTGCTCGGCGGCCATGGTCAGGCCGCGGCCCGGCTGATCGGCGGGAACCGACTCGGCGGGCCGGCGCAAGGCCCCGGCCACGCGCACGATGCTGTCGTGCGAGTCGTGCAGCTTGAGCTCGAGCCGCAGACCGAGGCCGTCGCGCATCGCCAGCGGCACCTCGAGCCAGTTCGGCGTGGTGATGACGATGTGGATGCCGTAGGCCAGGCCGCTGTTGGCCAGCTCGGTGACCTTGGCCAGCAACGGGTTACGGGTGTTGAAGGTGTCGGTGTTGTCGCGGCTGAACGCGTAGAGGTTGTCGATCACCAGGAACACCTCGCCGTGGCCGTCCTGGTAGGCGCCGGCGCGGTTGGCCGCGCCCTGGCGCTGACGCGCCCGCAGCAACTGCTCGAGCTCGCCGAAGGTGCGGCGGATGCGTTCCGGCTCCAGCGGCGTGGCGACGCTGCCGACGTGCGCGAGGTCGGCCAGGTTCGCGAGCTTCCCGCCGCCGTAATCGAGGCAGTAGAAGGTGACCTCGCGCGGTGAGTGCAGCGCGGCGGCGGACAGCATGAACGTCTGCAGCGCCGTCGACTTACCCGACCGGGGGCCGCCGTGGATGAGCACGTTGGCCGCCGCGGTGTTGGCGTCGTACATCAGTACGTCGCGACGCATCTCGAACGGCTTGTCGATCTCGCCGAGCGGCCAGCGCAGCTGACCGGGTTCCACGTCGGCACCGGCCAGCACGTCGGCCAGCGCGGTGGGTTCGTCGAGCGGCGGCAGCCACAGCCGCGGAGCCTTGGGGCCGTAGGCCGCGAGCTGGTCACCGATGGTGGCGATCAGCTTGCGCGGCGGCGCGGTGTGCACCTCGACGTCACCCGTGGCGATCACGGTGTCTGGTTCGGGTTCGACGCGGCCCGCGGTGAACAGCTGCGGCTGCGGAAGCGCGCGCACCACGATCGATTTCTCGGCGCGCGGCGGATCGTAGATGCCGTCGACGTAGGTGCTACGGAACTTGATCGGCACCGCGCCCGGCGCGGGCACCAGGAAGCCCTCGCCTTTGTGTTCGCGACCGGATTCGATGTGGTAGGCGTCCTCGACACCGATGATCTGCCGCGAGATGCTCGGGCTGGCCACCTTCAGACCGATGCGGTAGGAGGTGTTCTTGTCGATGTCCTTGATGCGGCCGACGTCCAGCGTCTGCGAGGCGAACAGGAGGTGGATCCGGAACGAGCGGCCTTTGCGCGCAACGTAATCGAACAGGTCCGCGTATTCGGGGTGGTCGGCGAGCATGAGCGTGAACTCGTCGGCGACCACGAACAGTGTGGGCATGGGCGGCAGGTCGTGGCCCGCGGCGATTGCCGCTTCGTACTCGGTGACCGAGTTGAACGCGCTGCCCTGCACGCGGCGGCCGGCCTCCTTGAGGATCTGCTCGCGCCGGGCCACCTCGCCGCGCAGCGTGTCGGCGAACCGGTCGGCCAGCGAACGCTTCTCGGCCATGTTGGAGATGACCGCCACGACCTGCGGGAAGTTGCGGAAGATGTCGGCGCCTGCCTCACCCTTGAAGTCCGCGTAGATCACGATCAGACGGTCGGCGGAATGGGTGGTCAACAGCGACAACAGGATCGACATGAGGGTCTGGGACTTGCCCGAACCGGTCATACCGATCATCAGGCCGTGCGGGCCCATACCGCCCTCGGCCTCGTCCTTGAGATCGAAGTACAGCGGCTCACCGGTCGAGGTGACGCCGATCGGGACGCGGAGTTCCTCATCGCGCGGCCGAGGCGCCCACAGGCTCGCGACATCGAGAGCGGACGCGTCGGGGATGCCGAGCAGCGTCGTGAAGGTCGCACCGCCGGTCGAGGTGGACCGGAGGTATCCCGGGTTGGAGTCCCACCGCGACAGCCGCCGCGCGATGTGCGCGGCCTCGGCTGCCGACATCGCGTCGGCCGCGTCGACGTAGGGCTGCCAACCCCCGATCTGCCAGCGCTCGATCCTGCCGTCGACGACCCGCAGGACCGGACGCTCGGGGTCCGGATATTGTTCGCGGTTCGGCAGTTCGGTGGCGCGGTGGATCACCGTGACCCCGGTCAGGCCGGGCTTGCGGGCGATGTCGTCGGGGTCGGCATCGGGATCGTCGAGCACCACCAGCAGATGCTTGAGCGCCGTGTCCGATGCGGTGGGGAACAGCGGCCGGTCGGCCAGCGCCTGCGCGAGTCGCTGCCGCAGTTCCGCGGTGGTCGTGGTCAGGTACCGCGCCGGGCCGACACCGTCGGCCTGATTCGGGATGTCCACGTGGGGAAGCCATTTCAACCACGACCAGTCCTCGGACTCCAGGTCGGGCGCGGCAAGGGCCACGGCGAGCATGGTGGGGTCGTGCCAGGTGACGGCCTGGGCGATCCAGGCTCGGATCGCGGCGCGCACCTCGTCGGCCTCACCGATCACGGTGATGCGCGCCAGCTTCGCGACGTCGATGCCGGTGGGTGCGTCGCGCACGGTGCGCTGCACGTCGAGCAGGCCGCGCAGCGCGCTGTGCGCCACGGGTTCGAGGTCGATCTCGTCGGCGGTGTCCTTGACCCGCAGCGCGGCGTCCAGTGGCACGTCGTGGCGGCCGGCCCGCAGCACCAGGAAGTCGCGGTCGCGCGGGTCGCGCTCCCACTGCCTGCGGGTGCCGGGAATCGTTGCGAGCACATCGGGTTCGGGATGCGACCACTCGAGCGCCGCGCGCTGTTCTGCGGCGTGCGCGCGTACGTTGTCACGCACCACCGACAGGTACCGCAGGTAGTCGGCGCGTTCGGCGTCGACCTCCTCGGTGCGCATCTTGTTGTCGCCGCCGCGGTAGAGCGCGGTGGCGGCCAGCAGCAGCACGAACGGGAAGAACAGCATGGTCGGTGAGATCAGCCGCATACCGGTCGCGAACAGCGCCACGATCATGCCGACGATCAGGATCACGATCAGAAACGGCAGCACCCGGCGCAGCAGCGACGGCGGCACCACCCGCGGCAGCTGTGGCGGCGGTTCGATCGTGATGGCGCCCTTGCGGGTCACCGGCGGCGTCAGCCGACGCTGGTGCTCGAAGATGAGCCTGCTCATCGGGAGGCCTCCATACGCGCGGGGTTCGGGTTGGTCGGCAGCGCGTCGTGCGCAACGAGCGCGTCGCCGCGCGACAGCGTGGGTCCGGCCGCGAACTGCGAGAGCACCGACCACGGGACCGGCAGCGGCGGCGTGGAAAGACCCAGTGCGGCAACAACTTTGTCGCCCCCGGTGTTTGGTTCGGTGTCTATGCCGTAGCGCACGCCGGTATCGCTCACCCAGAACATCGAGCCTGCGGTCGGCGAGCCAGGTTCGGCGCCGACCGTCTGCACGAAGTATCCGGTGCCCGGTGTCAACGCGACGCGGTTCGCCGCGCCGCCCGCGCCCGCACCGACCAGGTCGACGGTGTGCAGGCCCTCCGGCAGCGGCAGCGCCGCACCCGAGAGCACCGACATCGAACTCTCCGTGGCGTCAGCCGGTTTCGTCCAGCGCGCGCACGTCACCGGAGCAGCCGAGGCCTCGACGAGGGTCACCGGAGTGTCCGGGTAGGCCGACGTGTCGAGGGCATGCGACACCGGCGTGCGCGCGACCTCGTCGGGTCCGAGCCGCGGCGGCTGGGCGAAGCCGTGAGAGTCGTTGTTGCGCAGGAGGGAGGCGAGCACCGGCGAGACGGGCTGCAGCCCGTCGGGCAGCACGGCGTAGTGGCGCGCGGTGTTGTCGGCGTCGTAGGCGACCACCACGGCCCCGACGGGCACCGGCTGTGACAACGCGAATTGCGGTGCGGCACCGGCATCGGGGATGACGGGCGCGGTGAGCGCGGGTGCGGCGGGGATCGCGTTGAACAGTCCGGCCGCGATCGGACGCGGCGTCAGGGCCTGACCACCGAGCCCCAGCGCGTCGGTCACCGCGCGGTCGGCCAGGTTGATCGGGCTGCGCCTGCCGTCCCACAGCAGCCAGTCGGGGGTGTTCGGCTCGGCGTCGCTGTGCACCAGCACCGCATGGTCGGGCTCCAACGCAACGGCGCGCTCGCCGCCGACGCCGAGCGGTCCGGCGAACACGGTCACGCCGGCGTCGGCTCCGCTGACGGCGTCGCACACGGTCCAGTCCGCGTCGGTCGCGGCGTTCTGCACCATCCGCTCCGGCGCGCCGGGGATCCCGAGCAGGTTGCCGCGCGGGAACTTGTCGATCTCGGAGGTCTTGACCAGCGTCGGGTTGTCCGGCGAACCCGAGATCAGCCGGGCCGAGGTGAGATTGAGCACCGGATGCAGCTGTTCACCGACCCGCACGTACAGCGCCGAGGTCGACCGGTCGGCGAGGATCGCGTTGTCGCCGGGAACGCCGCCAGGACGGAACAACGAGAAGATGAAGCAGCCGACCAGACCCGTGACGAGGATCAGCGCACCGGTGAGCACCGCGCGGCTCTGCGTCCGGAGCGGGTCGACGAGCATGCGGGTGTCGTGCAGGGCGACGCCGGATGCGATGCGGCGCATCAGGAATCGCCAGCCGGTCACCTGATGGCGGGTGACGAAACCGCGGCGGTACTGCACGCCGTCCGGATTCTCGTTGACCGGGGTGCGCGAACTGAACGAGCGCCGGTCGTCGGGGTTGACGGGCCCGGTCATGCCGGCACCGACAGGCCAAGGCCGCGCAGCAGCGGTGCGGCCGATCGCCGAACGTCACCGGCGGTGATCGTCATCATCTCCTCGTCGGTGAAATCTTCCTGATCGGAATGGTCGAGGCGGTATTCGCGCTCCTCCTCGGAGCGTTCGACCAGGTTGCGGACGAAGCGCGCGTTGCCCGCGATGTCGAGGCTGCGCCGCTCGACGCCGTTGGCGTCGGGGGTGCTGGCCTGCGCGAGATGGGTGAACAGGCGCTCCATGTCGTCGTGGGCGGCCTGCTCGAACAGGCTGTCGCGCTTCTCGGCCATCCGCACCGCGATCTCGACGAGTTCGGGGGCGGTGTAGGACGGGAAGTCGATGCTGCGGGTGAAGCGCGAGCGCAGACCCTCGTTGGTGTCCAGGAACGCGTCGAGGTCCTTGCGGTAGCCGGCCACGATCACCACCAGACGGTCACGGTCGTTCTCCATCCGGGCCAGCAGCGTGTCGATGGCGACGAGGCCGAAGTCGTTCTTGGCCCCGGTGGACACCAGGGCGTACGCCTCGTCGAGAAACAGCACACCGTCGAGCGCGCTGTCGATGATGGCGTTGGTCTTGGCCTCGGTCTCACCGATGTGCTGACCGATCAGGTCGGCCCGGTGCACCTCGCGCACGGTCTCCTTCTTGAGCAGCCCCAGCCCGCAGTAGATCTTGGCGACGACGCGCGCGATCGTGGTCTTACCGGTGCCGGGCGGACCCGCGAAGACCAGGTGGTTGGTGCGCTGCGCGACGGCCAGTCCGCGTTCCTGGCGCCGGATGGCCATGGCCACCGAACTCTTCAGGCGCGCGACCTGGAACTTCACTTCCTCCAGGCCGATGAACTCGGCGAGTTCGGCCTCGGCCTCCACCAGCAGGTGCGCCTTGCGTTCCTTGGCGCCCGGGTCGACGAACTCGGCCTCGCTGGGTTCGGTGTCCGGATCCCACGGGTTGGAGCGGGCCTCGATGCGGGCCGACGTGGTGGTGACGAGCCCGAACGACGTGTCGAGCAGGGCCGCCTCGACCTCCGCGTTCTCGGGGTGCGTGGCGAAGAGGTCCTGCAGCACCTCGGTGGCTTCGTCGTCCTCGCCCTGACCGCGCAGCGTCAGCGCCTTGGCCAGGGCCCCGTCGACCGCGGCCACCTCGAGGGGTCCGGACGGTTCCTCGAGGTAGGACATCGCGGGCGCGAACATGCCGAGCCGGGCCAGCGAGATGCCCAATGTGATGCGCACGGCGTGCGAGGTCATGTCGTCCAGCGACGGCAGGGTGATCACGGGCGTGAGCAGCCGCACGACGTCCGACCAGCGCTGGGCGCGGTAATTGATCGCGACCTGCAGCCATCTGGCGTCGAACCAGCCGGGACGACGCGCGATGAGCTCACCGACCAGCTCGTCGGCCCTGGCGAACTCGCCCGCCTCGTAGAGCCTTGCGGCATAAGCGAGTTGGAAGTCGTCCCGATCGGTGGCCCGGAACTGCAGATACAGCCCGGTGTCGTAGGTGAAGCCCAGCTGTGCGGCCGCCAGACCGATCTCGCGCTGCAGCCCGCCTGCGGTGGCGACGGTGCGCCACACCGCGTCGACGACGGTCGGGGTCACCTCGCCGGCGGCGGCCAGTCCGATCCAGGCGTCGCACTGATCGTGCGCCAGGTGGGTCAGGCCGGCGAAACCGGTACGGGCCGCCTCGAGGTCGGCGGGCCGTTGCCGGTCGTTGACCGTCAGGCCCAGCGCACGACAGCAGGTGGCAAAACGGCTGACCACGTCGCGGTCGATCCTGGGCGCTCCGTGAGGCGGAGCCGCAAGCGTGTCACTTCCCATATGCGTGCACGGGAGCGACAACGCCCCCGCCTCTCTCCCTTATGTATGCCTAAGCTAACTTTCGAGAAGTTAGCATTACATAAGTTAACTGTCGAGACGCACGTCGGGACGTTATGCCGTGAAGGGGCTCACTCCTTGCGACCCCACACCAGGCTGATGGTGGCCGTCATCTGGGCCGCCTCGGAATCGGGGGCGGGGACCGGGCGGCCGACCTGACGCAGATACTCGGTCAACGGTGTGGTCGACGCGGTCCAACCCCGTGCAGCGAACCACTGCTCCCCCGGCGCGCACTGCTCGTTGAAGACCAGCGCGAAGAAGGAATTCGGGTCCCCGGACGCCAGCGCCTCGGCTCGCTTGGCGGCGAACGCGTCGGCGGGCATCGGAGCGCTCTCCTCGATCGCCACGAAGCTGCCCGGCGCGGCCATCGAGTCGATTCCGGAGAACAGCTGTTCCTGCGCCTCGGCGGGTAGATAGATCAGCAGACCCTCGGCAATCCAGGCCGATGGCCGCGACGCATCGAAGCCATTTGCTCGAAGTGCGGCGGGCCAGTCCTCACGAAGGTCGACCGCCACCTCGCGCCGTTGCGCGGTCGGCACCGCGCCATGGCGTTGCAGCGCCTCGCGTTTGAATTCGAGCACCTTCGGCAGGTCGAGTTCGTAGACCACGGTGCCGTCGGCCCACGGCAGTCTGTACGCCCGCGAATCCAGCCCCGCGGCCAGCAGCACGACCTGACGCACCCCGGCGTCGGCGACCCGGCGGAAGTACTCGTCGAAGAATTTCGTCCGCGCGCCCTGGAAGTTCACGAAGTCGGCACCGAATTCGGACCGCAACGGGTGGTCGGGATCGGTTCCCTCGACCGCGTCCACCCAGTGTCCACCGGCCGCCCGGCAGAACACCTCCGCATAGTGGTCGACGGCCAGCGGCTGCGGCTTGCGCGCCTCCAAAGCCCGTGAGGCCGCGACAAACAACGCTGTCTGGCCGACGCTGGTGGTGATGTCCCATTGATCGTTGTCGGTACGCACCCGCGCGAGGGTACCCCGCGAAACCGGCACCGGGCCGGTGGTGGTCTGCGAGGATGCTGAGATGGACGTCGGGCGAGTCCACTATGCCCGCAACGGGAGCGTTCACCTCGCCTATCGGGTGATGGGAGAAGGCGAGACGCCCCTCGTCCTGGTGCCCGGTTTCGTCAGCAACGTCGAGCTGTACGACGATCCGACCTGGCCGTTCAACGCGATGTTCGAGCAGCTCGGCGCCTCGACGCGGTTCGTCGCGTGGGACAAGCGCGGTACCGGCCTGTCCGATCCGGTCGACCATGTGCCGACGCTGGATGAACGCATGGACGACCTGCACGCGGTGCTCGACGCCGCGGGTTTCGAGCGGCCCGCGCTGTGCGGCATCTCCGAGGGCGGCCCGATGAGCGTGCTGTTCGCCGCCACCTTTCCCGAGCGGGTGCGCTCACTGACGCTGTACGGCACGGCCGCCCGGTTCTCCCGACATCTGCCCGACTTCCCGTGGGGTGCCACGCCCGAGCAGTTCGACGGGATGCTGGAGGAGATCGAAACGGAATGGGGCGAGGGCGCTCTGACGCGGCAGTTCTTCGGGCCCGCGGCCGATGTGCCGGGATTCCGCGAGCTGTGGGGCAGGCAGCAGCGGGATTGCGCCAGCCCGTCGATGGCGCGGATGATCCTGCAGGCGGTCATGCAGACCGATGCCCGCGCGATACTGGGATCGGTGCGCGCCCCAA
The DNA here is from genome assembly GCF_001187505.1 of Mycolicibacterium goodii. The sequence continues at coordinate 518,944 of NZ_CP012150.1, forward strand.
CGCTGGTCCTCGCGCGCCGCGGCGATCAGATCGCGCCGTTCGACGCGTCGGCGGCGATGGCGGCGGCCATTCCCGGCGCCGAGTTCCGTGAGCTGCCACCCGGTGATCATCTGGGCCTCGACCTCGTCGACGTCCTCACCCCGCACATCCTCGAATTCGTATGCGGCGCCGCCGGATCGGGCAGCACCCGGGTGCTCGCGACCGTGTTGTTCACCGACATCGTCGGTTCCACCGAACTGCTCAGCGCACAGGGCGACTCCCGGTGGCGGCGTCAACTCGACATGCACGACGCCGTCGTCGACCGCACCCTGGCCAGATATGGCGGCAGACGCGAGAAGCACACCGGCGACGGGGTTTTCGCGCTCTTCGACGGGCCCACCAAGGCGGCAAGGTGCAGCCTGGAGCTCATTCCCGCGCTGCGGACACACGGCATCGACATCCGGGCCGGTGTCCACATCGGCGAGTGCGAACGTCGCGGTACCGAATGGACCGGCATGGCCATCCACGTCGGCGCCAGGGTGGGTGCGCTCGCCGGACCGGGCGAGGTGCTCACGAGCCGCACGGTGCGCGATCTGTCCGCGGGCTCGGGCCTGATCTTCGAAAGCCTTGGGCCGCAACGACTGAAGGGCGTACCGGAGGACATGGAGATCTTCCGGATCGCCGGATGACCCGAAATCGCCAGGCGCCTGCGCCGCGGCGGCTCAAACCAGCGGACGGCCCGTGCGAATCCGCCAGTCCAGGTCCTTGAGCAGGGCGTTGAACGGGAACTCGCGCACCGGCGCGGGCAGCAGATCGTTGACGAAGCGCAGCACCGCGATGAGCCGGTCGAAGCGCCGCTGATAATTTTCGTCCCACGGTAGGCGCATCTCGTCGCGAAAGCGCTGCGGCAGAAAGCCGGTGGTGATCAGCAGCGCGATGCTGTCGAGGCGCTCCTGGATGAACCGCGGCAGCTTCGTCGCCTTCGGCCGGCCCGCCGCGATCGGATACAGGTAGGCGCGCACGGTGTCGTCGATGTGCACCTTCTCGAGCTGTTCGTTCCAGTACCTGTCGAACGCCGCGCGGTCGGCAGGCCACATCTGCGCGGGCACCTGCAGCGTGGTGCCCATCGTGACGCTGTCGCGGTAGTGGCGGTCGGCGGTTTCGTCGTCCATCTCGCCGACGAACATCCGCAGCACGTCGACGCCGCCCTTGTACAGGCAGGCCGCGACCCACAACTGCAGGTTCTTGTCGAACGCGTTGTACTGCACCGGGCTGTTCTCGGTCGAGTGCACCTGGGCGTGCGCCTTGTTCACCGCGCGGCGGAAGGCGGCCTTCTGCTGTTCGGTGCCGCGCGTGGCGACCGCGAGGTAGGTGAAGGTGGTGCGGGCGCGTTTGACCGGGTGCAGATCGGTGCGGCCGCTGTCGACGCGGCTCTCCACCACGCCGTAGCCGACGCCGGGGTTGGCCAGCTGCATGATCACGTTCGCGGGCCCGGCGAGCAGTGCGATCCCCATGAGCCCGTCGCCGAAGGCCGCGCCGCGTCTGCGCCGGCGCGCCGGCCCCGGAGCCGCCGATTCGCTCATACCGCGCTCGACATATGGGATCGGTTCGCTGACCGTCATGGTCACCTCTTGTCGGAAACTGAGAACGAGTGTTTCCTGATATTGGCCCATGGTGGAGACGGGTGTCAAGATGATCTGGTGACGCCGGTTCGCCCGTACCGTGGCATCGAGGCGGCCGACCGCCTCGCGCAGCGCCGCTCTCAGCTGCTGGCGGCCGGGCTCGACCTGCTGGGCGATGAGAACGCCGAGGTCACCGTGCGGGCCGTATGCCGGCGGGCGGGTCTGGCGGCGCGGTACTTCTACGAGAGCTTCGGCGACAAGGACGCCTTCGTCGCCGAGGTGTACGACTGGGTGATCGCCGACATCGCGGCGTCGACGCAGGCCGCTGTGGCCTCGGTGCCGCTGGCCGAGCAGACCACCGCGGCGATGACCAACATCGTGCGCACCATCGCCGAGGATCCGCGCATCGGCAGACTGCTGTTCAGCGCGAAGCTCTCCAACGAGGTCGTGGTCCGCAAACGCGTGGAGGGCATCGGGTTCTTCGCCGGGTTGCTGGGCCAGCACACCGTGGACGCGCTGCGACTGCCGGAGAACGACCAGCTGCGGGCGACCGCGCATTTCGCGGTCGGCGGCGTCACCCAGACCATCAGCGCCTGGCTCGGCGGCGAGGTCTCCTTCACCCCCGATGAGCTCGTGCAGCAGCTGCGGTCACTGCTCGACGCACTGGCCGGCCTGCCGTACCGCAGGTAGGCCCGTCACCCCACGCCGAGATTGCCGTGAGGGACAGGATCGGCGAGTTATCTGTCCCTGGTTACAATCTCGGCGAATCGACGGACCTCCCCCGGATCCCAGCCGGGATCGCCGGTCGTCGCGAAACGCACCCACGCCCGGTGCATCTCGTCGGCCAGTGCCTGCGGCACGTGCCCGGGCCCGAGCAGCGCGTCCGGCCCGCGCAGCGCACCGTTGTCCAGACGGTCGAAGACGAACGGCAACTCCACGGCATGTGCCGCACCGAGCAGCCCGTCCACCGCCGAGGACCGCCAGCCGAACTCGTAGCGGAACGGCGGGGTTTTCCTGGCGCGGGCGAAACGCTCACTGCCGGTGCGGAACAACGCATCCGAAAGCATCGCCGAGCGCAACCTCGCCCAGCCGGCGTCCGGATGGCGGGAACGGTAACGCTGGACCAGCGCTGCGGGATCGGGCTGGACCCGGGCGGCGAGCTCGTGGACATCGGCGGCTGTCGAACTCTCGAACTGCCCCTGCGGCACGAGGTACAGGTTGCCCTCCTCCAGCGTCGTGCCGATCAGCACACCAAGATCCGGATGCGCGTCGACCGCGGGCGGCTCGTCGGCGACCAGGCTGAACGGGCTGAGCCCCACCAGCGGATCGAACCGGTCGGCGGTCCGCAGGTCCAGGCCGCCAAGAGCGGAGACCACGCCGATCAACGTCTCGTCGGATACCCCCGCGAAATCGTCGAGCACCGGATCGACCCCGAGCGCGTCGGCCGCGGCCCGGGCCACCCGCGCGGCCTGCTCCGCGTTGAACGCGCCATAGGGGTTGCCGCTCTGGATGATCACCCGCCGGATCAGCTGCGGCACTTGCGGTTGCGTCAACGCCGCGGCGGTGAGCGTCGCGCCCGCCGACTGACCGAACAGCGTCACATTGTCCGGGTCGCCACCGAAGGCGGCGATGTTGTCGCGCACCCAGCGCAGCGCGGCCAGCACGTCGAGCAGTCCGCGGTTGCGTGGTGCGCCCGCGATGTCGAGGAATCCGGCGATGCCGAGGCGGTAGGTCACGGTCACCAGCACCACCCCGTCCCGCGCGAACGCCGATCCGTCGTACAGCGGTGAGCGCGTCGAACCGGAGACGAATCCCCCGCCGTGCACGAACACCAACACCGGGTGCCTGCGCACGGTGTCGGTGCGCGGCGCCCACACGTCGACGGTCAGGTAGTCGGGGTCGCGCACCCATCCCGGCCCGAAGAACGGTGACATGTCCAGTCGGCCGAACCCGCCGCGTTGCGGCTGCGGCGCGGTGGGCCCCGGTGTGGTCGCGTCGCGGACACCCGGCCACGGCTCGTGCGGTTCGGGTGCGGTGAACCGGGCCCGGCCTCGCGGCGGCGCGGCGTACGGAATGCCGTGGAAGACAACATGGTTCGGCCCGACGAGACCCCGCACGGCTCCCGAACCGGTGACGACGAGATCAGACATCGGCCGTCACCCGGCGCAGCGGCGCCCATTCCTTGATCGCGAACCGGTCACCGTCGCGCACGATCTCGGCCGCGCCGTGCCCGCCCAGATGCGCGGGCACCACCAACGTGTTGGTGTCGGCCGCCCAGCCCAGCACCCGGCGACGCGTCGCGGTGGCCTGCGCGGGATCCTCACAGAAGCAACTGTTGACGTCGGGTTCGACGAACTGCAGCGGCGTGTGCAGCATGTCGCCGACGAACACGGCCCGGTCGGTTCCCGACTGCACGGTCACCACCGATGATCCCGGCGTGTGCCCCGGTGCGGCCTGCAGTCGCACATCGGCGTCGATGTCGAAGCTGTCCTCCCACAGCAGCGCCTGCCCGGCTGCGTGGACCGGTGCGACGCTGTCCAGGAACAGGTTGCGGTGGTCGGGGTTCGACGACGGTCTGTTGTCGGGATTCCAGTAGTCGTAGTCCGCGCGCGGGATCAGGTAGGTCGCGTTGGGAAACGTCGGCACCCAGCGGCCGTCGTCGAGGTAGGTGTTCCAGCCGACGTGGTCGACGTGCACATGGGTGTTGATGACGTAGTCGACCTCGTCGGGGTGCACGCCCGCCGCGGCGAGGTTGTCCAGGTAGTCGGTCTGCAGCCGGTGCCACACCGGGGTGTGGGGCCGCTCCTTGTGGTTGCCGACGCCGGTGTCCACCACGATCGTGGCGCCCCGGCTGCGCAGTACCCAACTCTGGATCGCCGAGACGCAGACGTCGGCCTGCGGGTCGAGGAAGTCGGGCGCCAGCCAGTGTTCGTTGCGCCTCCACGCGTCGGGTTCGCTCTGCGGGAAGAAGGTCCGCGGTGCGAGCCGGACCGAACCGTAGTACTCCAAGACGCGGGTGACCGTGACGTCACCCAACACGATCTCGTTCATGCCGCCAGCCTGCGGGCACACCACGGCCCGAGCCAGCCCCGCGTTTGCCTACCACTGGCGGGGTCAGGCAACGCGGCACGGCGGTGACGCATAGTGGGATATGACCTCTGGACGGCTCGGTGAGTTCCTGCGGGCGCGACGCGCACAGCTCAATCCCGAGGACGTCGGGCTGCGCCGGTTCGGTGAGCGACGTCGGGTGGCGGGGCTGCGCCGTGAAGAACTCGCCCAGCTGGCCGGTGTGAGCGTCTCGTACTACACGCGGCTGGAACAGGGTCAGGCGGTGAATGCCTCCGATGCGGTGCTGGACGCTCTCGCCGATGCCCTCCAACTGACCGGGCACGAGCGCAGGCACCTGCGGGATCTGGCGACCCAGCGGACCAAACCGGTGCGCAAACCCCCGGTCGAGCGGGTCGGTCCGCTGACCCGCGACCTGCTGCGGTCCCTCGGGGAGCTGCCCGCGATGGTCGTCGGGCGCCGCACCGACGTGCTCGCCTGGAACGAGGCGGGCCATGCGTTGTTGGCCGGTCACATCGACCGCGAATTCGCGGAGCGGCCCGCTGAACGCCCCAATCTCGCGCGGATGATGTTCCTGGACCCACACACCCGTGAGCTGTACGCGGACTGGCCCCGCAAGGCGCGCGCGGTCGTGGGGAACCTGCGCTACGTCGCGGGTCGCCACCCCGAGGATGCGCTCCTGGCGGCGCTGATCGGTGAGCTGACGGTGAAAAGCGAAGAGTTCGTGACGATGTGGGGCGATCACCGGGTCAGGCGATGCGAGGCCGACACCTACGATCTGCGGCACCCGATCGTGGGACCGGTGACCATCTCGCAGCAGAACCTGGCCATCGCCAGATCACCCGACCAGCTCCTGTGCGTCATGACCACCGCGGCCGGCTCACCCTCCGAGGACGCGGTGAAGCTGTTGATCCGCGCCACGCGCGGTGACCGCTCGGCGGATCGCTCGGCGGCTGCGCGGGCATGATGACCCCGTGAGGGAAATGGACGCCGCACGCGCCGTGGCCGATACCGGGCTACTCGTCGCCGCGATCCGCGCCGCGGAATCACGCCGCGCAGATCGGCTTTTCGAGGATCCGTTCGCCGAGAGACTGGCCGGGGCGGCAGGCAGGCAGATGCTGGACGAGGCCCTCGCCACCACCGGGGACAAGGCGACGCTGCAGATCGTGGTGCGCACCAGGTTCTGGGATGAGGCACTGCTGCGGGCGACCGGCCGCGTCGAGCAGGTGGTGCTGCTCGGCCGCGGGCATGGACGCGCGCGGCTTCCGCCTCACCCTGGCCCGTCGGCACCGCGCTGTTCGAACTCGACCGACCCGAGGTGATCGCCGCCAAGTCCGAACTGTTGGCCGACGTTCATCCACGCTGTCACTGGACGGCGTTGGGTGTCGACCTCACGCGGGACTGGACCACGGCGCTGCGGGCCACCACGTTCGACCCGACCAGGCCGAGCGTGTGGCTGGCCGAGGGCCTGCTGCAGTATCTGGAGGAGGACGCGGTCCGCACGTTGTTCGACCGGGTGGACGCGATGTCGGCGCCCGGTTCGGTGCTGATGTACGACGTCGTCGGCAAGACCCTGCTCGATGCCGCGATGCTTGCCCCGGTACGGGATTCGATGGCCCGCAGCGGTGCACCGTGGAAGTTCGGCACCGACGCGCCCGGTGAGCTCAGCACCCGGTTGGGCTGGTCGGCGACCGTGACCGACATCGCCGAACCGGGCAACGACTACGGCCGCTGGTACGCCCCCGCGGTGCCGCTCGACGTGCCGAACGTCCCCCGCGGCTACTTCGTCGAGGCGACCAAGCCGGGCTGAGCGGGCTTGGGTCTGCGGTCGGCCGCCGTCTTCGGAGTGGCGTGGACGTCGGTGTCGGTGAATTCCTTGGTCCAGCAAGCAAATTCCAGCGTGATGCCGTCGGGGTCGAAAAAGTAGAACGACCGCACGTACACGCCGGGATGCACGGTCGGCGACACCTGCATCTCGCTGTTGTCGTGGTTGAGGATCGGCCCGACCCGCACCCCTTTGGCCTTCAACTTCTCCCGGTACTCGTCGAACTTCTCGGCGGGTACGTGCAACGCGATGTGGTTGAGCGAGCCCGTGGCACTGACGATCTCCCCGATGCCGGGGATCGCGGCCGGGGCGGAGAGGCCGGGCACACCGTCGGGTGCGTCGCGGAACCAGAAGAACGCGATGCAGTCGCCGTTGCCCGCGTCGAAGAAGAAGTGCTGGCCGATCCCGCCGGGCAGATCGAGCGCCTTGATCAGCGGCATGCCCAGCACATTGCTGTAGAAGTCGACGGTGCGTTCCATATCCGAGCACACCAGCGCGACGTGGTTGATGCCGCCGAATTCGAACTCCGAGTTGGGGTTGTCGGGTTTGATCACGTGCGAACACCTCCCGGAAAACACGCAGGCGAATTCCTGGCGCGGACCTGAATCTGAACCTAACATCAGATTCAGATTCGTTCAATGACAATTCCAGGAGCGTCGTGACCGTCAGCCCCCGCGACCAGTTACCGACCGCACGCGGCCGGCAGACCCAGGCGGCCATCGACGCGGCCGCCCGTGCGGTGATCGCCCGAAAAGGCATCCTGGCCACGACGATCGCCGACATCGCCGCCGAAGCGGGCCGTTCGACGGCGTCGTTCTACAACTATTACGAGTCGAAGGAAGCGATGGTGCGCGAATGGGCGCTGCGCTTCCGCGACGAGGCGCGGGACCGGGCCAGGGCGGCCGGCGAACCCGGACTGTCGAACTGGCAGCGGTCCTACCAGGCCGCCGCCGCGCACTGGACCACCTACCGGCACCGCCTCGCCGAGATCATCAGCGTCTCGCAACTGGCGATGGTCAACGACGACTTCGCACGGTACTGGTCGGAGATCTGCGAACTCCCGATCTCGTTGATCACCCGGATGATCGAACGTGCCCAGCAGCAAGGGTTCTGCCCCGACGACGACGCCGAGATGACCGCCGTGGCGCTGGTGTCGATGCTCAACCAGTTCTGTTACACGAAGCTCTCCGGCGGCAACGCCGAGGACGTGGACGACACGGCCTGCATCACGACGCTGGCGAACGTCTTCTACCGGACGATCTACCACAAGGGGGTACCGCCGACATGACCAGAACCTCCGGGCTGTCCCCGGCAGCGGGCGTGATCCGTGAATTCGTCGGGCTGGAATCCCCGACCGCCCGCCGCGCGGGCGCGGGTGGGCATCCGTGCCAGGGCATCTACTACCGCGGCGTCGGCCGCAAACCGAAGGTGGCGATGATCGCCACGCACTACCAGATCGATTTCTCCGAGCACTATCTCGCCGACTACATGGCCACCAGGGGTATCGGATTCCTGGGTTGGAACACCCGCTTCCGCGGGTTCGAGAGCAGCTTCCTGCTCGACCACGCACTCGTCGACATCGGCGTCGGCGTGCGCTGGCTGCGCGCGGTGCAGAACATCGAAACCATTGTGCTGCTTGGCAATTCCGGTGGCGGATCACTGATGGCGGCCTACCAGGCCCAGGCCGTCGACCAGCACGTGACACCGATGGAAGGCATGCGGCCCGCCGTCGGCATCAACGACCTGCCGCCCGCCGACGGGTACGTCGCGAGCGCCGCGCATCCCGGCAGGCCCGACGTGCTGACCGCCTGGATGGACGCCGCCGTCATCGACGAAAACGATCCCGTCGCAACCGATCCCGATCTGGATCTGTTCGACGAGCGCAACGGCCCGCCGTTCGCGCCGGAGTTCGTGGCCCGCTACCGGGCCGCACAGGTGGCCCGCAACGAGGCCATCACCGACTGGGCCGAGCGCGAACTCAAACGGGTCCAGGCGGCCGGCTTCTCGGACCGGCCGTTCACGGTGATGCGCACCTGGGCCGACCCGAGGATGGTCGACCCGACCATCGAACCCACCAAACGCCAACCGAATCTGTGCTACGCCGGGATCCCGGTCAAGGCGAACCGTTCGGCCCGCGGCATCGCCGCGGCCACCACACTGCGCAACTGGCTCGGCATGTGGAGCCTGCGGCACGCCCAGACCAGGGCCGAACCGCACCTGGCTCGGATCACCTGCCCGGCACTGGTCATCAACGCCGAACAGGACACCGGGGTGTATCCGTCTGACGCGCAACGCATCTTCGACGCACTGGCGGGCACCGACAAGACGCTGTGCTCGATCGACACCGATCACTACTTCACCACGCCGGGTGCGCGCAGCGAGCAGGCCGACACCATCGCCCGATGGATCGCGAAGCGGTGGCGGTGACTCCCTCCGACGACGTCACCTACCAGGCGTCGAGCACACCCAGGATCCGCTCCTCGGCCTCGGAATGACCGACGGTGACCCGAATCCCGTCACCATCGAAGGCGCGCACCGCCACGCCCGCATTCCGGCACGCCTGCGCGAACTGCCCGGCCCGCTCCCGCAGCGGTAGGTAGACGAAGTTCGACCGCGACTCCGGCACGTCGATCCCACGACGGCGAAGTTGCGCGGAGAAGATCTCGCGGCGGCTGCGGACCGTGCCGACGATCTCGTCCAGGCGCGCGGTGTCGTCGAGCGCCGCCACCGCGGCGACCTCGGCCACCGAACTCAGACCGAACGGCTGCGCCACCGACCGCAGCGTGTCCACGACGCCACGCGAACCCAGCGCGAAACCGGCCCGCAGCCCCGCCAGCCCGTAGGCCTTGGAGAAGGTGCGGAACACGACCACGTTCTCGTGCGTGCGCACCAGCTCCGGCGCCGAGATCGTGCTGTCGCCGAACTCGCGGTAAGCCTCGTCGAGCAGCACGAGCACCCCGGGCGGCACCGCCTCGATCAGCCGCAGCAGCAGGTCTTCGGGCAGAGCGGTACCGGTCGGGTTGTTCGGGTTGCACACGATCACCGCCGCCGTACGCGAGGTGATCGCCGCCAGCATCGCGCCGACGTCATGCCGGTGGTCCCCGTCGAGGGGTACCGGGACCGCGTCGGCATCCGCTATACCGATGAGGATCGGGTACGCCTCGTAGCTACGCCAGGCGTGAACCACCTGCGTGCCCGCGCCCGTGAACGTCGTGAGCGCCAGCTGCAGCAGCGCGAGGGAGCCGCCGCCCACGAGGACCTGGTCCGGAGGCACACCGCAATGTCGGCTCACCGCGTCGACCAGGGCGTCGCCGCCCACGCTCGGGTACAGATGCGCCTGCGCCGCGGCCCGGGCCACCGCCGCCACAACGGCCGGTCCGGGCGGCAGCGGCGACTCGTTGGAGGCGACGTTCCACGCGATGTCCCGCGCCCCCGCGACGCGGGAGTACCGCGGAATCTCCACCAGCTTGGCCCTCGGCTCCGGCACCAGCGCGGACGTGATCACCTGACCTCCCGGATAAAAGTCTGATATACAAGACTCATGTCTTGTATTTGCGGCTCCAGAGTACGCGGATCTGCCGTCGCCACGGAAGCCTCCTGATGCCGGGCAGCCCCACCAGCAAGGTGAAATCCGCCGAACGCGCCCTGGCGCTGCTCGACCTCCTCAGCCGCCTGGCCGAGCCGGTCAGCACCGCCACCATCGCCGAACAGCTGGACCTGCCGAAGAGCTCGGCGCACCACCTGCTCAACGTGATGCACGCCCGACGGTTCGTCGCCTACTGGCCCGACGTCCGCCGGTGGACCCTCGGCGTCGCGGCATTGGAGCTGGGTGCGGCGTACCGGCGCACCGGCCACCTCGAGCACGCCGTCGAACGCCACCTCAAGGACCTGGTGGAGCGGACCGGCCACACCAGCCACCTCGCGGTACTGCAAGGACACGATGCGGTCTACCTCGCCAAGCGCGAGCCGACGAACTCGGGCATCCGCCTGGTCACCGACGTCGGCACCCGCATCCCCGCCCATCTGACCGCCGTCGGTCGGTGTCTGCTCGCCGCCTTGGACGACGACGCGCTCGCCTCGCTCTACCGCGACTACGACTGGCCGCAGCGCACCGACACTCGGATCACCTCGGTGGCGGCTCTGAAAGGGGTGCTCGACGACGTGCGTGCGAGCGGCTACGCATCGGAGGTCGGTGCGACGACCGACGGTATCGAGTGCATCGCCGCACCGGTGAGCGTCGGCGACGGCACCGCCGTCGCGGCCATCGGGATCGCGCGGGTTGCGGTAACCCCCGCCCCGGGACGGCTCATCGAGGCCGTCCGCGACGCCGCGAGGGCCGCGTCGGCCTCGCTCGCCGGGAGAGCGGACGCCACGGCGCCCTAGACCGAATACTCCTCGACGAACAGATGCCGGTTCGCCGCCAGCTCGGTCCGGTTGCGCACGCCCAGCTTGAGGTACACGTTGCGCAGATGATACTCCACCGTGCGCACGCTGAGTGAAAGCTTCTCGGCGACTTGGCGATTCGACTCTCCATCGGCCACCATCACCGAGACGGCGTGTTCCTGCGCGGTCAGGCGCGCACCGTCGGTGACCCGGTCGCGACGCAGCACGCTGTCGCCGCTCGCCCGCATCTCCTGTGCGGCGCTCGCCTGCCAGCCCGCGGCACCGAAGCTCTCGAACCGCTCATGGGCAAGGCGGAGGTACGCCCGACACTCCGACTTACGCCGCTCGCGGCGCAGCCAGGAGCCGAACGCCAGGGCCGTGCGCGCCTCGTCGAACGGCCGGAGCGCCTCCCGATGAAGGCTCAGCGCCCGCTCGTAGGAGGCCACCGTCTCCGCGGAACTCCCGGCGCGCAGCGCCGTGCAACGCTCGACGAGCCCAGCCGCAGCCGCACTCCCGGTGGCGCGCGCCCAGGACACCAGGCGACGCATGGCCACATCGCTGTCGCGGCGGCGGTCGGAACGCTCGGCGGCTTCGACGAGTTCGGGTGCGGCCAGGGTGGCGATGAGCGGATGCCGCTCATAGGTGGTGCCGTGCCACAGCAGGGTGAACAACTCCAACGCACGCTCGGGGTTCCCCGAGCCCAGTTCCACCTCACCGAGGGCCCAGACGGCGATCGCCCCCGGCCACGCCAGCCCGAAGTCGCTGGCCAGGTGCAGGGCCAGCTCGGCGGCCCGGCCGGCCTCCTGACCGTCACCTGCGCGCGCATGGGCGAGAGCTTGCACGGCCAGATGCTCAGCCCGCGCGTTCTCCTGACCCAGCAACCCCGATTCCTCGACCCCCGCCGACGAGAGCTCCAATGCGCTGCGCAGGCGGCCCAGCAGGGTTTCCGCCAAGGCCCGGCGGGCCGTGACGAACGGCATCATGCCGCGGTCACCGATCTCGCGAAGCCGGTCCATCGCCTGATCGGTGAACCGCATCAATCCGTGCATGTCGCCGACGATCAGCGAGGCCCGCATCCCCACCAGCGAGTGGCTCTGATCCCGCTCGCGCGCACACGCGGACAGCACCTCCTCCATGACCGCGATTCCCGACTCCATGTCGTCGGCCAGGACCTTGGCGGTGCCCGCGATCAGCCGCAGCCGCACCGAAGCCACCGAGTCCATACCGTCGATCAGCCTCGCCTCGGCCCGCCGCCCGAGGCGAACGACGGCGACGATGTCGCCGGCGGCCTCGGCCGCGTCACAGGCGCGCACCATCAGCGCGGTGCTCTCGTGGAGCGGAAGCCGCTGCAACGCGTCGGGAACCGCCTCGGCCAGCACCCGAAGCGCCCGGTTCCCGGCGCCGGCGGCCAGCTCGATACTGCCGCGCACATACGCCACGCGCAGCTTCAGGTCCAGGTCGGAAGACAGGTCCTCGGCCTCCGTCAGCAGCCGCAGCGAACGCGCCGGGGTGCCCTCCAGCCACGCGTGTTCGGCAGCCAACGCCAGTCGACGCCCCCGCTCACCGGCGTCCGCGGAGAGCTCCGAGGCGCGCTCGGCGAGCAGCGACACCATGCTCCAGCCGCCGAGCCGAGGCGTCTGCTCACACAGCGCCTCAAGCTGGTCGGCCAACCCGGCGTCGGCCTCCCCCGCCGCCAGGGCCCGGTGCCACAGCGTGCGAACCTCGTCGTGGTCGGCGCAGGCCCGAGCCAGCGCGGCGTGCACGCCGCGTCTCTCGGTGGTGGTCATCGTTGCTTCCAGCGCGAACCCGAGGCCGGACGGTCGCAACACCAGCCCGCCGCGCCTGCCCTCCGCCAACCGGGCCCGCTCGAGTGCGTCCAGGTGCTCCCCGGTGACGCCGAGTTCGGCGCCGGCACGCTCGAGCACGGCAGGCGGCGTTGCGGGTCCGCAGGCCAACAGCAGCGCCGCGGGTCGCAGCTCGGCAGGGATGCGTGAGGTCAATCGGGTGCGCAGCGGCACGACGAACGCGGCAGGCGACAGCGGTTCGAATCCGAGGAGCTGCGCCTCCGACAGGCTCATGGTCAAGGCCTCGGCCACACCGGGATTCCCGTCGGCGAGCAGTGTCAGGCGGTCGAGAACCTCGGGGATCGGCCCTCGCCCGGCCGCGCCGCGAACGACGTCGCGGAGTTGATCGGGCGGCAGCGGCGTCAGCTCGTGAAACTTCGCCTCGGGAAGCCCGGCCACCAGGTGCCGCTCATTCGTTGCCGTCAGCGCGATTCGCACCGCGGTGCGTCGAGCGGCCGCGCATACGGCACGGATGATCGCCGGGGCCAGCTGGTCGACGTCGTCCAGGCACAGCAGATGTGGCTCCGACGAGGGCGCAGCCCAGGCGCGGCCGAGCGCACCGACCAGCTGATCCCCGTCCAGTGCACCGTCCCCCGCGTCGGCGCCCAACACCCGTGCGGCCGAGGCCGGCTCGCGGGCGTCGTCGGCAGAGGGCCGCATCGAGCTCACCGTCCAGCCCCGGGCGCGCGCCCGGTCGGCCAGGTCCGCCAGCGTGCGGGACCGCCCCGAGCCCGCAGCCCCGACGAGCACCAGTTGCGACGGCGGATCGCACCCGAGCCAAGCGTCGACAACCCGGGCATCTCGAGGAGTCATGGGTCTCCGATCCCGGTGAAATCACCGTGGTCCACGCCCGCCGGGCCACTGAGTATATGTGCCATGTCGTTCACATTCGCACTTGTCCACGGTCACTGGCACGGCAACTCGGCCTGGTCAGAGCTGGAGCCGATCCTCGCCGCGCGCGGGCATCGGGTGGTGAGCCCGCATCTGCCGTCCGACCGGCTCGGCCACGGCGCCCTCAGCAACGCCCGGACCGTCCTCGCCGACCTCGACGCGGTGGCGGCCGATCCGGCCCGAACGGTCCTCGTCGGCCACTCCGCGGGCGGGCTCACGATCCCGCTGGTCGCCCGGCAGCGCAAGGTGCGCCACCTGGTGTTCATCGCGGCGTTGCTGCCGGTGCCCGGGCGCAGCGTCACCGAAGAGTTCGAGGCCGACCCGACTGCCGAGGTCGCCGGATTCACCTGGAGCACCCGGCCCGACGGCCTCCTGGAGATGCGCGAGCAGGTGGCGCGCAGGCACTTCTACCACGACTGCCCGCCCGAAGCGGCCGACCGCGCGATCGCACGGCTGCGACTGCAGACGCCCACCACACTCGAGGAAGCCTCGCCACTGGATGAGTGGCCGTCGGTGACCGCGGACTATGTGGTGTGCCGGCGTGACCGGGTGCTGAACCCCGACTGGCAGCGGCGTACCGCGGTCGACCGGCTCGCAGTCGAGCCGGTCGAGATCGACAGCGGCCACTCGCCCATGCTCGCCTGTCCCGAGATCCTCGCGGACCTTCTGGACCGGCTGACCGAGCACATGCCCGCGTTGTCGCCGCGCTGACCGCAACGCGATCACCGGATCAGCCTGCGACTGCCTCCCCCACCACCGGTGAGCCGTCGCGGGGACGAAAGAGCAAGGGGCGGAACCGGTCCGGGCGCAGCGGCTCCAGCGGCAGACTGGGCTCGACGCCCCGGATGAGCTCGCCGACCAGCTGGGCTGTCACCGGCCCGGTCGTGATACCGCCGATGCCGTGGCCGGTGGCGACATAGAGGTTCGGCACCGAGCGGACCGCCCCGACCAACGGCAGCCCGTCGGGCGCGCAGGGACGCAGGCCGCGCCAGACGCCGACCGGCTCGACGCCGCGCAGGCCCGGCAGCACGCGGACGCCGGCCGCGGTGATCGCCCAGACCCGTACCGCATCGACCCGCTCGTCCAACCCGTCCAACTCGAACGTCCCGGAAAGCCGCAGCCGTCCGTCCAGCGGCGTCGCCACGACCCGCGAATCCGCCATGTAGACCGGCAGCCGAGGCGTGGCGGCCGACTCGGGAAGCTCCACGTGGTAGCCCTTGCCGCCCTCGACCGGCAAAAAACAGTCCGGTCGCACGGGCCAGCGGCTGGCTCCAGACGCCCGCCGCGATCACGAAGGTGCCGCCCGGAACCCGGCCCCTGGTCGTGCGCGCCGCGACCACACGTCCCGAACGCCGCTCGAAGTCCAGCACCTCGACCCGGTTACGGAACCGCACGCCGAGGTCCGCGGCGGCGGCCGCCAGCGCGCCGGTGAACTGCACCGGGTCGCACCAGGCCTGGTCGGGGTAGTAGGCGCCGCCGGCAAGCGAGCGCGACAGGGTCGGCTCCAGTTCGACGAGCTCCTCCGGGGTCAGCAGCTCTCCGGGAAGTCCACGCGCACGACGGCTTTCGATCTCGGCCCGACCATGCTCCACCCCGGCGGCGCTCTCGTAGGCGTCGACGTGCCCGCGGTTCTGCAAGCCGGTGTCGATGCCCTCGGCCTGCAACTTGCGGTGGGCCTCGAGCCCTCGCTGGGTGAGTTCCTCCAGCAGCCTGCCTGCCGCGCGGGCCCGCCCCGGGGTGCTGGCCAGCCCGTAGCGCAGAAGCCATGGCACCGTGCGCATCCGGGGACGCAGGTAGAACGGACTGTCCGGGCGCCACATGTACCGCAGGCCCTCCCGCAACGCTCCCGGGCTGGCCAGCGGTAGGGCATGGGTGGAGGCGACCATCCCGGCGTTGCCGGAGGAGCATTCCTCCCCGACACCGTCTCGGCGCTCAAGAACGGTGACCTCGGCGCCGTGCCGGGCCAACTCGTAGGCCACGGTGATCCCGGCAATGCCACCTCCGATGACAACCACGTCGCCGGTCATGAGCCGCTCTCGGCCAGCTCGGGCTCCACGGTGATGACCGAGCGCAGCAGTCGCTCCTTGAGCGCGAGGAATGTCTCGCTGGTCTGCATCTCCGGCAGCCGTGGCCGGTCGAGGTCGATGCGGACGTCTTCGACGATGCGTCCCGGCCGCGGGCTCATCACCAACACCCGGTCGGACAGATACACCGCTTCGTCGATGTCGTGGGTGATGAACAGCACGGTCAACCGGTGGTCCTCCCAGACCCGCGTCAAAAGCGACTGCATCGTGCGCCGATTGAGCGCGTCCAGGGCGCCGAACGGCTCGTCCATCAGCAACACGCTGGGGCGGTACGACAGCGCCCTGGCGATGGCGACCCGCTGCCGCATGCCGCCGGACAGCTGGGCCGGGTAGGCCTCCGCGAAACCACTCAGTCCGACCACTTCGAGTTGCTCCATCGCGCGACGGCGGCGCTCGGCCCGGCCGATCTTCTCGCCGCGCAGCGCGAACTCCACGTTGCCGCGCACCGTCAGCCACGGGCACAGCGAGTAGGCCTGGAAGACCACACCGCGGTCCCGCCCGGGCCCGCGGACCACCGCGCCGTCCACCAGCACGCTCCCGCTGGTCGGGTCCTCCAGACCCGCGGCCACCGTCAGCAGGGTGCTCTTGCCGCAGCCGCTCGGACCCACGACGGAGACGAACTCGTTGTCGGCCACCGAGAAGCAGACGTCGTCGACGGCGAGCACGCTCTGCTTACCGACTCGGAACTCCTTGGAGAGGTGGCGTACCTCGAGTTTGTCGAGCTTGTCGGTGTTCACCCGTTGCCCCTTTCTGCCCATCGGAACACGCGCCGACCGACGATCTTCATCACCTGGTCCATCGCCAGGCCGATCAGCCCGATCACGATCAGGGCGACGAAGATCGTGTCGGTCTGCAGATATCGCTGCGCCAAGGTGACCCGGTGGCCCAACCCGTCGTCGGCGGCGACGACCTCGGCCAGCACCAACCAGGTCCACGCCCATCCGAGAGTGATACGCAGGGTGTCCCAGATCGCCGGCGACGACGCGGGGATCACGATGCGGGTCAGCACCGCAAGATCGCTCATCCCGAGGGTGTAGCCGACGTTGATCAACTCGCGCCGGACGCGCTTGACGTTGTCCATCACCATCAACACCTGGGTGAAGAAGGTGCCGATCCAGATGACCAGCCACTTCTGCTCCTCGCCCACGCCGATCCAGATGATCGTCAGCGGGACGAACGCGACGGCAGGCATGTAGCGGATGAAGCCCATCGTCGGCTCCACGGCCGCCTCCGCGATCCGGACGGTGCCGAGCAGCACCCCGAGCGGCACCGCCATCACCGTCGAGAGCAGAAAGCCGATGGTGACCCTGTTGAAACTCGCCGCCGCGTCGGCGACCAGGTCGCCTTGCAGGTACTCGACGAACCGTCGGGCCACCTTGTCCGGGCCGGGCAGGAAGGTCGGGTTGGTGCCGCCGTACCTGGCGTAGACCCACCACAGCACCAACAGCACAGCCATGGCGCCGACCGCGATCACGGTGTAGGTGCGACTTCCGAGCTCACGGTAGAGGCGGGGGCGTCGTCCCCGGGTCGGCAGCTCCGCCTCGGGGGTGGCCACCGACGGCGTCATCGCCTCTGCCGTCGAGGTCATTTGACGACCTCCCGCAAATAGGAGGTGTCGACCAGGGTGGCCGGGTTTGCCTCGCCCTCGATGCTGCCCTGTTCCTTCATGATTCCGAGGATCTCCTGGGCCAGCGGCTGGAAGTCGTTGTCGAGGTACGTCAGGGATTCCCTGGCGCCGTAGATGTTCACCCCTTGATAGGTTTTGGCCAGTTCATCGGCCTGCACATCGGCGACCTGCGCGACGATCTTCAGCGCATCCTGCTCGTTGGTCCGGAAATACTCGACCGCTTCGTCCCAGGCCGCCAGCGCTCCCGAGACGGCCTCCGGGTGCTCATCGCTGAACCTGTCCGACACCGCCCAGACGTCGGAGATGATCCCCGGGTAATCACCGGCGGAGGTCACGATGCCTGCGCCCTTGGTCGCCGCGAGGGTCTGGGAGATGTAGGGCTCGTAGGTCACCGCCGCGTCCACTCGGCCCGCCATCAGCGCGGCGCCGGCCTTGTCCGCCGACAGCGGCACGCCGTCGATGTCGTCGAGGGTCATCCCCGCGTCCTGCAGCGCCAGGCGGAGCAGCATCTCGTGACCGCCGCCCTGTTCATACGCGACCTTCTTGCCCTTGAGGTCACTCACCGTCTTGATCCCCTCGGCACCCACCAGCGCATCGGCCTTGGTGGAGATGTCTTGGAACAAAGCAACTTTCAGCGGCACCCCGGTCGCCTGAAACCGCAGCGCGGTGCTGACCAGCGCGTGGGTCGAGTCGATCCGACCGGAGGTGACCGCGGCATACAGGTCCTTGTTGTCGACGAAGTTGACGAACTTCAAGTCGACCCCGTTCTGGTGGTCGAAGCCCTTCTCCTTCGCGACGTACCACGGGCCGTAACCGATCCACGGGTTGATCGCGACGGTCATCTCCACCGCGTCTTTCGGGGCAGGCGAGCTTCCGGCCATCACCTCCTCACCGCCTGATGGTTCATTGGCACTCTTTCCGCCGCAGGCGGTGAGGATGCCCAGTACGAGCAGAATCGCGGCGGTCATGGCTCTGGATGGACGCTTCATCGGTGCTCCGTTTCCCAGCCCTCTCCGGGACCACAGGTTGGTGGAGAGCGACGTTATGCGACCGCGGGAACGGTGACATCCGTGGTTCCACCAGGGTTGTGCCCGGGGATCTCGGCGAGAATATTTACCGGCGCATCCGGCCGACATGTCGCGTGTCAAGCGCTGACCGCTGCCCGAGGAGACTTCATGCACACGCTGGACAGCCCAGATCTGGTCGCACCGCTGGGCCACTACTCGTACACCACGGTGCACAACGGCACTGTGCACGTGTCGGGCCTGCTTCCGCTCGATGCGCAGGGCCGGCCGCTGGCCGCCGAAGGCTTTGCAGCGCAGGCCCGCCAGGTGCTGCACAACCTGGACCGCTGCCTCGATGCGGCAGGCACCACCCGGCAACGGCTGGTCTCGGTGACGGCCTATGTCACCGATCTGGACCAGTGGGGCGCCTTCGACGCCGAGTACGCCGCCTGGATCGGTGACCACCGCCCCGCTCGGGCGGTGGTCGGCGTTGCCCGGCTCCACTATGACTGCCAACTTGAAATCCAAGCCGTCGCTTCGGCTTTCACCGAGGAAGAAGCTGCCCGTGACAACGCTTCATGACCCCGACACCCCGTTCGCCGTCGTCGACCGGACGCGGTTGCGCGCCAACCTCGCCGGCCTGCAGCGACGTCTCGACCACAAAGGGGTGACGCTGCGGCCGCATGTGAAGACCGCGAAGTCGGTCGACATCGCGCGGATGATATTCGGCGGAACCAGGCCGATCACCGTGTCCACGCTCGCCGAGGCCGAGGCGTTCGCCGACGCGGGCTTCACCGACATCACCTACGCCGTCGGCGTCGACCCGCACAAGCTGCCGCGGATCCGAGCGCTGATCGACCGCGGGGTTGACATCGCGGTGATCCTCGACAGCGCGCTGCAGGCCGAAGCCGTGGTCCGCCAACGCGTTCCGGCGCTGATCGAGGTGGACTGCGACGGCCACCGGGCAGGTGTGAAGGTGCAGAGTGCCGATTTGCTGCGCATCGGCGAGACGCTGGCGACGGCCGGCTGCCTGCGCGGCGTGCTGCTGCATGCAGGCGAGTCCTATCACGCGTCCTCGCCGGCGGCGCTGGCCGCCGCGGCCGCCAACGAGCGCGACGTCGCGGTGCGTGCCGCCCGGCGACTCCGCGACGCCGGGTACGCCGTCCCCACCGTCAGCGTCGGATCCACCCCGACCGCCCACACCGACGTCGAACTCGACGGGGTCACCGAGGTGCGTGCGGGCACCTACGTGTTCTTCGACCTGTTCATGGCCGGGCTCGGCGTCTGCCGGATCGACGACCTGGCGCTTTCGGTCGTGGTCACCGTCATCGGCGTGCAGCCGGACAAGGGGCAGGTCATCACCGACGGAGGCTGGACCGCGATCTCTTATGACCGCAGCACCTCCTCCCAGCCTGTCGACCAGGGGTACGGGCTGGTCACGACGCTCGACGGCGCCGTCATCCCCGATGTGCTGATGACCGATGTCAGCCAGGAGCACGGCGTGCTCACCACCCGTGACGGTGGCATGCCGGACCTGCCGGTCGGCACACGGGTGCGGATCCTGCCCAACCACGCGTGCGCCATGGCCGACCAGCACCGTCAGTTCCTGGTGGTCGACGGTGGCCGGGAGATCATCGCCGCCTGGCCGCGCGTCGGGGGATGGTGAGCCGGTGACGGCCCTGCGGGCGCCGCAACGGTTCCCGACGCGCCAGGCGAGTCAGATCGCTGACAGCGACTTTCGCCTCGGCGAGAATGGTCGGTCATGGAGCAAGTCAGGGTCGCGCTCGCCGACCCGGCACGATGGCGGTGAACCCGGGTGTGGTGCGGGTGCTCGCACATTTCGCGCCGAGCAACACCGTCCTGGATTTTCTTGCCCCACACCTGGATTGGCTCGATGTCCGGTTCTGCGGCGAAGAGGACGACGAGACGTTCTACCGCGAACTGGGCGACGCCGACGTGCTCTGGCATGTGCTGCGCCCGATCTCCGGTGACGATCTGAACCGGGCGCCGCGGCTGCGCCTGGTGCACAAGCTGGGCGCCGGGGTGAACACCATCGACGTCGACACCGCGACCCGGTTGGGCATTCTGGTGGCGAACATGCCCGGCGCCAACGCGCCGTCGGTCGCCGAGGGCACGGTGCTGCTCATGCTCGCGGCGTTGCGCCGGCTGCCCGAACTCGACCGCACCACGCGCGCCGGAAACGGCTGGCCCACCGATCCCACGCTGGGTGACACCGTGCGCGACATCGGCGGCTCGGTGGTGGGGCTCGTCGGCTACGGCAACATCGCCAAGCGCGTCGAGCGGATGGTCCTGGCCATGGGTGCCGAGCAGGTGCTGCACACCAGCACCCGCGACACCGGCCATCCGCGCTGGCGCACCCTGCCGGACCTGCTGGCCGCGAGCGACATCGTCTCGTTGCACCTGCCGCTCACCGAGAAGACCCGCGGGCTGCTGGGCCCGGAAGCCCTGGCGGCGATGAAGCCCCGCGCGATCCTGGTCAACACCGCCCGCGGACCGATCGTCGACGAGGGCGCGCTGATCGAGGCGCTGCGCGCCCGACGCCTCGCGGCCGCGGGTCTGGACGTGTTCGATTCCGAACCGGTGCCCGCAGGCCATCCGCTGCTGAGCCTCGACAACGTCGTGCTCACGCCGCACGTGTCCTGGTACACCGCCGACACCATGCGCCGCTATCTGGCGCTCGGCGTCGAGAACTGCAGGCGCATCCGCGACGGCGAACCCCTGGCCCACCTCGTCAACGAGGCCAGGTAACCGGATCGGTCGGTCACCGATCGGGCCTCGGCGTGGCGCGGGTCACGTCGCGGTACCCTCGATTCAACCGACCGGTTATTCGGGAATTGCCCCTGTGGAGGTTATGCATGCCCATCGCAATCCTGTCCGAGCACATCGACCTGGCCGATTCGGTCAAGTCGTTCGTCGCGCGGGTTGCCCCGTCCGAGGTGCTGCACGAAGCGCTGGAGACACCGATCGCCAACCCACCGTCCTACTGGAAGGCCGCCGCGGATCAGGGTCTGCCGGGCGTGCATCTGTCCGAAGCCGTCGGCGGACAGGGTTTCGGCATCCTGGAACTCGCGATCGTGCTCGCCGAGTTCGGCTACGGCGCGGTGCCCGGACCGTTCGTCCCGTCGGCGATCGCGAGCGCGCTGATCGCCGCGCACGATCCCGAGGCCAAGGTGCTCAGCGAGCTGGCGTCGGGCGACGCCGTCGCCGCCTACGCGCTCGACTCGACACTCACCGCGACCCGCCACGGCGACGGTCTGGTGATCCGCGGCGAGGTGCGTGCCGTCCCGGCCGCCGCCCAGGCGTCCATCCTGGTGCTCCCGGTGGCCATCGACTCCGGTGAGGAGTGGGTGGTCCTCGACGCCGATCAGTTGGAGATCGAACCGGTCCGCAGCGTCGACCCGCTGCGGCCGCTGGCCCACGTGCGCGCCAACGCCGTCGAGGTCGGCGACGAACGGGTGCTGACGAACCTGAGCCGCCCGCTGGCGCGGGCGTTGATGTCGACGCTGTTGTCGGCCGAGAGCATCGGCGTCGCGCGCTGGGCCACCGACACGGCCGCCGAGTACGCCAAGATCCGCGAGCAGTTCGGCAGGCCCATCGGCCAGTTCCAGGCGGTCAAGCACAAATGCGCCAACATGGTCGCCGTCACCGAGCGGGCCACCGCCGCGGTGTGGGACGCGGCCCGCGCGCTCGACGAGGTTCGGGAAAAAGGTTCAGAGGGAACATATTTCGAGTTCGCCGCCGCCGTCGCCGCCACGCTGGCGCCCACCGCCGCCCAGCAGTGCACGCAGGACTGCATCCAGGTGCACGGCGGCATCGGCTTCACCTGGGAACACGACACCAACGTCTACTACCGCCGGGCCCTGCTGCTTGCGGCGTGCTTCGGGCGCACCGCGGACTATCCGCAGCAGGTCGTCGACACCGCCACCGGCACCGGGATGCGTCCGGTGGACATCGACCTCGACCCCGAGACCGAGAAGCTGCGTGCGGAGATCCGCGCGGAAGTCGCGGCGCTGAAAGCCATTCCGAGTGACCAGCGCACCGCGGCGATCGCCGAGGGCGGGTGGGTGCAACCGCACCTGCCGGAACCGTGGGGCCGCGACGCCACCCCGGTCGAGCAGATCATCATCGCCCAGGAGTTCACCACCGGCCGGGTGAAGCGCCCGCAGATGGGTATCGCGTCGTGGATCATCCCGTCAATCGTGGCGTTCGGCACCGAGGAGCAGAAACAGCGGTTCCTGCCGCCCACGTTCCGCGGCGAGATGATCTGGTGCCAGCTGTTCTCCGAGCCGGGCGCCGGATCGGACCTGGCGAGCCTGACCACCCGAGCGGTCAAGGTCGACGGCGGCTGGCGCATCACGGGCCAGAAGATCTGGACCACGGGTGCGCAGTTCTCGGCGTGGGGTGCGCTGCTGGCCCGCACCGACCCCGACGCTCCGAAGCACCAGGGCATCACGTACTTCCTGCTCGACATGAAATCACCGGGTGTCCAGGTGAAGCCGCTGCGGGAACTGACCGGCAACGCGATGTTCAACACGGTGTTCATCGACGACGTGTTCGTACCCGACGACCTGGTGCTCGGCGAGGTGAACCGGGGCTGGGAGGTCAGCCGCAACACCTTGACCAACGAGCGTGTCTCGATCGGCAGCAGCGAACCGCCGTTCCTCGCCAACCTCGACCAGTTCGTGCAGTTCCTGCGCGACGGCCAGTTCGACCAGATCGAGCAGAACCATGCCGGGCAGTTGATCGCCGAGGGGCACGCCGCCAAGGTGCTCAACCTGCGCTCCACCCTGCTGACCCTCGCCGGTGGTGACGCGATGCCCAATGCGGCGATCTCGAAGCTGCTGTCGATGAAGACCGGCCAGGGCTACGCCGAGTTCGCGGTGTCCTCGTTCGGCACCGACGCCGCGATCGGCGATCCGCATCAGGAACCCGGGCGCTGGGCCGAGTATCTGCTGGCCAGCCGGGCCACCACGATCTACGGCGGCACCACCGAGGTGCAGTTGAACATCATCGCCGAGCGCCTGCTCGGGCTGCCGCGCGATCCGTAAGAACCGTCACGTCGACCGGCGGCCGGGGCGAAAAGGCACGTTTCGCCCTGGTCACGGCGTCGACATGGGTCTACCGTCGAAGGTGAGCGAAATACAACGCGAGCCGGAACGGTTGGTACTCAAATAATGAGTATTTCTAAGCAACGTTTCATCCGAGCCGCGGGCACCACGGCCGCAGCTTTCGCACTGATCGCCGGACCTTCGGCTGTTTTGAGTCAGACCGTTCCCACCGCACAGGCGCAGCCGTGTGTGAACGGGGTCGTTCCGGGTAACCCGTACGTCGTGAACTGCAACCTGCCACAGCGCACCCCGAAGGTGCGCGGTGCCGCGCCGGATGCCGGTGCGATCATCGCGTGCAGGCACTGGCCGGGTTGCCTGTCCTGGTACGTCAACAACCCGCACTGAGAACAACCCGCACTGAACCTGACTTCGCGTACAACCGTTTCGAGTAACCATGACCAATGATGTCGAAAAACGCTGGCACAATCCGGCGACGTTTCGCTCGGCGGTCGGCTATGTGCTGAGCGTCGTCGCCGTCGCCGGGGTCGCGTTCGTGTTCTACGTCCTCGACCGCACGCTGCTGCCCGCCGTGCTGGTGCCCACGATCACATTCTTCGGAGCCGTCGGCGCCTTCATCCGCACCTACCAGGTCTGGAAGGCCGAGGGCACGTGGCCGATCTGGCACGGGGCCGGGTGGTTCCTGATGGCGCTGTCGCTGTTCTGCCTCGGGGTGCCCGGCGCGGCCATGACGTCCTGACCGGCGTCAGGGCAGGATCGAGTCGACGTAACCGCCGTCGACGCGCACTGCTGCCCCGGTCGTCGCCGACGCCAGCGGCGACGCGAGATAGGCCACCATGTTGGCGATCTCCTCGGGTTCGATCAGGCGCTGCAGCAATGATTGTGGACGGTGCTTGCGCATGAACTCGCGCTGCGCCTCATCCCACGGCAGCGACTTGTCGACGAGTTGGTAGACGAAGTCCTCCACTCCCGCGGTGTGCGTCGGCCCGGCGATCACCGAGTTGACCGTGATCCCGGTTCCCGCAGCATCTTTGGCGAATCCGCGGGACACCGCGAGCAGCGCGGTCTTGGACATGCCGTAGTGGATCATCTCCTCGGGGATCACGATGGCCGAGTCGCTGGCGATCTGAATCGCGCGGCCCCAACCCTTTTCGACCATGCCAGGCAGATAGCTGCGGATCAGCCGCACCGCGGCAAGGACGTTGACCTCGAAGTACTTCCGCCACTGGTCGTCGGTGATCTCGCGGGCCGGCTCGGCCCCGAAGATGCCGAGGTTGTTGACGAGAATGTCCACCGACGGCAACTGCTCAAGCAGCGTCGCGGTGCCCTCGTCGGTCGCGACGTCGGCGGCCACCCCCACGACGTCCAGGTCGGCGCCGGAATCGCTGAGCTTGGTGACGGTTTCGTCGACGCGTGCGGCGGTACGCCCGTTGATCGCCACGCGCGCACCGCTGCGGGCGAGCGCTTCGGCGATCGCCAGGCCGATACCTTGCGTCGAGCCGGTGACGAGTGCGGTCTTGCCGGTGAGGTCGATGTTCACGAGGCAGTACTACCACCGGTTGCGTGAAACTATTCCCACCATTTCCTCGCGTTCCTAGCGCGAGCAGACGCGTAGGTACCCCATTTCGCGGGTCTACGGGTACCTACGCGTCTGCTCGCCGAAGAAAAAGCTAGGGTTCGATGTTGCGCAGCTCGCGCTTGAGGATCTTGCCGGTGGGGTTGCGCGGCAGCTCGTCGAGGAAGATCACCTCGCGCGGCACCTTGTAGCGCGCGAGGTGGTCACGCACATAGGCCTTGACGGCGTCCTGGTCGAGCGCGGAACCCTCGGCCTTGACCACGAACGCGCGCAGCCTGGCGCCCCACTCCTTGTCCTCGACGCCGATCGCGGTGGCCTCGATGACCTCGGGGTGGCCGCTGATCAGATCCTCGACCTCGGCGGGGAACACGTTCTCACCGCCGGAGACGATCATCTCGTCGTCGCGGCCGGAGATGTAGAGCAGACCGTGCTCGTCGAAGTAGCCGACGTCGCCGGAGGACATCATGCCGTCGACGATCTGCTTGCCGCCGCCGCCGGTATAGCCCTTGAACGGGAACGTGTTGCGCACGAAGACCCGGCCGACCTGACCCTGCGGCACTTCCTTGCCGTTGTCGTCGAGGATCTTGACCGTGATGCCCTTGACCACCGGCCCGACGGTTGCCGGATTGCGCGACAGATCCTGCGGCCGCGCGATCGTCGCGAACGCGATCTCGGTGGACCCGTACAGGTTGTAGATCACCGGCCCGAGTTCTTTGAGGGCCCGCGTCGCAAGTTCGGCGCCGAGCTGCGAACCCGAGACGAACATGATCCGCAGCGAAGACAGGTCGGGTTTCTGCGGCATCTGCTCGAGGTGGTCGAGCATGCGTGAGAGCATCACCGGCACCACCACCGCCGCGGTGACCCTGTACTTCTCGATGTCTTCGAGCACCGTGGCGGGTTTGAAGCGGCGCCGCAGCACGAGCGTCGTGCCCAGCATCATCGCGATCGTGGCGTGCAGGAACCCGAGCGCGTGGAACATCGGCGAGGGCAGCGCGGTCACCTCACCGGCCTTGAACGGCACATGCGACAGCACACCGCCGACCGGGGCGAGCGACGGCGGCGCCGACCGGTTGGCCCCCTTCGGGGTGCCGGTGGTGCCGCTGGTGAGGATGATGATCGACGCCTGCTTGGTGGCCTTGGGCGCCGGGCGCCTGCCGCTGCGCGCGACGACCTCGGCGAGGGTTTCGTCGGTGCTGCCGGAGCGCTCCGCTTTGTCGGGGTTGGTGCCCAGCGCCCGCAGCTTGCCCAACTCGGCCTCGGCCTGCGCCACCGCAGGGGTGTACTCGTCGTCGTAGATGATCACCCTGGCGCCCTCACGCGCGGCGACCTCTTTGATCTGCGGCCCGGAAAACTCGGTGTTGAGCATGATGATGCGGGCGCCCACCCGCGCGGCGCCGTACAGCGACACCAGAAACCAGCGGTGGTTGCGGGCCAGGATGGCCACGCCGTCCCCGCCGCGCACCCCGCGTGCCAGCAACTCGTTGGCGACCGCGTGGGCGGCGGCGTCGAGTTCACCGAATGTGAACTCGCCCTCGTCGTCGATCACCGCGATGCGGTTCGGGTGCCGACGCGCGTTGAGGGCCGGGATCATGCCGATCTCACCCCAGGTCCGGATGTCGGCCAACATCGCCAGCATGTGCTGGGGAGGCTCGAGCTTCAGCGCCCCCGCTTCGAACATCTTGCGCGCGTAATGCAGTTCGGCGGCACCCCGCTCCGCGTACTCCTTGGCTTTCGCCGTCACTTGCGCAGGCAAATCAGACAGACTCAGCATGACGACACAATATGTGACAACCATCTCAGTCGCGGGAACTCACTACGATGTGGTGATGGCCGGTGCAGTTCCACTGGAGTTCGACGGCCTCACGGTGTCGGTCACCAATCCGGACAAGGTGATCTTCCCCGAGCACGGGGGGCGCCCGGCCGTCACGAAACTCGACCTCGTCAACTACTACGCCGCTGTCGCCGACGGTGCGCTGCGCGGTGTGTTCGGCAGGCCGATGATCCTCAAACGGTTCGTCAAGGGCATCAACACCGAGGCGATCTTCCAGAAGCGGGCGCCGGAGAAGCGTCCCGATTTCATCGAGGTCGCCGAACTCAAGTACCGCTCCGGCACGTCGGCCAAAGAGGCCGTGCTGCGCAACACCGCGGGACTCGCGTGGGCCGTGAACCTCGGCTGCGTCGACCTCAACCCGCATCCGGTGCGCGCCGACGATCTCGACCATCCCGACGAGCTGCGCGTCGACCTCGACCCGATGCCCGGTGTGGACTGGCCGCAGATCCTCGAGGTGGCCATGGTGGCCCGCGAGGTCCTCGCCGATCACGGTCTGACCGCGTGGCCCAAGACCTCCGGTTCGCGCGGCTTCCACATCTATGCCCGCATCCACCGCGACTGGCCGTACCCGAAGGTGCGCCTGGCGGCCCAGACGGTGGCGCGCGAGGTCGAACGCCGCGTCCCGGATCTGGCGACCGCGCACTGGTGGAAAGAGGAACGCGAAGGCGTGTTCGTGGATTTCAACCAGAACGCCAAGGACCGCACGGTGGCCTCTGCGTACTCGGTGCGCGCGACCCCCGATGCGAGAGTGTCCACCCCGCTGCGCTGGGACGAGGTGCCGACGTGCCGGCCCGAGGAGTTCACCATCGCGACGGTGCCCGAACGGTTCGGCGAGCTCGGGGATCCGTGGGAGGGCATGGACACCGCGGTCGGTGGGCTCGACGGATTGCTGGCGCTCGCCGAGGAACTCGGGCCCGCGGAGAAGGCGCCGAAGGGCGCGTCCCGCGACGGCCGACGCGCCTCGACGATGCCGCTCATCGAGATCGCCCGCACGAAGACCAAGGACGAGGCGATGGCCGCCCTGGACGTCTGGCGCGGGAGATACCCGGAGGTGTCGGAAAAGCTTGAACCGGTGGATGTCCTGGTTGACGGCATGCGCGGTCCGAGCTCGATCTGGTACCGGATCCGGATCAACCTGCAGCACGTGCCCGAGGACGAACGCCCGCCGCAGGAGGAACTCATCGCCGATTACAGCCCGTGGGAGAACTATTCGGGCGCACAGTGGCGCCAACGGTGAGGGGCTAGCCCTCGAACGGGCCCGGTAACGGGCCGAACACGCCGTTGCCCCTGCGGATCTCGCAGACCTTCCAGCCGTCGTGGTCCTCGACGACGAACGAGATGTCGAGGTCGGCGACCTCGGAGTAGTAACCGGTGACGATGCGCTGGGGCCCCTCGGCCGCGGATTCGACGGACAACACGTCCGGCCCCACCTCGTACAGGGCGATGAACTCCTCGCGGATCTCGTCGTCCGTGCGCGGCCCGATCACACTCGCGAGCCGGCCGCACGCGCCCGACCGCAGCGTCGCGACGTCACCGGTCTTGGCCGC
Organism: Mycolicibacterium goodii; assembly: GCF_001187505.1. The sequence goes on from NZ_CP012150.1 coordinate 547,310, forward strand.
CGCGATGTGACGGTGCACCGCACGTTCGGGAGACTCGGGCAACTCGGGTTGAGGCGTGCCACTCGAGCATGCCGGGACAACTGCGGCCATGACCATTGCAGCCCACCTGACACAACGGTTGACGGGCACTCACCCACCGTAACCCAGCTCTCAGGTTTTGATCAGGTCAACATAACCCTTGATGTGGTCCCTGGCCAGCTCAACGGCCCTGTTGCCCTGTCCGCGCGCCAGCGCGGTGACGATGCGCCGGTGCTCGCAGCGCAGATTCGTCGCAACGCCACCCCAGTCCGCGAGACGGGGCACCCCGGCCAGGATGTACCCCTGGATCGCGCCGCGCAGCGCCGCCATCATCGCTTCGACGACGACGTTGCCTGCCAGCGCGGTCAACGCGAGGTGGAAGTCGGCGTCGAGGCGGTGAAACTCCTCGGGTTCGAGATCGGGGTCGTCCATCGCGTCGAGCCGTGCGGTGATCTCGGCGAGGTCCGGGCGGGGTGACAGGGCGGCAGCTTCGCGTAACGCCCACGATTCCAACAGGATTCGGGTGCTCACCAGGTCTTCGATGGGCAGGGCGCGGGTGGCGGTGTGCAGACGCAGTGCCGAGCCGATCGACGTGGCCGCATCGGCGGTGACGATCGCGCCCGCGTCCGGGCCCGACCCCGCGGCGGTCCTGATGACGCCCATCGCCTCCAGCACGCGGATGGCTTCGCGCACCGACGCGCGGCTCACCGACAGGCTTTCGGCCAGCGCGCGCTCCGGCGGCAGCCGGTCGCCGACCGCGAGGGTGCCTGCGACCAGATCGCGCTCGATCCGCTCCAGCACCAGCTCATGTGCGCGCATGGCGATGAGAATAGCGCGTTCTGTTGATGTGGTCAGACCACACGCGATAGTGTGGTCAGACCACATCCGAGGAGTGTTATGCGAATCGCCCTGTTCGCGACCTGTCTGGCGGATGCGCTCTTTCCGCCTGCCGCCATCGCCACCGTCGCCCTGCTCGAGCGACTTGGCCATGAGGTCGTCTTCCCGTCGCAGCAGACCTGCTGCGGCCAGATGCACATCAACACCGGTTACTTCCGGGAGGCCACCGCGGTGGTGCGCAACCATGTCGACAGTTTCGAGAGCGCCGACTGCGACGCCGTCGTCGCCCCATCGGGATCCTGCGTCGGCTCGGTCCGCCACCAGCACGCCATGATCGCCCGCCGCGCCGGCGACGAGGACCTCGCCCGACGGGCCGAGGCGATCGCCGAGCGCACCTACGAGCTCTCGGAGTTCCTGATCGACGTGCTCGGCATCGACGACGTCGGCGCGTACTACCCGCATCGGGTCACCTACCACCCGACGTGCCACTCGTTGCGAATGCTCGGAGTCGGCGACAAACCCCTGCGACTGCTGCGCAACGTGCGCGGGCTGACCCTCGTCGAGCTGCCTGCGGCCGAATCCTGCTGCGGTTTCGGCGGGACGTTCGCACTCAAGAACTCCGACACCTCCACCGCCATGCTCACCGACAAGGTGACGCACATCCTGCAGACCGGCGCCGAGGTGTGCAGCGCAGGCGACTCGTCGTGTCTGATGCACATCAGCGGCGGGCTGAGCCGGCTGCGATCCGGGGTGCGCACCGTGCACCTCGCCGAGATCCTCGCGGGGGCAGGCACATGAGCTCGACGTTCCTCGGCAGCCCCGGCCTGGGCAACCTGCGCGGCGACGAGTCGTTCCCGCGGGCCGCCCGCGGTGCGCTCGCGAACTCGCAGCTGCGCCGCAACATCGGCCACGCGACGCAGACGATCCGCGGTAAACGCCTGCGCGCCATCGCCGAATGCGACGACTGGGAGGAACTACGCGCCGCGGGCAGCGCACTCAAGCAGGACGTGATGGCACGCCTGCCCGAACTGCTCGAGCAGCTCGAACGCAACGTCACCGCGCGCGGCGGTGTGGTGCACTGGGCCCGCGACGCCGACGAGGCCAACCGAATCGTCACCGACCTGATCCGCGCCACCGGATCCGACGAGGTGGTCAAGGTCAAATCGATGGCCACACAGGAGATCGGCCTCAACGAGCACCTGGAGGCCCAGGGCATCGCCGCGTTCGAGACCGACCTCGCCGAGTTGATCGTGCAACTCGGCCACGACAAGCCCAGCCACATCCTGGTACCCGCGATCCACCGCAACCGCTCGGAGATCCGCGAGATCTTCAGCCGTGAGATGCCCGACGCCGGTGAGCTGTCCGACGATCCGCGGGTGTTGGCGATGGCCGCCCGTGCTCACCTGCGGCGCAAGTTCCTCACCGCCCGAGTGGCGGTCAGCGGCGCGAATTTCGGTGTGGCCGAGACCGGTACGCTCGCGGTGGTCGAATCCGAGGGCAACGGCCGCATGTGCCTGACCCTGCCAGAAACGCTCATCACCGTGATGGGCATCGAGAAGATCGTGCCCACGTTCGCCGACCTCGAGGTGTTCATGCAACTGCTGCCGCGGTCGTCGACGGCGGAGCGGATGAACCCGTACACGTCGATGTGGACCGGCGTGCATCCCGGCGACGGACCGCAGGAGTTCCACCTGGTGCTGCTCGACAACGGCCGCACCCGGGTGCTCGCCGATGAGGTCGGACGCGCTGCGCTGCACTGCATCCGGTGCAGCGCGTGCCTCAACGTCTGCCCGGTGTACGAACGCACCGGCGGGCACGCCTACGGGTCGGTGTACCCGGGCCCGATCGGCGCGATCCTGAGCCCCCAGCTCACCGGGACCACCGGGCACGACGACCCCAACGCGAGCCTGCCCTATGCGTCGTCACTGTGCGGCGCCTGCTTCGAGGCGTGCCCGGTACGCATCGACATCCCGTCGATCCTGGTGCACCTGCGCGCGCAGCAGGTCGATTCCGAGCGGGGCGGCCTGCCCGGCGGACAGGAGCTCGCGATGAGGGCCGCCGGCTGGGCGATGTCGGATCCGAAGCGGTTCGCCTTGGCGGAGAAGGCACTTGCCGCCGGACGCGTCATCGCGGGCAAGGACCACCGCATCTCCGCGCTGCCCTGGCCCGCCTCGAAGTGGACCAGCAGCCGCGACCTGCCCGAACCACCCAAGGAGACCTTCCGGCAGTGGTGGAACCGCACGCACGAGGGAGGTTCGCGATGACCGCGCCGGACGCCAGAGCCGAGGTGCTGGACCGGATCCGCGCGGCGCTCGCCGCCGCGCCGCCGCAACCCGTCACGGTTCCCCGCGATTACCACCGCGAACCGCTGACCGGACCGGGCGACGTGGAACGGTTCGCCGAGACCGTGGCCGAGTACCGCGCCCGCGTACACCGCGTGGCCTCCTCCGACATCGCGTCGCTGGTGCGTGAACTCACCGGTCCCGACGCCACCGTCGTCGTCCCGTCGGATGTGCCCGCCGAGTGGATCACCGGTGTGCGCACCGTATCCGACGTCCCGGTCCTGAGCGTCGAGCAACTCGACGACGTCGACGCGGTCCTGACCGGGTGTGCCGTCGGCATCGCCGCGACCGGGACCATCGTGCTCGACGCGGGCGCCACCCAGGGCAGGCGCGCTTTGACCCTGGTGCCCGATCACCACATCTGCGTCGTGCGCACCGATCAGATCGTCGACACCGTGCCGCAGGGGTTCGCCGCGCTGGGCACCGACCGTCCGCTGACCTTCATCTCGGGTCCCAGCGCGACCAGTGACATCGAACTCGAACGTGTGGAGGGTGTGCACGGCCCGCGCACCCTCGACGTGTTGATCGTCTAGCACCGGTACCGACGCGAGGCCGACCTCGGCGACTAGCCGGTCGAGCCGCGGATTACCAACTCCGGCTGGAACACCACATGTTCGGGTCGACGATCACCCGGGTCCTCGGCCGCGGAGATCAGCAGATCCACCGCCGTGGTTCCGATCTCGCCCGTGGGCTGGCGCACCGAGGTCAGCGGCACGACCGCCGAACGCGCGAAGTCGATGTCGTCGTAGCCGACCAGCGCCATGTCCTCGGGCACCCGCAGATCGCCGGAGAAACTCAACCCCTGCAGCACACCGATCGCCAGCAGATCGTTGGCGCAGAACACCGCATCGGGCCGGTCCCGCTTGGCGCGTCGGCGCAGTTGGTCACCGGCGGCGCGCCCGGCCAGCACGCTCGGGGCATCGGTGTCGATGATCTCCAGCGTCGCCCCAGGGGTTTTCGCGACCGCGTCGGCGGCCCCGCGGCGACGGTCCCGGATCTGGCGCAGCGTGCCAGGGCCACCCACGAACGCGATCCTGCGGCGACCGGTGGCGCACAGATGCTCGACCGCCAGGCAACCGCCCGCCACGTCGTCCACGGCCACCGAGTCGAACGGGGTGCCGCCGCCGTCGCGGTCGACGAGCACCACCGGGGTACCCCGCTCACGCAGCGCGACAAGGCGGTTCAGGTCTTCACCGACCGGTGACACCAGCAGCCCGTACACGCGCTGTTCGTCGAACGCGTCGACGTAGGCCCGCTCGCGGGTGGCGTCGTCGTCGGAGGTGCCGAGCAGCACCGTGAGATTGTGTTCGCTGGCACGACGCTCGGCGGCGCGGGCGATGTCGGTGAAGAACGGGTTGCCGATGTCCAGGACCACCAGGCCGACGCTGCGCGAGCGGCCCGCCTTGAGCTGGCGCGCGGCGTCGTTGCGCACGAAGCCCAGCTTGTCGATGGCGGCCTGCACCCGCGCCACCGTCGCCGGCGCCACCTTGTCGGGCGCGTTGAGGACATTGGACACCGTCCCCACCGACACCGACGCCGCGGCAGCGACCTCCCGCATGCTCACCACGTGAACATCACACCACGGCGGTGGTACGGCTGGTCCGGGGTAGGTACCGCCGGACCGGGAACCACTGCGCGACACGCGCGCGCAACGTCGCCAGATCGCCGCCGACGACGTGCTGCGCGCGGGCCGTCAGCAGCACGTTGCCCAGCGCCGTGGCCTCCACCGGCCCCGCCAGCAACGGCATCCCGATGCGGTCGGCGGTCAGCTGGCACAGCAGCTCGTTGCGCGATCCGCCTCCGACCATGTGCACGGCCCGCACGTCCACACCGGACAACTCGGCGGCCGTGCAGACCGCCGACGCGAACGCCGCGGCCAGGCTCTCCAGGATCGCGCGGACCATCTGCACCGGGCCCGCGGGCGGGGTGTGGTCCCGCTCGTTGTACCAGGCGCTGATCCGCGAGGGCAGGTCCCCCGGCGGCAGGAAGCGCGGATCGTCGGTGTCGAACACGATAGGCGGCGCGGGTGCCTGGGCGGCGCGGGCCAGCAGCTCGGAGAGTTCGACGTCGTGGCCGTCGCGCTCGTACTGCCGGATGGTCTCGGTGAGCAGCCACAGGCCCATCACGTTGTGCAGGAACCGGATCCGCTGGTCGGCGCCGACCTCGTTGGTGAAGTTCGCCTCCCTGGCCGCGTCTGTGGCGATGGGTCCGTCGAGCTCCACACCGACCAGCCCCCATGTGCCGCAGGAGATGTAGGCTGCATGCTCGGGGTCCATCGGCACGGCCGCCACGGCCGATGCGGTGTCGTGGGACGCGACCGACACCACCTCGGTGCTGAACCCGATTTGTCGGGCGACCGTCGGCAGCAGCGGGCCGCGGCGACTGCCCGCCTCCACGATGTCCGGGAACAGCGTGTGCGGCAGGCCCAGCCGTGTCATGAGGTCGCGGTCCCACGTGCCGTCGAGCGCGAGCAGCCCGGTGGTCGACGCGTTGGTGCGTTCCGCGACGCGTTGGCCGGTCAACCAGTAGGTGAGCAGGTCCGGAACCAGCAGCACGGTGTCGGCCAGGTCGAGCAGCCCGTCGGCCCGCTCGGCCGCAAGCTGATAGACGGTGTTGAACGGCAGGAACTGGATGCCGTTGCGCCGGTAGAGCTCCGACGCGTCGAGGACATCGTGCACCAGCTCGACACCGCGTTCGGTGCGGGCGTCGCGGTAGTGCATGGGTGATGACAGCAGCCGCCCGTCGCGCAGCAGACCGTAGTCGACGGCCCACGAGTCCACCCCGACACCGACGAGGTTGTCGCAGTCGCGCCCGGCACGGGTGAGTCCGTCGATCACGTGGCCGTACATCGTCGGGACGTTCCAGCGCAGCTCGTTGCCTGCACCGTTCCACAGGTTCACTGGGTCGTTGGCAAACCGTGCAACCGTGCGCATGTCGAGGCGGTCACCGTCGATGTCGGCGACCATGACGCGGCCGCTGGTGGCGCCGAGATCGACGGCCGCGACCTGGGCGCTCATCATCGCGACCCTCGGCTCTTCGCGCAAGCGCTCATCGCAGGAAGGCCGCGGCGACTCCCGCGTCCACCGGCACATGCAGCCCCGTGGTATGCGAGAAGTCCGACGTGCACAGTGCGAACGCGGCATTGGCCACATGCTCGGGCAGGACCTCGCGTTTGAGCAGTGTGCGCTGCGCGTAGTACTTGCCGAGCTCTTCTTCCGGAACCCCGTACACCGCGGCACGTTTGGCGCCCCAGCCGCCTGCGAAGATGCCCGAGCCGCGCACCACGCCGTCGGGGTTGATCCCGTTGACCTTGATGCCGTGCTCGCCGAGTTCGGCCGCCAGCAAACGAACCTGGTGCGCCTGATCGGCTTTGGTCGCCGAGTACGCGATGTTGTTGGGCCCGGCGAACACCGAGTTCTTCGACGAGATGTAGATGATGTCGCCGCCGAGTTTCTGGTCGATGAGGGCACGCGCCGCGGCCTTCGACACCAAAAACGACCCGCGGGCCATCACGTTGTGCTGCAGGTCCCAATCTTCGGCGGTGGTGTCCAGCAACGACTTCGACAGGGACAGGCCGGCGTTGTTCACCACGATGTCGATACCGCCGAAGGCCAGCACGGTCGCGTCGACCGCGGCCTGCACGGCGGCCTCGTCGGTCACGTCGGCGGCGATCCCCACCGCCACATCGGTATTGCCGATCTCTGCTGCCGCGGCCTCGGCCTTGGCGCCGTCCAGGTCGGCGATCACCACGCAGGCCCCCTCGGCGGCCAGGCGTGTCGCAATGGCCTTGCCGATCCCGGAGGCCGCTCCGGTGACCAGCGCGATCCGCGTGGCCAGCGGCTTGGGTTTCGGCATGCGCTGCAGCTTGGCCTCTTCGAGCGCCCAGTACTCGATGCGGAACTTCTCGGACTCGTCGATGGGGGCGTAGCGCGAGATGGCCTCAGCGCCGCTCATGACGTTGATGGCGTTGAGGTAGAACTCGCCTGCCACGCGGGCGGTCTGCTTGTCCTTGCCGTAGCTGAACATGCCAACGCCGGGGATCAGCACGATGGCCGGGTCCGCACCGCGGATCGCGGGGCTGTCGGCGGTGGCGTGCCGGTCGTAGTACGCCTGGTAGTCCACCCGGTAGGCCTGGTGCAGTTCGGCCAGCCGCGTCCTGCACTCGTCGATGGTGGCGTCGGCGGGCAGGTCCAGCACGAGCGGTTTGACCTTGGTGCGCAGGAAGTGGTCGGGGCAGCTGGTGCCCAGCGCGGCGAGGCGGGGATGCTCGGCGGCGGCGAGGAATTCGAGCACGCGCGGATCGTCGGTGAAATGGCCGACCTGCGGTTTGTCGGTCGAGACCAGACCACGGATGAACGGTGCGAGCTGCGCGGCCTTGGCCCGTCGGGCGTCTTCGGGCAGTGCGCCGTATCCGGGCACGGGCGCGCCGAACGGTTCGGGGCGGCCGTTTTCGGCGATGTAGCGTTCGGCGGTCTCGATGATCTCCAGTGAATGCGCTTCGGCCTCGGTCGAAGTCGAGCCCCAGGCGGTGATGCCGTGGCCGCCGAGGATGGTGCCGATCGCCTGCGGGTTGCGGCGCTTGATCTCGGCGATGTCCAGGCCGAGCTGGAAACCGGGGCGCCGCCACGGCACCCACACCACCCGGTCGCCGAAGATCTGCTTGGTCAGCGCCTCGCCGTCGGCCGCGGTCGCCAGCGCGATACCCGAGTCGGGGTGCAGGTGGTCGACGTGAGCGGCGTCGACGAGGCCGTGCATGGCGGTGTCGATCGACGGGGCCGCGCCGCCGCGGCCGTGCAGGCAGTAGTCGAACGCGGCGACCATCTCGTCTTCCCGCTCGATGCCGGGGTACACCTCGACCAGCGCGCGCATGCGGTCCAGTCGCAGTACCGCGAGGCCGTTCTCGGTGAGCGTGCCGAGGTCGCCGCCGGATCCCTTGACCCACAACAATTCGACGGGCTGCCCGGTGACCGGGTCGATGTCGGTGCCTTTGGCCGACGTGTTGCCGCCTGCGTAGTTGGTGTTCTTCGGATCCGAGCCCAACCGGTTGGACCGGCTGATCAGCTCTGCGACCGTGTCCTTGGCGTTCATGTTCATGCTCCCCACGACGACTGCGTGCCGCCGACTCGTTCTGCGTTGATCTGGTCCTGGTATCCCGACGCGGCGAAGGCGGCCATCGGATCGCCGGGCAACCCGCGGTCGACGCGCCATTTCGCCAGGGCGGGACGCACATCGGTGTAGAACGCGTCCATGACGATCGCGTTGGCGCCGAGGACGTCACCGTTGTGCTGGGCCTCGGCGAGCGCCTCGGTGTCGACGAGCAGTGCGCGCGCGGTCATCTCGGCCACGTTGAGCACCGACCGGATCTGCCCGGGGATCTTGGCTTCCACGTTGTGGCACTGATCGAGCATCAGGGCGACACCCGACGACGGGTCGAGCCCACCGCCACGCACCACCTCGAACATGATGCGGAACAGCTGGAACGGGTCGGCGGCACCGACGATCAGGTCGTCATCGGCGTAGAACCGCGAGTTGAAGTCGAACGATCCCAGCTTCCCCAGCCGCAGCAGCTGCGCGACGATGAACTCGATGTTGGTGCCTGGCGCGTGGTGCCCGGTGTCCAGGCACACCACGGCACGTTCGCCGAGCGCGCTGACCTGGGCGTAGGCGGTCCCCCAGTCGGGCACGTCGGTCATGTACATGGCGGGCTCGAAGAACTTGTATTCCAGTACCATTCGCTGATCCGCCCCGATGTGCTGGTAGATCGTCGCCAGCGATTCTGCCAGCCGGTCCTGGCGGCCGCGAATGTCGCCCTGGCCCGGGTAGTTGGTGCCGTCGGCCAGCCAGATCTTCAGGTCACGCGACCCGGTCTGGTTCATGATCTCGATGCACGCCAGGTGGTGATCGATGGCCTTCTGCCGCACGGCCTTGTCGGTGTGGGTGAGGCTGCCGAACTTGTAGTCGTCGTCCTGGAAGGTGTTGGAGTTGATGGTGCCCAGTTCGACGCCGTGCTCACGGGCGTAGGCACCCAGCGCGGCGTAGTCGTCGACGGTGTCCCAGGGGATGTGCAGCGCGACCCGCGGCGCGAGGCCGGTCATGCGGTGCACGGTGGCCGCGTCGGCGATCTTCTCCTCGACGGTGCGCGGCGTGCCGGGGGTGCCGAACACCTTGAACCGGGTTCCGGAGTTCCCGAACGCCCAGGACGGCAGTTCGATCGCGAGGTGGTCGAGGGCCGGGTGAACGGTGACCATGCTCATGCCGGGGTCCTTTCCTTGTTCTCGGGGTTCTCGGGCTCTGGGCTCACGGGGGCGCCGTAGCGCTCCACCTCGATCTCCCGCAGCGTCTTGCCGCGCGTGGCCGGCGCGCCGAACGCGCCGATCAGCATCGCGATGGTCAGCAGCACGACCAGCAGCACGCCCACCGCGGTGAGCCCCGTGACGGCCAGCAGCGTCGGGAAGAAGTAGCTGAGCACGCCCGTCATGGTGCGCACGACGAAGAACATCACGCCCTGCGCGCTGGCGCGGTACGGCGTCGCGAACAACTCACTGGCCCACAGGCTGTAGAAGGCCTGCGCGCCGATACCGGCCGAGACGCCCCACAGCACCGCGAAGGCGAGCATGGTCGGCACGCCGCCGTCGGTGAACGCCACCAGCACGATCCAGCCGACGATGCCCAGCGCGGCACCACCGACATAGAGCAGTCGCTGCGACATCCGGTCGGCGTAGCGCATGAACCCGAAGTAGGTGGCCGCGACCGTGCACCCCCACACCAGCACCTGCAGCAGGTTCTGGGCGACCGGGCTGTGCAGACCCGCGGTGTCGTACACCCGCGGCATGAAGATGCCCGCCTGCCCGGCCACGGTGTTCCAGAACAGATAGATGCCGCCGAGGAACAGCAGTGCGGTGATGTTGACGCGCTTGGAGAACAGCCCGCGCAGACCGCGCAGGCCGACCGCGTTGGTGACCTCCCGCGATTCGGTCTTGGCCTCGTCGGTCCAGATCTGCGATTCCGCGAGGCCCTGGCGCACCCACCACACCACGCCGGCGACGACGAACAGGTGGACGAAGATCAGCCGCGAGCCCATCAGGCCGAGCGGTGCGAGCGCGGCCGCCAGGGCGAACCCGATCAGCGGGCCGACCGACCACGCCAACTGCGCGGTGCCGACGTGTTTGGCGCGGTCCACCGACGGCGCCTGTTCGGCGATGTAGGTCCAGGACGCGGGCACACCGGCGCCCACGGCGATACCGGTGATGATGAACGCCGCCAGCAGCATGGTGTAGTTGACCGCGCAGGCCGCGAGCAGCACGCCGGCCATGTACACCAATAGGTCGTAGGTGTAGATGGCCTTGCGGCCGAACCGGTCGCACAACGGCCCACCCAGGATGGCGCCGATCGCGGCGCCGAACGCATTGGCACTCAGCGCCGCGAGCAGACCGACCGCGAAGTTGCTGATGCCGAACGCCGCCTGCCAGAACCCGAGGCTGGTGGCGATGGCGATGATCGATCCGGCCTCGATGTAGTTGGACATCGCGACCGCGATGGTTGCCCGCCACCCGGTGGTGGACCGCGCTCCGAGCTTCATGGGTTTCCTCGATTCAAGGGCTCTGGGTGTGGGTGGGGGTATGGGTCATGCCAGGTGGAAGTACTCGAACAAGGGTTTCATCTGCTCGTCGGGGTTGGCCCCGTCGTCGCTCAGGAAGAACTCGGCCATGGTGGCCTGCCACCGGGTGTTGACGTCGGTCTCGGCCATGCGCTTCTGTGCCGAGGCGAAGTCGTCGGTCTCCAGGTAGCCGACCACCAGTCCGTCGCTCTCGCGGACGAACAACGAGTAGTTGTGCCACCCGGCCTCCGACAGCGCGTCGAGCATCTCAGGCCAGACCTGTTCGTGAGCCGTCAGGTACTCATCCATCCGCTCGGGCCTGAGTTGGAGGACAAAGCAGACGCGTTGCATCGTGGGTGCGGCTGAAGCAGTCAAGTTCGCTCCGTATTGAAACGTTTCAATTCGTGATGGCGGTCACGGTAGACCACGCCACGAAGCGCCGTCAAGAGGCCTCACCAGCGTCGTTGGCGCCATCGGACCCTACCGGCGAGTACGTCCGGAGTTCTCGGCGGGGTTCTTAGCAAAGTCTCAATGCTGGCACCCCGCCGCCTTAGATTGCGCACTTAGCGTTGTGCTCAAGGTTGAAGCGAAGAAGCCCAACCGCCAGCTCGAAGAACGACGGGAGGCTGATCATGACTATCACGAGCAACACCCCGGCTTCGGACAATCATTTTCGGTATGGCAATCCTGCAGTGGTCTGCGACGGCGCGTCGATGCGCGCACATCACCGGCAACTGGCGACCGTGGTGACGGTCAAGGGTGTCATCGGCAGTGAAAATCTGGACCAGATCTCGGCCTACGTCCGCCGCCTCGTCATTCCGGAGAAGTCCATCGTGCTCGATCTGAGCGGCGTGAACAGCTTTGCCTCGCAAGCCGTTTCGCTGTTCTACGACATCGACGCGCGCTGCAGCGACCTGGGTGTGGACTGGGCGGTCGTCGCCGGTGCAGCCGTGACCGCCGAACTCCATGAAGAGGACGCCGGCGTGCCGCTCACGGCATCGGTGCCCGACGCTCTGCATCACTTCGCCGAAGGCACCATGGCCCGCCGGCGTCTCCTCCCCCTGCTCGTCAAGAGCGCCTGACCAGAAAGGCCAACCCGCCATGCTGATCGACATCCGTTGGCTGAGCGTCCTGCTGCACCGTCGGCACCGTCTCTCCCAGCTGCAGTTGACCGCACGCTGATCCCCACGTCGCCGGTCCTCCCGGCAACGTGAAGGCAACAGAAAGGGCTGTCGGACTCCACGTCCGGCAGCCCTTTCGCATGCCCGGCGGCATCCCCTCTCCCCCCTTGCGCCGAAACGTCGTTCCAGCAGGGAAAGGGCGGAAAGAAGCCTGCTGGAATGACGTTTCGGCGAGGGCAGGAGGACTTAGACTAAGTCCACTGTGACCGCGTACAGCGGCGGGTGGGGACACTGGCCGTATCCGACGCATACGCGCCAGCACCGAATGACCCGGTGGCAGGCGCGTCGATTGAGTCGGCGATTCGCCGGAGTCGGCGTGGGTATCGCCGCGACGCGTCTGCGTGAGCTCGCCGACGGGGCACCTGCCGCCGCGGGCGAGCTCGCCGACGTCGAATTCGCGTTCGTGGCAACCGAGCTCAGGCACGACGACCATGTCGCCAGGATCAGACGCGGCAAGCGCGCCTGCGTCAGCTGCCTCATCACCGTGGGCGTCGGGGTGCTCATGCTCGCCTCGTTGATCAGCATGGTCCTGCTGCTGTTCAGCATGATGCTGCACACGCCGCCGTACTGAGCTCCGCACGGCGGGAATCGACGTCAGTCGAACGCGACGCTGAGGTACTGCGTCTCCTGGAACTCGTGCAGACCCTCGCGGGCGCCCTCGCGGCCCAGGCCGCTCTGCTTCATGCCGCCGAACGGCGCCGACGGATCGGACACCACACCGCGGTTGACGCCCACCATGCCCGCGTCGAGACGTTCGGCGATCCGCAGCGCGTCCTGTAGCCGGCCGGCGAAAACATAGGCCGCCAAACCATATTCGGTGTCATTGGCCCAGCGCAGCAGTTCGTCCTCGTCCTCCCACGCCACCACGGGAGCGACCGGACCGAAGATCTCGTCGGTGAGGATCGCCGCGTCAGGGGCCACGTTGGTCAGCACGGTCGGTGCGACGAACCAGCCCTCGGTCGGCGTGGCGGCCTTGGCCGCGACCACCGCACCGTCGGCGATTGCGGCATCGACCGCGGCGGACACGCGGGCTGCGGCGCGCGAACTGACCAGCGGACCGATCTCGGAGGCCGGATCCGCGGCCGGACCGACGCGCAAAGCCTCGACCTTGGCCGCGAACGCCGCGACGAACTCGTCGTGCACCGAGGCATGCACGTAGAACCGGTTGGCGGCCGTGCAGACCTGGCCCGCGCCACGGAATTTCGCGAGCATCGCACCCTCGACGGCCTGCGCGATGTCGGCGTCGGCGGTGACCACGAACGGCGCGTTGCCGCCGAGTTCCATGCTGGCGTTGACGACGCGGTCGGCGGCCTGCCTCAGCAGCACCCGCCCGATGCCGGTCGACCCGGTGAAGGAGATCTTGCGGACCCGCTCATCGGCGAGCCAGGTCGACACCACCGCACCCGCGTCGCTGGTCGGCACGAGGTTCACCACGCCCGCAGGCACCCCGGCGTCGGCGAGGATCGCCACGATCGCCAGCGCCGTGAGTGGGGTCTCGGCGGCGGGCTTGAGTACGACGGTGCATCCAGCGGCCAGCGCCGGGGCGATCTTGCGGGTCGCCATGGCGGCCGGGAAGTTCCACGGCGTGACCAACGCGGCGACGCCGACGGGTTTGTGCGTCACCAGGGTTCGGGCGTTGCCTGCGGGGTTGATGCCGAAGGCGCCGTCGGTGCGCACACCTTCTTCGCTGAACCAGCGGAAGAACTCGGCCGCGTAGGCGACCTCGGCGCGTGCGTCGGCCTGCGACTTGCCGTTCTCGGCGCACACCAGCGCGGTGAGCCGGTCGATGTCGGCGAGGATCAGTTCGTATGCGCGACGCAGGATCTCGCTGCGTCGACGCGGACTGGTCGCCGCCCACGCCCCGAACGCCTTGGCGGCGGCGTCGACCGCGGCGGCCGCGTCTGCGACCGAGCCGTCGGACACCGCGGCGATCACCTCGCCGGTCGCGGGATCATGCACGTCGAACGTGGCATCGGCGCCGCGTGCGGTGCCGTCGATGAGGATGCCGTGCTTGGCGTCGAGCCCGGCGATCGCCTTCTGGTACTCCATCGTCACTTCACCTCGGCGAACGCGGCAGCCAGGATGTCGAGACCCTCGTCGAGCAGGTGGTCGGGCATGCTCAGCGGGGGCAGGAAGCGCAGCACGTTGCTGTAGGTGCCGCAGGTCAGGACCACCAGGCCCTGCGCGTGCGCCGCGGCGGCGACGCGTTTGGTCAGGTCGGCGTCGGGCTCGGTGGTGCCCGGCTTGACGAGTTCGATGGCGACCATGGCGCCGCGGCCGCGTACCTGACCGATGCGGGGATCGGCTGCGGCCAGCGCCCCGAGCCGGCTGAGCATGGTCTCGCCGATCGCGCGGGCCCGCGCAACGAGGTCCTCACGCTCGATGGTGTCGATCACCCCGAGCGCGGCGGCGCACGCCAACGGGTTGCCGCCGTAGGTGCCGCCGAGGCCGCCGGAATGCGGGCCGTCCATGATCTCGGCGCGGCCCGTGACGGCCGAGAGCGGCAATCCGCCCGCGATGCCCTTGGCGGTGACGATCAGGTCGGGCACCAGGTTCTCGTGTTCGGACGCGAACAGCGCACCGGTGCGGGCGAACCCGGTCTGCACCTCGTCGGCGACGAACACCGCGCCGTTGTCGGTGCACCACTTCTGCAGCGCGCCGAGGAATCCCGGTGCGGGAACGACGAATCCGCCCTCACCGTGGATGGGTTCGATGACCACGGCGGCGACGTTGTCGGCGCCGACCTGCTTGGTGATGAGGTCGATGGCCCGCGCCGCGGCGGCCGCACCGTCGGTCTCACCGTCGCGGAACGGGTACGAGGTGGGCACGCGGTACACCTCGTTGGCGAACGGTCCGAAGCCGTGCTTGTACGGCTGGTTCTTGGCGGTCATCGCCATGGTGAGGTTGGTGCGGCCGTGGTATGCGTGGTCGAACACCACGACGGCCTGCCTGCGGGTGTACGCCCGCGCGATCTTGACGGCGTTCTCCACGGCCTCGGCGCCCGAGTTGAACAGTGCCGTGCGCTTCTCGTGGTCGCCCGGGGTGAGCCGGTTGAGCTGCTCGGCCACCTGCACGTACCCCTCGTAGGGCGTGACCATGAAACACGTGTGGGTGAACGCCGCGACCTGCTCGGTGACCGCGTCGACGACGGCGGGTGCGCTGTTGCCGACGGTGGTGACGGCGATGCCGGAGCCGAAGTCGATGAGCTGGTTTCCGTCGGCGTCGGCGAGCACACCACCTGCGGCCGCGACGACGTAGACCGGCAGCGTCACACCGACACCGGCAGCCACCGCGCTCTGCTTGCGCGCCTGCAGCTGCTGCGAGACCGGACCGGGGATGGCGGTGACGAGCCGACGTTCCTGGGTGAGTGTCCGGCCGACATTCTCGGTGATGGTCACGGGTGTCCTCCTAAGACGAGTGCGTGATTCCACGGTAAATTCGCAGCTCACGCGCGCGCAGCGCACCAATGCACAACTTGCTCATCAATCACTGTGCAAAACTGTCACCGTGGTCGGTGTGCGGGATGTCGTGGGCGTGCGCGCGCTGGGGTTGCGCGGCGTGCACATCGGCAGGCCCGACGCCGACATCCGCTGGGTCGCCACGAGTGAGCTGTCCGATCCCACCCCGTTTCTCGAAGGCGGCGAAATTCTGCTGACCACGGGTATCGAGACCCGGGCGTGGAACGAGGAGTGGGACGACTATGTGCGTCGGCTGGCCGACGCCGCGGTCGCCGCCGTCGGTTTCGGCATCGGGCTGACGCACGAGCGGACGCCGGATCCGCTCATCGCCGCGTGCCGCGCGCACGACGTCAACCTTTTCGAAGTGCCGCGGCGCACCACCTTCGTCGCGATCAGCAGACACGTGGCCCGCGTGCTCTCCGAGCAGGAATCGGCTGCCGCACAGGCCTCGCTGCTGACGCAACGGCGGTTGATCTCGGCGGCGACGCGGCGGGACCCCGCGACCGCTGTGGTCACGGCGCTGGCTCAGGCGCTCGACGGTGCGGCGTGCCTGATGGCTCCCGACGGGCGGGCGCTGACCGGCCCGGTCGGTCCGCGGCGGTCCGAGTTCCCGCTCGATGACGCCGCCGCCGACGTGCGGCGGCTGCAAACCCACGGCGGGCGATCGGCCGCGGCACAGTCCCGCCCGGCGTTGTCGCTGTCGGTGCAGCCCATCGGATTACGCGGCAGGCCCACGACCTACCTTGCGACGATGGGTCCGGTGCGGCTCTCCGAAGCCGAGCGCGACGCCCTCACCACTGCGGTGGCCGTCCTCGGCCTGGTCGACGAGCAACGCCGCAGCCGCACCACCACCCGCCGGCTCCTGCACAGCCGCGCGATCGAGCTGGTCATCGGCAACGATTCCCGCACCGCGCAGTTGATTCTCGAGGTCGATGCACCCGCCCTCGTCATACCGAGACAGATCAGGTTCCTGCGGGCCGGCGGGGACGAGTCCGCGATCGTCGATGCCGTCGCCGCACTCGAGCAGCGCGGTGTGCTCGCCGGTGTCCATGCCGACGAACTGTGCGCGGTGTCGATACCACAGCAGGCCGAAAGCATCGGGGACACCCTGGTGGCCGCGGGCCTTGCGGTCGGCGTCGGTGCCGCGGTGGCATCGGACGACGGCGCGTCGGCATACCGCACGGCCGGGCTCGCGCTGGCACAGACCACCCCCACCGCGGCACTGGTGGTGTGGGACCGCGTCGTCAACGACGGCCCGCTCGGGCTCATCGACACCGAACGGGCGGCCGCGTTCGCCGAATCATGGCTGCACGGACTGAGTTCCGAACAACTGGAGACGCTGCGCTCGTTTCTGCGTCACCACGGATCACATCTCAAGGTCGCCGAGGAACTCGGGGTGCACCGCAACACGATCCGCAACCGCCTCGACGCGATCGAGGAGCTGCTGCCCGGGCACCTCGACGACCCGCAGACCCGGGTCAGCGCGTGGATCGCGCTGCAGTCGCTGCCGCCCGGGCGCGTCACCCCTTGAAGTACACGTACTGATGTGACGTCACGAGCGGGATGCCGGCGCGGCTCCACAGGTGTGCGGACTGGTCGAAGTAGCCGCGGGTGAACTGGTGGGCCCGTGCGGTGCCGAGGATGAAATCGTCACCGGCAGCGGTGATCTGCTCGTCACCGGCGTGGAAGTACACCGCGAGGGTCACGGTGCCGGCCGGGATGAACTGCCCGCGCCGCAGGAACACCCGCGGGAAGAACACGTCGCTCACGGCGGTGAGCGCCGCGTGATCCAGGGGCCGGGGCGGGTTGCTGCGCACCCACAGCGTGGTGGTCGACGACGCCGACTCGGTGCCGTCCATAGCAGGCGCCGCGCCGTCGACGTATCTGATGTCGTAGTTCGTGAACCACGTCAGCGGCGACGCGGCCTGCTCGAGGCCGTTCGGGTCCGGTGCCGCCGGCGGCGTGGCCTCGGCGTCGGCCCAGGTGTCGCGGCGCACCCCGAAAACCGCTGTCGCGGTGGTCTTCACCTCGCCGCCCTGGCTCTGCTCGATGATCCAGTGCTGGTTGGACCTGTTGGTCCGCACGTGCCTGGTCTCGACGTCGAAGTCGCCGTCGGCGATCGGGGCGACGTAGTTGACGGTGAGCGCGATCGGTTGGCCGTGGCACTGCGGGTGCAGTTGGATCGCACGCACCAGCACCGCGGCGGTGATCCCGCCGAACGGGCCGACCATGTTGGCCCACTCCTGCACGGTGGCACCACGGAAGCGGCCGTCGCCGATCGGATGCAGGTCGATCGCCTTGTCGAAGACACTCACCCGGTCAGGTTACTGAGGGGTCACCGTGGCGGGTTCGACGGCTCAGCTCTGCGCGGGCAGGGCCGCGGTGTCCTGATCGTCGGTGTCGCTCTTCCCGGGCGTCGGGCGACGGAACTGGTTGTCACCACGCGGGTAGACCACCTGCGGCCACCAGAACCACCTGCCCAGCATCGTCGCGATCGACGGCATGAGCAGAGACCGCACGATCAACGTGTCGAGCAGCAGACCGATCGCGATGGTCGACCCCATCTGCGCCAGCACCACCAGTTCGCTGCCGAGCATCGCCGCCATGGTCGCGGCGAACACCAGGCCCGCGGAGGTCACCACGCCGCCGGTGCCCGCCATCGACCGGATGATGCCGGTCTTCAGACCCGCGTGGATCTCGTCCTTGAAACGCGAGACCAGCAGCAGGTTGTAGTCCGATCCGACGGCCAGCAGGATGATGACCGACATCAGCATGACCAGCCAGTGCACCTGAACACCGAACAGGTCCTGCCAGATCAGCACCGAGATGCCGAACGACGCTGCGATCGAACTTGCCGCGGTGCCCACGATGACCAGCGCGGCGACGGCGCTGCGGGTCAGGATGAGCATGATCATGAAGATCAGCGTCAGCGCCGACACCACGGCGATCATCAGGTCATAGCGCGCGCCGTCGGCCATGTCCTTGTAGGTCGCCGCCGTGCCGCCGAGGAAGATCTTGGCGTCCGACAGCGACGACATCTTCAGACCCTCCTGCGCGGCAGTGCGTTCCGCGTCGACGCGGGCGATGCCCTCCGGGGTCGCCGGATCGCTCTGGTGGGTGATGAACATGCGCGCGGACTTGCCGTCCGGCGACAGGAACATCTTGAGGCCGCGTTCGAAGTCCGGGTTCTGGAACGCCTCTGGTGGCAGGTAGAAGAAGTCGTCGTTCTTCGCCTCGTCGAAGCTCTGCCCCATCGCCAGCGCGGTGTCGTTCATGGCCTGCATCTGGTCGAGCAGCGCCTTCTGCGAGTTGTACGACGCCAGAGACAGATCCCGGCTGGTCTTCATCGACGCGATGGTCTGCGGCAGCAGCGCGGTCAACTGCGGTGCGAGGTCGGCCAATTCATCGGTGTTGACCTGCACGGCCGACGTCCGGTCGGTCAACTCGTCGACGGTGTCGAGGGAGTCGAACAGCGACCGCGCCGCCGCACACATCGGGATGTCGAAACAGTGCGGCTCCCAGTAGAAGTAGTTGCGCAGCGGCCGGAACTGGTCGTCGAAGTTGGCGATGTTGTCGCGCAGTTGCTTGGTGACCTCGAGCAGTTCGCGTGACTTCTCCGCCGAGTCCTGCGTGAGCTTGGTCTGCCGCAACGACAACTCGTACTGCTTCTCCATGATGGCGATCGACTGGTTCGTTGCCTCGACCATCTTGAGTTGGTTCTCCAACTGCGCACGTTGGAACGGCAGGTTCAGGTTGCTGGTCTGTCCCTGGATTGCGGTCTGGAACGGAATCGAGCTGTGCTGGATCGGAATCCCGAGCGGCCGGGTGATGCTCTGCACCATCGCGATGCCCTGGGTGCGCAGCACGTTCTTGGCGACGCGGTCGAGCACCAGCATGTCGGCCGGGTTCCGCATGTCGTGGTCCGCCTCGACCATGAGGATGTCGGGGTTCATCCGGGCCTGCGTGAAATGCCGGTCCGCGGCGGCGAATCCGATGTTGACGGGGGCGTCCTCGGGCAGATACCAGCGGTCGTTGTAGGCAGGCCGATAGCCGGGTACCGCGACGACGCCGATCAGCACGATGAAGGCGCTCGCGACGAGGATCGGTGCGGGCCAACGTACGACGGCGGTGCCGATGCGTCGCCAGAACCGGCCCTTGGCGGCCCGTTTGGCTTCGTAGAGGCCGACCTTGCTGCCGAGGAACAGGATCGACGGGCCCATGGTGACCGAGCTCGCCACGACGACGATCATGCCGATCGCGACGGGTGCGCCCATGGTGCTGAAGTACGGCAGCCGCGCGAAGCTCAGGCAGTACGTCGCGCCTGCGATGGTCAGACCCGACCCCACGATCACCGGTGACACCGATTTGAACGTCGTGTAGTACGCGGTCTCGGGATCCTCACCCGCACCGCGGGCCTCGCGGTACCGGCCGAACAGGAAGATCCCGTAGTCGGTGGCCGCCGCGATCGCCAGCATCGTGAGGATGTTCCCGGCGAACGTGGTCAACCCGAACACGTCGTGCGTCGCCAGCACCGATATCAGCCCGCGGGAGGCCAGCAGTCCCACACCGGTGAGGACGAGTTGGATCAGTGTGGTGACGATCGAGCGGTAGACGATCAGCAACATCACCGCGATCGCCACGAGCGTGAACAGTGTGATTTTGCCCAGGCTGGCGTTGCCGATGACGTGCAGGTCGTCGGTGAGGGCCGCGGGCCCGGCGGCGTAGGCCTGCACTCCCGGCGGCGCGGGGGTGTCGGCGATCGCCTGACGCACCACCTGAACGCCTTCGTTGGCCAGGGTCTGCCCCTGCTCACCGGCGAGGTTGAGCATCACGTAGGCGGCTTTGCCGTCCGCGCTCTGAGCGCCTGCCGCCGTGAGGGTGTCACCCCAGAAGTCCTGGATGTGCTGGACGTGTTCGGGGTCCTGCTGGAGCTTGTGGATGATCTCGTCGTAGTACTTGTGCGCGTCGGGTCCGAGCGGCTCTTGGCCCTCGATGACCACCATCACCGTGCTGTTGGAGTCGAACTCCTTGAAGTTGCCTCCCATTCGGTGCATGCCGGTCAGCGACGGCGCGTCCTGGGGCGCCATGGGCGCCGAATGCTCCTCGCCGACGATCTCCAGCTGCGGCGCGATGATGTTGACCAACGCGGCGAAGGCCACCCAGATCAGGATCACCGGCACGGCGAGGATCCTCAGGGCGTGCGGGATGAACGGCTTTCTGTCGGTACGGTTGTGGGCGCCTTGAGTCATGCGGATTTCACCAAGCAGTAGGTTTGCGCGTCGATCCCGTTGGCCGACTTCTCTTCCCGGACAATTCCGTTGACGGTGACGCGGCAGCCGATCGCGTCGCTGCTGCTCAGTGCCATCAGGTTCGCGCTGACGGTCGGCAGGGTCGTCGACAAGGTGACCGACCAGGGCAGTGTCGTGTTCACCGAATGGACTTTGGCGTCGGTGTCGAAGTAGCTGATCTGTGCCGTGCTACCGGGTGGGCCGTACACCTCGTACACCAAGATCTTGGGGTTGAACTGCACGATCTCGATACCGGCTCCGGCATTGGGGTTCAGATCCTGCGATCCGAACTTCTCGTGCAGCCGCCATACCACCAGTCCTGAGATGGGTAGGACCACCGCGAGTACCAATGGAATCCACACCTGTTTCAGCACACGTGGCAGCAAGCCAGTGTTCACCCCAAGACCTCCGACCCAGGCATTCGTCGCATATGGCGAATTACTTCGCTTATCTATATACAGCGTGGAGCAACTTTACACACGCTCACAACCCGGTGCAGTGCGGGGATATTTCCTGTGAGAACACTGCCAGTTCGCTGAAATTAATTCCGCCGTCGGTGATTTGGCCGATTGGACACGAGGCCGAACCGGCGGGTATTTTGATATATAGATATTCTATGTAACTCGGGAGGTGCTCGTGCGCGTCGAATATGTCAACCGGTCGGCCACGTCTGCGCGCGACGCCACCGAGTTCATCGCGGCAGCCCTGCCGTGCATCGAGGCGATCGAGCGCGGCGCCCGGCGCCTCACCGCCAACCAGTTCGACGCAGAAGACCTGGTTCAGGAGACACTGCTCAACGCGTACAACGGGTTTCACACCTTCGAGGGCGGAACCAACATGCAGGCGTGGCTTTTCCGCATCATGCGCAACACCTGGATCTCCGGTTACCGTTCCCGCCAGCGGAATCCGGTCGAGCTGTTGTGTGAGGACTTCACCGATGCCCAACTCTCCGCCGGCATGCGCCTCACGTCCACCGCACCGCGGTCAGCCGAGAACGAAGTCCTCGCCCACCTGCCCGACGATGCAATCGCCGATGCCCTGCGCGCCCTGCCGCACGCCAATCGGATGGTGGTCTATTACGCCGACGTACAGGGCTACGCCTATCGTGAGATCGCCTCGCTGATGGGCACCCCCGTCGGAACCGTCATGTCACGGCTGGCGCGCGGCCGCGCCCGCCTGCGCACACTGCTCGCCGATGTCGCCGAAGAGCGCGGCCTCACCGACCGTCACGCAGCGGTGCCTGCCGGTCGCGCGAGATATCCGCTCCTGTAGGCGAATTCGATGAGGTGCTCACGAAGACGCCTGCGTCCGCGGTGTAACCGGGACATGACCGTTCCGACGGGCACATCCAGCACGTGGGCGACCTCCTGGTATCGCAGCCCGACGACATCGGCGTAGTAGACGACCATCCGCTGCGGCTCGGGCAGTGCCGCCACCGCAGCGCGCACCTCCGGCTCGCCCATGGATTCGAGCGCGGCCAACTCGGCCGAGGCCAGGTCGGTCTCCGAACGCGCCGCGACCGCCAGTTGTGCGTCGCTGATCGTCTCGGTGACCACGACATCCGGCCGGCGCTGTGCGGTGTGGTAGGAGTTGGTCCACGTGTTGGTGAGGATCTTGAACAGCCACGCCCTGATGTTGGTGCCGTCGCGGTAGGTGTGAAAACTGCCGTACGCCCTGACCATCGTCTCCTGCACCAGGTCTTCGGCGTCGGCCTGATTGCGCGTGTACCGGCGTGCGACGCCGTACAGCTGGTCAAGCAGCGGCAGTGCGTCGCGTTCGAACCTCTCGGCGCTGCTGCCGTGGTCGGTCACTTCTGCCTCAGCGGTCACTGACATGACCCGCTCCTGCCATTGTCGATGCGGTGTGAACTCGTTTATCCAGCAACACCACGAAAGTTACTGCCCGCTGCACGCCGACCCCAGGGGGTTTACCCCCGGGTTCTCGGCGGTTTCCCGCCCTTGGCCACTGGAGTCCACATGTCATGAGAGCCAGCCTGGCACCTCAAGTGCAGTTGAGGTCAAGGCGCATGCTGCACCTATTACGAGCACATTGCCGCTGTGAGATTTCGGCAATTCAGAAGTAGTCCATCCCTAACCACACGGCAATGGCCGGGGCCTGTAATTGACCCAGCCGATCATCCGGCTCCCGGCACTGTCGCCGCCCGCAGCCTCATCGCCTCCCTGGAGAAACCCATGCCGTTCGACGAATCCATCACCGAGAACATCAAGACCTCGCTGGCCGAGATCCCGCATCCGGCGCTGCCGAAGGGTTCCAGCATATATGGCGGTACCAAGATCTTCCCCGACTACCAGGCCGAGGAAGGCGAAAGCTATTTCACGCTGGTACACGGCATCGCGCACGAGTCCTCCGTCGCATTCGTCGCCGTGCTGCAGGCCACCCGCGCGCTGCGTAAGGGGTTCGAATCGGCCATCTACTTCTACGGGCCGGGATCGATCAACTGCCTTGCTACGCGCGGATTTCCGAAGACCGGTGACTCCGGTTTCCCGGGTGAACAGAACATCAACGACGCGCTGGCCACCTTCATCAAGGAGGGCGGCACGGTGTTCTGCTGCCGGTTCGGGCTCGGCCTGCACGGCGGACGCGAGGAAGACCTCATCGAGGGCGTCATTCCGGCGCACCCGCTCGACGTCCAGGACGCGCTCATCTACTACGCCCGCAAAGGCGCCATCATCAACTCCACCTACATGGTTTGAGGCCGCGCCATGATGACCACGCTCGCCGCCGTTTCGGCGAACTTCACCCGCGACCTGGAGCAGAATTTCGCGCTCATCGCCGATCTCGCAGAGCAAGCCCGCGAGAACGGCGTCGACTTCCTGGTACTTCCGGAAGCCGCCATCGGCGGCTATCTCTCGTCGCTGGGCAATCACGGAGACACCGTGCGGGCCACGAGCCGGTCGCTTCCGCCCGCCATCCGCCTCGACGGCCCGGAGATCGCCCGGGTCCAGCAGATCGTCGGTGACCTCGTGGTCGCGATCGGCTTCTGCGAACTGGCCGACGACGGAGAGACGCGGTACAACGCCGCCGCGGTGCTCGACGGATTCGACATCTACGGCAGCTACCGCAAGGTGCACCAGCCGCTCGGCGAGGGCATGTCGTATTCGGCGGGCTCGGACTACGGGGTCTTCGACACACCGGTCGGACGGGTCGGGCTGCAGATCTGCTACGACAAGGCCTTTCCTGAAGCCGCCCGGGTGATGGCACTCGGTGGCGCGCAGATCATCGCCAGTCTGTCGGCGTGGCCGGCCGCCCGCACCGCCACCGCCGAGAACCTCCAGGATGACCGCTGGACCTACCGGTTCAATCTGTTCGACATGGCCCGCGCGCTGGACAACCAGGTGTTCTGGGTCGCGTCCAACCAGAGCGGGACCTTCGGCTCATTGCGATACGTCGGAAACGCCAAGGTGGTCGATCCGGGTGGAAACATCTTGGCCACAACTCTTCTCGACAGCGGTATGGCGGTCGCCCAGGTCGACATCGACGAGACATTCCGCGCCATGCGGGCCGGGATGTTCCATCTGCGCGACCGCAGACCCGACGTCTACGCACCTTTGACCGACTCCGACGGTCCGCGCACGGCGAAGTGGCGGGAACTCGCCCATGCCTGAGATGACCTTCGAAGTCCGGTGGCCGGACGGCAGCACCGAGCGTTGCTATTCCCCGAGCCTGGTGATCCACGACCATCTGACCGCGGGAACGCATTATGCCGTCGACGATTTCGTGGAGCGCTCGAGCCGGGCACTGGCCGAGGCGAGCGAACGGGTACGCGCCAAGTACGGCTTCGCCTGCACCTCGGCAGCCCAGACCCGTCAGCGCATCGTCGCCGTCGCCCGGCGGTTCAGCGGCGATGCGGTGCTCGAGGTCGTCGCCATGCACCCCGAACCGGAGCCGTCATGACCACCCACATCCCCGTCGCCGTCATCGGCGGCGGACAGGCCGGCCTGTCGGTCAGCTGGTACCTGGTGCGGGCAGGCATCGAGCACACCGTGATCGAATCGAAGACCCCGATGCACGCGTGGGCCGACACCCGTTGGGACAACTTCACTCTCGTCACCCCGAACTGGCACTGCAGGCTCCCCGGCTACCCGTATGCCGGACCCGATCCCGACGGCTTCATGACCCGTGACGAGGTCGTCGACTGGCTGACCGGGTGGCTCGACACCTTCGACCCGCCGCTGCGCAACCACACCCGCGTCACCCGGTTGCAGAACCGTGCCGGGGGCGGCTTCGAGTTGACCCTGCAGGACGAATCCGGTCAGTCGACGCTCACGTGTGACCACGCCGTCATCGCGACCGGCGGGTACCCCGTGCCTGTCATCCCGCCGTATGCCGCCCAACTCGACGAGACCATCCTGCAGATCCACTCGGAGCAGTACCGCAACGCGGGCACACTGCCCGACGGGGCAGTGTTGGTAGTCGGCACCGGACAGTCCGGCGCCCAGATCGCCGAGGACCTGCACCTGGCCGGACGCCGGGTCCACCTCGCGGTGGGCGGCGCGCCGCGCGTGGCACGGTTCTACCGCGGCAGGGACTGCATGACCTGGCTTGCCGACATGGGCCTGTACGACCGGCCCGCCCAGCAGTATCCGGGAGGCCAGGCCGCGATCGAGAAGACCAACCACTACGTCACCGGACGCGACGGTGGACGCGATGTGGACCTGCGCCAGTTCGCGACCGAAGGGATGAGGCTCTACGGCACGCTCGCGGACGGG
This sequence comes from Mycolicibacterium goodii, assembly GCF_001187505.1. The sequence continues at coordinate 572,761 of NZ_CP012150.1, forward strand.
AAGGACTCGACGCTGCGGTTCGAACCCACACTGGCCGAAGCGCTGGATCATGCCGACTCGGTCTACAACTCGATCTGCTCGGATATCGATGCCCACATCGAGCGCAACGGGATCGACGCACCACCTGCCTCACGTTACGAACCGGTGTGGAAGCCCGAAACCGAGACCACCACACTGGATCTCGCTGCGGCCGGGATCACCAGCATCGTATGGGCGATCGGCTACCGGCCGGATTACCGGTGGATAGCGGCCAGCGCCTTCGACGGCGCGGGCCGGCCGATGCAGACCCGCGGGATCACCAATGTCGCCGGTCTGAGCTTCGTCGGGCTGCCGTGGATGCACACCTGGGGCTCCGGCCGCTTCCTCGGCATCGATCGCGATGCCCGGCACATCGCCGCGACGATCATCAGCAGCTACCACGAGTCGGTCTTGCGGCTCGCCATGAAGGTGTAGGTATGCCATGACTGTGTCCACACGAGTCGACCTCGCGCTCCAGGGTTTCCGCGGCCTGCCCCCGGTGCACCGGAACGCGGGCGCGGGCCCCAGCGCCGACGGCCACCTCGTCATCGACGGCCGCAACGCCGCGATCCCGCGTAACCCGCTCAGCCCGTTCGTCTTCGACGGCACCCGCGTGCTGCTCGACGGCGAGGACACCGGACTGGACGTCGAGGTCATCGACCGGCCCCGCTTCTATGACCTCACGACCGGCGACGGCGTCCCCTACGAGAAACTCGCACGTCTGCACGGCCGCAACGTACTGGCCACCACCGTCGTGCAGACGTGTATCCGCTACTCCCCCGACCAGCGCTGCCGGTTCTGCACCATCGAGGAATCCCTGCGGTCCGGTGCCACCACGGCCGTCAAGCGGCCCGCCGAACTCGCCGAGGTCGCCGCTGCCGCGGTGCGCCTCGACGGTGTGACGCAGATGGTCATGACCACCGGCACGTCGGCCGGAACTGACCGCGGGGCAAGGCATCTGGCGCGCTGCGTGCGTGCCGTCAAGGCCGCGGTGCCTGCGCTGCCGATTCAGGTCCAGTGCGAACCACCCGTCGACCTCGCCGTGCTGTCCGAACTGCGCGCGGCCGGGGCCGATGCCATCGGGATCCACGTGGAGTCACTCGACGACGAGGTGCGACGCCGCTGGATGCCGGGTAAGGCCACCGTTGCGCTGGATGCCTACCGGGCCGCGTGGCGTGAGGCGGTGCGCGTGTTCGGCCGCAACCAGGTGTCGACGTATCTGCTGGTGGGGCTCGGTGAGAACCCCGATGAGCTCGTCGCGGGTGCCGCCGAACTCATCGGCATGGGTGTCTATCCGTTCGTGGTGCCGTTCCGTCCACAGTCCGGCTCGCTGGCCACCGACGTCGACGGGGCGATCGCGCCGGACGCCGGGCTGGTCGAGAAGGTGTCACGCGCCGTCGCCGATCTGCTGCGGCAGGCCGGAATGACAGGCGCCGATCAGCGGGCCGGGTGTGCGGCCTGCGGCGCCTGCTCGGTGCTGCAGAATCTGGGGGCCTGATGATCGAGTTCGACGTCAGCACCCCGTCGCTGCCCGGTGACCTGTCCATCCTGGCCGGATCACGGCCTGCCGCACCGTTTCTCATCCGGCCGGCCGAGACCGCCGACGACCTCGCGAGTTACCGTCGGCTGCGCCGCGATTCGTTCGTGGTCGACCAGGGCATGTTCTCGGGCAGCGACCACGACGACATCGACGATGACCCGCGCGTCGTGGTGCTGATCGCGACCGCCGCGGACGGATCGGTCCTGGGCGGGGTGCGTCTGGCACCCGTGGGTGGACTCGACCTGGGCTGGTGGACCGGCAGCCGGCTCGTGGTCGACAGGTCGACGCGCATCACCGGCATCGGGGCGGCGCTGGTCCGCGCCGCATGTGCGTACGCCGAATCCGCCGGTGTACTCCGGTTCGAGGCCACCGTGCAGCGTCGGTACCAGCCGATGTTCACCGCGCTCGGCTGGGACACCGTGGGCGACGTCGAGATCGCCGCGCGCCCACACGTCTGGATGCGGTGGCAGATCAACCCCTTCGATGCGCTCGCCGCGGCCACCAAGTCCTTCCTCGGCGCGGCGTTGAACCCGCTTCGCGCGGTCGACGGCGCACTGGGACCGGCCGGATTCGTCGGCGACGACGGCTCGCCCGTTCCCGGCACCGATCTGGTCGCGGCGTGCGACGCCATCATCCCGTCACTGGTGGAACGCGACCCGGAATGGGCGGGCTGGTGCTCGGTTCTGGTCAACATCAACGACCTCTCGGCCATGGGGGCGACGTCAACGGGACTGCTCGACGCGGTGGCCGCCCCGACTCGCGCGGTGCTGGACCGCATCATCGGCGGCATCGCGGCGGCATCCTCGGCGTGGGCGGTGCCGGTGCTCGGCGGCCACACCCAACTCGGCGTGCCCGCCGCGTTGTCGGTCACCGCACTGGGCCACACCGTGTCTCCGGTGCCCGCCGGTGGCGGCGTCGCCGGGGACCGGGTGCGGTTGACAGTTGACACCACCGGTCGGTGGCGCCGGGGATACACCGGACGCCAATGGGATTCGACAACATCCCGCAACAGCGCGGAACTGGCTTCGATGGCCGGCCTGGTCGCCCGGATGGCGCCCCGGGCGGCCAAAGATGTCAGCATGGCGGGCATCGTCGGCACCATGGGCATGCTGGCCGAAGCGAGCGGGACCGGGGCCGAGTTGGATGTCGCGGCGATCCCGCGACCCGCGTCGGCCGGCATGGCGCCGTGGCTGACGTGTTTTCCGGGTTTCGGCATGCTCACCGTCGGCGGCGCGCTGGGATCCGCGGCGGTACCGGCAGGTGTGGCGAGTTCCGAGTGCGGGTCGTTGACCGCCGAACCGGGCGTGCGCCTACGCTGGCCGGACGGCGTGACGACGACGGCGCTGACGTCGCCGGTCACGGGTCTCGGAAAGGCGTGAGAGGAGCGCATGGCACCGGTCACCCTGGGCGCGGTCGCGGCGCATTTCGGCCGCGACCTGGACCGCGGCGTGGCCAAGGTCGTCGGCATCATCGAGTCGGCGGCACGCGACGGAGTCGATCTCCTGGTGTTTCCCGATGCGTGCCTGGGCGGCTACATCGGCGACTTCCACCGGCCCGATCCCGACGATCCACCGCCCGCGCTGACACTCGACGGCCCCGAGATCGCGGCGGTGGTCTCGGCCGCAGGGCCGATGACGGTGTGTGTGGGCTATGCCGAGTCCGCGCCGGGCGGGGGACGGTACAACGCGGCGGTATGTGTCTGCGGGGACGGCGTTTTGGGGACGTACCGCAAGGTGCACCAACCGGTCGGGGAATCGCTGACGTATCTGGCAGGAGACACTTTCAGCACATTCGACACCCCGGTCGGACGCGTGGGCATGCTCATCGACTACGACAAGACGTTCCCCGAGGCCGCACGAACACTTGCCATGGGCGGCGCCGACATCATCGCCGCGCTGTCCGCGTGGCCCGCCAGCGTCACCGACCGCGCCTCGCGCCTGCCCGCAGACCGCCAGTCGCGCCTGTTCGACCTCTACGACTGCGCCCGCGCGGCCGAGAACCAGGTGGTGCTGGTGTCGTCCAACCAGACCGGCGTGATGGGAAATCTGCGTTTCCTCGGGCAGGCCAAGGTGGTCGGGCCCGGCGGCGACATCCTGGCGACCACGCGGTCCAAAGGCGGGCTGGCCAAGGTCGAGATCGATGTCCATGCCGAGATCACCCGTGCCAGAAGAGTTTTGAACCACCTCACCGAGTTGCGTCCGGGAAGTTACCACGTGACGTCGGAGGCGGACCGATGATGCGGGTGGCGTTGCTGACCTACTCCACCAAGCCGCGCGGCGGTGTGGTGCACACGCTGTACCTCGCCGAGGCGATGGCACGTCTCGGCGTCGAGGTGACCGTGTGGTCTCTGGCACGCAGCGGCGACCGCGGGTTCTTCCGTGAGATCGATCCTGCCGTCACGGTCCGTCTCGTCGAATTCGTCGACCATCCCGGCGATACGGTCACCGACCGGATCCTGCGGTCCATCGAGACCCTGCGCGGCGCGTTCACCCCGGCCGATTACGACATCGTCCACGCGCAGGACTGCATCAGTGCCAACGCGGTCGGTCCGTGCATCCGCACCATCCACCACCTCGACCAGTTCACCACTCCGGTGCTCGCGGAATGCCACGAGAAGGCCATCGTGGAACCCCACGCCCGGATCTGTGTGTCCGCGGCGGTCGCCGCCGAGGTGCGCGCCGGGTGGGGGTTCGACCCGGTCGTCATCCCGAACGGTGTTGACGCGCAACGGTTCATGGCCGCCGCGGCCGAGGAGGCCGGGATCAGGCGCTGGCGCGACGAGTTGGGCTCCTATGTGCTGACCGTGGGCGGAATCGAACCGCGCAAGGGCACCCTCGATCTGGTCGAGGCCTATGCCATGCTGCGGCAACGACACCCGGAGGTGTCGCTGGTGATCGGCGGCGGCGAGACGTTGTTCGACTACCGCGACTACCGCAGCGCGTTCGAGCGACGCTGCACGGAACTGGACGTGGAACCGGTGATTCTGGGCGCGGTAGCCGACGACGAACTGCCCGGCCTGGTGGCAGGTTGTGACGTGTTCGCTTTTCCTTCGACCAAGGAAGGTTTCGGACTGGCCGCGATGGAGGCGCTGGCGGCCGGGCGCCCGGTGGTGACGCGCGATCTTCCCGTGCTACGCGAGGTGTTCGGCGACACCGTCGGATTCGCGGCCGATCCGGCCGGATTCGCCCGGGAAATGACTGCGGCGCTGGAAGATCCGGCCGACCCCGCGCCCGGCCGGATCCTCGCCGCATCGATGACGTGGACGCAGGCCGCGAAGACACACATCGACTTCTACCGCGCACTCGGGACACAAACCGGCCCGCACCCATAGGGTCTTCACTTATGAATCGCCTCGATCGCTTCTTCGACATCACGGCGCGCGGGTCGACCATCGCCGGTGAGGTCCGCGGTGGTGTCGTCACGTTCATCGCGATGGCGTACATCATCGTGCTGAACCCGGTCATCCTCTCCAGCGCACCCGATGTGGACGGGAACAGCCTGGAGTTCGCCCAGGTGTCGGCGGTCACCTCGTTGGCCGCGGGTGTCATGACGATTCTGTTCGGCCTCGTGGCGCGGCTGCCGTTCGCGTTCGCCGCCGGGCTCGGCATCAACTCGTTTCTGGCCACCACCGTCGTCGGCTCGGTCACCTGGCCCGAGGCGATGGGCCTGGTGGTGATCAACGGTTTGATCATCGTGCTGCTGGCCGCCACGGGGCTGCGACGCCTGGTGTTCGATGCCGTGCCCATGCAACTCAAGCTCGCGATCACCGCGGGAATCGGATTGTTCATCCTGTTCATCGGCGTCGTCGACGCGGGTTTCGTCGGCTCGACGGGCCTGCCGTCACCGCCGGTGGGGCTGGGTGCGGGCGGTGAGGGCTCCATCAACACCGTGCCGACCGTCGTGTTCGCGTTCACGCTGCTGGTCACCGGGATCCTCGTCGCGCGGCGCGTGCGCGGCGGCATCCTGATCGGGCTGGCGGTAGGCACCGTCGTCGCCGTCGTCATCGAGGCGATCTGGCATCTCGGATCGGCGGTCGACAAGCCCGGCGGATGGGGTCTTTCGGTGCCGTCGTTGTCGGGTTCGCCGTTCGCGATGCCCGACCTGTCACTGGTCGGCGAGGTGAGCCTGGGCAGTTTCAGCCGCATCGGCGCCCTGGCGGCCATCATGCTGGTGTTCACCCTGGTCTTCGCCAACTTCTTCGACGCGATGGGCACCATGACCGGTTTGTCCCGCGAGGCGGGCCTGTCCGACCCGCAGGGCACGTTCCCCCGGCTGCGGTCGGCGCTGATCGTCGAGGGCACCGGCGCGGTCGTGGGCGGCGGCTCGTCGGCGTCGTCGAACACGGTCTTCATCGAATCCGGCGCAGGCATCGAGGAAGGCGCCCGCACGGGCCTGGCCAATCTGATCACCGGTGTGCTGTTCCTGGCGGCCATGTTCGTCGCGCCGCTGGCGTCGATCGTGCCCACCGAGGTGGCCGCGGCCGCGCTGGTGGTCGTCGGCGCCATGATGGTGTCGCATCTGCGGCACATCGACATCTCCGAGTTCTCCGTGGCCCTGCCGGTCGTCCTCACGGTGGCGACCATGGCGTTCAGCTATTCGATTGCCAACGGCATCGGTGTCGGCTTCGTGGCGTGGGTGGTGCTGCGGACCGCGGCCGGGAAATTCCGCGAGATCAGCCCTTTGCTCTGGGTCGTGGCGCTCGGATTCGTCCTGTACTTCGCGCGCGGATGGATCGAGTCCTTCATCGGGATGTGATGGCCGGTAGCCTTCCCACCATGGGGATGACGCGATGAGCGCCGGTCTGTTCGGCCTTCTCGACGACGTGGCAGCGCTCGCCCGCCTCGCCGCGGCCTCGGTGGATGACATCGGCGCGGCAGCCGGACGCGCCACGGCCAAGGCCGCCGGCGTCGTCATCGACGACACCGCGGTGACGCCGCAATACGTGCACGGCATCACCGCGGATCGCGAGTTGCCGATCATCAAGAAGATCGCGCTCGGATCGCTGCGCAACAAGATCGTGTTCATCCTCCCGGCGATTTTGCTGCTCAGCCAATTCGTCCCCGGACTGCTCACCCCGATCCTCATGGTGGGCGCCACCTATCTGTGTTACGAGGGCGCCGAGAAGGTGTGGGGCTGGTTCCCCGGCCACCACGGCCACGACGCGCACCCGTCGCCCACCGCGGTCGCCGGCCCGGACGCCGAGAAGTTCATGGTGACCGGCGCGATCCGCACCGATTTCATCCTGTCGGCCGAGATCATGGTGATCGCTCTCAACGAGGTGGCCGGCGAGGCGTTCTTCCCCCGGCTGGCGATCCTCGTGGTGGTGGCGCTCGTGATCACCGCGGGTGTATACGGCGTCGTCGCAGGCATCGTGAAGATGGACGACATCGGTCTGCACCTCGCGGAGCGCAATTCACGCATCACCCGCAAGATCGGCCGCGGCCTCGTCGCGGGGATGCCCAAGCTGCTGTCGGCGCTGTCCACGATCGGCACCGTGGCGATGCTGTGGGTGGGCGGCCACATCCTGCTGGTCGGCACCGACACCCTCGGTTGGCACCCGCCGTACGGTTTCGTCCACCATCTCGAGGAAGCCGTGCACCATGCCATTCCCGATGCCGTTCCCGGCGTCGGTGCGGTGCTCGCCTGGCTGGTCAACACCGGTATCTCTGCGGTCATCGGCCTGGTCGTCGGCGCCGTCGTCGTCCTCGTGATGCATCTGCTGCCGTTCGGCAAGAACAACCAGGACAAGAACGACGCGTCACACGCGTGACGGCGCCCTGTCGTCGGCCGCCGGGGCGTGCTGCGCGATCCAGTCCTGCGCCGAATCGGCGGCCCGCACCAGGGCGCCGTACTCGCCGAGGTAGTCGGCCAGCGCACCGACCCACGGGAGCATGCCCAGGTAACGCAACGGCCCGCGGGAATGTGGCCGCCTGCCCAGCTCGTCGCCGATCGCGGTGAGGATGCCTGCCAGATGCCACACCCGCTGCACGATCGACATGTCCGTCGGCTCGTCCTCGGTGCCCGCCGCCGGCGTCTCGACAAGGTCGCGGCCGCACAGCACCGCAGCGAGCATCCGGACCTGCGTCTGGTGATCGGTCACCCCGCTTTCGCGGGCGACTGCGCAGAGCACGAGGGCCTGGTTGGTGAACCCGAGCAGGTCCTGCAGCGGCAGCCGATCGGCGAGGACTCCGAAGACTCCCGGGAACGCCACGATCACGGTGTCCAGCGCGCCGATCCGGTGCACCCACCACCGGATCCGCTCGGCCTGGTCCTTGCCCTCCCATGATCGGGTGCCCGGGATGTCGGCGCAGTCGAGCACTGCGGCGATCCGGTCCAGTGCGGTGCCGACGACGCCGTCGCCCTCGCCCAGGTAGTGCGTCCGGCGCCGCAACCCGAGCGGATCCAGATCGGCGACGGCGTCGAGAATCAGGCCGATCGGTCCGACCGCCCGGCTCAGCACGGCGGCGACCTGTTCGTCGGCGAGCTCTGCCCGAGGCATGGGGAGGAGTGCCATAGCGCCATCTTGTCGTACGAAGACGTCGCAAGGGAGACGGTGAGCGCGCGACGTCGCGGCTAGCGGCCGCTCGCCAGCCGCCGCTCCAAGCCCGTGATGACGACATCGAGGTTGAACTCGAAATCGGTCGTGCTCGCCTCGGCGCGACGGGCCACGACCGCGCCGAGCAGTGGAAAGTCGCTGTCGGCGAAGTTCTGCAGGGCGCGGGCGACCTCGGGCATCTGGTGGTGCAGGCGCGAATCGGCGGCGCCCAGCACGTCGTGCGCCGCCGACATCGCCAGACCGGACACCAAGGTGAGGATGCGCCCGGCGTCGTCGACGCCGAATCCACCATCGGTGAGTGCGGCCAGCACGCGTTCGGTCAGGGCCAGGCTCTCGGCCCCGCCCGCACCGCTGATCCGGAAGTTCATGCGGGTCGCGCCGTATTTGAGCACCCCCTGGTGAATCGCGTTCGCGTAGGCCCGTAGTACGTCCTGCCAGGCCGCATCGGCGGGCAGGTCAATCGCGCCCAGTTCGGCGTCGAACAGGTCGGCCACCACGAGTTCGAGCAGGCCGTCACGGTCCCCGACGTAGTAGTGCAGTGCCGTGCGGTCCACGCCGAGGGCATCTGCCACCGCCTGCATGGTGAGCGTTTCGGGGGCGATCTGCCGGGCAGCGGCAACGATCTGATCGCGATCGATCCGGCGCGGCCGACCACGTCGCCGAGGCTGCGCACCGTCGCCCGCGCGCTGGGTCGTCACGTCGCCAACAGTAGGGCACGCCACGCGACCCGGGACTGTGATCCGGCCCGGGTATTGACACTGCGTGTTACTTTTCTCACGCTCGTGAAAAATCCGCGTGGCCGCACGATGCGCGCCGACGAAGGGAGTCCGACAGATGCCTGACACCACTTGCTACCGGGTCGTTCAATGGACCACCGGCAACGTCGGCAAGAGTTCGGTGGCCGCCATCGCGAAGAACCCGACCCTGGAGCTGGTGGGCTGTTACGCCTGGTCAGCAGACAAGGTCGGCAGGGACGTCGGCGAGGTGTGCGGCCTCGAGCCGCTCGGGGTGAGCACCACCGACGACGTCGACGCCCTGCTGGCGCTCAAGCCCGATGTGGTGGTCTACAACCCGATGTGGATCAACGTCGACGAACTCGTGCGCATCCTGGAAGCCGGCGTCAACGTGGTGTCGACGGCGTCGTTCATCACCGGCCACAACCAGGGCTCCGGCCGTGACAGGATCGCCGAGGCCTGCGTACGGGGCGGGTCGTCGATGTTCGGCTCGGGCATCAGCCCCGGCTATGTGAACCAGTTGTCGGTCGTCGCGGCAGGCATCTGCGACCGCGTCGACAAGATCACCGTCAACGAGGCGGCCGACACCACGTTCTACGACTCCCCCGACACCGAGAAACCCGTCGGCTTCGGCCAACCCATCGATCACCCCGACCTGCAGACCATGACCGCGCAGGGCACGGGGGTGTTCGGCGAGGCGGTGCGGATGGTCGCCGATGCGCTCGGCATCGAACTCGACGAGGTCCGCTGCGAGGCCGAATATGCCCAGACCACAGAGGATCTCGACCTCGGATCGTGGACCATACCGGCGGGCTGCGTGGCAGGTGTGGCCGCAGGCTGGAAGGGTATCGTCGGCGGCCAGACCCGCGTCGAGATCAACCTTCGCTGGCGCAAAGGCCAGACGCTGCAACCAGATTGGCAGATCGATCAGGACGGCTGGGTGATCGAGGTGGCGGGCAGGCCCACCGTCAACATGAAGGTCGGCTTCCTCCCACCGCCCGACTTCGAGGCCACCACACTGGAGGAGTTCATGGTGCTCGGCCACATCATGACGGCCACGCCTCCGATCAACGCGATCCCCGCGGTGGTGGCCGCGGCTCCCGGCATCGTCACCTACAACGACCTGCCGCTGATCCTGCCCAGGGGCGTGGTGCCGGCACCATAGTGCGTCGCACAAGAAAGACAAAGGCGCTCAATATTTTTCGTTTTCACCCAGATATGTGCTAGGGTGGGCGATCCGGCGTTTTTGGTTCGTCCGGATTGAATGAGAGAAGTAAACATATGGCACAGGGAACTGTGAAATGGTTCAACGGCGAAAAGGGCTTCGGCTTCATCGCCCCTGATGGCGGAGCTCCGGACGTCTTCGTCCACTACTCCGAGATCACCGGCAGCGGTTTCCGCTCGCTCGAGGAGAATCAGCGCGTCGAGTTCGAGATCACGCAGGGCGCCAAGGGCCCCCAGGCGGTCGGAGTCACCGCGGTCTGATCGACCCCCAGACGTAACAGTGGGCTGGTACGGAACATCCGTACCAGCCCATTTCCGTATCTGAAACCTCGGTGTCCGAAGCCGGTCAGGCCCCGGCAGAGGCATCGGCGCCGGTGGCCGAGACAGCGGCGCCGGTGGCGCGCGGTCCGAGCCAGCGAACCGACTCGCTCTGGGCTGCACCCATGATGCGCACGGCGGTGTCGTACAGCGTGGTGTTGCGCACCGTGCTCTCGATCGGCATGCCCGCCGCGCAACGCATCACGATCCCGCCCAGCGCCTCGGACGTCATGTGCGGAACCACAAGCAGTTTCACGCACTGTCCGCGGCCGGCCACCATCATGACGCGCGGGCGCGTCGGCTTGAGCGCGGCCGGGGTGCGGCTGCCCGCGGCGATCGTGGCGAGGTCCAATTGGCCTTCGCCTGCCGACCAGTTGATGTTGATGTCGACGATCTCGCCGAGGGGCCGCTGCAGAACCTCGACGAGCTCAGGCAATTCCTTGGCGACCGAGCCGCTGCGCGGCCACCAGGCCCCGTCGATGTCGCGTCCCAGTTGTTTGGCCAGGGTCAGTCGGACCGGACTCGCCAGCCGTCGCGACCCGACCAGGCCGTTCACGACTGCCGCTTGTCGGCGCGATGCTGGGGATGGGGACGATCCGAGAACAGCGGACCCAAGACCGGTTCGGGACGACGATCTTTCGTCGGCATGGTCTCGTGCTTCTCGGGGTGTGAGAACAGGTTGGACGTATCCATGAAAAATCCTTGAGGTGCGGGATCGACCCACACACGTAGTTGCGGGCGTGCGAACAGTGTTTCGCAGGCCGGCCGTTCGACGAGGTGTCAGGTGAGGCGTCGGACGCCAGAGATCTGTCGCTGACGAGAGCGGCCTACCCTCGAATCTACACCCTGCCCGGGCCCCGGACCCAGCACCGGTGTTCAGACGCGCGCGCCGGTGCTGTCGAAAAGGTGCGTTCGCCCGTGCCGGACCTGAACCGACACCGGGTCGCCCGGCGCGGGTACCCCGTCCCATCCCGCCACGGTGGCGGCCTCCACCACCGCCGTGAGCCGGTGGGCGCCGGCACGGATGATCAGCACATAGCGCGGGCCGAGCAACTCGACGAGTTCCACCCGACCCGGCCCGTCGGGTTCCGGCGCCACCAACAGTTCCTCGGGGCGCACCCCGAGCGTCACGTCGTCACGGTCATCGCCCGCCACCGCGAGGGTCAACCCGTCGGCTTCGAACACCGCCGCGCGCAACCGTCCCGGCACCAGGTTCATGCTGGGCGATCCGATGAAACCGGCGACGAACGTGTTGGCCGGGCGCCGGTACAGCTCCTCGGGCGCGCCGACCTGAGCGATCGAGCCCGCGTCGAGTACGACGAGCTGATCGGCGATGGTCATCGCCTCCTCCTGGTCGTGGGTGACATAGAGCGAGGTGATGCCGGTTTCGGTTTGCAGGCGACGGATTTCCGAGCGCAACTCGACGCGCAGCTTGGCGTCCAGGTTGCTCAACGGCTCGTCGAACAGAAACACCGAGGGCGTCCGGACCAGTGCGCGGGCGATGGCCACCCGCTGCTGCTGTCCACCCGAGAGCTGTCGCGGCTTGCGGTCCAGCAGCGCGGTGATCCCGACCCGTTCGGCGGCCTCGGCAACCCGCTGGCGCACTTCGGGTTTGGCCACGCCGCTGTTCTCCAGCGGGAACGCGACGTTGGCCGCGACCGTCAGATGCGGGTACAGCGCGTAGTTCTGGAACACCATGGCCACGTCACGTTCCCGCGGAGTGGCCCGCGTGACGTCGCGCCCGCCGATGCGCACCACACCCTCGTCTGCGGCCTCCAGGCCGGCGACGATGCGCAGTGTGGTCGATTTCCCGCAGCCGGACGGGCCGACGAGCGCCGTCAGGGTGCCGTCGCTCAGGGTCAGGTCGAGCCCGTCAACCACGGCGTTGCCGCCGTATCTCTTGGTGATCCCGCTCAACTCGATGGTGCTCACTTGGTGGCTCCTGTGGTGAGGCCGCCGACGAGATGACGTTGCGCGGCGAGCGCGAGCACGTAGACCGGTGCCAGGCCGAGCAGTCCGGCGGCGGCCTGCTGGCCGAACTGCACGTTGCGGTCGCCTTGGAACAGCGAGAGGCCGACGGTCAGGGTCTGGCTCTCCTTGGTCACGGCGAGATAGACGGCGAACAGAAAATCGTTGTAGCTCAGGAAGAACACCACCAGGAGCGCGGCCACGACGCCGGGCCACAGCAGTGGCAGGATGACCTTGCGGAACGCCGCGGGCACCGACAACCCGTCGATGACGGCCGCCTCGTCGATCTCGATCGGGATACGCCGGACGAAACCATCGAGCAACCACACCGCCACGGGGACGTTGGCGATCCCGTTGACGAGGACCAGACCGGCGAGGTTGTTGGTCATCCCCACATGGCGCAGCAGGAAGAACAACGGAATGATGGCGACGATCGGCGGTGCGCAGTAGCTCGCGAGCAGGACCGTCAGCAGACGTTCCCCGCGGGTACGTCGAGCGGTGAAATACGCTGCGGGAGCTGCGACCAGCACCGCGAGCACGGCCGCGCCCACCGCGGACACCCACGAATTCCGCAGCATGGTGCCCAACGCGATGGTGTCGAACACCTTGATGAAGTTGCTCAGGGTCAGCGACGTCGGCAACAGGCTGGAGTTCAGCACGTCCTCGGCGGGCCGCAGCGCCAGCGACAGCAGATAGCCGATCGGGATCAACGCGGCGAGGATCGCGAGAACAAGGGCCACACGCGCTTTCATCCGTCACCCTTCAGTGCGCGGGCGCGCAGGGTCGTGACGATCGTCGCGACCGCGCCGACCACCACGCCGAACACCAGGGTCTGGGCGGCGGCGGTGCCCATGTCGAAGCTGCCGCGCAGACCGGTCTGGTAGATCACGTACGGCGACAACGAGGTCGAGAATCCCGGTCCGCCCGCGGTGACCACCACGATGAGATCGAACACCTTGTACCCGATCACCAGTTCGAGAAGCACCACTGCCCACATCGTCGGCGCGATCGCGGGCCAGGTCACCGTGGTGAAGGTGCGCCACGCGTCGGCGCCGTCGATCCGGGCCGACTCGAGCAGTTCGGGGCGCACCACACCGAGCGCCGCGAAGGCGATCAGCACGGCGAACGGCGTCCACTGCCAGATGTGGATGAGCAACAGCACCAGAAACGCCCCGGTACCCGAACCCAGTGGATTGAAGCCGGCCAGGCCCACGGCCTCGAAGACGCCGGCCAGACCACCACCCACCGGGGCCAGCAGCAGCTTCCACGCCACCCCGACCAGTACCGGCGCGGTCACCAACGGCAGCAGCAACAGCGCCCCGATCATTCCGAACCGGGAGCCGCGTCGGCGCAACAACATTGCGATGACCAACCCCAGGACCGTGGTCACGATCGCAGCGATGACCGCGAACACCGATGACCGCACCAGCGACGGCGTGAATGCGGGCGAGGCGAACGCGGCGGTGAGGTTGTCGCCGCCGACGAAACCCCGAAGTGGTTTCGCCAACGAGGATTTCGTCACTGCCAGCGCCACCAGGTACACCGTCGGGTACACCAGGAACAGCGCGAGCCCCGCCATCGCCGGTACCGCCAACCACAGCGGAACCCGCTTGCTCATGACGTGGCGCTGTCCCAGCCGGCCTGCGCCTGCTCCAACGACTGCTCGACGGTCTGCGTGCCCGCGATGGCCAGAGCCAGCTGATCCACGAGGTCCTGCAACAGCTTCGGCGCACCCGCCTGCTTGGGCCACACCAACGGGTCGCCGTCCAGACCCTCACGGATCGGTTCGACGGCCTTGGTGACCACCTTTGCGTAGCCGTCGGAGTCGAGCACCTCGCCACGCACCGGGTCGATGCCCGCGCCCGCGGTCGAGGACACCGCGAGGTTCTGCGGTGCCGCGGTGGCCCATGCGATGAACGCCGCGGCGGCGTCGGTGTTCTTCGACGCCGTCGAGATCCCCAGGCCGAAACCGGCGTCCAGCGCCGTCCGTGGCGTGGTGTTGCTGCCGCCCACGGGCAGCGACACGGCGCCCCACCGCCCCGCGATCTTCGATGCCGTCGGGTCCTCGGCGCGCAACGCCATGTCGGTCCAGGTGTCGAGCATGGCGCCCTGCCCGGTGAGGAACGCCGTGTTGGCCTGGTCGAAGCCGATCTGCAGCGGGGTGGGCAGCGCGGCGGGCGCGACGTCGACGAGATGTTTGAGCGCCGCGATCGAGGCATCGGAGGTCAGTGCCGGTTTGCCGTTCTCGTCGAACAGGTTTCCGCCGTATCCCGTGAGCCGGTTGATGTAGGAGCAGCCGAGGATCATCGGCACCTGCTGGCCGGAGACGATCGCGCCGTAGGCCGAACCGCGTGCGTCCCTGGTGATCTTGGCCGCCACTTCGTCGTATTGGTCCCACGTGGCGGGTGGTTCGACCTTGTAGCGGTCGAAGAGATCGGCATTGTAGAACAGGATGTGGACGTCGCCGTCGTACGGCAATCCGTAGCGCTTGCCGTCGAGCAGGGTGTACGGGTCATAGATCGACCTGAGGTAACCGTCGACGTCGATGTCGCTCTGCCGGTTGTCGATCCAGCCGGTGAGGTCCACCAGCGCGTCGGCGTCGACGAGGTCACCGAGGCCGAAGTAGAAGTAGTCGAAGACGTCGAATTCACCCGTGCCGCTTTGCACATCGAGGATCTGCTTGCTGGTGAGCTGATCGTAGGGCGCGGCGGTGACGTCGAGAGTGCCGCCGGTGGCCTGCTTCCACGCCGGGGCCAGCACGTCACGGAAGGACGTCACGTGCGGCTGGTTCACCAGCAGCTTGAGCGTGACACCGTCGAACCTGCCCGATACCGGGGCGTCGGCGGCGAGTGCGCTGTTGCCGCCGGAGGAACCGCACGCGACCAGCGCCGGGCCCAGCATCGCCGCACCCGAAGCCAATCCGAGCAGTTGCAGCGCCCGACGGCGCGTGAAGGCTGGTGAAGTCACGAGGGGCGAGGCTATGCCGGGACGCCGGTCGCCGGGGAGATTAAAACTCAGCCCGATCCTGATGCGATCAGTCGGCCAGGATCTTCGGCTCGGTGTGGACCGGGAAGTTGACCGAGTTGGCGATGAAGCACATCTCGTGGGCCTTCTCGTGCAGCGCGGTGGCGTCGTCTCGCCGGGAACTGTCGGTGACCGTCACCTCGGGGTGCAGGATCACCTCGGCGAAGGCTCCACTGCCGTCGGGGTTTTCGGTCATCGTGCCGACCGGGCGGTCGCGGTAGGCGGTCACCACGATGCCCGCCTGCGCGCACAGCGCCAGGTACCACAGCATGTGGCACTGCGACAGGCCGGCCACCAGGAGCTCCTCGGGATTCCAGCGCTGCTCGTTGCCGCGGAACGCCGGATCGGAGCTACCGACGATCACCGGCTTGCCGGGCACACCGACGCCCGCGATCTCGTGGTCACGCTCGTACGCGCGGTATCCGCTGGTTCCCGATCCGGTGTTGCCGGTCCAGGTCACCTCGACCTCATAGCGGTGCATACGGGGTGTGCGGTCGGCTGCCATGGATCCGAAGGTACCAACCGGCGCGGATCAGAAATCACCCATAGCAAAAATCTTGACCTTGATCGAAGGCACCTCTAGCCTGCGCGGGTGACTTCGACCGACCCGGCGCCGGCGCGAGTTTCGGTGCGCAACGTGGGCCGGACATTCGGGACACACACGGTGTTGCGCGACATCGACCTCGAGATCGAACCGGGCGAGGTCATCGCGCTGCTCGGGTCGTCGGGCAGCGGGAAATCGACCCTGCTGCGTCTCATCGCAGGCCTCGACCGGCCCACCGAGGGCCGTATCGAGATCGACGGCGACGCCATCCGCGAGACCGACCCGCGCTGCGCCATCGTGTTCCAGGAACCTCGGCTGTTCCCGTGGCGCTCGCTGGCAGGCAATGTCGCCTATGGGCTGCCCCGGTCGACGAGCCGCACCGAAGGTGCCGAGACGGTGCGCCATTGGCTCGAAGTCGTCGGCCTGCAGGAGTTCGCCGACCACCGTCCGCGCCAGGTCTCCGGCGGCATGGCCCAGCGCGCCGGCCTGGCGCGGGCACTGGCCCGGCGTCCGCGGGTACTGCTGCTCGACGAACCGCTGGCCGCGCTCGACGCCCTCACCAGGCTGCGGATGCAGATGCTGCTCGACAAGGTTCAGCAGGAAGCCGGTACCACCACGATTCTGGTGACCCATGATGTCGAGGAGGCCGTGATCCTCGCCGACCGCGTCCTGCTCCTGCGCGCCGACGACAACGGCACCGCGCGCCTGGCCGAGTCGTTCGACGTGACCATCCCCAAGCCGCGCGACCGCGGCGACCCACGCGTCATCGAGTTGCGCGACCTGCTGCTCGATGAACTCGGCGTCCCCCGGCGCACACCCGATCGCATTGGCCGCATATCCGGCGGCACCGCCCGAGAAAGCTGAATACACATGAGAATTCGTCGCCTGGTCACTCTGTTGGCAGCCGTCGCCGCCCTCGCCGCGACCTCTGCCTGCAGTTCCGAAGGCAGCGAGTCGTCGGACAAGGACATCCGGCTCGACTACGCCTACTACAACCCGTTGAGCCTGGTCGTGCGGGATCAGAAGCTGCTGGAGAACCAGGGTTACAAGGTCACCTGGGTCCTGTCGGCGGGGAGCAACAAGGCCAACGAGGGTGTGCGCTCGAACGCGCTGGACTTCGGTTCGACGGCCGGATCCGCGGCGCTGGTCGCCCGGGCCAACGGCACCCCGCTCAAGGTGGTCGACGTCTACAGCCAACCGGAGTGGACCGCGCTGGTGGTCGCCAAGGATTCCCCGATCACGTCGGTGGCCGAACTGAAGGGTAAGAAGATCGCGGTGACCAAGGGCACCGACCCGTACTTCTTCCTGCTGCAGGCCCTTGACGCGAACGGGCTTTCGGCGAGCGACGTCGAGATCGTCAACCTGCAGCACGCCGACGGCAAGACGGCACTGGAGCGCGGTGACGTCGACGCGTGGTCCGGTCTGGATCCGTTCATGGCGCAGACCGTCCAGGAGCAGGGCGCACGCCTGCTGTACCGCAATCCCGAGTTCAATTCCTATGGGGTGCTCAATGTTCGCGAGGACTTCAGCGCAGCGCACCCCGACACCGTCCAGGCGGTGGTGAACAGCTACGAGGAGGCCCGCAAATGGGCACTGGAGCACCCAGCCGAACTGACGACGCTGCTGGCGCGGGAAGCGAAGATCAGCCAGTCGGTGGCCGAGGGGGAGATGGAGCGGACGGCTCTGGACATCGACCCGGTGCCGGGGACGGCGCAGACGGCGGTGCTGGAGAAGATCGTTCCGATCGCGGTGGCCGACGGCGACATCAAATCCGAGCAGGCCGCGCAGGAGGCGCTGGGATCGCTGTTGGATCCGCAGTACGCGCAGCGGGCGGACTGAACGTCCGCGCGGCGCTGCTGGACAAGCTCTCGCTGTTCGCGGTGGGCTTGATCGTTCCGGTTGCGCTGCTGGTGATCTGGCAGCTGGTGGCGCGCAGCGGGGCGTTCTCCCCCAGTCAGCTGCCCCCACCCGCCGACGTGCTCGCAGCGCTCGGCGAGTTGGTGCGCCGCGGTGACCTGTGGACGCATCTGCAGACCAGTGTGTCGCGTGTGTTCGCCGGATACCTCGCAGGCGCGGCCGTCGCGCTGGTCCTCGGATCGCTGATCGGCTTGTCGGCCACCGTGCGCCGCCTGTTCGCGCCGACGGTCGCGGCATTGCGCACGGTGCCGTCGCTGGCATGGGTTCCGTTGCTGCTGTTGTGGTTCGGCATCGGCGAGACGCCGAAGGTCACCCTCGTCGCCATCGGTGCGTTCTTCCCGATCTACACCACGACGGCCTCGGCGCTCTCCCACGTCGACGCCCAACTGCTTGAGGTGGGCCGGGCCTACGGGCGCCGCGGTGCGGCGCTGGTGACCACGGTGATGCTGCCCGCGGCGGCACCAGCTCTGGTCAACGGCCTGCGCCTCGGACTGGCCAACGCATGGCTGTTCCTGGTCGCCGCCGAGCTGATCGCCTCGTCGAAGGGCCTGGGTTTCATGCTGATCGACAGCCAGAACACCGGGCGCACCGACGTCATGCTGTTGGCCATCGCCCTGCTGGCCGGCCTGGGCAAGCTCACCGACTCGGTCTTCGGGATCTTCGAGGCGCGTCTGGTGCGCGGGCGCAGCTAGCGCTCAGCGGCTCCGCAGGCCCGCACTCGCCGCGAGCACCGCGTCGGTGATCGACGTCACCAACGGACTGTCGAGTTTCCAGCACTGCCAGAACAGCGGCACGTCCAGGTGGTGCTCGGTGATCGGCACGAACGACGCGTCGACGAGATCCTCGGGATACATGCCCCAGCCCAGGCCGGCGCGCACCGCCGCACCGAAGCCCTCCGCGGTAGGGATGAAATGCACAGGCCGGCTGATGTCCCGGTGGAACGCCTTGCGCACCAATTGATCCTGCAAGCGGTCATTGCGGTTCCAGGCCAGCGACGGTGCCGCGGCGGCCGCCTCGCGGGTGAACCCGTCGGGCAGGTGGCGGGCCAGGTACTCGGCGGTGGCGACCGGTATGTACCGCATGGCGCCCAGCGGGTGCACGCGGCAACCCGACACCGGCGCGCGCTCGGTGGTCACCGCGCCCATCACGACCCCCTCCCGCAGGAACCGTGCGGAGAGATCCTGATCCTCGATGCGGATGTCGAACAGGACATCCGGCAGGCGCCGGAACACCCCGGTGAACCACGATGCCATCGAATCGGCGTTGACCGCCAACGCCATTCGTGGTCGTTGCGACGATCCCCCGCCCATGTCGGCCAGCGCCTCGGATTCGAGCAGCGCGGTCTGCGCGGCCAACCGCAGCAGCGGGATCCCGGCCGGTGTCGCCGTGCAGGGCTTCTCCCGCACCACCAGGACCTGGCCGACCCGCTGCTCCAGCGCCTTGATGCGCTGGCTCACCGCCGACGGGGTGACGTGCAGCTTGGTCGCGGCAGCGTCGAAGCTGCCGAGTTCGATCACCGCGGCGAACGCCGCGAGCTGCTGTCCGTCGATCCGCACATGAGCGATGCTAATTCATCTCGGTAATTGTCAGTACTACTTATCCGACCCGACGCGCCGTCGGCCCGTCAGGGCTCCAGCTCGAGCCCGGCGAGCAGCGCCTGTCTGCTGGCCCGGACATGTTCGCGCATCACGCGTTCGGCGCTGTCACCGTCCTTGGCGATGATGAGATCGAGCACGACGTGGTGCTCGCGGTCGGACTGCAGGGGCCGGCCCGGTTGGCTCAGCGAGGTGTGCACCAGCCGTGCGTAGGCCAGTTGGTTCATCAGCATGCGGTAGTGGGCTTCGAGTTTGTTGTTGTCGGCACCGACGATGAGCAGGTTGTGGAACTCTTCGACCAGCTCCGCGTAGCGCGCGCGATCATCCCGCGCGACAGCATCATCCGCCTGCCGGAGGTTCTCCTCGAGTTTGTCGATCTCCGGCACGCGGCCGCGCTGCGCCAGCAATCGTGCCGCGGCGCCCTCCAGGAGCTCCTTCATCTGAAACAACTCGGTGATCTCGCGGCGCGACGGCGTGGTGACGAATGTTCCGACTCTCGGCCGGATCTCGATCAGCCCCTCGGTCTGCAACTGCTTGAAGGTCTCACGCACCGGTGTCCGGGAAACTCCGAACTCTTCAGCGATGGCAAGCTCGGAGATGTTGACGCCGGGCTTGATCTCGCCCGAGATGATGCGCCGCCGAATCTCTTCGATCAGCCGACCCTGGATCGAGCCGTTCTTGCTGGTCACTGCCGCTCCCTCGTCAACTCTCACAGTGGAGCCAGGTTGGCGCCGTCGAAGAACTTACCGGCGCTGTACACCATCGGGCTTCGATGCGTTGTCTCGGCATGGACCACGCGGCACATGAACACCGTGTGCGTGCCGGCTTGCAGCCTCTCGCGGATCTCGACTTCCACCGCCGCGGCACTGCGGTCGATCAGCGGGCTGCCGAAAGGGCCCGGCGACCAGTGCAATCCGGCGAACTTGTCGTCCCCTTTCGACGCGAACCGGCGCACGACGTCCAGTTGGTCCGTGGAGAGGATGTTGATCGCCAGATGCTCGCAGCGGTACAGGCACGCGTGGGTCGACGACGTGTGCTGTACGGCGACCATGACCGTCGGCGGATCCAGCGAGACACTGGCGTACGCGTTCACCGCGAGGCCGCGTGGGAGGTCACCGTCGAGTGCGGTGACCACGGTGACGCCGGTGACGAACTGCCGGTTGACCTGCTTCATCAGTTCGACGTCGGGTGTCTGCAGCCCGATCATCGGTCCTGCCCGATCGCGATGATGCCGAGCGCCGTCAGCAGCGCGCGGGGGTCCCAGGTGACGTGCTCCTCGACGATGCGGTC
Source organism: Mycolicibacterium goodii (assembly GCF_001187505.1). Next base: position 593,489 of record NZ_CP012150.1, read on the forward strand.
GTCGTCGAACCGGGCGAATGTCGCACCGCTGACGGTGACCTGCCGCTTGGTGGCGGGCACACCGAGGAACGAGTGTTCGTGGCTGCCGACGCTGTGCCAGCGGACGGCCGCGCGGTCGCCTTCGACCAGCACCTCGTCGATGACGGTGGCGAGATCAGGGAATGCCGAACGCGTTGCGGTGATCGACGATTTGAACTCGTTGCGGTTCTGGGTGCTTCCCGTCCCGCTGATCCGCCGGTACGACTCGGCGAGGAGGTCGTCGAGTGCATCGACGTCGCCGGTATCCCATGCGGCCTCCCATGCGGCGGCGATGCGCTTGCGCCGGGTTTCGTTGTCACTCACGGCTTTCCTTTCGATCAGTCGTCGATGAGGTCGACGATCGGTATCTGTGGCGTCGTGCGCCGCTGGTCGGCAATCAGGTCCTTCCAGAACGACACGGCCAGGCAGGCGATGATGATCAGGAAAGGTAGGGACGCGACGATCACCGTGTTCTGCAGCGCGTCGAGGCCGTCGGCGAACATCAACACGATGGCGGTGACCCCGGTGAGCACCCCCCACAGGATGAGCACACTACGGCGCGGTGCCAGGGTGCCGTCGCTGGTCATCATCCCGAGGACGTAGGTGTTGGCGTCGGCGCCGGAGATGAAGAAGATCAGCACGAGCAGGATCGCCACCACCGAGGTGACCGACGCCAGCGGGAAATGATCCAGTGTGGCGAAGAACGCGCTGTTGATGTCGGCAGCGGTCCGTTCGGCGATGTCACCTCCCTCATACATGTCGACATGTATTGCGGTTCCGCCGAATACGGTGAACCAGGTGAAGAAGACGACGCTCGGCACCACTAGGACGCCGACCACGAACCCGCGGATGGTGCGGCCTTTCGAGATCCTGGCGAGGAACACTCCGACGAAGGCTCCCCAGGACACCCACCAGGCCAACATGAAATAGGTCCACCACTGCATCCACTCGAGGTCACCGAACGCGGTGCCCTGCAGACTCATTCGGAAGAAGTCGGTGGCCCAGGTGCCGAGTGATTCGATGTAGAGATTGACGACGAAGACGGTCGGCCCCACCACGAGCATGAACAGGAACAGCGCGACGGCCAGCACCGTGCTGCCCTGGCTGAGCAGTTTGATGCCCCTGCTCACCCCGGTGACCGCCGACATCGTGAAGATCGCGGTCACGGCGGCGATGATCACGACCTGACTGACATTGCTGACCGGGATGCCGAACAGTGTGAAGAGGCCGTTGTTGATCTGCAGCGCACCCAACCCCAGCGAGGTCGTGGTGCCGAACAGCGTCGCGAACACCGCGAGCACGTCGATCAGTTTTCCGATCGGCCCGTTGGCCCGGTCCCCCAGCAGCGGCACGAACAGTTGGCTGACCAGCATGCGCCGGCCCATGCGATAGGTGGAGTAGGCGATGGCCAGGCCGAAGACGGCGAAAACCGCCCAGGCGTGCAGCCCCCAGTCGAAGTAGGAGTACTGCATCGCGCGCACGGCGGCTTGCGGCGTGCCTGGTTGGGCGAGTCCGTGTGGCGGCGTACTCAGATGCGAGATCGGTTCGGCGACACCGTAGGAGACCAACCCGATACCCATCACGGCGCTGAGGATCATCGCCAGCCAGGTGAGCGTCTTGAACTCCGGTCGGTCGGTGTCCTTGCCCAGCCTGGTGTTGCCGTACGGGCTGAAGGCCAGAAAGACCAGGAACACCAGGATGCCCAGGGTGATCACGAGGTAGAGCCAGCCGAAGCTGCCGGTCACCCAGTTCAGCGATGCCGAGGTGACCGTGTTGAGGTTCTCGGTGAACAGCACGGCCCACACGACGAAGACGGCCGAGATGGCCACCGACGTCCAGAAGACGGATCCGAGTCGGCCGGACGGATGGCTCCTCTCTCGGGTGGTGGTGGCTGCGACAGGTGCGGCGCTGAGGTCACTGGTCATGGGGCGCTCCCGGAAGTGCCGAGCAGATCTGGCATACAACAGAATGTAAGCAGAGCCACATCACAGTGTCAACGGATCAGCGGAAGCCACCGATGAACACCGTCGCCCGGACCGTATTACGGGCATGTTACCTGCGTATATGCGCACGAATTCGGTGTGCGCCGGCCCGCGCGAGGCGCTCGTCCTTGACCGCCCCGTTCGACGCGCACTATGGTCTGTGGCATGCAACAGAGCCGCGCGATCGAGGCCCTCCGCAAGGTGATCGTCTACCGCGAGACCGTGATCACCGAAGGCGGTGAACACCCCGCCCGGCCCGCACTGCAGGCCAGCGTCGCCGCGGTGTTGCGCAACCCGTGGGCCGGGACTTCGCCGACCCGCGACCTGTCAGACGAAGTCACCCGCATCGCACCGGCGCTTGCCCTCCTGCTCACCGATCGTCTGCGGAACGCTCTCGGCGGGACCGACGCGGTCGAAGCGTTCGGCAAGGCGGCGATCGTGGGATGCGGCGGTGAGATCGAGCATGGGGCAGCGCTGATCCACACCCCGTACTTCGGCAACGTCATGCGCGAGTCGCTCGACGGCACATCCATCATCTGCTTCGCCGACGCCAGGGCCGAGGCCGGTGATCCGCTGGTGATTCCGTTGTGGCACAAGACTCATGCCGCCACCCGCAGTCACTACCAAACGATCAGCACCCGGGTGTCCGACGCGCCTCGGCCGGACGAACTTGTGATCGTCGCGGCGGGATCGACCGGGCCCCGTCCTCATCCCCGCATCGGGGACCGCACCACCGACCCCGCAGTCACCATCAACAGTCTGGAGAGTGTCCTGTCATGAAGATCCGCAAGATCGTCACGGTCGTCGAAGAGATCCGCACCGAGGGCGGCCGGTCGGTCAACCCGCCCGCGCGCGTGGCCGTCGTCGCCGCTGTGATCGAAAATCCCTGGGCCGGTCAGGGTTTCGTCGACGATCTCGGACCGGGGATCGACGCCACCGCATCGGATCTGGGCGCTCTGCTGGCGCCGCTGGTGCTGGAGGCGCTCGAGGAACCCGCCGAGGCCTACGGCAAGGCCGCGATCGTCGGTCTGAACGGCGAGATCGAGCACGGGTCGGGGTTGATCCACACGCTCAAGTTCGGCGACCACTTCCGTAAGTCCGCCAACGCCACCACCCTGCTGCCCGCCGTCGAGAAGCGGGGGCCCGCAGGCGTGATCTTCGACATCCCGCTCAAGCACATCACCGACGCCACGATCCGGTCCCACCACCAGACGGTGGAGGTGCGTATCGCCGACGCTCCGCACGCCGACGAGATCGTCGTCGCGTTGGCCGCCGCATCGCAGGGACGGCCCCAGCAGCGCCTCGCGCCACTGAGCAGCGAGAAGTAAGCCATGCCCAGGCCGACGCTTGTCCTGTTGCACGGTGTGGGATTGGACCACACCGTGTGGGACCCGGTGACAGCGCTGCTGGCCGACCGGTTCGAGGTCATCGCTCCCGATCTACCGGGTCACGGCGAACGCCCCGCTGCGCCGGCCGGGGTGACGCTCGCCGACCTGGCCGACGGGGTTGCCGGTGTGATCCCGGTCGGGTCGCACCTGGTGGGGTTCTCCCTGGGAGCGTTGGTCGCCCAGTACCTGGCGGTACATCGGCCGGAACTGGTGGCCTCGCTGACGTCGGTGGCCTCGGTGTGCCGACGCACGCCGCAGGAACGGGCCAAGGTGTTGAGCCGGCTCGACAACGCGGCCTCCGATATCCGCGCGAGTTCGGCTGCCTCCCTTCGTCGTTGGTACGACGGCACCCCCGTCGCCCCGGACCAGGTCGCACGGACCGAGGCCATGCTGCTGGGCAACGACCCGGAGAGCTTCCTGAACTGTTACCGCGTTTTCGCCACCGCCGACGCCGAGATCGCACCGCACCTCGGACGGATCACCGTGCCCGCGCTCGCGGTGACCGGTTCGGAGGATCCCGGTTCCACCCCGGAGATGACGCGACGGCTCGCCACTGCCATACCGGACTGCCGCGTGCACATCATCCCCGCTGCGCGCCACATGCTTCCCGTTCAGTGCCCAGGCGAACTCGCCGACATCATCACCGCATTCCTCGACACCGTCATCGGAGGCGACATCCATGTCTGAACTGCGCACGCTGCAGCATTTCATCGACGGCAAACCATCCGCCCCGTCGTCGGGAGAGTATTTCGACAGCACCAATCCGGCCACCCGCGAGGTGCTCTATCGCGCCGCGCGCGGCGACGCCAGCGACGTGGACGCGGCCGTGGACGCGGCCACCCGGGCGTTCAACGATCCACGATGGCGTGATCTCAGCCAGACCAAGCGAGGCCGCCTGTTGCGAAGGCTCGGCGACCTCGTCGGCGAACACGCCGAGGAACTGGCCCGCTCCGAATCGCTCGACAACGGCAAGTTGCTGCGTGAGATGCGCGGGCAGCTCGCCACCCTGCCCGACTATTACTACTACTACGCAGGTCTCGCCGACAAGATCCACGGCGACGTCATCCCGACCTCGGACCGCCGGGTGCTCAACTACACCATGCGTGAGCCGCTGGGCGTGGTCGGCGCCATCACTCCGTGGAACTCGCCGTTGACCCTGACCACCAGCAAGCTGGCACCGGCGTTGTGTGCAGGAAACACCGTGGTGGTCAAGCCATCTGAGTACACCTCGGCGACCGTGTTGACCCTGGCCGAACTCGTGATCGAAGCGGGCTTTCCGCCCGGGGCGGTCAACGTGGTCACCGGCTTCGGCGCACAGGCCGGTCAGGCACTGGTGGACCACCCCGGGCTGGCGAAGATCTCCTTCACCGGCAGCACCGCGACCGGCGCGCGGATCGCCTCGGCCGCGGCGGGCCGGTTCATCGGATCCACACTGGAACTCGGTGGCAAATCGCCCAACATCGTGTTCGACGACGCCGATGTCGCCAATGCCGCCACAGGTGTGGTTGCGGGTATCTTCGCCGCGGCGGGGCAGACCTGCATCGCCGGTAGCCGGGTGTTCGCCCAGCGGGCAATCTATGACGAACTGCTCGCTCGGGTCGCCGACCGCGCGCGCAGCATCCGGATGGGTGATCCGCTGCTCGACGACACCGAACTCGGTCCGCTCGCCTTCGAGGGTCAGCGCGACAAGGTGGCCGGCTACGTCGATCTCGGCCGCGCCGAAGGGGCGCGCGTGCTCACCGGCGGCAGGGCCACCGACGCCGGTCTCGGTGGGTTCTTCTACGAGCCCACGGTTCTGGTCGACGTCAGTAATCAGATGCGGGTCGTCCGTGAAGAGATCTTCGGCCCGGTCGCGGCGATCATGCCGTTCGACACCGAGGATGAGGTGGTGGCGCTGGCCAACGACACCGAGTACGGACTGGCCGCCGGTGTGTGGACGTCGAATCTTGCCCGTGCACACCGGATGGCCGCCCGCCTCGATGCGGGCACCATCTGGGTCAACACCTATCGCGCGATGTCGCCGATGTCGCCGCGGCAGGGGTTCAAGAGCAGCGGAGTCGGGGTCGAACACGGCACCGAGACCATGAAGGAATACACCCGGCTCAAGAGCGTGTGGATCAACACCGATGAGGGGCCGGTCCCCGATCCGTTCGTGATGAGGAGCTGAGATGCCACACGTCGAGGTCACGATCGCCGCGGGTCGGTCTCCTGACCAGATTCGCGCCATGATGCACGAAGTACACGCAGCGGTGCTGCGAACGGTGGACACCCAACCACAACACATCCGTGTCATCGTCCGAGAGGTTCCCCGGACACATTGGGCCACAGGAGATGTCACGATCGCAGAGATGAAGGACCAGCAGTCATGAAGTTCTCGTTGTTCGTCCACATGGAGCGCTGGGACTCCTCGGTCACCCACCGCCAACTGTTCGAGAATCTCACCGAACTGGCGTTGATGGCAGAAGCAGGCGGAATTTCGACGGTGTGGATCGGTGAGCACCATGCGATGGAGTACACGATCTCGCCGAGTCCGATGCCGTTGCTGGCCTATCTGGCCGCGCGAACCACCACCATCCGACTCGGTGCGGGAACCATCATCGCACCGTTCTGGAATCCGATCCGTGCCGCGGGCGAGTGTGCGCTGCTCGACGTGATCAGCAACGGCCGCATGGAGGTCGGGCTGGCACGCGGCGCCTATCAGATCGAGTTCGACCGGATGACCCCCGGTTTGTCGGCCGCCGATGGCGGCAAGCACCTGCGCGAACTGGTGCCTGCGGTGCGCAAGCTCTGGCAAGGCGACTATGCGCACGACGGGCAGATCTGGCAGTTCCCGACCGCGACGAGTGTGCCCAAGCCGGTGCAGCAGCCGACGCCGCCGATGTGGATCGCCGCGCGCGATCCCGACTCGCACGATTTCGCAGTTGCTCAGGGCTGCAACGTGATGGTGACGCCGTTGATGAAGGGCGATGAGGAGGTCGTCGATCTCAAACGCAAGTTCGACACCGCGGTCGCGAATCATCCCGAGGTGCCTCGACCGAAGTTGATGGTGTTGCGCCACACGCATGTTCACGCGCCGGAGGATCCCGACGGGTGGCGTCCGGCCGCTGCGGCGATCTCGAAGTTCTACCGCACGTTCGATGCGTGGTTCGGCAACAAGACCACCCCGGTCAACGGGTTCCTGGAACCCAGCCCGGAGTCGAAGTTCGCCGAACGTCCCGAGTTCGAGCTCGATTCGCTGCACCGGACGGCGATGATCGGCACCCCCGAGGAGGTCATCGAACGGCTGCGGTTCTACGCCGAACTGGGTGTGGATGAGTTCAGCTTCTGGTGCGACAACAGCTTGCCGCACGACGAGAAGCGCAAGTCGCTGGAGCTTTTCCTCAAAGAGGTTGTTCCGGCGTTCCAATGAGTTTCGACGAGGAGTGATCGTGAACGAGGTAGCCGACGCGGTCCGGATCACCGCAGCCGACCTGGCGGACGCTCAGCGCCGCAGTGCACGGCAACGGGCCGCAAGCCCGACGACCCCGGTGCTGCTCGACATCGAAGTGCTGATCGACCGCGACACCCGGTCGGCGTTCGACGCGCTGGCGGAGGTGCCGTCCGGCTCAGGCCTGCGCTACGTCGGCACGCCACGTGGGCTGGCGGGACTCATCGCCGACGTCCAACGCCTCGGCATCGCCGACGGCGTGGTCCTCAAGCCCCTCACCGAAAGCCCCGTGGCCGATCTGATGCTCGAAGAACTCGTCCCCGGTCTCGCCGCCCGGTGAGAGCGCTTCTGGCCGCCTACACTCGGCAAGCCAATTGAGATCTCACCGGTCCACGCGGCCGATCAAACGAGGAGGATGTCGTGGCGAAGATGATCGTTGTCTGCCAGGGTGACGAAAACACGCGGTTCGATCGGGACTACTACGCGACGACGCACCTGGCGTTGGCGATGGAATGTTGGGGTCCGTACGGCCTCGAGGCGGCGGATGCGTTCTATCCGGTCGGAGACGGCGACGGCTGGATGTCGATCGGGGTATACCGTTTCCGCGAACGGGCGGATATCGACGCCGCGCTCGCTTCACCCGAGACCGCGCGGGTGATGGCCGACGTCAAGAATTTCACCGATACGTCGAGCGTCGTCCGGAGCATCTTCGCCCCCAACGACCCCAAGTCCGGACCCGACGCCGACTACCTTCAGAAGCAGCAGCAGTGCCTTGAGCGCATGCCGCATGATGCGGCAAGTCGGCAAGAGATCTACACCAGCAAGCCCACCAGTCCTCCCGCCCCAGAGCCGGCGGTACCCGGATGGCCAGAAGCCCCAATCCAGTAGACCGCCATATGCCGAGCTGACACACATGACAGATGTGCGTGAAAACCACCGGGTCCTCCGCGAAACGCTACCCGACGAGTCACTCGACGGGTTCCGGCGTGACGGGTTGTTCGGCGACGAACTCTTGGACGCCGGATTCAACGTCTTCGGGCTGTTGTGCAGGCGCGAGGGCTTGAGCCGCCGAACCGCAGCCCGGTCCGCGAAATCCGGACGCGGACATCCAGCTGCTGGCGACGGGCATTGGCTGGCTGATACCCATGAACACGCCCCGCCCGTGACCCTGTCGCCGTCGGTTCGTGTCGTGAAGGGCTGATGGCATCGGCGATACTTATGGACTGACAGGCTTGGCGAGGGGGTTTTCGTGGGAGCGCTTGACAAGTTCCACTCGAGTGGAAAAACGCCCACCAGACGTACTGACAAGGCGTGCCCATTAACGAGTCCCAGTTCGACCGCCACCAACGAGCGGGACTGTGAACGCAAAACGCTCGCGCGGAAATTCCTCCGATGAGATCGCCAGACAATATGAGAATGTCGCTGGCAAATAGGGGGCGCGCAGCGACCATCGTTTTCGCACTCGTTCTTGCGGTGACGGTATCGGGTTGCGACCTTTCTACTCCGGCAGAGCCATCGCACACCACGTCGGATCGGATGGAGAATCAAAGCTTCCAGTGGACCGCGAGTTCCGGAATCTCGGTAACCGAGGGGCTAGCGGTGCCGATTCGCGCCTATCTCGAGTCGTGGTCGGTCGTCCAAAGTTCCGGCACGCTGGACTCTGCATATCCGGGCTTCGGCAGCGCGATTGACAACCATTCGGACTCAGAACCATCCATATTCGAGAGGCTTTTGAAACCGGACGCGCCCGGTCATGCTCCGGAGATCACGACTGTTGGAAATAGAAGGTACTTGATCAGTAGTATCGATCAAACTGATGGGCAACTCACAGCACTTGTATGCGACTATCGATATGGGCTGGCCAACCAGAATCCAAACGGAACTTTCTCAAGCGTCGCAGAAAAGACAAATAAGGACATTGGAATCGACGCGTACCTGATTAGGCTCAAAGCACCCGACGGTGGGCATTCACTGCACCCTCTGCCGCCACAAGAAGGACCCGCTTCAAGGCCTGCTGTCGATGTTTTCGCAGGCTGGGAAGTAACCGGTTTCCTTAACAGGTTTCTCGAATATGATTCTCAATTCCATCAGGTGTGGCCAACGTACCGGCAGGATGCGCAATTCTGTGTTGACATGGCACCTGATTCTCCCGATCGTCAAGACTTTCTGAGAACCGGAGAACATCCCCGGACCGATTTCCCCACCGGTCCGCTTGTTCCCGGATGGCCAGACGGGCGAAGCCAGTGACGGTGGTTTGGTCGTACGAGCGACACGCCTGACAGTTAGAGGCGATCGGGGCACTCATCTGGAGAGGGGCCGAAACCAAGTGGTGAGGAAAGCAAGCCGCAGATGGTGGGCAGGGCTCACGGTTACGGCGGCGCTGTGCTCCTGCAGTTCGAATGCGCCGGACCTGTCGACCCCGGTGACTCCGGAGACAGCCCACGACCGCCTTACCAGTTCGGACGGCAACACCTTTCTCGAAGAGATCAGCACCTATAAATGGTCCGATGGCGGTCAAGCGGCTGCCTCGTACTTCGACTGGATACCGCGAGAAGCTCAATCATCCGATCCGACGACCTCGCAACAGGCCGGCGAGACTGCGCATACTCTCGCAGTGTTCCTAGCCGACCACCGGGAGACGTTAGAAGCAGTCCCTGACGGCTTGTTTGGCGTACGCAAGGCTCCGGTCGGAGAGGTCAACCCACAGTTGGTGGCGGCGTACGCGGCAGCACTCATCCCCTATCTACCAGCGATCGCCGGATCTGACGATTCGCCAGGGTTCCCCCCGTTCGAACACTCGACACCGGAAGATTTCGCGAAGGCAGGAAACGTGTTTGCCGTAATCGCAACGAATTCAGACTCCGGACGCGAGTTCATCGATCAAGCGCGCGAAGACGCCAACGGCATCGCTGCAACGGCCACTCGCGACGCCTGCGTACCTGTGTCTGCCAAGAATGTCGACTCAGCCGTCCTTCGGACAGCCGGCGCCCTTGCCGGCCTTGCGGACAGCATGAGTAACGAAGAAGACAGTCCAAAGCCGCACCAAGTCTCGGACGATATCAGCTTCACGATGGCAGCTGCGTGCGTTGCCGCAGACCCACCGCCTTCCTCCACCCCGATCGCGAACTACATGAGCTCAGGAAAGCTGTTGACGCCGCAGGAAGTGCTCCAGCAGAGAAACGAAGGACTGGAAGATTACTACCAAAGCCTGCGGGACTACCTGGCCGTCCGCAATATCGAAATCGAGCCCTACCTGACGTGGTACGACAAAGCGAAAGGCTGACTGATGGCCACGGGCACGCACACCGCCACGAACCCCGCCACGAACGTTCACCACCGATCGGGACCCCAGCGGAGCCTGGTCGCGAACCCAGTCGACGACATCACGCAACGCTACGAGCAACTTACGAAAGTGCCGAATCCCTAACGATGTACGCCTATCCCGCTTCGCGTGTCATCGGTGCTGTCTTCTTACTGCTGTTGACGGGTTGCACACCGACAACGCCTGAATCGATCCCGCAGCCATCTCGGGCACCGGCCATCGAACGATGGGGAGGCCTGATGAGTGACGCGCGAGAAGCGTGGAGCGCCGAAGCTGGCATCGACCTCGTCACCGGCCCAGCCGTCGTAGTGCGTGCCTACCGCGAATCCGTCGAACTTGCCCAAGCAATGGGTAACGAGGAGTACGTATACCCTGGCTTCGCACGCGCAGTGCTGCCTAACGAACCGGAGAGTCCTCAGATGAGCGCCTGGGACCGCTGGCCAACTGACGAGGCTCAGCGAAAGTGCTCAGAGTTGATCGGTGAAGGTGCTCACCTGTGAGCTGGGTTCACTGTAGTGGTTGTCGGGTTCCGGTGGTTGCTTTGCGGAGGTTCTCGGATCGGGCGTGGTGGTCGCGAAGGCGGTAGGAGTTGCCGTCGAGGTTGAGCACGACTGAGCGGTGCAGGAGCCGGTCGAGCATCGCGGCGGCCACGGTGGTATCGCCAAGGACCTCACCCCATTCGCCGACGCCTCGATTGGTGGTTATCACGATCGAGGTCTTCATATAGCGTTGCGCCACAACCTGAAACAACGCCGAGGCAGCCTCGCCGGGCAATGGGAGATAGCCCAGTTCGTCGATCACCAGCAGCGTCGGCCCGGCGTAAAACCGCATGGTGGTGGCCCAGCGTCCCTCGATCGCCGCGCGGTGACACCGTGCGGCAAGGTCGGCGGCGGTGGTGAAGTAGGTGCGATATCCAGCGTGAGCAGCCGCGCGGGCCAACCCCACCGACAGATGTGTCTTGCCGACCCCTGGTGGTCCGATGAGCAGCACGTTGGTGGCGGTCTCGAGATAGCGGCAGGTGCCGAGCTCGGCGATGAGCTTGCGGTCCAGTCCGGGGGCGGCGTCGTAGTCGAAGTCCTCCAGGGAGGCTGGGGTGGGCAGGCAGGCGAACCGCAACCGGCCGGCCAGACGGCGGGCCTCGGTGGCTTCAACCTCGATCGACAGCAGTTGCTCCAGGGCGGCGGTCATCGAGGTGCCCTCGGCCTGAGCGCGGTCGAGCACCGAGGGCAGCGCTTCGGCGGCGTCGTGGAGTTTGAGCACGGCCAGATGGCCACGCAGGCGTTGGTAGAGGCTGGCTTGGGCGGCGGTGCTGGGCGTGGGCACCGCATCCGAAGTAGTGGTGGTCATGACAAGGTGTTCCTTCCGCGGGCGGCGCGTTCGTAGGTGGACAGATCGATCACGGTCGTCGGTGCGCCGAGAGTGTCGACTGTTATTGCTGATTCAGGATCAGAGGTGTTGAGCCGCAATACTTCTGCGGCTGCCAACGCAGCTGGCCCGGGTGGGATGCGTTCCTTGCGGCGATGGGCTCGCCCACCGGTGGCGGCGGCGGTCATCGCCAGCTGATCCAAGGCGACGACGTGGCCGTGATCGCGGACCATCACCCCGGCGCCGTCGGCGGCCAACCGGTGGCGGGCGATGGTGATCTGGGAGGCGGTGACGATGTCGATGACGTCAGATCCCAGCACGTGGGTGATGCTGACCGTCGCCGACGCCAACTCCGGGGGCACCGAGTAGCGGTTACCCCGGTAGGAGACCATGGCCTGCCGTGACACTGTGCGGTCCTCGCTGAGGATCAGCGGATAAGCGACATCGGGCAGCGGCGCCAAGGGCTCGGTGGCAGCCAGAGCGGCCACCGATAGCTTGCCGTCGTCAGTGGGCCGCAGCCGGGCATCGGCACGGACTCGACAGAAGTCGTCGAGGCGATCTTGGGCCTGTTCGACCGTGAGGTCATCAGAAAGGTTGCGCCACCACCGCTGGGCGGCAGTGTGATTGGCCTTCTCGACCACACCTTTGCGGTTGCCTCGCTTGGGTGGGCAGATCGCCACCATCACCCCGTAATGCTTGGCCACCCCGGCGAACGACGCGGTGACCCGGCCCGAGCCAGGATCGCAGACCGTCGCCATGCGATCGAAGCGCCAGGTGCGGGTCAGTCCACCCAGTTTGCGCGAGATCCGGTCCAGACCGTCCACGAGGTGCGGTTGGGTCATCGCCGGCGCCAACACTGCCCGCCAGCGACTGGAATACGCCAGCGACCCGACCAGCAGATGCGCCATTGCGCCCCACCCCCATGAGGCGGGTGGGTTGGGCAGATCAAGCCAGTCCCATTGGGTTTCGTCCCCGGGCGGGTGATCGATGACGGAGTTGGCGCGGTCGGCGGGGTTGGCGCAGTCCGGGCAGTGCGGGCGCAGGTTTCGGGCCCGGATCTGGCGGGTCAGCGTCGGATACGACATCGCGTAACCCAGGTCTTCGAGTTCGTCGCACAGCGTGCGGGCCCACAGGTGCGGGTCCTCGGTCAATCGGGCGGTGACGTAAGCGACGAACGGTTCAAACGGATCAACGGCGGCCGGTTTGCGCACGCCCGGGGTGGTGACACCGTTGAGGTAGTTGCGGACCGTTCGGCGGTTCTTGTTCGTGTGACGGGCAATGGCCGAGATCGACCAGCCTCGTTTACGTAGGGCGTGTATCTCCAAGTCGTCCTCCCATGTGAGCATGAGAAAGCGGGTCTCCTTCAGATAACTGGTGCGTGGTCAGAGACCACCAGCATCGAAGGAGACCCGCCCTCATCGGCGGAGCCACACAGGTGAGCACTTTCGGTGAGCAGAACTGAGCATTTTCAATGAGCGCCGTCACAACAGTTGCAACACCTGAAACGCGACCTCTATTCGGGACATTGACGTCGCATATATTGGGAATCGATCGCTCCGGCCGCGACGTGACGGCAGTCGTTTGTTCGTACACATACGCCACCGCAACCGAGAAGGACCCAGGCAAGTTCGTTAGCCGGGTAGCACTGTCCCCCAGCCCGAATGCGGGTATTTCCGCGTATATGGTCAAACTGCTCGCACCCGAGCAGGAAATGTCTTCGCTGCCTGAACAGAAGGGGCCGGAGCCCGCTCCCATTGGTGACGTCTTCGGAGGTTGGACGATCACCGGCTCTCTGAACACGTTCGCCTACAACCATTTGGACCTCGTACGAGAGTGGCCGTCATTCGAATCCGACTTGGCCACGTGCGTTGACAGGGCCCCTGACCCACCGGAGCGCCGACAGTTTCTCATCACGGGTTCGCATCCACGGTCGGACTTCCCAACAGGTCCCGCAACGCCGGGCTGGCCTGCTGAGTCACGCTGACGGAGTCCGCTATGCCGTGTTCGTATGGCCGCGTACGGGCGATCCGCGATGTCAGCTGCGAGCGTGGCCTCGTTAGCGGTCGCGGACACGTTGATCTCGAACCCGTGCGTCGAAGTCGCAGAACATCTTCGCGAAGTACTCGGGTTGTTCCTCAGGAATCCAGTGCCCGCAGTCCGGTACCAGATGGCCCATCACCGACTCGGCGATTTCTTCACACATGGGCAGGAAGTTCTCGGCAAGAGGATTGCTCGCCCCGCCCGACGCCAGAACAGGCATTTCGAGTTTGCCATCCTTCACTACAGCGGCGCGGTTCAATTCAGCATTGTGATCGAGCTCCCGGTAGGTCTCGCACAATGCCCGCATGGCGCCGGGGGCCTCGAACGCGCGGGCGTAGACATCGAGGTCCTGACCGGTGATGGCGTCGGGCTGGTAAGTCAGTTCGTCATAGAACCGGTTGATGTACCAGCGTTCACGTCCATGGGTGAGATACACCGCGATGTCAGGGTTGGCATTGAAGGCGAAGTGCCACCCGGATTTTTGCACGGTGCGTCGTTCGTAGTAGGTGGTTCCCGGCAGCGGAGCCTCCATGAATGTAGCGCTGAGCACGTCCGCCCGGTACCGCAGGCAATAGCTGAGGGCCAGCATCGACCCCACATCGTGACCGACGAGAGAAACCGGTTCGTCGACCCCCAGGGCGTCGCGGACGAGTGCATGGATGTCCGCGGACATGGTCCAGCTGTCATAACCATCACGGGGTTTACTGGACGCTCCGGCGCCGCGATAGTCCGGCATGATGAGGCGGTAACCCGCCTCGACCAACGGCCTCACGACCTTTCGCCATTCATATCGGGTTTGCGGGGCACCGTGCAGCAGCAACGCCGTCTTGTCCGGTTCCGGCGGCGCGGCGACGGTATAGCCGAGGCGTACGGAACGGCCCGGATCGATCCAGGCCTGCCCATGATGAACGTGAATGTCATTGGGAGCCAGCATGATCAGATCACTTTCCGTGGGCGCGTACCGGGCATCAACAGTGTCGTGGTGAGGCCGGTTGCGATTGAAACGACCGCGTAGGCAACGGTGAGCCGATCCAGCCCCCAACCGGCGGACCAGGTTCCGAGATAGAGGGCCATCGCTGAGCTCACTTTACGTTTCGTCGGGACGCGCTCCTGAGTCGATGGCGCACTGGGTCGCACGCTATCAACGCGGGAAGAACCTCGTCCAACGTTTGATATCAAACGGGTCAACGATTCGCGGCCGACAGAATTTCAACCGAAGGCGGTGTGCGCCTGGACGTAAGCCGGCCGCGCTCCGAAGTGGGGAGAGACGGCACTCCAGGAGCTGCGATCCCTCAATGCAACAGTGCGAGAGACGATTTGGCGTCACACAGTGATCGCATTCCGCCGGCCTGCATTTTGATATCAAGACGTTGACGTGCGCTCCGGCGCCCTTGTAACGTCCACTTTCGTCTCTCCCCGCTTGCAAGGTGTGTTCCGCCGGGGCATGGACCTTCCTCGCTGCCGGACTGACGATAAGGAAGGAATCATGACGCGCCGATCGATGGAGCTTTGTACTTACCTGCGCACCCGCCGTGAAGCGGTGTCCCCGCAAGAAGCAGGGCTGATACCCGGCGACGACCGGCGGGTGCGCGGTCTTCGCCGTGAGGAGGTGGCCCTGCTGGCTGGACTGAGTACCGATTACTACCGCCGATTGGAACAGGGGCGGGAGCACCACCCATCCTTGCAGGTGCTTGGTGCGCTGGCGCGAGCGCTGCGGCTGGATTCCCACGCCACCGCCTATCTTGTCTCGCTGGTGTACCCCGCCCCCGCAACCACACCGGCCCGCCCGAACACCGCAGTTCCGACCGGGATTCAGCTTCTCCTCGATACGGCATTACCCGTACCGGCCGTTGTCGTCGATGTCGCACAGAACGTTCTGGCCATCAACTCGCTCGGCCGAGCGATGTACAGCGGGTTCGGTCGCATCGACAACCTCGCACGCATGGTCTTCCTTGATCCGGCAGCCGAGCGTTTCTACGCCGACTGGCCGCAGGTGGCCAGTCACATCGTCGCGAACCTGCGATCGGGTCTGATCGACTTTCCGGCTGACCCCCGTATTTCTGCTGTCGTTGACCAGATTTCGGCTCACAGCTCCGTGTTCGCCGACCTCTGGGCCACCCAGGAGGTGCGACCGCGCACAAGCGGGGACAAGTTGTTCAACCATCCTCAACTCGGTCCACTGCACCTGCACTTCGAGGCACTGGAGATCACCGCGGCCCCCGACCAGCGGCTGTTCATCTACAACTCGCCGGAAGACGGCTCGGCACCCGATGCCGTGACCCTGTTGGGCGCGCTCGCCGCGACAACTGCCTTGCGGTGAATCCGTCTGCGCAATTTGGTTGTTCGCTCGAACACCGCTGCCCTACCCGGCCGCGGCTGACGGCGTGTTGATCTCGTCCACACTCAACACCATGCGCCTGGGCATTATCTGCCAGTGCGCGATGAGCCTCGGCGAGTTCGCCCTGCGCCACTGGCGCCCAGGCAATACATCCGCTGCGTTATCCCTGTATCCCTTTGGCGAGCACGGCATCGAGGGCTGCCCGGGCAGCGGATGTGCCGGACACCTGTACCGAACCGCCCCGGGTCCACGTCCACAACGCCAGATCGAGAACCGGCGCGCGGACGGCAACTTCTGGATCCCCGGTCGTCGCACGAATCGCATTGGGAAATGGACCCGCGCCGTCCGGCTTCCACCAGGAACCCACCTCGGCCAGCCAGATCTGGCCGGTGTCTGTGGCAATCAACTCCACAACCGCTTCGGCGCGATAGGTTTCGCCGTACCCCGGCCAGCCCCACATCACGTCCACGGCGTGGTCCACCGCGCCCGCCGCGACGTCGTCAGCGAAGGGAGTTACAGGCAGACCGGCGACCAGCTCGGCGTCGACCCGGTGCATGAGCGCCTCATAAGTTTGCATCCGCCGGCTGAATCCCACGGATTGATCAGCCGGCCACCACGACCAGCACGCCTGCGAATCCTCATGGGATGCCAACGCGGCGAGCATTGAGCCAGTCGCGCGCTCCAGTATCGGCACCATGTCCGCCATCGTGGCGGGGCGATCTGGCTTTCTGGCCTGGATGGCCGGGATCTCGCCGGCGTCCAGCACCCGCCGCGAGAGGATCTCCGCCCACAAGAAATGCACATTCGTCAGATGCCAGAGCAGGTCCGCGGCACTGAATTCCGGGCAGGTGGGACAACGCAAATCGGGGTCGATGTCCACAAGCACCGCTGCCAGTCGTGCCGACTCCCGACCGATGACGCCGATGTGGTCCACGGTCAGTTCCCGGCTTCCTGGGTCCACCGGGTGGGATCGTCGTTCCCGGCCAACGTCGCCGTCTGCCTCGAAGTCCGCGCACGCCAGTGGGTCATGACCGATGGCAACGTCTCGATTTTCAAGGTAATTCCCCCGACCGATCATCCGGACGTTCCCGCTTGCGTGGCACGCAGGTGCTGGTGCACCGTGTTCCGTTGAGGACGGCTGAAACTCTCACTACGAGGCGCGATGGATCATGATGCTGTCCTGCGAGTTTGGCCTCGGATGACGAATATCCTTGGTGGCATCTCGGATACGGTCACCGGCAGCGAAATCCAGATCGGTCAGGGCATCGCGAAGCATGGCCTTGCCGCGGTGCAGTTTTGACCCTACCGTTCCCGCCGGGATCCCCAGCATGGCGGCTATTTCGGTGTTGCGATACCCGGCGATGCATGCGTAGTACACGATTTCGCGGAGATCGAGAGGCAGCTGGCACAAGGCCAGCTCGGCGTCACCGGGAAGCGCCTGCAGCGCCTTGCTCTCTGCAGATTTCGCCTCCTCACCGCGGCGCGCGCGGGATGCGTCGGAGGCCAGCGACATATCGGTGATATCAAGCCCGAGCTGCTCTGCGGGGCGTCGCTGTGTTGCGCGGTATCTGTCGATCCAAGTGTTGGCCATGATTCGCGCAAGCCAGGACTTGAGCTGCGTTCCCTCATGAAACCCGTGGAACGATGCGTAGGCTTTGAGCAACGTCTCTTGCACCAGGTCCTCGGCATCTGCGCGTTGCCGGGTCAGCCGGATCGCATTCCCCATGAGGAAGTCGCGAACTGCCTCGATCTCGCGAACAAATCGATCGTTCTGGCTGTGTTGACGGTCCGCAAGCGTGGGCGTCGCGTTGTCGTAGCCTTGCCGGTTGTCGACAGAACGCCGGCCCACTGCGTGGGGCTGAGCAAGTCCGATTGACCGCCTACGGCCGATGTTCGAGACGGGCTCGTGCTGATCGAGCTGTCGCATTGCACACATGGAATCGTCTCCTGCGGGGCCAATGTCATGTCCGAGGCGCCTTCGCGAGCCCCACAGCCGGGTCTCACGATTGATGCTTGGCTGTCGATGGCGTCATTGCCATCTGTGTCTTGCGGTGCGGCCGACCTTTCCGGGGATCTGGCACGTGTTCGCACGGTGAACCGCGGCCGGGGTTCGACGGTCCGCGGCCGCCAGGAAGTTCAGGCGATACTGTTCTTGCGATATCGACGGTAACACCGCTTTCTGTGAATCGGCCGCCAGTCGCCCGCCCCGCTTGCGGGGACAGGACAGCCAAAGTCGGACCTAGCTGCGGTCAAACCCCTTGACACGAAGATGTTTACGCCTAGGAGCCGCCGAACGCCCGTCGGTGTTATCATCGGTAACATGACGGCCGATACGAGTTCATCAACCTCGGATCGGCTTCTTGAGGCAGCGGCCGAACTTCTGCGCGAGGGAGGTCTCGAGGCGGTATCCACGCGCGCGGTGGCGGCCGCTGCAGGTACACAACCGCCGATCCTCTACCGCCGATTCGGCGACAAGAGCGGCCTGCTCGAGGCGGTCACTCTTTACGTTCTCGAGGATT
The DNA here is from genome assembly GCF_001187505.1 of Mycolicibacterium goodii. The sequence continues at coordinate 611,888 of NZ_CP012150.1, forward strand.
ACATAGCCAAGAAACGTAAGGTTCTGAGGCAGTCGGATGATGCCGTTGCCGACCTGCGGCGGATGTGGGACCTGTTCGTGGACTTCGGCCTCTCACAGCCTGAGTGTTTCGCCTTGATCTACGGGCATGCACGACGGGGCGAAGCAATCTCGGCGGCCGCCGAGACGACGGTGACTCTCCTGCAGAGCGCGATTGCTCGAATAGCCGACGAGGGCAAACTGTGCATGAGCGTCGAACGTGCGACAGACCTGTTTCAGTCCTGCGGTGTGGGTTTCGTCATCACGCAGATTGCGGTTTCTGCAGCCAAACGCGATCCGGAGCTGAGCGACATCGCCCGCGAGAACGCCCTCGCGGGCATCATGGGGAGGTCAACATCAGGAAAAGTGCGCACTACGTTGGCGGGCCGAGCCACAGCGCTGCGACAATCTCTCGACAACAGCGATCTACCCCTGACGCACGCTGAACGTAGCTTGATGGTGGAGTGGCTGAACCGTATCGCCGACAAACAGCGTCGCTAGCCGTCACGCACGTCCTGTGTCGGTTCCCGTCGACGGCAGCGCCTTGCCGATCTCGTCCAACAATGCCTCGACGTCGTGTGCTGCCGAGTAGGTCAGGCCGATCGTCACGGTGGGGCGGACGGCGATGGCCGGTGTGCCGTCCGGCGCGGACACCACTACCACCCGTTCGGTCACTGCGCCGACGCCCACCGCCACCTCGCAGCCCGCAGGTAAGGGTGGATAGTCCACCCCGGCCACGCCTGTCCGCTGGGCCCGGACGACTTCCGCGCGTGGCGCAACCACTGCATTCACCGCCGAAACCACGTGAGCGTCCGTTGTTCGCGGGCGAAGTACGAACTCGCAGTGACGTCGGCCCGGCACACCTGCCGGGGCCACCGGATCCGCGGGAGCGCTGCTCGCACCGAACTCGGCATCGACCACACGGGCGATCGCGGTACCCACCGGTTTGTGCGCTGCGACCGACACCAGGTGCCGCAGCCGTCCGGTTCTGTGCACGACGACATCGGTTTCAGCCCTACCGACTCGCACCTCGGCGACGACGTCACCGGGCTGCACCCGCTCTCCATCGACGGCCAACCAGCGGGTGACGCTGCCGACAGTTATGACGTTGTCGAGCAACGGGATACGCAGATCCTCACGAGTGGCCATCTCAGGCTCTCACCATGCCCGAGCCCGCCAGCGCGGTGGCCTGCTCGACGATGTGCGATCGACCGGGTGCGAGCGCTGCCAGCAGCGACGGCGCGGCTGGGATCCGCGCATCGGGCATGCCGATCCGGACAGGCGGGTTCCGCAGTTCGATGCCGCTCTCGGCGACGGCAGCCACGATCTCCGCGCCGACACCACCGACGACGTGCGCCTCGTGGACGACCAGAAGGTTGCCGGTCTTGGCCAGACTGTCCAGTACGGTCTCGATGTCCAGCGGCCGGATCCACCGCATGTCGATGACTTCGGTGTCGATGCCCTGCGCTTCGAGATCGGCTGCTGCAGATAGCGCTTCATGAAGCATTGCGCCCCACGTCACGATGGTCAGGTGAGCGCCTTCGCGACGCACCCGGGCCCCACCCACGTCACCCACCGCAGCGCCGAGGTCGACCGGCTCCTTTCGACCGTGATAAAGCGTTCGATTCTCGATCACGATGGTGGGGTCATCAGAGTGCACGGCGCTCAACAACAGGTCGTGAGCATCTTGGTGGGTGACCGGCATGCAGACCTGCAGACCCGGAATGTGTGCAAACAGTGCCTCCAGACTCTGCGAGTGTTGCGCGCACGCCCCGGGAGCGGTGCCCTGCTGGGTGCGGATGGTGATGGGTGCGGTGAGCCGCCCACGGGACACGTAACGCACGTTGGCGGCCTGATTGACGATCTGATCGAATGCCACCAAAGAGAAGTCCGCCCACATGATCTCGACGATCGGGCGCCGGCCCACCAATGCCGCTCCTACCGCGCCACCGAGGATCGCCGATTCGGAGATCGGTGTGTCGAACACCCTGTCGCCGAATTGCTTTCGCAGCCCTTTGGTGACGCCGAAGACGCCACCAGGAATCGCGATGTCCTCTCCGAAGAGCAGTGTCGTGGGGTCCTCATCCAGCGCGCGACGCAGGGCGGCGTTGACCGACTCTGCATAGGTCAGCTGGCGTTGTTCAGGCATAGAGGTGATCCTTCACTGTCGTGGGTTCGGCGTTGCGGGCCTCAGCTGCCCGAGCGCAGGCGCGAGCCACCTCGCTGGTCACACCAGCCAGTCGGTCGTCGATCAGATCGGCTGAAACGCCTTGCTCGATAAGCGCGGCGCGCAGCCGCACGATGGGCTCCTGCCGTTTGAGTGTCTCGAGCTCATCCTTGGTTCGGTAGGTCTGCGCGTCGCCGATGTAGTGGCCGACTATGCGGTCGGTCATCGCTTCGATGAGGGTGGGCCCGGCACCGGAGCGGGCGCGGTCCACCGCGGTGCGCACCGTGTGCTCCACGAGGTCAACATCGTTTCCGTCCACTCGGACGCCGGGCATCCCGTACCCGGAGGCTCGTTTGAACAGTCTGTCCGACACGGTGGTTGCGGTGATCGGAGTGAGTTCTGACCAGTGATTGTTCTCCACGAGGAAGATCACCGGGAGTTGCATCGTGGCCGCGAAGTTGAAGGCCTCGTGAACGGCACCCTGGTTGACAGCACCGTCGCCGAAGGCGGCCAGGCAAACCCGGCCGGATCCGTCGTACCGGGCCGCCAGTGCGGCCCCCGCCGCGATCGGTGCGCCGGCTCCGACGATCGAGTTCTCCCCCATCATTCCGTGATCGGGCGAGGAGAGGTACGCCGAGCCGCCGCGGCCCCCGTTGACACCGGTTTCTCGGCCCATGAGTTCGGCGAACAGACCCTCCAGCGGGGTTCCACACGCGATTGCCCAGCCGTGTCCGCGGTAGGTGGGAAACACCAGATCCCGAGGGAGATCCAGCGCGTTCGACGCTCCGACGTAGATGGCTTCCTGCCCGTTGCACAAGTGCACCGAGCCCACCACCGATCCGGCCGCCCGTAGTCGGGCGACCTCTTCTTCGAATGCCCTGATGCGTTGCATGGCAATCAAATTGGTAAGTTGTGCGTCCGTTGTCGTCGCTGACAGCACGGTGGTTCTCCTCGCAGGTTCAGATGTTCGGTGCGAACGTATTCAGATGGCGCGGACCAGGCCACCGTGGATCACCAGGGTGGCACCGGTCAGGAAAGCGGCTGTGGGGTCGGCCAGGAACCAGATCGCGTCGGCGATCTCGGATGGCGCGGCAGCCCGGCCGACGGGAATGCCGAGCGCCTGATCCACGCCGGCCGCAGCGTATTTGGCCTTCATCCTGTCGGTTCCGACCGGTCCCGGCGCGACGTGATTGACCCGGATCCCGGCCGGTGCCAGATCCTGGGCGAGGTATCGGGTGTAACCGGCCAACGCGGCCTTCGCGGTGCCGTAGTGGGCGTAACTTCCATCGGGTGTGGTCTCGACACCGTTGACGGACCCCACCGTCACGATGGCGCCCTGACCGGCACGCACCAGGTGCGGGCTTGCTGCCGTGCACACGTGAACCGTGCCGAAAAGGTTCAGTTCGAGTGACTTTCTGAGCACATCGGGGTCCAGGCTGGATGCGCGATTGTCACCCAGTCGGCCGCTGCCACCGCCGGCAGCGGCGACCACCACGTCGAGTCGCCCGTATCGGGTGGCCACGTCGTCGATGGCTTCTCCGACAGCGGCTTCATCACATACGTCGACGGTGTGAGTGCCGCCGGCGAGATCGAAAACTGCGACGTCGAAACCTTCGCGTTCCAGCCTGTCCACCACACTGGCACCGATTCCCGACGCGCCACCGGTGACGACCGCCGTCCCTCTCAACGCAACGCCTCCGCAGCGGGGACCGCGTTGGCATCGTCAATGGCAGGCTCGACCACGCGTCCACTGCGCAGATGCTTGGTGGCCAGCACACCGGCTTCCCGTACATCGTCGACGAGCATGCGGCGGGCCTGCGCGAATCTGGACACCGGCACCGACACGCTGAACGATCCCGCCGGCGCACCGTTCGGTTCGAAGAACGGCGCTGAGACACAGCAGATGTCGTGCTCGAACCCCTCCAGGTCCAAGGCATAACCTCGGCGACGAACCGTGCGCAGTTCGTCCACCAACTCGCTGTAGGAGGTGATGGTGTTCTCCGTCAGGCGGGTCAGCTCCACGCCGTCGAACATGGTGCTGACCTGACTTTCCGGCAAGAATGCGAGGACAGCCTGGCACGACGCGCGCGCGTGCATGTTGCCGACGTAACCGACACCCATGTTTTTCACGGTCAGCGAATGCGTGCCGGTCAGAACCTGCTGCCGCTGGATCGTGCCGTGGAACCATCCACAGACATAAGCGGTTTCGCGTGTCTTGTTGTGCAACCGGGTCAGGATCGCCGACAGCTCCGGTGAGGGACCGGTCCGGCCGACGATAGCCTTGCCCAACTCGGCTCCCCGTGGTCCTACATCGAACTGCCCGCCGGGCAGCCGGACGATGTAGCCATCGGCCCGCAGCGTGCGCAACAGGTGATAGCACGTACTCTGCTTGAGTCCGAGTTGGCGCGCCAGACTCTTTGCGGTGGCCCGACCGTTGCGCTCGGTGATCGCTTCGAGCACTTCCAGACCTCGGGTCAAGGTCTGTAAAACGGTTGCCTCCGACGTTTTCTCGGTGACGGGGTCGTCGATCTCGGTCACGCCGACTCCCCCCAGGACAGCAACGCAGCACTCAGTATCGCAGCGGCGGCCGCCACGTCCTCTACCGCGATCCGTTCATCCGGGCTGTGGGCGTATCGCATGTGTCCGGGCCCGAACACCACCGTCGGGATCCCCGCCGCAACCAGTGTTCCGGCGTCACAACCCGCGGTGATCCCCTCGACCCGGGGCGGCAGGCCGGCGCGCTCGCGGCCCGCCATCATATGCCGGACCACCGGCTCTTCGTCGGCCGTCTGCCAGCTCGGCAAACCCTCGTGGTCCCAATGGATCTCCGCCGGGTTCTCCGCCATGTACTCGTCACCCGCGGTGGCCTCACGTACACACGCCACGACGGCATCACGCACATCCTGAAGATCCTCTCCTGGCAGTACCCCCACCCTGCCGGAGAGCTTCGCTTCCGCAGGGACCGAGGCACGCCAACCTCCGGCCTGCAAGGTGCCGATGGCCAGGGGAACGGCGCTGGGCAGCGGGATCCGCGGATGCGTATGGGTGCGCGCGCGCTCTTCGCCGAGCGCGGTCAGCGCCTGGTAGATGCGGATCAGACGAGGTGCGACGTCGACACCGAACCACGGCACCGAGGTGTGCGCGGCCCTGCCGGACAGGCTGACCGTGAAGAACAACAGCCCGGACGCCAGGGGCACGATGGCATTGTCCGTGGGTTCCAGCACGATGGTGCCGAGCCGGTGCGGGATGCGTTCCAGCGACGCACGGGTTCCCACCCCCGTCGTCTCCTCTGCCACAACGAGTTCCACGGCGATGTCGAAGGGGAAGTCCACACCGGCACGGTCACATGCGTCGAGGGCGAACAACGCCGCGGCGATACCGCCCTTGGTGTCGACAGACCCTCGGCCGTGGACGTGCCCCTCGGCAATCTCCCCGGAAAACGGCGCACGTGTCCATCGGTGTTCGTCGTGCACCGGAACCACATCGACATGGCCGTTGATCACCAGGGTGGGCCGGCCGCGGTTGCGGCGGTACCACCCCACGACGTTGGCGCGATCGCCCAGGCGCGGTTCGGCGCGCCCGGTGTCGGACTCGGCCACCTCGGTGCCCGCGAGCACCTGGGTCTCGACCTCCCAGCCGCGGTCGCCGAAGAACTGTACGTAGGTATCGCTCACTCGATCTTCGTGACCGCTGACGCTGGCCCGCCGAACGGTGTCCGAAAGGAATTGGATCATGGCGTCGCGGTCAAGCCGAGGAGCTGTGACCCCGGGGCGGTGGGCGGCGTTGGGCGGAAGGCTCGACATGTGTGTCCTCGATAGTGCGTGTCCGAGCAGCGGAGCGCGTCGGTGACCCTCATTACACATATCCCTCGATGGGGTGGCCAGTTTCTGACAACATTTTTTCCACTATTTGAGACTGCTGCCGGTGCACGCCATCTACGTGCGGTTTTGTCGGCGTGTTACCGCTGTGTGAACTGTGTCATAGAAAGATTTTCAGATAGTCCAAAAGTCATTTGCATGCGCTAGGCACGCGGGCACCGCGGTCGGCAAGGTGAGGTCGAGAGTCAGGGGTGTGCCGAGGCGACCCGCACCCCGCCGGACTCGGAAGTACCTGTTTCACTGCCGACAGAGCAGTTCACCAAGGTCTGGAGCACGATGAGCATCACGTCTGAACCACCCAGCACCCCCACCGGTCACCATGCCGCCGCCACCGCCAAAGTCGCGGACGACGCCAGGATGACTCCGCAAGCACGCAAGGGCATCGTCGCCGCGTGTATCGGCAACTTCATCGAGTGGTACGAGTTCATGTTGTACGGCTACTTCGCCACGGTGATCGCCGCACAGTTCTTCCCGACCGAGGATCCCGCGGCGTCCTTGCTGCTGACCTTCGCCGTCTTCGGCATCAGCTTCGTCGTGCGTCCCTTCGGCGGCATCGTCTTCGGGTACGTCGGCGACCGATACGGGCGCAAGGTCACCCTGTCGACCATCATCATGCTGATCTCCGGAGCCACCGCCGCCATGGCGTTCATTCCCACCTACGGGCAGATCGGGGTGCTGGCGCCCATTCTCATCCTGCTGTGCCGGTGTTTGCAGGGCCTCTCGGCCGGCGGCGAGTGGATGGGTTCGGCGTCCTACATCATCGAGAACTCCCCGTCGAACCGACGCGCGAGTTACGGTGCGTGGCAACCGATCACGATCATGGGTGCGATGGCCACGGCGTCGTTGGCCGCGCTCACGGTGACCAACGTCGCCGGGAGCGCAACCGACCACTGGGGCTGGCGCATCCCGTTCCTTTTCGCCCTGCCCCTGGGACTGGTCGGTCTGTACCTGCGGTTGCGCCTGGATGAGTCGCGCGAGTTCGCCGAGACGGTTCAGGAGGGCGGCGTCGAGAAGAGCCCTTTGCGCGCCACCCTGCGCAACGACTGGCGGTCGATCCTGCTGGTCACCACGCTGGTGTGCTCGCCGACCATGGGAACGTACGTGGTGTTCTCCTACACCCCCACGTTCCTGACAACCCGGCTGGACATCTCGGCGGGTACGGCGCAGGTGACCGGACTGGTCTCGACACTGCTGGTGATGGCCATGACCTTCCGTTTCGCCCGGATCGCCGACCGCATCGGCCGCAGGCCACTGCTGCTGACCGGCGCCGTCTGGGTGTTCGTGTCCGCGCCCGTCACGTTCTGGCTCTTCCAGCAGGGCTCGGTGGCGGCGCTGATGGCCGGCTACCTGGCCGTCGGAATCGGACTTGCGCTCATGTTCGCTCCGCAGGCCGCGGTGTTCACCGAGTTGTTCCCCACCTCGCGTCGCTACGCAGGCCTGGCGGTCGGGTACAACCTCGGCGCCATCCTGTTCGGCGGTGCCGGCCCGTTCGTCGCCACCGCACTCATCACCGCGACCGGTTCCAACTACGCCCCGGCGCTGTACATGAGCGCAGGCGCACTCATCAGCCTCATCGCCGCGTTCGTGGTGCCGGAGACGCTCACGTTCACCCTCCGCAGCGGCACCCGAAAGGCACCTGTACATGAGTGATCATGTGGGCCAGGTGGTGTTGGTGACCGGCGCGGCGAGCGGCATCGGCAGACAACTGGTCACCAGCCTCACCGGCGCCGGTGCCACCGTCGTGGGCTGTGACCTCAACGATTCGGTGGTCGGCGAGCTGGCCGACGCCGGCGCCCATGGCCACTGTGTCGATGTGACCGACGAGCGCGCGGTCACCGACATGGTTTCTCGCACGGTGGCCGACCACAGCCGCATCGACGCGTTGATCTGCGCGGCGGGCATCTATCGGGACGGAGCCATCCTCGATGCCACCGCCGCGATGGCCGAGGAACTGTTTCGGGTCAACGTCGTCGGCACCCTGGTACCGGCCAAGGCGGTGGCAGCCGCCATGATCGCGGCAGGAACCGAAGGTGCGATCGTCACCGTGTCGTCCGTGGCGGCCCGCTTGTCCACCGAGCAGAACGGCCTCTACGCCACCTCGAAGGGTGCCGTCGAGGCACTCACCCGCTCGCTGGCGGTTTCGCTGGCCCCCAACAGGATCCGCGTGAACGCCGTGGCGCCGGGACCCATCGACACCCCACAGGCCACGGCTGCGCTACAGGATCCCGACTACGCCGAACGAATGCTGGGCCGCATCGCCCTCGGTCGTCTCGGCGCGCCCCTCGACGTCGCCGCGGCGGCGATGTTCCTGTGCGGGCCGAGCTCGGCCTGGATCACCGGAACCGTGCTCGCCGTCGACGGCGGCGTCACAGCCAAACGATGAAGGACTGCCATGAATCATGTCGTCACCGCTTCGACGCCCACGTCCATCGGGGCACCCGTCGGCAAGTACAGCCACCTCGTCTCGGTGGCACCCAATGCACGCTGGGTGTTCATCTCCGGCCAGGTAGGCACCACCATCGATGGCACCCTGCCCTCCGACGTTTACGGCCAGGCCGCCCAGATCTACCGCAACATCGAACAACTCCTCGCAGAACTGCACGCCACCCCACGCGACCTGGTGCGCCTGCTGACCTTCGCCGTCGGCACCGACCTCTCCGGGTTCTACCGTGCCCGCGACGAGGTCTATGCACGGTGGTTCCCGACCGGTGACTATTGCGGGCACTCATTGGCGGTGGTGCAGGCTCTCGCGAAGCCAGAACTTCTCCTCGAAATCGAAGGCTGGATCGCACTGCCGGAAGACCGATGACACTGAGCCACGAAGAGTTCCGGGCGTTGTTTCCCGCCCTGACCTCCCACACCTGGTTCGACACCCCTGGCGCGCCACCGGCAGCGGAGCCCGTAGCCTCCGCCGTACGCAGTGCGTTGGACGATTGGACCGCCGGACGCGCCGACTGGCTGCAGTGGGATGCAGTACCGCAGCAGGTACGGACGCTGATCGCTGCCGCCCATCGGGTGCCCGCCACGTCCGTGGCGTTGCTGACGTCGGTGTCGGAGGCCGCCGCCACCGTGTCCGCCGCACACCCGACCGGCGCGGCGCTGGTCCTCGACAGTGAGTACCGCAGTGTCCGGTTCCCTTTCATGCAACGCCGCGAAGTGCTGTCGGTGCCGGTGGGCGCTGACCGGACGACCACACTGATCGAGGCCCTGCATCCCGGGGTGTCCCTGGTCGCGTTCAGCGAGATCCTCTCCAGCGACGGTGAGCGGGTGGATGTACGCCTGGTCTGTGAAGCGGCACACGCAGTGGGTGCACGGGTTTTCGTCGACGCCACGCAGTCGTTCGGAGTACTGGACACCGACCATGTGGCCGCCGGCGCGGACTACGTCGCCGTCCACGGCTACAAATGGATGCTGTGCCCGCGCGGAGCCGCCTGGCTGGTGGCCACCGATCATTCCGGCCTCGCACCGCTGGCTCCGGGTTGGAAGTCCACGCCACGTCCGCACGGATATTTCGGCGGCGAACTCGAACTGGGCCCCGGTATCACCGGGCTGGACTCATCGCCGGCCTGGCTGTCGTGGATTGGGGCACAGGCGGCCCTCGACGTGCACCTACGCCTCGACATCCCCGCGGTACACGAGCACGTCACCGCACTACGGGAAACGCTGGCCACACACGCAAGCGAACTCGGTTACACAGTCATCCCGAGCAGACTGCCCAGCCATCTCGCCGTGATCGAATCCGACCGGGACACAACACTTCCCGAGATGCTGGCCCAACATGCCATCAAAGCCACAGCCACACCCACCCGACTCCGCATCGGATTGCATTACTTCAACAATCAACTCGATATCGACAAGCTCGTCGGCCTGCTCAAGGACGCCCGCTCCGGGCCACCGATACACCAGAACACGAGGTGAAACGCACATGACCGAACAGTCATCCCTGTACGCACGGCACCGGCGGGTGATGCCGAGGTGGCTGGCGACCTATTACGGGGACGAACCATTGGAGCTGGTCTCCGGGTCGGGGCGGCACGTCAGCGGCGGCAACGGACGCACCTATCTCGATTTCTTCGGCGGCCTGCTGGCGACGATGGTCGGCCACGACATCCCCGAGATCACCGAAGCCATCCAGCGCCAGGCCGGTCGGCTGTTGCACTCCAGCACACTGTATTTGATCCGTTCCCAGATCGAGCTGGCCGAGCGGATCGCGGCCCGCGCACCCGTTGACAACCCCAGGGTGTTCTTCGTCAACTCGGGTTCCGAGGCCGTGGAGACGGCGATGCTGCTCACCACCACCGCGCGTCGCTCCAACCAGGTGATCGCGCTGCGCGGCAGCTACCACGGCCGCACGTTCGCCACGGTGGGCGCCACCGGCATCCGCGGCTGGTCGGCCACGTCGTTGAGCCCCTTGCAGGTCACCTACGCACACAACGGATACCGGTACCGCAGCCCGTTCGCGGAGCTCGGCGACGAGGCCTACAACGCTGTGTGCGCCCAAGAGCTGCGAACCATGATCGAAACAGGCACCTCCGGTGACGTGGCCTGCTACATCGCCGAACCGGTCCAGGGCGCAGGCGGTTTCGCCAACCCACCGCAAGGGTTCTTCCTTGCAATGAAAGAAGTACTCGACGAGTACTCGATTCCCTTTGTGTCCGACGAGGTGCAGTCCGGATGGGGGCGGACGGGAAGGTCCTATTTCGGGATCGAACATTACGGTGTCCGCCCGCAGGCAATCACGTTCGCCAAGGGCCTGGCCAACGGACTCAGCATCGGCGGCGTGGTGGCCGAGGAGAGCCTGATGAACTGCCTGACCGCCAATTCGATCTCCACGGCCGGCGGCAACCCCATCGCCTCCGCCGCGGGCTGCGCCGTCATCGATTTCATAGAATCCCACGATCTGCAACGCAACGCCGCCAAGATCGGAGACCTGTTGCAGCGCGGGTTACGGGAACTGGCACAGCGCCACAGCACGATCGGCGAAGTTCGTGGCGCGGGTCTGATGATCGGCGTCGAACTCGTGGAACCGCACTCCAAAACACCGGCGCCGGACCTCGCCAACCGGGTTCTGCTGGAGTGCAGGCAACGCGGGCTGCTCATCGGGAAAGGTGGTCTCTACGGCAACGTCCTACGGGTCACTCCCCCGATGACCGTGACAGCGGACGAGGCTCGGCAGGCTCTCGACACCTTGGACGCGGCCATGTCGGCCCTCACCCTGACGGCCGCGCGTTGACCCGCTGAGAACTCACCTGCATGGCAACCCGAGATGCGCAGGCACGCAACTCCTGTGCCACGTTCGATCCGGAAACGATGTGTCGCCTTGGGCAGCTTCCAATGCGATGCGGCGGCGCGGTCGAACAACGACGCGGCGAGTCCGGGCTTTGATGCCTTTCTCATCCTTCTTACACCTCGAAACTGGTTATGCCCCTGCACTTTCAGATGCGATCACACCTTGACGACGAGTTTCTTGGCAGAGACGCCTTTTCGTAGTGCGTCAAGCGCATCCGGGATTCTCTCGAGTCCCTCGCCGACAACCACCGGGTCGGGTGCGGCCCGGTAGCTGCCATTCGCCAGCGCATCCGGCAGGAAGTCCTCGTATATGGCCGGGCCGACCTCGTTGTCTTTGAGGCTTCCGCCCCAGATGGAGCTCACCCGGACACCATGGCGGCGCCGGCGTGCCAACGCGATTCGCGTGAACAGTGCGGGCTGTGCGGAGGCGATACGTCGGCTACCGGGTACTCTCGCCGCGATCGCCAGGGTCGGTGCCAGAGAGCCGCTGCCGATTGCCAAAGTGCCGGCGAGAGGACCGTCACCGATTTCGTCGATGAGTTCCTCGGCGGCGGTTCGGCTGTGGTAGTCGACGGCCGCGGCGGCGCCCAGCGAGCGGAGGTAGCCGAAGTTGTGCGGCGAGCAGGTGGCGACGGCGCGGTAGCCGGCATGGCGCGCCAACTGGATCGCGTTACTGCCTACGCTGGTGGACCCGCCCCACACCAGGACTGTCTCGCCGCGGTCCTTGGGATCGGCGGAGGGCAGCCGAAGCGCGAGCTGATCCTGCTGGAACATGCCCGATGCGGCGGTCGAGACCGACATCGGCAGCACGGCAGCGCGCTCGAAGGGCAGATCGTCAGGAATGGGTGCAACCATGTGCTGCATGAGCACGACGTAGAGCTGGAAGGCGCCCTCTGCGGCCCGGTTACGGTTGCGCTCTATCCCCGCCGCATGGCCAACGACGCGATCGCCGGGCCGCAGCCGCGTCACTCCGGATCCCACCTCGACAACTTCGCCGGCGACGTCAGAGCCGACGACGGCGGGAAAAGTCAGCCACGGCAGGATCACCCGATAGGCGAATCCGGGCGCTGCGTCGATCGGATTGACCGCAATCGCATGTGCACGCACGACCACCTCATCGGCTGCAGGCTCCGGGTAGGGGGCGGGTCCAACCTCGAACCGGCCGCGGGCCTTTGGCAGCCACAGAGCCATGTTCTCGGGAGTCATCTCGGTACTCCTTGCTCGTTATCAACCGTCCGGGGCGGCATAGCCCATCACCCACGACAGCTTGATGTCAGTAACTGTCGTCAGGATAACAGTCACGACAGACACTGTCATCACGTGCGCTGTGCGTGATCACCGACGTGGAGAAGCTCTCGCGCGTTGCGGTCAGCGTCGGCGCGGCGATGTTCGGCCCGCGGCCAGTGCCTTGAGTTCGCCGAGCATTTCGTCGATCAGCTGCGCCAATGTGCGCTCGTTGACCTCGTCGACCCAGCGGTCGAATGCGATTTTGAAGACCGATACCCCGGTTTCCGCGGCCAGGCTCGCGGCCGGTTCTGCGGCGCCGCGGTGGCGGAGGGCCTCGGCGATACTCGAGGCGAGTTTCGCGAGCTTGATCAATTCGCGTTCTTGCAGCGCCGTGTTGGCGGCAATCACCGCCTGGCGCCGCCTGGCCTGCTCGATCGGCCGTCCCTCGAACAGAATGCCGATGACCTTGAGCCCCGCAGCGACCGCGTCGAACGGTGCTGTGTGATCCGCGGCGCCGGCAACGGTTTGGACGAACACGTCACGCAGGGCGTCTTCGCCCCAGAACAACACCTCGCGCTTGTCGGCGAAGTATCGATAGAACGTTCGCTCCGTCAACCCCGCGCGCTGAGCGATCTCCGCAACGGTGGTCTGGTCGAATCCGCGGTGACTGTAGAGCTCCAAGGCCGCCTGCTCGAGGCGGCCACGCGCGTTGGGTTCCCACCGTCCCATAAGTGCCGACTCTAGTCGATGACAGCTACTGCCATCGCTGATATGGTCATGTCATAGACTGCCATCACGCCCGCGTTGAAGCCGAACTCGGAAGTGTCGACCTGCTGTTCGTGAACGCCGGTGCCTCCCCACTCTGAAACCGACGTCGGAATTCCTGATGCGGTCCGCATATTCGCCAGATCTCCGCGTTGTGGTCCACCTCATGCCAAGCTGACGAACATGACAGATGTGCGTGAAAAAGGCCTCCAAGTGCTCCGCGAACTGCTCCCCGACGTACCACTCGACGGGTTCCGACGCGACGGGTCGTTCGGCGATGAGCTGTTGGAGATCGGACTCGACAACGTTTTCGGCCGGTTGTGGAGCCGCGAGGGCCTGAGCCGTCGCGACCGCAGCCTGGTGACCATGGGCATTCTCATCGCCCTGCGGGCCACCGACGAGTTCGCCTCGCACGTCAAGATCGCCCGCACCAACGGCCTCACCGAACAGGAGATCGCCGAGGTCATCTACCACTCCAGCGGCTACGCCGGATTCCCCAACGCCAACACCGCGATGAAAGTGGCCAAACAGGTGATCGGCGAGTCCGCGTAGACGCCCGAGGCGCCGGGAAACGAGACCGAGTTGAGCCGCCTGGGGGAATCGAACCCCCGACCTATTCATTACGAGTGAATCGCTCTACCGACTGAGCTAAGGCGGCGTGCCCATGCAGGCGGGACGAGTCTACGGCAGCGCCCGCCGCGCCACCAAAACGGTCCCGGCGTCAGCCCCGCAGCGCCTGCCCGATGGTGGCGACCATGGCGTCGACGGCGAACTTCGGCTTGACGTTGACGGCCAGGGCCTCGCGGCATTCGAGCACGGCCTCGATGCAGCGCAGCAGCCGGTCCGGGGCGGCGTGGGCGGCCAGCGCCGCGACCTTCTCCGTCATGTCCGGGTGGTTGGCGGTCACGGTGTTCGCGCCGGAGGACACGAGCAGCGCGTCGCGGAAGTACGTCGCCAGGTCCATCAGCGCGCGGTCCAGCGCGTCGCGCGACGCCCGGGTCTGACGCGACTTCTGCCGCTTCTCCAGCTCCTTGAGAGCGCCGGCGGCCCCGCGCATGGTGCCCGCGGTGCCCTTGCCGGTGCCGCCCGCGCCGAGCGCGGTCTTGAGCTCCTCGGTCTCGGTCTCGTTGCGGTCGGCGGTCAGCGCGATCGCCTCGGCCTCGGCGACGGCCACCATCTCCTCGGCGGCAGCGTAGGCACGTGACGGGGTTGCGGCATCGCGGGCCAGGCCCAGCGCCCGTTTGCGCCGCTCCCTGGCCTCGGGATCGGTCGCCAGGCGTCGCGCCCGCCCCACATGACCCCCGCACACCGATGCGGCCCAGCGCGCGTCCTCGGGCGGCAGACCGTCGCCGGTGACCAGCACATCGGCGATCGCCTCGACCGACGGCGTCGTCAGCGCGATGTGCCGACACCGCGACCGCAGCGTGATCGCGATGTCCTCGGGATCCACCGACGGCGCACACAGCAGGAACACCGTCGACGGCGGCGGCTCCTCGACCACCTTGAGCAGCGCGTTGGCCGCGCCCTCGGTGAGCCGGTCGGCGTCCTCGATCACCACGACCTGCCAGCGACCCGTCCCGGGCCGCCGCGACGCGATCTGCACGATCTCGCGCATCTCCCTGACCGCGATCGACAGCCCCTCGGGCACGATGCGGCGCACATCGGCGTGGGTGCCCGCCATCGTCGTCGTGCAGGCCCGGCACTCACCGCACCCGGGAACCCCGTCGGACGTGCACTGCAATGCGGCCGCGAAACACAGCGCGGCAACCGACCGGCCGGACCCCGGCGGGCCCGTGATCAGCCACGCGTGGGTCATCGTGCCGGTGGCGACACCACTGTGCGCGGAATCACCCCTGGCGGCCGCCGCAGCCGCCACCAGCTCCTGTTCCACCGCGTGCTGGCCCACCAGACGCGAAAAGACACCGCTCATCGAACCCAACAGTAATGGTCACGCCGACACAAATGGCTGGCAGCAGCGCTCAAGGTCCGCTCGGCCCGATACGGTAAACAGGTGACCACGGAGCCCATCCCCATCGCGCGAATCGGTGCATTCGCCCGGTGGGTGGCGCGCACCCCGTGGCCGGTGTTCACCCTCGGCATGTTGCAGGCCGACATCATCGGCGCGCTGTTCGTGCTCGGCTTCCTGCGGTTCGGGCTACCCCCCGAGGACCGCATCCAGCTGCAGGACCTCCCGGCGTTCAACCTGGCGATC
Organism: Mycolicibacterium goodii; assembly: GCF_001187505.1. The sequence goes on from NZ_CP012150.1 coordinate 627,443, forward strand.
TTCCTGGGCTACCTGTTCGTGTCGTTCACCGTCGGCGCGTACCTGGCCCTGCGTCTGCTGATCCCGGTGATCCGCTGGCAGCGCCGAGAGACCGTGCTGTCCGACGGCGACCCGGGCATCACCGAGCTCGCGCGTGCCCGTGCGCTGAAGATGCCGTTCTACCGAACCCTGATCAGCGTCACCAACTGGTGCCTGGGCTCGATCGTGTTCATCGTCGCCAGCTGGCCCGTGGCGAGCCATTCGGCTCCCGTCGTCGCGGTGGCGACCGCGCTGGGCGCGACGGCCACCGCGATCATCGGCTACCTGCAGTCCGAACGCGTGCTGCGCCCGGTCGCGGTGGCCGCGCTGCGCGGCGGGGTGCCGGAGAACTTCCGCGCGCCCGGAGTGATCCTGCGCCAGGTGCTCACGTGGGTGCTGTCGACGGGCGTGCCGCTGCTGGCGATCATCCTGGCGCTGGTGGCCAGCAAGTTCTCGATCCTGACCGCCTCGGCGGACCGGCTCAACACCCCGCTCCTGCTGCTGGCGGTGGCCGCGCTGGTGATCGGGCTGGCCAGCACGGTCCTGGTCGCCATGTCGATCGCCGACCCGCTGCGCCAGCTGCGCTGGGCGCTCGGCGAGGTGCAGCGCGGCAACTACAACGCCCACATGCAGATCTACGACGCCAGCGAGCTGGGCCTGCTACAGGCCGGGTTCAACGACATGGTGCGTGACCTGGCCGAGCGGCAACGCCTGCGCGACCTGTTCGGCCGCTACGTCGGCGAGGACGTGGCGCGTCGCGCACTGGAACGCGGCACCGAGCTGGGCGGCCAGGAACGCGACGTCGCGGTGCTGTTCGTGGACCTGGTGGGGTCGACGCACCTGGCGTCGACGATTCCCGCGGCCGACGTGGTGAACCTGCTCAACGAGTTCTTCCGCGTCATCGTCGACACCGTCAACAAGCACGGCGGATTCGTCAACAAGTTCCAGGGTGACGCGGCGCTGGCGATCTTCGGCGCCCCGATCGAGCATCCCGACGCCTCCGGCGGCGCGCTGGCCGCGTCCCGCGAGCTGCACGACGAGCTGATCAAGGTGCTGGGCACCGAAACCGAGTTCGGCATCGGGGTGTCGGCGGGACGCGCGATCGCCGGCCACATCGGCGCCAAGGCCCGTTTCGAATACACCGTGATCGGTGATCCGGTCAACGAGGCCGCGCGCCTGACCGAGCTGGCCAAGCTCGAAGAGGGGCACGTGCTGGCATCGGCGATCGCCGTCAGCGGCGCGCTGGATTCCGAGGCGTTGTGCTGGGACGTCGGCGAGATCGTCGAGCTGCGCGGACGCACCGTACCCACGCAGTTGGCCCGGCCGATCAACCTGGCACGCCCGGAGGACCTGGACGGCTCGAACGCCAACGGACACTCCGTCGACACCGCCACCCCCACGGCCGAAACGGCATTCCAGCAGGAAAAGGTCGAGTAGACCCCTGCCGGAATGCGATTTCGGCGAAAGAAGCCAGGCGGGAAAGAGGTTAGGCCTTTTTGGCGGCGGCCTTGGTTGCGGCCTTCTTCGCCGGCGCCTTCTTGGCGGCCTTCTTCGCCGGGGCCTTCTTCTTCGCCGGGCCGCGGGCACGGCGATCGGCCAGCAGCTCAGACGCGCGCTCGTCGGTGATCGCCAGGACGTCGTCACCCTTGCGCAGGCTCGCGTTGGTCTCGCCGTCGGTGACGTACGGGCCGAACCGGCCGTCCTTGATCACCATCGGCTTGCCCGACACCGGGTCGTTGCCCAGCTCGCGCAGCGGCGGAGCGGACGCGGCCTGGCGGCCACGACGCTTCGGCTCGGCGTAGATCTTGAGCGCCTCGTCGAGGCTGACCGTGAAGATCTGATCCTCGGTGGCCAACGAGCGGGAATCGTTGCCGCGCTTGAGGTACGGCCCGTAGCGGCCGTTCTGCGCGGTGATCTCCTCACCGGTCGACGGGTCGACACCCACCACGCGCGGCAGCGACAGCAGCTTGAGCGCGTCCTCGAGCGTCACGGTCTCCAGGTCCATCGACCGGAACAGCGAACCGGTGCGGGGCTTGGGCCCCGTCGGCTTCTTGCCCTTCTTCGCGGTGGTGCCCGCCTCGCCGTCGTCGGGCGGCGGCTCGGGCAGCACCTCGGTGACGTACGGGCCGAAACGCCCGTCCTTGGCGACGATCTCGTGCCCGGTCTCCGGATCGACGCCCAGCGAACGTCCCTCTTGCGGTGTGGCGAACAGCTTTTCGGCAAGCTCGAGGGTGAGCTCGTCAGGCGTCAGATCCTCTTTGAGGTTGGCGCGCTGCGGTTTCAGCTCACCCGGGTTATCGGGGTCGGCGACCATGCGCTCCAGATACGGCCCGTTACGACCCACCCGGACATACACCGGCCGGCCTTCGGAATCGTCGAAAACCTTGATGGAGTTGACTTCTCGCGCGTCGATGCCTTCGAGGTTGCCGCCGACGAGCTGCTTGAGCCCACCGGCACGCGCGATCGACCCCTCGACGCCGTGCTCACCGCCGAAGTAGAAGTTGTTGAGCCAGTTGGTGCGTTGCTCCTGACCGTTGGCGATCTCGTCGAGCTCGTCTTCCATGGCCGCGGTGAAGTCGTAGTCCACCAGCCGGCCGAAATGCTGCTCCAACAACCCGACGACGGCGAACGCCACCCAGGACGGCACCAGCGCGCTGCCCTTCTTCTGGACGTAGCCGCGGTCCTGGATGGTCTTGATGATCGCGCTGTAGGTCGACGGGCGGCCGATGCCCAGCTCTTCGAGCGCCTTGATCAGCGAGGCCTCGGTGTAACGGGCCGGCGGGCTGGTCTGGTGCCCGTCCGCGCTCAGATCGGCGGCGTCGACGCGTTGGCCCTGCGTCAGGTTGGGCAGCCGGCTCTCGGCGTCGTCGGACTCGCCGCCGGCGAGTTCGTCGATGCTCTCGACGTACGCCTTGAGGAAGCCCGGGAACGTGATGGTGCGGCCCGAGGCGTTGAACACCACCTGCTCACCCGACCTGGCCGCGCCGCCGATGCGCAGGCTCAGCGTCGTGCCGCGCGCGTCGGCCATCTGCGAGGCGACGGTGCGCTGCCAGATCAGCTCGTAGAGCCGGAACTCGTCGGTGTCCAGCGCGCTGTGCAGCTGGCCGGGCGTCTGGAACACGTCGCCGGCCGGGCGGATGGCCTCGTGGGCCTCCTGCGCGTTCTTGACCTTGCGGGTGTACTGCCGCGGCGACGGATGCACGTACTCCTCGCCGTAGAGCTGGCGGGCCTGGGTGCGCGCGGCGTTGATGGCCGAGTCCGACAGCGTGGTCGAGTCGGTACGCATATAGGTGATGTAGCCGTTCTCGTACAGCCGCTGCGCGATGCTCATCGTGCGCTCGGAGGAGAACCGCAGCTTACGGGCCGCCTCCTGCTGCAGCGTCGAGGTCATGAACGGCGCGTACGGCCGACGCGTGTAGGGCTTCTGCTCGACGGAGGTGACCGCCAGCTGCGCACCGCGCAGCCCCGCGGCCAGCGCACCCGCACTGGCCTCGTCGAGCACCAGCACCTCGTCGGGCCGCTTGAGCTGGCCGAGCGAGTCGAAATCGCGGCCGGTGGCGACGCGGCGGCCGTCGACCGTGTTGAGTTTGGCGGTGAACCGCGGCGGCGAGGCCTCCGGATCGGACACGCTCGCGTCCAGCTCGGCGGTCACATCCCAGTACGACGCGCTGTGGAACGCCATGCGCTCGCGTTCGCGCTGCACGATGATGCGCGTGGCCACCGACTGCACCCGGCCCGCCGACAGCTTCGGCGCGACCTTCTTCCACAGCACGGGGCTGACCTCGTAGCCGTACAGGCGGTCGAGGATGCGCCGGGTCTCCTGCGCGTCGACCAGCGCGATGTCCAGGTCACGCGGGTTCTCGGCGGCGTTGCGGATCGCGGGCTCGGTGATCTCGTGGAACACCATCCGCTTGACCGGGACGCGCGGCTTGAGGGTCTCCAGCAGGTGCCAGGCGATCGCCTCACCCTCGCGGTCACCGTCGGTGGCGAGGTAGAGCTCGTCGACGTCCTTGAGCAGGCCCTTGAGCTCGGTGACCGTGGCCTTCTTGTCCGGGCTGACGATGTAGAGCGGCTCGAAGTTCTGGTCGACGTTGACGCCGAGGCGGGCCCACGGCTCGGATTTGTACTTCGCGGGCACGTCGGCGGCGTTGCGGGGCAGGTCACGGATGTGGCCGCGGGAGGATTCGACGACATAGTCGGAGCCAAGGTAGCCAGCAATCTTGCGCGCCTTGGTCGGCGACTCGACAATCACGAGTCGCCGGACATTACCTGTTCCTCCGCTGCCGCGGTCGCCGCCAGCCAACTGTGCCTACGCTCCACTTTCTTTAGTTACCTCGCCACGCGAGGCAACTGCCAATCTCGCATCACCCTAGAGCCTATGCAAACCGGCTCTCCGCCTGCGCACCATCAGACGCGCGGCCACTGCGCCAACGCCGCGGCGTCCCCCGGCGGTTCCCCCACGTTCTCTACCAGGCGTAACAGACGTCGGCGTCCGCTGATCCGCAACGCCGGGCGAGCACCGCGGGTGCCGATCAGCGTCGGGGCGATTCCCACCCGCATCATGGCCGACGCGAGCACCGGGTGCGTGTCGGGGGTGTGCGGATCCAGGCCGAGCAGGTAGCGGTCGTCGGCCTCGGGTGTCCCCGCGGCCAGCGTCCAGGCCCGCAACTCACGCGAACCCGGCAACCAGTCGGCGGGCACGGTCTTGACCGCGCCGCGCGTCCACTTCCGGGCGAGCGGCACCAACCGCACGTCCATCGTGGTGCGCACCAACGGGGTGTTCTCGTCGGTGCGGGCGATCTCGGCGGTGAGCCCGGCCTGCTCGATCATCTCGGCCAGCCCGTGGGCGCGCCAGAGCTCGTCGACCACCACCGAGATCCGGGCGGCCGGATGACCACCGCCGCCCACCAGCACGACCTGACCGGGCGCGGCCAGCATCCCGGTCAGGTCGGTCACCGCGGGCGGCACCGACTCGGCCGAGAAGAACGACAGCTGGCTCACGGATCGACACTAAGCCAGTGACGCTCCCGAAAACGAGAACACCCCCGCGGTGTCCGGTGGGACGTGTCGCGGGGGTGTGCTGTCAGATTTGTCTCGCTCAGATGGTCCGGACACCCGTGGCCTGCGGCCCCTTGGGGCTCTGGCCGACCTCGAACTCAACCTTCTGGTTTTCCTCCAGGGTGCGGAAGCCGCTGCCCTGGATTTCCGTGTAGTGGACAAACACGTCAGCGGAGCCGTCCTCGGGGGCGATGAAGCCGAAGCCCTTCTCCGCGTTGAACCACTTCACAGTTCCCTGTGGCATTTCTCGATATTTCCTTCTCTTCTTACCGGGTGCGGTCCACCGACTTCCGGCGTACCGGGCCCGTTCCGACCGCCATACCTTCGTGGAGTCGTCGGAACTTGACCCGACCTACAACCCTCGCAGGAACCGCGATCGCAACGACGATCCTGCGAGTGCAAAGACACGAACACAGAAGCTGCGACCGTGATCAGTCAATCATGAACAGGGCGAGTGCGACAGTCTTGTCGCGCGGTTGTCTCATGAAGAATTCGTGTCAACAGGCGGCGGCGCCGCACCGCGAGAGAGGACGGGAGGTCCACAGGTGTCGGATCGGGGGCTGAATTTCGGCCGTGAGCTGCTGAATCACGCAGTTGACGGCACCCCCGGCGACGAGAATCCGCTACGCCACGTTGCGGAATTGGCGCCCCGCACGGGTGAACGGGTTTACTGGCCGGACTGGGCACACCCAGATGTGGTGCGCGCGTTACATGATCGCGGCATCACCGCCCCGTGGTCGCATCAGCTGGCCGCCGCGCAGCTGGCACACGACGGCAGGCACGTGGTCATCTCGACCGGCACCGCGTCGGGCAAGTCCCTGGCCTACCAGCTGCCGATCCTCTCGGCGCTGGCGTCCGAACCGCGCGCCCGGGTGCTGTACCTGTCCCCCACCAAGGCGCTGGGTCACGACCAGCTGCGCACCGCACATGCCCTCACCGAAAGCGTCGCCGCCCTGCGCGATGTCGCGCCCGCCCCCTACGACGGCGACAGCGCGACCGAGGTGCGCCGCTTCGCCAGGGAGAAATCCCGCTGGATCTTCTCCAACCCCGACATGATCCATCTGTCGCTGTTGCGCAACCATTCCCGGTGGGCGGTTTTCCTGCGCAACCTGCGGTACCTCGTCGTCGACGAATGTCACTACTACCGAGGCATTTTCGGCTCCAACGTGGCGATGGTCCTGCGACGGCTGCTGCGCCTGTGTGAACGGTATTCGGCCGACGGCGCCACCCCGACGGTGATCTTCGCCAGCGCCACCACCTCCTCGCCGGCCGAGACCGCCGCCGAGCTGATCGGGCAGACCGTCGTCGAGGTGACCGAGGACGGTTCACCGCAGGGCGCGCGCACCATCGCGTTGTGGGAACCCGCGCTGCTGCCCGACCTCGCCGGCGAGAACGGCGCCCCGGTACGGCGTTCGGCCGGTTCCGAGGCCGGCCGGGTGATGGCCGACCTGGTCGCCGAGGGCGCGCGGACGCTGACCTTTGTGCGGTCGCGTCGCGGCGCCGAACTCACCTCACTGGGCGCGCGGGCCCGGCTGTCCGAGACCGCACCCCAGTTGGTCGAGCAGGTGGCCTCCTACCGCGCCGGTTACCTTGCCGAGGACCGTCGCGAGCTCGAACACGCCCTCACCGACGGGCGGCTGCGCGGCCTGGCCACCACCAACGCGCTGGAACTGGGTATCGACATCGCCGGGCTGGACGCCGTGGTGATGGCCGGTTTCCCCGGCACGGTCGCGTCGTTCTGGCAGCAGGCCGGGCGCTCCGGGCGGCGCGGGCAGGGTGCGCTGGTGGTGTTGATCGCGCGCGACGACCCGCTGGACACCTACCTCGTGCACCATCCGGCCGCGCTGCTGGACAAGCCGATCGAACGCGTCGTCATCGACCCCACCAACCCGCACGTGCTGGGCCCGCAACTGCTGTGCGCGGCAGCCGAACTGCCGCTCACCGAGGCCGAGGTGCGCAGATTGGACGCCGAGAAGGTCGCGCAGCGGCTCGTCGACGACGGCCTGCTGCGCAAGCGCCCGTCCGGATACTTCCCCGCGCCGGGCATCGATCCGCATCCGGCGGTGGACATCCGGGGTTCGACGGGCGGGCAGATCGCCATCCTGGAGGCCGGCACCGGACGCATGCTCGGCAGCGCCGGAGCGGGCCAGGCGGCGTCGTCGGTGCATCCGGGTGCGGTGTATCTGCACCAGGGCGAGAGCTATCTGGTCGACTCGCTGGACTTCGAGGACGGCATCGCCTTCGTGCACGCGGCCGACCCCGGCTACACGACCTTCGCCAGGGAACTCACCGACATCTCGGTGACCGGGCCGGGCGAACGCGTCACGTACGGACCCGTCACCATCGGACTGGTGCCGGTATCGGTGACCAACACCGTCGTCGGCTATCTGCGCCGCCGAATGGACGGCGAGGTCATCGATTTCGTCGAACTGGACATGCCCCCGCGCACTTTGGACACCATGGCCGTGATGTGCACGATCACACCGGAGGAACTGCAGGACAACGGGATCGAGGCCATTGCCGTACCCGGATCGTTGCATGCGGCCGAACATGCCGCGATCGGCCTGCTGCCGTTGGTCGCCAGCTGCGACCGCGGCGACATCGGCGGGGTGTCGACGGCGGTGGGCCCGGTCGACGGGCTGCCGTCGATCTTCGTCTACGACGGATATCCGGGCGGAGCCGGATTCGCCGACCGCGGGTACCGGCAGTTGCAGACGTGGTGGGGCGCAACGGCCGCGGCCATCGAGGCCTGTGAGTGTCCGAGCGGATGCCCCTCGTGCGTGCAGTCGCCCAAGTGCGGCAACGGCAACGACCCACTGGACAAGGCCGGGGCGGTGCGGGTACTTCGTTCGGTGCTCGGTGCGCTCGCGAAACAGCGATCTGGTCCCCCGGGCCCGCGTTGACGACCGACCCCTCGACGGCCGACGACGCGGTCCACCAAATCTTCGGGCGCGCCGAACACACAAACGTTGCGGCGAACGGTCGGACAACTCGATCCGTTCCCAATCCCGAAGGCCGGGTGCAGGAGGCAAGTTACGTCACCCACGCGACGTTCGCAACCCGTGCGTCCGGTGATGCCGGATTGAGCGGCTTTCGGCTGCGAAATCCGAACACTGGATCACCATGAACGTAAGAAATCGGCCCCTGTAAAATGGACTTATGGCCCACGACTGGCTGCTCGTGGAGACGCTCGGCAGCGAGCCCGCCGTGGTGGCACGAGGTACGCAAACCAAGAATCTGGTTCCGATCAGCGTGTTTCTGCGCCGCAATCCCAACCTCATGGCGATCCAGAGCGCCATCGGGGAAACCGTCCGCGCCGGTCGGGGCCTGCGCAGCATCACCCCCAAGACCAAACGCGTAATCCGCACCGAAGTGGTGCGAATGACGGACGGATGCATTCACGGCGTGCAGGTTTGGGTCGGCCCGACGCATGCGGAACCGCCCGAACGACCGATTCCGGGGCCACTGGTCTGGGATCTCACCACCGGGGTCGCCACCGATACCCGAGAATCCATCCGCAACAGCGGTATGGACCCCGACGACGAGGTCACCGACGGCCGCACTTTCGCCGATGACCTGCCCACACGCGATCTGAACCCGAGCGAGGCCAAAGTGCTGTCGCTGGCGATCAATCCGCAGCCCGGCTCCACGATCTGCACCACCTGGGATGTCACGGATCTGCGCGGCGAGCCCATCACGGTCGGTTTCGTGGCCCGCACAATGGTGGAATCCGGTCCCGACGGCCGCGATCGCACGGTCTGTCGCGCGATGAACTGGCGCAGCGAACGCGACGCCGCCGAGGTGCCGGCCGACTATCTCGCCCAGCGCATCCTCGACGGGTTGGCCCGCCCGGATGTCCACCGCGCGCTCGTCGACCTCAACAACTGGAAGCTGTTGAAGTGGCTCGACGACCCGGCCCCGTTCATCGACTGGCGCAGCCGTGACGGCGGCGCATCGCGTATCCATCCCGACGACGCGCCCCATATGGAGCGGATGACCACCGAGTTCGAAACCGGGCTCACCACCGCGGTGTTGCGGATGCGCACCACCGGCGGCGGCTGGCAGCCCGTGCACCTGACGATCAACCGGGTCGAACTCGAACCCGACACCTACGCCGGACTACTCGCGCTCCGGTTGCCCAGCGACGCCGAGGTCACCGGCGCGGGTCTGGGTTAGGCGCGCACCGCACCGCCGGTCCGGCCGAGCCCGCGGATCACCCCACCGGCCCGGCACGCGCGGATGCCCTGGCGGGCCCGACATCCCACCGGCCGAGCCCGACCGCCACCTCGACGGTGAGGATCACGTCGAGATCCTCGACCCGACACGACGTCACACCACCACGCATCCGACGTGCCACCTGCACGGCCCGCTCACACGCCGCCGCGGGTCCTTCGGCCACGACATCCGCACCCGCCAGCGCGGCCAGATCGGCACCGGCCTGCGCCCGGTGCCGCGCCACCACCGCCGCCCCGAGACAGCCGAAACCGCCTGTGAGGACCAGGAGTACAGCGACCATCGCGACGGCGATGACACTGGCCGAGCCGCGGTCGTCACACGCCGGGTTCGCGCGCCGACGCCGCCTCGGCCGCGATGGTGAGCCCCGGCAACCCAGCGTCGACACTGACACGGGCCACCAGGAACGCCCCGTCCCCGCGGACCTCGATGAGCGCGCCGCGCGGTGCGATCTGCCGTGCCACCTCGGCCGCGGACCCGTCGCCGCGCGCGGCCAATCGGGCGGCTTCACGGGCGGCGTCGACACACCGGACCTGCATCGAGATCGCGCTGAGCCCACCGGCACACAACGCCAACACGGCCACCAGCGCCGCGATCGCGAACGCCGCCTCGACCGTGACCGCGCCCCGGTCATCGCGGGCTAGACGCTGGTGTTGAGCGCACGACTGATGATGTTGCTCAACGCACTCACCACCGAATCGCCGGTCACCACCGTGTACAGGATCGCGCCGAACGCCGCCGCGGCGATGGTGCCGAGAGCGTATTCGACGGTACTCATGCCCGAGTCGTCCACCACGAGCAGCGCCATGCGCGCCTGCAGACGCCGAAATACCCTGCGCATCTTGTGTTTTCCTTTCCGTTGACCTCACAACAAACCCGACCCCAGCACGTCCCCGGCAAGCCCGACGACCACCGGCACCACCCCGAGGCACACGAACGCGGGCAGGTAGCACAGGCCCAACGGACCCGCCACCAGCACGCCTGCCCGTTCGGCGGCCGCCGCGGCCGCCGCGGCCATGTCGTGACGTGACTGCGCCGCCAACTCGGCAACCCCGTGCGCCAGCGCCGTTCCCGAGGCCGCTGAACGCCGCGCCATCCGCAACAACGCATCGACGTTCTTGTCCGGCGTCTCGACGTCGGCCGACCATGCGGTCACCGGGTCCGCCCCCATGGCCAGCAGATCCGAGGCCCGGAACAGAACCTGCGCCAGGGGTTGCGGAGCGGTGTGCGCGGCCGCCGACGCTGCCGACGAGACCGCCATGCCCGCCGTGAGACAGGCCGCGAACAAGTCGAAAGTCGAGGCGGCAGCGAGTGGATCGGCGCTGCCGGCCGGCCGGCGGCCGGACCGTGGTGCCGTCTCCCGCAGCGCATGAACCCTCGCGCGGGCCGGGACGATCAGCAGTGCACCCGCCAGAAACAGTGCGGCCCAGGTCATTGCGTGACCTCCGCGGTGATCCGGTCCGACCACAGCAGCCCCGCGCACGCCAGGATGACACCGATCACCAGCAGCCATCCGCCCGCACCCGGTTTCAGCAGGAAGGCCACCGGCGCCGCACCGATCGCCTGCCCCAGCGCGATACCCGCCACCGGCAACCCCGCCAACACCAGCGCGGTGGTCCGCGGGCCCGCCATGGCCGCGCGTACGCGCGCCGAGAGCCGTTCCCGCTCGACGATGTCCTCATGCGCGGCGCGCATCAGCGTGCCGATCGCCAGACCGTGGGTCTGCGCCAGCCGCCAGCACACCGCGAGCCGCTCCCAGTGTCCGGGCAGCTGCGAACCGCGCGCGACGTCGTGCAGTCCCGCGGCCACGTCGGCACCCAGACGGGCCCGCGCGGCGACGGCACGCATGCCCTCGGCGACCGTACCTTCCGACTCGCCCGCCGCGGCACCGAACGCGTCGACCGGATGCGCCCCGATGCGCAGCTCGCCCACCAGAACGTCCAAGGCCCCTTGCAGCGCCGCGGATTCGCGACGCCGCTTCATCGCGGTGTCCCGGTCACGGCGGCGCACCGCGACGGTGACCGCGATGACACCGGCCGCGAGCGCGACCGGTAGCGGAACAAGCCAGGCACCCACACCGGCGCACCCCACGAGAAGCGGCCACATCCGGCGACGGCGCCGGACCCGTTGCAAGGTGGGCAGGCGCCGTTGGCGCGACGGCCAGATCACCAACGCCGCGGCCAGGGCGAGCGCGGCGGTGCTCACGGCACGCCCCGCTGGCTGAGCTTGTCGTCGAGAAGATCGGCACCACAACCCAACCCGGTGTCGATGTGCCACGCGGTGAGAACGTCGAGACCGCGATCGGACCGGCCGAGCACGGCGATCTCACTGAGCCTGCGTTGCCCGGTGCGCGCACGGTCGACGTGCAGCAACACCTGCACCGCCGCGGCGACTTGACTGTTGAGCGCGTAGCGGTCGAGACCGCCGAGCGCGCCGAGAGCTTCGAGCCGGGCGGGCACCTCGGCCGGGCTGTTGGCGTGGACCGTGCCTGCGCCGCCGTCGTGGCCGGTGTTGAGGGCGGCGAGCAGGTCGACCACCTCGGCGCCTCTGACCTCGCCGACGATGATGCGGTCCGGCCGCATCCGAAGGGCCTGGCGGACCAGATCGCGCACCGTGATCTCCCCGACGCCTTCGACGTTGGCGTTGCGTGCCACCAACCGCACCACGTGCGGGTGTGGCGGCGCCAGTTCGGCGGCGTCCTCGACGCACACGAGGCGCTCCTGCTCGGGCACCGCGCCCAGCAGTGCCGACAGCAACGTTGTCTTGCCTGCGCCCGTTCCGCCGGAGATCAGCAGGGCCAGTCGCGCGGCGACGATGCGGTTGAGCAGGCCGAGCGCGACCGGCGCGATCGCCCCCGAGCGCGCAAGACCGTCGAGGTTCTGGGTGGCCGGCCGCAGGACCCGCAGCGACAGGCAGGTGCCGCCGGCCGCGATCGGCGGCAGCACGGCATGCAGACGCACGGTGAACGGGCCGATCCCGCCGAGGTGACCGTCCACCCACGGTTGGGCCTCGTCGAGACGACGCCCGGCCAGCAGCGCGAGCCGCTGGGCGAGCCGGCGCACCGCGGCCTCGTCGGGAAAGCGGACATCGGTGCGGTGCAGCCCATCCCCGGCGTCGACCCACACCGCGTCGGGCGCGGTGACCAGCACATCGGTGGTGCCGCCGGCCCGCAGCAGCGGCTCGAGAATGCCCGCTCCGGTCAACTCGGTGTCCAGCGCGCGCAGGTTGCTCAGTACCTCGGTGTCCCCGAGCAGCCCGCCGGATTCGGCGCGTATCGCGGCGGCCACCACGTCGGGGCTCAGTGGTGCGGTCTCGGCGACCAGGCGCTCACGGACCCGGTCGATCAGGGACGGGCTCATGCGGCCTCCCGCACGGGGTGCTGCGCCAGCACCCCGAGCACCCGTCGCGCGGCAGCGGCCAGCGGCGACCGGTGCGCGAGCCGCAATCCGCCGCGCTCGAGTGCCTCGTCGAGGCCGGGCCGCGGACGCATCGACGCCAGCAGTGGCAGGTCGACGATGGCGGCGACCTCGGCGGCACGCAGCCCGCCCGGCGCCGGACCGCGCACCACCAGGCCGATGTTCGGATTGCACGCGGCGATCCAGGGTTTGACGGCCGTGGTCGCGGCGCACGACCGCACGTCGGCAGCGGCGACCACGACCACGAGGTCGGCCGCTTCGAGCGCAGCCTCGGCGGCGTCGGTGCTGCGGCGTGGAACGTCGACGATCACCAACGCTCCGCCGCGACACCCCGCGTCGATCACGGCGCGCAGTGCCGCCGCGGTGATGTCGACGCCGGTGCGCCCACCTGAGAGCACGCTCACCTCACCGCGGCGCGGCAGCGCGTCGCGCAACGCGGCATACCCGAGCCTGCCGCCCTGCAGCGCCAGATCCGTCCAACGCAGTCCAGGCCGGTCCTCGCTGCCCAGCACGAGATCGATTCCGCCGCTCCACGGGTCGGCGTCGACGAGCAGCGCACCAGGGGCGGAGGCCGAGAGGGCCAGCGCCGCGGCGAACACCGACGCCCCGGCTCCGCCTTTCGCGCCGACGACAGCTACCGCGGGTCCGCGGCGCCCGCTCCCGTCGTCGACGACGGACTCGGACAACATCGTCACCAGATCGGTGTCCTGGCGGGGCAGGGTGACGACGTGTTGTGCGCCGACGGCGATCGCGGCCTGCCAGTCGGCGGGTTCGGGTTCGTGGCAGCCGACCACGAGCACTCGGTCGCGGCGCGGCAGCCCCCGCTCGGCGCATCGCCGCGCGGCCGGTGTGTCGAGCAGCACCGCTGACGCGGACAGCCAGCCCTTGCGTCCCGACGGGGCCGGGACCTCGACGAGGTCGACGCCTGCCGCGGCGGCGACGCGGACCGCCTCACCGCGCAGCAACGGGTCGCCGAGTACCGCAAGCACGGCGGCGGTGTTCTTCGGGGTGCACTTCGAGGCGGCCATGTCTCAAATGTGCGGGCCCCGTTATATCGTCACCACCGCCGAAGCCCAATCTGTGGATAAATCACAGGTTGGGGATAACTTCGGCCGGAATTTGTTCAGTCGGGGGCGCTCGGCGATCCGGTGGGTGAAGACCCGCGCGGCAATGGCGGGCAATCTCGGGGCAGTTTGCGGAAACCCGGAATTTACCTGGAAATTCCCTGAAAAAGAAGACGACCCCCGCCAGGGGGGGAGGAGGCGGAGGTCGTCGTGTATCAGCCCCGGGGGGTCGGGCTGATACACCTCGGCATAAGCCGAGTGATGCTCACTATACACATGTACCTGCCGAAAGTCGCAAGAGATCCGGCTGCGAGTTGCCTGCGCGTGTCCTGAAGCACCGCATCGTGAGAATGTGTCTTGAACTGCCATTTTGTACCTTCGGTCGGTTATTGACGCGGGGGTGCCTCTATGCTGGCGGTTGTGACCGCATCCGATCGGGCCGCCCAGGAGTCGATCGCGGCGTCATCCGGCGCAGCACCCCGCGGCGACGACGGCCGCCCGGTGCGCACGGCCGCGTTCTTCGACCTCGACAAGACCGTGATCGCCAAGTCGAGCACGCTCGCGTTCAGCAAACCCTTCTTCGACCAAGGACTGCTGAACCGGCGCACCGTCCTCAAGTCGTCCTACGCGCAGTTCCTCTTCCTCATGTCGGGAGCGGATCACGATCAGATGAACCGGATGCGTGACTACATCACAAACATGTGCGCCGGCTGGGATGTCGAACAGGTGAAGACCATCGTCGGCGAGACCTTGCACGAGATCGTCGACCCACTGGTGTTCGCCGAGGCCGCCGAGCTGATCGCGGATCACAAACTGTGCGGCCGGGACGTCGTCGTGGTGTCCGCATCGGGCGAGGAAATCGTCGCCCCCATCGCGAGGGCGCTCGGCGCGACGCACGCGATGGCCACCCGCATGGTGGTCGAGGACGGCCGCTACACCGGCGAGATCGCGTTCTACTGCTACGGCGAGGGCAAGGCCCAGGCCATCAAAGCCCTTGCCGCGCGCGAGGGTTATGCACTCGAGCACTGCTACGCGTACTCGGATTCGGTCACCGATCTGCCGATGCTTCAGACCGTGGGCCACCCCACCGCGGTCAACCCCGACCGCGCGTTGCGCAAGGAGGCGGTCGCCCGCGGGTGGCCGGTGCTGACGTTCAACAAACCGGTCTCGCTGCGCGACCGGATCCCGGCGCCGTCGGGTGCGGCGGTCGCCACCACGGCGGCCGTCGGCATCAGCGCACTGGCCGCCGGCGCGCTGACGTACTCGCTGCTGCGACGGTTCGCGCTCTGAGGCAACCGCTTCAGCGAAAGTAGCTGGACACCAGCGCGTAACGATCAGACGACGCGCAGATTTTGGGCCTTGCTGTGACCCGGGACACGTAGTACAAAGGAGGCACGGAAGCTTGGCGAGGCCAAGGCCTAGCCGGAAGAGAAGGCTAGATCTCCCGACCCAAGCTCCTAGCACGGATACCGAGCACCCACGCGGAGCACATGCCGCGGAATAGGCAAAAGTGTTGCGGACCTGCGTAGTTTCGAAAAGCGGACGGCCACGACGGCCCTTTGGGTGGGGTTGCAGCCGGAGCGCATCGCAAAGACGCCGAGGTCACCCACGCAACCCACATCGCACGCTTGGTCACTCGGGGTCCGTGCTAGCGGGCGGCGAACCGGACATTGTCCGGGACGCCGCCCGATTTCTTTTGCTGGACCCAGTCAAAACGCCGACTGCGCATCGCGGTATCCCATCGCCGACGAGATGCGGGCCGCCGTGCGGCGCACAACCGGCACCAGACCGCGCATCCGCGCGGCGGGCATGTAGGGCCGGGTCGCCGACACGCTGATCGCCCCGACGATGGCCCTCGACGCGTCCCGCACGGGCGCCGCGACGCAGCGGATGCCGGGTTCGTTGTCCTCGAGGTCCATCGCCGAGCCGGCCTTGGCGTAGGTCTGCATGCGAGCGCAGAATTCCGCGCACCGCCCGGCCACGTCGCCGCGGCGCTCGGCCGTCGGCACCGTCACGCGGTCCTCGTCGGCGATGTAGAGCTCCTCCCAGCGGTCCGGTGAGTCCAGCAGCAGCGCCATCCCCACGCCGGTCCGCGTCAGCGGCATCCGGTGTCCGACCCGCGAGCGCATCTCAGCGCCGCGGGAGCCGGGCAGCTTCTCCAGATACAGCACCGAGTCGCCGTCGACGACGCCGAGGTGCACGGTGTCGTGGACCTGCTCGGACAGCTCCTCCAGCAACGGGCGCGCGACGACGGGCAGCGGATTGCCGTGCAGCGCTTTGAATCCCAGCTCGATCAGGGCCGGGCCCAGTGCGTAGCCGCCGTCCACGTGGCGCAGGAACTCCTCGTGGACCAGCAGTTGCACGAGGCGGTGGGTGGTGCTGCGGCCCAGACCGGTCTGCTCGACGAGCGTGCGCAGGTCCCGCGCGCCGTCGGCGACCGCCCGGATCACTGCCAGTCCGCGGGCCAGCGTCTGGGTGCCGGGTGGAACATTCACCCACCCAGCATCCCACATATAGGGACCGTGTTGGATATTTTGGGACGCGGTTCTCATAGTGACCTTGTGACACATCACACCCAGGCGCCCGGCGTGGCGCGGCTCATCGCCCTGGACTGGGGCACGACCGCGCTGCGGGCCTGGCTGCTCGACGGCGACGGCCGGGTGCTTGACGCACATGCCCGCGACAGCGGACTGCTCACCGTCACCTCAGGGGCCCCGTCCGCCGACCGCGCCCGCGACTACGAAAAGGTGTTCGCCGAGGTGTGCGCCGACTGGCTCCGCGCTCACCCGGGCCTCCCCGTGATCGCATGCGGCATGGTGGGCAGCGCGCAGGGCTGGCAGGAGGCCGGCTACCTGACCGTGCCCACCGATATGGCCTTCGATGCCGCCGCGTTCACCCGGGTCCCTCACGACCACGGAGTGCTGCACCTGGTTCCCGGTCTGCGCGTCGCGCCCGGTGAACAGACCGCAGGCGACGTGATGCGCGGCGAGGAAACCCAACTCGTCGGCGTCCTCGACCTGCTGGACGACCCGGCCGCCGACCTGCTCGTCGTGCTGCCCGGAACCCACACCAAATGGGTCAGAATCGTTGCCGGACAGGTGGAATCGTTCACCACCGCAATGACCGGTGAGCTCTACGGCCTGCTCATGGAGCACGGCATCCTCGCCCGCACCGCGCACTGTCCCGTCCGCGACGACGCGGCCTTCACGCGCGGCCTCGACGCCGACACCACACGCGGGATCTCGACGGCCCTGTTCGGTGCGCGAGCCCTCGTGCTCGACGGCGCACTCGACCCGGGAGCACTGCCCGACTACGTGTCGGGTCTGCTGATCGCCGACGAGATCGACCACCTCCTGCCGGCCGATCCAGCACCGATCGTGCTGTGCGGCAAGCCCGATCTGTGCCGCCGCTACGCCACCGCGCTCGACCGTCGCGGTGTGCACCCGGCGGCGACGTTCACCGAGGAGGCCGCGGCGCGCGGCCTGTGGCACATCGCCGTCACCAGCGGCCTCGTCCCCGATATGCCACAGGCCGCCCGACCCCGAACCAAGGAGATTTCATGACCGAGCCCACCGGACTGGTGGCGATCCTGCGCGGGGTACGTCCCGACGAGATCCTGGCCGTCGGCGGCGCCCTGATCGCCGCCGGGTTCACCGCGATCGAGATCCCGCTCAACTCCCCCGACCCCTTCGACTCGATCGAACGCCTCGCGGCCGCCGCACCCGAGGGGTGCGCGATCGGCGCCGGGACCGTGCTCAGCGTCGACGACGTCGTCCGCGCCGAATCGGCCGGTGCCCGGATCATGGTGTCGCCCAACGCCAACCCCGAGGTGATCGCCGCCGCCGCGCAACGCGGCCTGCGCCCCTACCCCGGGGTCGCGACGCCCACCGAGGCGTTCAGCGCCGTCGACGCAGGCGCCCGCAGCCTCAAGCTGTTCCCGTCCGACGCGGTCGGCATCTCCGGCATGAAGGCATGGCGCGCAGTGCTTCCCGCCGAAGTCGAGATGCTGCCGGTCGGCGGCGTCGACGAAACCAACCTGGCCGACTGGATCGCCGCGGGCGCCGACGGTGCGGGCCTCGGTTCGAATTTGTACCGCCCCGGCGACGACGCCGCCGACGTCGGCCGGCGCGCCCGCACGCTGCAGGACATCTGGTCTCGCGCACAGGCAGAGAGGAACCCACGATGAAGATCAAATCGGTGCAGACCTACACCGTTCCCCCACGGTGGCTGTTCCTGCGCATCGAGACCGACGACGGCCTCGTCGGCTGGGGCGAACCCGTCCTGGAAGGCCGCGCGGCGACCGTGGCCGCCGCGGTCGAGGAACTGTCGGACTACCTGATCGGCCAGGATCCCGGCCAGATCGAGGATCTGTGGACCGTGATGTACCGCGGCGGGTTCTACCGCGGCGGCGGCATCCACATGAGTGCGCTCGCAGGCATCGACCAGGCGCTGTGGGACCTCAAGGGCAAGGCACTCGGCGTGCCTGCCCACGAACTGCTCGGCGGGCGCGTCCGCGACCGCATCAAGGTCTACTCCTGGATCGGCGGTGACCGGCCGAGCGAAACCGCCAAGGCTGCACGGGAAGTCGTCGATCGTGGCTTCACCGCGGTGAAGATGAACGGCACCGAGGAGATGCAGTACCTCGACACGTGGGACAAGGTGGACCGTGCGGTGGCCAGTGTCGCCGCGGTACGCGAGGCGGTGGGGCCCGACATCGGCATCGGCGTGGATTTCCATGGGCGCGTGCACAAGCCGATGGCCAAGGTGCTGCTGCGCGAACTCGAGCCGTATCGGTTGATGTTCGTCGAGGAGCCCGTGCTCAGCGAGCACGTCGACGGTTTCGTCGACGTGCTGCGGCAGTCCCCGATCCCGATCGCGTTGGGCGAGCGGCTGTTCTCCCGATGGGACGCCAAGACCATCCTGGCCTCGGGTGCGGTCGACATCATCCAGCCGGATCCGTCGCACTGCGGCGGCATCACCGAGGCCCGCAAGATCGCGCACATGGCCGAGGCGTACGACGTCGCGCTCGCGCTGCACTGCCCGCTGGGGCCGATCGCGCTCGCGTCCTGCCTGCAGATCGATGCGGGCTGCTACAACGCGACGATCCAGGAGCAGAGCCTGGGCATCCACTACAACACGACCAACGACCTGCTCGACTACCTCGTCGATCCGGGCGTGTTCAGCTACGCCGACGGACAGGTCCAGATCCCGACGGGCCCCGGCCTCGGCATCGAGATCAACGAAGATTACGTGGCCGAACGGGCGGCCGAGGGACACAGGTGGCGCAACCCGATCTGGCGCCACGCCGACGGATCCTTCGCGGAGTGGTGAGACAGATGACCCAGTACACGACCGGAAAGTCAGGCGCCGCACCGCAATTGGCCTCGCAGGCCTCCCGTGCGCGCATCCTCATCGCGGTGATGCTGTTCATCACCGTGGTGATCAACTACATGGACCGGGCCAACCTGTCGATCGCGATGCCCGCGATCGCCGACGAGATGGACCTGACCAAGGCGCAGCAGGGCCTGCTGCTCAGCGCGTTCGGCTGGACCTATGCGGCACTGCAGATCCCGGGCGGCTGGCTGGTCGACCGGGTGCGTCCCCGCGTGTTGTATCCGGTGTGCCTGGCGCTGTGGTCGCTGGCGACGCTGTTCATGGGCATCATCGGCGGGTTCGTCGCGCTGATCGCGCTGCGTCTGCTGGTCGGGGTGTTCGAGGCGCCTGCCTATCCGATCAACAACCGCGTCGCGACGACGTGGTTCCCCGAGCGGGAACGCGCCTCGGTCATCGGCTTCTACACCTCCGGGCAGTTCATCGGGCTGGCACTGCTCACGCCCGTGCTGTCCTGGCTGCAGGCCGTCATGAGCTGGCACTGGGTGTTCATCGTGACCGGCGCGATCGGCATCTGCTGGGCCGGTCTCTGGTACCTCAAATACCGCGAACCGCGGGACTCCAACGCCAACGAGGCCGAGCTGGAGCTCATCGAAAGTGGCGGCGGACTGGTCGATGTCGCCCAGGAGCAATCGCAGCGGGCCTCGGTGACGAGCGCGGTGACGCGTGCCGACGTCGCGACGGTGCTCGGGCGACGCAAGCTGTGGGGCATCTACCTCGGCCAGTTCTGCCTCACCTCGACGCTGTGGTTCTTCCTCACCTGGTTCCCCACGTACCTCGTCGAGTACCGCGGCATGGACTACATCAAGACCGGCTTCCTGGCGTCGCTGCCGTTCATCGCCGCACTCGTCGGTGTGCTGTTCTCCGGTGTCCTCTCGGATTTCCTGCTGCGCCGGGGAGTTTCGCTCGGGGCGGCCCGCAAGGGTCCGATCATCGCGGGCCTGCTGCTGACCACGGCCATGCTCGGCGCCAACTACACCGACTCGACGGCCATGGTGGTGCTGTTCCTTTCGATCGCGTTCTTCGGCAACGGCCTGGCGTCGATCACCTGGTCGCTGGTGTCGGCGCTGGCGCCCAAGCGGCTGCTCGGACTCACCGGCGGCATGTTCAACTTCATCGGCAACCTGTCGTCGATCGCCACGCCGATCATCATCGGCCTGTTGGTCACCGACGAGAGCTTCGCGCCGGGGTTCGTGTACATGACCGTCGTGACGCTGATCGGCATCGCCTCGTACGTCCTGCTGGTCGGACGGGTCGAGCGGGTACCGGAAAAGGCTCAGCCGGCCTGACCGACGTGCTGCGCGATCTGGAGCGCCTCGCGCGCTCCGGCGTGCAGCGCCTCGCAGCTGAGCAGCAGCCACGCGGTCAGACCGTCCGAGGTCCCCGACGCGAACCCCCGCTCGGCGCCGCGGTACTCCCCCGACTTGCGCATCCAGTGCACCTCGGGCACGCCGAGACCATGCGGGTCCAGCCCACTGGCGATCGTCACCAACCGCGACACGGCGCGCGCGACGACCCCGTCGGCCGTGCCGAACGGCGCCAGCGTCAGCAACTCACCGTGCGCGACGGCGGCCAGCACCGGTGCGGGCACCTTGGACCCGCCGGTCAGAAGTTCGATCAGCAACTCCAGCCGCGGGACCACCTCGGGATCGGTGCGGGGACGGCCCAGGTGCTCGTCGTCGGTCAGATCGGCCGCGGCGAGCGCGTGCAGCCGGGCCAGCGCCTGCATCGGCGCGCGCTGCCACACCGTCACGAGCGAGGTCGCACCGCCTTCGATGGCCTCGGCAACGCGGATCGCACCCGCGGTCACCGGGTCGGGGTCGCCGTCGGCCGACAACTGCACCGCCCCACCGTCGAGCACCGCCGACGCGCGGGCGCCGCGCAACGCGGACTCGGCCGCGGTCTGCGGCCAGCCCCGCAGATTCACCTTGTGTCGGTGCGCGCGTCCGAGCGCGTCGCGCGCTTCCTCGCAGGCCGCGGCGACGCCGGGCAGCTCGAACAGCGGCGCGAGAGGATCGGGGCGCTCGGTCATAACCAGCCACGCTAGCCGACCGCTGAACGCGTGTTCTCCGACCGTTCAGCGCAATCAGGCCACCGCCCAACAGGCGACATGTGAGGCTCCAACGTGTGTGCAACGTTCGGTGACTAGGCTCACAGCCATGTCGAACCCCTCGCACGCAGAAGTTCCGTCAGCCTATCCGCCGCCGGCCGATTTTGCGGCCAATGCCAACGCGACGGGTGAGTTGTACGCCGAGGCCGAGAAGGATCGGCTGGCGTTCTGGGAAACCCAGGGCAAGCGGTTGTCCTGGCAGACCCCGTTCACCGACGTACTCGACTGGTCGGACGCCCCGTTCGCGAAGTGGTTCGTGGGCGGCAAGCTCAACGTCGCCTACAACTGCGTCGACCGCCACGTCGAGGCCGGAAACGGAGACCGGGTGGCCATCCACTGGGAGGGCGAACCGGTCGGTGACTCCCGCAGCATCACCTACGCCGAACTCAAGGACGAAGTGTGCAAGGCCGCCAATGCCCTGACCGACCTGGGCCTGGTGGCCGGTGACCGCGTCGCGATCTACATGCCCATGGTTCCCGAGGCCATCGTCGCGATGCTGGCCTGCGCCCGCCTGGGTGTCATGCACAGCGTCGTGTTCGCCGGGTTCTCGGCATCGGCGCTGCGCGCCCGCATCGAGGACGCCGAGGCCAAGCTGGTGATCACCACCGACGGCCAGTACCGCCGCGGCAAGGCCGCGCCGCTGAAGGACGCCGTCGACGAGGCCCTGCAGACCGGCAGCGGCGAGCAGTCCTCTGTTCGCAACGTGCTCGTGGTGCGCCGCACCGGCATCGACGTCAAGTGGACCGAGGGCCGCGACCTGTGGTGGCACGACACCGTCGAACAGGCCTCGACCGAACACATTCCGGAGGCCTTCGACTCCGAGCAGCCGCTGTTCCTGCTGTACACCTCGGGCACCACGGGTAAGCCCAAGGGCATCGTGCACACCTCGGGTGGCTACCTGACCCAGTCGTCGTACACGCACTGGAATGTCTTCGACGTCAAGCCCGAGACCGACGTGTACTGGTGCACCGCCGATATCGGCTGGGTGACCGGACACACCTACATCGTCTACGGGCCGCTGTCCAACGGCGTCACACAGGTGGTCTACGAGGGCACGCCCACCTCGCCCACCGAGCACCGGCACTTCGAGGTCATCGAAAAGTACGGCGTCACCATCTATTACACGGCGCCGACGCTGATCCGCACGTTCATGAAGCTGGGGCGCCAGATCCCGGCCGCGCACGATCTGTCGAGCCTGCGGCTGCTCGGCTCGGTGGGCGAGCCCATCAACCCCGAGGCGTGGCGTTGGTACCGCGAATTCTTCGGCGCCAACAAGACTCCGATCGTCGACACCTGGTGGCAGACCGAGACCGGGGCCATCATGATCTCCCCGCTGCCCGGGGTGACCGCGGCCAAACCCGGTTCGGCGATGACGCCGCTGCCGGGCATCTCGGCCAAGATCGTCGACGACGAGGGCAACGAACTGGTGCCCGGCGCCGACGAGGCCGAGCACGTCACCGGCTACCTGGTGCTCGACCAGCCGTGGCCGGCGATGCTGCGCGGCATCTGGGGTGATCCGCAGCGGTTCAAGGACACCTACTGGTCGCGGTTCGCCGAGCAGGGCTGGTACTTCGCCGGTGACGGCGCACGTTACGACTCCGACGGCAACATCTGGGTGCTGGGCCGCATCGACGACGTCATGAACGTCTCGGGGCACCGCATCTCGACCGCCGAGGTCGAGTCGGCGCTCGTCGGCCACGCCGGTGTGGCCGAGGCCGCCGTCGTCGGCGCCTCCGACGACACCACGGGCCAGGCGATCTGCGCATTCGTGATCCTCAAGGCCAGCGCCGACGGCGGCGCCGAGAACATGATCGAGGAACTGCGCGCCGAGGTGGCCCGCGAGATCTCGCCGATCGCCAAGCCGCGCGAGATCCATGTCGTGCCAGAGCTGCCCAAGACCCGCAGCGGCAAGATCATGCGCCGGCTGCTGCGCGATGTGGCCGAGGGCCGCGAACTCGGTGACACCTCGACCCTGGTCGATCCGAGCGTGTTCGAGGCGATCCGGGCGAGCAAGTAGTCCCGCAATTAGTCCTGCAAGTAGTCCTGCCGAGCAGACGCAAAACTGCCGTTTTCCGTAGGAAATTGAGCAGTTTTGCGTCTGCTCGCGCCTGGAAAGCTACGGGATCGGGACGAAACCCGTGCCGGGACGGTTCTTGGCGGTGATATCGGCCAACTGGGTGTTGATCGACATGGTCACCGCGGGGGTGTGCAGCGGCACGAACTTCACCACGCAGGTGGGCAGGTCCTCGGTGAAGGCGCCGTGGATCATGCCGACCAGCAGATTGTTGACGGTCACGGGCGCCCCGGAATCGCCGGGCTGGCCGCACACCTGGTTGACGATGGTGCCGGGATCCTTGCCGGGGCCCCACGTCACGCCGCACGAATAGCCCGTGGTGCGGCCGAGCTTGCAGGCGATCTCACCGAACCGGGGATCCGGGCCGATACCGTCGATCCGGAACCCGTTGATGTTGTTGGTCGGCGTGACCTTCTGCGGGTCGAATTCGATCACCGCGTAGTCGAGCAGGTCGTTGCCCGCGACCATCTTGCCGAGCACGCCTGCGGCCACGTCACTCTCGGCGGCCACGGTGGCACCCGGCCCGCCGCAGTGCGCCGAGGTGAAGCCGATCAGCCGGCCCGCGCTGTCGTGGCCGATCGCGGTGAGGGTGCAGAACGACTCGCCGTCGACGACGATGCCCGACCCGCCGCCGAGCACCACCGGAGGCGCGGCATACGCGTGCCCCGCAGCCCACGGGGCGAGCACAGCGAACAAGGCAACAACCGGTGCACCAACAAGCAACTGCCAGCGGTGTCTGCTCGCCAACTGTCCTCCCATCGACGCGCCCGACCCGCGTAAGCCAATGAACTACGTGGAAGTCTACTGGGGCCGGTTCCCCGGCCCGGATCGTTTACCCCGCCCCCGCATGGCAACATGAACCGCGAAACGCATTGGATCCGGGAGGATGTGTCCGTGAGCATTGGCGACCGCAGGAACGGCGTACCGGCGACGGTGACCTCGATTCCGCTGGTGGATCCGCACGCCCCCAAGCCGGACCCGTCGATCGGCGACCTGGTGAAGGACGCCACCGCGCAGGTGTCCACGCTCGTGCGGGCCGAAGTGGAACTGGCCAAGGCCGAGATCACCCGCGACGTCAAGAAGGGCCTCACCGGCAGCGTCTTCTTCATCGCCGCGCTCGTGGTGCTGTTCTACTCGACGTTCTTTTTCTTCTTCTTCCTCGCCGAACTCCTCGACACCTGGCTGTGGCGGTGGGTCGCGTTCCTGATCGTGTTCGCCATCATGCTGGTGTTCACCGGCGCGTTGGCGCTGTTCGGCTATCTCAAGGTGCGCCGCATCCGCGGGCCGCGCCAGACCATCGAATCCGTCAAGGAAACGCGTGAGGCGCTGACGCCGGGCCACGACAAGACCACCGCCCAGGTCGACGTCGCCAAACCGACCGCTGACCCGTCCGGCTGGTAATGCCGGCACCCGACCCCTCGGTCACTCGGATCGACGGGCCGTGGCGACATCTGCAGGTGCACGCCAACGGCATTCGCTTCCACGTTGTCGAAGCCCTCCAAACCGAAACCGACGATTCCGGGTCGACCGGCCCCGCAGTCGCCGTCGACCGGCCGCTGGTCATCCTGCTGCACGGCTTCGGGTCGTTCTGGTGGTCGTGGCGTCATCAACTCACCGGCCTGCGCGACGCGCGGGTGGTCGCGGTCGATCTGCGCGGGTACGGCGGCAGCGACAAACCGCCGCGCGGCTACGACGGCTGGACGCTGGCCGGTGACACGGCCGGCCTGGTGCGCGCGCTGGGCCACAAGTCCGCGACGCTGGTGGGTCACGCCGACGGCGGCCTGGTGTGCTGGGCGACCGCGGTGCTGCATCCGCGCGCGGTCGACGCGATCGCGTTGGTCAGCTCACCGCATCCGGTGGCGTTGCGCGCCTCGGCGGTGAAGCGCCGCGACCAGGCCCGCGCGCTGCTGCCGTGGATGCTGCGCTATCAGGTGCCGATGTGGCCCGAGCGCAAGCTCACCGGCAACGACGCCGCCGAACTCGAACGCGTGGTCCGCAGCCGCGCCGGTGCCGCGTGGCAGCAGACCCCCGATTTCGCCGAGACGATGCGGTATCTGCGCCGCGCCATCCGGATTCCCGGAGCCGCGCATTCGGCGCTGGAGTATCAGCGGTGGGCCGTGCGCAGCCAGCTGCGCGGGGAGGGCAGGCGGTTCATGGCGTCGATGAAACGTCCCGTGAACGTGCCGGTGCTGCACCTGCGGGGCGACGAGGATCCGTACGTGCTGCCCGACCCGGTGTACCGGACGCAGCGGTACGCGCCGCACGGGCGCTACGTATCCATCACCGGCGCCGGGCATTTCGCGCACGAGGAACGGCCCGACGCGGTCAACGAACAGCTGGGCCGGTTCCTCGCGCAGCTCAGGAGTTGATGCAGGTCCCGGTGGCGACGCGCTCGGTGTTGCCGATCTTGGCGAGCTGGTGTTCGACCTCTTTGGCGGTCAGCACGAACCCCGTGTCGACGTCGTCGACGGCCGCGCCGAACACCACACCGAGCACCTTGCCTGCCCGGTTGATCATCGGTCCGCCGGAATTGCCCTGCCGCACAGTTCCTCTGACGGTGTAGACCTCCCGCGTCACGGTCGTGGTGCGGTAGATGTCGGGCCCGTTGAGCTCGATGATCTCGCGCACGCGCGCCGGTGTGGCCAGGAAGTCCCCGCCACCCGGATAGCCCATCACCACGGCGTCGGTGCCCTGCGGCGCCGGTTCGGCCGCGAACGCCAGCGGCGCCGACGGCAGGTTCGGCACGTCGAGGATCGAGATGTCGGCGTCGGGGTCGTAGGACACCACGCCCGCCTCGTAGGTCTGGCCGTCGACCTCGACGGTCACGCTGTCGGCACCGGCCACCACGTGCGCGTTGGACATCACCCGGTTGGGCGCGACCACGAAACCGCTGCCCTCCAACACCTTCTGGCAGCTCGGCGCGACGCCGCGGATCTTGACCACACTGGGCCGGGTCGCGGCGACCACGGCGTCGTTGGCCAGCGCCGCGTCGGGCGCGTCGACGTTGACGATCGGGGTGCGGCCGAACGGTTCGAGCACATCGGGCAGACCCGAGGTGTCCAGCAGCCCCGACAGCCGCGTCGGCACCTGACGCAGCCACGCCGGCGCCACCCGGTCCACCTCGGACAGCACGCGCGAACCCTTCACCGCGGCCGCGAGATTCGGCTGGTCCGACGAGGTCATCAGGCTGCCCAGCAGCCACGCGGCCACCAGCACGGACACCAGCATGAGGCTCACACCGACGATCGAGTCGAACGCGCGGAACAGCCCGCTGCGGATGGTGCCGCGCACCGCGCGGCCCAGCACGACACCGGCGATCTCACCGACCACGACGAGCGCGAGGATGAGGAACAGCGTCACGAACAGCTTGGTGCGCGCGCCGTCGACGTGCGGGATCACGTGCGGGGCCAGCAGCACCCCGGCCACCGCCCCGAGTACGACGCCGATGAACGACATCAACGAGCCCAGCGCCCCCGAACGCCAGCCGGAGACGGCGGCGACGAAGGCGATGGCGACGACGGCCAGATCAAGCCACAGCGAGGGAGTCATCAAATTCCAGTTCCACGATGGGCTTCACCGTAGCTGTTCGCGCGGCCGACAAGCGCCATTGCTTCCTCCAGGCCCCGCACGTCGTCGGTGTTCCACGGCTTGGCCCAGCCCGCGACGTCGAGCATCGCCGAGATCACCTGGCCCGTGAAACCCCACACCAGCATCTCGTTGAGCAGGAACGCCGGGCCGGCGAACCGGCTGGTCCTGCTCTCCCGGTACACCATCAGCCGGTTCTGCGGATTGACGAACGCGCGCACCGGCACCCGTGACACCGCGGCGGTCTCGGACTCGTCGACCACGGCCACCGGGCCCGGATCCGGCGAGTACGCCAGCACCGGGACGACGTGGAACCCCGACGGCGGGATGAACATCTTGTCGAGCGTGGCCAGCGGGAACAGCCTGCTGGTGTCGACGCCGGTCTCCTCGGTGGCCTCGCGGAACGCCGTCGCCACCGGGTCGGTGTCCCCGGGGTCGGTGGCGCCACCCGGGAACGCGGCCTGCCCGGCGTGGTGGCGCAGTGTCGAGGCGCGGACGGTCACCAGCAGGTCGGCGTCGTCGGGCAGCGCCCCGGCCGGGGCGTCCGGCGGGCCCGAGAACAGCACCAGGACAGCCGCGTCGCGCCGCGAACCGGTTTCGGCGGCCTGATGGTTGGCCTCGACGATGCTCGCGAGCACCTCAGGTGGCACCCGGCGGCGGTATGCGTTCGGGACGTGCTCGACGTTGTCCAACAACGGCCTGAGCCAGGGCGGGGCGGCGTCGGGAACCAGCCCCTCGGGCGTCGAACTCACCCTCGGTGCTCCTATCGGCTCGATCGGATCAACTCATCGACCGCCGCCGCGATGTCGTCGGCGTCGACGAATGAGCGGGGCAGGATTTGGGCAACGCTACCGTCCGGACGCAGGACGACGGTGGCAGGCATGACGTTGGGCACACGCAGCGCCGCGGCGACGAGCCTGCGGCCGTCCTGCACTGTCGGCAACCGCACGCCGAGCTCGGCCAGCCGCAGCAGCGCGGCCGTCTCGTTCTCGTCCTGGTGCACGGTGAGCACCAGGACGTCGGGGTGGCGGCGCTGGTATTCGGCCATCGCGGGCAGTTCGTCGGCGCACGGGCCGCACCAGTAGGCCCACAGGTTGAGCACCACGGGCCGGCCTGCCAGCGCCGCGGCGACGTCGACCGGGTTCCCGTCGCCCGCGCATTCGAGGGTGATGCCGCGCAGCGCCTCGGGCCCGGGCCCGCCGCCCGGGCCGGGACACGGCGGCAGATCGGCGCGGGCGCGGGGTGCGGCGAGCGCCTCGGGCGTGTCGGCGTCGCGGTGGTCGCGCGCCGATACGCTGCCTGCGTCGGGACCCGGGGCGGGCGTGTCGTCCCGCAACTCCAGCCAGAACGCGGTGCCCAACGCCAGCAGAACCACCAGAACCGCGACGGTCCACCGGGTCGAGACGCTCATCGTGTGCCCACGGCTCACAAACCGGCCAGCGCCAGCAGATGCTCGGTTTCGGGACCTTTGACCAGTGCGGCCGCGGTCGGCGGATCGGTGGGGCCGATGCCGTACGACGGGCAGTCCTTGGCCAGCACGCACACCCCGCACGCGGGTTTACGGGCGTGGCACACGCGTCGGCCGTGGAAGATCACGCGGTGGCTCAGCAGGGTCCACTCACTGCGTTCGATGAGCTCGGCGATCGCGAACTCGACCTTGACCGGGTCCTCCTCGGCGGTCCAGCGCCAGCGCCGCACGAGCCGGCCGAAGTGGGTGTCCACCGTGATGCCGGGGATGTCGAAGGCGTTGCCGAGGATGACGTTGGCGGTCTTGCGCCCGACCCCGGGCAGGGTCACCAACTCGTCGAGGGTCCTCGGCACCTCACCGTCGAAGCGCTCGACGAGTTCCTGGCCGAGCTTGATCAGCGAATTGGCCTTGTTGCGGTAGAACCCCGTCGGGCGGATCAGCTCTTCGAGTTCGGTGCGGTCGGCCTGCGCGTAGTCCAGCGCGGTGCGGTACTTCTTGAACAGCGCGGGGGTGGTCAGGTTGACCCGCTTGTCGGTGCTCTGCGCCGAGAGGATCGTCGCGACCGTGAGCTCGAGCGGATTGGTGAAGTCCAGCTCGCAGTACACGTGCGGGAACGCCTTGGCCAGCGTCCGGTTCATCCGGCGGGCACGACGAACCAGACCGAGTTGCGTCTCGGTGTCCCATTTCCTTGTTTTCGCCGCTCGGGCGGCACCCGCGCTCACGCCTGTCAGGGTACTGACCACGGCTGACGATGCCCGATCGACGGTGTGCGGGTGACGTTTTCCGCGGCGGTCGGCGACACACCCGACCGGTGGCATTTGTGCCCCGGTTTGTGACCCCGCTGAGACCTGGGGCGTGTTAACTACTGCGTTGTGTCTTGGCTGCTGGTGGCGCTCATCCCGGGGTTGCTCATGCTGGCGACGTTCGGCCTCGACCGGATCGAGGCCGGTCTGGTCCGTGAGCAGGCACCCAGCCGGGTCAGGCCTGCCGTTCGCGGCGCCGCCGCGGCCCTGCCGGTGAGCGAGTTGCACCACCGCGAACTGGTGCTGCAGACCGTCGGATCCAGCTCCTCGGGTGACCATTTGCCGACCCGGCGCAACGACCCGCGGGCGACGAATCCGCAGTTTCCCGCGACTCGCCATGCCTATCGTGTGTAGCGTTGGCTAGTCGCGAAACCGCGTACCTCTAGACTGAGCAGGCAATATCAGTTCGAGGTCTTACCTATTAGCTTAAGAGGGGCAACGTGGACGAGATCCTGGCCAGGGCCGGAATCTTCCAGGGAGTCGAACCCACCGCCGTAGCGGCGCTGACCAAGCAGTTGCAGCCCGTCGACTTCCCGCGCGGGCACACCGTGTTCGCCGAAGGTGAGCCCGGCGATCGGCTGTACATCATCATCTCCGGCAAGGTGAAGATCGGCCGCCGGTCCCCGGACGGTCGGGAGAACCTGCTGACGATCATGGGTCCGTCGGACATGTTCGGTGAACTGTCGATCTTCGACCCGGGCCCCAGGACGTCGAGCGCCACCACGATCACCGAGGTCCGCGCGGTCTCGATGGACCGCGACGCGCTGCGCGCCTGGATCGCCGACCGGCCGGAGATCGCCGAGCAGCTGCTGCGCGTGCTCGCCCGCCGGCTGCGCCGCACCAACAACAACCTGGCGGACCTGATCTTCACCGACGTGCCGGGACGTGTCGCCAAGCAGCTGCTGCAGCTGGCGCAGCGCTTCGGCACCCAGGAGGGCGGCGCGCTGCGCGTCACGCATGATCTGACGCAGGAAGAGATCGCCCAGCTGGTCGGCGCGTCCCGCGAGACCGTCAACAAGGCGCTGGCCGATTTCGCGCACCGCGGCTGGATCCGCCTGGAGGGCAAGAGCGTGCTGATCTCCGACAGCGAGCGTCTGGCCCGCCGCGCCCGGTAGCGCGTTGGCGAGCCTTACCGGCGCTCACCGCCGGTAAGGCTCACACATCAGCCGTGGAGATAGTCGAGCTGGGCCTGCACGCTCTGCTCCGCGGCGTCCCACAGCTTCTCGTCGACATCGGTGTAGACATGTTCGACGATCTGGCGTGCGGTGGCGTCGTCACCGAGTTCGCGTAACGCCCCACGCACCTGCTCGAGCCGTTCCTCCCGGTGCGCCAGGTACATCTCGGTGACGGCGCTCAGGTCGCCGAGTTCGGGACCGTGACCGGGCAGCACCACTCGCTGCCCGAGTCCCCGCAGCCGGCGCAGCGATTCGAGATAGTCGCGCAGGCTTCCGTCCTCGGTGTCGATGACGGTGGTTCCGCGCCCGAGCACGGTGTCGGCGGTCAGCACCGCACCCGGCCCGTCGCCGTCGTCGAGCACGAACGACAACGAGTCCGCGGTGTGCCCGGGCGTCGCCAGCACCGTGATGCGCAGCCCCGCCGCGTCGATCACCTCGCCGTCGGTCAACGGACCACCCAGCCCGCGCAGGAATCCGCTGCCCACCGCGCGCACCACCGCCCCGGTGCGTTCGACGATCCTGTCGATGCCGCCGGTGTGGTCCTCGTGCCGGTGGCTGATGAGCACCAGGCGGATCGTCCCGAGCTCGGCGACGCGCGTGATGTGCTCGTCGTCGTCAGGGCCCGGGTCGACCACGACGATCTCGTCGCTGCCCGGTGCACGCAACACCCAGGTGTTGGTGCCCTCCAGCGTCATGAGCCCGGGGTTGTTGCACAGCAGCACCGATGCCGATTCGGTCACCGGCCGCAACAACCCGTAGGCGGGGTGGGCGAGATCGCTCACGCGAGGCCCGGCGTGACCTCGACGATGATCTCGACCTCGACCGGGGCGTTGAGCGGCAACTCGGCCACCCCGACCGCCGAGCGCGCGTGCGCGCCCGCGTCGCCGAAGATCTCGCCGAACAGTTCGGAGGCACCGTTGACGACGCCGGGCTGGCCGCCGAAGCCGGGGGCCGACGCGACGAACCCGACGACCTTGACCACCTTGACGACGGAATCGATGCCGACGAGCGCGTGCACCGCGGCCAACGCGTTGAGCCCGCACACCCGCGCGAGCTCCTTGGCCTCCTCGGCGCTCACCTCGGCGCCGACCTTGCCCGCCTTGAGCAGTTCACCGCCCTTGATCGGCAGCTGCCCCGAGGTGTAGACGTGGTTGCCGGTGTGCACGGCAGGCACATAGGCCGCCACCGGCGGAACCACACCAGGCAGCTCGACGCCCAGCTCGGTCAACCGCGACGACCAGGACGCGCCGCTCACTTCGGCCGCTTCAGGTAGGCGACGTGCTGTTCACCGGTCGGCCCGGGCAGGACCGAGACCAGTTCCCAGCCGTCACTGCCCCACTGGTCAAGGATCTGTTTGGTGGCATGGGTCAGCAACGGCACCGTGGCGTACTCCCAGCGAGTCGGTTCACTCATGGGGCGAGCTTATCGGTCGGGCAGCCGAGCTTGGTTAGCATGCACTCGTGGCAACCACAGACAGCGGCGCCAGACACGTCGGTTGGCCGTCGCGCCTGACGAAGGCGCGACTGCATTTCGTATCCGGCAAGGGCGGAACCGGCAAATCAACGATCGCCGCGGCTCTGGCCCTCGCACTGGCCGCAGGTGGGCGCAGGGTTCTGCTCGTGGAGGTCGAGGAGCGTCAGGGCATCGCGCAGCTCTTCGATGTGCCGCCGCTGCCCTACGAGGAAGTCAAGATCGCCACGGCCGAACGCGGCGGACAGGTCAACGCGCTGGCCATCGACATCGAGGCCGCGTTCCTGGAATACCTCGACATGTTCTACAACCTCGGTCTCGCCGGGCGCGCGATGCGTCGCATCGGCGCCATCGAATTCGCCACCACCATCGCACCTGGTCTGCGTGACGTGCTGCTCACCGGCAAGATCAAAGAGATCGTGGTGCGGCCTTCGAAGATGCGCGACGCCAAGCACAAACGCAGCGGATACGACGCCGTCGTCGTGGATTCCCCTCCGACAGGCCGTATTTCGCGCTTCCTCGACGTCACCAAGGCCGTCTCGGATCTGGCCAAGGGCGGGCCGGTGCACTCCCAGGCCGAGGGCGTGGTGAAACTCCTGCACTCCGAGCAGACGGCGATCCACCTCGTGACACTGCTGGAGGCGCTGCCCATCCAGGAGACCCTGGAGGCCATCGACGAGCTCAGGGAACTGAACCTGCCGATCGGCAGCGTCATCGTCAACCGCAACATCCCCGCGTACCTGTCGCCGGAGGATCTGGCCAAGGCCGCCGACGGCGACCTCAACGCCGACGCGATCCGCGCGGGGTTGAGCAAGGCCCGAATCTCGTTGTCGGACCAGGATTTCGCCGGTCTGCTCACCGAGACCATCCAGCACGCGACGCGCATCCAGGCCCGCAAGGAAAGTGCGGAACTGCTCGACGAGATCGACATCCCGCGCCTGGAGCTTCCCGCCCTGACCGACGGTGTCGATCTCGGCAGCCTCTACGAACTCGCCGAAGAACTTGCCGCCCAGGGGGTCAGATGAGCACCACACCACCGGCCCTGGACATGGGCTCGATTCTGGCCGACACCTCCAACCGCGTCGTGGTGTGTTGCGGCGCAGGCGGTGTCGGCAAGACCACGGCCGCCGCGGCGATGGCGCTGCGCGCCGCCGAGTACGGCCGCACCGTCGTGGTCCTCACCATCGACCCGGCCAGGCGACTCGCGCAGGCACTGGGCATCAAGGATCTCGGCAATACGCCGCAACGGGTTCCGCTGGCCCCCGAGGTCACGGGTGAACTGCACGCGATGATGCTCGACATGCGTCGCACGTTCGACGAGATGGTGATGCAGTACTCGGGTGCCGGCGTTGCCGACCAGATCCTGGAGAACCAGTTCTACCAGACCGTGGCCACTTCGCTTGCGGGCACGCAGGAGTACATGGCGATGGAGAAACTCGGGCAGTTGCTGTCCGAGGACAAATGGGATCT
Organism: Mycolicibacterium goodii; assembly: GCF_001187505.1. Next base: position 660,778 of record NZ_CP012150.1, read on the forward strand.
GGTGGTGGTGGACACGCCGCCGTCGCGCAACGCCCTGGACTTCCTGGACGCGCCGAAGCGCCTGGGCAGCTTCATGGACAGCCGCCTGTGGCGCATGCTGCTGGCGCCCGGTCGCGGTATCGGCAAACTCGTGACGGGTGCGGTGGGGCTCGCGATGAAAGCGATGTCGACCGTGCTGGGTTCTCAGATGCTTTCCGACGCAGCCGGTTTCGTGCAGTCCCTGGACGCCACGTTCGGCGGTTTCCGGGAGAAGGCGGACCGTACCTATGATCTGCTCAAGCGGCGCGGCACCCAGTTCGTGGTGGTGTCGGCGGCCGAACCGGACGCGCTGCGGGAGGCCTCGTTCTTCGTCGACCGGTTGTCCAGCGAGCACATGCCGCTGGCGGGGTTGATCCTCAACCGCACGCATCCGACGCTGTGCGAGCTGCACGCCGAGAAGGCCGAGGAGGCCGCCGACGAGTTGGTCGCGGAGGATCCCGAGTCGTTGACGGCGGCAGTGCTGCGCATCCATGCCGAGCGCGCGCAGACGGCGAAGCGTGAGGTGCGCCTGCTGTCACGGTTCACCGGCGCCAATCCGCACGTCGCGATCGTCGGGGTGCCCTCGCTGCCGTTCGACGTGTCCGACCTCGAGGCGCTGCGGGCGATCGCCGATCAGATCACCGGGGTCACCGAACCGGCCTGAGCACCGGCTTCGAGGTAGCGACGGATCTCGGCGCCCAGATACCCCATGGTGTCCAGCACCCGGTCGCGGTGGTCCTCGCCCCACGCCCAGTTCGCCAGCACGGCATAGCCGACGCTGCGGCTCCCGTCGGCCGTGGCGACGCATCCGATGTCGATCCGCGCGTCGGAGATCGTGCCGGTCTTGTTCCACAGTTCGAATCCGGCGTCGGATCCGGTGTGGGCCAAGGGATCCAGACCGAAGGCGCGCGCCACCATGGACAGATCGGTGTTGACGCCCAGCCAGGTGCGCACCCGGTGCGACACCGCGGCGCCGTGGATCTCACCTGCGTGCAGGCGCGCCACGAACTCACACAGCTCCGCGGCGTTTCCCGTCGACAGGGTGAGCGGGTCGTCACGGGATCGGTTCAACCGCACCTGGTCTCGCAGTCCACTCGCCGTGAACCCGAGATCCATTGTGGCACGTTGAACCTCATCGAGCCCGAGCCTGCGCAGCAGGATGTTGGTGGCCATGTTGTCGCTCACCGCGCCGATCAGCAAGCACAGGTCGTCGATTCGAAAGTCCTGCTGCTGCAGCAGATAGAGAATCCCGGAATCGGCCACCACGTCGTCGGGTACCGCGGCGACGATCTCGTCGGGGTCGAGCGTCTTGTCCTCGAACCGACGCGCCACCTCGGCCAGCAGGAAGACCTTGCCGATGCTGGCGGTCTTGAGCACCCGCTCCGCGTCGTGTTCCCACAGGATCTCGCCGGTGCCCAGGTCGGTGATGCGCACCGACCAGGTCGCCGTCGCGGCCAGCCGCGACGACGCTGCGGTGAAGACATCGCTCATCGCCGTTCGTCAGCGCCCTCGGCGGGTCGGGCCGCATCGGCGTCCCCGATCTCGGCGGTGGCCGGCACCTGCCCGTAGCGCTTGCGCAGGACGTAGGCGACCAGGACGACGACCAGGCTCACCACGCTGGCCAGCAGCTGCACCCGCTGATCGGCGTCGAACAGCATGGCCACCAGGACCAGCACGAAGCACCCGATCACCGCGACCGTCAGGTACGGGAAGAACCACATCTTCAGCGTCAGCCTGGCGGGATCGTCACGTTCGACGGCACGGCGCACCCGCAGCTGCGAGGCGCCGATCATCACGTACATGAAGATCGCGACCACGCCGCAGGAGTTCACCAGGAACAAGAACAGCGAGTCCGGCGCGATGTAGGCCAGGATCACCGAGATCCATCCGACGACGGTGCTGGCCAGGATCGCGCGGGTGGGCACACCGCGAGTGTTGGTCTGCACCAGCCAATCCGGCGCGTCGCCGTGCGATGCGAGCACCCGCAGCATGCGCGAGGACGTGTAGATCGACGAGTTCAGCACCGAAAGCACCGCGGTGAGGATGACGAAATTCATGATCAGTCCCGCACCGGGGATGTGCCGTTTCTCCAGGGCGGCGACGTACGGGCTGGACAGCACGGAGGCGTCATTCCACGGCAGCAGGCACACCACCAGGAAGATGGACCCGACGTAGAACAGAATGATCCGCCAGATGACGCCGGTGGTGGCCCTGGCGACCGATTTCGCCGGTTCGGCGCTCTCCGCGGCGGCGATCGTGACGATCTCGGCCCCGCCGAACGCGAAGATCACCACCACAACGGCCCCGAAGATCGATCCGAGCCCGTTGGGCGCAAAACCCCCGTGCGACACCAGGTTCGTCAATCCACCGGTGTCGCCGGGCCACGCCCCGAGCACCCACAGCAGGCCGAGGACGATGAAGGACACGATGGCGGCGACCTTGATGCCGGAGAACCAGAACTCGAACTCGCCGAACCACCGCACCGAGATCAGGTTGGTCGCGGTCAACACCGCCATCAACAACATGGCCATCAGCCACAGCGGCAGTCCCACCCAGGCGGACAGGATGTTCGCTCCCGCAACGGCTTCCACCGCGATGATGATCACGTAGTAGTACCAGTACAGCCAGCCGAGGGTGAACCCGGCCCACGGCCCGATCCCCATCCGGGCGTAGTCGGCGAATGCGCCCGCCCTCGGCTTGGCCACGACCATCTCGCCGAGCATCCGCAGGGTGCACAGGACGAGCACCCCGGCCAGGATGTAGGACAGGATCGCCGCGGGGCCCGCGGTTTTGATCACCGCGCCGCTGCCGACGAACAGGCCGGCGCCGATGGCCCCGCCGATCGCGATCATGGTCATGTGCCGCGTTTTCAGCGACCTGGCGAGGCCCGAGCGGGGTTCGTCGGGCGAGGACAGTTCCGAATTCGGTTCCAGCATGAGTGGTCGCAATCAGTCGGAGGGGCAGGCGGGTGAGACGAACGGCAACGGCTTGAGTGACGGTTCACCGGCCTCGGTGACGATCTGTTCGATCGTCTGAGCCCGGCGGGCCAGTGACCACCGTCGGTCACCTGCGGAGTCGGTCCCCACGGTGTAGACGGCAGGTCGGGGTAATGCGTTGTAGGAGAAGTGGGTCGAGAAGTAATACCCTCCCGTGTCGGGAACGGCGACCAGGTCCCCCGGGTGAACAGCAGGCAGTTCACGGCCGACAGCCAGCATGTCACCGGTGAAGCAGGCCGGCCCGGCCACATCCTGCACCAGGGCCGGGTCCTCGCGGCGCCGCCCGTGCGGGTCGTACACCTCGACCCGCAGTGGCCACGCCTCCGGTGCGAAGATCGAGCGGGTGGCCACCTGGACGCCGGCGTGGGTGATGGCGATGGGTCGGCCGCCGGTCACCTTCGTGTACTCGACGCGGGCGACCACGGTGCCCGCCTTGGCGGTCAAGGCTCGGCCGAATTCGGTCACCAGCGTGTAGGTTCCGTCGAACAGTTGCGGTACCGCGGCCTGCAGCGCCGCCCGGTGATCGGCGAAAGTCGGTGTGATGCGGTCGGATCGGAAGTTCACGGGCAGTCCGCCGCCGACGTCGATCCGCTGGATCTGCTGGAATCCGACCCGTTTGTCGATGTCGGCGGCCACCTCTGCGGTGAGGCGCACCCCCTCGGCCGCATGCTCGAGGCGCATCCCTTGCGAGCCGCTGTGCACGTGCAACTGGGACAGCCAGGGCCGCATCGCGAATGCGGTGACGATCTCGTCGCGGTGATCGGCCAACCCGATCCCGAACTTCGAGGTGGAGGTGGCCGTGCTCATCGCGTCGATGGCGCCGGCACCGGTCTGGGGGTTCAACCGCATCCCGATCACCGAACGGGGCCTGCCGATGCGAGCGACGGCCTGGGAGACGGCCTGGTCGACCCGCGCCAGTTCCTCGAAGTTGTCGACGTTGAACGACACCCCCAGCTCGAGCGCCCGCGCGATCTCCGTCGTGGTCTTGGCCGGGGAGTCGAACACGATACGTTCGGCCGGGAAACCGGCCGCGAGCGCCAGTTCGAGTTCGCCCGGGCTGGCCACCTCGCAGCCGAATCCCGCGTCGGCGAACCGCGCGAGCACCGGTCGCAGCGTGATCGCCTTGGCCGCGATCGTGTGCACGGCGGGCAGCTCGGCGGGATAGACCGCTTGCAGCGACCACATCAGTTCGTCGAGGGTGTCCAGGTCGAGCACCCCGCACAGCGGGTGCAGGTCGTCGATGAAGCCCTGCCGGACCACGTCGGCGACGATCTGTTTGCGCCGCTGCAGGATTGCGTCCGGACCGGGCAGTGGACGCCAGGCACCCGGTGTTGCGTCAATCACCGGTAAAACCTATGCAACCCATCGCCGGTGGTGGAGCGGTCGGGGCTGAGAAAAATCGAGCGGATCTTCGTCGGATTCGCCGAACCGACCGGCGCGCGCGGCGGCGCTCTCTCCGAAATGCACTAATCGGGTCCCCGATTTCCGTCGAAGTCGACAATCCTGCGTGTGGGCCGCAACTCGCCCCGCCGCTCCCACACCAGCAGGCCGAGCGCCGCGCGCAGGCGCGCGGCCGCCGACTGCAGGTCGAGACCGCACACGCCACTGATCCGGTCCAGCCGGTACCGCAGCGAGTTGACGTGGATGCCGAGTTCGCGGGCCGCACCGCTCAAGTTGCCGGGGTGGTCCAGCACCGCCGCGACCGTGTCGACGAACGAGGTGCCGTGCTCGCTGTCGTGGCGGCGCAGGGCGTGCAACGGTTCGGCGATGGTGTCCCCGAGCGGTTCGAGCAGGTCTGCCGCGCGGATCAGGGTGAGCGGGTCGGCCACGTCGGCGGCCGTGAGCACGGGTGGCATCGTGTCACGCAGGCGTCGGCAGCCGATGTCGAGTGCGGCGGCGTCGAGCACCTGACGCGCGACCACAGCCGAGCGCCGCAGATCCAGGATCGAGCCGACGGCCAAACCCACCGCGACCGCGCCGGGGCGGCTGGGCGAAACCCGGGCCAGGTGCTCGGTCAGATTGCCTGCGACGTCGGCGTCGGTCACCTCGCCGTCTGCCAGCGGGACCACGACGAGAAGGTCGGTGCCCACCCGCGCGGGCCGCGCGCCGGCCCGCAGCGCCTGCACGTGGAACATCAGGGCGCGGGATTCGGGTGTGTCGGCGCCCAGCGCGACGACGACGTGCCGGGTGTCGGGTTGCAGACCGAGCAGCGTCGCGGGCACCCCGGGATCCACACCGCGCGAGATCAGATCGACCAGTGCCGACTCCCGAAGCCGGCGTTCGTACTGGTCGCGATGGACTTCGCGGAGCATCATCGCCGCGGCGGTCTGGCGCACCTGCAGCAGCAGTTGGCGCAGAGCCTGCCGGTCGGTGCCGTCGTCGAACGCCGCCCAGATCGTCCCCAGCGTCTCGCCCCCGGATTTCACCGACACCACCATGCGGGCCGGGTCACCGTCCTCGGCGTTGCGGACGATCACGTCGTCGGAGCGCCAGACCGCGGGCAGGAATCCGGTGGACATCAGCCGTTCGACGCGCCAGGCCGGTACCGCGCCACCGAGGATGGTCTGGTTCCGGATGGGGTCGACTTCCCGCCCGACGACGGCGTATGCGAGCACCCGGGATTCGAGATCCTCGATCGTCACCGGCGCCCCGGTGCGGGTGCTGATCCAGCGGGCCAGGGCCTGCAGGTTGTCGACTTGCGGCGCGGGGTCGACGATGCGGCCCGCGCCGAGCAGGCGGACCAGCACCCTGAACAGTTCGCTCCACCCGACCCACGGGGAGCGCCGGAACAGCCTGGTGGTGTGGGCGGGCACCACCGACACGTCGGTGGTGGCGCCGGGCGGAAGTACGACGGCCCCGGCGGTCCCCACCTCGTCGAGCAGCGATCCGAGCGCGAAGCGGTCGTCGATCCGGGTGCTGACCAGAACGATGGCGGCACGGTAGTCCGCCGGTGCGCCGGGCTCGTGCAGGACGACGTCGGTCAGCAGCGGGTCGTCGGGGGATTGCCCGGGGACGGGCACCGGTACCAACATTCCGGCGGCGCCGGAAACGATCGCCGACAACGGCAGCGCAGCGGCGGGCTCACTCACTGCTGCTGATCACCGGGTACCACAACCGAGCACCTTACAGTCGGCCGGACGATGGCGCGCGCGGTTGATCGGCAGACCAGCTGCCCGGCGGGCCACAGCGAATCGCCCGGAAGGCTCCAGCAACGCAATGAGCCCGCCCTGACGGGCGGGCTCGTCGCATCTCAGACGGCGCTGCGGTGCTTGCGCTGGGCGGCGAAGAAATCGGCCCAGGAGCTCACTTCCGGATGCTGCTTGAGCAACGCCCGGCGCTGTCGTTCGGTCATGCCTCCCCACACGCCGAATTCCACTCGATTGTCGAGCGCGTCCGCGCCGCATTCGAGAATCACCGGGCAGTGCCTGCAGATGACAGCGGCCTTGCGTTGCGCCGCGCCACGGACGAACAACTCGTCGGGATCGGCCTGGCGGCAGCGCGCCTGCGACACCCAGGCAATCCGTGCTTCGGCGTCGCGATGATGTGCGGTGTTCGAGGTTGTCGAGAGAGTGCTCGCCTTGCGTGCGACAGTATGTGTAGCTGACACCAGCGATCCCTTCATTCCAGCCATCTACCCCTGATGGCGGGCATCAAGCCCCTCCGGTAGAACGCCTGTGCGATCTATGCCACATTGCGCCAAGTGGTGTTACCTGGATCGCACTGTGCATCCAAGCTAGGTGGTCAGAGGGTATTTACGCAACAGTTTGGAACCCCCTATTTTGGGACGGCCGTGCAGTCTGCCCCTTCGGAAGGCCCCTCGTGCGGTTTTCGCCTAGGTAGGGGGATGTCCCCGTCGGGCCGCTGGCCCCTGAGGGGTCCCAGCAAGCTCGTTACTCTGTATGCATGCCGGAGCCGCCGACAGGACCTTCCGCGCAGCCACCACGGGCGGTCATCGTCATCAAGCTCGCTTGGTGCTGCCTTCTCGCAAGTGTGCTCGCGGCCGCTTTCATGTTCCCCGTCGTGGGCGGGTTCGGCCTGATGTCGAACCGCGCCTCCGACGTCGTCGCGAACGGTTCGGCCGCCCTGGTCGAGGGTGAGGTGCCGCAGGTGTCGACGATGGTCGACGCCAAGGGCAACACCATCGCGTGGCTGTACTCGCAGCGCCGCTTCGAGGTTCCCAGCGAACAAATCGCCAACACCATGAAGCTCGCGATCGTCTCCATCGAGGACAAGCGGTTCGCCGAGCACAACGGCGTCGACTGGCAGGGCACGCTGACGGGTCTCTCCGGCTATCTGTCCGGCAATCCAGACACTCGCGGTGGTTCGACCATCGAGCAGCAGTACGTCAAGAACTATCAGCTGCTGGTGGTCGCCCAGACCGACGCCGAGCGTCGTGCGGCCGTCGAGACCACCCCGGCACGCAAGCTGCGCGAGATCCGGATGGCGCTCACGCTCGACAAGACGTTCACCAAACCCGAGATCCTCACCCGGTACCTGAACCTGGTGTCGTTCGGTAACGGCGCCTACGGCATCCAGGACGCCGCCCAGACCTACTTCGGCGTCAACGCCTCCGAACTGAACTGGCAGCAGGCGGCTCTGCTGGCCGGCATGGTGCAGTCGACCAGCGCGCTGGATCCCTACACCAATCCCGACGGCGCACTGGCCCGGCGAAACCTGGTGCTGGACACCATGATCCAGAACATCCCGCAGGAGGCCGACGCGCTGCGCGCCGCCAAGGAGCAGCCGCTGGGCATCCTGCCGCAGCCCAACGAGCTGCCGCGCGGCTGCATCGCCGCGGGTGACCGGGCGTTCTTCTGCGACTACGTGCTGGAGTATCTGGCCCGCGCAGGCATCAGCAAGGAGCAGGTGGCCAAGGGTGGTTACCTGATCAAGACGACGCTCGACCCGGATGTGCAGTCCTCGGTCAAGAACGCCATCGACAGCATCGCGGCCCCGGACACCCCCGGCGTCGCGAGCGTCATGAGCGTCATCAAGCCGGGCAAGGAATCCCATCCGGTGCTGGCGATGGCGAGCAACCGCACCTACGGGCTGAACACCGATCTCGGCGAGACCATGCAGCCGCAGCCGTTCTCCCTTGTGGGCAACGGCGCCGGTTCGGTCTTCAAGATCTTCACGGTCGCCGCGGCCATGGAGATGGGCATGGGCATCAACACCCAGCTACCCGTCCCGGCGCGTTTCGAGGCCAAGGGCCTGGGCAGCGGCGGTGCGCGCGGCTGCCCGCCCGCCACGTGGTGTGTGCAGAACGCGGGCGGCTACCGCGGCTCGATGAGCGTCACCGACGCGCTGGCCACCTCGCCGAACACGGCGTTCGCCAAGCTGATCTCGCAGATCGGGGTGCAGCGCGCGGTGGACATGGCGGTCAGGCTCGGCCTGCGGTCCTACGCGCAGCCCGGCACCGCACGCGACTACGACCCCGAGAGCAGCGAGAGCCTCGCCGACTTCGTCAAGCGTCAGAACATCGGGTCGTTCACGCTCGGCCCCATCGAGGTCAACGCCCTCGAGCTGTCCAACGTGGCGGCGACGCTGGCGTCGGGCGGCACGTGGTGCCCGCCCAACCCGATCGCGCAGGTGGTCGACCGGCACGGCAACGACGTCGCGGTGACCACCGAGACCTGCGAGCAGGTGGTGCCCGAGGGGCTGGCCAACACGCTGGCCAACGCCATGAGCAAGGACGACACCGGTTCCGGCACCGCGGCGGGCGCCGCGGGCTCGGTGGGCTGGAACCTGCCGATGTCCGGCAAGACCGGGACCACCGAGGACAACCGGTCCTCGGCGTTCCTCGGGTTCACCAACCAGTACGCCGCGGCCAACTACATCTACGACGACTCGAACTCGCCGAGTGAGCTGTGCTCGTTTCCGCTGCGTCAGTGCGGCAGCGGCAACCTGTTCGGCGGCAACGAACCGGCCCGCACGTGGTTCACCGCGATGAAGCCGATCGCCGAGTCGTTCGGCCCGATCGCCTTGCCGCCCACCGATCCGCGTTACGTCGACGGCGGCCCGGGTTCGCAGGTGCCGAGCGTCTCGGGTCTCACCGAGGACGCCGCACGCCAGCGGCTCAAGGACGCCGGTTTCCAGGTGGCCGATCAGGCCAGCTACGTCAACAGCACCGCACGGTCGGGAACCGTCGTCGGGACCAACCCGAGCGGGCAGACCATCCCCGGCTCGATCATCACGATCCAGCTGAGCAACGGCATCGCGCCGCCACCGCCGCCACCACCGGTGGGTCTGCCGCCGTTCCCGGGCGGTCCGCCCGAGATCGGCCAGACGGTGGTCGAGATCCCCGGCCTGCCGCCCATCACGGTGCCGGTGCTGGGACCTCCCCCACCGCCGCCACCGCCGTGACGGGCTCGCTGTGGATTTGCCCACTTCGCCCCGGGCTGACCGGCCAAGGATCGATCCGGCACAGCTCGGGGCAGTAGGCTGCCAGCATGTCCGCCGTCTCGCTCGTCAAGACCGCCGTCACGGCAGCCCCGGTGATCAAGAAGGCTGCCGCCATCACCGCAGGGTCGCTGGTCGCCGGGGTCGGTTATGCATCCCTCATCGAGCGGAACGCGTTCGTACTTCGCGAAGCGACGATGCCGGTGCTGGCCCCGGGTTCGTCACCGCTGCGGGTGCTGCACATCAGCGATCTGCACATGCGGCCCAACCAGCGGCGCAAGCAGGCGTGGTTGCGGGAGCTGGCGCGGCTGGAACCGGATCTGGTGGTCAACACCGGTGACAACCTGGCGCACCCCAAGGCCGTGCCCGCCGTCGTGCAGTCGCTGAGCGAGTTGCTCTCGGTGCCAGGGCTGTTCGTGTTCGGCAGCAACGACTACTTCGGTCCGCGACCCAAGAACCCGCTGAACTACGTCACCAGGCCGCAGCACCGGGTGCAGGGTGAGCCGTTGCCGTGGCAGGATCTGCGGGCGGCGTTCACCGAGCGCGGCTGGCTCGACCTGACCCACACGCGTCGCGACCTCGACGTCGCCGGGCTGCACATCTCGGCCGCCGGCGTCGACGATCCACACCTCAAGCGGGACCGCTACGACACCGTCGCCGGGCCCGCCAATGCGGCCGCGAACCTGACTTTGGGCCTCACGCATTCTCCCGAGCCGCGCGTGCTGGACCGGTTCGCCGCCGACGGCTATCAGCTGGTGCTCGCCGGGCACACGCACGGTGGTCAGCTGTGCCTGCCGTTCTACGGTGCCCTCGTCACCAACTGCGAACTCGACCGTTCGCGCGCCAAGGGCGCGTCGCGTTGGGGCGCCGACATGCAGTTGCACGTCTCCGCGGGCATCGGCACGTCGCCGTACGCCCCGGTGCGTTTCTGCTGCAGGCCCGAGGCGACGCTGCTGACGCTGGTGGCCGCCCCCACCGGACGCGGGAACGCGGGGACACGGGCCGGGACGTCGTCGCCGTCCGTGTCGGCTCGCTGACGCTTCCGTGACCGCCTCCACGGTCTCGCGCAGCCGCCCGCGCGAGTGGGTGGACGACGCCGTGCAGCTGATCGAGGCCGACGCCACCCGCAGCGCCGACACCCACCTGCTGCGGTATCCGCTGCCCAGCCGGTGGTGCGACGACGTCGACGTGGCGCTGTACCTCAAGGACGAGTCCACGCACATCACCGGCAGCCTCAAGCACCGGCTGGCGCGGTCGCTGTTCCTCTACGGCCTGTGCAACGGCTGGATCAACGAGGGCACGACGATCATCGAGGCCTCGTCGGGTTCCACAGCCGTCTCCGAGGCGTATTTCGCGGCGCTGCTGGGTTTGCCGTTCATCGCGGTGATGACCGCCTCGACCAGCCCGTCGAAGATCGCGTTGATCGAAGCACAAGGCGGCCGTTGCCATTTCGTCGAGAAGTCGTCGCAGGTGTACGCCGAGGCGCAGCGACTGGCCGAGGAGACCGGCGGCCACTACCTGGACCAGTTCACCAACGCCGAGCGGGCCACCGACTGGCGCGGCAACAACAACATCGCGGTGTCGATCTACGAGCAGATGAGGCTGGAGAAGCATCCGATCCCGGAATGGATCGTGGTGGGTGCGGGCACGGGCGGCACCAGCGCGACCATCGGCCGGTTCATCCGCTACCGCAGGCACGCCACCCGACTGTGCGTCGTCGACCCGGAGAACTCGGCGTTCTACCCGAGCTACGCCCAGGGCATCCCCGTGGAGACCGGGGCGTCCTCACGCATCGAGGGCATCGGCAGGCCGCGGGTGGAGCCGTCGTTCCTGCCCGAGGTGGTCGATCGCATGGTCGCGGTACCGGATGCCGCGTCAGTCGCGGCCGCGCACTACGCCAGCAAGGTGCTGGGAAGGCGTGTGGGCCCGTCCACGGGCACCAATCTGTGGGGTGCGTTCGGGTTGCTCGCCGAGATGATGCGTGCGGGACGCAGTGGGTCGGTGGTCACGCTGATCGCCGACAGCGGGGACCGCTACACCGACACCTACTTCGACGACGACTGGCTGGCCAGCCAGGGGCTCGACCCGTCCGGGCCTGCAGAGATCCTCACAGAATTCGAACGCTCCGGCTCCTGGTCCTGATCCGCGTCGGACGTCAGGAACAGCCACAGCGCAGCCACAACGAAGAAGCCCAGATAAAGCGTGGCGCCCAACGCGGTCATGTCGCACTCCAGTCCGTTCAATGCTTGTTCACGTAGATGTTTCGGTCGTATGACGGTTACAACGAAACCGGTACCCGCTTTGAGTCCCGGATCCTGCGACGAAGTGGCGCAGCTGACACCGAGATTGCAACCAGGGACACCGCACGCGGCGCTGTTGTCCCTCAGTGCAATCTCGGTGTGACGTTCCCGCTACGTCCCCGAAAGCCTCTGACCACCCGTTTGGCTTTCGACCGCCCCGGTGCGATACGCTGTCGTGGCTTCACGCGGGGTGTGGCGCAGCTTGGTAGCGCGCTTCGTTCGGGACGAAGAGGTCGTGGGTTCAAATCCCGCCACCCCGACTCGCAGAGGCAAGGCCCTGACTGGTTCGCCAGTTCAGGGCCTTTCGCGTTTCACCCCAAATGAGGTACCGCACTACTGGTGCCGGTGGCCCCCTGCCCGTCGACACTCGCAGGCAGGATGGGAGTTCATATGAGGAGCAAGAAAAACGCCAGGTCCGGCCGGTGTCGGCACGGCGCGTCGGTGATCTCGCTGGAGGAGTACCGCCGCTGGGGCCCGCGACCTGAGCCGGGTGACTCGGACGACGCGATCGACGCACCGGTGGAGCCGGTGGCCGGCGTAGCCACCGACCCCGTCGATCCCGTCGATGATGAGGGCGGAATCATCCTCTGCTGGTAGGCATTTCGCTCATCCGGCGTGCGGATTACCCCTGTTGCCCTTGGGGCCGTGCTCCTTTTTCTTCTCCTTGCCCTTGCCCTTTCCGGGCCCGGGTTCCTCGGATTCTTCGGGCACCGCGGCAGGCACCGGCGGCGGGACGACGGCCGAGGTGCTCGGCTTGTCGGGCGTGGTGGTCGGGGTGGCCGGGGTGTCGGTCAGGCCCGTTGAACCCCGCGCGAAGGCCAGCACCAGCACGAGGACCAGCGTGGCCACCAGGGCGGCGACGCCGACCAGCAGGCGCACGCGCCAGTGCCGCGGTGACGGCGGCAGGACCGGCGGCAGCGGGATCGGCGGCAACGGCGCGGTGAGCATTTTGGTCTGCGGGCGGTCCAGGCGTGTCGTGGGTGGTTCCGCACCGGTGAGCGCGGCGCGCATCGTCGCGGCGTCGGGATAGCGGAACGCCACCTCGCGGGCCATCGCGGTCTCGATGACGTGGATCAACCCGGGAGCGACGTCGGGGCGCACCGACGCGATGGGCAGCGGCACGTCGTCGAGGATCGCTCGCACCATGGCGGCGGGATTGTCGTGGTCGAACGGCCTGCGCCCGGTCAGCGCCTCATAACCGACGACCCCGACGGCGTAGAGGTCGTCGGCGACGCCTGCGGGCTGTCCGGTCATGCGTTGGGGGCTCAGATAGGCCATGGTGCCGAGGATCTGACCGGCCTGCGTGCGCGGCACCCCGTCGGTCTTGGCGATCCCGAAGTCGGCGAGCTTCGCCTGCCCGGTGTGGCCGATCAGGATGTTGCCGGGTTTGATGTCGCGGTGCACGATGCCCGCGGCGTGCGCGGCGATCAGCGCCGAGAGGACCTGGTCGAGCAGGTCGACCACGCGGGCCTGCGGCATCGGCCCCGCCGCGATCTCGTCGGCCAGTGTGGTCCCGGACAGCCGCTCCATCACGATGTACGGCGTGCCGGCATGTTCTCCGCAGTCGTGGACCGCCACCACATGCGGATGGGTGAGCGCGGCGGCCGCACGGGCCTCCCGCTCGAAGCGGGCCCGCAGATCGGCGTCGGTGGTCAGCGACGGGTAGAGCAGCTTGATCGCGACGGGCCGCGACAGCCGGGTGTCCCACCCCTCGCGAACCTCGGCCATACCGCCGCGCCCGTGATGCCCCGGACTTCGTAGCGGTCGCCGAGGAGTCGCTGTCGCTCACCACTCCCCATGCACCGGACTATCGCACAGCGCCAAAAGGGTGCACTTCGGGCGTCCCAGGGGCATGCTCACCTCATGCCACGGTTCACACTGGAACCCGCGGACGACTCGTTCTTCGGTTCCGCGCCGCACGTGTTCACCTACCGCAAGCAGTTCGACGCACCACCCGAGCAGGTGTGGGAGTCGCTGACCTCCGACGAATCCCTCGCCGCGTGGGGTCCGTCGGTGCAGAGCGTGAACTGGCTTTCACCGCGCCCGTTCGGGGTGGGTGCGACGCGCGAGGTCGCGCTCGCGCCGGGGATCGTGCGGGTGCACGAGACGTTCTTCCGCTGGGAGGAGGGGGTGCGGTACTCGTTCTATGTCACCGACGCGAGTGTGCCGTCGCTGCGCCGTTTCGCCGAGGACTATCTGCTGGAACCCCTGGGCGAAGGGCGCACGCAGTACACGTGGATCGTCGCGATCGAGGCCAAGCCCGCCTTCGCGGTGCCGTTCCGGGCGGTGGCGCCGGTGCTCAAGGCGGCGTTCGGCCGGTTGGCCACCGACGGGGAGAAATTCTTCGCGCACCGGGCGTGACGGAAGTCTCAACCAAGCGGTCGGTAGCGTCAGCCGGGTGAGCGCGCCGAGTTGGGTCAAGAGTCTGCTGGCATTCGAGCGCGACGGTGACGTGTTCTGTATCCGCGAGCCCGCGCCGAACACCATCGAGCGCCTGTTCGGCGGCCTGATCGCGGCCCAGTCACTCGGCGCCGCCGGCGCGACGGTCGACGGCGGAAAGATCCCGCAGTCGCTGCACGCCTACTTCGTGCGCGGCGGCCGGTACGACACCGACGTCGAGTTCCGCGTGACGCGCATCCGCGACGGTCGGGCGTTCGCGACGCGCCAGGTCAGCGCCAGCCAGGACGGCAAGGTGATCCTGGAGATGATCGCGTCGTTCCACGCGCCGGAGCCCGGTATGGACTGGCAGCCAAAGACCCCACCGCGGCTGGAGTTCGGCGATGCGGTGCCGAAGGCTCCGGAGATCGACTTCGGCCACGCGTTCGACGTCCGCACTAGGACCACCGATGATTCGGAGTTCGCGGTGCCCCCGTTCTGGATCCGCACCCGCGAACCGGTCGAGGACGACCCGCTGATCCGGGCGTGTGCGCTGACCTACATCTCCGATCTCGGCCCGGTGCCCACGGCGCTGCCGCCGACGATCCGGCTGCGGCCGGATCTGGGGTTTGCGACGAGCCTCGATCACTCGATCTGGTTCCATCGCCCGTTCCGGCCGGAGGTCTGGCACCGCTATGAATTGCGGGCGGCCAACCACAACGATTCCCGCGGCCTGACCACGGGCTCGTTGCTCGACGAATCGGGTGTTCTGATCGCGAGCGTCAGTCAGGAGGCGCTGTGGCGCATCGACGATTCTCGACGAGTGTCAACCTTGTGAGATTTCTCGCGTTGCGTGCCAAACGTGCAGTTCAGAGAATGAAAATGTGAGTTCGAAATCCGAGGACGATCTGATCGCCGACGTCGAGGATCGCCTGGTGAAACGTTTCAACACCGTCCCGCGCGGGCGGGTCTCCGATGCCGTCGAGACCGCTCGCCACCGCTTCGCCGGCAGCACCATCCGCGACTTCATCCCGCTGCTGGTGGAACGCCGCGTGACCTCCGAACTCGGCGGCGAGCCGGCCCACGCCTGAGCGCGTTTGCGATGCCGCCACGGCGGGCAGTCCGTGGCGATGAAGCTCTCCGATGTAGCCGCCGTGCCGATCCAGATCGGCTCCGCCCTCCGGCACCGGCGACTCTTCCATCCCTCGGGTGTGCTCGCGCACGGCACCCTCGACCGCACCGCCCCGATCGGCGAAGGCCTGCCGGTGCGCACAGGTGACGTGGTGGGCCGAGTCTCGAAGGCGATCGGCTCTCCCGGTGCCATACCCGACATCGCGGGTCTGGCATGGCGGATGGGACCGGACACTCCCGGCATGCTGTGGGACGTTCTGCTCGCCTCGACGCTGATCGGTAACCGGGTGGCACTGTGGCCCGCCACCTCGTGGACCGACGTCACCTTCTCCAGCCTCATGCCGTTGAGGTTCGACGGCGAGCTGTGGTGGTTGCGTGCCCGCCTGCTGACACCGATCGACGGACCCGGCCTCTCGCTCGACGCGATTGCCGATCAGATCCGAAGCGGGAGTGTCGATTTCGACATCGACCAGGCCACGGTCGGTTCGGGCTTCCGACCGCTGGCCCGCCTGTCGCTGCACACGGTCATCGAGGGTGAGGACGTCTCGTTCGATCCGGTGCAGAACAGCACCGCAGGGGTTTCCCTGATGCCGGACTGGTTGGCCGGCGTGCGCCGCGTCGCGTACCGGCGCAGCCGAGCCGGACGCCACGCTGATTAGCCGGATACCGAATCAGTCCGGCGGTTCCTGCGTGGTCTCGTCGGGCGTGTCGACGTCGGGGGTGTCCTCGGGAACCCGTTTGGGCTTGCCCGCGTCGGATTTGCCGACCGCGTCGTCGTCGCGGTGCTCTTCGTCGTAGATTCCGTGACCTCGCGGCATGCCAGTGATCTACCCGGCCGCCCGCCGTTTCAATCGCCAGTCGTCGCCCGCACATCGTTTGAACAGCGCCTGCACGGGTATGCGCAAGCACCTCAGCCCGAACAGCCCCGCAAGGCCAGCTCCAAGGGCCGCAGAACAACCCCGGAACAACACAGAAGGCAGGCAACATGGATGCATTGACGTTTCTGCGTCAGGACCACAAGAGCGTGCTGGGCATGCTCGAGGTGCTCGACGGCGCACCCACCGGGCACGGCGCCAGGGAAAGCGGCCTGGACACGATGGTGACCAATCTGATCATCGCCGAATCCCAGCACGAGGCCATCGAGGAACAGCACTTCTGGCCGCTGGTGCGCCAGGCCCTCGATGACGGCGACGAACTCGCCGACAAGGCCATCGAACAGGAGCAGGCGGGCAAGCAGCTGTTGCAGCGCCTCGAGGACGGCAAGCCCGGTGAACCGGACTACCACGAGGCGCTCGGCGAGTTCGTGAAACTCTCCCGCGACCACATCGCGTTCGAGCAGGACGTGGTGTGGCCCAAGCTCGAAGCTGCCGTCGACCGCGACAAGCTGGAGACGCTGGGCACCAAGCTCGAAACCGCCAAGAAGATCGCACCCACCCGTCCGCACCCGGACACCCCGGGCAGCTCGACGGTGCAGAAGACCATGGGGATGGGCGCGGCGATCGTCGACCACGTCCGTGACGCGGCCAGTGGCCGGGAGTCGATGAACCCGCCCGATCCGCAACACTGATCGACACAGACCAGCGGCCGGCGCCTCGGGCACCGGCCGCTGTTTCGTTTCGATTATGTTGTGGCGGTGTGCTGTTCGTGGGTGAACGGCTTGTGACCCTGGACGGCTGGTGAACCCTCGGGGTTGTCGGCCGCTCCACGGTTCTTCCGGGTCTCGCCGCCGAGCCATTGTTGTTCTGGCTTTTCGACGTACTCCCATTCCATGCCGCCGGGCCACGGTCCCTGGCCCTCGTTCCACGGGCCGCGCACGCTGCCGGAGCCGTTGGACATGTTGAACGCGACGTTCTGGAACCGGTCGTCGCCGGGGAGCTGCCCGGGCGGGAAGTTCACCGGCAGCTCGTTGAGCGCGGCGGTGAACTGCTGGAAGTGGGTGACCTCCCGGGTCATCAGGAATGTCAGGGTGTCCTGGACGCCGGGATCGTCGGTGAACTGCTTGAGATATTCGTAGACCACCTTGGCGCGTGACTCAGCGGCCAGATTGCTGCGCAGGTCCACCGACGGATCGCCGTTGGCGTTGACGAACGCGCCGCTCCACGGCGTTCCTGCGGAGTCCTTCACATCGGGTCCGCCTCCGGTGAGGGTGAAGTACAACGGCATGACCGACACGCTGTGCATGAGCTGATCCTTGCCGTCCCGGCTGCCCACCGCCGGCATCCAGTCGCACCGCTCGTTGGCGACCTTGAGGTCGTCGTTGAGCCCGTCGAGCAGCATCGTGATCATCGAGCCGACCATTTCCAGGTGTGAAAGCTCTTCTGTCGCAATATCCATGAACAGGTCGTACAGCTTGGGGTTCTTCTCCCGCAGAACGAAGGCCTGGGTGAAGTACTGCATGGCGGCTTTCAACTCGCCGTTGGCACCGCCGAACTGTTCCTGTAGCAGCGTCGCGAAGCGTGGGTCCGGCTCGCTGACCCGAACCTCGAATTGCAGATCTTTGTTGTGGATGAACACTGCGGGTACCTCCAGGGCTGTTGATTGCAGATTGCTGGCGGATACCCAGCGCCGCGAACCCCAAACAGAGGTCGGTCAGAGCCGCTCCCGCACCGCCTCCGACAACCGCGCCCCGTCGGCCTTGCCCGCGGCGATCGCGGTCGCGGCCTTCATCACCTGCCCCATCTGCCGCATGCCGGGCCGCTCCCCGATCGCTTCGGCCACCTGCGCGATGGCCGTGTCGGCGACGTCGGCGAGTTCGGCCTCGGTGAGCGGGGTGGGCAGGTAGTCGTCGATGACGCGCGCCTCGGCATGCTCGGTGGCCGCGAGGTCACCGCGGCCGTTCTGGGTGTAGATCTCGGCGGCTTCGCCGCGTCTGCGGGATTCTCGCGCCAACACCGCGATCACGTCGGCGTCGGACAGTTCGCGGGACTGCGCGCCGGAAACCTCTTCTTTCTGGATGGCCGCGAGCAACATCCGCAGTGTGGCCGTGCGCAATTTGTCCCGGGATTTCATCGCCGCGGTCAGATCGGCGCGCAGCCTGTCCTTGAGTTCGGCCATACGGCCAAAGCTACGCCGAGCCCCCGGCGCGAAACCGCGCATCGACGGATACCGAGATCTTGATGTCCTCCGGCGCGAGTTCGACCTCGGGTGCGCCGCCGGAGGACATCGCCCGCAACGCCGCGGGCGCCGCGAGCGGCCCCTGCGCTTCGCGCCCCAGCATGCCCGCGTCGGCGATCGTCACGGGCCGCACCGGTCCCAGATCCAAGGCGTCGGCGTAGCGCTGCGCGCGGGTCACGGCGTCCAGGACGGCGTTGGTGTGGACCTCGCCGATCAGCTCGTCGCGGTGCCGGTCGGTCAGCGCCCATTCGATGCGTGACAGCGAGAACCCGCCGGTCTCGGTGATGTGCCTGCCGACCCAGCGCGACAGTTCGGTGAAGTCACCGAACTTCACCTGGATGCCGATGCTGGCGTGATGCACCAGCGGCAGTTGTTTGCCTTCGTTGTTCCACGGGCGGTGCGCCCAGGTCCGCAGTTGCTGGGTGGACCACCAGGTGATCGGCCCGGAGTCGGGATGGTGCAACGGTTCGATCGACGCCTTGACGGCGTCGAGATCGCGGACGGTCCGTTCGTAGACCGGCTCGATCGCGGGGCCCTCGTAGGCCACGGTGGCGTGCACGATGCCTCGTTCCGGTGGTTCGTACACCGTGAAAGAACCGCGCACGATGATCTCGGTGGGCGGTATCTGGGCCCCCGCGTGCCCCTCCGCCTGGGACACGTTGTCAATTCCGCCGGTCATGGACAGGATGGTAGCCATGAGCTTCCGCTCCCCAGGTGCCGACGGCGGGTTCGTCCCGTACCACCCGCCGCAGGCGTATCCGGTTCATCCGGTCTACGCGCGGGCTCCTGGTTTCCCGGGATGGGCGCCCGGCGTCATCCCGTTGCGGCCGTTGAGCCTGTCGGACATCTTCAACGGTGCGGTGGCCTTCATCCGCAAGAACCCGAAGGCCACGTTGGGGCTGACGACGATCGTCGTGGTCCTTGCTCAGCTCGTGACGTTGTCGGCGCAGATCGGTCCGCTGGCCGCGCTGGGCGGACTCGGCGCCGACGTGCAGGGCGAACCGCCGTCGACGGGGGCGCTGGCGTGGTTCTCCGGGGCGACGCTGTTCGGCGTGCTGATCACCCAGCTCGCGTCGGTGCTGTTGACGGGCATGCTCACGGTCATCGTGGGGCGGTCGATCCTGGGCGGAACCGTGACGATCGGGCAGGCCTGGGAACGGTTGCGCAGCCGATTCCTGGCCCTGGTGGGTTTGACGCTGTTGGAGGGCGTCGTGCTGGTCGTCGGGGCGGTCGTGGTCGTGGGCCTGATCGCCGCGGCGGGGGCGGTGGGCGGTGGTGTCGCGGCGTTCGTCGTCGGCGCACCGCTGGTGTTGGTCGCGGCGCTCGCCGCGGTCTTCGGGTTCACCGTCGTGTTGTTCACACCTGCCCTGATCGTGTTGGAGCGGTTGAGCGTGTTCGCCGCCATCGCACGGTCTTTCGCGCTGGTGAAGCCGGCCTTCTGGCGCGTGCTCGGCATCTGGCTGCTGGCGAGTCTGGTGGCCGCGGTGATCGCCGGCGCGGTGGGTGCACCGTTCAGCATCGTCGGGCAACTGATGTCGATGTCCCCCGACGGCGTCGGCATGTCGATCACCGGCCTGGTCCTGGTGGCGGTCGGGGGCACCGTCGGCCAGATCGTCACGGCGCCGTTCGCCGCGGGTGTCGACGTGCTGCTCTACACCGACCGGCGCATCCGGTCGGAGGCCTTCGATCTGGTGTTGCAGACCGGTGCGTACACCCCGGCGGGCCCGGCAGAATCGACCGATCAACTGTGGCTGGTCCGGCACTTCTGAGGTGACGACGATCGAAATCGACAGAGACGCCGCACACGACGCCGCGCAGAACGAACTGAACAAGCCGATCTACCCGCGGGCGTCGCCCCTGCAGCAGCTCCTCGACTGGCTCGATGAGCTGTTGTACCGGCTGGCCTATGAGGGGTCGTCGGTCCCCGGCGGGTGGTTCACGATCTGCGTGTTGACGATCCTGGCGGTGGTGGCCGTCCTCGTGGCGGTGCGGATCGCCAGGCGCGCCATGCGCACGAACCGTGGCGCGCAGGACGGGTTGTTCGGCCGCACCGAGCTGAGCGCGGCCGAACACCGCAGCACCGCCGAACGCTATGCCGCGGAAGGAAATTGGGCGGCGGCCATCCGCCACCGGCTGCGTGCGGTGGCCCGGCATCTCGAGGAGACCGCAATCCTCAACCCGGTCCCCGGCCGCACGGCCACCGAACTCGCGCACGACGCCGGTGCCGCACTCCCCGGGCTTGCAGCCGAACTATCGCTTGCGGCAACCACTTTCAACGACGTCACCTACGGCGAGCAACCCGGTACCGAGGCCGCATACCGGCAGATCGCCGACCTCGACGCACATCTGCTGCAGCCGGGTGCGAGCACGGCAGGCCCGGCCGGTGCGGTGGCCGCGGACACCGGATGGACACCGATCCGATGAAGGTACGCAGCCTGCGCTGGTTCGTGCCTGCCGTCGTCGTCATCGTGCTGCTCGCGGTGCTGACGGTGCACCTGACCGCACCGCGGCCCGGTGGCCGCATGGATCCGGACGCGACGTCCCCCGACGGCGCCCGCGCCCTGGTGACGCTGCTGCGCGAGCACGGCGTCGACGTCATCACCGCGGCCGACGTCGACGAGGTCGAACGCAACGCCCGCCCCGGCACACTGCTGGTGGCGGCCCAGACGCTGTTCCTGTCCGGCGACGAGCAGCTGGACCGGCTGTCCCGCGTTCCCGGCGACCTGCTGCTGGTCGAACCGGTGACCAAGACCCGTGAGAAGCTCGCGCCCGCAGTGCGTCTCGATGACGCCACCGCGTTCGGCGGCGGTGAACCGGACTGCGATCTGCCCGAGGCGCGCCGCGCCGGTGAGACGCAACTGGGGCTCAGCGACACGTTCCAGGCGGCAGGCGATGTGCCCGTACAGCGGTGCTATGACGGCGCCGTGGTGCGCTACCGCGACGGCAACCGCACGATCACCGTGGTCGGCACCGCCGAGTTCATGTCGAACGCCGGTCTGCTCAAGGCCGGAAACGCCGCCCTGGCGATGAACCTCGCAGGCGATTCCGACCGGGTGATCTGGTATGCGCCACAGAAATTCGAGGGCACCTCGACCGGTGACCGCAAGCTGTCTGATCTGCTGCCCGATCAGGTGCGCTGGATCGTCCTGCAACTGTGCGTGGTGGTCGCGCTGCTCGCGGTGTGGCAGGGCCGCCGGATCGGCCCGCTGGTCGCCGAGCACCTGCCCGTGGTGGTTCGCGCCTCGGAGACCGTCGAGGGCCGCGGCAAGCTGTACCGCTCGCACCGCGCCCGTGACCGCGCGGCCGAGGCGTTGCGCACCGCGACGCTGCAGCGTCTGCGGCCGCGGATCGGTCTGACCGCCGAGGCCGATCCGGCTGCCGTGGCCGCCGCCGTCGCCGCCCGCTGCGGGCAGGACTCCGCGGCGGTGGGTCACGTGCTGTTCGGCCCGCCGCCTGCCACCGATTCCGATCTTGTCCAACTCGCCCATCAACTCGACGACATCGAAAGGCAGGTCGCGCACTCGTGACTCAGCCAGCCACCACAGTCGACGCCGACACCGCACGCAACGCGTTGTTGGCCCTGCGCAACGAGATCGCCAAGGTGGTGGTCGGACAGGACGCCGTGATCAGCGGTCTGGTGATCGCCCTGTTGTGCCGTGGCCATGTGCTGCTGGAAGGTGTGCCGGGGGTCGCGAAGACGCTGCTGGTGCGCACGCTCGCCGCGGCGCTGCAGTTGGAGTTCAAGCGTGTGCAGTTCACCCCCGACCTGATGCCCGGTGACGTGACGGGGTCGCTGGTGTACGACGCGCGCACCGCGGAGTTCGAGTTCCGGTCCGGCCCGGTGTTCACCAACCTGCTGCTGGCCGACGAGATCAACCGCACCCCGCCCAAGACCCAGGCGGCGCTTCTGGAGGCGATGGAGGAACGTCAGGTCAGCGTCGACGGTGAGCCGCGGCCCCTGCCAGATCCGTTCATCGTCGCGGCCACGCAGAACCCCATCGAGTACGAGGGGACCTATCAGCTCCCCGAGGCCCAGCTCGACCGGTTCCTGCTGAAGCTCAATGTCCCGCTGCCGCCGCGTGAACAGGAGATCGCGATCCTGAGCCGGCATGCGCACGGGTTCGATCCGCGCAATCTCTCGGCGGTGCAGGCGGTGGCGGGCCCTGCCGAACTCGCGGCGGGTCGCGACGCCGTGCGTCAGGTGCGGGTCGCCGACGAGGTGCTCGGCTACATCGTCGACATCGTCGGTGCCACAAGGCATTCGCCCGCGCTGCAGCTCGGCGTGTCACCGCGTGGCGCGACGGCGCTGCTGGCCACGTCACGGTCGTGGGCGTGGCTGTGCGGCCGCAACTACGTGACGCCCGACGATGTGAAGGCCATGGCCCGATCGACCCTGCGGCACCGGATCGCGCTGCGCCCCGAGGCCGAGTTGGAGGGCGCGACGCCCGACGGTGTGCTCGACGGGACACTCTCGGCCGTGCCGGTACCGCGCTGATGGTGCTCACCGGCCGCACCGGCCTGGTCGCGTTGGTCTGTGTGCTGCCCATCGCGGTGGCCCCTTGGCCGGCAACGGCTTTCGCCGTGCTGCTGGCGCTGTTGCTGATCGTCGTCGGCGTCGACGTCGCACTCGCGGGCAGTCCGCGCCGCCTGCACGTCCAGCGCGGCGGCGATCGCACCGCCCGGTTGGGTCAGACCGTCGAGTCCGTCGTCGAACTTCGGAACCCCGGTCGGCGCCGCGTGCACGGGCACATCCGCGACGCGTGGCCGCCGAGCGCCTGCGCACAGCCACGCGTCCAACCACTCGATGTCCCCGCCGGGCAACACGTTCGCGTCGTGACGAGGTTGCGCCCGGTCCGGCGTGGGGACCAGCGCTGCGACACCGTCACCGTGCGCTCGATCGGCCCGCTCGGTCTGGCGGGCAGACAGGCCGCCCACCGCGTCCCGGCCCAGCTGCGCATCCTGCCGCCGTTCCTGTCCCGCAAGCATTTACCGTCACGGCTGGCGCGGTTGCGCGAACTCGACGGCGCCATCCCGGTTCTCATCCGCGGGCAGGGCACCGAGTTCGACTCGCTGCGCGAGTACGTCGTCGGCGACGACGTCCGTTCGATCGACTGGCGCGCGTCGGCGCGGCGCGCCGACGTCGTGGTGCGCACGTGGCGCCCCGAACGCGACCGGCGCGTCGTGATCGTGCTCGACACCGGGCGCACGTCCGCCGGGCGCGTTGGGGTGGACCCGACCGAGAGCGATCCCGGTGGCTGGCCGCGACTGGACTGGTCGATGGACGCCGCGCTGCTGCTGGCCGCGCTCGCCTCGCGGGCCGGTGACCACGTCGACTTCGTGGCGTTCGACCGGGTGATGCGCGCCGGGGTGTTCAACGCCTCGCGCACCGAGTTGTTGTCCACGCTCGTCGAGGCGATGGCGCCGCTGCAGCCCGCGCTGGTGGAATCCGATGCCACGGCGATGGTCTCGGCGTTGACGCGGCGGGTCCGGGGACGCTCGCTCGTGGTGCTGTTGACCGATCTGAACGCCTCCGCGCTCGACGAGGGACTCATGACGGTGCTGCCGCAATTGGCGGGCAGGCATCAGGTGCTGCTCGCCGCGGTGGCCGACCCGCGCGTCGACGAACTCGCCGCGGGCCGCTCGGATGCGGCGGCCGTGTACGACGCCGCGGCCGCCGAGCGTGCCCGCAACGACCGCCGCGCGATCGCGGCACGGTTGCGCAGGCACGGCGTCGACGTGGTCGACGCGCCGCCGGAGGATCTGGCGCCGGCGCTGGCCGACCACTACCTGGCGATGAAGGCCACCGGCAAGCTCTGAGTCACGCGGTCGGCGCGTAGTCCGGCGCGTCCTCGATGTCGCCGCTCTCCCCCGCGCGCACGGCCTTTCGGCCGAAGTGGACCACATACGCCAGGAATGCGATCTCGACGGCCACGCCGATCCCGATGCGCACCACCGTCGGCAAGGGCGACGGTGTCACGAGCGCCTCGACCAGGCCGGAGATCAACAGGACCACCACCAGGCCGATGGCTACCGACACCACGGCGCGGCCCTGCTCGGCGAGCACCTGGGCGCGCGGGCGGTCTCCCGGCGCGATCACGGTCCAGCCCAGACGCATTCCCACCGCACCGGCCAGGAACACCGCGGTGAGTTCCAGCAGACCGTGCGGGGTGATCAACCCCATGAACACGTCCCCGGCACCGGCGTGGAACATCACGCCCGCGATCAAGCCGAGGTTGGCGGCGTTCTGGAACAGGATGTAGGGAATCGGCAGGCCCAGCAGGATCGCGAACCCGATGCATTGCGCGGCGACCCACGCGTTGTTGACCCACACCCGCAGCCCGAACGACCCGGCGGGGTTCTCGCTGTAGTACGACGCGAAATCGTGATTGACCAATTTCTCGATCTCGCTGGGGGTTCCGATCGCCGAGTGCACCTCGGGGTTGCCCGCGACCCACAGCGCCAGCGCGACCGTCACGATGAAGAACCCGATGGCCGTGCCGAGCCACCACCGCCAGGACCGGTACGCCACCACCGGGAACGACACCGTCCAGAACCGGACGAACTCCCGCCACAACGGCGCGTGGGCACCGGTGACCGCGGCGCGCGCCCGGGCCACCAGACCCGACAGCCTGCCGACGAGCACGGCGTCGCCGGACGCCGAACGCACCATCGACAGGTGCGTCGACACCCGCTGATACAGGTCGACGAGTTCGTCCACCTCGGCGCCGCTGAGCCGGCGCCTGCGTTTCACCAGATGTTCCAGGCGGTCCCAGGTGGCGCGATGGGCCAGCACGAACGCATCGACATCCACTCGGCCGAGCTTAATCGCCTACCGTGGGTCGTTATGGTCTCCCAGCCCGAACCGGTGGTGACCGGGGACGCCGTGGTCCTCGATGTGTCGATCGCCCAGCTACCCGTTCGGGTACTGGCGATCCTCATCGACATGTTCGCGATCCTCGTCCTCTACGTGATCGGCGTGCTGCTGTGGTCGATCACCCTGACCCAGCTGGACGAGGCGTTGTCCGCGGCGATTCTGATCATCTTCACGGTGCTGGCCATCGTCGGATATCCGGTGATCATGGAGACCGCCACGCGGGGACGCTCGCTGGGCAAGATCGCGCTCGGGTTGCGTGTGGTGTCCGAGGACGGCAGCCCGGAACGCTTCCGCCAGGCGCTGTTTCGCGGCATCTCGGGCTTCATCGAGATCTGGATGCTGACCGGCGGTCCCGCGGTGATCTGCAGCCTGCTGTCGTCGAAAGGCAAGCGGATCGGCGACGTGTTCGCCGGGACCATCGTGATCAGCGAGCGCGGACCGAGGCCGCAACCGCCGCCGGCCATGCCGCCCGCGCTGGCCTGGTGGGCATCATCGCTGCAGTTGTCCGGGCTGGGTCCTGAGCAGGTCGAGCTGGCCCGCCAGTACCTGACCCGTGCGCATCAGCTCGACCCCCGCATCCGCGACATGATGGGCCACCGCATTCTCGGTGAGGTGACGTCGCGGATCTCGCCGCCGCCCCCGCCCGGCGCGCCGCCGCAGTACGTGCTGGCCGCCGTGCTCGCCGAGCGGCACCGCCGCGAGCTGGCGCGGCTGATGCCCGCAGCCCCGCCGCCACCGGCGGCACCGGTTTATCCGGTTTATCCGGCGCCTCCGGTACCGGTCTATCCCCCGCACACCTATGCCCCGCCGCAGCAACCCGCGGCCGGTGGTTTCGCCCCACCCGAATGAGTGGGACATCACTGTCCCATTTTGAAGCGCTGGTGCTATATTTTGATGCATGACCAGCCCAAGCATCGAGAGCGGCGCGCGTGAACGCACACGTCGCGCGATCCTCGATGCCGCCATGCTGGTCCTGGCCGACCACCCAACCGCCGCGCTCGGCGATATCGCTGCGGCCGCCGGGGTCGGCCGCAGCACGGTCCACCGCTACTACCCGGAACGGTCCGACCTGCTGCGCGCACTGGCCCGCCACGTCCACGACCTGAGCAACGCCGCGATCGAACGCGCCGACCCGACGAACGGCCCCGTCGACGCCGCGCTGCGCCGGGTCGTCGAGAGCCAACTCGACCTTGGCCCGATCGTGCTGTTCGTCTACTACGAGCCCACGATCCTGGCCGATCCGGAACTGGCGGCCTACTTCGAAGTCGGGGACGAGGCCATCGTCGAGGTGCTCAACCGCGCATCGACAGAGAGGCCCGAATATCCCCCCGGGTGGGCGCGACGAGTGTTCTGGGCGCTCATGCAGGCCGGCTATGAGGCCGCCAAGCAGGACGGCACGCCGCGACACCAGATCGTCGACGCCATCATGGCCAGCCTGACCTCGGGCACCATCACCCTCCCGCGCGCCTGATCCCAACCATCCCAAACCCCTTTCTTCACAACCTTTTCCGTACAGGAGCTCTTCTCATGTCCACCCGCATCGACGGCACGCCGTCGGCGACCCGGACCCCCAGACGGGCCTGGGTGGCCCTGGCCGTCCTCGCGCTTCCGGTGTTGCTCATCGCCATCGACAACACCGTGCTGGCCTTCGCGTTGCCGCTGATCGCCGAGGATTTCCGGCCGTCGGCCACCACACAGTTGTGGATCGTCGACGTCTACTCGCTGGTGCTGGCCGCGCTGCTGGTCGCCATGGGCAGCCTCGGTGACCGACTCGGCCGCCGCAGGCTGCTGCTCATCGGCGGAGCCGGTTTCGCGGTCGTCTCGGCGGTGGCGGCGTTCGCCCCGAGTGCCGGGTACCTGGTGGCCGCGCGCGCACTGCTCGGCGTGTTCGGCGCAATGCTCATGCCCTCGACGCTGTCGCTGATCCGCAACATCTTCACCGACGCGTCGGCGCGACGGTTGGCCATCGCGATCTGGGCGTCGTGTTTCACCGCGGGTTCCGCGCTCGGCCCGATCGTCGGCGGCGCGCTGCTGGAGCATTTCCACTGGGGCGCGGTGTTCCTGGTGGCCGTCCCGATTCTGCTGCCGCTGCTGGTACTCGGCCCGCGCCTGGTGCCCGAATCGCGTGACCCCAACCCGGGCCCGTTCGATCCCACGAGCATCGTGTTGTCGTTCACCACGATGCTGCCGATCGTGTGGGCGGTCAAGACCGCTGCGCACGACGGGCTCTCGGCTACCGTCGGGGGCGCCTTCGCCCTCGGCATCGCCTCGGGTGCGCTGTTCGTACGACGTCAGAACCGCAGTACCACACCGATGCTCGACATCGGCCTGTTCGCGGTGAAGCCGTTCACGTCGTCGATCCTGGCGAACTTCCTGTCGATCATCGGCCTGATCGGGTTCATCTTCTTCATCTCCCAGCACCTGCAGTTGGTGTTGGGCCTGTCCCCGCTCACCGCGGGTCTGGTGACGCTTCCGGGTGCGGTGGTGTCGATGATCGCCGGACTGGCCGTGGTGAAGGCCGCCAAGCGCTTCGCCCCGGACACCCTGATGGTCACGGGGCTGGTGTTCGTCGCGGCCGGCTTCCTGATGATCCTGCTGTTCCGCCACAACCTCAGCGTGGCCGCGATCATCGCGTCGTTCGTGGTCCTCGAACTCGGCGTCGGCGTGTCACAGACGGTGTCCAACGACACCATCGTGGCGTCGGTTCCTGCCCCGAAATCCGGTGCGGCATCCGCTGTTTCGGAGACGGCCTACGAGCTGGGCGCGGTGGTCGGCACCGCGACGCTCGGTACCATCTTCACCGCGTTCTACCGCACCAACGTCGAGGTCCCCGCAGGGCTGACGCCAGAGCAGACCGGCGCGGCGGCCGAGAGCATCGGCGGCGCGACCGCGGTGGCAGCGGATCTGCCCGCCGCCACCGCCACCGCGCTGCTGGATTCGGCCCGCACGGCGTTCGACTCCGGGATCGCCCCGACCGCGGCGATCGCCGCGACGTTGGTGCTGGCCGCCGCCGGGATCGTCGCAGCCACCTTCCGCAGGCAGCCCAAGCGGTAACCCTTCCTGCGCGAGCAGACGCCGAGGTACCCGGGAACACGCTTTCCCGGGTACTCCCACGTCTGCTCGCCAGGAGAACTCAGCGGTAACGCAGGCCGATCAGCAGCAGGATCCCGCCGAGGAAGCCCGAGGCGGTGCGCACGTGGTTCCACGCGGTCCAGGTGCTGAAGTAGGCCTGCCATTCGGCCGCGGCATCGGCCAGGTCGACCTGGTCGAGATGATTGTTGAGCGGCACGTTGAACAGCATCGTGACGATGATGCCGAGGATCCCGAAGATCGCGCCGCCGAGCAGGAGCCAGCTGCCCGGCCGGGCAATCTGGGCCACCGCGAGCACGCCGACGACCAGTGACAGCAGTGCGGAGCCGAACAGGAACAGCAGGAACGGCGCGTTGGCGTTGGCCTCGGCGTTGATGCCGCGCATCGCGGTGATCGCGTCGATGGGGCCGGTGCGGTCCAGACCGCGCATCACGAAGGTGGAGAACACGTAGAAGATCCCACCGGAGGCAGCGCTGCCGAGGGCTGCGGCTGCGGTGAGGACGACGACGGGGCTGATGGTCATGGCTTCAGTCAACGACGTCGTTGCGAGACGTTCCATCGATGAGAATCCCGATTCCATACGTGATCGTCTCACTGCCAAGTTGGGTCGATGACGTTGGACGATTTGGTGGCCGAGGCCGACGCGGCACCCGTGGCCGGTTGGGACTTCTCGTGGCTGGACGGCCGCGCCACCGCGACAAGCTCGCCGCACTGCACCGCCAGATCGAGGCCGACGGTTCGTTCGTCGCGCACTCGTCGCGTCACCTGATCGAGGCCCGCAAGCCCGGTTGAGCGTTACCCTACCGAGGTGGACGCCCTGGTCGGACTGCTCGACGGGGTACGCGCGCGGGGCGCGTTCGTACTGCGGTTGCGCATGGATCCGCCCTGGTCGCTGGCGATCCGCGACGAGGCTCCGCTGGCGCTGATCTGCCAGACCCGCGGAGACGCCGTGATCGTCGGCGACCGCAGCGGCGCGTTCCGGCTCGGGCCCGGCGATGTCGCGCTGACCCGCGGCACCGAAAACTATGTGTTCGCCGACGATCCGGCCACGCGGCCGAGCGTCGTGATCAATCCCGGGCAGCGATGCACGACGCTGTCGGGTGAGGATCTGCACTTCGAGATGTCGCTCGGGCTGCGCAGCTGGGGTAACAGCGCCACGGGTGCCGCGGAGTCGATCGTGTGCGCGTACGAGGGCCGCAGCGAGGTCAGCGCGCGCCTGCTCGACGCGCTCCCTGCCGTGCTGGTGCTGCGCGCGGACGAGTGGGACACGCCGCTGATCGATCTGCTGTCGGTCGAGGCGGACCGCGACGGGCCCGGCCAGGAGGCCTACTTGGACCGGCTGCTCGACCTGCTGCTGATGGCCGTGCTGCGCACGTGGTTCGACCGCGACGGCAACGCGCCCGCGTGGTGGCAGGCCGAGCGGGATCTCGTTGTCGGCCCTGCGCTCAAACTGATCTACAACAATCCGGCCCATCCGTGGACCGTCGCCAATCTTGCAGCGGCCGTGGGGTGTTCGCGGGCGGTGTTCGCGCGCCGGTTCACCGATCAGGTCGGTGAACCGCCGATCGCATTCCTCACCGGCTGGCGCCTGGCGCTGGCGGCCGATCTGCTGCGCGGTAGCGACACCACGATCGCCGCGGTGGCCCGGCAGGTCGGTTACTCCACGCCGTTCGCGCTGAGCAGCGCGTTCAAGCGGTCGTACGGCGTCAGCCCGAACGAACATCGGGAGCGGGTCGGTTGACGCGCGCCAGTGTGGGAAACCCGAAGCCGGCCATGGCCGGCCACATTACTCACCCGCTGATCCAGTTGCCGTGGAATCCGTACGGAACCCGCTGCGGCAGCTTGATTCTCGCAACCGGTGCACCGCCGAAGTCCGAGGCGTCCAGGATGACCAGGTCACTGCCGTCGCATTCGGGGTCGTAGACGTAGCCCAGGTACCAGCCGTTCGATTCGTCGGCCGGTCCGGCGCCCGGGACGAACACCGCCTCGCCGGGTCCGCCGGTGCCGAGGTCGTGGCGTTGCGCGGCACCACTGGTGAGGTCGTAGCGCACCCATCCGTGGTCGGCGACGGCGACCGAGTAGCGCGCGTCGAGGCCCGCCAACCGGTCGTCGATGCGGGGGAACTCCACGCCGAGGTCGTCGAGTTGACGTTCGGTCACGGTGCCGGTCTGCAGGTCCAACGTCCAACTCCACAGCACGGCCTGCGCATCGAAGCTGCCGTTGTCGCGCCACAGCTCGGGATACCGGACCGCTTGCAGCACAACGGTGCTGCCCTGCTCGAAGGCGTTGACGACGTGGAAGACGTAGCACGGGTCGATGTCGAACCAGCGGATCTCACCGAACGGGTCGTCGCGGCGCAGCAGGCCGAGGCGGGCGCCGTAGCTGTCGTTCCATCGGTAGGGCATGTCCCCCTCACCCTTCATGGCGACGTCGAGGTCGAACACCATCGGCAGGTCCATGAAGATCACGTGCCCGGAGGTCATCGCGAAGTCGTGCATCATGGTCTGCGCCTTGACATCCACGGGCCGGTCGATGGTCAGTTCACCGTTCGCGTCGGCGCGGTGGTAGGTGACGTAGGGCTCGAACAAGCTGCCGTAGCCGAAGAAGTGCAGTTCGCCGGTCGTCGGGCAGATCTTGGGGTGCGCGGTCATGGAGTCGACGAGCTTGCCGCCGAAGTCGTAGGCGCCGATGGTCTCCAGTTCGTTGGTGATCTGATAGGGCAGTGAGGATTCCACCAGCGCCAACGTCTTGCCCGCGTGGTTGACGACGTGCGTATTGGCCACGGCCGCACGCAGATTGCGGGTGCCGTCGGGGTTGTACAGCGGGAAGTCCTCGATGAAGCTGTCGGTGCGCACCCAGCGGTTGCGGTACCACTTGGCGGCGCCGTTCTCGATCCGGACGCCGTGGATCATGCCGTCGCCGGTGAACCAGTGCGCGGTCGCCTGCCGCGGGTTCGGACCGTTGCGCAGGTACCACCCGTCGAGTTCGGGCGGGATCGCACCGTCCACGGGCAGGTCGTACTCGGTGAGTTCGTCGGGCACCGGTGCGTAGTTGCCGCGACGGAAGAAGTCGCCGATGCCCGGCATGTTGGTCAGGTCGGTGTCGGTCATGGGAGGTCCTTGATGGCTGAGGCGAAGGTGGGTACTGCTCCAATCTGACATTCCACAAGTGACATGTCAATAGTGGAAGTTAATATGCATGCATGAGTTTGCGAATGGCCGCGCTCGGCCTCCTGGTGCAACAGCCCGGCAGTGGATACGACCTGCTCAGGCGCTTCGAGAAGTCGATGGCGAACGTCTGGCCCGCCACCCAGAGCCAGCTGTACGGCGAGCTCAACAAGCTCGCGACCGCGGGCCTCATCGAGGTGTCCGCGATCGGCCCGCGCGGACGCAAGGAGTACCGGGCCACCGCCGCGGGCCGCCGGGAACTGCTGCGCTGGATCGCCAACCCGCAGGACGATCCGCCCGAGCGCAGCGCCGGTCTGCTGCGGGTGTTCCTGCTCGGCGAACTGCCGCCCGAGCAGGCCCGCGAGCACCTGACCGCACTTGCGGCCCACTCGGAGGCCGAGGTCGAACGACTGCGCAAGCTCGAATCCTCGATCGACTGGACCGACGAACCGGGCGCCGATCTGTTCAGCCACGCCGCGCTCGACTACGGCGTGCGGGTGCACCTCATGCAGGCCCGGTGGGCGCGCGATGTGATCGAACGGATGACCGCCGATCGATAGTTCATCGTTGCATCGTCGATAGTTTTCGATATATCGTTGAGCCATCGGAAACGCATTGACGATGCAACGAAAGGACTCAGCTATGCACACCCCGTTCACACCACCCGCCGGTGACTTCGGTTTCGGCCCCGCGGGCCGCCGTGCCATGCACGAGCGCCGGGCCGCCGTTCGCGAGTTCCGCGACCAGATGCGCGCACACCTGCACGAGGCCCGCGAACAGGGTCTCGACCCCCGCTGCGAGATGGGGCCGGCAGGCCCGGGCGGCATGGGCGGTCCCGGCCGCGGTTTCGGCTTCGGGTTCGGCTTCGACCCGGGCGCGGGCTTCGGCTTCGGTCCGGGTCCGCGCGGCCGCCGCGGTCACGGCCGCGGCAGGCGCGGGCGCCGCGGTGACGTGCGCGCCGCGATCCTGAAACTGCTGGCCGAACGCCCCATGCACGGCTACGAGATGATCCAGGAGATCGCCGAGCGCACCGACAACCTGTGGCGACCGAGCCCCGGATCGGTGTACCCGACGCTGCAACTACTGGTCGACGAGGGCCTGATCACCGGCACCGAGACGGAGGGCAGCAAGAAGCTCTTCGAGCTCACCGAGGAGGGCCGCGCGGCTGCCGATCAGGTCGATACGCCGCCGTGGGACCAGATCAACGAGGACGTCGACCCCGCCGCGGTCAACCTGCGCGCAGCCATCGCCCAACTGATGGGCGCGGTCGCACAGTCGGCCTACACCGCCACCGAGGACCAGCAGCAACGCATCCTCGACGTGGTCAACAACGCCCGCCGCGAGATCTACCAGATCCTCGGCGAGGAGTGACCAACCCGTAGGCTGCCCACGTGGACAGCCTCGTGACCGTGATCGTGCCGGCGTTCGTCGGCGTCCTGACCGCCGTCGCTGCCGTCATCGGCCTCGAATATCGCGATGTGGACGCCTACGAGCGCAGGCGCGCGATCTGGCAGTGGTTGCTGGTGCTGCTCGCGACCGTCGCGACGGCAGGCGCCACCAACTCGGCCTCCGGCGTCGGACACCTCATCACCGCGGCCGCACTGGGCACCTTCGCCGCGGCCGCGGTGATCCTCGCGCACATCATGTGGCGCAAACGGGTTCCCGACGCCGAACCGCGCATCCTCGGGCTCGCGACGTCGGCCGCGGTGCTCGCCGTCCTCGTCGTCGCCGGCTCGGTGACACTCACCTACATCCAGGGCAAGGGCTGCCGCCAGGCCGACCCGCTCATCCAATCCAGCCTGGCCAGTTCAGGTGCCATCCTGCCGGTGTTCGACGCCAACCAAGGCCCCACCACAAGCGACTTCGACAATTGGGCCAAGATAATCCGAGAGCAGGCCCAAGCGGTCACGGTCGGCGGTGATATCGCTCAGCGCGCCAACAAGATCGGCGATCTCGCCGGGCAGATTGCCGACGCATACCGAGCAGGTGACAAGAACAAGCACGCCGCGTTGGGCGCAGATTATTACGACGAGCTCAAGTTCCTGCTCACCAAGTGCCATCCGCAGGGGTGATCACTCGATCTCGACCCAGTCGAGGGTGCGCTGCACGGCCTTCTGCCATCCCGCGTAACCCTTCTCGCGTTGTTCGTCGGACCACTGAGGTGACCAGCGCAGGTCCTCCTGCCAGTTGGCCCGCAGATCGTCGGCGTTCTCCCAGAACCCCACCGCCAGACCGGCCGCGTACGCCGCGCCGAGCGCCGTGGTCTCGGCGACCACCGGCCTGACCACGTCGACGCCGAGCACGTCGGCCTGGATCTGCATGCACAGCGCGTTGGCGGTGATCCCGCCGTCGACCTTCAGAACCTCAAGGTGCACACCGGAATCCGCTTCCATCGCGTCGACCACGTCGCGGCTCTGATAGCAGATCGCCTCCAGCGTCGCCCGCGCCAGATGCGCGTTGGTGTTGAACCGCGACAGCCCCACGATCGCCCCGCGGGCGTCCGAGCGCCAGTACGGCGCGAACAGGCCCGAGAACGCGGGCACGAAGTACACGCCGCCGTTGTCGCTGACCTGCCGTGCCAGCGCCTCGCTCTGGGACGCGCCGCTGATGATGCCGAGTTGATCGCGCAGCCACTGCACGGCCGACCCGGTCACCGCGATCGAACCCTCAAGCGCGTAAACCGGTTTGGTGTCACCGAACTGGTAGCACACCGTGGTCAGCAGCCCGTTGTCCGAGCGCACGATCTTCTCGCCGGTGTTGAGCAGCAGGAAATTGCCGGTGCCATAGGTGTTCTTGGCCTCGCCGGCCTTCAGGCACACCTGGCCGACCATCGCGGCCTGCTGGTCACCCAGGATGCCCGTCAGCGGGATCTGCCCGGCCAGCGGACCGTCGTCGCGGGTGATCCCGTACGACTCGGGATACGACGACGGTTTGATCTGGGGCAGCATCTGACGCGGAATCCCGAAGAACGACAACAGTTCGTCGTCCCAGTCGAGGGTCTCCAGGTTCATCAGCATGGTGCGGCTGGCGTTGGTGACGTCGGTGACGTGCACACCGCCGCGCGGCCCGCCGGTGAGGTTCCACGCGACCCAGCTGTCGGCGGTTCCGAAGATCGCGTCGCCCTTCTCGGCGTCCTCACGGACCCCGGGCACGTTCTCCAGGATCCACTGGATCTTGCCTCCCGAGAAGTACGTCGCGGGCGGCAGACCGGCCTTGCGGCGGATGACCTCGCCGCGGCCGTCCCGGTCGAGCGCGGCCGCGATGCTGTCGGTGCGGGTGTCCTGCCAGACGATGGCGTTGTAATAGGGCCTGCCGGTGTGCCGGTTCCACACCAGCGAGGTCTCGCGCTGGTTGGTGATGCCGAGCGCGGCCAGGTCGCTCGCCCGCAGATCGGTGCGGTTGAGCGCCGTCATCACCACCGAGGCGGTGCGCTCCCAGATCTCCACCGGGTTGTGCTCGACCCAGCCCGCCTTGGGCAGGATCTGTTCGTGTTCGAGCTGGTGACGGCCCACTTCGGCGCCGTCATGGTCGAAGATCATGCACCGCGTGCTCGTGGTGCCCTGGTCGATCGCTGCGACGAAATCGGCCACTGTGGTCCTCTCGGGTCGCTCGCTGCTGCCGGCTGGAACGTCCATCATGGCGTACATGGCCCCCGATACCGCAGATCCCGCCGATATCGCCGACATGCCGCGCGGCGGACCGCGCGCGTCCTGTCTGGACCGGTTGTTGCAGACCGACCGGCTGGAGTACCTGGACCGGGTGCCGGTCGACGACGGCAATGAGGCGCGGCGGCGCAGCGTCGTGCGGGCCCTGGAGTGGACCGGCGACGTGTTCGGCAATCACGAGAAGTTCGCCGCCATCGCGCTTGACCTGGTGGCCGAGGTGGCCGATCCGCGGATCCTCGAACTCGGCGCCGGTCACGGCGGTGTGTCCCGCCGGCTGCTGGCCAACCACCCGACGGCGCACGTGACGGTCACCGACGTCGACCCGGTCTCGGTGGCGGCGATGGCCGACGGCGACCTCGGCACCCATCCGCGTGCGGTGGTGCGCACGATGGACGCCACCGACATCGACGCCGACGACGGCTCCTTCGACCTGGCGGTGTTCGCGTTGTCGTTTCACCATCTGTCGCCCGATCGGGCCGCCCGGGTGTTCGCCGAAGGCACCCGCGTCGCCGACACGCTGTTGATCATCGATCTGCCGCGACCGCCCGCCCCGCTGCATCTGTTGCGGCTGGCGACGATGCTGCCGCTGGCCCCGCTGGTGCCGTTCCTGCACGACGGCGTGATCAGCTCACTGCGCTGTTACAGCCCGTCGGCGCTGCGGGCGCTGGCCGAACACGCGGGCGTCACCGTCGAACTGCGCAGCGGTCTGACCACGCCGCAGATCGTCATCGCGCGCCGGTAGGTCAACGGCGCGGCCGGGTCAGCCGGTGCAGCAGCCACGCCACCGGGATCGTCGCGACCAGCGTCGTCGCGAAAAGCCCGGCCGCCGACCCGGTGTAGACGTGCCAGCCCAGCACGAACTCCATCACCAGATCCATCACCACGACGTGCAGCAGGAAGATCTCGTAGGAGATCTCGCCCAGCCACACCATCGGCCTGCCGCCCAGCAGCCGTGCGTAGGCTCCGGTGGAGCCCAGCGCAAGCGGCGCCACCACGAGCGTGGCGATCACCGCGTAGAGCACGGTCTTGGCGATGTCCTCGCCCGCGGTCAGCGCGGGCGAGGTGGTCAGACCCGCGATTGGCGTCGACACCACCAGGTATCCCGCCACCGCGACGGGTAGCACCGCCGCGGCGTGGCACCGCACGCCCATGACGGCGAGCACCGCGAGCATCATGCCGCCGACGAACCACACCAGATAGTGCGGCAGCCACGCACCTGCGCTCACCGGCAGCCACCCGGCGTGCGATGCCATGAGCCACACCGGGCTCACCGCGCCGAGCAGCGCCAGCCCGGCCAGCACGAGCCACGGCCGAAATCGCCTGCGGCACAGCACCACCAGCAGCAGGTACGCCAGCAGCGGCAGCACCGCGTAGAACGTCACCTCGACCGCAAGGCTCCACATCTGGGTGAGCCCCTGATGCAGATAGCTCGTGTAGTAGTCGGCGCGGTAGATCTGCGTCAGCGTCAGATGACGCCACAGCCCGGTCCAGGTGTGGCCCGGGTTCGGTTCCACGTTGCGCAGTTCGTAGATGCCGAACACCAGCAGCACCGTCACCACGTAGGCGGGCATGATGCGGCGGAACCGGCTGCGCGCGTACCGGCGCACGTTCGGCGCGGGTGCACCGCCCGCCGCGGCCTGCACCCACGGGCGGAACAACAGCAACCCGGACAGCACGAAGAAGATCGCGACACCGATCTCAAGGCGCGCCGCCAGCAGGCCGACGTAACCGTGTGTCAGCAGACCGGTGCCGTAGGCCGCGTGCGTGCCCATCACCGTCAGCGCCGCGACGGCACGCACGCCGGTCAGCGACGCGATGCGGTCAGGGCGGGAAACCTGCTCGAGCCCGCCCTGATCTGCCTCCGCGGTCATCGGGGCCCGACCCTACAGTTCTTCCGCCAGGTTTATTCGCGATTTTGTTGCGCAAACGTCAGCGACGATGTTGCATCGCGTTGTGGGCGAAGAGGTCAAACGCACCGAGTACACGCGGGCGCACCGCCAGGAGTACCGCCGCAAGGTGCAGTTGTGCCTCGACGTGTTCGAGACCATGCTCACGCAGTCCAGCTTCGAGTTCGAGCGCCCGCTCACCGGCATGGAGATCGAGTGCAACCTCGTCGACGGTGACTACCAGCCGGCGCTGCGGAACCACGAGGTGCTCAAGTCGATCGCCGATCCCGCCTACCAGACCGAATTGGGTGCCTACAACATCGAATTCAATGTGCCACCCCGGCCGCTGCCCGGACGCTCGGCGCTCGAGCTGGAAGACGAGGTCCGGGCCAGCCTCAACGCCGCCGAGGCCAAGGCCGCCGCGGACGGCACCCACATCGTGATGATCGGGATCCTGCCGACGCTTATGCCCGAACACCTTTCGGGCAGCTGGATGAGCGAGTCGACGCGGTATCGGGCGCTCAACGACTCGATCTTCACCGCGCGCGGCGAGGATCTG
This sequence comes from Mycolicibacterium goodii, assembly GCF_001187505.1. The sequence continues at coordinate 698,353 of NZ_CP012150.1, forward strand.
GTGATCGACATCGCCGGCCCGGAGCGGCTGAGCATCCAGGCCGCCTCGATCGCCCCCGAGTCGGCGTGCACCAGCATGCAACTGCACCAGCAGGTGTCCCCCGCCGAGTTCGCGCAGTACTGGAACGCCGCGCAGGTGCTGGCCGGGCCGCAACTCGCGGTGGGCGCCAACTCGCCGTTCTTCTTCGGTCACCACCTGTGGGCCGAGACCCGCATCGAGCTGTTCACCCAGGCCACCGACACCCGGCCCGACGAGTTGAAGACGCAGGGTGTGCGCCCGCGGGTGTGGTTCGGCGAACGCTGGATCACCTCGATCTTCGACCTGTTCGAGGAGAACGTCCGCTACTTCCCGTCGCTGCTACCGGAACTCTCCGACGAGGATCCGGCCGCCGAACTCGCCGCGGGCCGCACCCCGAGGCTCTCGGAGTTGCGCCTGCACAACGGCACCATCTACCGCTGGAACCGGCCGATCTACGACGTGGTGAACGGCATGCCGCATCTGCGGGTGGAGAACCGGGTGCTGCCCGCCGGGCCCACCGTGATCGACATGATGGCCAACGCGGCGTTCTACTACGGGCTGCTGCGCACGCTCGCCGAGGACGACCGGCCGATCTGGACGAAGATGAGTTTCGCTGCCGCGCATCACAACTTCACCGCGGCCGCGCAGCACGGGATGGAGTCGCGGCTGTACTGGCCCGAGCTGGGCGAGGTGACGCCCGACGAGCTGATCCTGCGTCAGCTGCTGCCGCTGGCCCACGAGGGGCTGCGCCGCCGCGGCGTCGCGGGCGAGGTCTGCGACCGGTATCTGGGTGTGATCGAGGGCCGGGCGAAGAGCGGCCGCACGGGTGCGGCGTGGCAGGTGTCGACGGTCCGCAAAATACAGGAAAGCGGCAGGTCACGGCCCGAGGCGCTGGCCGAGATGCTGCATCGGTATGTCGACCGGATGCACAGCAACGAGCCGGTCCACACATGGGACTGAGACGCGTACGTTGGGTGGCATGACATCACACGTGCTGGATTGGGATGGTGCTTACCGGGGGGATGCGGGTTTCCAGGGGCCGCCGCCGTGGAACATCGGCGAACCGCAGCCTGAGCTGGCGGCCCTGCACCGCGCCGGGAAATACCGCAGCGACGTGCTCGACGCGGGTTGCGGGCATGCCGAGCTGTCATTGGCGCTGGCTGCCGACGGGTACACCGTCGTCGGCATGGATCTGAGCCCGTCGGCGATCGCCGCGGCCAACCGGGCCGCCCAGGAGCGCAACCTGGCGACCGCCAGCTTCGTGCAGGGCGACATCACGTCGTTCACCGGCTACGACGGCCGGTTCAACACCGTGATCGACTCGACGCTGTTCCACTCCCTTCCGGTCGAGGGCCGCGATGGCTACCTGCAGTCCATCCACCGCGCGTCGGCGCCCGGCGCGAGCTACTTCGTGCTGGTGTTCGCCAAGGGCGCGTTCCCGGCCGACCTCGAGGTCAAGCCCAACGAGGTCACCGAAGAGGAACTGCGCACCACGGTCGCCAAGTACTGGGTGGTCGACGACATCCGGCCCGCGTTCATCCACGCGAACGCCGTCGTCTTCCCCGACGCGCCCGAACTGCCGCCGCACGGCTACGACGACAAGGGCCGCATCATGTTCCCGGCCTTCCTGCTCGAGGCGCACAAACAGTAGGGGCTTCTTCGGTTCCACGGCGGCGCCCTACCCGAACGGGCAGTCGAATCACCGCCCGGCCGGCCACACGATTGCGACCATTCGGGGCGCGCGCAGGGCTGAGGTCCGCGAATAGCGTTCTGTAGCATGGACGTTGCCGTTCTCGGCCCGGCACTGCTCGACCCGTTCGCCCCTGCGCCGCACGGGAGCTGGAGTGGTAACGGCGTGCGGGTACGGCGGCGTCGCGGGACGCATCGGGAGCACGCCGCGGTGTGCACGCCACGGTTCTGCGCACACCGCGACGGCGACGCGTTGACCGTCGAGCACGATCTCACCCCCGACGAACTGTCCGATGACCTCGCGGTGCTGCTCACCGAAGAACTGGGCGCCACAGGTGTTCTGCGAGGACAACCGGATTTCGAGTCGGTGTTCACCGGCATCGTGCGGTCCACCATCGAAGGCGGCATGTCGGCATGGCTACGGTTCTACCGAAACTCGCTGAACGCATTGGAATCCGGCAACGCGCAGTTCGCCCCCATCCACCAGCGTGCGGCAGAACTGATCACCGGTCGACGCGTGCTCGACCTGGGCTCGTGCTTCGGATTCTTCCCGCTACGATTGAGCCGCAACGGATTCGACGTCACCGCCACCGACCTCAGTGCACCCACCATGGACCTGCTCGCACGGGTGAGCCCAAAGCTGCACCGGCCGGTCCGCACCATCACGTGCGACGCCGCGGCGGTGCCGCTGCCCGACGCGGCCGCCGACACCGTGACCGCGCTGCACCTGCTGGAGCATCTCGACGCCGACGCCGGGAACACCGTGCTCGGCGAGGCGCTGCGCCTGGCGCGGCGGCGCGTGATCGTCGCGGTGCCGTTCGAGGACGAACCGCAGGCCTGCTACGGGCATGTCCGCCGGTTCGACACCGCGGAACTGCATCGCCTCGGCGAACGGCTCGGCCGCACGCACGGCGTCACCGCGGCCGTCGACGAGTACCACGGCGGCTGGCTCGTGCTGGACCGGAACTAGATCAACCCACGCTTGCTCGCCGCGTAGACGGCCTCGGCGCGGCGGCTCACGTCGAGCTTGCGCATGATGTTGCTGACGTGGAACTTCGCGGTGGTCGCGGAGATGAACAGCTTCTCGCCGATCTTGTTGTTGGACAGGCCCGCCGCCAGCAGCCGCAGCACCTCGATCTCCCGGTCGGTGAGCTGCTCGCGCGGTTCGGTGCGTCCGCTCAGCGAGCGGACAACGGCCGCGGCGCTGCGCGAATCGAAGGCGCTGTCGCCCGAGGAGATCGCGCGGATCGCCCGCACGAGTTCGGTGGTGTCGACGTCCTTGACGACGTACCCGCGGGCACCGGCGTGCACGGCGCGCACCACGAGATCCTCGTCGAGGAAGGTGGTGAGCACCAGCAAGCCGAGGTCGGGGTACGCCGTGGAAAGCTTGGTGCACAACGACAATCCCTCGAAGTCCGATCCGGCCGAGAGCTTGAGATCCAGCAGCACCACGTCGGGTTTGACCGCGGCCACCATCGCCTCGGCCTCGGCCTCACCGGAGGCCTCCCCGACCACCACCAGATCGTCTTCGCGTTCCAGCAGCGAGCGCAGACCCTGCCGCAGGATGGCATGGTCGTCGACCAACGCCAGCCTGATCTCGCGCGTGGTGACGCTCATCGTCGACTCCCTTCCGTCCTGGGTATGGTCGCGACCACGCGGACACCGCCGATGCGGGACCGCTGAACCGCGAAGGTGCCGTGGTGTTCCCGGCAGCGGGCCAGCATGTTGGCGAGCCCGCGGTGGTGTCCGTCGACATCGGTGGCGTCGGCCATCCGCAGCGCCATCCGCAGCTTGGCCGGGTCCCCGGTGCCGTCGTCGGAGATGGACAGCGACACCGCGGCCGGGCGGTACCGCAACCGCACGATCGCGCGGGTCGCGTTGCCGTGCATGGCGGTGTTGAACAGCGCCTCGCCGGCCACGCGCAGCAGCGCATGCTCGACCTCGCTGGGCAGTTCGGCCACCGCACCTTCGACTTTCAGGCTGACCCGCAGATCCTCCGGCATGTGCACGGTGGCGAGCTGCTCGAGCAGTTCGGGCAGGGTGGAGCGCCCGGCGTCCTGCGGGTGGTTGAGGGCATAGATCGCCGAGCGCAGCTGCTCGCTGGCCGAGCGGGTGAGCGTCTTGGCGGTGTCGAGGCGGTCGACGAGATCACGCGCATCGGGCAGCGCCATGGCCTCGCTGCGGCACACCTCGATCTGCATGCCCGCCGACAGCACAGTCTGGCTGACGCTGTCGTGCAGTTCGCGCGCGATGCGGTGCCGCTCGTTGTCGAGCACCTGATGGCGTTGCGCCGCACCGAGTTCGCGCTGCGTGGCCAGCAGTTCGGCGTTACGGGCCTCGGACTGGGCGAGCAGCGCCTGCGACCGCTGGAACAGGGCGCAGTTCTGCAGGGCGACCGCGGTCTGACTCGACAGGATGCGCATGACGGTCTCGTCGGTGTCGTCGAGCGTACGGTGCGTCGGGGTCCAGGCCGCGAACGCGCCGATCACCCCGCCGTTGAGTTCGATCGGCACGTGCGCGTGGTGGGGTTCGATCAGCGGATACCGGAACTGCGCCAGGTGCCCGCGCAGGATGTCGTTGAGCCGATTGAGCACCACGTCGGGCAGGTGGTCCGGGAACTCGGTGCCGGACACCCCGTCGAACGAGTAGGCGTGCCCGGCAGCGTCGAGGATGAGGTGCCGCGGCAGCGCCTCCTGCAGGGCACCGTCGGCCAGCGCCAGCAGCACCCAGTCGGCGTCGAGGTGGGTGCGGGCGGCCTCGGCAACGGCCCGCACAAGTTTCGGCGGGCCGTTGACGGTCTGCACCAGCGCGCGTGAGATCGCCTCGAGCGCGGCCAGCACGCGTTCGGTGCGCTGCGCCGCGACGCGGAACTCGGGGTAGAACGTGCTCTTGCCGGACCGGACGCCGGTGAGCCGCTCCAGATCCGGTGCCGCGGCGCGACGTTGCAGCGGCCCGTATCCGGGTGCGGCGGTCACAGCGCGGCCCGGAACAACGCGCACAGCCCGGCCTCGTCGACCGGCCGAGGGTTGGTGGTGATGCACGCGTCGGCCATCGCGTTGCGGGCGAGCACCGGGACGTCCTCGGTGCGGACCCCCAGGTCGGAGAGCCCCCGCGGAACACCCACCCGTCGGGCGAGCTCCTGCAGCCGATCGGCAAGGGCCAGCGCGGATTCCAGTTCGGGGGCCCTTTTGTCGGCGATACCGAGGTAGGACGCGATGGTGGCGAACGGCGCCGGATCGGCCTCGGCATTGAACCGCACGACGTGCGGCAGCAGCACACCGTTGATGACGCCGTGCGGCAGGTCGAGCAGCCCACCGACCTGGTGGCTCATCGCATGCGCCGCGCCGAGGATCGCGTTGGTGAACGCCAGGCCCGCCTCCAGTGCGGCCTGCGCCATGAGCACCCGGGCGGGCATCTCTTTGGGGCGTTCGATGGTGGTGACGAGGTTCTCGGTGACCATGACGACCGAACGCAGCGCGTGATGGTCGGTCAACTGGTTGTGTCCCAGCGACACGAACGCCTCGATGCCGTGGGTCAGCGCATCCAAACCCGTTGCGGCGTTCAGCCATTCGGGCATGGTGGTGAGCAGGCGCGGGTCGATCACGGTGAGGTCCGGGACGAGCGCGCGCCCCAGGATGGTGATCTTGGTGTTGCGGGTGGTGTCGGTGACGATGCAGAACTGCGAGACGTCGGCACCGGTGCCCGAGGTGGACGGCAGCACCACGAGCGGTGGGATCGGCATGGTGGCCTTGTCGACGCCGGCGTAGTCGAGGATGTCGCCGCCGTTGGCCGACAGGATCGCGATGCCTTTCGCCGCGTCGATCACCGATCCGCCGCCGAGTGCGATCAGCACGTCGCAGCCGTGGGACCGGTAGAACTCGTGGCCCGCGGTGATCTCGTGGTCCTTGGGGTTGGGCGTGATGGCGCTCCAGACCTGCGGGGTGACGCACTGCTCCCGCAGGTGCCCGAGCAGTTCGTCGACCCATCCGGCCTCGATCAGCCCGGGGTCGGTGACCAGCAGCGGACGCAGGCCGCCCAGGCGTACCGCGGCGTGCGCGGCCTCGGCCATCGAATCGATACCGAACACGATCTCCGGGGCGTGGAACTTCAGCAGCCGGGTCGGCATCGGATCCGGCATGGCCTTCGGCACCGCGATCGGCGCGGACTCCACCTGCGTTGTCACCTCACCACCCCGTCACCATCCCGTCGTGTGATCCACCTAACAAGGCAACCATACGTGGCCGACGGGTGGCCACCAATCTGCAGGTGGGCAGGCCGGTACCTACCCGATCGGGTAGGTACAAGATCACATCCAAGATCAAGAGAGCGCGTGCGCGAGGTCCCCGGCGCGGGCGACGAGCTGGTCGGCGTCGCGGGCGATGACGACCTTGTCGCACACCTCGGCGTAGTCCGGCATCGCGCAGGTGGCCTGCCGCCAGTACCGGGTGGGTTCCGGGGTGATCCATGCCAGCCGGTGCACGCGGCGGCGCAGCGCACGCAGGCTTTCGGTCTTGGGCGGCAGGCCCGGGCTGCGGCCGTCGCCGACGATCAGCACGGCCGTGCGGGAGTCCAGCGCGTCGGCCTGCGCGGCCAGCATCTCGTCGAACACCTGCCCGTAGTCGCTGCTGGCTTCCAGGTCGATCCGGGCGTCGGCGAGGACCGCAGCCAGCGCGTCGTCGCCGCCGGTCTGCAGCAGGATCTCGGTGACGTCGACGGGACGGTCGACGAACGCCAGCACGCGGCAGCGGTGCGCCCGCCGGTGCATGGCCTGCGCGAGCCGCAGCGTGAACGCGGTGACCGGGCGGACCGACAGCGAGACGTCGGCGATCACGAGCAGCCGGACCCGGTCGGGGCGCGGTGTGCGGGTGATGAGCCGGAACGGCACGCCGTCGGTGCGCAGCGAGTGCCTCGTGGTGCGACGCATGTCGAGCCTGCCGCGCATCTCGGCGGGCCGGGGCCGTGGCGCCCCGCGCATGCGGCGCAGCACCTCGTGGCACGCCAGGTCGACGTCGGCGGCCACCACGGCGTCGGTGGGGCCGGCCGGGGTCTCCGGTTCGGCGGTGAGTCCGCAGCGGTCGGCCAGGGCCGCGACGAAGGTCTCGACGGCCTCGGTGAGCCGGCTGAGCTGTTCGGCGGTCAACGGCTGCGCGCCGGCGTCCTCACCGTAGGTGCGGGCCGGGTCGTAGGCGTCGAGCCAGGCCAGGATGGATTCCGGGTCGTCCCAGTGCAACGCCCCTGCCACCACCGGCGCGACCGAGTCGGCGAGGTCACCGGCCATGCTCGACGCCGCGCGGTCCACCTCGACGGTGTAGCGCACGCCGCGACGGCCCGCATCGGTCTGCGCCGACACCGACAGTTCGTTGTCGGCGCCGGACACACTGAAATCGTCGTCGTCCTTGTGCGGGTTGAAGCCCTTGTCGGCGTCCGGGGTGTCGAAGTGGTCGCCCACCTCGGCGGCCCGCTCGTTGTATTCGGCGTAGCGCCCGATCTGCTGGTCCTCGTCGATCTCGAGGTGGTCGGGCAGACCCGAGCCGGTGTGGGCACGGCTCGGGTCTGCCGCGGGTTGCCGGGCGACGCTCGACGCGGTGCCGAACATCGCGTCGAACGCGCGGTCGAAACCCCGTTGCTCCCGAACATATTTCGCGCAGGTCGCGCGCAACGCGGCCCGCAGCGCCTGCCGGTCACCTGCACCGAGCAGCCCCAGCACCCGCCGCACCTCGATCACCTCGGCCGGTGACGTCCCGACGCCCGCGCGCCGCAACAACTCGCCGAACGCCGCGGCGACGAGGTCGAGGATCTGCGACGGTGTCACCGCCGGCCACCGCCGCGCCCGCGGAACACCGCGGTGGTGGTGTTGGCCGGCCGCGACGCCACCGTGACGGGTTCTTCGGGTGTCACCTCGGCGGGCCGTGGCGCCGTACCGTCGAGGTGACGCAGCGCGATGTCGCGGTCGCTGGTGAACTTCACCAACGTCGAAAGCAACAGCGGCGCAGACACATCCGCGCCGAGCAGCGCCGCGGCCCGCGCCCCGTCGACCACCTCCGAGATCGACGGACTCTTGCGCAGCGGGAGTTCGCGCAGCGTCCGGGCCAGTTCGACGACGTCGGCGACGACCGAGGGTTCGACGTGCGGTGCCCGCACCCCGACGATCTCCCGTTCCCGTTGCGGTGTCGGGAAACCCAGGTGGTAGTGCAGGCACCGGCGTTTCAGCGCCGACGACAGTTCACGGGTGTCGTTCGAGGTCAACACCACCCACGGTATGGTCCGGGCCGCGAATGTGCCGATCTCGGGGATCGTCACCTGACGTTCGGCGAGCACCTCGAGCAGCAGCGCCTCCATCGCCTCCTCGGTGCGGTCGACCTCGTCGATCAGCAGCACCACGGGTTCCTCCGACAGCACCGCGTCGAGCAGCGGCCGCACCGACAGGAACGCCTCGGAGTACAGCCCGAAGTCTCGGCCCGCCAGATAGCGCGACGCTTCGTCGATGTCCTCGATCCCGTTGGTGGCGGCGGTGATCCGGTCACGCAGCATCTGCACGTGCAGCAGTTGCCTGGCGTAGTCCCACTCGTAGAGCACCCGGTTGTCGTCGAGCCCCTCGTAGCACTGCAACCGGATCAGCCGACGCCCGCCCGCCGCGGCGAGCGCCTTGGCCAGTTCGGTCTTGCCGACGCCGGCCGGCCCCTCCAGGAGCAGGGGCCGGTCCAGCGCGGTGGCCAGGTGCACCACGGTGGCGAGATCGGTGTCGGCGATGTAGTCCTGCTCGCGCAGCGCGGCGGAGAGTTCCGTCGCGTCGGCGAACGTGATGGGCTCATCGCGGACAGGGATGGTGGCGGTGGTCACATGGCCTCCCGGTGGCGAATCAGGTGGTGGGTCAGTAGGACTCGTTGATCGCGTGGTTCACCACGGGGATCATCGATTCGACGGTCACCTCACGCGGGTTGCCCGGCGTGCACCAGTCGTCCTGGATGTGCTCGGAGATCGCGCGGACGGTCTTGTCGTCGCCGTTGATCGCCTCGCCCTTGCCCGCGTACTTGCCGGTGTTCATCTGGTTCTTGGCGTACGAGTCGACGCGGACCTGCGAGAAGTTGTCCGGGATACCGACGTCCTGCGCCAGCCGGATCGCGGCCTCGACCGCGGCGTCGGCGGCCTGCACGGTGGTCATGTTGCGCGTGTCGACGCCCATGGCAGTGGCCAGCTGCGCGTAGCGCTCGTAGCGGGCGGGCAGGTTGTACTCCCACACGCGTGGCAGCGCGATGGCGTTGTTGAGGCCGTGGTGGCTGTCGAAGAACGCGCTCACGGCGTGGCTGATGGAGTGCACGATGCCAAGGCCGCCCGAGTTGAACGCCTGCGCGGCGATGTACTGCGCGTTCATCATGCCTTCACGGGCCTTGAGGTTGCGCGGCTCGAAGACCGCCTCACGCAGGTTCTTCGCGACGAGTTCGACGGCGTACAAGGCATTTCCGAGCGATGGCGCGAAGTCCAGCCGGGACACGTACGGCTCGCTGCCGTGCGCGAGCACGTCGAATCCGCAGTAGGCGGTGAAGTGCTGCGGGCAGCTGTAGTACAGCAGCGGGTCGTCGATGGCCAGGGTGACGATGGTCGCCTCGTCGAAGCCGACCCACTTGTGCGGGTGATCCATGTCGGAGGTGTCGGTGATGACGTAGGCCCACGAGGTCTCCGAACCCGTTCCGGCCGTGGTCGATACCGCGATGTGCGGCGGATTCTGCTTGTTGGTGGACTTCGCGAAGCCCTCGAACTCGTTGATGTTGCGGCCGTCGTGGGCGATCACCACGCGCGCCCCCTTGGCGGCGTCGTGGCTGGAGCCACCGCCGATGGAGATGATGCTGTCGCAGCGCTCCTGCTGGTAGAGCGCCGCGGCCTCCATGACGTTGTAGTCCTTGGGGTTCGACTCCACCTTGTCGTAGAGCACCACCTCGACACCCTGGTACTCGATCTTGCCGGTGAGTTCCTCGATGATGCCCGAACCGCGCAGGCCCGTGGTCATCAGCAGGGTGCGCTTGAAGCCGAGGTTCTTGGCCTCGACGCCGATGATGTCGTGGGCCCCGACGCCCATCAGCGCGCGGGGGAACGGGTGGAACTCCTTGATCGGAAAGTCCCAAATCTGGTTCAGCTCAATGGCCATGGGTTCACTCCTCGCTGTGTCGCGCCCAGGTTCGGGCAGCTGACACCACGGTGAACCGCAGTGGCCGGCGTCACAATGGTTTACGGCCACTACCCGCCGACCGGCATGGCAGAACTGTCCGGTCGGGCAGGATGGCCGCCCACCGGCGGCTCACCGGTGGGCGAGGCGGCTCACAGACCCAGGTCGCTCAGGCCCGGGTGGTCGTCGGGCCTGCGGCCCAGCGGCCAATGGAACTTGCGATCACCCTCGGCGATCGGAGCGGTGTTGATCGACGCGTGCCGCGTGTGCATCAGTCCGTTGTCGTCGAATTCCCAGTTCTCGTTGCCGTATGACCGGAACCAGTTGCCGGAGTCGTCGTGGTACTCGTAGGCGAAGCGCACGGCGATCCGGTTGCCGTCGTGCGCCCAGAGTTCCTTGATCAGCCGGTAGTCGAGCTCGGTGTTCCACTTGCGGGTCAGGAACGCGATGATCTCCTCGCGGCCGGTGGGGAATTCGGTGCGGTTACGCCAGCGCGAGTCGACGGTGTAGGCCAGGGCGACCCGCTGCGGATCCCGGGTGTTCCAGGCGTCCTCGGCCAGCCTGACCTTCTCGGTCGCGGTCTCGGTGGTGAACGGCGGCAGCGGTGGACGGGCTGCGTCAGACATCGGAGCGTTCCTTTCCGAAGAACGAGCGTTCTCTCGTCTGCTACCGTAGAGAACGATGGTTCTCAGCGCAAGGGAGGTCGGTTTGTTGGACCAGGACACCGCGCGCGAGCGCGTGCTCGCCGCGGCCGAGGAACTCTTCTACGGCCGCGGCATCCAGGCCGTCGGCATGGACGCCGTGCGGACGGCGTCCGGGGTGTCGCTCAAACGCCTGTACCAGATGTTCCCCTCCAAGGAGGATCTGGTTCTTTCCTTTTTGCAACAACGGGATTCACGCTGGCTGCGGAATCTCGCCGCCGCGGTCGAAACACAGGCCGACCCGAACGACCGGATCACCGCGGTGTTCGACTGGTTGCACGCGTGGTTCTCCGAACCCGACTACCGCGGCTGCGCATTCATCAATTCTTTCGGTGAACTCGGTGGCGTCTCCCCCGCGGTCGCCGAGCAGGCACGTCACCACAAGAAGGAGTTCCACGCCTATCTCGCCGGCCTGGTCGACGCCGCAGGCCATCCCACCGAATTGGCCGAGCACCTGGCACTTCTCGCCGAAGGCGCGATCGTCAACTCGGCGATCTTCGGGACACCCGCGCCCGCGACCCGCGCAAGGCGGGCCGCAGCCGCACTCATGCAGGCTCTCGATAGCTCCGGCTAGCCTCCACCGCAGCCGCCGCCCTGGCGAAATCCCTGGCTCAGGGCGCCTCGCGCAGCGCCGCGGCGAACTGCTCCAGGTCCTCGACGGTGGTGTCGACGTGCGGGGAGATCCGCAGCACCGGCTTGCGCATCTCGAACGGTGCCCGTGCGAGCTCGCACGCGGTCGTGACGATGCCGCGTTCCGCGATCAACCAGCGGCGCACGGCCACGGGGTCGGCACCGTCGGTGGGTTCCAGGGTGGTGATCGCGCTGGGTTCGTCGACGGATTCGACGACGCGCCAGCCGTCGACGTCGGCCAGCACCTGCCGCGAGAGCCGGCCCACCTCGGCGAGCCGCTCCCGCACGGTGGCGGGCCCGGCCGCGAGATGCTCACCGACCGCGACCGAGAACCCCACGCGTGCCGCCGCGTTGTGCTCACCCTGCTCAAGCTTTTCCAGCGGGGTCATCGGAATTCCCCAGTCGGCCGGTGGAATCCGTGGTCGCAGACGGTCCGCGAGCCCCGGCCGCACCGCGAGCACCCCGACACCACGCGGGCCGGCCAGCCACTTGCGCGACGACGAGTACACCGCGTCGGCGCCGACATTGCAGTCCAGATGTCCGAGAGCCTGCGCGGCGTCGATCACCACCGGCACCCCGGCACCGTGGCAGGCCGCGACGAGTTCCGCGGCGGGTTGCGCGACGCCGCGGTGGCTTGCCAGCGCGGTGAGATGCACCAGCGCAACGGGATCGGCCGACAACCCACGCGCGGCGTCGTTGACCAGGACCCGGCCGTCGCCGTCGGCGGGCAGGGCACGAACCTGAAAACCGTTGGCCGCCATGGCCGCCAGGTTCGGTCCGTACTCACCGGGCAGGCAGGCGAGCGTGCGCTCCCCCGGCCAACTCGACAGCAGCAGGTCGATCGCGTGGTTGGATCCGTTGGTGTACACCACATCCGACGCTGCGAACCCGGTGAGCGAGGCGACCGCGGCCCGTCCGGCGTCGAGCACCGGCGCGGCGGCGTCGGCGGCCACGTAGCCGCCCACCTCGGCCTCGTGACGGGCGTGTGCGGTGGTCGCGTCGATCACCGCGAAGCTCTGCCGTGAGCATGCCCCACTGTCGAAGTGCAGCCCGGCGACCTTGGGGCGGGCGTCGCGCCACTGCTGCGCGAGCATCACCGCACCGCCAGCGACAAGCCGAAATCGCCGGCCGGATCGGTCCACCAATGCGTCTGCCGCAGACCGGCCTCGGCGAGTTCGGCAGCGACACTGTCGGGCCGGAACTTGCAGGACACCTCGGTGAGCATCTGCTCGCCCGCGGCGAAGTCGATCTCCAGATCCAGCGCCGGGATACGGACGTGCTGCGCGGTGCGCGCACGCAACCACATCTCGATGCGTTCCTCGTCGTCGTTCCACTTGGCGATGTGCTCGAATGCGTCGAGGTCGAAGTCGGCGGACAACTCGCGGTTCACCACGGCCAGCACATTGCGGTTGAACGCCGCGGTGACCCCGGCCGCGTCGTCGTATGCACGCACGAGTCGTCCGGTGTCCTTCACCAGGTCGGTGCCCAACAGCAGGCTGTCCCCCGGCTGCAGCGTGTCGGCCAGGGTCGCCAGGAACTCTGCGCGCGGCTGCGGGGTGAGGTTGCCGATGGTCGAGCCCAGGAACACCACCAGCCGGCGTCCGACCCGGGGGATCTTGCCGAGATGTTCCTCGAAATCGCCACACACGGCGTCGATTTCGATGCCAGGGTACTCGGCGCCGATCGCCGCGCCCGCCGAGCGCAGCACGCCCGCGTCGACGTCGAACGGGATGAAGCGGCGCAGCAGGTCGGCGTCACGCATGGCGTCGAGCAGCATGCGGGTCTTCTCCGAGGTGCCGCTGCCCAGTTCCACCAGGGTGTCGGCCCCCGCGGCGGCGATGATCTCCGCGGAGCGGGTCCGCAGGATCTGTGCCTCGGTGCGGGTGGGGTAATACTCGGGCAGCCGGGTGATCTGATCGAACAGATCGCTGCCGACCGCATCGTAGAACCACTTGGGCGGCAAGCTTTTCGGTGTCGCAGTGAGTCCCGTGCGGACGTCGCGGCGCAGCGCTTCGGCGGCCGAGTCGGCGGCCAGGTAGTTGGCCAGTGAGAGCGTCATGGGGCGTCCTTTCACAGGGGTGTCACCACGACGTGCGCGTCGCGGACGTCGACGAGGTGGCGGTCCGGGATGTCCGACCAGGCGGGATCGTCGTCGTAGGGTTCGCTGGCGAGCACCACACCGTCGGGGCGGCGCAGCACCGACAGGGTGTCGCCCCAGGTGGTTGCCAACAATCGGGAACCGTTGGCGGCCAGGATGTTCAACCGCGCATTCGGATCTCGCTCGCCGACCTCGGTGATGGTGTCGCCGAGCGCGTCGAGGCCACGGGAGAAGATGAGCGCCGCCAGGATCGCGCTGTCGACCGTGGACTCGGCCGCACCGGTCAAGGGCAGCACCGCGCGGTCGACCAGACCGTTGTGGGACAACAGCCATCGACCGTCGCTGAACGGCGCCGACGCCGACGGTTCGATCGGCATGCCGATGGTCGCCGAGCGCACCGCGGCCAGCACACAGCGACTGCGCAGCGCGGGTGCGACCGACGCGAACGACGCGTCACCCCACAACGGCTTGTCACTGCGCCAGCGGCGCGCCACCCCGTCGTCGTCGAAAAAGCCTGCGCCCCAACCATCGGCGTTCATCAGGCCGTGCTTCTGGCGCCGCGGGGCATAGGACTGGACCAGCAGGCCCTGTGGCGGGTCGAGCACCAACTCGGCCACCGACCGCGGCGCGCCCACCCACGCCACATGCCGGCACATCAGACGTCCCAGGCCAGGCGGACACCCGAGAAGATCTGCCGCCGGATCGGGTGATCCCAGTTGCGGAAGCTGGGCCGCAGGATGCCGGGCGCCACCGCCCACGACCCGCCGCGCAGCACGCGGTAGTCACCGGTTCCGTTGGTGTCGAAGAACGGTGTGCTGTAGCGCTCGTAGATCATCGGTGTGAAACCGGGCCAGGGCCGCAGCGGTGACGTGGTCCACTCCCATACGTCGCCCAGCATCTGCTCGGCGCCGTACGCCGACGCGCCCGCCGGGTAGGCGCCGACAGGGGCCGGACGGCGCGCATCGCCCCCGAGGTTGGCGAGTGCGGCACTGGGTTGCGCCGAGCCCCAAGGGAATCGACGTCGGGCACCGGCGGCGGGATCCCATGCGCAGGCCTTCTCCCACTCGATCTCGGTGGGCAACCGCGCACCCGCCCAGGCCGCATACGCCTCGGCCTCGAAGAACGTCACATGTTGCACGGGTTCGTCGTCGGGGATCTCCTCGACGTGCCCGAACCGGGTACGGGTGCCGTCGGGGTTCCAGAACTGCGGAGCCGCCAGGCCCGCCTCCTGCCGGTAGGTCCAGCCGCGCGGTGACCACCACCGCGGCTCGTCGTAGCCGCCGTCGGCGATGAATTCGCCCCACTCGGCGTTGGTCACCGGTACACGCCCGATCCGGAACGACGGCACATCGACGACGTGTGCGGGCCGCTCGTTGTCCAGTGAGTGCGGTTCGGTCAGCGCGTCGACGCCGAGCACGAACGAGCCGCCCGGCACCAGCACCGAGGTACCCGCCACACCCGGCCGACCCGCGGGCAGCGGCGTCCCGGCGTCGAGCAGAGGTGGGCCTTCGCGCAGGTTCAGCGCCTGCAGCATGGTCTCGTCGTGCTGGTTCTCGTGGCTGATCACCAGGGCGAACCGGAAACCCGGGTCGTCCTCGCGCAACGTGTCGAGGGTGTCGAGCGCCTTGGCCCGCACCGTCGCACAGTACGCACGCGCATCCGACGGCGGCAGCAGCGGCAGGTTGACCCGGGCGGCGCGGGAATGCACGAAGGCGTCGTAGAGCCGGTCCACCTCGGGCGCGAGCATGCCCGGGCGGTCGATGTTGCCATCGCGCAGCAGCCACAGCTCTTCCTGCTGGCCGATGTGCGCGAGATCCCACACCAGCGGACTCATCAGCGGGTCGTACTGGCGGTGCAGTTCGGCGTCGTCGAACTCCACCAGCCGCAGTGTCCGTTCGCGGGCCAGTGCCAGCTCGTCGGCCAGCGTCTCGCGTGTGATCAAAACTCACCTTTCGCCAGTTCCCGGACGGCGGCGGCGATTCCGCGCGTCACCACGCGGTCCGAGAAGTCGTCGGCGGGACTACGCCTCATCTCGACCGAACGCACCAAACGCGTCATCGATTCCTCGAGCTCGGCCGGTGCGCGCTCGGCCGCGAGCCGCACACACGTCAAAGCGGCGGTGTGCAGGTGCCGGTCCGTCAGCCCCATCCGTGCGGCGCGGTCCCAGGCTGTGGCCACCGGAAGTGTTGCCTCGGCGGCACTTTCGGCCGCGACCGGATCGTCGAGCAACGTCGTGAGGGTGAACACCGCGGCCGGCCACAGCGCGTCGGGCACGCTGTCGAGATAGCGGATCTCCAGCCACCGGCGCGGCCGCACCGGCGGGAACAGCGTCGTCAGGTGGTAGTCCAGGTCGGCCTCGGTGGGCCTGCGCCCACCCAGCACGGCGCGCCCGTCGGCCCAGTCGGCGAACGGCACCCAGTTGGTCACCGGCACCGCGTCCGGAGAGTTCACCAGCATCACCGGCGCCCGAAGCGCGTAGCGCGCCCACTCGCCGGCCGGGTCGTCCCCGTCGAGACCGAGCACCGGGCCGCACCGCGCCGAGTCGAGCTGCCCCCACACGCGTTGCCGCGTCGAACTCCAGCCCGTGAATTCACCACGCAGCATCGGCGAGTTGGCGGTGATCGCGATCATCGTGGGGCCAAGCGCATGTGCCAGCCGCACCCGCTCGGCCCAGCCGTCGCGGGGCCCGGCATCGAGGTTGACCTGCACCGACGCGGTCGCCGTCATCATCGCCGCGCCGGCCTCGGCGGTGCCGCTCGCGGTGAAGAACCGCTCCATGGCCGAATAGCGCGGTCCGGGATTGACCCGGTGGGTCGGCCGCAGCGGATCGGTGCCCAGCAGCACCAGGCCGAGATTGCGGCGGGCGAACGACGCCCGCAGCACGGCACGGTCGGCCTGCAGCGCGGTCACCGCGGCGAGCGGGCCGTCGTACGGCGGCCCGGACAATTCGACCGCGCCGCCGGGTTCCACGGTGATCCTGCTGCCGCCGGGAAGGGGCGGCGCATCGGCGATCGCGGCCGACAATTCGTCCCAGCCCGGCCGTCGCGTCGGCTCACTCAGGTCGAAGCAATGCGCTTCGATCTCCAAACCGACCCGACCCAGCGGACCGTGCTGCAGACTGTGCGCACCGATGTGGGCGGCGGCCTGCTCGGCACTGGTGAACTCGACCGGAACCGCGCAGCCAGAATCACTTCTGGCGGTTGAGGCCATGACAACCGTCCCTCCCGGTCCGATGCCGGACCGTCTGGTTCCCCTCTATCTTCCAGATCGGACCGACAAAGTTCGCGTCTTTATTCGTGACGCATCCATGACGGTTGTGGGCCGGTTATTGCCCGAGGGTGTTCTGTATGGCCCCGGCCAGCACGTTGACCGCGGGTCCGCCGTTGCCGGACTGACACACCTTGGCCTGCAGCAAAACGTTCTCGCGCTTACGGGTGGTGTTGAAGCAGCGCCGGTCGGTGCCCGCCTCCTGCTTGACCCAGTCGGCGTCGGCCGGGCCCGCCGGGCCGCCGGTGAACGTCCACACCTCGGTGGTGAAGTTGTCCAGATGCATCGCGGTGGTCTGACCCGAGCAGCCGACGGTGCGGTCGACGACGCGGTGGTAGGCCCGGTCGGCGGCGTCGACGGTCGCGAACACCCCGACGGCCTGCTTCACCAGATGGGTGTCGTCACCCGCCGCGGTCTGGGCGGTGGCACCGCCGAACGACGCCAGATCCGGGTCGTTGAACACCTCGGGCAGACCGATGTCGGCCCAGTTGTTGCACACGGGATTGTCGACGGAGAACGCCTGGAACGGCTCGGTGAACTCGGACTCCCACCGGATCGGGGCGCCGACGATGTTGCTCACCGAACCCTTGGGCATGACGGCGTAGGACACCACACCGGGATCCGACGGCCGGGCCGCCGCAGGTGCCACTGACGCCAAGACAAGTCCAGCCACCCCGAGACTCACAGTCACGGCACGCATGGGCTCGATCATGCCATTCAGTACACGGTGCGGGTGCAGTAGGTGCGTGCCGGTGAGGGGTACGGCCAGGCGAACTGGCCGGCGTCGTCGCCACATGCGGACCGGTCGCGCACGTCGAGCCGCCGGGTCACCTGCACCAGCAGGCCGGGTCGGGCGGGTTCGGCGCAGTCGGCCAGTTCGACCATGCCCGCGGGCATCCCGAGTTCGTAGCAGTGGTTGGCGACCAGGTTCGGCACCAGGCACAGCCTCGCCGTCGACGGGTCGGCGAACTCCGAGGACAGGTGCTGGTACTCGCGGCTGGGGCACGCGCCGGTCTCGTCGGCGATGGCACCCACCGTGTAGCTGGGGTCGACGCCGCAGTCCACCTCGATGGCGCGCACCACCTCGGGACTCGACGGGGTCGCGGCGGGCACGCTCACGCAATCGCCCACCGAGAAGACCATCACCGCACCGCGTTCGGTGCCGTGCTGCCCACACGCCGGGGCGAGCAGCACCGGTGCCGCGAGCAGCGCGAGCATCAGCCGATGGCGCGTCATGGTTAGGCAGAATCTCACGATTCCTCGCGTGTCACCCAGGGCTTCAACCGAATTGATATGAAGAGCCCCGGCCACCGAGGGGTCGTGGCCGGGGCGTCTTCGGGCTGCAGATGTGGTCTAGATGGCGCTGTGTGGCGTTTTGGTTGTGCTGCCCTGGCAGTCTGCGCAAACACCCCAGTACACGACCTCTGCCTCGTCGACCGCGAAGCCCGCGAGATCGGACGGTTCCAGGCAGGGCGCCTCGCCGACCGCACAGTCGACGTCGGCAACCCGGCCGCACACCCGGCACACCAGGTGATGGTGGTTGTCACCGGTGCGGGTCTCGTACCGCGCCGACGATCCGGCGGGTTCGATGCGCCGCACCAGGCCCGCGTTGACGCAGGCCCGCAGCACGTCGTACACCGCCTGGGTGGACACCGAACCGAGATTCTGGCGAACTGCCACGGCCACGTCGTCCGCAGTCGAGTGTGGCTGTTCGGCGAGCACTTCGAGCACCGCGACCCTGGGCGCAGTGACCCGCAACCCGACAGCCCGCAAAAGGGCCCTGGGATCGTGGTCATGCACTGTGGTCACAAGACCCAGTATGCGCCCATTTTTTGGAATGAGTCAAAAACAGGGCGTGTGATTATGGTCGCGCGGGTGCCGTGTTCGGCGTCTCCGGCCGTTCCGGGGCCGACGGTCCGCGGAATACATCATCGTCGTCACCCGGCATCACGACCGGACCGCTCGGGCCGAACTGGCCGGGACCGCCGCCCATACCGGGCATCATCGGCGGAGGGCCACCACGGTGGAACATCATGACGTGCGGGCGGTCGTGGCCCCGGTGGTGATGACCGGGACCGGAGTTCTTGCCGAGCACGAAGCCGGTGCCGAACACCACGGCGACGATGAACACGACACCTGCGACGATGCCGACCCACGCGGCGGCCTGCACGAGGCGGCTGTGCCGACGGGGCTCCGGCGGTGGCGCAACGACGGGTGCTGCGGCCGCAGGCGGGGGCGGCGGGTTGTCAGTGGTCGACGCGGGGGTCGTCTCGACCGGCGTGGTCGGGTGATCAGACTGTGTTTCACTCATGCCACGAGCATGCAGTCGCTGCTCAGGTGGTCATTCAGAATCGGCTATGAATTCGCTATGAAAGGTTGCTCGCCGTGCGTAACGCAGTGGCGGCCCCGCGCGCGATTTTCCGCCCTGGCGTTACAAACGGCGTTACTCCCACGGCTTGAGCGGGTTCACCGCGTACTGGATCACGCGGTAGGGCGTTCCGCCGCGGGGCCTGGTGTTCCATTGGCTGACGAAAACGCGAACCTCGTCGAGCGTCGACGCCGGTGAGATGTAGCCGCCATAGGGTTGGGCCAGCCGGTTCACCTCGGGCGGCGGCAGGGTCTCGGCCGGATCGGGCCAGTCGCTGGCGTAGACCACCGTTGTCACGGGCGCGGAACCCAACTGCGTCGGGTCGTCGGCGACGCGCATCTCCATGTTTCCGGTCGTGGCGTTGAAGTAGGACAGCACCGCCTTACCGTCGATCAGGCGAATGCTCATCTCCCCCATGCGGTCCGGGAACAGCGCGGTCGCAGGCTCACCCCACCGGCCCGAGGAGGACGACCAGCCCTGCCAGGCCGAGCGGTCGGTGAAGTCCTGCGGCGTCACCCGGTACAGGAACACCGGGCCGCTGCGGTCGAAGTTGTTGGCCACGATGTACACCCAGCCGCGGGGTGAGTCGGGTGTGGGTATCGGGTCGTAGTAGCCGCTGACCTGGGACTGGGTTCCGCCCAGGTACGACGCCTCACGCACAGAGCCCGCCACCGTGGGCCAACTGTCCTTGGCCGCATCGGCTTTCACCAACCGGGAGGTCTGCGGCACGAGATCCCGCGTGGTGGTGACCATCATGTAGTTCTCGCGGTTGATCGACACCACGCCGGCCGGCAGCTGGGAACTGCCCGGCGGGGTGGGTTCGGCCAGCAGCGGTTTGTCGACGCCGCTGACGCCGTTGTAGCGGATGCCGGTCGGATCGTCGATCGAGTCGGGTTCGACGTGCAGCGCGACCGGCGAGTACCAGCCGCCGAATCCGACGGCCTGGCCCGCGAAGCTGTCGCCGCACACCTGCAGCACGCGGCTGGGGAACTCCATGAACTCGCACAGATCGGTGGCACCGATGCCGTAGTCACCGGTCGGGGTTCCGGTCCCGGCGCTCGGCCCGATGCGCAGCACCTGTCCCGGCGCGAGCGCGGTATCCGCATGCGCGGCAGCAGCCCCCGCCGAAATGGCATTCCAGCAGAGAAAGATCGAGAAGACGCCTGTTGGAATGCGGTTTCGGCGCGAGGGGGATCAGAGGTCGGCGGCCAACAGTTCTGCGATCTGGATGGTGTTGAGCGCCGCGCCCTTGCGGAGGTTGTCGCCGGAGACGAACAACGCCAGGCCACGACCGTCGGGCACACCCGGATCCCGGCGGATGCGGCCGACGAGGGAGTCGTCGGCGCCTGCGGCGGCCAGCGGCGTGGGCACGTCGACCAGCTGCACGCCCGCCGCCGAACCCAGCAGCTCCTTGGCGCGCTCAACCGAAAGCGGTTGGGAGAACTCGGCATTGATCGACAGCGAGTGTCCGGTGAACACCGGGACACGCACGCAGGTGCCGGACACCAGCAGCTCCGGGATGCCGAGGATCTTGCGACTCTCGTTGCGCAGCTTCTGATCTTCGTCGGTCTCGCCTGAGCCGTCGTCGACGTAGGAGCCCGCGAGCGGGATGATGTTGAACGCGATGGGCGCGACGTACTTGTCGGGCGCCGGGTACTGCAGCGCCGATCCGTCGTGCACCAACTGCTCGACCCCGTCGATGACGGCGCGGGCCTGACCGGCCAGCTCTTCGACACCGGCGATGCCGCTACCGGAGACGGCCTGGTAGCTCGACACAATCAGGCGCTGCAGGCCCGCCTCGTCGTGCAGTGGCTTGAGCACCGGCATGGCGGCCATGGTGGTGCAGTTGGGGTTGGCGATGATGCCCTTCTTGAGCTTCTTGCCGCGCACGTCGCGGTCGAAGTTGACCTCGCTGACCACCAGCGGCACGTCCGGGTCCTTGCGCCACGCCGACGAGTTGTCGACGACGACGGCGCCGGCCTCGGCGAACCGCGGGGCCTGCACGCGCGACATCGTCGCGCCCGCCGAGAACAGGGCGATGTCCAGGCCCGACGGATCGGCGGTCTCGCTGTTCTCGACCTCGATCTCCTGGCCGCGGAACGTCAGCTTCTTGCCCTCGGAGCGCGCCGAGGCGAAGAACCGCACCGAACTCGCCGGGAAGTTGCGCTGTTCGAGCAGGTTGCGCATGACCTGACCGACCTGGCCGGTCGCCCCGACCACACCGATGTTCACCATTGTCAGCGCCCCGTTCCCGCGTATACGACGGCCTCGTCGGCGCCACCGAGACCGAAGGCCTCGTGCAGGGCGGTGACGGCCTTGTCCAGTTCGGTGTCCTTGATCAGCACGGAGATGCGGATCTCCGAGGTCGAGATCAGGTCGATGTTGATGCCTGCCTCCGCGAGCGCCTCACAGAAGGTGGCGGTCACCCCCGGATGCGAGCGCATGCCGGCGCCGATCAGCGACACCTTGCCGATGTGGTCGTCGTACAGCACCTGGCTGAACCCGATCTCGTTCTTCAGCGACGTGAGCTTCTCGACCGCCCGCGGGCCGTTGTCCCGCGCGCAGGTGAACGTGATGTCGGTCTTGCCGTCCTCGATCTTCGAGATGTTCTGCAGCACCATGTCGATGTTCACGTCGGCCTCGGCGACCGCGCGGAACACCTTGGCGGCGTAGCCGGGCACGTCGGGCAGACCAACCACCGTGACCTTGGCCTCGCTGCGGTCGTGGGCTACTCCGGTCAGGATGGCGTCTTCCATGGGGATGTCCTCGATCGATCCTTTGACGATGGTGCCGGGCTTGTCCGAATACGACGATCGGACGTGGATGGGCACGTTGTAACGGCGGGCGTACTCGACGCAGCGCAACATCAGCACCTTCGCGCCGCAGGCCGCCATCTCCAGCATCTCCTCGAAGGAGACGGTGTCGAGGTGGCGGGCGTTGGAGACGATGCGCGGGTCCGCGGTGAAGATGCCGTCGACGTCGGTGTAGATCTCGCACACGTCGGCGTCGAGTGCCGCAGCGACCGCGACGGCCGTGGTGTCCGACCCGCCGCGCCCGAGCGTGGTGACGTCCTTGCTGTCCTGGCTGACCCCCTGGAATCCGGCGACCAGCACGATCTGCCCCTCGTCGAGCGCGTCGCGCAGCCGGCCCGGGGTGACGTCGATGATCTTGGCGTTGCCGTGGGTGCCCGTGGTGATCACGCCGGCCTGCGATCCGGTGAAGGACCGGGCCTGCGCGCCGAGCGACTCGATGGCCATCGCGACGAGCGCGTTGGAGATCCGCTCACCGGCGGTCAGCAGCATGTCCATCTCGCGCGGCGGCGGCGCGGGCGACACCTGGCGGGCGAGATCGAGCAGGTCATCGGTGGTGTCACCCATCGCGGAGACGACGACGACAACGTCGTTGCCCGCCTTCTTGGTCTCCACGATCCGCTCGGCGACCCGTCGGATCCGCTCGGCGTCAGCCACCGAGGATCCGCCGTATTTCTGTACGACGAGCGCCACCTGTCAACCTTTCGCATGCACGACGAGCCGGGAATGAGTCCCAACAAGGATAAGGGAGGCGCGCACCTCGTTTTTCCGGCCGGTAACTTGATCACGTGCCCGACGCGCCGAGCGATCGGCTGGCCGATACCAGCGTCCCGATCCATCCCCCGCTGGCCGCCCGCTGGAGCCCGCGCGCCTTCGACCAGGCCGCGGTGATCACGTCCGAGCAGCTCGCCGCGGTGCTTGAGGCCGCGCGTTGGGCCGCGACGTGGGGCGGGCGCCAGCCCGTGCGGTTCGTCGTGGGTCGCCGCGACGGACAAACCGGCGGCGGATCGGCCGACGAGACGTTCACCACACTGGCCGGGCTGCTCAGGCGCGGCAACAGTTACGCGCATGCGGCCTCGGCGCTGATCCTGGTGTGCGCCGACGAGGGGGATGACGAGCGCACCGCGCGCTACGCGGCGGTCGACGCCGGTGCCGCGATCGCGCAGTTGACCGTCGAGGCGGTGGCCCGCGGGCTCGTCGCGCATCCGATGGCCGGGTTCGACGTCGACGGCGCCCGCGCCGCGTTCGACATCCCGGACGGCGTGCGCCCGCTCGCGGTGGTCGCGCTGGGGCGGCTGGGCGACTACGCGACGGTCGACGAGGCCGTCGCCGAGCGCGACAGCCGGCCACGCGAGCGCCTGCCGTTGGACCAGATCGCGTTCAGCGGCCGGTGGGGTAACCCGCTCGATCGCGCCTGACAGCAACCTCGAGGCGGTCACCCAGGTTCAGTTTTAACGCCCCCGCAACACGTTGCGACCATCCACGTAACAGAAACATCGGTTACTGCCGGTGAACGGCTTATTTCGAGCCGCCACCGTGAGGAGATGTTTGATGGATACCGGAACAACAGCATTCATGCTGTGTTGCATCATCGGGCTCACGCTGATGATCCCTGGCCTTGCGCTGTTCTACGGCGGCATGGTCTCGGTCAAGAGCTCGACCAACATGATGATGATGACCTTCGGTGCGGTCGCCGTCGTCGGCCTGCTGTGGGTCCTCTTCGGATTCTCGATGGTCTTCGGTACGTCCTACGGCGGATTCGTCGGCAGCTTCACCGAGTTCGCCGGCATGAAAGATCTGCTCGAGCCCATGACCACCGTCGACGGGCTGCCGATCAGCTTGTTCGCGGTGTTCCAGGCGCTGTTCGCCGCGATCACCGTGGCCCTGATCTCCGGTGCGGTCGCCGACCGGATGAAGTTCGGCGCCTGGATGATCTTCGCGGCCCTGTGGGCGGTGCTGGTGTATTTCCCGGTCGCCCACTGGGTTTTCGCGTTCGACGGCACGGTCACCGAGAACTCGGTCGGCGGCTGGATCGCCAACAAGCTCGGCGCCATCGACTTCGCGGGCGGCACCGCCGTGCACATCAATGCCGGTGCGGCGGCGCTCGCGCTGGCGATCGTGCTGGGCAAGTCGGCGATGTTCGGCCGACGCAAGCCGCACAACGTGCCGCTGACCCTGCTCGGCGCTGGCATGCTGTGGGCCGGTTGGTATGCGTTCAACGGCGGTTCGGCGCTGTCGGCGGGTAACTCGGCCTCGATCGTCATGGTCACCACGTTCGTCGCGACTTGCGCCGCGGTGCTGGCATGGCTGGCCGTCGAGAAGGTCAGGACCGGTCACGTCACCGGTGTCGGTGCGGCATCCGGCGCCATCGCCGGCCTGGTCGCCATCACCCCGGCGTGCGGTGCGGTCACGCCGATCGGTGCGATGTTCGTCGGCGGCATCGCCGGTGCGGTCTGCGTGATCGCCGTCGGCCTGAAAGAGACGTTCGGGTACGACGATTCACTCGACGTGGTCGGCGTCCACCTCGTGGGCGGCCTGATCGGCACACTGCTGATCGGTTTCTTCGCCAGCGAGGGCATGCCCAACGGCGTCAACGGTCTGTTCTACGGCGGCGGCATCGAGCAGCTGTGGAAGCAGGCCGTGGCGGCCGGTGCGGTGATGATCTATTCGTTCGCGATCGCCTACGTCATCGCGTTCGCGATCAAGAAGACCATGGGCATCCGCATCTCGCCCGACGAGGAAGAGAAGGGCATCGACGTCAAGTTCCATCGCGACGCGGCGTACGAGCTCGAATCCGTCTGATCCTGTTGATGATTCCCCGGGCCGGCCGCCGCCCAGGCTTCTGCGCGGTGTCCGGATCCGGGGCTTCGTCGGCTTGCCGAAGTTTCATCCTGTGATACGTTGATTCCCAACAAGAGACGAAGGATTGTCCGATGACCTCTGATCTCGCCACCCTCGCCGAACGCAACGGCACCAAGTTCATCCTCGCGTTGTTCGTCGACCTGCGCGGAAAACCTTGCGCGAAGCTGGTTCCCGTCGAGGCCATCGAGATGCTGGCCACCGAGGGCGTCGGCTTCGCCGGTTACGCCGTCGGTGCGATGGGCCAGGAACCCAAGGACCCCGATCTGGTCGCGTTGCCGGATCCCGCGTCGTTCACACCCATCCCGTTCATCAAGGAGGGTCTGGCGCTCGTGCACTGCGATCCGCACGTCGAGGGCAAGCCCTGGGCGTACGCACCGCGGGTGATCCTCAAGAAGCTGATCCAGCAGGCCGCCGACGGCGGATTCGAACCGTGGGTGGGCGCCGAGGTCGAGTATTTCCTGTTGCGCCGCAACGCCGATGGCACGTTGGTCACCGCCGACGCCGCCGACACCTCCGCACAGCCGTGTTATGACGCGCGCGGGCTCACCCGGATGTACGACCATCTGACCGCGATCTCGACGGCGATGAATTCGCTGGGCTGGTCCAACTACGCCAACGACCACGAGGACGGCAACGGCCAGTTCGAGCAGAACTTCGAGTTCGCCGACGCGCTCACCACCGCTGACCGCGTGGTCACGCTGCGCTACCTGCTGTCGATGATCGCGGCCGAACGCGGCATGGTCGCCACGTTCATGCCCAAACCGTTCGCCGACCGCACCGGCAGCGGACTGCACTTCCACCTTTCGCTCACCAGCGGTGGCAACCCGGTGTTCCCTTCGGATACCGACGAGCGGGGCCTCGGCCTGTCCGACACCGCCTACTCGTTCCTGGCCGGCATCCTCGACCACGCCTGCGCCCTGCAGTCCGTCGTCGCGCCAACCGTCAACTCCTACAAGCGAACCGGGGCAACCAGCACGGCATCCGGCGCGTCCTGGGCGCCCCGGCTGCCCAGCTACGGCGGCAACGACCGCACCCACTACATCCGGGTGCCCGACAACCAGCGCATCGAGATGCGCGGCGGTGACGGCTCGGCCAACCCGTACCTGGCGATCGCCGCTGCGCTGGGAGCGGGCCTCGACGGCATCAAGCGCAGCATCGATCCGGGTCCGGTCGGCAGCCGCGGCAGCACGGCACTGCCGCCCACGCTGCTGCACGCGGTGGACGCGCTGGAGGCCGATCCTGTGGTCACCGGCGTGCTCGACAGCGCGGGCGAGGGTGTGGCCGCCTACTTCGCGAACCTCAAACGCGAGGAGTTCTTCACCTACCACGGCACGGTGACGCCGTGGGAGGTCGACACCTACCTCACCGCTTTCTAGTTCCGAAATTCCCGAGAGGAGAACAAACGTCATGTGCGGGATCGTGGGGTTACACCTGCGTACAGCCGAGCTCTATCCCAGGCTGGGTGAACTGCTCACCGAGATGCTGTGCGAAATGTCGGACCGGGGCGCCGATTCGGCGGGCGTCGCGGTCTACGGCGATCCGGTGTGGTCACCCCAGGGGCGCGGCTGTGTCTCGGTGACCGACATCGCCGAGACACCCGACCTCGGTCCCGATGTCGAGGTGGTGCAGGTCGATTCGACGTACCTGCTGTCCGCGGACACCCCGTCGGAGGATCTGCTCGAGCGCGTCAAGGCGGCTTACCCGACGGCGCTGATCGCCGGGTTCGGCTCCGATCTCGCGGTGCTCAAGGGTGTCGGCCACCCGCGTGCGCTCACCGATGCGTGGGGCCTGGCCAAGGCCCAGGGCTGGCAGGGCGTCGGCCACACCCGCATGGCGACCGAATCCGCGGTGACCCCGTCGGGTTGCCACCCGTACACCGTGGGACCCGAGCAGTGCCTGGTGCACAACGGATCCTTCTCCAACCACGCCACGATCCGGCGCGAACTGCGCCGGGCCGGTGTGCAGTTCGACAGCGAGAACGACACCGAGGTGGGTGCGCGGTTCGTCGCAAGCCAACTCGCCGCGGGACGCGACGTGGAGACCGCGCTCAAGGAGCTGTGTGCGACGTTCGACGGTTTCTACACGCTGCTGGTGTCCAACCGCGACTCGTTCGCCGTGGTGCGCGACGCGATCGCGTGCAAGCCCGCCGTCATCGCCGAGACCGAGGAGTGGGTCGCGATGGCCAGCGAGTACCGCGCACTGTCCGGCCTGCCGGGCGTCGAGAAGGCGCGAATCTGGGAACCCGAACCGGAGGTGGTCTACGCATGGACCAGGTAACCGTCGGCCTCACCGAGTTCGACCTGCGCACAACACCTCTGCGAGAGGTCAACGCGGCACTGCACCAGCCGGGCATCGAAGGTGAGTTCGTCATCGAGCATCCCGCCGGGGCGCACAACGTGGCCGTCGGCGTCGACGCGCCGGTGCGGGTCCGCGTCGAAGGCCACGTCGGCTACTACGCCGCGGGGATGAACCAGCAGGCCGAGATCCTCATCAACGGCAACGCGGGCACCGGCGTCGCCGAGAACATGATGAGCGGCACCGTGCGGGTCAAGGGCAACGCCTCGCAGTCCGCGGGAGCCACGGCCCACGGTGGCCTGCTGGTGATCGAAGGCGACGCGGCCGCCCGCTGCGGCATCTCGATGAAGGGCATCGACATCGTGGTCGGCGGCAACATCGGCCACATGAGCGCGTTCATGGCGCAGGCCGGCCGGCTGGTCGTTCGTGGCAATGCCGGTGAGGCGCTTGGTGATTCGATCTACGAGACCCGCATCTACGTGCGCGGCGATGTCGCGTCACTCGGCGCGGACTGCATCGCCAAGCCGATGCGGCAAGAGCACCACGCCGAACTCGCCGAGCTGCTGGCGGCCAGTGGATTCGGTGACGACGACACCTCGGAGTACACGCGCTACGGCTCGGCCCGAAACCTGTACCACTTCCACGTCGACAATGCGAGCGCCTACTGATGAGCCACACCACCGATGACCGCGCCCGGCTCGGCCTGCGCGAATCCGCCACGTTCGACCGGACCACGATCGCCGCGATCCAGCGGGCCGCCGAGACCGGCGTCTACGACATCCGCGGCTGGGGCGCCAAGCGCCCGCTGCCGCACTTCGACGACCTGTTGTTCCTGGGCGCATCGATGTCGCGGTACCCGCTGGAGGGCTACCGCGAACGCTGCGGCACCGATGTCGTCCTGGGCGATCGGCACGCCAAACACCCGCTGCACCTGGACATCCCGGTCACCATCGCCGGTATGAGCTTCGGCGCGCTGTCCGCAGGGGCCAAGGAGGCGCTGGGCCGCGGCGCCAGCGAGGTCGGCACGTCGACCACCACCGGCGACGGCGGCATGACGCCCGAGGAGCGCGGCCAGAGCAAGCACCTGGTGTACCAGTACCTGCCGTCACGCTACGGCATGAACCCCGACGACCTGCGCAAGGCCGACGCCATCGAGGTGGTGCTCGGTCAGGGCGCCAAGCCGGGCGGCGGCGGAATGCTGCTGGGCCAGAAGATCTCCGAGCGCGTCGCGGGTATGCGCACGCTGCCGCAGGGCATCGACCAGCGCTCGGCGTGCCGGCATCCGGACTGGACCGGCCCCGACGATCTCACCATCAAGATCAACGAGTTGCGGGAGATCACCAACTGGGAGAAACCGATCTACGTCAAGGTCGGCGCCACCCGCACCTACTACGACGTCAAGCTCGCGGTGCACGCAGGCGCCGATGTGGTGGTGGTCGACGGAATGCAGGGCGGCACGGCCGCCACGCAGGAGGTGTTCATCGAGCACGTCGGCATCCCGACGCTGGCCGCGATCCCGCAGGCCGTGCAGGCACTGCAGGAACTCGGCGTGCACAGAAAAGTGCAACTCATCATCAGCGGCGGCATCCGCAACGGCGCCGACGTGGCCAAGGCCCTCGCGCTCGGTGCCGACGCCGTCGCGATCGGCACGGCCGCGCTGATCGCGCTGGGCGACAACCATCCCCGGTACGCCGCCGAGTACGAGAAGCTGGGCAGCGCAGCAGGTTTCTACGACGACTTCCAGGACGGCCGCGACCCGGCCGGCATCTCGACGCAGGATCCCGAACTGGCGGCCCGCTTCGACCCGATCGAGGGCGGCCGGCGACTGGCCAACTACCTGCGGGTGCTGACGATGGAGGCCCAGACCATCGCGCGCGCGTGCGGCAAGGCCCACGTGTGCCACCTGGAACCCGAGGATCTGGTGGCCGTCACGATCGAGGCCGCCGCGATGGCGCGGGTGCCGCTGGCGGGTACCGACTGGATCCCGGGCCGGGGGGCGGGCGCGCTGTGAGTGTCACCGCAGATGTCGTGATCGTCGGCGGCGGGCTGGAGGGGACCGCCGCCGCCTGGGCCCTGAGCCAACGCGGGGTCACCGATGTCGTTGTCGCCGAACGCAACACCGTCGGCTCCGGCATGACCGGAAAGTCCAGCGGAATCGTGCGCTGCCACTACGGCGTGAGCTCGCTGGCGGCCATGGCCGCGGTGGGCCTGGAGGTCTTCGAGAAAGCCGCGGAGATCTTCGGGACCGACATCGGCTTCCGCCAGACCGGCTACGTCGTCGGCGTCGGCGAACCCAACGTCGACGCGCTGCGCAAGAGCCTGGCCGCGCAGCGGCAGGTGGGGGTGCAGACCGAGGAGATCGACAAGTCCGAGGTCGCCGTACTGTGGCCGTGGGCCGATCTCGAACAGTTCGCGGCCTTCGGCTGGGAGGCCCGCGGCGGCTACGGCGACGCCTACCAGACCGCACAGGCGTTCGCGGTGGCCGCACGCGCGGCGGGGGTGCGAATCCGCCAGGGCGCCAACGTCACCGAGCTCCTGTTCGACGGTGACCGGGCCACCGGCGTGCGGCTGGCCGACGGCACCGAGGTGGCCGCCGGCACCGTCGTCGTCGCCACCGGCGCCTGGACCCGGCCGTTCCTGGCGCCCTACGGCGTCGACATCCCCATCCGGGTGGTGCGCGAGCAGATCGTCACCATCTTCCCCGGGATCGAGGTCGGCGCCATCCCGGTGTTCTCCGATCTGGTGTCGCTGCAGTACGTCCGCCCCGAACTGGGTGGCGAGATCCTGTTCGGCAACAGCGATCTGGGCCACGGCGAGCCGGCCGATCCGGACAACTACCTCAACCGCGCCACCGAGGAGTTCATCGACGTCACCGTCGAGAAGGTCGGCACGCGTTTTCCCGGGTTCCCGGACGCGGCCATCACCGGCAGCTACGCGGGCTGCTACGACGTCACCCCGGACTGGAACCCGGTGATCTCGAAGACCGGTGTGGACGGGCTCATCGTCGCGGCCGGCTTCAGCGGGCACGGTTTCAAGATCGCGCCCGCCGTGGGCCGGCTGGTGGCCGATCTGGTGGTCGACGGGCGCAGTTCCGACCCGCGGATACCCGAGACCGATTTCCGGTTGAGCCGGTTCGCCGAGGACAATCTGCTCAAGAGCCCGTATCCGTATGTGGGAGCGGGCGAGATGCGCTGAGTCGATGCCGAACAGGAGGGGATCACGTGAGCGACGACGTTCCGCTGCTCCGCAACAAATCCGGGACAGCCCGCGAACGTGATCCCCAGGCACCGGTCGAGGAACTGGAGTTCGAGGCCGCGATCGGTCGCAACGTGCGCCGGCTGCGCCAACAGCACGGTCTCACCGTCGCCGAGATGGCAGCCCGCGTCGGCATCTCCAAGGCGATGATGTCGAAGATCGAGAACGCGCAGACCTCGTGCAGCCTGTCCACGTTGGCGCTGCTGGCGAAGGGGCTCGACGTGCCCGTCACGAGCCTGTTCCGCGGCGCCGACGTGGAACGGCCCGCGGCTTTCGTGAAAGCCGGAACCGGCCCGGAAATCGTCCGCAACGGCTCCAAGCAGGGCCATGAATACCAATTGCTGAGTTCACTGCGCGGCGAGCACAAACGGCTCGAATGCCTGCACGTCACCCTCACCGAGAAAAGCCAGACCTATCCGCTTTTCCAGCACCCCGGCACCGAGTTCATCTACATGCTCGAAGGCGTCATGGACTACAGCCACAGCCGTACGGTGTACCGGCTGCAACCTGGCGACTCGCTGCAGATCGACGGTGAGGGCGCGCACGGACCGGTGGATCTGGTCGAATTGCCGATCCGTTTTCTGTCGGTCATCGCATTCCCCGATTCACAGGTCTGAGTTTCCCGGTTCGCACCGACCGGGCGCGCTGTCGGTGTTTGTGGCCGGATGCCCATCGCGGTGCGAGCGGACTAAGCATTTTCGCAGGCGTAAAAACCCGGAATTGCACTGCGCAAACACCCGCGCATGGTTACAGTTCGCGTGTCGATTTCATGGCGGACTTCAAAAGGGGGCCCACGTGAGTTCAGCCGCCGAACGGGCAGCGAAATTGGAACTGGTGGGTCGCCTCAAAGCGCACTTCCCGGAAATACCCGACGCCCCGCCACCCGACCTCGTCGACCATGACCGGTTCCTCGCGTACATGAAGACGGTCCACGACGTCGGCGGTGAACCGGACGCGCCGATGAAGTACGAGAACAAGGAGTACGAGTACTGGGAGCACATGACCTACGTCATCTGCGAGGTGCTCGCATGGCGTGGCATCTGGCTCTCCGAGGAGCGCCGCCGCATCGGCAACGTCGACGTGGGACGCGCCATCTACCAGGGCATCCCCTACTACGGTCGGTGGTTGTGGGCCGTTGCCCGGGTGCTGATCGAAAAGCACCACATCA
Organism: Mycolicibacterium goodii; assembly: GCF_001187505.1. The sequence continues at coordinate 729,675 of NZ_CP012150.1, forward strand.
GCCACGGTGAACTCACCGAACGCATGGTCGAGGTGCAGGAACGCTACAAGGACGGGCTGGCCGCACGCACGCTGGAGGCCACACCGAGATCCGAGGGTGACGGCGCCGGGGTCAGACGCAACGAACACCACATCCGCGCGGTCGGAATCGGCGACCCGCAGATCTACGCCGGGACGGCGGGCACCCCAAGGTTCTCGGTCGGCGAGGCCGTGGTGGTGCGCGACCTGCCCGCCCTGCTCTACACGCGCACACCCGAATACGTGCGCGGTGCCCAAGGCGTGATCGCGGAGGTCACCTACGAGAGCCCGGCGCCCGAGGACGAGACCTGGGACCGCACCGACGCCAAACCCGAGTGGTTCTACATCGTGCGCTTCAACCTCTCCGAATTGTTCTACGGCTACACCGGAACGACGACGGACACACTGCAAACCGAGATCCCCGAACGCTGGTTGGAGAAGAGCGTATGAGCGGTAATCACGATCACGACCATGACCATGACCGCACGGTGAAACCCATGGTCGACGAGGTCACCGACTTCGAGGTGCTCGAGATCGCGTTGCGCGAACTGTGCATCGAGAAGGGCATCTTCACCGCCGAGGAGCACCGCCGGTTCACCGAGTTCGCCGAGCAGATCGGGCCGACGCCGGCCGCGCGCCTGGTGGCCAGGGCCTGGCTGGACCCCGACTTCAAGCGCCTCGCACTCACCGATGCGCTGGCCGCCAGCAAGGAGGTGGGCGTCGACTGGCTGGAACCCACCGGGTTCGGAACCCCCAGTGATTTCACGGCTTTCAAGATTCTCGAGGACACCCCGACGCTGCACCATGTGATCGTGTGCGCGTTGTGCTCGTGTTACCCGCGGCCGATCCTGGGCAACTCCCCCGAGTGGTACCGCACGCCGAACTACCGCAGGCGACTCGTGCGTTGGCCCCGGCAGGTGCTCGCCGAGTTCGGGCTGTATCTGCCCGACGATGTCGAGGTCCGCGTGGAGGACTCCAACCAGAAGCACCGGTTCATGGTGATGCCGATGCGCCCCGAGGGCACCGACGGCTGGACCGAGGATCAACTCGCCGAGATCATCACCCGCGACTGCCTTATCGGCGTCGCGCTGCCCAAGCCGGGGGTCACCACCAACGTGATCGTCGATACCCGTCCCGCGATCCACCCGGCGGGTTGATCGTGCCCGAGCTGCCCGACCACCTTCCCACCCTCAGCCACATCGTCGAGCGCAACCAGACCTGGCCGGTGATGGCCGCCAAGTACGGCGTGGAAAACCCTGTGCCGCCGTGGAAGTCGAGCCTCGACGGAATGTGCGACGCGCTCGACCGTTCGGCGTGCGGACCGGAGGTGCTGAACTTCAAGGACCGCCGTGACGAGGAGGACACCCTGTCGGCGACGGTGTACGCCGATGTGCCCTACCCGGAGAATCAGCTACTGGCGCTTGCGCATTCACTGCTCGCGCGTGGGGTGATCGACGAAGCCGAACTGCAGCGGCGCATCGAGACCGTGCGCGCCCGGCTTGAGGCCTGACGGGACACCCCTGGCGTACACCTGAAGGACAGCTGTTCGTCACTTATCGTCTTGCCGCTCATGTGCTTTAGTGTTTGCTGCGCTGGAACGCGCAGAGGAGGCACATGAGCACAACCCGCGACGCCACGATCGATCTGCGCCAGACGGTCGCGTTGAACACGCCCAAGGCCGTCGAGTTGTGGCTCGAGGTCACCACCGACTCCGATGAGCGGGAGCGCCAACTCGCGACGCTGTCGCATGCGGAACGCCGCCGGCTCGGTGACCTGCTCGACGCGAACACCGGGGCCGAGCTGTTGTGCAGCGTCGAACTCGACCTCGCGGCACGGCTGCTCAAATCCGTGTCGGAGGCCTCGGCGGCACGGGTGCTGGCGGTGCTCAACGCGCCCGACGCGGCGGACATCCTGCGTGAACTCGACGAACACCGGCGTGAAGCGGTGCTGGCGGCCATGCCCATCGAACGGGCCAGGGCACTGCTCGACGTGCTGGCCTGGCCGCAGGACTCGGTGGCCGCCCGCATGCACACCGAGACCCCGAGCGTCGCCCCGTCCGCGACCATCGCCGAGGCCGTCGACCAGATCCGCGACTACGCCGCGGCGCACCCCGATGAGACGGTCGGGGCGTCGGTGTGGGTCGTCGACGAGGACAACACGCTGCGCGGGGCGGTGCGGCTGCGTGACCTGGTGCTGGCGCAGCCGCAGCTACCGGTCGGCACGCTGATGCGCGACGTGCCGGTGACGGTGACACCGCTGACCGACATCGAGGAGGCCGCCAAGACGCTGATCGAGCACAGGCTCGACGAGCTGCCCGTCGTCGACGCCGAGCGCAGGCTGCTGGGCGTCCTCGTCGAGGACGACGCCATCGAGGCCGTCGAGCGCAAGACCACCGAGGACGCCGAGCGGCAGGGCGGTTCGGAACCGCTCGATGTGCCGTATCTGCGCGCCTCCCCGTGGCTGCTGTGGCGCAAGCGCATCGTGTGGTTGCTGGCGCTGTTCGTCGCCGAGGCGTACACCGGCACGGTGCTGCGCGCGTTCGAGGACGAGATGGAAGCCGTCGTCGCGTTGGCGTTCTTCATCCCGCTGCTGATCGGCACCGGCGGCAACACCGGCACCCAGATCACGACGACGCTGGTCCGCGCGATGGGCACCGGCCAGATCCGGTTCCGCGACCTGCCCGCCATCGTGTCCAAGGAGGTCTCGACGGGCTTCCTGATCGCGGTCGCGATGGCGGTCGCGGCGCTGATCCGGGCGTGGTCGCTGGGCGTCGGCCCGGAGGTGACGCTCACGGTGTGCCTGACCGTCGCGGCCATCGTGATGTGGTCGTCGCTGGTGTCGTCGGTGCTGCCGCTGGTGCTGAAGAAACTGCGCGTGGACCCGGCCGTGGTGTCGGCGCCGATGATCGCGACCGTGGTCGACGGGACCGGTCTGATGATCTACTTCTGGATCGCGCACCTGACATTGCCCCAGCTCGCGGGCCTGTGAGGCGGCCGCGTTTGGGTCTTGCAACCCGGGCGCGCTATGGTGGTCGGCGTGCAGCGGGTGCTCCTTCTCGGACGCCGCGGCGGGGTCTGATCCAGACCGGCTTCCCGTCGCGGGTGTTCGCAATGCGCCGGTCGAGTCCCGTCCCACTCCCGGAGCCAAGAATTCATGAACACCCCCGATATTTCCGCTGACGCCTTCACCTCGGTCCGCACCATCACCACCCCGTCGGGTGCGCCGCATCCCGGCCAGCCCGCGTGGAACACCCAGCGCGGTTCGTCGATGCCGGTGAACCGGTACCGCAGCTTCGCCGACGAGGTGGAGAAGATCTCGCTGCCGGACCGCACCTGGCCCGACAAGGTCATCGAAACCGCGCCCATGTGGTGTGCGGTCGACCTGCGCGACGGAAACCAGGCGCTGATCGACCCGATGAGCCCGCAGCGCAAGCGCCGCATGTTCGACCTGCTGGTGCGAATGGGCTACAAGGAGATCGAGGTCGGCTTCCCGTCGGCCAGCCAGACCGATTTCGACTTCGTCCGCGAGATCATCGAGGACAACGCGATCCCCGACGACGTGACGATCCAGGTGCTGACGCAGTCCCGGCCCGAGCTGATCACCCGGACCTTCGAGGCCTGCCGCGGCGCGAAGAACGTGATCGTGCACTTCTACAACTCGACGTCGATCCTGCAGCGTCGCGTCGTGTTCCGCGCCGACAAGGCAGCGATCAAGAAGATCGCCACCGACGCCGCCGAACTGGTGCTGCAGGAAGCCGAGAAGTACCCGGACACCAACTGGCGCTGGGAGTACTCCCCCGAGTCGTACACCGGCACCGAGCTGTCCTACGCCAAAGAGGTCTGTGACGCGGTCACCGAGATCCTGGGTGCCACCCCGCAGAATCCGGTGATCCTGAACCTGCCCGCCACCGTCGAGATGGCCACCCCCAACGTGTACGCCGACTCGATCGAGTGGATGCACCGCAACCTGGCCCGCCGCGACTCCGTCATCCTGAGCCTGCATCCGCACAACGACCGCGGAACCGGCGTTGCCGCAGCCGAACTGGGCTACCAGGCCGGCGCCGACCGGATCGAGGGCTGCCTGTTCGGCAACGGTGAGCGCACCGGCAACGTATGCCTGGTGACGCTGGGCCTGAACATGTTCAGCCGCGGAGTCGACCCGCAGATCGACTTCTCCAACATCGACGAGATCCGTCGCACCGTCGAGTACTGCAATCAGCTGCCGGTGCACGAGCGCCACCCGTACGGCGGCGATCTGGTGTACACCGCCTTCTCCGGCAGCCACCAGGACGCCATCAACAAGGGCCTGGACCAGATGAAGGTCGACGCCGATGCCGCCGACGCCGACGTGGACGACATCCTGTGGCAGGTGCCGTACCTGCCGATCGATCCCAAGGACGTCGGCCGCACCTACGAGGCCGTGATCCGGGTGAACTCGCAGTCCGGCAAGGGCGGCGTCGCCTACATCATGAAGGCCGACCACGGTCTGGTGCTGCCCCGGCGCCTGCAGATCGAGTTCAGCCAGGTGATCCAGGGCATCACCGACGGCGAGGGCGGCGAGGTGTCGCCCAAGGAGATGTGGGACGCGTTCTCCGAGGAGTACCTGGCGCCGATCACGCCGCTGGAGCGCATCCGCCAGAAGGTCGACGCGGCCGAGGTCGACGGCGGCACCGACAAGATCACCGCGGTGGTCAAGGTCGACGGCGAGGAGCGCGAGATCGTCGGCGCGGGTAACGGACCGCTGGCGGCGTTCTGTGATGCGCTGGGCGCCATCGGATTCCACGTCAACGTGCTGGACTACTCCGAGCACGCCATGTCGGCGGGCGAGGAAGCCCAGGCCGCGGCCTATGTCGAAGCCGAGATCGACGGCAAGACCGTGTGGGGGGTCGGCATCGCGACGTCGATCACCACCGCGTCGCTGCGCGCCGTCGTCTCGGCCGTCAACCGGGCCGCCCGCGCCTGAATTTCCGCTTCACGTCGGCGCCGTTGCCATGCAACGGCGCCGACGTCGTTTTGGCCATGTACAGAATGTCCATTTCTGACCTTGATCGGTGACGAAGTGTCAGGGGCGCGGCCGGTGTTCGGCCCGCAGACTCATATCTGTCGAACACCAACCCGATCAGGGAGGAACTTGTGTCCACCGCGTTCTTCAACGGCGAAGAACTTGACGCACTGACCGGTGACGAGATCACCGTCGCGCTGCATCATCCCGTCCACCCCAACAAACCTCTGCGATTCGTCCTCGCGGCTGCGCAGCCCGTACCGCTGCGCCGGATGCTGCCCGCGCTGGAGAGCATGGATCTCGAGGTCATCAACGAAGACACCTCGTCACCGACCCGAAGCGACGGCTCGGTGTGCCACGTCTACGAGCTTGTCCTCGACCCCGGCACCGCCGGTGCGCAGGGATTCGCGCGGGACTGGGCCCGGGCACAACACCAGATCTGTGACACCTTCCGCGCCATCTGGGCCGGCCGCATCGAGGCCGACCGGCTCAACGCGCTGATCCCCGCCGCCGGGCTCGACTGGCGTCAGGTCGCGGTGCTGCGCAGCTACAGTCGCTACCTGCGTCAACTCCCGCTGCCGTACGGGCAGGGCCGCATCCAGCAGGTGCTGCTGGACCACCCCCAGGCGACCGAGGCGGTCGTCGCGCTGTTCGAGGCCCGGTTCGCCTGGCAGTCGGTCTCGTCCGGTTCGGTGCGGGAACGCGACATGACCGCGGCCGATCAACGCCTGCAGGCCGAGATCGACCGGGTGGTCCACATCGACGCCGACCGCATCCTGCGCACCTACCGCAGCCTGGTCAATGCCACCGTGCGCACCAATGCGTTCACCCCGGAAGCGCTCACACCGAAGGCGCCGTACCTGGTGCACAAGTTCGACGCACCCGCGATCGACGAACTGCCGCAGCCGCGTCCGCGGTCGGAGATCTTCGTCTACGCACCGCAGTTCGAGGGTCTGCACCTGCGGTTCGGCCTGGTCGCCCGCGGCGGGCTGCGCTGGTCGGACCGTCACGACGACTACCGCACCGAGGTGCTCGGCCTGGTCAAGGCACAGGCGGTCAAGAACGCGATGATCGTGCCCGCGGGCGCCAAGGGTGTTTTCGTCGTCAAGCCGCCTTCGGCGTCGCGCACCGACGGCATGCGCTGCTACAAGCAGTTCGTCTCGGCACTGCTCGACACCGTCGACAACACCGTCAACACCGTGGACAACACTGTCGACACCGGTACCACCGGGTCCGTTGAGCGGCCCGCACCCGAGGGTGTGGTGTGCCACGACGGCCCCGACCCGTATCTGGTGGTGGCGGCCGACAAGGGCACCGCGACGTTCTCCGACATCGCCAACGCGGTCGCGCTCGACCGCGGCTACTGGCTCGGTGACGCGTTCGCCTCCGGCGGGTCGGCGGGCTACGACCACAAGGCCATGGGCATCACCGCGCGCGGCGCCTGGGTCAGCGGCGACAGCCACCTGCAGGAACTCGGGATCGATTCGGCCACCGAGGAATTCCGTGTCGTCGGCATCGGCGACATGAGCGGGGACGTGTTCGGCAACGGTATGCTGCTGCGCCGCGGTATCCGGCTGGTGGCCGCGTTCGACCATCGCCACATCTTCGTCGACCCGGAACCGTCGACGCAGGCGGCCTACCGCGAACGGCAGCGACTCTTCGCGCTGCCACGCTCGTCGTGGGACGACTACGACCGCAACGTGATCAGCGCGGGTGGCGGGGTGTGGCCGCGCACCGCGAAGCGGATCGCGGTGTCGCCACAGATGCGCGCGGCGCTCGGTATCGACGGGGAGATGTCGTCGGTGACGCCGACGGAGCTGATCCGCCACATCCTGTGCGCGCCGGTCGATCTGCTGTTCAACGGCGGCATCGGCACCTACATCAAGGCCTCCGACGAGCAGCACGGCGACGTCGGTGACAAGGTCAACGACAACGTGCGGGTCGATGCGGCGCAGGTGCGGGCCAGGGTCATCGTCGAAGGCGGCAACCTCGGCGTCTCGCCGCGCGGGCGCATCGAATTCGCGCGCACCGGCGGCCACCTCAACACCGACGCGATCGACAACGCCGCCGGCGTGGACTGCTCGGACCACGAGGTGAACCTGAAGATCCTGCTGGCCGGCCGGATCCCCGGCACCGAGCGCAACCAGCTGCTGGCCGACATGACCGACGAGGTCGCCGCGCACGTCCTGGCCAACAACCGGGCCCACAACCGCCTGCTGCGCGACGCGCAATCCAATGCCGCGCAGATGGTGTCGGTGCACGCCCGGATGACCACCGCACTCGAACATGCGGGCCTGGTGCGCGAGCGCGAACACCTGCCCAGCGCAGAGGAATTCGCCGCACTGGCATCCGCCGGTGCAGGCCTCACCCGGCCGCAGCTCGCGACGCTGATGGCGCACACCAAGCTCGCGCTGAAGGCTGATCTGCTGGCCGCCGACGATTTCGACGATCCGTATTTCACCGCGGCACTGCACCGGTACTTCCCGGCGACGTTGCGGCGGCGGCTCGGTGACCGCCTCGCCGAGCATCCGCTGCGGCGCGAGATCATCGCGACGTCGGTGGTCAACCATGTGCTGGCCACCTCGGGCCTGACCTATGCGTTCCGTCTTGTCGAGGAAACCGACTGCAGTACAAGCGAAATCGTGCGGTCGCACGCCGTCGTCTCGGAGGTTTTCGAGCTCGACGCGCTGTGGCACGACATCCACGCCGCGGGAATGTCGCCGCAACTGACCGACAGCCTGATCATCGAGGGCAGGCGCCTGTTGGACCGCGCATCGCGGTGGTTTCTGCTGAACCGTCCGCAGCCGTTGTCGATCGACGCCGAGGCCGCGCGGTTCCAGGCGGTCGCGACGTTGCGCGGCAAGCTCTCGGAGATGCTGCGCGGCGAGGAACTGCTCACCGTCACCCGGATTCACGACGAGTACCTCGACCAGGGGGTCCCCGCCGACGTCGCGCGCAGGCTCAGCGAGGCGCTGTACGCCTACAGCCTGCTCGACATCATCGACATCGCGCACGCACACGAAGAGGACGCCACCAGGCTCGCGCACATCTATTTCGAGCTTTCGGCGTATCTGGGAGTCGACGGTCTGCTGTACGCGGTGTCGTCGCTGCCCCGCAACGGCCGGTGGAACGCGTTGGCCCGCCTGGCGCTGCGCGAGGATCTGTACCGGTCGCTGCGGGACCTGGCGCGTGACGTCCACCGCCTCGTCGGCCCCCACACCGACAACGTCGACGTCATCGCCGAGTTCGAGGCCTACAACCGGCCCAGGATCGAACGGGCCCGCCGCACCCTGCGTGAGGTTCTGGCCGTCGAGCATCCCGATCTGGCGACGCTGTCGGTGGCGACCGCACAGGTGCGCCGCCTGACCGCCGCGGGCGGCTAGCCCGCAGGCGGATCAGACCGGGGAACCACCGCGTCGATCCGACTCAGAACAGTGCGTACTGATCGCCGTCGGCGGTGGTGTCGACGAACGTCTCGACGTCGGCACCACCGACGACGTGGTCGAGCAGGCCCATGAACTCGGCGTCACGCAGCAGCGGCACGCCGAGTTCTCTGGCCTGATACCCCTTGCCCTGCTCGGGCGCCGGATCGTTGCAGATCACCAGCGACGTCTGCGGGTCCACCAGGTCGCTGTAGGCCAGCTCGGCGTGCAGGATGCGCTCGATGAGTTCCTCGTGCGTGCGCGCCACCTCGGCCGACAACGCCACCCGCATGCCCTGCACCAGCGGGCGGCCCGCGACGAACGGACCGGGGTTGAGGTACCGGCACGGCAGCCGCGACGCTTCGACCTTGAGCGGACGCAATTCCTCATGTGTCACATGGCCGTTGGGCCACCGCCTGCGGCTGAGCTGACGCAGCGGCAGCCACACCTTGCGGTCACGCGCCCGGGCCAGCGTGGGTTTGAGGATCTGTGCGAGCACCAGCGCGTCGTCGAGCGCGTCGTGCGGCTTCATCTGCGTGACGCCCCAGTGTGCGGCCAACGTCTCCAGGCGCAGGTTCTCGGTACCCAGATCGAGCCTGCGGGCCAACTCGACGGTGCACATCGCGGTGTCGATGGGCAGTTCGGCGCCGACCAGTTCGGCCTCTGCGGCCAGGAAGCTGTAGTCGAACCCCGCGTTGTGCGCGACCAGGGTGCGTCCGCGCAGCACCTCGATGAGGTCGCCGACGACGTCGGCGAAGCTGGGCTGGCCCGCCAGCATCTCGGCGGTGAGCCCGTGCACATGCGTCGGGCCCGGATCCACGCCCGGATCGAGCAGGCTGGACATGCTGCGCTCGACATTGCCGTCGTCACCCACCGCCAGCGCGGCCACGCTCACGATGCGCGCCTGACCCGGCCGGAACCCGGTGGTCTCGACGTCGACGACGGCCCAGCCCGAGCCCGGCTCATCCGCCGGCTTCCCCCACATCCGCGGGGTGCTCGACAGCGGTGCTCGGCTCACATCGTCAGAATGGCACGCGGCTCCGACAAGCCGGGTCGGCGAGGCAGCGTGTCGTGCACATAAAATCCCGGGAATGCTGACCGTCCGCGGGCGCGCCGCACTGGCCGCCGGAGCCGCCGCCCGCTGGGCGTCCCGGGTCACCGGGCGCGGAGCCGGCGCGATGATCGGCGGCCTGGTCGCGATGACCCTGGACCGCTCGGTGCTGCGTCAGCTCGGCCGCGGACGTCGTACGGCCATCGTGACCGGCACAAACGGCAAATCGACCACCACCAGGATGATCGCCGCGGCGCTGGCGCCGCTGGGGCCCGTCGCGAGCAACACCGAGGGCGCCAACATGGACGCCGGCCTGGTCTCCGCGCTCGCCGCGAACCGCGACGCCGAGCTCGCGGCGCTGGAAGTCGACGAGATGCACGTGCCGCATGTATCCGATGCGGTGTCGCCGTCGGTGATCGTTCTGCTCAATCTGTCGCGTGACCAGCTCGACCGGGTGGGTGAGATCAACCACATCGAACGGACGCTGCGCGCGGGTCTGGCCCGTCATCCCGAGGCGGTCATCGTCGCCAATTGCGACGACGTGCTCATGACGTCGGCGGCCTGCGACAACCCCAATGTGGTGTGGGTGGCCGCGGGCGGAAGCTGGGCAGGCGACTCGGTGAGCTGCCCGCGCAGCGGCGAGGTCATCGTGCGCGACGGGCGTGACTGGTACTCCACCGGCACGGACTTCAAGCGTCCCACCCCGCAGTGGTGGTTCGACGACACCCACATCCACGGACCCGACGGGCTGGTCCTGCCCATGCAGCTGGCGCTGCCGGGCACCGTCAACCGCGGCAACGCCACCCAGGCCGTCGCCGCCGCGGTCGCCCTCGGCGCCGACCCCGCCGCGGCCGTGGCCGCCGTGTCGACCGTCGACGAGGTCGCCGGGCGGTACCGCACCGTGCGGGTGGGCCCGCGGCACACCGCCCGGGTGCTGCTCGCCAAGAACCCGGCCGGTTGGCAGGAGGCACTGTCGATGGTCGACCGCACCGGCGCGGGCGTGGTGATCGCGGTCAACGGCCAGGTGCCCGACGGCGAGGACCTCTCGTGGCTGTGGGATGTGCGCTTCGAGGACTTCGCCGGTGTGCAGGTGGTGGCGGCCGGTGAGCGCGGCACCGATCTGGCGGTGCGCCTCGGCTACGCCGACGTCGGGCACACGCTCGTGCACGACACGGTCAGCGCCATCACCTCCTGCCCGCCCGGGCATGTCGAGGTGATCGCGAACTACACGGCGTTCCTGCAATTGAACCGGCGGCTGTCATGACTCACCCCAGCACTGTTCGGATCGGGCTGGTGCTCCCCGATGTCATGGGCACCTACGGCGACAGCGGCAATGCCGTGGTGTTGCGGCAGCGCCTGCGCCTGCGTGGCATCGACGCCGAGATCGTCGAGATCACGCTGGCCGACCCGGTGCCGGAGTCGCTGGACCTCTACACCCTCGGCGGCGCAGAGGATTACGCGCAGCGGCTGGCCACCAAACACCTGATCCGCCACCCCGGCCTGCAGCGCGCCGCTAAGCGCGGTGCGCCCGTACTGGCGATCTGCGCGGCGATCCAGGTGCTCGGCCATTGGTATGAGACCTCGGCCGGTGAGCGCGTCGACGGTGTCGGGCTGCTCGACGCCACCACCTCACCGCAGCAGGCCCGCACCATCGGCGAGGTGGCGTCCCGGCCACTGCTCGACGGGCTCGACCAGCCGCTCACGGGTTTCGAAAACCACCGTGGTGGAACAGTTCTGGGCTCGGACGCGCGTCCGCTCGGCGCGGTCACCAAAGGTGCGGGCAACCGGGCGGGCGACGGCCACGACGGTGCGGTGCAGGGCAGTGTGGTGGCGACGTACATGCACGGGCCCTGCCTGGCACGCAATCCGCAGCTGGCCGACCATCTGCTCTCCCGCGTCGTCGGCGATCTGCCGCCGCTGGCACTGCCCGAGGTGGAGCGTTTGCGATCTGAACGGTTGGCGGCCCCGCGCCGCGTCTAGCCTTTCCGCCGAACGGTGCTGGGCGACTACACCCGCACCACCGTGATCCCCGCGTCCTCGAACGGGCGCACCTGCTCATCGCGGGCGGTGGAGTCGGTGACAAGCGTGGCCCCGGGCGGGATGGGTGCCCAGGCGTGGAATGGACGCTGACCGAGTTTCTCGGCGTGCGCGAGCACGTACACCTGGCCGGCCCGCTCGATCATGATCTCTTTGAGCCGGGTCTGCACGAGCTCGGCTTCGCAGATCCCGAGGTCGGCCGTGACGGCGTCGGCGCCGAGGAAGGCCCGATCGAAGGTCAGTCGCTGCAGCGTGGCTTCGGCGAGCGGGCCGATGAAGCCCTGGCTCAGATGTCGCAGGGTCCCGCCGATGCACTCGACCCGGACGTCGTCGGCGTCGGCCAGCGCTTCCAGCACGGTCAGCCCGGCCGCGACAACCACGAGGTCGCGCCGGTCGGTCAGGAAGGGGCCCATCGCGCCGACGGTGGTGCCGGCGTCGAGCAGGATCGTCTCGGCGGACCGCACCTGATCGGCGGCCCACCGCGCGATGGCGCGCTTGGCGTCGAAGCCCTCCAAAGCCCGTTGGCGCAGTGAGGATTCCGGTTGCTGGTCCAGCGGTATGGCTCCGCCGTAGGTACGCGCGATCAATCCCTGCGCGGTGAGCTGGCTGAGGTCACGGCGAATCGTGGACGCGGTGACGCCGAACTGTGCCGAAAGCTCCTCCACGCTGGCCAACCCGATCGACCTGGCAAGCCGGACGATCTCGGACCGGCGGGCCTGCGATTCACGGATGGCCATGTATGTACCCGATTACCTCACAGTCGCTGTGCTGGTTGCCAGCTCCGCAGCCTGCCGGAGCGCCTCGATCATACTGCCGTGCTCGGCGATTCCTTTGCCGGCGATGTCGAATGCGGTGCCGTGGTCGACGGAGGTGCGGATCACCGGCAACCCGACGGTGATGTTCACGCCTGCCTCGATGCCCAGCACTTTCACCGGACCGTGCCCCTGGTCGTGGTACATCGCGACGATCAGGTCATAGTCGCCGCGACCGGCCAGGAAGAACGCCGTGTCGGCGGGCAGCGGGCCGTGCACGTCGAGGCCCTCGGCGGTGAGTTTGTCGATGGCGGGGATGATCTTCTGCTCCTCCTCGCCGTAGCCGAACAGCCCGTTCTCGCCGGCGTGCGGGTTGATGCCGCACACCCCGATCTTGGGGTGTGCCAGGCCCGATCGCACCAGCGCGTCGTGCCCGCGGCGGATCGTGCGCTCTACCAGCCCCGGCTCGATCCTGGCGACCGCATCGATGAGCCCGATGTGGGTGGTGACGTGGATGACCTTCAGTTTCGGTGTGGACAGCATCATCGACACCTCGTCGGTTCCGGTCAGGTGCGCGAGCAGCTCGGTGTGGCCCGGGTAGATGTGCCCGGCCGCGTGCAGCGCCTCCTTGTTCAACGGCGCGGTGCAGATCGCTTGCACCTCACCACGAACTGCGAGTTCGGCTGCCACCCTGACGTATTCGTATGCGGCGTTACCTGCAGCCGCCGAGAGTGTGCCCCATTCGAGGTCGGCGGGCAGCAGGTCGAGGTCGATGACGTTGATGACGCCAGGTTGCCGAACAGCGTCCGCGGGCGACGCGACGGTGTTGATCCGCACGTCGATTCCGAGAATCTCGGCCGCCTGCCGTAACCGCTTGGCGTCGCCGATCACGACGGGGTTGCACCGGGTCTGTACGTACTCGTCGAGCAACGCCGGCACCACCACCTCCGGGCCGACCCCGGCACCGTCACCCATGGTGACGGCGATGACGGGGAGTTGGGGTGATGTCATGAGTCATCCTCATTTCGTTGGTTGAGGTAACGGACTATGGCGGACAGGCTGTCGGTGTCGCCGAAGCTGCCGGGGCGCGTGACCACCCGCCTGCCATCGGGCGCCACGGAAACGACAGCGCCGTGATGGATCTGGTGCACTGGGCGCAGGGAGCTGATCCCGATCGCGTCGACGACGGCCCTGGCCGTCTCACCACCGGTGAGCACCAGGTCGGGCACTGTACGGGCCTGCACGGCCGCGACGAACGCGGCGAGCGCGCGTGAAACGGCCGATGCCTCAGCCGGTTCCACCGTCCCGCCGATGGTGACCACGGCCGTGCCGCGCTCGAGCGCCCGGTGCACCGGTTCGGGCTCGGCCTTGTCGTGCAGTAGCGCGCGGGAGTCGATCACCACGGTGGCGAGCCCGGCGGGATCGAGCGCGCTGATCTGTTTCTGCACGACGGGCGCGGCGGTACCCACCACGGCCAGCACCGCGCGTGCGGACCGTCGCGGGATGCGTGGCGTCGCCGCGGCAGGCAAGGTGCGCGCGATGGCGGCCGTCAGCGCTGCGGTTCCGACGAACTGCACTCCCGGACCACGGGTTCGGACAATCTCGTCGAGGTCCGCATCGGTGGCGGCGTCGCAGACCTCGACGCCGGCCAGGCCGTCGAACAGTTCGGCGACGCTGCGCGGCGGGCCGGTGGGTTCGGCATGCCAGGCACCGGTTTCATGCAACGGCGTATCGCCGAGATACAGCACTCCCCCGGCGGTGCGACGCTGTAGCGCAGGCAGGGCGACGGCGACGGTCACCGGTCCACGTTCGGCGAGCACCGCGACCTCGGCGCGGATGTGCCCGCGCAACAACGAGTCGATCTTCTTGACGACGCGGGTGCCTGCCGCAACGCCGTCGAGCGCCTCGCCGACAGTGCGCACGGCGTCGGCTTCGGTCATGGTGCGGGTGTTCAGGTCGACCACCGTCACCCCTGTCGAATTCGGGCCGCCACCCAACCGCAAGACCAGGTCCGATTCACGGCCGAGGAAACCTCCGGCCACCTCGGCGGCACCCGAGAGATCATCGGCGAGCACGTGAATGGGCGTGATCACAGCGACACTCCCGCGCACTGAACGATCGCCTGCCCGGTGATGCTCGCACCGTACGGGCCGAGCAGGAATCCGATCAGTCCGGCGACCTCGTCGGGCCGCACGAACCGGCCCATCGGCGGCAGCTTCGGTGGCGTGTCGCGGCGGGCCGGGTCGTCGAGCATCGGGGTGTCGGTCGGGCCAGGTGCGACCACGTTGACGGTGATCTGCCTGCCGACGAGCTCGGCGGCCCAGGACCTGGCCATGCCGACAAGTGCGGATTTGGTTGCGGCGTACTGACTTTTACCGGCGTTGCCGGTCATGGTGCGACTGCCGACGAGGACCACGCGGCCACCGTCGCGTATGCGGCCGGCCAGCGCGTCGACAAGCACCTCTGCCGCCGCCACGTGCACCCGCCACATCGCCAGGCCGTCCTCGACGTTCAACTTCCCCAGCGCGGACGACCGCTGCAAGCCCGCAGCATGCACCACCGCGTCGACCCGACCAACCCGGGAAAGAGTGGCACGCAGCTTGCCAAGATCCTCGAGATCTGCTGCGAGCCAGTCGAATCGGTCGTGCGCCAATGACGGGTCACGCCGGCTCACTCCGACCACGTGCCAGCCGTCGTCCAGCAGGCTGCGGACGGTGGCCGCACCGATGCCCGAGCTGGCGCCGGTGACCACGGCCGTCGGCGGTGTGGTCATCCGGTGACCCAGTCGTCGGCGAGTTCGACGTACTCGATGGCCTGACGGAAGCGCGTGAACGCGATGTGCAGCAGGCCGCCGGCCGCGGTGACCGTCGGATACGAGAACTCGCGGTTGAGCCCGTCGCGGGAGTTGTTGGACAGGCAGTAGCCGTCCCCGGTTTCGATGTTGCGTCTGATCGGCCAGCTCAGACCGGCGTCGGCTGAAATCGCCAGGGTCATGGGCGCCCGAGGGGCACCCCAGAAGGCGAGGCCGAGGTGCTCGTCGGGCTGCGCGGGCGCCGATGCGGCATCGGCCAGACCGTCATCGTCGATCTCGTCGTACAGCGATGTCCGCCGGTCGGTGGCGTCGTCGGCGCTGGATTCGTTGAACACCAGGGCAAGCCGGTCATCGGGCAACACCACGAACTGGATCGACGAGTTGTTGTTCGGCAGCTCGGTTGGCACCGGGGCGGTCCACGTCTCGCCGTCATCGGTCGAGGTACTGCGGTAGACGGCATCGGCCCAGCGGCTGCGGTAGAGCGCGACGAGCGTACCGTCGGACAGCCGGCCGATGTTCATGTGCACGCACCCGGTGCTGCCGGGAACCGGCACCTCCCGCCAGGATTCGCCGGAATCGTCCGAGATCATCACGGCGCTGTAGTCGTGGTCGCCGACCCACTTGTGGCCGGGCACCTTCACGCAGTGGAAGACCGGCAGCAGCAGGCGCCCGGTCGGAAGCGTGACGATGGGTTGCCGGATGAACACGCCGCCCTCGTCGGTTTCCGGTATGAGCGTGTGCACCGGCCCCCAGCCGGCGCCGCCGTCGGTCGACACCCGGCGCAGCACCCGCGCGGTGTCCTGATTGCCCGCGTGCTGCGAGGTCCACATCAGCCACACCGCACCGGATTCGGTTACGTGCAGCACCGGGTTCTGCTCGGATCGGGTGGGATCGTCGGACAGCTGCACCGGTGACGACCACACGTCGCGGTCCAGCCGTGACAGCCATACGCTGATATCGGGAACGCCTTCCTGAGTGCCCGCGAACCACACGCAGGCGAGCGTTCCATCGGGCAGGACGGCGAGATTCGCCGCGTGGTTCTGCACCTGTGGTGCCGGCAGCAGCGCCTGACGGCGGCCGCCTTCGCCGGTCGGGCGGACGGCGCCGTCGGTAATCGTCAGTGGTGTGTTCATGAGTGCAGCGACACCGCCGTCAGATCATAGGAATTGGTGGGGCGCAGAGCAATACCCTCGATACGGGTCCGACGCGCCAGCACGGCCTTCGGCACGAACGACCACAGCATCGGGCAGGTGTCCCAGACCCGACGCTGTGCGTCGGCGAGCAGTGCCGCGCGGCGTTTCGGGTCGGGTTCCTCGGAGGCCTGGGTGATGATCGCGGTGATGTCGGGGAACACGTAACCGTGGTAGCTGTCGCGGGTGGCTTCCTTCTCCGCGGTTCCGGCGTACATGCCCTGCATGATCGTCAAGGCCAGGCCGGTGGGGCTGGGGAAGCCGTTGCCGAGGATGTCCCAGTCGCCGGCCCTGCCCTGTCGCCACTGCATGATGTCGCCGCCCGGTTCGAACTGCTGCAGCCTCGCCCGCACACCCGCGGCACCGAGCATCTGGACCACTGCCTCCATGATGTCGGTGTCCGCGGCGAATTCGCCGGACTCCCAGATGATCTTGAGGTCCAGATCGCGGATCCCGAGGGCGTCGAGTTCGGCGCGGGCGCGCCGCGGATCATAGGTGTATTCACCGGTTTCGATGGCTCCGTCGAGGGTCAGCGGGATGACCCCGCGCGATGCGGTGGCCGAGCCCTGCATGACCTCGTCGATGAGCGACTTGCCGTCGATCGCATAGGTCAGGGCGCGGCGCACCCTGGCGTCGGCGATCGGATGCCCCTGCGGCTTGCGGAAATTGAAGAACAGTTGGTTGAGGCGGACCCCGTCCACCCGGTCGATGGCGACGCCGGACAGCCCGTCGAGCTGGTCGGCCGAATCGGGGGTGATCGAGTCGATCACGTCGATGTCCCCGCTGCGCAACGCGACGACGCGGCTGGTTTCGTCGGGTATGAAGCGCACCCGTACCGACTCGACATGTGCCGGTGTGCCCCAGTACTTCTCGTTGCGCACCAGAGTGTAGGTGCCTGCCCCGCGGTTGCTTTCGGTCACCACGTACGGGCCGGTCCCGACCCCGCTCTGCAGTTCTTCCGGCTTGTTCGCCGCGGCGGGGGTGATGAGGATGTTCGACATGAGGTAGTCCAGGACCGGCACGGGACGCACGGTGTTGAGCGTGAAACTGGTGTCGTCGATCGCCTCGACCGTGGGGAACTCGGGGAAGAACCCGGCGACGAAGGACCCGTCGACCTCGCTGTACATCTTGAGTGCGGTCGACACATCCTCGACCCGTACCGGCGAGCCATCGGAGTACCGCACTCCCGGTCGCAGGCGGACATACCACTGCGTCGGCGAGGTGAGCCTGAACTGGTCGGCCAGGACGAGCTGCGGGCGCAGGTCGCGGTCGATCTCGGTAAGCGCCTGACGGACACCGCGTTGCACGGTGAGAGCGGCGTCGAACTGGTTGAGCTTGTTGTCCAGGCTCACCAGCGACCGGTTGAGGCCCAGGCTCATGGTGGTCGGTCCCGGTGTGCCGGTCGGGGTGGCGCAGCTTGCCAGCGACCCGCCGAATACCAACCCGGCGCCGCCCAACAGGCTGGACCGTAGCAGCGTGCGGCGCGAGAGCTGTTGATCCAAAAGGGATTTGGTCACCGTCGGCCTCCAGGCTGCAAACAGGGTCGGTGTGATGGTTGACACAATGGACTGTAGCCGTGTTGCGTATAGCGCGCAACTGTCGACGGACACTTGCGCACAATACGCAACCATGTCATTGTGAGCTGTGTAACAGAAAGGTCGATGATGAACTTTCCGCCATTGCAGCCGGGCATGCGATGACCCAACAGCTGATCGCAGCGCCCGCGCACACCGTCACCGGCCGGTTGGCCTCGGCCGCACTGCCGCGTTACATCGCAAAACGCCTCGGCCAGAGCGCACTCGCGGTCTTCCTCACCCTCACCACCGTGTTCGTGCTCATCCGGTTGGCACCGGGCGACCCGGCCTACGCCATGGCCGGGCCGCTGGCGACGAGCGAGGACATCGAACGCATCCGCAGCACCATGGGCCTGGACCAGTCGGTCCTCGTCCAGTACCTGCGTTACCTGCAGGGCCTGCTGCACCTGGACCTCGGCACGTCCTACTCCTTCCAGGCACCCGCCTTCGACGTGGTGCTGGACCGGCTGCCGTACACCATGACGCTCGCGATCGCCTCCATCCTGCTGACCACCGTGGTGTCGGTGCCGCTGGGGGTGTGGATGGCACGCAACGCCGAGACCCGACGCGAACTCGGCGCCAATGCAATCACGATCGCCGGCCAATCGATGCCTGACTTCTGGACCGGGCTCATGCTCATCACGGTGTTCGCGGTGCTGATCCCGATCTTCCCGACCGCAGGGTTCGCGACCTGGTCGAGCCTGGTGCTGCCGACCGTGACGATCGCGATCCTGCAGATAGCCCTCATCTCGCGCCTCGTGCGCCGCGAGATGCTCGGCGCGTTCACGTCGCCGTACGTGACGGTCGCCCGTGCCCGCGGTGTCTCCGAGCGCGAGTTGATCTGGCGGTATTCGATGCGCAACTCCGCAATTCCGGTGCTGACCGCATTGGGCACGCGCTTCGCGTCACTCCTCAACGGCGTCGTCGTGGTCGAGGTGGTGTTCGCCTGGCCCGGAGTCGGCTCGCTGGTGGTGCGTGCGCTGGAGACCCGCGATTATCCGCTGATCCAGGCGACCGTGCTGGTGACCGCGGTCCTCGCGGTCCTCGTCCAGCTCATGGTCGACCTCTGCTATCCACTGCTCGATCCGCGTGTCCGGCTCGGGAAAGGAACTGCCAAGTGACCACCGTCATCGCTCCGCCCGCCGAGCCTCGGCCGTCGGCGGTCACGCCCCGCGACATCGCCCGCGCCGGCGCCACGCGCCGGGAGCGCGACAGCCGGGTCAAGATCTGGGTGGGGAGTCTTTGCACCCTGCTGGTCATCCTGCCGGTCGCATTTGCCCGGGTACTGCCGTTGCCGTCGCCCGACGCCACCCACCTGGGGGATCGACGGATCCCCCCGCTGACCGACGGACATCTGTTCGGCACCGACCAGCTCGGTCGCGACCTGCTGGCCCGAGTCCTGTACGGCGGTCAGGTGTCGCTGGCCGTCGGCATCCTTGCGGTGGTGGTGTCCGGATTGATCGGTCTGGCGCTCGGAGCGGCGGCCGGTTACTGGGGCGGTTGGATCGACACCGTGGTCAGCCGGCTGCTGGAGGCGCAGCTGTCGCTGCCGCTGCTGATGATGCTGCTACTCGTGGTGGCGCTGTTCGGCCCGTCGATCCCGGTCATCACGTTCGTCATCGCGATCGCCCAGTGGCCCGAGATCGCGCGGCTGACGCGTTCGTTGTGCCTCGTCGAACGCGAAAAACCTTACGTCGCAGCGGCCCGCGTGCTCGGTCTCGGCGGGTTCGCCATCCTGCTGCGGCACGTGATCCCCAATGTCGTCAAGCAGGTGTCGCTGGTGGTGCTCCTGCTCCTGGCACAGGCGGTGTTGTTGGAGAGCGCGCTGAGCTACCTGGGCGCCGGGCCGCAACGGCCGTTCGCCACCTGGGGCCGCATCATCTCCGACGGCCAGGACTACGTCACCACCTCATGGTGGCTGGTCACCCTGCCCGGGCTGGTCATCGCGCTGTTGGTGATCGGGGTGAATCTGCTCGGAGACGGTTTGCGTGACCGCCAGGGCGGGTTCAAATTCGGTCTGTTCAAACGACTTCCGCTCTCCAAGAAAGCAGGCTGAGTATGGGAAACCTGTTGATGGTCGATGAATTGCAGGTTGAGTTGATCACCGCCGCCGGGGTGATCCGCGCGGTCGACGGGGTGTCGTTCACCATGGACCCCGGCGAAACCGTCACGATCATCGGTGAATCCGGCTCCGGCAAATCCACCACGGCGATGGGCATTCTCGGCTTGCTGCCCGCCGATCTCGCCGTGCTGTCGGGAAGAGTCTCGTTCCAGGGCACCGACATCCTGGGCGACGCCAAAGCGCTGGCGAGAGTCCGCGGCCGACACATCGCGCTCATCCCTCAGGATCCGATGACCGCGCTCAGCCCGGTGCACAGCATCGGGTCACAGTTGCGCGACGCGATCCGCCACAGCGGTATCAGCGGGAAGGCCCGCGAAATGGCACGAGCCGTCGACCTTCTCGAACAGGTGCGGATCCCCTCGCCCGAGACACAACTGGGCAAGTACCCGCATCAGCTCTCTGGTGGCATGCTGCAACGCGTGCTGATCGCCACCGCACTGGCCGCGGGCCCGGAGCTCATCGTCGCCGACGAGCCGACCAGCGCACTCGACGTGACCGTGCAGGCCAGCATCCTCGACCTGCTGTTCGAAGTTCAGGAGAACACCGGCGTCGGCATCCTGCTGATCACCCACGACCTCGGGGTGGCCCGGCTGATGTCCGATCGCATCCTGGTGATGAAGGACGGCCGGTTCATCGAATCCGGTGGCGCCGAGGATCTCATCTGTCACCCGCGCAGCGAATACACCCGCAAGCTGCTCGCCGCCGTCCCCCGGCTCGGTGACCAGGTACGACAGGGCGTCCCGGTATGACGACACCACTGCTTTCCGTCGAGCAACTCGTCGTCGAATACCCCGTCGCCGGAGGTGTTTTCCGCGCGGTCGACAACGTGAGCTTCGACGTGCCGAAGGGTTCCACGCTCGCGGTCGTCGGCGAATCCGGCTGCGGCAAGTCGACGATCGCCAAGGCGATCGTCCGGCTGGTGACCCCGACCTCGGGCCATATCCGGGTCGACGGTGCCGACATCGCCCAGTTGTCCGAACGTGCGCTCCGGCCGTACCGCTCGCGTATCCAGATGGTGTTCCAGGACCCGTACGGGTCATTGGATCCTCACCTGAGTGCCGTCGACATCGTGTCCGAACCCCTGCGGCTCAGGGGTATCCGTAGCCGTACCGACCGGCAGAAACGGGCTGCCGAACTGATCGATCGCGTCGGCCTGCCCTCGACCGCGTTACAGCGCAGGCCCGCCGAGTTCTCGGGCGGTCAGCGGCAGCGCATCGGGATCGCGCGCGCCCTCGCGAGCGAACCGGAGCTGCTCGTATGCGACGAGGCCACCAGCGCGCTCGACGTGTCGGTGCAGGCGCAGGTGCTCGAGCTGCTGCGCGAGATCAAGCACGACACCGGGTTGACCTACCTGTTCATCTCCCACAACCTCGGCGTCGTCCGCGAGATCAGCGACACCATCATCGTGATGTCAGCGGGCACCATCGTCGAAACCGGCGTGACCGCAGACGTTCTGGCACATCCGGCCGAGCCCTACACTCAGGCCCTGCGGGCGGCCGCGCTCGATCCGACCACCATGACCGGTCTCAAACCCCGTCACCTGCTCAAAGGAGTTGCTTGATGCCCGACCTCGGCCCACTCGTTCTCGGCACCATGACATTCGGCGACACCGTCGATGCCGATGGTGCCGCGGCGATGCTCGACGCCGCGCTCGATGCCGGAATCACCCACATCGATACGGCCAACGGCTACGCCGGCGGTGAGTCCGAGCGGATCCTGGCCCGACTACTGCGCGGCCGCCGGGACAAGGTCACGCTGGCGACCAAGGCGGGCATCCCGCACCCGGACGCCGGTGACCACGCACCGCTTTCGGCGGCCGGGCTGCGCGCCTGCATCGACGGCAGCCTCTCGCGGCTGCAGACCGACCACGTCGACCTGTTCTATCTTCACCAGCCCGATCGCGCGACGCCACTCACCGAAACCCTCGGCGCCATCGCCGAACTCGTACGCGAAGGCAAGATCGGCGCACTCGGCGTCTCGAACTACGCGGCGTGGCAGATCGCCGAGCTCAACCACGTCGCCGACACCGTGGGAGCCCCGCGGCCGGTTGTCGCACAACAGCTCTACAACCTGCTGGCGCGGCGTATCGAGGACGAGTACGTCGAATTCGCCGCCGTGACTGGCCT
Organism: Mycolicibacterium goodii; assembly: GCF_001187505.1. The sequence goes on from NZ_CP012150.1 coordinate 751,779, forward strand.
GACGACCGTCGTCTACAACCCGCTCGGCGGCGGTCTGCTGACCGGCAGACATTCCTTCGGCACCGAGCCCGCGGAGGGCCGGTTCGGCGACTCGCGCCTGGCCCAGATGTACCGGCAGCGTTACTGGAACACGGCGATGTTCGAAGCGATCGAGGCGCTTGGCGTCGTCGCCGACAAGGCCGGCTTACCGCTCACCGAGCTCGCCTTGCGCTGGCTGGTGTCCAAACCGGCGACCGGGCCGATACTGCTCGGCGGCTCGAAAGTCAGCCACCTGCAATCGAATATCGCCGCAGTGTGCAAGGGCCCGCTGACCGACGACGTGGTGGCGGCCTGCGACGAGGTGGGTTCCGCACTGCGCGGCCCCATGCCGAACTACAACCGATAGGTATCGATCGATGCGTGCACAGGAATTCGCCACCCGGCTGCGGGATCGGCAGCGGCTGCTCGGGTACTGGTCGGTGATCGACAGCCCGGTCTCCACCGAATGGCTGGCCCACGTCGGCTGGGATTACATCGCGCTGGATCTGCAGCACGGCCTGATCGGCTACTCGGGTATGGTCGCCGGGCTGACGGCCATCGACGCGTCGGGCTCAGCGGTCGGTCTGGTGCGGGTGGAAGCCAACGACGCCACCGCGATCGGCCGGGCGCTCGATGCCGGGGCGGCAGGCGTCATCGTCCCGATGGTCGACGACGCCGAGGCGGCCGCGCGCGCCGTGGCGGCCGCGACGTATCCACCGGCCGGGATCCGTTCGTACGGACCGATGCGTTCGCAACTGCGGATCGGGCCGGTGCCCGCCGAGGCCAACCGTGACACCGTGGTGCTGGCGATGATCGAAACACCTGGCGGCCTGGCGAATGTCGAGCAGATCTGCCGCGTCCCCGGACTCGACGGCATCTATGTCGGCCCGTCGGATCTGCGGCTCGCGATCGGGGGAGCGACCTCGCAGGACCCGGCGGTTGCCGACGAGTTCGAAGCGGCCCTCAAACGGATCCGGGTCGCCGCCGAGAACGCCGGGATCGCGGCGGGAATCCACAATGCCGACGGGGCGTCGGCGGCCAAGCGGCTGGCCGAGGGCTACACCTTCGCCACCGTCGCCTCCGACCTGGTGCACCTCAAGCAGGCGTCGGCCGCGCATCTCAAGGCCGCGAGGGACGAGTAACCCGGGGAAAAAAACAACGCGCTGCCGTTTCGGCGAGAAGGCGGGACTCAGGCGAACGGGTCGGCCGCTTCGGCGATGCGGGCGGCGGCGGCGGTCAGCACCACCTCGCCATGCCCGAATCCCGCGACCTGCGCACCGGTTTCGGCCACACGTTGGACCGATGCGACCGCCGCGGCGCGGTCGACATTGAACACCCCGACGATCACCTGCCCGTTGAACTCGGCGATCGCATCGCCGGTGAGCACCGCGTCGGCCGCGGGCAGGTACAGCGCGATGCTGCCCGGTGTGTGCCCGGGAACCGCGACAACCCTTGCCCCGCTCGCGAAGTCGAGGACGTCCCCGTCGCGCACGGTCGTGTCGACCCGGCACGGCGGGCCGACGGGCGGCTCGGTGAGATCAGACCGCAGGGTGCGCTCGGCGTCTGTCAGCACCGGTAGTGGGCCCGGCTCGTCACCGCGGATGAACGGTGCGTCGTCGGCGCCTGCGATCACTTCCACGTCGGCCCAGTCGGCGATCTCGGCCGCCGCGCCGGTGTGATCCTCGTGAAAGTGGGTCAGCACCACGCGTTTGACGTGCAGGCGCCGCAGTCCGACCATCGCGAGCGCCTCGGCGATCAACCCGGCCCCACCCGGCCACCCGGTGTCGATGAGCGTGACCCCGTCGGGCTCCTGCCACAGGTAGCAGTTGAGCAGGTGCGCCCGATCGCCGGGGATACGCAGCCGGTACAGCGAATCCGCGATCTTCAGCAGGTCAGGCATGCCTCCGACGGTATCCGCGAAACGGCATTCCGGCAGGGCGCTTCTCGTAGTTTCGCTGCTGGAATAACGTTTCGGCGGAAGAGCCGCGAATCAGGCCACCGCGGCGAGCCGCGAGTCAGACCACCGCGGCGAGCCGCGAGTCAGACCACCGCGGCGAGCCGCGAGTCAGACCACCGCGGCGAGCCGCGAATCAGAGCACCGCGGCGAGCCGCGAGTCAGACCATGGCGCGGCGGCCGGCCAGCGCGCGGCCCAGGGTGAGCTCGTCGGCGAACTCGAGGTCTCCGCCCATCGGCAGGCCGGACGCGATGCGGGTGACGGTCAGGCCGGGAATGTCGCGGAGCATGCGCACGAGGTAGGTCGCGGTGGCCTCGCCCTCGGTGTTGGGGTCGGTCGCGATGATCACCTCGGCGACGTCGACACCTTCGACGCGTTCGCCGATGCGGTTGAGCAGTTCGCGAATACGCAGTTGGTCGGGCCCGATGCCGGACAACGGGTCGAGCGCGCCGCCGAGCACGTGGTAGCGGCCGCGGAACTCGCGGGTGCGTTCGACGGCCTGCACATCCTTGGGTTCCTCGACGACACAGACCAGCGACGCGTCGCGGCGCGGGTCGCTGCAGATCCGGCAGCGTTCCTCGTCGGAGACGTTGCCGCACACCGAACAGAACGTGACCCCGTCACGGATCCGACCGAGCACCGCGGTGAGCCGGTCGATGTCGGGCGGTTCGACCGACAGCAGGTGGAACGCGATCCGCTGCGCGCTCTTGGGACCGATCCCGGGGAGCTTGCCCAGCTCGTCGATCAGGTCCTGGACGGGGCCCTCAAACATCGCCGGACACTCACATCCCCGGAATCCCGAAGCCGCCGAGCCCACCGGCCAGCGGACCCAGACGGCTCTGCGCCATGATCGTCACCTGCTTGGAGGCATCGGCGAGCGCGCCGACGATCAGATCCTGCAGGGTCTCGACGTCGCCGGGGTCGACCACCTTGGGGTCGATCTGCACCGAGACCACCTCACCGCTGCCCTTGACGGTGACCTGTACCAGACCGCCACCGGCCTGCCCGTGCACCTCGGCGTTGGCCAGCGCCTCCTGGGCCTCCATCAACTGCTGCTGCACCTGCTGGGCCTGCGCCAGCAGGGCCGACATGTCGGGCGTACCTCCGGGTTGCATGACTGGTCCCCTTGTCGTCTCGGTCTCGTGAGCGTCTTCTTGATCGCGTGTTGGTCTCGACTTGGTTGCTCTCGCCCGTCGCCGGCGGTTTGGCCTTTCAGCCTAGTCCGCGACCGGGCTACCGTGGCGGCCGTGCGAGTCCCAGCCTGTCTGCGTGTCGGCGCCGCGGTCGTGACCAGCGTGCTCATCGCGGTGACGACCACCGCCGTGTCCCCGGTCGCCCACGCGGCCCCCGCGAACATCGCCGGCATGATCGTGTTCCTCGATCCCGGTCACAACGGGGCCAACGACGCGTCCATCAGCAAGCAGGTCCCCACCGGCCGCGGCGGCACCAAGAATTGTCAGGAGAGCGGCACCTCCACCGAGGACGGCTATCCCGAGCACAGCTTCACCTGGGACACCACGCTGCGGGTGCGGGCCGCGCTGACCGCGCTTGGTGTGCGGACCGCGATGTCCCGCGGCAACGACAACGCGCTGGGGCCCTGCGTCGACGAACGCGCCGCCATGGCCAATTCGCTGCGCCCGAACGCCATCGTGTCGATCCACGCCGACGGCGGTCCGCCCAACGGCCGCGGCTTCCACGTGCTGTACTCGTCGCCTCCGCTCAACGCGGCGCAGGCCGGCCCGTCGGTGCAGTTGGCGAGGGTCATGCGGGATCAACTCGCCGCGTCGGGAATCCCGCCTGCCACCTACATCGGCTCGGGCGGGCTGAATCCCCGCTCGGACATCGCGGGCCTGAACCTGGCGCAGTTCCCGTCGGTTCTCGTCGAGTGCGGCAACATGAAGAATCCGGTGGACTCGGCGCTGATGAAGTCCCCGGAGGGGCGCCAGAAGTACGCCGACGCCATCGTCCGGGGCATCGCCGGGTTCCTGGGTTCGCAGTCGCCGACCGCGGCGGCCGCCGTCAGCCCGGCGCGTTAGCCGCCTCGGCCCTCGCGTCAGCTCTCGCGTCAGCTCTCGCGTCAGCTCTCGAGGTGCTTCTTGAGGTTTTCGAGAACCTCGTCCTGGATGCGGCGCAGGCCCAGCGGAGCAAACGTCTTTTCGAAGAAGCCCTTGACGCCGCCCGCCCCGGTCCAGGTGGTCTTGAGGTTCACCGACGAACCGGTACCGGCGGGTGCGACGGTCCAGTTGCTCACCAGGGTCGAGTTCGCGTCCTTCTCGATGACGGTGTGTCCGGCCACGTCGACGGTGGCCTTGATGTCACGCACGCGCGACTTGGTGGCCTGCAGCTTCCACGTCGCGACGGTGCCCGCGCCCTGTCCGCCCTCAAGCACCTGGTAACCGCTGTAGTGCGAGGAGAGGATCTTCGGGCGCACGGTCCGGTAGTCGGAGATCGCAGCGAGCACGGCAGCGGGCTCGGCGTTGATCAATACGATGCTGACCGCGCTGACCTGTCCCATGGGTGAAAACTCCTTGTGCGAGGTGAAGATGCGGTATCAACCGCCTATCTGCGGTCGCATCGCCTGCAACCGTTGACTAGCGTATATGTGTGCCTGTACCTCCCTCTGACGCACAGGCTGCCCATGCCGCCGGCGTCGCGCGTCTTCTCGCCAGTTACCGCGCGATCCCGCCCAGCGCGACAGTGCGCCTTGCCAAACCGACATCCAACCTGTTCCGGGCCCGGGCCCGCACCGATGTGAAGGGTCTGGACGTGTCGGGCCTGACCGGTGTGATCGGGGTCGACGCCGACGCGCACACCGCGGATGTGGCGGGCATGTGCACCTACGAGGACCTGGTGGCGTCGACGCTGCCGTACGGCCTTGCCCCGCTGGTGGTGCCGCAGCTCAAGACCATCACCCTCGGCGGTGCGGTCACCGGTCTGGGCATCGAGTCGACGTCGTTCCGCAACGGCCTGCCGCACGAAAGTGTCCTGGAGATGGACATCCTGACCGGCGCGGGCGAGATCGTCACGGCAAGTCGGGACAGGCACTCGGACCTGTTCCACGCCTTCCCGAACTCGTATGGAACACTTGGCTATTCCACCCGGTTGCGCATCGAGCTGGAGCCGGTCCAGCCGTTTGTCGCGTTGCGGCATCTGCGTTTTCACTCGGTCGAGGATCTGGTGGCGGCGATGGACCGCATCATCGAGACCGGCGGGTGCAACGGCGAACCCGTCGACTACCTCGACGGCGTGATCTTCAGCGCAACTGAGAGTTACCTGTGCGTTGGCTTCAAAACGAAAACCCCGGGGCCGGTGAGCGATTACACAGGTCAGCAGATCTACTACCGGTCGATCCAGCACGACGGCGAGACCGGATCGGAGAAGCACGACCGGTTGACCATTCACGATTACCTCTGGCGTTGGGACACCGACTGGTTCTGGTGCTCGCGGGCGTTCGGCGCGCAGCACCCGGTGATCCGCAGATTCTGGCCGCGGCGCCTGCGGCGCAGCAGCTTCTATTGGAAGCTGGTGGCCTACGACCAGCGCTACGACATCGCCGACCGCATCGAGAAGCGCAACGGGCGCCCGCCGCGGGAACGCGTGGTCCAGGACGTCGAGGTGCCGATCGAACGGTGCGCGGATTTCGTCGAATGGTTCCTGCGCAACGTGCCGATCGAACCGATCTGGCTGTGCCCGCTGCGGTTGCGCGATCAGGGTGACGAGGGCGCGGCATGGCCGCTGTATCCGCTGCAGGCCCATCACACTTACGTCAACATCGGCTTCTGGTCGTCGGTGCCGGTGGGCCCGGAGGAGGGGTACACCAACCGCCTCATCGAACGGAAGGTCGCCGAGCTCGACGGGCACAAATCGCTGTACTCGGATGCTTATTACTCACGTGACGAATTCGATGAACTGTACGGCGGTGAGGTCTACAACACCGTCAAGAAGACCTATGACCCGGATTCACGTCTGCTAGACCTGTATTCGAAGGCGGTGCAAAGACAATGACCACATTCAAGGAACACGCGGCGTCCACGTCGGACCGCAAGCTCACCCTGGCCGAGATTCTCGAGATCTTCGCGGCGGGCACGCAGCCGTTGAGGTTCACCGCGTACGACGGCAGTTCCGCGGGCCCCGAGGACGCGGCGCTGGGGCTGGACCTCAAGACCCCGCGCGGCACCACGTATCTGGCCACCGCGCCCGGCGATCTGGGCCTGGCCCGCGCGTACGTCTCCGGCGACCTCGAGCCCTACGGCGTGCATCCCGGCGATCCCTACCCGCTGCTGCGCGCCCTGGCCGACCGGATGGAGTTCAAGCGTCCGCCGGCCCGCGTGCTGGCGAACATCGTGCGCTCCATCGGCATCGAGCATCTCAAGCCGATCGCACCGCCGCCGCAGGAGGCGCTGCCCCGGTGGCGCCGTGTCGTGGAGGGCCTGCGGCACAGCAAGACCCGCGACGCCGAGGCGATCCACCACCACTACGACGTGTCGAACACGTTCTACGAATGGGTGCTCGGCCCGTCGATGACCTACACCTGCGCGTGCTACCCCACCGCGGACGCCACCCTCGAGGAAGCGCAGGACAACAAGTACCGCCTGGTGTTCGAGAAGCTGCGGCTGCAGCCCGGTGACCGGTTGCTCGACGTGGGCTGCGGCTGGGGCGGCATGGTGCGCTATGCGGCCCGCCACGGTGTCAAGGCCCTCGGCGTCACGCTCAGCCGCGAACAGGCCATCTGGGCGCAGAAGGCGATCGCCCACGAAGGGCTCGGCGATCTGGCCGAGGTGCGCCACGGCGACTACCGCGACGTCGTCGAGTCCGGGTTCGACGCGGTGTCCTCGATCGGGCTGACCGAGCACATCGGCGTGCACAACTATCCGGCGTACTTCAACTTCCTCAAATCGAAGCTGCGCACGGGCGGTCTGCTGCTCAACCACTGCATCACCCGCCCGGACAACAGGACGACGGCGGCCGCCGGCGGTTTCATCGACCGCTACGTGTTCCCCGACGGCGAGCTCACCGGCTCGGGTCGCATCATCACCGAGGCCCAGGACGTGGGCCTTGAGGTGATCCACGAGGAGAACCTGCGCAACCACTACGCGATGACGTTGCGCGACTGGTGCCGCAATCTGGTCGAGCACTGGGACGAGGCCGTCGAGGAGGTCGGGCTGCCCACCGCGAAGGTGTGGGGTCTGTACATGGCGGGCTCACGGCTGGGCTTCGAGACCAATGTGGTTCAGCTGCACCAGGTTCTGGCGGTCAAGCTGGACGAGGACGGCAGCGACGGCGGCCTGCCGTTGCGGCCATGGTGGTCTGCCTAGATCAATCGCACCGCGTCCCAGATGGCGCGCAGCGCCGTGGCGAGTTCGTCGAGCGGCGGGCCGGCGAGCGCGACGCGTAACGCGTTGGCGGCGTGCGGTGGCACCGTGAACGCATCCGCGGTGGAGACCAGCACACCGTTGTCGGCGAGGCGGTGCGCCACGATATCGGCGCGGACGTCGTCCGGCAGCGGCAGCCACCCCCAGTAGGCGGCCGGATTCGCCTGATAGCCGAGCTCTTTGAGCTCGGCTGCGGCGATCTGCTGGCGGCGGTGCGCGTCGTCGCGGCGCAGCTTCTGCATGCGCTCGACGGTGCCGTCGCCGAGCATGCGGGTGGCCATCGCGGCGACGACGGCCGGTGTGCCCCAACTCGATGCGCGCAGCACCCGGATCAAGGCGTCCCGATGGGCGCGCGGTGCGACGAGATGGCCGTAGCGCAGCCCGGTGGCCAGGTTTTTCGACAGGCTGCCGATGTGGCACGTGCGCTCGGGGGCGAAGGTGTGCAGCGCGGGCGGCGAATCCGGCTGCAGGAAGGCGTATGTCGCGTCCTCGATCAGCACACAGTCGTGGCGCCTGGCGATCTCGGCGAGACGCATGCGGTCGGACTCGTCGAGCACGAAGCCGAGCGGGTTGTGCAGCGTCGGCATGACGTAGATGGCGGCGACCGCGCGGGTGCGGCACACCGCGGCCAGGGCGTCGAGATCGGTGCCCCCGGGTGACACCGGGACCCCGATGAGTTCGACCCGGCGGGTCTCGGCGACGAGGTTGGCCCCCGGATAGGTCAGGGCGTCGACCGCGATGGCCTGTCCGGGCGCCACCAGCGCCGAGACGACGGTGTCGAGGGCGTGCTGGGCACCCGCCGTCACGAGCACGTCGTCGGCCGACACATCGAGACCCTGGCTCATCAGGTGCTCGGCGAGCGCCGCGCGGTCCGCGCTGCGGCCACCTGCGGGGTGCTGGGCGAGCAGCGCCGCCGGATCGGCGTCGGCGGCCATGTCCCGCAGCAGCTGCCTGAGCCCTTCGCCCTGCTCGGCCGCGAGCGGCTGGTTGAACGACAGATCGGCGACGCGCGCCCACGTGGGCAGACGCCGGGCGTCCAGACCCCCGAACCCGCTCAGGTCACGTACGTAGGTGCCCCTGCCGCGCTCCCCGACCACGAGCCCGGTCCGGGTGAGCTCGCCGTAGACCTTGGTGGCGGTGGCCAGTGCGACGCCGTGGCGGCGCGCCAGCTCACGATGGGTGGGCAACCGGCTGCCGGCAGGCAGCGCGCCGGTCCGGATGTCGTGCGCGATCTGGTCGGCGATCGCGCGGTACCGCTCGGGACGCACGCCACCCCCTTGTATCTAGGACAATTCGTTGATTGCACCAGATCGCGGCTTCTAACGTCCAGCGCGTGATCGACAGCACCGAGCTCCCCGTCCTCGACTTCCTGCGCCGGATGACCGCCGGCCTGCTGCAACCCGACGAACCCACACCCATGCGGTATCCGACCGCGATATCGCAACTTCTCGGGTTCGAGATCGTGGCCGTCGACGCCGGCACGGCGAGCGTTCGGGTGCGCACCGATCCGTCCCGGCACGGCAATCAGCAGGGCACCGTGCACGGCGGGTTCGTCGTCGAGTTGGCCGACGCCGCGATCGGCACCGCGCACTCCACGCTGATGCGGCCGGGAGAATCGTTCACCAGCATCGACATCCGGGCGGCGTTCCTGCGCCCGGTCTGGTCGGACGTCCTCGTCGCGACCGCGCTGCCCGCGCACACCGGACGCACCATCACCCACTACACCTGCGAGGTGGTGCGCGGCGACGGGAAACCCGTCGCGATGATCACCAGCACCGTGATGACGCTGCGCGGCGAACAGGCCGCCGGGCGCTGATCACTCGTCGATGCGCCGGGCCCCGAGCTCGTTCTGCAGCAACTCCAGCGCGACCTCTTCCGGGTCGCGCCGCGGCATCGACTCCGACGGTTCGGCGGCCGCCTCGGCGAGCATGTCGTCTTCCTCGGCCCGGGCGATCTCGACCGGGTCCGGCGCGGGTGCGGCCGGAGCCGCTCCGGCCGCTGCGGGCGGGGCCGCCGGTTCCGGGGCACCGGTGACGCAGCGGATCGTCCAGTTGACGCCGAGCGCATCCTTGAGGGCCTCGCGGATCACCTCGGAGTTGCGCGGTTCGGTGAGGCGTTTGGCCAGCGGCGCGGACTCGTGGCTGAGCACGAGCGTGTCGCCTTCGACCGCGCGCACGATCGCGCCCGACAGCATCACCTCGGTGGTGCGGCTGCGCTGACGGACCTTCTCACGCACCGTCGACCACATGCTGCGCACCGCGGCGGCGTTGGGTTGCCCTGGTGCAGAAGGGGTTTCGGCGGCAGGCGCCGACGGCTCCGGCGCCGCGGCGGCCGGGGCGGGCGCTGCAGGCGGGGCCGCCGGCGCGGGGGGCTGGGGTGGTTCGGGCGCCGGGCGCTGGGGTGGTTCGGGCGCCGGGCGCGCGACCGGGGGCGGGGTCGGCTCGGGACGCGGTGCGGCGGCTGGCGGCGCCTGCTGCGGCGCGGGCGCGGCCGGTGCCGGTGCCGGTGTGGGGGCAGGTGCCGGTGCCGGTGTGGGGTCAGGTGCCGGTGTCGGGGCCTGGCTTCGCCGCACGAACTGCTTGGCCGGTTCGCGCGACGGCGCACCAGCGGACGCCTCACCCGCCGGGATGGACATGTCGAGCCGGGTCTCGATGCGCTCGATGCGTTGCAGCAGCGCTGATTCGGTGTCACTGGCCGAGGGCAGCAGCAGACGCGCGCACATCACTTCGAGCAGCAGGCGCGGTGCGGTGGCGCCGCGCATCTCGCCGAGGCCCGCATGCACCACCTCGGCGTAGCGGGCCAAGGTCGCCGCCCCGAGTCGCTCGGCCTGATCGCGCATGCGCTCGAGGACGTCGGTGGGTGCGTCGACCACGCCACGGTTGGCGGCGTCGGGAACGGCCTGCAACACGATCAGGTCGCGGAACCGTTCCAGCAGGTCGGTGGCGAAGCGACGGGGATCATGGCCCGCGTCGATCACGGCCTCCACGGCGCCGAACAGCGCCGCGGCATCGTTGGCGACGAGCGCCTCGACGGCGTCGTCGATCAGCGCCATGTCGGTGGCGCCCAGCAGCGCCAGCGCGCGCTGGTAGGTGATGTGATTGCCGGTGGCGCCCTGCTCGGAGCCGGCCAGCAGCTGGTCGAGCACCGAGAGCGTGTCCCTGGGCGACCCGCCGCCGGCCCGGATGACCAGCGGATACACGGCGTCGTCGACCTCGACCTGCTCCTCGGCGCAGATGCGCTCCAGCAGCGGCCGCATGGTGCGCGGCGCCAGCAGGCGGAACGGGTAGTGGTGCGTGCGCGACCGGATGGTCGGCAGCACCTTCTCCGGTTCGGTGGTCGCGAACACGAAGATCAAATGGTCCGGCGGCTCCTCGACGATCTTGAGCAGCGCGTTGAACCCGGCCGTGGTGACCATGTGCGCCTCGTCGACGATGAAGATGCGGTACCGCGACTGGGCGGGCGCGTAGAACGCGCGGTCGCGCAGTTCACGGGTGTCGTCCACACCGCCGTGGCTGGCCGCGTCGAGCTCGACGACGTCGACGTTGCCCGGCCCGTTGGGCGCCAGCGCGACGCACGAGTCGCACACCCCGCACGGCGTCGGGGTCGGCCCCTGCTCGCAGTTGAGCGAGCGGGCCAGGATGCGCGCCGACGACGTCTTACCGCAGCCGCGCGGGCCCGAGAACAGGTACGCGTGGTTGATCCGGCCCGCGGTGAGCGCAGTGCACAGCGGCTCGGTGACATGCTCCTGCCCAACAACTTCGGAGAAGGTCGCCGGGCGGTACTTGCGGTAGAGAGCCACGGGAGAAGGCTACCGACAGGCCCCGACTACTCGGACCCCAGCAGGGTCTCGGTCGCCGCGAGCAGGGCACACGTCGCCAGACCGTCGATCGCCTCCCGCACCTCGGGCAGCGACGGGAAGGTCGGCGCGATGCGGATGTTCTTGTCTTCCGGATCTTTCCGGTACGGGAACGCCGAGCCGGCCTCGGTCACGGCGATGCCCGCGTCCTTGGCCAGGGCCACGGTGCGCTTGGCGGTGCCGGGCCACACGTCGAGGCTCACGAAGTAACCGCCCTTGGGGTCGGTCCACGACGCGATCTTCGACTCGCCGAGGCGGTCCTCCAGGATCTCGCCGACCAGCGCGAACTTCGGGGCGATGAGCTCGCGGTGGCGCTGCATCTGCCTGCGCACACCCTCGGCGTCGCCGAAGAAGCGCAGGTGCCGCAACTGGTTGACCTTGTCCGGGCCGATCGACTTCTTACCCGCGTGCTCCAGGTACCATGCGATGTTGTCCGACGAGGCGCCCAGGAAGCTCACGCCCGCCCCCGCGAAGGTGATCTTCGACGTCGAGGCGAACACCAGCGGGCGGTTCGGGTTACCGGCCGCCGCGGCCATGCCGAGCACGTCGACCGGTTCGACGAACTCACCGGTCAACGTGTGGACGGCGTAGGCGTTGTCCCACATGAGGCGGAAATCTTTTGCCGCCGTTGGCATTTGAACGAGCCGGCGGATCACCTCGGTGGAGTAGATGGCGCCGGTCGGGTTGGAGTACACCGGGACGCACCACATGCCCTTGACGGCCGGGTCGGCCGCGACGAGCGCCTCGATGGCGTCGACGTCGGGACCGTCCTCGCGCATCGGCACCGGCACGTTCTCGATTCCGAAGGACTCGGTGATCGCGAAATGACGGTCGTAGCCGGGGGCCGGGCACAGGAACTTGACGGTCGGCTCGGCCGACCACGGCCGCGGCGAGTCGACGGCCCCGTGCAGCAGCGAGAACACGACGGAGTCGTGCATCATCTCCAGGCTCGCGTTGTTGCCCGCGATGAGGTTTTCGACGGGCAGGGCCAGTAGCTCGGCGAAGATCGCGCGCAGCTCGGGCAGGCCGTGCACGCCGCCGTAGTTGCGGGTGTCGGTGCCGTGACCGTCGCGGTAGGCGTCGTGGCCCTCGCCGGGCAGGCTCAGCAGCCCGTTCGACAGATCCAGCTGCTCGGGGGACGGCTTACCCCTGGTCAGGTCCAGTTTCAGCTGCTTGGCCTGCAGCTCGGCGTAGTTGCGCTGCTGGAGTTCGTGCTGCGCGAGCAGATCGTCGCGCCCGAGGGACTGGAACGACACGGCGCGCCTTTCACCCGAATCTCGATTGGTGTGGACCCCCGCTTCGGGCGGGGCGATCAAGGGGACCCCGCGCACCCGCCAGAGCCCGTTGACCCTTGCTGCCTTCCGGCCCTGGGGGAGTTCACAGGATGGACGCCGCGCGGGGTCCAAGGCGAGTGTAGTACGTGCGGCCGACCCCGAGTTTTCGGGACGGGTGGGGGGTTCGGTTACCATTGCCGACGGAGGATTCGCCTAGTGGCCTATGGCGCTCGCCTGGAACGCGGGTTGGGTTAATAGCCCTCGCGGGTTCAAATCCCGCATCCTCCGCACGAGGTCCCGGGGTGCGACCAGCAGCTTCACAGCTGTCGGTCGCACCCCGGGCCATAGCTGGACCAAGGAGGACTATGGGCCGCACCGTCGCGGTGACCTGGCATGTGGTGTCCACCCTCATTGCCGCCGGCCTGTTCTTCTTCTTCGTCATCCCCCGCTGGCCCGAACTGATGGGCGAGACCTCCCCCACGCTCGGGACCGTTCTGCGGATCGTCACCGGGGTGCTGGTGGGACTCACCGCGTTGCCGGTGGTGTTGACGTGGCAACGCACCCGTCGTCCGGAATTGGGCACCCCCGAGTTGGCGCTGCGGTTGCGGACCACCTCGATCCTGTTCCACGTCATCGCGGGCGTGCTGATCGCCGGGACCGCCGTCGCAGAGATCTGGATCTCGCTCGACAGCGCAGGTTCGTGGTTGTTCGGCATCTACGGCGCCGCGGCCGCGCTCGCGCTGCTCGGCGTCTTCGGCTTCTACCTCGCGTTCATCGCCGAGCTACCGCCTCCGCCGCCGAAACCGCTCAAGCCGAAGGTCAACGCCAGACGCAAGATTCGCGCGGCCGACAAGACCGGCGAGACGGCCGGCGAGACGACGGACGAAAAGTCCGAAGGGTCCGAAGAGTCCGAGGCCACCGCGGAATCCGCGGAATCCGAAGAGCCCGCCGGGGACACCGAAGACGGCGGGGACACCGAAAGCGGCGAAGAGACGTCGGAAGAGTCGGCTGACGACGCGACCGAGGACAGCACGGACCAGGACAGCACCGACGAGGACGAGTCGGGCGGCAAACTGCGCAACAAGCGTCCGTCGACCAAGGCGAACAAGGCCGGCAAGGGTGGCAGCTCGCGGTTCCGGCGGCGCTCCCGCGGCGGCATCGCAACAGAGGAGTGAGGCGCGCGTCGACAGCCACGTCAGTCGCCGCCAAGATGTGTTCATGGGCAAACCACGATCGCGACCTATCGGATCGGTGATCCTCGCGGCCCTCGTCGCCTGCGCGGCGTCGCTGCTTCCCGCGGCACCGGCCGCCGCCGCACCCGCCGATCCGCTCGCTGCCGCGGCACCGGTGGAACCCGCGGTGGCCCGCATCGACACCGTCGTCGACTACCAGCAGGCATTCGGCATCGGCACCGGCTTCGTCCTGTCGCCGAACGGCGAGGTGCTCACCAACTACCACGTCGTGCAGGGTGCGAACTCGATCAACGCCACGGTCAACGGCATGTCGTTCATGGCCGACCTGGTCGGGTACAACCGCCGCGCCGACATCGCGGTGCTGCAGTTGCGTGGCGCGGGCGGGCTGCCGACCGCGCCGATCGGCAATTCGCAGGCCCTCGTCGAGGGTGAACCGGTCGTCGCGCTGGGCAACGCACACGGCACGAACGCCCCGCTCACCCGTGAGGTCGGCACGGTCACCGGGTTCGGCCGGACGGTCAACGCCGAGGACTCGCTGACCGGCACCAAGGACGAACTGACCGGCCTGATCGAGTTCGCCGCGCCGGTGCGGGCCGGCGACTCCGGCGGACCCGTCGTCAACGGCGCAGGTCAGGTGGTCGGCGTGACGACGGCCGCGTCGGTGAACTTCCGGATGGGTCCGGGTGGCAAGGGCTTCGCGATCCCGATCAACGACGCGATGGCCGTTGCCAACCAGATCCGCTCCCGCGCCCCGTCGCCGCAGGTCCACATCGGCCCGCCGACGCTACTTGGCGTGGGTGTGCGGACCGCGCAGCGTCAGGGCGGCGGTGTGATCATCCAGGACGTGCTGCGCGGCGGTCCCGCCGAGGCGGCCGGCCTGGTGCCCGGCGACATCCTGATGTCCATCGACGGCACCCAACTCGATTCGGCCCGGACGCTCACGCTGGTGCTCGACCAGCACTACCCGGGTGATGTGGTCGATCTCACATGGCGCGACCGCGGCGGCTACGACCGCACCGGCAAGGCCACCCTCGCCGCAGGTCCGTAGGCAGCTGGATAGGCGCCCGTGGTCACACTGGACCGGCTGATCAACGTGCTGGGTGGATACGGAATCCATCTCAAGCTGTGCTCGACGCCGCGGTCCACCGAATTGCGCAGCGTCGTGATGCACGAGCCGGGTCCGGTGGTCGGCGACGTTCTCCTGGCGGTCGGCGCGACCTCACTTGCCGAGGCGTTGGAGTGGGCCAAGGCCGCGCATGCCGTGGTGGTGCTGGTGCACGCGACCGACGAGGAGCTGAGCACTGTCCCGGACGGCATCGCGGTCATGCTGCTCGAGCCCGAGGTCTCCTGGAGTGAGCTCGCCGCGGTGGTCTACGGCCTGGTGCTGGAGGGCCGCGAGACCGAATCCGGGCGCGGCCCCACCGATTTGTTCGCGCTGGCCGACAGCCTCGCCGCGGCCGTCGGCGGCTCGGTGACCATCGAGGACCGTCGCTCATCGGTACTGGCGTACTCGCGGCTGCAGCACGACGCCGATCCGGCGCGGGCCGAGACGATTCTCAGCAGAGCGGCACCCGAGCGGCTCCGTGCGCTGTTCGCCGAGCGCGGCGTGTTCCGCCATCTGGCCGAATCCGACGAGCCGCTGTTCGTCGAGGGCGACCCGGAGCAGGGCCTGACCGGGCGCATGGTGGTGGCGGCCCGCGCCGGCCGCGAACTGCTCGGGTCGGTGTGGGTGACGTGCGCGCAACCGCTTCCCGAGGCGAATCGGACCGCGCTGGCCGACGGCGCCCGCATGGTGGCCGTGCACCTGCTGCGGTCGCGGGCGAGCGCCGATCTGGAGCGCCAGGTCGAATCCGACCTGGTGATCCGCCTGCTGGAAGGTGCGGCCGACGCCGCAACCGTCGCCAGCCGGCTGGCTCTGCCGCAGACCCCGCTGCGGGTGATCGCGCTGCGCGCGCACACCGCAGGCCGGGGACTTTCCGGTGGGCACTCGGCGCTGCTGCTGGCATTCGAACGCGCGACGGCCGGGTTCGGTTGGTCGCGCCCGGGCCGCAGCGCGCTCGTCGACAACACCGTGTACACCGTCCTGCCGAGCCCCGATCCGGACACCGCGACCACGTGGGTGGCCGGGCTGCGCGCGGCGCTGCCGGACCCCGTCGCGGTGGTGGCGGGCGTCAGCGGTCCGGCCGTCGCGGCCGAGTTGGTGCTCGCCCGCCGCGAGGCCGACGAATGCCTCGCGCTGCACGAGGTGCGCCACGGCGGTGCGGTACCCGTCTACGACGAGGCCTGGGACGACATCCTGCTGCAACGGCTGCGGGTGGCCGCGCAGTCGGGCCGCACGCCCCAGCGCGGACCGGTCGCCGAACTGCGTCGGCACGACGTGGCGCACGGCACGCACTACGCGCTGACCCTGCAGGCCTGGTTGCAGGCCCAGGGCGATCTCGCCGACGCGGGCCGGATGCTCGGCGTGCACGAGAACACCGTGCGCTACCGGATGCGCAAGATGGCCGAGGTGACCAACCTCGACCTCACCGATCCCCGCAAACGGTTGGCGATGATGATCGAGCTCGCCGCGAGCGAGCAGCAGCACTGAACCGCTGTATCAACCCGACAAAACCCGCATCCGCGTTTGTCGCGCGGACGCAAACCCTCCGCTGAGCTGTGCCCACACCATGGAGAGCATCGGGCCCGGCGTCTCGAACCGGTGCCCAATCAGTCTTGGAGGTGCAGTCGTGGTTGACGGTGAACGGATTGACGGCGGTCCGCGCCGTGTGGTCGTCGTGGGTGCGGGCATCGTGGGTCTGTCCACCGCCTGGTTCCTGCAGGAGCGCGGGGTCGAGGTCACGGTGGTCGACCGCACCGGCGTGGCCGCGGGCGCGTCGTGGGGCAACGCGGGTTGGGTGTCGCCCACGCTGACGATCCCGCTCAACGACCCGGCGGTCCTGCGTCACGGTCTGCGGTCGCTGGCGAATCCCACCGCGCCGCTTCATATCCCGCTCACCGCGGGAATCGGCGTATGGACGTTTCTTGCGAGGTTCGCGCTCAACTGCCGGCTGTCGTCGTGGACACGGGCCGCGCGGGCGAACCTGCCCCTCAACGAGGAGTGCATCGAGGCCTACGACGTCCTGATCGCCAACGGCGTCGACGCGGTCACCACCGATGCGCCGATCACCGCGCTGTTCGAGTCCGACCGGCAGGCTGCACATCTGCTGACCGAGCTGCGGCGGATGGCCGGCCTGGGTCAGACCGTCGAGTTCGCCCGGCTCACCGGTGACGAACTGCACCAACAGGTTCCGCTGGCGTCGCCGCGGATCACCACCGCCGTCAGCGTCGAGGGGCAGCGCTTCGTCGATCCCGGACGGTTCGTCCGTGCCCTGGCCGACGCCGTGGCCGCGAGGGGCGCCACCATCCACACCGGCGACGTCGTCGACGTGCAGCCGTCGGCACCCGGTGTGCGCATCGTGTTCGCCGACGGCGAGCTCACGGCCGACGCCGCGGTGATCGCCATCGGCGCATGGCTTTCCCGGCTGGTCAGGGCCTGGGTGCCGACACCCGTGCGCGCGGGCCGCGGCTACTCGTTCACCGTTGCGGTGGACCGGCCGGTGCCGACGCCGATCTATCTGCCCGACGCACGGGTGGCGTGCACGCCCTACCGGGGCGGGCTGCGCGTCGCGGGCACGATGGAGTTCCGCTCCCCCGACGATCCGGTGCAGCCGGCCCGCGTCGACGCGATCATCGCATCGGCGGCACCGCTGCTCGACGGCGTGCGCTGGGACGAGCGCACCGACGTGTGGGTGGGCCCGCGCCCGGTGACACCGGACGGGCGGCCGCTGGTGGGCCGGGTGACACCCGGGGTGTATGTCGCAGGCGGACACGGGATGTGGGGCCTGGCGCACGGCCCGATCACCGGACGTCTGCTCGCCGAATACCTCACCACCGGCAAGGAGCCCGACGCGCTTCGCGAATTCAACCCGCTGCGGTAGGGGTTCGCCCGACTCGAGCCACCCACGGCCCGTGAGGGCCCTCGCGTCGTCAGGGGCGGTGCGGAAAGTCCCGCCCCTGACGGCAATTCTCAGCTACCCCAGGAGGAAAAATGATTGCACCCCAACGCATCTGGATGTCGCCGCAAGCACACGAACGGTTGCAGCATGAGCTCTCGACGCTGCGGGAACTGATCAGCACCGAGGCCGCCGAGGATTCCGATGAGAACCAGGTCGCCATCCAGCGCGCCAGGCAGGCCCGCATCCAGCAGATCCACGATCTGCTGCTGCACGCCGAGGTCGGTGAGGCCCCGCCCAATGACGGCATCGCCGAACCCGGCATGGTGCTGACCGTGCGCTGGGACGGCACCGAGGACACCGAGACGTTTCTGCTCGGCGTCCGCGGTGCGGAGTACGGCGAGCTCGAGGTGTACTCCGTACAGTCGCCGCTGGGCAGCGCGATCCTCGGGGCCCGTCCGGGTGAGCACCGCGAATACCAGACACCCGCCGGTACGCGCATCGGTGTGACGCTGCTGGAGGCGGTCCCCTACGGCCTGCATGTGCGGGCCACGACCGCCTGATCACGAGCGCTCGCGTGCCGCCGCGCCATAATCTGGGCGGGTGGCACGTGCGCCTCGACAAGCACCGGGCACCCTGACGGCCGACGACTGGTTGCAGGCCGGCTACGAGCTGCTGGCCTCCGACGGTATGCGGGCGCTCAAGATCGAGCGGCTGTGCGAGCAGGTCGGCGCCACCCGGGGCAGCTTCTACTGGCACTTCACCGACATGAAGGGCTATCGCGCTGCCCTGGTGGCGTCGTGGAACACGTTCCTGGAGAACGACCGTCGATCTCTGACCGAAGTGGAGCAGCTCCCGCCGCGGGAACGGCTGGCGAAGCTGATCGAGGCGCTGATGAGCCCGCAGCACTGGATGCTGGAGCGCGCCATGCGCGAGTGGGCGCGCACCGACGACATCGCCGCGGCCAACGTGCGCGCCGCCGATCACCGGGTACGCGTCGCCGTCACCAAGGCGTTCGAGGACCACGGCTTCGACCCGCAGGAGGCGCGACTGCGCGGCGAGGTCACCTTCGCTGCCGGGATCGGCATGCTGCATTTGATCGATTCGACCGAGGCGCTCGCGGCGTCGGGCCGCCACGAGCGGTTCCTCGACCTCATGCTCGCCCCATCGCCGGTGGGCCGACCGCAGATCTCGCCCACCTGAGCCGGACCGACCAGTTTGCCCAAGGCCATCAGGCCAGGTCACGGCGGATCATGACATCCTGTCGTCGGACCACAATGCCGATCGACTTGTGTTCGGCGTCACCTTCGTTCTAATTTAATTAAATGTTTGATACAACTTCGGCGCACCCGCCGCCGCTGCACGGAGTCCGCGTCGTCGACGCCGCCACGATCTATGCGGGGCCGATGATCGCGACCCTGCTCGGCGACTTCGGCGCCGACGTGGTCAAGGTCGAACACCCGAAGGGTGACGGTCTGCGCCAGTGGGAATGGCGCAAGGACGGAGAATCGCTCTGGTGGGCGCTCGTCGGACGCAACAAGCGTGACATCAGCCTGTCGCTCTCGGACCCCCGCGGCGCCGATGTGATGCGTCGGCTGCTGGCCGAGACCGATGTGTTCATCGAGAACTTCCGGCCAGGAACCCTGGAGAAGTGGGGGCTCGATCCAGAGGATCTGATCGCCGCCAACCCGAAACTGGTGGTGGTCCGCGTCTCGGGATTCGGGCAGACCGGTCCCTACCGCTCCCGCCCGGGCTTCGGCACGATCGCCGAGGCGATGTCGGGGTTCGCCGACACCAACGGCGCCGCCGACGGACCGCCGGTGCTGCCCCAGTGGCCGCTGGCCGACGGGGTCGCCGCGCTGGCCGGCGCGTTCGCCACCATGATCGCGCTGCGTCACGCCGAGTCGACGGGCCAGGGGCAGGTCGTCGACCTGTCGATCTACGAACCCCTGTTCTGGATTCTCGGCGCCCAGACGTCGGCCTACGACCAGCTCGGCACCCTGCCGACACGGCAGGGAAGCCGAACCGGCTTCAACGTTCCCCGCGAGTGCTACCGCACCCGCGACGGGCGCTGGGTCGCGCTGTCGGGGGCCACCACGGCCACCGCACAACGAATCATGCGCGCCGTCGGCCGACCGGATCTCGCTGACGCCGAATGGTTCTCGGACATCTCCGGTCGCATCGCGCACCGCGAGGAGATCGACGAAGCGATCGCCACCTGGGTCGGAGAGCGCGACAACGCCGACGTGCTGGCGATGTTCGAGTCGGTGGGCGCGACGGCAGGCCCGGTGTACAGCGCGGCCGACATCGTCGCCGACCCGCATTTCGCCGAACGGGGCAGCATCGTGTCGGTCGACCATCCCACCCTCGGTTCGCTGCGCATGCAGGGACTGATCGCCCGGTTGTCCCGGACACCGGGTCAGATCCGCCATCCGGGTCCCGCACTCGGAGAACACAACGACGAGATCCTCGGCTCCGAATTGGCTTATCCCGACGACGTTCTGGACGAACTTGCCCAGGCAGGCGTGATAGGCCGCCCCCTCCAATCCCTCTCGACGAAGCGAGTGAATTCATGACCAACCACGCTGCGCCTCCGGCGCCGAATGAGCGACTCGTCCGGCGGGTCGCGCTCGCCAGCGGCATCGGTTCGATGCTCGAGTTCTACGACTTCTATCTCTATGGCGCACTGTCCGCGACCATCTTCGGGACGCTGTACTTCCACAACGACGACCCCGCGGTCGGCACGTTGCTCGCACTGGCCACCTTCGGCGTGGGTTTCGTGGCCCGTCCGGTCGGCGGCATCATCGCCGGCCACTTCGGGGACAAGTTCGGACGCAAGAGCGTGCTGATCGCCACGCTCGGCCTGATGGGCGTGTCAACGGTCGGCATCGGATTGCTTCCGACCTACCAGACGATCGGCACACTGGCGCCCATCCTGCTGGTCACCCTGCGGATCCTGCAGGGCCTCGCACACGGAGGCGAGTGGGGCGGCGCGTCCATCATGACCATCGAACACGCCCCCGAGGGCCGCCGCGGCTTCTACGGCAGCTGCCCCCAGATGGGCATCTACGCCGGCCTTGTGCTCGCCAGCCTGGTGCTGGGTGGTTTCATGCTGCTGCCCGAAGACCAGTTCCTGAGCTGGGGCTGGCGCATCCCCTTCATTCTCGGCGCGGTGCTGATGCTCGTCGGGCTGTGGCTGCGCCGGGCGATCACCGAATCCCCGGAGTTCGCCGCGGCGATGGCCAATCGGTCGATCGAGCCCGAGCGGGAAAAGAAGCGCATCCCGCTGGTGGAGGCGTTCCGCACCGGCCGACGCGGCATCTTCGTCACGTTCGCCGCGAAAGCAGCAGAAACCTGCACGTTCTACCTCATCACCGTCTTCGCCCTGACCCTGGCGAAACACGGTGCGGGCGAATCGACCGCGCGCAACGGCATTCTCATCGCATCCGTCGTCGCCATCGTCACGATCGGAGCCTTCGGCGTGCTCGCCGACCGGGTCGGCACCCGCAGCGTCTACCTGGGCGGAGCCGGCTTCATGGTGTTGTTCGCGTTCCCGTTCTTCTGGCTCGCGGGCGCCAACTCCGGTTGGACGCTGTTGGTCGCGCTGATCGTCGGCCTCGCCGTCGGGCACTCCTTGATGTACGCCGCACAGGCCAGCTACTTCTCGGCACTGTTCGACACCGACGTCCGATTCACCGGGGCATCGCTGGGTTACCAGCTCGGCGCGGCGATCGTCGGTGGCTTCACCCCGCTCATCGCCGCGGCACTGCTGCTCCGCAGCGGCGGCGCAACCTGGCCCATCGCCACCTACATCGCGGGCGTCTGCCTGGTGAGTTGCCTCGTCATGGCGATCTGGGGCAAGGTGCGCTCCGACGCATCGGAGACCGCCAACCCGGGTACCTCATCTCCGGATGTCGCGGAGGTGCAGCGATGAAGGCCACGACACTGCCGAAATCCACCTGGGCAGCGGTGGTGCGCAATTTCGGTGAACCGCTCACGCTCGAGGAGGTCGCCGTCCCGCAGCCGGTGGCACCCGGCGGGTTGCTCGTCGAGATCGTGGCCTGCTCGCTGTGTGGCACCGACGTGCACTGCTGGGAGGGCTCCCTGGCCATCCCGGTGGGGCTGCCGTTAATCCTCGGCCACGAGATGGTCGGCCGGATCATTGCGATCGGCGACGGCGCCGAGGTCGACTCGGCCGGCCAGCCCCTGCAGATCGGTGACCGCATCCTGTGGACACACGCCGTCTGTGGCCGTTGCGTCATGTGCGCCAGGAAGCGACCGACGTTGTGCCGCAACAAAATTCCGTACGGGCAGGCCACCATGGACCAGTGGCCGAACCTGCTGGGCGGATTGGCGCAGCACTCCTACGTGCTGCCCGGGTCCGGCAGGCTCCGGATCCCCGACAGCGTGCCCGACGACCTCGCCAGCATGGCGAGCTGTGCGCTGCGCTCGGTGGTCAACGCGGTCGAGCAGGCCGGCCGCGTCGGCCCCGAGCACACCGTCGTCGTCCAGGGCGCGGGCCCGCTGGGGATCCTGGCGACAGGTCTGTTCGCGCAGGCGGGCGCGGGCCGGGTGATCACCGTCGGCGCGCCGGACGCCCGCCTGGAGATCGCCACGGAGTTCGGCGCACATGAGGTGATATCCCTTGCCGCCCACCCGGATCCCGATGACCGACTGACGATGATCAAAGCGGCCACCGACGGTCTGGGTGCCGACCTGGTCGCCGAGTTCTCGGGGCACCCCGCGGCCTTCGCCGAGGGCGTGGAAATGGCCGCACCCGACGGCCGCTACCTGGTGGTCGGTCAACTCGGCGCAGGCGTCACCAGCATCGCCCCCGGCACCATCACCAAGAAGAACCTCAGCGTCATCGGGTCCTTCTCGGGTGACCTCTCGCACTACCGCACCGCACTGACCATCCTGGAACGCTACGCCGATCGACTGCCCTTCGACCGGCTCATCAGCGGTCACTATCCGCTCCACGACATCGATTCGGTGATGGGACGGATGCAGAGTTTCCAGGAAATCAAGCCCGTACTACTGCCCCAGGAGGCCTAGCCATGACAGTCACCACCCACCGCTTGCCCGACGTCGTCACGCTGGCCGACCCCGCCGCCTCCTCCGATGTCGCCGACCTGTCGATGTTCGTCGCCGGCGCGTCCGTTCCCGCCGCCGACGGAGCGACCTTCGATTCCTACGAACCGCGTTCTGGGCGGGTCTGGGCCCGGTTGCCGCGGGCCAACTCGACCGACGTCGACCGGGCCGTGCGCGCGGCGCGCGCAGCCTTCGAAGGACCGTGGGCTGCGGTCTCCCCCGCCGACCGCGGCCGATTCCTGATGAAGATCGCCGCGGTCGTCGACCGGCACCGCGATCAGCTGACCGTGATCGAGTCCCGCGACAACGGCAAGCCGGTCCGCGAGGTCCGCGCCGAAATCGACGCCGTCGTACGCTATTTCGAGTACTTCGCCGGGGTGTGCCAGACCACCGTCGGCGAAACCCACCCGCAGGCCGCCACGGCGTTCAGCTACACCCGCCGGGAACCGGTGGGTGTCGTCGGCGCGATCGTGCCGTGGAATTCGCCGCTGCTCATGCTCGCCTGGAAGCTGTCGCCGGCGCTGGCGGGCGGTAACACCATCGTCCTCAAACCCGCAGAGGAGACCTCGGTGTCGGCGGTGGTGTTCGCCCAGCTGATCGCCGAGGTGGGGCTGCCCGACGGGGTTTTCAACGTGGTGACCGGAATTGGCGAGGAGGCCGGCGCCGCGCTGGTCGCCCACCCCGACGTCGACAAGATCGCCTTCACCGGTTCGACCGAGGTGGGCAAGCAGATCGCCGCCACCGCGGCCGGCGACCTCAAACTCGTCACCTTCGAGCTGGGCGGCAAGTCGCCCACCGTGATCTTCGACGACGCCGACCTCGATGCCGCGGTTCACCGCACCGCCTACGGCATCTTCTCCGCCGCCGGGCAGACATGTCAGGCGGCATCGCGAATCTTCGTGCAGGACACCATCCATGACGAGTTCCTGGACCGGTTCGCCTCGCTGGCAAGGCGCATCCGGGTGGGCGATCCGCTGTCCGAGCGGACCCAGATGGGCGCCCAGATCTCCGCGCAGCATCGGGAACGGATCGCCGGGTATGTCGCCAGCGGCGTACAGGAGGGAGCGCATCTGGTCTGCGGCGGCACACAGCCGACCGAGCCGCCGCTGGCCGATGGCTACTACTACTCGCCGACGATCCTCGACGGCGTCAACCGCGACATGCGGATGATCCGCGAGGAGATCTTCGGCCCGGTGACCGGCGTCATGACGTTCACCGACGAAGCCGACGCCGTGGCCAAGGCCAACGACACCGAGTACGGCCTGGCCGGCTCGGTGTGGACGCGGGACGTGACCCGGGCGCACCGGGTCGCGGCGGGCATCGCGGCCGGTTTGATCTGGGTCAACACCACCCGCACGATCAACCACCTGGTGCCGTTCGGCGGCTACAAGCAGTCCGGTTACGGGCGCGAGGGCGGCCAGGCCGTGATGGAGCACTACACCCGGATCAAGTCGGTGTGGGTGGACATGCAGGACGACCTGCCGAACTGGTACGCCGACTGATGGGCCGGCAATCCACCAACACCCTTCCGTTACTTCGCACGTTGCTGTTCGTGCCGGGCGACCGGCCCGACCGTATCGCCAAGGCGGCCGCCAGCGCGGCCGTCGGCGTGGCGGTCGATCTCGAAGATGCGGTGGCGATCTCGCGCAAGGACGCGGCACGTGCGGCGGTCGTGAGCGCTCTGTCGGCGCTTCCCACCACCGGTGTCCCGGTGACCTGTGTGCGGATCAACGCCGTGGACAGCGGTTTCGCCGAGGACGACCTGACCGCCCTCGAGCCGGTGCTGCACCGGATCGACCTGCTCATCGTCCCGATGAGTGCCGAACCGGACGGTGTGCGACGGGTGAGCGAGCTGCTGGCCCGGGCGGAGCGGTCGGCCGCGACCGACAGCCGTCGAATCGGCATCGTGCCGCTGGTCGAGACCGCGGCGGGCATCCTCAACGCACCCGCACTGGCGGCGGCGGACGCACGGGTGCACACCTTGGCGTTCGGCCCCGCGGACCTGTCCCGTGAACTGGGGATCACGCCGGCCGGCGACGGTGACGAATTCCTGTTCGCCCGGTCGCAACTGGTGCTCGCCGCCGCGGCGGCGAACTGCCCACCGCCGGTGGATGGCCCGCACCTCGATCTCGGTGACGACGACGGCCTCATGCGGTCGGCCGGTCAGGCCCGTCGGCTCGGGTTCAGCGGTAAGCAGGTCATCCACCCGTCCCAGATCGCCGTGGTGGCCGACGCCTTCGCCGCGAGCGCCGCCGAGATCGATTGGGCCCGAGCGGTCGATGCCGCCTTCACCGCGGCCGAAGCCGAAGGTGTCTCGTCGATCCGGCTTCCGGACGGGACGTTCGTCGACTACCCGATCGCTCGGCGCGCGCGGGCGATACTGGCGGGTGCCCAGTGAAAGTCGTCGTCACCCGGGCGTTGCCGCCCGAAACCCTGGCTCCCCTGGCCGATGTCGGTGAGGTCTGGGTCTCACCGCACGACCGGCCCCTCACAGTCGAAGAATTGCGTGATGCGGTGCGCGGTGCGCACGGCATCGTCAGCATGCTCAACGACCGCATCGATGGGCAGGTGATGGCTGCGGCGGGCAACCAACTTCGCGTGGTCGCCAACACCGCCGTCGGGTACGACAACCTCGACGTCGCGGCGATCACCCGCCACGGCGCCACCGCGACCAATACACCGGGTGTGCTGGTCGATGCCACCGCCGACCTGACCATGGCGCTGATGCTGGACATCACGCGCAGGGTGACCGAGGGTGACCGCCTGATCCGTTCGGGTCAATCCTGGTCGTGGGACATCGGTTTCATGCTCGGCACCGGTCTGCAGGACAAGCAACTCGGCATCGTCGGCATGGGCCACATCGGGCGTGCCGTCGCCCGACGGGCGACGGCCTTCGGGGTGCGCGTCGTCTACCACGCCCGGCGCGACGACGACAACGGCCTCGGCCGCCGGGCTCCGCTCGACGAGCTGCTCGCCACCTCTGACGTGGTCTCGCTGCACTGCCCGTTGACGATCGAGACGCGGCACCTGATCGACGCCGCGGCGCTGCGGGCGATGAAACCCGGGGCGTATCTGGTCAACACCGCACGCGGCCCGATCGTCGACGAGAGCGCACTGGTCGACGCCCTCGCCCGCGGGACCATCGCCGGGGCCGCCCTCGACGTCTACGAGCATGAACCCGAGGTGCATCCGGGCCTGCGCGAGCTTCCCAACGTGGTGCTCGCGCCGCACCTGGGTTCGGCGACGGTCGAGACCCGCACCCTGATGGCAGAGCTCGCGGTGAAGAATGTGGTGCAGACACTCAACGACAACGGGCCGGTGACGCCGATCGCGGTACCGTCTGGGTGACAGAACCGGCGCCAGGTCGAGAGGACGTGATGGCAACCCCACCCGAGCCGCTCCCGTCAACCAAAGCAGAAGAGGCCTTCATCGAGATCCGCCGCTTTATCGAGAGCGGCCGGCTGCCGGGTGGGGCCAAGCTGACACTGTCCAGCCTGTCCGACGAACTGCAGATGAGTCTCACGCCGATCCGCGAGGCGCTGCGCATGTTGCAGGCCAACGGGCTCGTCGAGTACAAGCGTCACCACGGGCATGTGGTGACGCGGTACTCGCTGCGACGTGCCGAGGAGACCTATCTGCTGCGGCAGACGCTGGAACCCCTGGCGACCAGGCTGGCCGCGGTGAACGCGACCGACGAGGAGTTGCGGCGCATCCGGGAACTGCAGGAGGAGTTCCGGCTCGTCGTGGACGGCGAACCCCCTCGGTTCGCCGACGTGGTCGATCTCAATGCGCGCTGGCACCGAATGGTGTACGCCGCGGCGCACTCGTCACTGCTCGACGAGTTCATCGACCGCCTGTGGACGGGTGTGCCGTACCAGGCAATCTGGTTCGTGCAGCGTCGGCACCGGTCCGTCGCCGATCACGACGCCGTCACGGCGGCCCTCGAGTCGAGGCAGGCCGAGGTCGCCGAGCACGCCATGTTGGAGCACATCGGGCGGGGCCGCGCCGCGACGGTGGAGCACCTGCAGGCCATCGGCGCGCCCGAGGAATGAGTCCTCGCCGGACCGCCGGTGGCGTTCACTTGCGGTTGCCCTGCTCGTCCCAGTGCTCGGCGACCTTTTTGCTGGGCTGCACGCGCGGCGGTTCGCCGGGCATCTTCGGATAGTTCGGCGGGTAGGGCAGATCGCCCAGGCCCCGCTCCTCGTCGGCGGCGACGAGTTCCAGCAGCGGTTTGAGCGACTGCTGCACCGAGTCGATGTCGGCCCACGGATCATCGCGCGCGGCAACCAGATCCGGCACGGTGTTCATCGTGTAGTCGTCCGGGTCGGCGTCGCGCAGTTCCTCCCAGCTCAGCGGCATCGACACGGTCGCGATCGGGGTTTTGCGCACCGAGTACGCCGAGGCGAACGTGCGGTCACGCGCGTTCTGGTTGTAGTCGATGAACAACCGCTCGCCACGTTCCTCCTTCCACCACGACGTCGTCACGGCGTCTGGGGCGCGACGTTCCACCTCCCGGGCCAGCGCGATACCGGCCCGGCGCACCTCGATGAAGTCCCACTGCGGTTTGATGCGCAGGAACACGTGCACACCGCGGCCGCCCGAGGTCTTCGGGTAGCCGATCAGGCCGAGTTCGTCGAGCAGCGGTTTGAGCACATCGCACGCGACGCTGCGGGCCTCTTGGAATCCGGTGCCGGGTTGTGGGTCGAGGTCGACGCGCAACTCGTCGGGATGTTCGGTGTCGGGGCAGCGCACCTGCCACGGATGCAGTGTGACGGCGCCCATCTGGGCGGCCCAGATGATCGACGACGGGTGGGTGACCTTCAGCGCGTCGGCGGTGCGCCCGGACGGGAAGGTGACGACGCAGGTCTGCAGGTAGTCGGGATGCTTCTGCGGCACCCGCTTCTGGTAGATCTCCTCACCTTCGATGCCGTCGGGAAACCGCTGCAGGTGCACCGGACGGTCCCGCAGCAGCGCCAGCATCGGCCCGGACGCGACGGACAGGTAGTACTCGACGAGTTTGCCCTTGGTGCCGTTCTTGCCCAGTTTGGGGAAGTACACCTTGTCCGGGTTGGTGAACCGGACCTTGACCCCGTCGACGTCGAGTTCGGTTGCCGCACTGGCCATCACTGTGCCTCCAGCACGTCATAGAGGTCGTAGTTCAACGGGGTGTCCAACTGGTCGAACGTGCAACTCGACGGATCCCGGTCCGGCCGCCAGCGCAGGAACTTCACGGCGTGCCGGAAGCGCCTGCCCTCGACCGAGTTTCCCTCCATCTGGTCGTAGGCCACCTCGCACACCTTCTCGGGGCGCAGTGGGATCCACCGCTTGTCGGCCGCCGAGTTCCACCGGCTGGGGTCGCCTTCGCGCATCTCATCGCCCTCGCGCAGCGGCTCGAGTTCCCGCAGCAGCTTGAGCCGGTCTTTCGCGGTGAACGACGCTGCGCCGCCGACCATCTGCAGCTCGCCGTCGTCGCGGTACAGGCCCAGCAGGATCGACCCGATGCCCTCACCGCTCTTGTGGATGCGGTAACCCATTGCGACGCAGTCGGCGTCGCGGTGGTGTTTGACCTTGACCATCTCCCGCTTGCCGGGCAGGTACGGCCCGTCGAGCCGTTTGGCGATCACCCCGTCGAGCCCGGCGCCCTCAAAGGTTTTCAGCCATTCGGTGGCCAGCGCGGGGTCCTCGGTGCTGCGGGTGACATGGCACCACCGTTTCTTGTTGACGGCCTCGGCCAGCGCCTCGCGGCGCACCCGGAACGGTTCTTTGAGCAGTGACCGGTCACCCGTGGCGAGCGCGTCGAATCCGATGAAGTGCGCCGGGGTCTGCTGGGCGAGCATCGTGATGCGGCTCTGCGCGGGATGGATGCGCTGGCTCAGCGACTCCCAGTCCAGCCGGATCCGGCCTCTGCCTGTTTTGCTCCTCGCGTCCGCGGCGATCTCCCGGGGCACCACCACCTCACCGTCGAGCACGCAGCGGTCGACGAGTTCGTCACGCAGCGCATCGAGCAGTTCGGGGAAGTAGCGGCCCAGCTCCTTGCCGTTGCGGGACTGCAACACCACGTCGTCGCCGTCGCGGAACACCAGGGCACGGAAACCGTCCCATTTCGGCTCGTAGGACCACACCCCGGCGTCGTCGGGCACCTTCACCTGCGCCTTGGCAAGCATCGGCTCGATCGGGGGCTGCACCGGCAAGTCCATCCTTCCCATTCTTACCTCCTCGGCACGGTAGACCCGCCGAACGTGGGAATGTCATCGCCATGGACCTGCCCGTGCTGCCACCGGTATCGCCGATGCTGTCGAAATCCGTCGACGAGATCCCGCCCGGAATGTCGTATGAACCCAAGTGGGACGGCTTCCGGTCGATCCTGTTCCGCGACGGCGCCGAGGTGGAACTCGGCAGCCGCAAGGAACGGCCGATGACCCGGTATTTCCCCGAACTCGTCGCCGCCGCGCTCACCGAACTGCCGCACCGCTGCGTGATCGACGGGGAGATCGTGCTACCGACGGACCACCGCCTCGACTTCGAGGCGCTGCAGCTGCGCCTGCACCCGGCCGCGAGCCGGGTGGCGATGCTCGCCGCTCAGACGCCTGCGGCGTTCATCGCGTTCGATCTGCTGGCGCTCGGCGACGACGACTACACCGCCAGGCCGTTCACCGGGCGTCGCGCCGCGCTCGAGGCGGCCCTCGCGGGCGCCGGGCGGACGTTTCACCTCACACCGGCCACCACCGATCTGCCGACCGCGCAGCGCTGGTTCCACGAGTTCGAAGGCGCGGGTCTCGACGGGGTCATCGCCAAGCCCCTCGACCTGACCTATCAGCCGGACAAACGCGTGATGTTCAAGGTCAAGCACCAACGCACCGCGGATTGCGTGGTCGCGGGCTATCGGCTGCACAAGTCCGGCGCCGACGCGGTGGGTTCGCTGCTGCTGGGCCTCTACGACGACGCCGGCGAGCTCGCCTCCGTCGGCGTCATCGGCGCGTTCCCGATGGCGACGCGGCGGACGCTGTTCACCGAACTGCAGCCGCTGGTCACCGATTTCGACACCCACCCGTGGAACTGGGCCGCGCAGGCCGCCGCCGACCCGGAACTGGCGCGCCGCTACGGGGGCGGGTCACGGTGGAACGCGGGCAAGGACCTGTCATTTGTCCCGCTGCGCCCGCAACGGGTGGTCGAGGTGCGCTACGACCACATGGAGGGCCGCCGGTTCCGCCACACCGCCCAGTTCAACCGCTGGCGCCCGGACCGCGACGCGCGCTCGTGCACGTTCGCCCAACTCGACACCCCCACGGTCTTCGACCTCGGCGACATCGTGCCCGGGCTAGCCGAACCGCAGTGACCGCGCGGGCAGCGCATCGATGCCGTGGTGCGCGAAACCCGCCCAGTACGTTCGCATCTCGGCGGCCAGTGCGTCGTCGATACGACGCTCGGGCCCCAGCATCGCCGCATCGGCCCACACCTGCTGTGAACCGAACAGGAACGGCAACTCCAAGCAGTGGCAGGCCCCGAGCGGGGCGTCCTCGGGTGCCCAGTCGAACCGGTAGGTCGCGGCCTGGCCGCCGAGATCGTTCCACTGCGCCGCCAGTTCCCGTGCCGGGGCACCGAATATGAGCTCGGTCAGGTCGGACAGCTCGGCGAACTCGGGCTGCATCGCCGCGAATGGCGCCGCATCGTCGCGGGTGTGGCCCACCAGCAGTTCGATGCGTCCCGCGGCGTCGGCGAAATACCCCGGCAGATCGTCCGCCGACGGCAGCGGGTCGTGGCCGAAGAGCGGCGCGAAAGGCATCATGGCGCCGAGCATTTCGACCGGCTGCGCCCAGGACGCCGCGGCCGCCTGCGCGTCGAGGAGTTGTTGTGCGGTGGCCTGCATCGGGTCGACGCCGTCGAGGGCGTCGGCGAGCGCGGTGCGCAGGGCCACCGCCAGGTCCGCGCGGTCGTCGCCGAGACCGAGCGGGGCGCTCTGCACGATCGCCCGGTGAAACAGGTCAGTGGCCGCCTCGGTGAGCATCAGCTTGACCACCGAATCGCCGCCGGCCGACTGGCCGAACACGGTCACGTTGGCCGGGTCTCCCCCGAATGCGCCGATGTTGTCCCTGACCCACTGCAGCGCCAGGATCTGGTCGGTGAGGCCGAGGTTGATCCCGTCCGGGGCGCCGGGCGGGGCCAGATAGCCGAAGGTGCCGAGCCGGTAGCTGACGTTGACCACCACCACGTTCCCGTGGCGCACCAGCGGTGCCGGATCGTATTTGCGCGACTCGCCGGTGCCCGAGACGTACGCGCCGCCGTGCAGATAGACCATGACCGGCAGGTCGTGCGCATCCGCCGGGGCGGTGACGCTGACGACCAGGCAGTCCTCGTCCATGGTCAGGCCGTCCAGCACCGGCCCGGTCATCCAGCTCACGCGCGACGGCCGCTGCGGGCAGGCTGCGCCTGCGCGGGTGGCGTCGAGCACCCCGGTCCACGGCGGTGCCGGTTGCGCGCGGGTGAACCGCGCCGCAGTGCCGTACCGCAGGCCCCGGGCACGCACCAGGCCGTCGACTTCTTCAACCCGCACGGTGCCGCCGGGGAGATGGCGCTCAGTCACCTCACCGAAGATAACCGCGGTTTACCGATGCCACCGACGGGGCCCGCGAGTGCCATGTCTGTGACCGCATTTCAGGACCTTCCGCTCGCCGACCGCGACCGTGACTGGGACGGCGACGCCGCCGAGAAACGGGTGCGCAAGTGGGCGGGTGCGACCGACGAGCCCAACGAGAAGTACCGCGACGCCCATGTCTGGTACGACAAGCACAAGAAGGACAACTTCACCGCCTACAAGCTGCTCATCGCCGATGTGATCGGCGGCGACCTCAAGGCCGTGCCACGCGGTGTGATGGCCGCGGCCGCCATCATGGACGGTGCGCGAGGCGGTGTCGATCTGCCCGAGGACGACATCGGCCGGGTGAAGAGCCACCTGGCCAAGTACTACGAGAAGATGGGCGAGACCGCGCCCTGGGAACGCGCCTGACAGCGGAGGCCAGACTCTTGGATATGTGACATATGCTGGGGGCATGGCTGGTGCGATGCGGCGTGTTGATTCCCCAGAAGCGGTGTCCGGCACAGGCTCACAGACGGAAGCCGCTTTGCAACTCATCCGCTCCCGGATCATCGACCTGACGCTCCCGCCTGGGAGTCGTATCGATGAGGCGTTGCTACTCAAGCAGTTCGAACTGGGCAGGACCCCAGCGCGCGAGGCCATCAACCGTCTCGCCGCCGAGGGATTCGTCCGGATCGCACCGAACCGGGGCGGCACCTTCGTGCGGAAACTCGACCTCGCCGAGATGAGCGAGATCATCGTCGCTCATCAGCTCGTCGAAAATATTCTCGGTCAGTTGTGCAACCTCGACGACCCGACACTGGCGGCTGACCTCCAGGCGATTCAAGAGGAGTACCGCCAGGTTGTCGCAGACCTGCATTATCTGCGCATCACGGAGTTGAACGAGCGGTTTCATATGCGCATGAACGCATCCATCGGGAACAGCTTCTTTCTGGATTTCGCCCGGTCGACTCACCACCACGTACGGCGCCTGCTGATGCATGTCTATGATTTGGAATCCGCTCGACCTGAACATCAGGTCAGGCAATTCGAACTCAATGTCGCCGAACATGATCGGATCATCGAAGCGGTCGCCGCGAAAGACCGTCCCACGTTGACCGCGCTTTTGCCCGCGCACGCCGCCACCACGCAGGAACGACTTGTCGACATCATTCGCAGCAGGCATGTGGAGCCGTTCGACATCGAGATCAAAACTTCGATCTAGGTTGGTATACGTCAGATATACTTAACGGATGTCCCGCCCTTCCGCCACCCTTTTCAGCACGCTTGCAGTCCGGGGAGCACTCGAGAGTGAAGTTCTGCCCAGATTGCGCAAGACGTTCGATGTCGCGGCCAGCTTCGACCCGACCTCGGTCCTGGTCAACCGTATCGACGCCGGCGAACGGCCCGACATCGTGGTTGCGGTGAGCGACGCGCTCGACAAACTCCGGCAACGGGGGGTCGTGACCGCCCGTTCCGCCGTCGCCAGAACGGGAATCGGCGTCGGAACCGCCTCCGGTGCGGTCGCGCCGCAAATCTCGACGGTGCCGGAACTGGTGCACGCCCTGCGTTCCGCACAATCTGTGGCGTACTCGCGCTCAGGTGCCAGCGGATTGTATTTCGCCGGTCTACTCGACCGACTCGGCATCGCCGATGACATCAACCGGCGCGCAACCATCATCGACAAGGGATTCACCGGACAGGCGGTGGTCGACGGCCGCGCGGACCTGGCCATTCAACAGATCAGCGAATTGGCCTTCATCGACGGGATCAAGATCGCCGGCCCCCTGCCCGAAGCGGTTCAGCATTACACCGACTTCGGTGCAGCATGCTTCACCGGTAGCGCCGCAGCCGCACGGGATATCCTGCGAGAGTTGACTTCCGAGTACGCTCGGAGTGCCTACCGACGGGCCGGGCTGGACTGCTGACCGACCCCGAATCGCGACAGCCAGCTCAATCCGCCCGCAGTGTCGGCGACCGGGCGGTACTCACACCCGATCCAGCCGGTGTAATTGGCTCCTCGCAGCTGGTCGAACACCGACTCCCAAGGCACTTTCCCGGTACCCGGCTCACCGCGGTGGGGCAAATCGGCCACCTGGACATGGGCGACCCATGGCTGCAGCTTGCGCAACCTGGCAACCACATCGCCCTGGCTCACCGCGCAGTGGTAGACGTCGAAGAGCACACCGAGCGCATCGCCACCGAGAGCCGACACGATGTCGGCGGCCATCTCTTGGGTTTCGAGGAAGTGTCCGGGCCGGTCGGTGTGATTGATCGCCTCGAGAACCAGGCGAACACCGCCGGTCACGGCGCGCTCGGCTGCCCAGCCAAGGTTATCCAGGTACGTGCCGAGCGCGCGGTCGTGGCTCACGTGCGGCGGGCGGATGCCGGCCATCACATGCACGAGGCCACAGTCGAGTTCGGCGGCATAATCCAGCGCTCGGTGTACCTGGTCGCGGAAAATATGCCCGGCACCGGGTAGACACGCCGCACCGGCCCGCTCGGGTGATCCGGGCTCCCCGGCCGGGGTGTTGATCAGTATCTGCTGCAGATCGTTCGCTTCCAGCAACTGTCTGAGGCTGATCGCGGTGTGTTCATATGGTGACGCGTATTCAACCGCGGTGAAACCGTTTTCAGCTGCCGCCTCGAAGCGCGCCTCGAACGGCAACTCGGTGAACAACCATTTGAGATTTGCACTGGCCTTCAGGTGCGCAGGCATCAATGAACCGCAGCGATCAGTTCGATCTCGACGCACGCGCCGTGCGGCAGTTGCGCGACGCCGATGGCGCTGCGTGCGTGCCGGCCGACATCGCCGAAAGCCTCGATCAAGGTTTGCGAGGCCGCGTCAACCACCCTGCCCTGCTCCGTGAAGTTCGGCCCCGACGCCACGAAGCCGGTGATCTTGAGAACCCGCGCGAAGCGGTCGCCGAGGTGGGCGCGCAGCAGGTCGACGCATGCCTGCGCCGAAATTCTCGCCGCCTCGCGCGCGGTCTCCACGTCGACATCGACACCGACGCGGCCGAGGTGCGCGAGTTCACCTCCCACCCTGGGCAATTGGCCACTGACGTATACGGTCCTACCGTGTTCGACGACGGGGGTCACGAAGGAACTGGGTGTGTTGCCAGACATGTCTCCTCCGATACTCACGGTTCCAGAGTGGCGACGAAGGCGGTGATCTCCTCGACGAGCGCTGCCGGTTGTTCTTCGGGTATGTAGTGACCGCTGTTGGCGATCACCCCACCGCGGACATCACGGCCCAGTGGTTTCATCCGCTCGTAGAGATCCGGTGCGCTGCCGACATCGCCTCCGAGCGCCAGCACCGGAACACCCAACTGCCGGTTCTGGAGCGAAGCGTTCTGCTCGATGTCCTCCAGTACCGCGCGGTAGTAACCCAGCATGCCGCGCATGCCGCCGAGGAAGCTGTAGACCCGCTCGTACTCATCGATGTCGGTGCTGCTGAACGTGCCGCGGAAGTTGGCGGTCTTCCGGCTGAAGAACCATTCAATCAGGATCCGTTCCCGGCCGGCCAGCAGAGCTTCGGGAAGATCCGGGATCGGGTTGAACAGAAAGTGCCAGTTGCGCCAGTTGTCGGGACCGAGGGTGAGGGTGGGCTGCAGCGTGACGCCGGGAATGTTGGCGTCGAGAAGCACCACACCGCGTGTCTCATTCGCATACTGATGCGCGTAGGGGTAACCCACCCACGAACCGATGTCATGTCCGACGAGCACGTACCGGTGTTCACCGAGCTCGGACAACAGTGCGTGCAGCCGTCTGCCGGTCGTCGCCGTGTCGTAACCGCCGATCGGTTTCTCCGAATCGCCCTGCCCGGGAAGATCCACGGCGATCACCTTGTGCCGCTCGGCAAGCAGCGGAATCACTCGCCGCCAGGCGTACCAGCTCTGCGGAAATCCCGCGATCAGGACGATCGTGGGCCCCTCTCCGGCAGTGACCACATGGAATCCCAGGCCGTCGGCATGGACAGTCCGATGCGTGAAATCGTCGGTGGACATCACTTCTCCTGTTCTCGTTGTGTCGGTGTCGGTGTCGGTGCGGTCAGTCTGCTCACTTCGTCGGGGGGCAACGGCCTGGTGCGCGAACCCCGCAGCAGCAGGAAGAGTTTCGCGGTCTCCTCGAGTTCTTCGATGGTGGCCGCCGCGGATGCTAGGGACGTGCCGCAGACGAGCGGTCCGTGATTGGCGAGCAACATGGCATTGACATCCGCTGCGTGCACCCCAATCGCGCCCACCAGATCCGGATCCCCTGGAGGGTGATACGGAATCAGCGGTAATCGACCGACCTTGAGGACGTGGTAGGCGGTGAGTGGTGGCAGGCAATTGTCGGCATCGAGCCCGTCCAGACACGATACCGCCGCAGAATGCGTCGCATGTAGGTGAATAATGGCCGCGGCCCGCGGTTGATGCCCGTAGAACGCCAGATGTAGCAGCGCCTCCTTCGTCGGTGGATCGCCCTGCGCCAGTGATCCCTTGGCGTCCAATCGGGACAGTATCCTCGGATTCAGATGCCCTAGAGATGAATTCGTCGGCGTCATTAGCCAGCCGTCCGACAGCCGGACGCTGATGTTTCCGCTCGTTCCCGGACTGAGGCCGCGCTGGTGCAGCGACGCACCGATTTCACAGACCTGCTCGCGGGCTGCGCTCTCCTGGTTCACCGAAGCACCTCGAAGGCGCGGGTGAACAGATCGGCTGAACCGAAGTTGCCCGATTTCAGGGCCAGGGCTACAGGCTGTGCCCGGTCCAGCGTGAAGGTCCAGGGCACGCCGGGGCTGATCTCCGGCCCCACCCGTAGCACGCGGACGCCGAGTGCCTGGACCACCGCACCGGACGTCTCGCCCCCCGCGACCACCAACCTCCGCACACCGCCGGCGACAAGCTTCTCGGCGATCGCGGCGAGTGCCCGTTCCAGATCGCCCGATACGGTTGTGTCGGCGGTCTCCATCGGCGCTGTGTGGATGAGCACGGGTCCCATCGCGAGCAGGGGATCCGCCCATGCCACAGCGGATTCAACGATCGCGTTCACACCGGTCGACACCGCGTCAGGGGTGATTTCGAAGGCCGGATGACACGCTCGCATCTGCCGTATCTGTCCGGCGGTGATGCGTGACGCGCTCCCCGAGATCACGGCGGTCCGCCCGCTCACCCGTGGCAGCTGATGGCCGGCCACCTCGTCGGGGTCCAGTGCTGCAGCAAGCCCGACGGCGAGCCCGGAACTGGCTGTCACCAACGGCAAATCGGTACACGCCCGCCCGATCACGACCAGATCGCCCTCATCGATCGCGTCAACGACACCGATCCTGACGCCTGTCTGCCGGTGGACGTCAATCGCAGATCGAACTGCCTGTTCCCCTTGCGCAACGACCTCGTAGGGAATGAGGCCCACCGGACTGGAGGTCTGCTGCCTCAGCAGGCGCAGCACACTGGCGTCAGCCATCGGCGTCAAAGGATGGTTGCGCATGGAGGATTCGTTCAGCAGTTCCCCGCCGACAAACAAGTATCCGTTGTATACCGTGCGGCCATTGGCTGGCAGAGCCGGGCACGCAACGGTGTAATCGACGCCAAGTTCGTCCATCAAGGCATCCGTGACCGGCCCGATGTTTCCTTGCGGCGTCGAATCGAAGGTTGAACAGTATTTGAAGTAGATCTGACGGCAACCCTGCGACCGCAGCCAGCGCAGTGCCCCGACCGACTCGTCAACAGCGGTGTCGACTGGAGCGGTGCGCGATTTGAGTGCCACGACAACGGCTTCAGTGCCCGTTGATGTTTCGGTATCGGGCACACCCAGATGAATCACAGTCGAGATTCCCTGGCGAACCAGCATATTCGCAACATCAGTGGCGCCGGTGAAATCGTCAGCAATGCATCCGATTAGCATGTCCTCTGACCTTCATGTTGATTCCGACATCGCGGACCGCAGGGCGAGCACCGCCGATTCCGGTGCGGTGAACACCGGTGCAGCCACGACACCGCGGACATCGGTCGCCGCCCGCGAGGTGGAGAAGTGAGCCAGTACGATCGCGTCATATCCATTGAGTTCGGCGGCGCATTCGGCGACCAGTCGGTTGTGTGTTGCTTCGTCGCCCCGGCGCAACGCTTCGATCGCCCCATCCGCGACAAAGGTGCGCAGCGTTGCTCCCGGACCGCAGATCCGGTTGAATTCGTCGGTCATCGACGGGACCGACGGAGCAAAGGTGGCCAGCATCGCGATGCTGGCGCCGTGCTCGAGCGCCGCTGAAAACATCGCCTCGTTCGGTTTCAACACCGGCACAGGCAGAGCGGAGTCGGCGGCTTCTATCGCCGGCCCGAACGCCGAGCAAGTGGCGAGGATGCCTTGGGCCCCGATCGCGTGACCGTAGCTCGCGAACGCCACGAACCGATCACACAGTTCGGCCGTCATCTCAGGCGAGCGCTGCCGGTCGATCGTGAGACCACTGTCGAGGAGGTCCACCAGCTCAGGCGCCGGCCACAGGTCGGCGAATGCCGCGTGGATCGGTGCCATCGCCACCGAAGTCGCGTGCAGCAGCACCACCCGCGCCGTCCCGGCGTCCGTGGTGTCAACCATCGGTCGGCACCAGCGCTGCGATCGACTCGATGATCTGGACATGGTCCTCGAGCGGAAGCCGGTCGATTGTCATCTGCAACTGCCCGGGGCGGTCGACACGGCTGTCGTCGATGGCCTGGCCGACCTTGACCGCCGCTTCGAGCATTGCGTGCTCGTTGTCGGCGTTGAAATGCCGCAGCAGTTGCCGCGCCAGATCAGGCCGCAAACTCGCGACGGCGGCGAGCAGCGCGTAGGCGCCCCAGTTCGCCACTCCGGCGACAATCAGGTGATCGGCCCCCGTCTGCGCCCCCACCAATGCGCCGTTGGGAATGTCGGCCTCGACGATGTCCCTGGGCAGTACGCCCATCCCGATCTCGTTGCCTCCGTCGCCGATACCTATGGTTTCCCACTTCGGCGTCCAGCCGTCGTCCTGGAAGAGGAAGTCCAGGGGTGCGGTGTCGTCGCCGATATCCCAACCATGCTCGCGATGCGGACGGCCATCGGAGCCCAGCGAGCATCTCTCGATGGCGACGAGGTGGGTCAACGGAGCGCTTGCGGCCTCCAGCTTGTCCCGGAGGTCTCGGACGGATTGGGCATCCACGTCGACGATCTCGAGGTTCACCTTGCCCGGAAGCACCCTTGTGACGGCCCACGCGGCTTTCGCGCACGGCGCGTCGGTGATCACGGTCACCGGAATTCCGGCCTCGAGAAGTCCTGCGGCGAGCTGACCCATTCCGTTGAGCCCGTCGGTTTCGGGCGATGGAGGCTCCGCATGGCGGACAAAGAAACCGCAGATGATCCCTATGTGCGGCGATGGGTGCGCAGCGATGGAGCGCGCGGCGCGTTCGAGATGCCCCTGCGCGTATCCGACCAGCCTGCCAATGTCTCGGCGGACGGTTCGGCCTGCGATCCGTTCCATTTGCGAAATTGCCGGTACGCCGCTCTCTGATAGAAACATATACGCAACATATATTTTCTAGGCTGATGGCGTCAACCCCGTTGCGCCAAGGCGACAACCAGTGTTATATCTCACATATACCTTCCGTATACGAACAAGGAGGGCACGATGCCCGAAGAGCTACTGACCACAAAGGACGAGCCGAGAGTGAAAACGCCACGCGAACGCCGCCGGCAACTCGGGAAGGCGTTCGCGGCCAGCCTTTCAGGCACCGCCCTCGAGTGGTACGACTTCGGTGTCTATTCGGCCGCGGCCGCGCTTGTGTTTCCGGTGTTGTTCTTTCCGAGTTCCAGCCCGGCGGCCGGTGCGCTTCTGGCGTTCTCCACGTACGCAGTCGGTTATCTCGCGCGACCGCTCGGAGCATTC
The DNA here is from genome assembly GCF_001187505.1 of Mycolicibacterium goodii. Next base: position 790,984 of record NZ_CP012150.1, read on the forward strand.
CTGCTCGGCCGATTGGGCGATGTCATCGGACGTAAGCAGGTCATCGTCGCGACCCTGCTGCTGATCGGCGTTGCCACCTTCGCCATCGGTTTACTGCCCACGTTCGGAACCATCGGCGTCGTCGCCCCGATCCTTCTGGTGTCGCTCCGATTCGCGCAGGGTGTGGGAGTCGGAGGAGAGCTTGGCGTCGCCCCGTTGCTGTCGAGCGAATTTGGGGACCCCGAGCGGCGCGGATTCTGGTGCTCGGCGCCTCAGATGGGCCCGGCGACCGGAACGCTGATGGCCAACGGGGTGCTTGCGCTACTGACAGTTTCGCTGCCCGAGGAGCAGTTTCTGGCTTGGGGCTGGCGGGTGGCGTTCCTGTTGTCGGCTGCGCTGGTCGCGGTCGGCCTGTTGATCCGTCTTCGGCTCGAGGACACGCCGGTGTTTCGCGCCATTCGTGAGAAGGGCGAGAACCCGACGGCACCAGTGCGCGAAGTGTTCACCACCGAGCTACGCGGACTGATCGCCGCATCGTGCGCCCGGGTCGGCCCCGATGTGATCTCGGCGCTGTTCATCGTCTTCAGCCTGCTCTACGGCACGCAGAAGGCCGGCTTCTCCTCGTCGGAGGTACTCACCGCGGTGTTGATCGGTTCGGCGGGACAGTTGGTGGCGGTACCGCTGGCCGCGGCACTGTCCGATCGCGTGAACCGTCGCCGGCTGTATGCCGTGGCAACCACCCTCGCGGCCATCTGGCCGTTCGTCTTCCTGCCTGCGATCCTCAACGGCTCATTCACGTTGCTGGTGGGTGGCGTCGTGATCGGCCTGCTCCTGCACTCGTGCGTCTACGGCCCCCAAGGAGCCTTCATCACAGAACAGTTCTCGCCACGGCTGCGCGCCACCGGCAGTTCGCTCGCATTCGCGATCGGGAGCACGTTCGGTGGAGCCGTTGCGCCTCTTGCCTTCACCGCGCTGTTGAACTGGCACGGGTCCTGGCTGCCCATCGCGATCTATGCCGCGGGAGCGTGCGCCGTCACGGTCATCGGGTGCACCGTCCTGGGCCGGGATCACGACATGGAGGAGGAACGCGAATTCGCTGCGATGGTCGAGGCCGACTGAGTCGAAGCGTTACATTGCGGGCGTGAGCAACGCCGCCGGACGCTTCGCGCCGAGCCCCTCGGCCGATCTGCACATCGGGAACCTGCGCACCGCCGTGCTCGCCTGGCTGTTCGCGCGGTCCACCGGTCGGCGCTTTCTGGTCCGCGTCGAGGATCTCGACGACCGCACGTTCCCGCAGATCGGGGAACGCCAGGTCGCCGACCTCGCCGCGATCGGGCTGACCTGGGACGAGCCCGTCGAGTGGCAGACCACCCACGAGGACCGCTACGACGCCGTGATCGAGCATCTCGACGCCGAGGGCCTGCTGTACGAATGCTTTTGCAGCAGACGGGACATCGCGCAGGCACCGCGCGCGCCGCATGCCCCGCAGGGCGCGTATCCCGGCACCTGCCGCGACCTGTCGGAAGCCGAGCGGGCCGAGCGGCGCCGCGAGACCGGCCGCCCGCCCGCGATGCGGCTGCGCACCGACACCTTCGTCTACACCGTCCACGACGCACTGCACGGCCCCTACACCGGCATCGTCGACGACTTCGTGGTGCGCCGCGGCGACGGCGTGCCCGCCTACAACCTCGCGGTCGTCGTCGACGACGCGGCGACCGGTATCGATCAGGTGGTGCGCGGTGACGATCTGCTGCCGTCGTCACCGCGGCAGGCGTATCTGGCCCGGCTGCTGGGTTACCCGCAGCCCAGCTATGCCCACGTCCCGCTGGTGCTCAACGAGGACGGCGCGCGCCTGGCCAAGCGCGACGGCGCGGTCACGCTCGCCGAGATCGGGGTCGAGCGGGCGTTCGCGCAGATCACCGAATCCCTGGGCTGGCCGTCCGCCACGATGGACGAACTGTTGGCGCGGTTCGACCCTGAGCATCTGCCCCGCCATCCGTGGATATATCGGCCGGTCTGAGCAGAACTCTTCAGAACGGCCGGTTCGCCTGCTAGCTTCCGGCGGTGCGCTCCCTACGACTTCCTCTGCTGGGGCTCCTGGTTCTGGCCGCCATGCTGCTCGCAGGCTGCGGGCCCGCGGCCAACGACAGCGATGAGCCGATCAAGGCGGCCGGTGTGCTGCGCGTGGGCACCGAAGGTGTGTACGCCCCGTTCAGTTATCACGATCCGGCGACCGGCCAGTTGACGGGTTACGACGTCGACGTGGCCCGTGCCGTCGCCGACAAGATCGGTGTGCAGATCGAGTTCGTCGAAACCCCGTGGGACTCGATATTCGCTGCACTGGAAGCCAACCGGTTCGACATCGTGGCCAACGAGGTCACCATCACCGATGAACGCAAGGCGAAATACGACCTCTCCGAGCCGTATTCCGTCGGTGAGGGCGTCATCGTCACCCGCGCCGACGACAACTCGATCACCTCCCTGGACGACCTGAGGGGCAAGGTCGCCGCCGAGAACGCCACCAGCAACTGGTCGGAGATCGCGCGGCAGGCCGGTGCCAGGGTCGAGGCTGTCGAGGGCTTCACGCAGGCCATCACGCTGCTCAACCAGGGCCGTGTCGACGTCGTCGTCAACGACAGCATCGCCGTATACGCCTACCTGGCCGAGACCGGCGACACGTCGGTGAAGATCGCAGGCACCGTCGGCGAGAAGAGCGAGCAGGGTTTCGCGGCCCGCAAGGACAGCGGTTACCTGCCCGAATTGAACCGTGCCCTCGACGAACTCAGGGCCGACGGCACGCTGACGCAGATCTCGCAGAAGTACCTCAAAGCCGACGCCACCGGGGCGTCGGGCGCCACCGCCGGCGGCGATGCCGGTGCCGCGCAGGCGCCCGCGGTCCGGTCCACGTGGCAGCTGATCGCCGACAACCTGTGGCCGCTGGCCAAGGCCGCGATCACCATGACGATCCCGCTGACGATCATCAGCTTCGCGATCGGGCTGGTGATCGCGCTTGGGGTCGCGCTGGCGCGTCTCTCGCCGAACCTCGTGGTCAGCAACATCGCCCGGTTGTACATCTCGATCATCCGCGGCACCCCGCTGCTGGTGCAGTTGTTCATCGTGTTCTTCGCGCTGCCCGAATTCGGCGTCCGCATCGACCCGTTCCCGGCCGCGGTGATCGCGTTCAGCCTCAACGTCGGCGGCTACGCCGCCGAGATCATCCGCTCGGCGATCCTCAGTATTCCCAAGGGGCAGTGGGAAGCCGCCGAAACCATCGGCCTGAGCTATGTGAAGTCGCTGCAGCGGATCATCTTGCCGCAGGCCGCCCGGGTGGCGGTGCCACCGTTGTCGAACACGCTGATTTCCCTGGTCAAGGACACCTCGCTGGCGTCGACCATCCTGGTCACCGAACTGCTGCGGCAGGCCCAGATCGTGGCCGCGCCGACGTTCGAGTTCTTCGCCCTCTACGGCACGGCCGCGGTGTACTACTGGGTTATCTGCCTGGCACTGTCGTTCGGCCAGAGCCGCATTGAACGCCGACTGGAAAGGTACGTGGCGCGATGACCACAGAACCCGAATACCGGATCGTCGCCGAGAACGTCGAAAAGGCTTTCGGCGACAACCGGGTGCTCAAAGGTGTGTCCTTCAAGGTCGCGCGCGGCAGCGCGACGGCGGTCATCGGGCCGTCGGGGTCGGGTAAGACCACGCTGTTGCGCACACTCAACGCGCTCGAACGGCCCGACTCCGGCGTCATCCGGGTCGATGATGTCGAGATCGACTTCGCCACAACGCCGTCCAAGGAGGAGGTACGCCGCTTTCAATCACGCAGCGGGTTCGTCTTCCAGGGACACAACCTGTTCCCGCACAAGACGGTGCTGGAGAACGTCATCGAGGGCCCGGTGGTCGTGCAGAAGCGGCCGAAGGACGAGGCCATCGCCGACGCCGTCGCACTGCTGGAGCAGGTCGGGCTGACCGACAAACGGGACCAGTACCCGTTTCAGCTCTCCGGCGGTCAGCAGCAGCGAGTCGGCATCGCGCGGGCGCTGGCCCTCGAACCCAAGGTGGTCTTGTTCGACGAACCCACTTCCGCGCTGGATCCGGAGCTGGTCGGCGAGGTGCTCTCGGTGATCAAAGACCTGGCCGAGCAGGGCTGGACGATGGTCATCGTCACCCACGAGATCCAGTTCGCCAAGCAGGTTTCCGATCAGGTGCTGTTCCTGGACCAGGGCCGCATCCTGGAGCAGGGCAGCCCCGCAGAGGTCATCGGTAACCCCAAACAGGACCGAACCCGTCAGTTCCTCGACCGAATTCTGAATCCGCTGTAGCGGACCGATATTCGTCAGACCAGCCGGATCACCGGAGAGCTCCGTTGGCGGCGCGCTCGGCGGCCTTGAGCAGACCTTCGCGGAACTGCGGGTGCGCGATCGCCGCCAGCGCCTCACCACGCTGACGGACCGTCAGTCCCTCAAGTTCCGCCGTGCCGTACTCGGTGACGATCACGTCGACCTGATGGCGCGGCGTGGTGATCACCGCGCCCGCACCGAGCCACGGCACGATGCGCGATTGCAGTCGACCGTCCTTCTCGTAGGTGGACGGCAGGCAGATCAGCGAACGATCTGAGAGTTCTCGGCCGGCGCCTGCCACGAAGTCCTCGGCACCGCCGATGCCGCTGAACTGACCGCCGTCGATGGTGTCGGCGACCACCTGGCCGTGGATATCGATGGCGAGCGCGCCGTTGATGGTCACCATGCGGTGGTTGCGGGCGATGACCTCGGGGGCGTTGACGATCTCGACCGGCAGGAAGGCAACCTCGTGGTTGTCGTCCAGCCACTCGTAGAGTTCCGGCGACCCGAAGGCGAACGTCGTGACGCTCACGCCGTCGTACTGGCCTTTGTGCGTGTTGGTGATCTTGCCGGCCCGGTGCAGTTTCATGCAGCCATCGGTGAACATCTCGCTGTGCAAACCGTAATTACCTCCCTCACCCTCTGCCAGCAGCGTCGCGATCTGGTTGGGGATGGAACCGATCCCGGTCTGCAACGTCACGCCCGATGGCATGTAGGCGACGGCGTGCTCGGCGATCGCCCGGTCCACCTCGCTGGGCTCGGCATCGCCGCCGGGCAGTGCCAGCGGCTCGGCGTCCGAAACCACCAGGATGTCGATCTCGTCGACATGCAGCGCATGTCGGTGATCCGCGAGTCCATAGGTGCGTGGAAACTTCTCCGCCACCTCGACGATGAGCAGTCTGTCGGGATCTGCGCCGGCACGGCGTAATTCGTCGATCGTGCCGCCGGCGTGCAGGGACAGCGAGCACCAGCCGTCGGCGTCCGGCGGTGCGGCGACGGTGGTCATCACCCGCGGTGCCTGGCGTTGCAGCAGCGGACCGAAGCGCCGGAAGTCGGCCGGGGCGAATTCGACGTCGGCACCACCGTCGCGCAGGGCACGTTCCAGCGGACCGAAGAAGCCCGACACGTAATGCACACCCGTGCGGGAGAACAGCTCCGTCAGCACCGCCAGCAGCGCGCCGTACACCCGCAGGTCGATCCAGTCATCGCGCTGCCCGAGCGCCTGCAACAGCGTCGGCGGTTGCCCCGGTCCGAGCGGGATTCCCAGGGTGTCGACGGCGTGCAGGCGACCGGCAGCCTGCGCGGCGGTGAGCTCTTCGGGCATGGGCCCGACGCTACCGCACTACGTGGTCGGAATACCGCCAGCCGCAATGCCGATCGAACCTTAGCGTCGGTGCCGTGCAGAAACGTTCGTCTTCAACAGAATCCATCGAAGTACTCACGACACCGGTGGTGTGGTTCATGGCGGTTGCCGCCGCGGTCGGCACCGCGACCATCTATCCCCTGCAGCCCGCCATCGCCGTCGTCGCGGAGTCCGTCGACTCCTCGGTCGCCGCCGTCGGGGTGGCACTGTCCTGCGGTCCGGTCGGATATCTGCTGGGGTTGGCGGTGCTGGTCCCGCTGGTCGATCGCTACCCACCGAGACACCTTGTGGCCCTGCAGTTCGCCGTACTCGGCCTGGCGCTCGCTGCGAGTGCGGTCGCCGGTTCGCCGTGGCTGCTCGGGATCACCGTCGGCATCATCGGGGCGATGTCGACCGTCGGTGCGCAACTGAGCTCGGTTGCGGGCCGGTTCGCACCGGCGCGGCGCCGGGCGACCACCCTCGGCATCGTCACGGCCGGGATATCCGGCGGCATCATCGGGGGACGACTCTTCGGCGGCTGGCTGACCGATCAGATCGGTTGGCGCAACATGCTTCTTGTGTTGTCGGCGTTGTGTGCAGTCGTGGCGTCGGCCGTGCTTCTGACCCTTCCGGCAGCCCGCGGCGCCGTTCGTTCCAACTGTCTGACCAGCCTCCGGGAAATGCCGATGCTGCATCGGCGGCACCCGCCACTGCGAACCGCCGCCGCCCGTGGCGCGTTGTGGTTCTTCGCGTTCTGCGCGGTGTGGTCCGGGCTCGCCGTCGCCTTGGCCCAACCTCCGTTCGGATACTCCGCCGACACCATCGGTCTTTTCGCGCTGGCCGGCCTGCTCGGAATGGGTGCCACCTGGGTGGCCGGCGCCTCGACCGACCGAGTCGGGGCGCGCACCGTCATCCTGATCGGACTCGTCCTTGCGGGCTCGTCCACCGCGGTGCTGGCGATCTCCCTGCACAACACCGCGGCAACCCTGATCTGCCTGGCACTCGATGCCGGATTGTTCGCCGCTCAGGTCGCCAACCAGAGCACCGTACTGTCCATCGACCCCACTGCGCCGGGCCGGTTCAACGGCGCATATATGGTGCCCTACTTCGTCGGCGGCAGTCTGGGCACCGCGTTCGGTTGCGTCGCCGTAGGTTGGTTCGGCTGGTCCACGACGGCCCTGCTCGCAGCCGGCGCGATCGGGGTGGCTGCGGCTCAGACCTCCTTGCTGCCCCACGGGGAGCCGTAGGCCGTCAGCAGTTCCAGGAACGGCACCGCGTCGAAGGCCTCCGGGCCCAGCACACCGACCCCGCTCCATGTCCCGGAGGCCAGAAGTTCCAGCGCCACAACCGGATTGATCGCCGTCTGCCAGACCACACACTGATGCCCGTACTCGGCCATCGACCACTGGTTGTCCACGACGTGGTACAGGTACGTCGACCGCGGCTGCCCATCCTTGCCGGTGCCGGTCACCCACAATCCGGCGCAGGTCTTGCCGTGCATCTGCGGTCCCAGCGTCGCCGGATTGGGCAGGCAGGCGGCCACGACGTCGCGCGGGGACACCTCGACCCCACCGACCTTCACCTTCTCGGTACGGTCCAGGCCGAGCTTGTGCAGCGTCTTGAGGACGTCGATGAACTCCTCACCGAGCCCGTACTTGAAGGTGGCCCGCCTGCACTTGACCCAGCGCGGCATCAACAGCACCTCTTCGTGCTCGACATTGACGCACTCGACCGGCCCGATGCCCTCGGGGAAATCGAAAACCTCTAGCTCACTGAAGGGTTCGGTGGCATACCAGCCGCGGTCGGCCTCCCAGATCACCGGCGGGTTGAGGCATTCCTCGATCGTGGTCCAGATCGAGAACGACGGCGCGAAGTCGTACCCCTCGACCACCAGGTTGGAGCCGTCGCGGGTACCGAGTTCGTCGATCTCGGAGAACAAATGGTCGGCGGCGTAGCGCGCGAACACATCCGACAGTCCGGGTTCGACGCCGATGCCGACGAGCGCGAGGCGTCCCGCGGCCTCCCAGTCCCCGGCGGCCTCGAACTGCTCGTCGCCGAGCTTGACGCCGGTCAGCTCGTAGGGCTTGTCCGGGTGCCGCCGCGACAGGCTCATGGCCATGTCGAGGTAGTCGGCGCCGCCGGCCAGTGCCCCGTTGAAGATCGGCATCACGAACCGTGGATCGACGGCGTTCATCACGTGGGTGATGTCGTGTTCGCGCACGAGTTGAGCCACCGCGTCGGCCGACGTCGCATCCACCTGCGCCGCGGTGAACCGCGTGTCACCGACCGCCTCGGCGGCCCGCCGGGCACGCCCCTCGTCGTAATCGCACACCACAACCTGGTCGAAGAAGTCGCGGCGCGCGGCGATTGAACAGAAGGCCGAGCCGACGCCACCGGCACCCACCAACAGGATTCGCATGGCGAAGACCGTACCCAAAGCCTACGATTTCGTCACTAGTTCGGATTTTTGACGACGGAATCCGTCGTCAAGTCATGATATCGACACGGATAGCGTCGACATGCCGCGCAAGGTCAGGTTTGTCTTGTATCCGGGCTCGCCGGCCAGGCGGGCCCGGGGGAATTGCGCCGTCACCGCCGTCAACGCCGCGGCGGCCTCCAACCGCGCCAACGGCGCCCCGAGACAGAAGTGCGGACCCTTGCCGAAGCCGAGGTGGCGGATGTGCTCGCGGTCGGGATCGAACCGGTCCGGCTGCCGCACCACCGCCGGGTCGCGGTGCGCCGCGGCCAGCAGCAGCAACATGGTGTCCCCCTCGGGCACCGGGTGCGTCCCGATGGTCACGTCGCCCCCGGCGACGCGCGAGGCCAACTGCACGGGCGGGTCATACCGCATGGTCTCCTCGATCACGGCCGACACCCGCGAGGCGTCGGTGGCCAGCGCGGCCCACTGACCGGGGGTGCGCAGCAGCGCCAGGACCGCGTTGGCGATCAGGTTCACCGTCGTCTCGTGACCGGCGATGAGCAGCAGATTGCAGGTGGCGATGATCTCGTCCTCGGTGAGCTGATCGCCGGATTCCTCGACCGCGATCAGCCCCGACATCAGGTCCTCACCGGGCCTGCGACGCCGCTCGTCGATGAGGGCTTTCAGGTAGTCGCGCAACCACATTCCGGCCTTCATCTGCTCGTCGAACAGGTCCGACGCCTGCCCGGTCAGCGTGACGAACGGGTCGAGGGCCGCGGCCAGCAGCGCCGAGGCGCGGCTGAACTGCGGCTCGTCCTCGATCGGCACGCCCAGCAACCGGCAGATCACCGCGACCGGCAGCGGGTAGGCGAGCTGGTCGATGAGGTTGAACTCGGGCCCGTCGACCCCGTCGAGCAGCCCGTTGACCAGCTTGGTGATGTCCGGTTCGAGTCCCTTGACGACGCGCGGCGAGAACGCCTTGCTGACCAGGCCGCGCAACCGCGTGTGATCGGGCGGGTCGAGGAACAGGAAGCTCGGCGTCCCCTGCGGACGCGGCTGGGTCTCGGCGGCCAGCTGCCGTTGCATGATGGTCGATTTCGTGCGGTCGCTGCATGACGACGGATGCCGCAGGACGGCGTCGCAGTCCGAAAAGCTGGAGAAAACCGCCAGATTCGCCTCGGGCAGCACCAGCGGCCCGCCCTCGCGGATGCGGTCGTAGAGCGGGTACGGGTCGGCGCGGGTGGCCGGGTCGAGCAACTTGAGCAACAGACCCTGCGCCTCTTGGGTTCTCGTCGGGTTCCCGGTTTCCACATCCCTCAGGCCGGCCATTCACCCATTGTGCATGCGCCGTCGCGGGCCCCGCTCAGCGCGCATTCACGGCACTTCAGGGCGCTTCGGGCACCCGGCTGCCGTAGTAGCGACCCAGCACCTCGGCGCGCAGTTCGTCGAACTCCCCGGCGAGCATCGCGGCGCGGATCCGGTCGACCAGCCGGATCACGAACCGCTCGTTGTGGATCGTGCACAGCGTCGCCGAGAGCATCTCCTTGGCCTTGAACAGATGCCGGATGTAGGCGCGCGAGTAGTTGGCGCACGTGTAGCAGTCGCATTCGGGGTCCAGCGGGGTGAAGTCCCGCTTGTACCGCGCTCCGGTGATGTTGTACCGCCCGGTCGAGGTGTAGATCGCGGCGTTGCGCGCGACGCGCGACGGCGAGACGCAGTCAAAGGTGTCTGCACCCGCGGCCACCGCCGCGAACAGGTCGTCGGGTTCGCTGATCCCGAGCATGTGCCGCGGCTTGTCCCTGGGCAGCTCACCGCTCACCCAGCCGACGATGGTCGCCAGGTTCTGCTTCTCCAGGGCGCCGCCGATGCCGAAGCCGTCGAAGCTCAGCCCCTCGGCCGGGCCTTCCCGCTCACCGATGGTGGCCAGTCCGCGCGCGGCCCGGCGGCGCAGATCCTCGTACTGCGCGCCCTGCACCACGCCGAACAGGGCCTGCCGGGGCCGCTCCGGGGACTGCTCCTGCAACCGGTGGTGCTCGGCGAGGCAGCGCACCGCCCATTCGTGGGTGCGCTGCACCGAGCGCTCTTGGTAGGCGCGGGTGTTGACGAGCGTGGTGAGTTCGTCGAACGCGAAGATGATGTCGGCGCCGAGCTGGTACTGGATACCGATGGACACCTCGGGGGTGAAGCGGTGCAGCGACCCGTTGAGGTGTGAGCGGAACGTGACACCGTCGTCGTCGACGTGGGCCAGGCGTTCCTTGCCCTCGGCGATGATGTCGTCGGCCTGCACGCGGTTGGTGTCCATGGCCAGGACCTTCTTGAACCCGACGCCCAGTGACAGCACCTGGAAGCCGCCGCTGTCGGTGAAGGTCGGGCCCGGCCAGTTCATGAACGCGCCCAGCCCACCGGCCTCGGCCACGATGTCCGGGCCCGGCTGCAGGTAGAGGTGATAGGCGTTGGCCAGAATGGCTTGGGCGCCAAGCTGTTCCATGGTCTCCGGCAGCACCGATTTGACGGTCGCGGCGGTACCGACGGGAATGAACGCCGGGGTGTGGATGTCGCCGTGCGGCGTGTGGATGGTGCCGACCCGGCCGAGTCGGCCGTCCAACTCGGCCGTCACGGTGAAGTACGGCTGTTCCACATGGGGTATTCAACCGGATGGCCGTTCGATTTCCGTAAACGGGGCGGGCCCGACCATACTGCTTGCCCGTGGAACTGGTCGTGAGCCGACTCGTCGCAGCCGCCGCATGCGCGGTGGTGCTGACCGGGGTCGCCGGGTGTTCGTCGCAGGATCCGTCCGATTCCGGGCAGCGGTCGGCCACGGAGTCCGGGGGGCCGGCGGCCACGCCGGTGCAGGCCGATCAGGGCAAGGTGACTCTCGGCGGCAACGAGTTGGGCCAGGTCACCGCGATCGGCTGCGTGACCGAGGGCGGCCTGACCACCATCAGCATCGAGTCCGACGTGCGCACCACCGTGACACTCACCGAGGGTGAGGCGCCGAACGTGGAGTCGGTGAACATCGGCGACGTGTGGTCGCAGGGCCCGTCGCTGGTCTACCTGGCCGGCCTGTCCGGTGCCCCGGTTGTCGCGTCCCGCGACGGCGACAGCTACACCGTCACCGGCATCGGCATGGGCGCCGACCCCGCCGACCCGTCGGTTCCGGCGGACACCCCGTTCGACATCGCGGTCACCTGTCCCTGAACCGTCAGATTTCGCGAAACCGTGCTCGCAGCGCCTTGGGGCTCGAGCCCGTCGCCTGCGCCAGCGATCGGGTGAGGTGGGCGTGGTCGGCGAATCCGGTTTCCGTGGCGATACTGGCGAAAGTGCCGTCGCCGGAAGCGATTCGGCGAATCGCCGCCACCAGGCGGCTGCGCTGACGATAGTGCGAGAGCGTCATTCCGGTGGCGGTCTTGAACACCCTGCTGGTGTGGCTGCGTGACGCCGCGGCGGCACCGCTGAACCGGACCCGCTCCGCCAGGTGGCGGTGCGACGGCAGGACATCGACCGGCGTCTGCAGGCCCACGGCCAGATCCCGGACCATCAGCTCGACCAGGCGCGCAAGCCGCATCTCGATCGCCGAGGCAGGCATGGCCCTCGAACGCGCGGCGATGAGATCCGCATGCGCGAGTATGCAGTCCATCGACACCCGCGCGGTGGCGTGCCGCGCGGAGGTCAGCACACCCGGGAGGTCGGCATTGCGGCGCAGCCGGATGATCTCCAGGTTGTCGTGATGGTTGTCGGTGTGCTGAACCCACAGCTCCGAGTGCACCGAGCGGTACGACACCGTCAATGCGTCAACCGTCACCGGTGCAGCGTCGGGGTCGCGTTCCATCCAGACGCCGTCGGTGGCGATCACCAGGCATGCCGAGTCTCCCCCGAGTTGATCGGGGACCCAGCCGTGCCGGTCGGATCGACAGTGCACCGACTCGACGGAGGCGGCCTCGCCGCCGGGCGCATCGGTCATCGCGAACCAACTCGGTATCGCGGTCCGTGCCCCATCACGTGGGCCTCCTAAGGAAATCTTTGCCCAATCCTCGGATCAGCCACGCGTCACGATAGCCCGAGGCGACCGATCCCGCATTCGTGGCGCCTCAATCGTGTGCTGTCCGGCGAGCACGAACTTGAACGTATGTGCTCGCCCCGACGGCGCACCCTTGGCACGGGTCGGTTGCTGTGCCTACGGTTTCAACACATTTCGGCGCAATCCGCAGTCCTGTCGAGGACCACCCGCCGGCCGATTGCGCCGCCACCCGCCGGTGGCGGCAACGCAAATCAGGGAGACTTCATGCAGCTGACCGCCGCCCATTGGGTGTATCTGCTCGGTATCGCGTCGTTGTTCGTCGCCATGGCCGCGCGGCGAAGTGTCGTCGTTCCCGCGGTCGTCGCGACGATTCTGACCACCTGGGTCTACACCGGCAGCCTCGTCCACGGCATCAGCAGTGCGTTCAGCGCTTCCGCGGTCGCGATCACCGAGCTGCTGAGCATCTTCCTGGTACTCGCCACCGTGACGGCCATGCTCGGTGCGATGAAAGCAGTCGGCGCCGAACAGCGGATGATCAACCCGCTGGCCCGTCTGATGAAGAATGCGCCGGTTTCGTTCGCGGTTCTGTTCGTCGCCACCTACCTGCTGTCGCTGGTGTTCTGGCCGACACCGTCCCTGGCATTGATCGCGGCGATCCTCTTACCGGCCGCGATCAGGGCGGGCCTGTCCCCGCTGGCGGCGGCCATGGCGATCGCGATCGCGGGGCAGGGTATGGCGTTGGCCTCCGACTTCGTCATCGGCGTCGCCCCGAGCCTGTCGGCGACCGGTGCCGGCGTCCCGGCCGACCTGATCGCCAACCGAGCGATGGTGCTCAGCTGGGTGGTGGGCGCGGTCGCCGTTTCGGCGGCCTACGCGCTGTACGTCCGGACCGGGCGTGCACAGCGGCGACTGCTTCCCACAGGTGTCCGACGGGTCGACCACGCGGCTGTCAGCGCATCCGGTACGTCGGGTCTCCTCAGCGACGCAACGCCAGCCGTGCCGGCGGATCCGGATCACCACCGCACCGACGGGATCGACACCTACCTGGACGCCTCGGCGTCGGATCACCCTGCGGCGGAATCGAAATCGCGCATGTTCGCGATACTGGTGCCGGTCGCCTTCGCCTCGGCAGTCGTGTTCATGCTGCTGGGAAAGTTCACGACCTGGGTGCCCGCGGTGACCAGTGGCAACGGCGCCGCGCTGGTCGGCGGGCTCGCCCTGGTCCTCACGGTGCTCATAACACTGCTCACCGGTGGAGGAGATCGGTTGGAGCGCACCGGCGCCCATTTCGTCGACGGTCTGGTCTTCGCATTCCGGGCGATGGGCGTCGTGGTCCCGGTCGCCGGCTTCGTCCTGATCGGCATCTCCGACTTCGCAGGCCGGATCATGCTGCTTCCCGAGGACTCGACGCCTCCGGCATTCCTGTTCGACCTGATCGGAAGTGCGCAGCCCTACATCCCGGACAACCGGTTGCTGATCATGTTCTCGATGGCGATCGCCGGGATGCTGATCGGACTCGACGGTTCCGGCTGGACCGGGCTGCCGTTCACCGGCGGTCTCGCACATGCGCTCAGTGGCTCCGCGGGCCCCGAAGCGACGGCCACGCTGGCCGCCATCGCGCAGAACGCCGCGGGATGGACGGGTGGTGGCACGCTGATCATCTGGTCCTCACTCGTGGCCGTGGCCGGGGTGGCCGGCGTCCCGGTCGCCACCCTCGCGCGCCGACTGTTCATCCCGGTCGTCATCGGATTGATTCTCAGTGTCTTTGTCGCAGCACTTATTTGGTGAAAAGAGCGCAGGACGTGCGCTCGACCAACGATGGAAGGAATGCAGATGAGCAGCACTACCCTCAGATCGTCGTCAGATCTGACCGGGGATGTCGCCATTGTCACCGGCGCGACCGGTGACATCGGAACCGAGTACGTCTGCGGCCTCGTCGCAGCGGGCGCCGACGTGGTACTCACCGACGTCGCGTCAACGGCGGAGGCCGGTGCCGCGCTGGCCGAGAAGGCAAGCGAACTCGGCCCGGGTCGAGCGGTGTTCAGTCCCGCGGATGTGACCTCCGAGGACGACCTCGCCAGGACGGTGTCGGTCGCCGTCGACCACTTCGGCGGGGTCGATGTGCTCATCAACAATGCGGCGATCTACCGCGGGCTCGGACCGAAGCGGCACCTGGCGGAGTTGCGGCTCGACGACTGGGATCTGGTCTTGAAGGTGAACGTCCGTGGTTGTTGGCAGGCGATCAAGGCCGTGCTGCCCGCATTCGCCGAACGGGGCGGAGGACGGGTGGTCAACATCAGCTCCACGGTGGCGCGAGCCGGTGTGCCCGGGTTCGCCCACTACGTGGCCTCCAAAGCGGCCGTCGACGGGTTGACCCGGGCCGCGGCGCGCGAACTCGGCCCGGTCAACGTGCGGGTGAACGGTGTGGCGCCGGGCCTGGTTTCGGACTCGGCGACCATCGCGATCAACTCGGAAGGGTACGCGGCGAAGTCCGCGCAGACGCGAGCACTGGCGCGCGAAATGGCCCCCGCCGATCTGGTCGGCGCGGTGCTGTGGTTGGCAAGCGACGCCAGCGGTTTCGTCACCGGCCAGACGTTGCTGGTCGACGGCGGTCAGGTCTTCGCATGACAATGACCCCCAACACAGTTGCCCACAACGCGGCGACGCAGGCGGATTCCTGGCCTGCCGAGGAGAACATCACCCCGCTGAACCCGGCGACACTGGAACCGGTCGGCGACGCTGTCGCCGCATCTCCGGCAGAACTCGATCATGCCGTTGCCGCGGCCCATTCGTCCCTGCCCGATTGGTCCCGCGATCATCGACGGCGCGCGTCGATCATGCTGCAGTGGGCGGACAACCTCGTCGCCCACACCGACGAGTTGGTCACCCTGCTGATCGCACAGACCGGCAAACCCCTGCGCGAAGCGGGTCTGGAGGTGGCGGGTGCCGCTGAAGCGTTGCGCTACAACGCCGGACTGTGTCGTCACGTCGGCGGTCACGCGGGCACCCTGTCCGATGACAACGTTCTGCACGTGGTCAGGCAACCCGTGGGTTTGAGCGCCTTCATCGTGCCGTGGAACTGGCCGGTCCTGCTGTTGCTGCGAGACCTCGCACCGGCACTGGCCGCGGGTGTCACCGCGGTGGTCAAACCTTCACCGCAGACGCTGCGGGTCACCGAACGCGCGGTACAACTCGGCCACCACGTCGGTCTGCCCACCGACGCGGTGCGCGTCGTCGCAGGCGATCGCCACGTCGGTGACGCGCTGGTACGGCACTCACTGGTGCGCGCGGTGTCGTTCACCGGGTCTTCGGGGGTGGGGCGGCAGATCATGACCGCCGCTGCAGCCGATTTCACCAGACCCTTGCTTGAGCTGGGCGGCAAGGGCGTGTCGGTGCTGTTCGCCGACGCCGACCTGGAACGTGCCACCCGGGACATCGTCGCCGCCACCTTCGTCACCGCCGGGCAGATGTGCATGGCGTGCACCCGAATCCTGGTGCACACCAGCGTGTTACATCGCGTGACAGAACAGGTGGTCGATGCGACAGCGGCGCTACGGGTGGGCGATCCGCGGCGTGAGACCACCGACGTGGGTCCGCTGATATCGCCCGCTGCCGCCGAGCGGGTGCTGTCCTACATCGAGCGAGCGCGCCGCGAGGCCACCGTGTTGACCGGCGGCCACGCCGTACACCCCGACGGACTGCCCGGCGGCTTCGTCTCACCCGCCGTGGTCACCGACGTCGACGTGCGCTCCCCCGTCGTGCAGGACGACGTGTTCGGTCCGTTGCTGACGATCGAACCGTTCGACGACGAGGCCGGGGCGGTCGAACTGGCCAACAGCACGCCGTTCGGCCTGGCGGGGTCGGTGTGGACCGCCGACGTGACCCGCGCGTGGCGGGTGGCCTCGGCGATCGCGGCAGGCACCGTCTGGGTCAACGGCTACAACCGGTCCTACCCGGAGATGCCCAGCGGCGGATTCAAGGCCTCGGGGTTGGGGCGGACCAGGGGCATCGAAGGTGTCGAGCAGTTCACCGAGATCAAGAGCGTCCACTTCACCGTGTAGCAGGCGGGCCCCGGTCGTGGCGTCACCTCCTGCCGGACATCGCGCTCACCTGCCCCTGAGGAACTCCACGATCGCCGAAGCGAGTTGTTCACCGGCGTCCTCCTGCAGGAAGTGACCGGCGCCGGCGATCACGGGGTGCTCGACGCCGTGTGCGCCGCGCATCTCCTTCTTGAAGATCGGGGCCATACCACCGGTGATCGGGTCGCCGTCGCTGAACGCCACCAGCATGGGGGTTTCGCTGGCGCGCAATGTTTTCCAGGCCGATCGGTTGGCCTCGGCCGCCGGATCATCGGGCGAGGTGGGCACCAGACCCGGCATGGCGCGCGGCCCGGCGCAGTAGGAGTCGTCGGGAAACGGTGCGTCGTAGGCCGCTCGCACGTCGTCGTCGAGCGGGCGGCGACACCCCGACGCGACGAACCGTCCGACGTCGACCTTGGGCGCCTTCTGCATGGCATTGCGGAACTGCCACCAGATCTCGGGCATCGGGATGTCCCCGGTCGGCAGGCCGGTGTTGGCGACCACGATGTTGGCGAAGCGGTGCGGATGCTCGGCCGCCAGGCGCAGGCCGATCAGGCCGCCCCAGTCCTGGCCGACGAGGGTCACCTTCTGCAGTTCCAGTGCGTCGAACAGCAGGGCCCGCATCCATTCGACGTGCCGGGCGTAGGTGTGGTCCTCGACGCGGGTCGGCTTGTCCGACCGGCCGAACCCGACGAGGTCGGGGCAGATGACGCGGTCACCCGCGGCGGCGAGGATCGGGATCATCCGGCGGTACAGAAACGACCAAGATGGTTCCCCATGCAACAAAAGCACGGGTTCGGCGTGCGCGGGTCCGTCCTCGACCCAGGCCACCCGCAATTGACCGCCTTCCCCGTCGTCGATATCGCAATACCTTGGGCGATAGGCGAATTCGGGAAGGCGGGCGAATCTCTCATCCGGCGTACGCAAGGTCTGCACGCCTTCGAACCTACGGCGGCGGCTGCGCCAGTTCCGGGATTTCGCGTAATCACATAACGGGACCGCCAGCTAACTCCATACTTTGCAGGACGGCCGGCTTGATCTTGACCGGCCGCACGACCGTGAGGAGATCAATGGTGAAGCGAGGGTTCCTGGTAGCCGTCGGAAGTGCCGCAGTCGTCATCGCGGGCCTGTCCGGCTGTTCGTCCGACGACAAGAGCGTTGACGCAAGCGAGGCATCACCCACCGCAAACGCAACCGTCGACTCGACGGCCTCGCCCGGCACCTCGGTGGCCGCGGGCGACGCCACGGCCACCACCGGAACGGGCACCGCCCGGGTGGTCATCGACGGCGCCGAACACCCCATCGAGGGGTCAGTCGTGTGCGCCACCGTGGCGGGCAACGTGTCGGTGACCGTCGGTCAGGGCACCTCCGCCGTCACCGCGACCCTGTCCGAAGGGGATCAGCCTGCCGTCAGCGCGGTCGCGCTCGGCAACATCGACGGTGTGAGCCTGGGCTACACGCCCGGTGTGCCCGGCGGCAGCGCCGAGGCCACCAAGGACGGCAACAAGTACACGATCAAGGGCAACGCCACGGGCGCCGACACGGCCAACCCGATGGCCGGCGCGGTGACCAAACCGTTCGAACTCGAGATCACCTGCCCCTGAAAGCGAGTTCCCACAGGTGTGGGCCCGGGTTCTCCGGGCCCACATCCATGTCCGGGCGGATCTCGCGCCGCCGACATCCCGTCCTCCCGAGAAACCCTCCGAGAACGACACAGTGTGATGTGCTTGGGCCATGGCCAAGCGAATTCTGTGTTTCGGTGATTCCCTGACCTGGGGCTGGATCCCCGTCGAAGACGGCGCGCCGACTGAGCGGTTCGCCCCGGACGTGCGTTGGACCGGCGTACTGGCCCAGCAGCTGGGCCCGGATTTCGAGGTGATCGAAGAGGGACTCAGTGCCCGCACCACCAACATCGACGACCCCACCGATCCGCGGCTCAACGGCGCGAGTTACCTGCCGTCGTGCCTGGCGACGCATCTGCCGCTGGATCTGGTCATCATCATGCTGGGCACCAACGACACAAAGGCCTACTTCCGGCGCGAGCCGCTCGACATCGCGTTGGGCATGTCGGTTCTGGTGACGCAGGTCCTCACCAGCGGTGGCGGCGTCGGCACGCCGTACCCCGCGCCGCAGGTGCTGGTGGTGTCCCCGCCACCGCTGGCGCCCATGCCGCACCCGTGGTTCCAGCTGATCTTCGCCGGCGGCGAGGAGAAGACCAGTGAGCTCGAGAGCGTGTACCGCGCGCTCGCGTCGTTTTTGAAGGTGCCGTTCTTCGACGCGGGCTCGGTGATCAGCACCGACGGCGTCGACGGTATCCACTTCACCGAGGCCAACAATCGCGACCTGGGCGTGGCCCTCGCGGAGAAGGTGCGGACCTTGATGTAAGGCTGGAGTCATGCAAATGCGTCCCGCTCTGGCGTGGCTCCTGGTGTTCGGACTGTTCATATCGGTGGTCGGCTGTTCGTCGTCCCCGGATCCGGCGGACCGGTTCGCGGCGTTCGCCGACGCCGTGGGCCGCAAGGACGCGGCCGCCGCGGCCGCTCAGACCAGTGATCCGGCGGCCGCCGAGGCGGCGATCACCGCGATGTTCGCCGGCATGGGCGACGCCGCGAACGTCGCGGTGGCCGCCGAACCCGAGGACGGCGACGACGCGGGCGCGACGCTGAAGTACACCTGGTCGTGGGGTGAGGGCCGTGACTTCAGCTACGACACCACGGCCGGGGCGGCGAAGTCCGGCGACGACTGGTTGATCACCTGGTCCCCCGCCGTGTTGCACCGCGACCTCACTCCGGATCTGAAGTTCCAGTACAGCGAGGACAGCGAGCTGCAGACCCCGGTGCTCGACCGCACCGGCCAGCCGTTGACGACGTGGCAGACCGTCGGCGTCGTCACGTTGGAGCGCGCGCATCCGGAATCGGCCGCACCGCTCGCCGCGCTGCTCGCCCCCTTCGACCCCACCACGACCGCCGAATCGGTGACCGCACAACTCGATTCGACCACCGATGACCGGGTGACGGTGATGAAGCTGCGCGAGGACGATCTGGGACAGGTGCGCGACCAGCTCGCGCAGATCCCCGGCGTGACGGTGCGCGAACAGGGCGAGTTGCTCACCGCGGACCGGCAGCTGTCCTCGCCGGCGATCAGCGGGCTCGGCGACCTGTGGCACCAGCGCATCACCGCGAACGCGGGATGGTCGGTGTATCTGGTGGACTCGGACGGCGCGGCCGCCCAACGGCTCACGTCGACCCCGCCGAAGAACACCGAACCGGTACGCACCAGCCTGGATCTGCGGATGCAGCTGCTGGCCCAGCAGGCCGTCGCCAAGGAGACGCGGCCTGCCGTGGTGGTCGCGATCTCCGGGTCGACCGGCGGCATCCTCGCCGCCGCGCAGAACGCCGCCGCCGATCCGCAAGGCGCGATCGCGTTTTCGGGCCTGTACCCGCCCGGGTCGACGTTCAAGACCATCACCACCGCTGCCGCCCTGGACGCGGGTCTGGCCACCCCGGACACGCCGGTGGCCTGCCCGGGCCAGCTCACCATCGAGAACCGCACCATCCCCAACGACGACAACTTCGACCTGGGCACCGTCCCGCTGTCGTCGGCGTTCTCCCATTCCTGCAACACCAGCATGGCGGCCCTCGCCGACAAGCTGTCCCCGAATGCGTTGACCGACATGGCGAAGGATTTCGGCATCGGTGTCGACTACGTGGTGCCGGGCCTGACGACCGTGACCGGCCGGGTGCCCAGCGCCGACACCGCCGCCCAGCGCGTCGAGAACGGCATCGGCCAGGGCACCGTCACGGTCAGCCCGTTCGGTCTCGCGGTCGCCGAGGCCAGCCTCGCGCACGGATCGACGATCCTGCCGACCTTGGTCGACGGTGAGAAGAGCACGGCCGACACCGCGTCGGTGCCGTTGCCGCCCGACATCACCGACGCGTTGCGCGCGATGATGCGCGGAACCGTCACCGAGGGCACCGCCACCGCGTTGAGCGACATACCCGACCTGGGCGGCAAGACCGGCACCGCGGAGTTCGGCGACAACACGCATTCGCACGGCTGGTTCGCCGGTATCGCCGGTGACATCGCGTTCGCGACGCTGGTGGTCGGCGGGGACTCCTCGGCCCCGGCCGTCGCCATCTCAGGAGACTTCCTGCGCCCCGCGCTCGCCGGCTGATTCGGCATACAGGTGCACCAGACCTGAGGCGACCGCGAATCGCGGGCCGTGCACGCCGTCGATGTTGGCCCGCCCCACCACAACACCGACGGTGCGCAGCGACTCCCCGACGGTGCGCAGCAGTTCGTCGTCGAGCGCGCCGCCGCCGGCCAGCAGCAGTGCGGCAGGCGGTTTCTCGAACGCTTTCATGCAGCGGGCGATGTTGGCCGCCACGGTCTCCTGCTTGATGGCCAGCCGCAGGCTGCGCCATTCCTCGGCCGCCAACCGGCTGGAGAACGGCACCAGACCCGCGGTGCCCCTGGTGCACAACCGGCCGATGGCCTCGGCCGGGGCCGGCGCGTCGAGGAACAGCCGCCGCCCGTCCTCCTCGTGTGCGACGTGGGGCCCCTCGACCCGGATGGCCGGGGTGCGCTTGACCCGTTCGGCCAGGGCCCTGGGGATGCCGAGCATCTTCGCGACCGCCACCGTGATGGTCTCGCCCGCGCCGGCCGCGGTCACCGTGCGCTCCGCACCGACCAGATCGATTGTGCCGCCGCCGATGTCGCACACCACCGAATCGGGCGGCAGACCGGGCGTGGTGCGTGCGCCGCGGGCGGCGGCCTCGGGTTCGGAGGCGAGGGTGCATGCCGGGCGCCGGGTGAGTTCGCTCAGGGTCGCCGCGGCGTCCTCGACGTGATCGGCGGCCAGCAGCGCCACCACGGTGCCGCTGGCGTCGGCCACGCCGCGGCGCAGCCACGCGCCGTTGTCGAGGGCCGACAGGTCGGTGAAAAACGCGTCGTCGACGGCCATCTCGTGGTCGGCGGTCGGCACGGACCGCAGCCGGATCCGTACCACGTTGCCCGGTGGTTCGCGCCGCAGGATCGTATGGGCCTGCGCGGGTGGGTACCGCACGGGCTCGCCGTCGCGGCCGAACTCGACGTAGTCGTCGTCGGCCGCGGGCGGTGCGGGTGGCCCGGTGCGTGGGGTGAGCGCGATGGCCGGGGAATCGGCCAGTTCCCTGGTGAATTCGGCGATGTCGCGGAGGTTCTCGTGGCCGAGTTCGAGTGCGGCGCACACCGCGATCGGATCGGCCAGGGCGCGGTAGGCGCGTCCCTCGGCGACCACCTCGAGAGCCACCAGCACATCGGTCGCCAACCCGTCCAGGTCCACCTCGTCGACCACCGGGACGTCGATCGGGATGCGGTTGCGGATCAGCACGGCGTCGTCCTGGGCGGCCAGCACCCCGACGACGTCGGCGCCGTTGGCCACCGCGTCGGTGATGGCCGCCGCGGCGTCCTCGAAGTCGGTGTCTGCGTCCACCGAGACGATGATCGCGCCCGGTGAGTGGTGGTGCGGCAGTTGGGTGAGCGGTACGTGCCGCCCGACGGCGTAGCCGCTGCCGGCCGGCGTGCTGGCGTCGGGCCGGCGCAGGCTGCGCACCGGTGCGTGCGGTGCGGTCGCGGGGGCGAGCGGCGCGGTCGCGGTGTCGACGGGGCGGATCGCCGAGAGCACGAGGGCGTCGGCGCGCACCTGCAGGTCGACCTCGAGGCGGCGCAGCAGCGCCGCGGCGCCCTCCAGCGATTCGCGGGATCCCTTGCGGCCCCGGGTCGGTGCCTGCCCGTGCCCGACGGGGTGCACGGTCGCGTTCTGCACGCGGGCCAGCACGATCTCGGTGGTGTGGTTGCCGACGTCGATACCGGCGATCAGGCCGGCGGTGCTCACCGCAGCAGGCCCCGCCGCGCATAGGCCTCGGCGGCCTGACGCACGAGTTCGGCGCAGCGCGACGCCCCCCGCGATTCCAGCGTCGCCTGCAACGCGTCGAGGTCCTCGGCGCTCGACCGGTACGGGCGCAGCGCCTCGTACAACCGCATCACGTCCTCGTCGTCGATGGTCGCGAGTTCGGCTGCGCGCAGGAAGTTCTCGGCGAGTTGCGGGTTGCCGTTCTCCTCGGCGATCACCGCCTGATGCGCGAGCACCGCAGGATCCATCCGCAGATCCGACAGGTCGAGCTTGCCGTCGACGGCGGCCGCCACGGTGTACTTCTCGGTGTAGTCATCGGCCATGTTTACGCACCTCCACCGTGACCGACGCCTGACCGGGTTCGCTCGCCTCGCGTTCCAGCGCCACCAGCGCGACCGCGCGGGCGTGGTAACGCGCCGAGATCGACTCATCGGTGCCGCCGGTGAGGATCGGCACCGGGGCCATGCCCTTGGCGTGGCGGGCGGCGTTGCGGCCCAGTTCGCGGTAGTTGCGCGCGGTTAGCAGCGGCGCGACGCTGAACAGCTCGAGGTTGGCCAGCGGCGCGAGATCACGACGGTGGATCAGCGCAGTCCCCTTGCCCTGCAGACCGATTCCGATACCGGATCCGGACAGCTTGGCCGCGGTCAGCCCGATCAGGCCGACGTCGATGGTGGACCGCACCCGCACGAAGCGCGGCACACAGCCCTCCTCCTCCAGACCGGCCGAGATCTGGCGGATCACCTCGCCGATCGGCAGACCGCACAGCGACAACCACACGCTGCGGCCGAGCGCGGGCGACAGGCCGATGCACACCTCCCGCGGATCGCTGCCCTGCCGTGCCGGTTCGACCTCGGTGACCGTGATGTGCCCGGCGTGCTCGGCCTGATCGGCGGTGAGTTCGGATGCGCTGCGCTGCTGGCGGATGTTGTCGATCTCGGCGCGACGCGTGTCGCTGAGCGTGTATCCGGTGCCCGGACCGGAATAGTCGTTGGGGTCGGTGATCTTCGAGAGCACCCGGAACTGCTCGTCGAAGATCGCCGAGGTCTGCAACTGGTCACCGCGCATCCGCTCGGCCGTCAACCGCATGATGGCGGCGGCCTCGTCGTCGAAACCGGTGCGGTGGAGCGCGGCGACCACGTCGAACACGGTGAGTTGTTTGGCCTCGATGGCGTTGGCGGCTTCCAGGACCGCTGTGGGGTCTCCCGGAGGCAGGTCACGGGAACCGTTGGCGGCCACCACATTCTCGACGTGCTCGTCGTCGAAGTCGGCGAGCCCCAGGTCACGGTAGACGGCCTGCACCGCACGAGCGGCACGGCGGCGCACCGCGGCGAGTTGCTCGGCGGGAACGGTGCGCAGGCCGCCGTCGGCACCCCAGTCGCGCTGCAGCACCAGGAAGTCGTCCATGTCGTCGGAGTTGAAGTTGGACAGCGCGAACGCGTTGTCGTAGCGCGGGATCGAGCCGAACCCGGAGAAGATGAAGTCGGCACCGGCCAGCAGCACCGGCAGGGTGTGGGCGCTGCGGCGGATGTCGGACTCCGAGATCAGATTGTCGTTGCCTGCGCACGATTCCAGGTCGCGCATCATCACCATGAGGTTCTCGGCGAGCAGTTCCTTCATGCCGTCGGGCACCGAGGCCACCACGCCGACACCGTCGATGCCGCCGTTCTGCACGCCCTGCGATCCCAGCGCCCTTGCCAGTGAGACGCAACGGGATTCGAGGTAGAGGATCGAGCACTTCTCGGCCGCACCCATGAGCACCTCGGCGCCGCCGCCGCTGGTGACCCGCATCTTGAGTCCCCGCGACGCGTACGCCGAGGTGAGGATGGCCTTGGAGAACGGGGTGTCGTCGCCGTCGACGAACACCTGCTCGGTGCCGTAGATCGAGATGGTCTCGGCGTAGCTGGTGAGGCCGCGCAGGCCCAGACGCAGTTCGAGGGCCTCCTCGATGGAGCACTGCGCCATCGCGCCGGGCACCCCGACCTGCGAACCGATCAGCAGCGCAACGGCATTCGACGGGGCGTCGGCCAGCACCGGCACCGTCGTCTCGACCTCGCGGAACCCGTAGGCCACCGCGCTGGCCGCGTCGGCGGCGATCAACAACGGGTCGTCGAGTTGGTTGGTGACGTGCGCCTGGTTGCTCGGGGTGCGGCGGGCCCGCATCTTGGCCATCGCGGCCTGCATCTCCACGGGCGTGAGCACCGCGATCGCATTGGCCAGCTTGGCGGGTGTGGTGCCGGCGATGAGGCGCACCACCTCAGCGCGCGGCACGTTGATGTCGACGGCCATGCGCGCCAGCTCGACGTCGGTCATCGCCATGGCCTGCGGTGCCACGTCGAGATCGAGGCCGTAGCGCGCGATGAACTCGTCGATGACGTCGAAGTCGTCGGCGGCCTTGCCGTCCATCTCGACCACGCGCCCGTCGCGGATCACCAGCGAGGGGCTCGGATCGTGGGGGCTGCTCATCGCCGCGAGTCCCAGTTCGGGGTCCGGGACGCTGAAGCCGTCGAGGTTCACCGGTTTCGCGTCCAGGATCCGCATCCGGCCGAGGTCCGGCGACTGGCCCGGATCACCGCTTTGCATCACGGCGACCATTTTGCGTGACCTTTCCTATTTGGTCTACCCAAAACTGGTGTCAGGCGCCCGAGGCCGTCTCGAGGTCTTTCAGCGAGTCCTCCAGGTGGCCCAGCAGCCGCTGCAGATGCGGCACGCTGCGGCGGCATCCGACCAATCCGAAGTCCAGGTTGTGGGCGTTGCTCACCACGGTCATGTTGAGCGCCTGCCCGTCCAGCGCGATCGACAGCGGGTAGTTGCCGGCCAGGCGCGCCCCGCGCCAGTACAACGGCTTCTTCGGGCCCGGCACATTCGAGATGACGAGGTTGAACGGTGGCGCCGTCGCGTCGACGAAACCCGGGAACGCCGTGGTGAGCCCGAGCGGCGCGATCAACAGCGCCGACAACGCGAGCGCCTGCAGCCGGGGCAGTTCGGCGAACACCTTCTTGTTGTCGGCCATCGAGCGGCGGATCACCGTGAGCCGGTCGGCCGGATCCTCGACGTCGGTGCCCAGGCTGCACAGGATCGAGCCGACCATGTTGCCGCCCGCGTCGGACTCGTGCTCGCGGCGCAGGCTCACCGGCACCATCGCGATCAGCGGCCGGTCCGGCAGCGCATCCTGTTCCAGCAGATACGCCCGCAGCGCGCCCGCGCACATCGCGAGCACGATGTCGTTGATCGTGGCGCCGGTGACCGCCTTGATGCGGTGCAACCGCTCCAAGGGCCACGACTGCGCCGCGACGCGGCGCGCCCCGCCGATCTTGACGTTGAGCATCGTCTTGGGCGCACCGAACGGCAACGTGAGCTGCTGTTCGACCAGCGCCGCGCGCGCCAGCCGCAGCGTCGACGGCGCCAGCGCGGCGAGCGACGCCGCGGCACCGGTCGCGGTGCGCACCAACGACGACGAGCCCTCTCCGCGCGACGATTCGCGCCGCGGCAGATTCCACGGCACCCGCACCGTGGTGTCGTCCGGGTCCTCGGACAGCGTGCGTTCGACCAGCTTCATCGCCGAGACCCCGTCGATCAGCGAGTGGTGGACCTTGGTGTACACCGCGAAGCGCCCGTCGGCCATGCCCTCGATGAGGTAGGCCTCCCACAGCGGGCGGTGCCGGTCGAGCAGCGTGCCGTGCACGCGGGAGGTCAGCTCGAGAAGCTCACGGGGGCGTCCCGGTGCCGGCAAAGCCGAGCGCCGCAGGTGGTAGTCCAGGTCGATGTCGTTGTCGACCGCCCACCCGACGTTGGCGATGCCGCCGAGCAGGGTCGCCGGATGCTTGCGGAACACCGGCTCGAAGTCGGTGTGCGCGGTCATCGCCTCGTACAACTCCCGCACGAACATCGGCCCGGCGCCCTGCGGCGGGTCGTACAACGCAAGGCCGCCCACATGCATCGGGTGCTCACGCGACTCGGCGATCAGAAACATGGAATCGGTCGGCGACATGAGCTGCATCCGGTTCATTCAACGCTGATAGCCACTGCGGCGCGCCGGAAAACGAGTAGGCGACTACTCGTTTGTCCCGCACCCGAAATTGCCACGATCGAGCCATCACGCGAAAGGAGGCCGCCGTGCGCGCACTGCTCATGCGATCGTTCATCAAAGCCAGTGAGGTCGTCGACCGACGCATCGGCTGGGACAAGCTGCCACCGTGGCTCGGCATCGGCGTGCTCGTCGGGATCCGCGATGCGCTGCGCGAACACAACCTCTACGACACCTACGAGGGCGATCCGCCGGCGGCGCCCGCCCACTACCCGGCCGAGTACCTGACGAACCGCACCGCCGACGGCTCGTACAACGACCTGGCCGAACCGTCGATGGGCATGGCGAACACGCGGTTCGGGCGCAACGTTGCGCCGGCGCTGGGCCGGCCCGAGCCCCCGCCGGGGTTGATGGACCCCAACCCCCGGCTGGTCAGCACCGAGTTGCTGCTGCGCGACGAGTTCCGGCCGGCCGAGACGCTCAACATCCTGGCCGCGGCCTGGCTGCAGTTCGAGACCCACGACTGGTTCAGCCACGGCACCGACGACAACCGCATGCTCAAGATCCCGGTGCCCGAGGGCGACGACTGGGACGGCGAGACCATCGACGTGCCGGCCACGCCCGTCGACCCGCAGTCGCCCCCGGGCCGCCCGTCGTTCGTCAACCGCGAGACCCACTGGTGGGACGCATCGCAGATCTACGGCAGCAGCGTCGAGTTCCAACAGCACATCCGCACCCCCGCCGAGTGCAACGACGGCAAGGTCCGCATCGACCAGGACGGGTTCATCGACGTGGCGCCCGCGGTCATCCAGTCTTCCGGCGGAGCCGACGGCTGGTGGGTGGGCTTCGAGCTGATGGGCACGATCTTCATGCGGGAGCACAACGCGATCTGTGACCGGCTGCGCGCCGCCTACCCCGAGTGGACGGGCGATCAGATCTTCAACAAGGCCCGCCTGATCAACGCGGCCCTGCTCGCCAAGATCCACACCGTCGAGTGGACACCGGCGATCCTCGACCACCCGACCCTGCACATCGGGATGCGGGCCAACTGGTTCGGCCTGGCCGGTGAGAAGGTCGGGCAGTTGGTCGGACGGATCGGCGCGAGCGATCTGGTCAGCGGCATCCCGGGATCGCAAACCGACCACCACTCGGCGGCCTACTCGATCACCGAGGACTTCGTCACGGTGTACCGCATGCATCCGTTGATCCCCGACGACTACACCTTCGAACCGATCACGGGAGACAGTGCGCCACAAGGATTGTCGTTCGGCGATCTGCATGGTGTGGCGAACTCCCGCGGCGTGCTCAAGCGGCTCGGCATGACCAACTGCCTGTACTCGCTGGGCATTGCGCATCCGGGCGCGGTCACGCTGCACAACAGCCCGAAGTTCATGCGCCAGTTCCACTCCGAGAAGCACCTGATCGACCTGATCGCGGTCGACATCCTGCGCTCGCGGGAACGAGGTGTGCCGCGCTACAACGAGTTCCGTCGCCAACTGCGCCTCAAGCCGGCGACGTCGTTCGAGGAGATCAGCGGCGGTGACCGGGCGACCGCGGAGAAGATGCGCGAGATCTACGGCGGCGACATCGAGAAGGTCGACACCACGGTCGGCATGTTCGGGGAGAAACTTCCGCCGGGTTTCGGGTTCAGCGACACCGCGTTCCGCATCTTCGTGCTGATGGCCACGCGCCGGCTCAAGAGCGACCGGTTCTACACCGTCGACTTCACCCCGCAGGTCTACACGCCCGAGGGCATGGCCTGGATCGCCGACAACACCATGACCTCGGTGCTGCTGCGGCACGACCCCGCGCTGGAACCGGTCCTGCGGAACGTGAAGAACCCGTTCGCGCCGTGGCCGCGGATGCGCCATGCGTGAGAACTCGCGGCAGGACGCGACCTTGTGTGGCGGCTCGGCGACAACGTGCTCGCTACCGAATGAGCGGCCGCAATTTGCGCAAACCCGTGCAGCCGAGAGCTTCGCTTATTCGATGGTGTGAAACACATCGCTGTGATTCAATGCGATCAGGCAACTGTGTTCAAAATGTGACCACAAGGAGGCCAGATGCATGAGAAACGGCACAACGATCGCACAGGGTTGCCGCAGCGGTGAACGCGAGACGGCGCGGCCTCTCGATGCCCTAGCAACGTGACTCGCCGCAGTCAAAAGGATCAGAAAGAGGTTCGGCGGGCTCGAAAACAACTCGAAGAGACGCTAGGGTCCGACCGCGGCCACTACAAGCCTCCCCCTCGCCAGAACTGTATGACCAAGCAATGGGAGATGCCGGTCGACGATGGTTATAGCGTGAGGGTCCAGACCCATATATGGCGCTACGAGGGCCGGCTGGTGGATTTCTTTTTAGATCTCCAAGTGCTAGGGCCGGACGGTTGGATCACCGTCGAACACATCGACTGTTGCCACGGGTACTGCCATCACCATCCACTCAATGGCAGCGATTCTCGACCGATCCACAGGCTCGACGACGTTGCCGACGTGCAACGCGCCTTCAAGCAAGTTGAGACAGTTATCGAGGAACGTATCCGTATTATTCAAAGGGGGATCGAAAGGTGAGCGCAATGCAACTTGACGACTTCCGACGAGAGGTCAACTGGCAACTTGCCTGCGGCAACCTTGCCGATCTTGAGCTTCCTGTTACTAGTGACGACGGTGGATGCCCGGTCGTCGTCGCACTTGAACATGAGCCGCTTTCCGTCCTGCTCGGACGACTACGGGCCGTTGGCGGCTACGCGAACCTCTTCGTGTGGTTTGAATCCGGAGTCCGCGCGGCGTCAGTGATCGACACCAGCTGCGCAATACCTGAGGGTGGCGATGATCTAACTTCTCCGGGAGAGCGGCCTGGTGCCACCGCGACCGTGGGAATGTTTATGGATTACGTAGCGCAACGTCCCCACGGTGTCGTCTTGTCTGCAATCAGTGGGGATGTCACCAGGCCGGCGATGGCACGCGACACCCGGCCAGTCGAGTTTGCACAGAGTGCTTCCTAAAGCAGAAGAGGTTGGTTGATTCCAGTCCATCCACTACCTCACTGGGTGGATCCGACCCTGCGAGGGTCGACCCGGGCGCCTGCGCGGGAATTCTAGTCGGCCGTGGCGCCGCGACCGCGCCACGATCAAGTTCCATGTCGCCTGCTCAGACACAGAACTGGCGGATACCTTGGCCAGACGGGCCGTGACCGAACTCCGATCAGAAAGTTAAGCCCCTCACCTGCTCGCAGATAAGGGGCTTCATGGCGGTGGCGGAGGGATTTGAACCCTCGGTGGGGGGTTACCCCACACACGCTTTCGAGGCGTGCTCCTTAGGCCGCTCGGACACGCCACCGCGCAGTAGCTTACCGGGAGAGCGCCGCAGCCCATAATCGCGCTGCTGATCGCGGTGATCGACGTCGGAGCATTCACCGCTGGCGGGCGAAGAACTCCTCCAGCAGCGCGGCGCACTCGTCGGCGAGCACGCCGCCGATCACCTCGGGCCGGTGGTTGAGCCTGCGATCCCGCACGACGTCCCACAATGAGCCGACGGCCCCCGTCTTGGGTTCCCACGCCCCGAACACCAGGCGCGACACCCGCGCCAGCACCAGCGCCCCGGCGCACATCGTGCACGGTTCCACGGTCACCGCGAGCGTGGTGCCCTCCAGGCGCCAGCCGTCGCCGAGCACCTCGGCCGCCGCACGCATCGCGACGATCTCGGCATGCCCGGCCGGGTCGCCGGTGGCTTCACGGACGTTGACCGCCCGCGCCAGTTCGGTGCCGTCGGCCGCGTACACCACGGCCCCGATGGGCACATCCCGCGGCCCGGCGGTCCGCGCGGCCTGCAACGCAGCGCGGATCTGATCCTCGGGCGTCACCGATTGAGGCGGTCCAGCACTGCCGACAGTTCCTCGGCGAACCCCATCTCGCGGGCGATCCGACCGATCTGCTCGTCGGCGTACAGGTCCGTCTCATCGAGGATGACGCTGAGCACCGCATCGGGCAGCCCGAGATCCGACAGCAGGCCGAGATCACCTTCCTCGAAGGGCTCGGCGTCGTCGAGATCGTCGGCCTCGATGTCGGCGTCGAGTTTCTCCAACGCCTCGGCGGCGATGTCGTAGTCCAGCGCCGCGGTGGCGTCCGACAGCAGCAGCCTGGTGCCTGCCGGCGCCGGACGCACGATCACGAAGAACTCGTCGTCGATGTCGAGTAGGCCGAACACCGCACCCGCACTGCGGATCTCACGCAGTTCGGTCTCGGCCACGCTCAGGCTGTTCAGCGCGCCCCTGCGCATGGGCGCGCATCGCCACTTGCCGTCCTCGCGGACAACGGCCACGCCGAAACCGTCGGGCAGGTCTGCCGGCGCTCGCTGTGCTCCCATGAGCGCCTACGGTAGTCGCCGACCAGCGATTTTGACCAGGGATCTCCCAGCGGCCCGGTTTGGCCGGTGTGCCAACCTTGAGTGGTGACAACTACCCCCGTCTGCGTGCTGGGTCTCGGTTTGATCGGTGGCTCGGTGATGCGCGCCGCCGCCGCGGCGGGCCGGGAGGTGTTTGGTTACAACCGCTCGGTGGAGGCCGTGCAGGCGGCGAAGTTCGACGGGTTCGACGCCACCGAGCATCTGGACAAGGCGCTGGCCAGGGCCGCCGCGTGTGAAGCGTTGATCGTGCTGGCGGTGCCGATGCCCGCGCTGGGGATCATGCTCGGCCACATCCGCGACGCGGCAGCGAACTGTCCGCTGACCGATGTCACCAGCGTCAAGGGCGCCGTGCTGCGCGAGGTGAAGAAGTACAAACTGCTCGACAAGTTCGTCGGCGGCCACCCGATGGCCGGCACGGCGCATTCGGGCTGGGCCGCGGGCAGCGTCAACCTGTTCGCCGGCGCGCCCTGGGTGGTGTCGGTCGACGACCACGTCGACGCGCAGGTGTGGACGCAGGTGGCGCACCTGGCGCTGGACTGCCACGCCGTCGTGGTGCCCGCGCGCTCCGACGAGCACGATGCGGCCGCCGCGGCCATCTCGCACCTGCCGCACCTGTTCGCCGAGACGATGGCCGAGATCGCCGGCGAGGTGCCGCTGGCTTATGCGCTGGCCGCGGGGTCCTTCCGCGACGGCACGCGGGTCGCGGCCTCGGCGCCCGACCTGGTGCGGGCGATGTGCGAGGCCAACGCCGAGCAGCTGCTGCCGACACTGGAGCGCGGCATCGAGATGCTGACCAGGGCCAGGGATGCGCTGGCAGGCACCGGCACGGTGGCCGAGCTCGTCGAGTCGGGACACGCGGCGCGGATGCGTTACGACAGCTTCGCCCGCCCGGACATCATCGCGACCGTGGTCGGCGACGAGAACTGGCGCGAAGAGCTGGCAGCCGCCGGGCGGGCCGGCGGGGTGATCAGATCCGCTCTGCCAGTCCTGGGTAGTCCAGGATGAAACCGTCGGCGTCGACGGTGATCGTGGTTTCCGCCACCGGCGAGACCAGCTTGATGCCGTCGGCTCCGCTGCTGTAGCTGATGTTGACGGCCTCGACGGTCAGGTCGGGCAGCCGCACGTAGGCGACCGGCAAGGTCACCGAGTCGTTGCGGTGGTGCAGGCCGACGCGGCGGATCGGCAGGGCGTTGAAGAACGGGCTGAAGATCACGTCGACATCGAGCGCGCCGCCGAAGTCGGATTTCTTGGTCTGGGAGTGGTCCTGCACCAGCCACTGGCTCTCCTCGTCGCGCGCGATCGAGAGCTGGCGTTCCCGCTCGGCGAGGGTGACGGTGAGCGAGAGACGTTTGGTGGCCCCGGATTCGTCGGTGACCAGGTCATATGACGCCGAGAACGCCGGATGCGAGGCCGTTGCGGCCGCCACGATCCGGCCATAGGCCTTGATCCGGTTGCCCTGGAGCTGTACGCGAACTGATTCCATTCTGGGCTCGTCGTGCGCCCGCCAGGTCAACACTGCCGGCCAGGCCTCGTCGACGGTTTGCTCGCTGGAACGCGACTTGTCACTCACCCTTCTACCGTATGCGACGGCGCATGCCGTTCGTAGCCGACTCCGGAACTCCCTGCCGAAGCTTTCGAACCCCGCGATTCGAGAGCGACCTCATCGCTGAGGAACGGCTGCGGCATCGGTGTCTGCCCGGACAACCGACCGCGCAGCCGGCCCGTGCCGGGAACCGACAGCCACACCGCGAACGCCAGCGCGGCGTCGAGGATCAGCGCCAGCGCCGTCACCATGAGCGCGCCGACGAGCGCGATGTGGAACTCGCGGATCTTGATGCCGTCGATCAGGTAACGGCCCAGCCCGCCGAGGCTGGCGTAGGCCGCGACCGTCGCGGTCGCGACGATCTGCAGGGTCGACGTGCGCAGCCCGCCGAGGATCAGCGGCAGCGCGTTGGGCACCTCGACGCGCAGCAGGATGCGGCGCTCGGTCATGCCCATCGACCGTGCCGCGTCGACCACGGCGCGTTCGACGTTGGCGATGCCGGCGTAGGTTCCCGCGAGCAGGGGCGGGATGCCCAGCAGCATCAACGCGACCGTGGGCGGAACCAGGCCCAGTCCCCACAACAGCACACCGAGCAGCAGCACACCGAGGGTGGGCAGGGCCCGCAGCGCGTTGACGCCGGTGACCACCAGGAAGGTCCCGCGGCCGGTGTGCCCGATCACCATCCCGATCGGCACCGCGACGAGCGCCGAGAACAGCACCGCGACGACGGTGTACTGCAGGTGTTCGAGGATGCGCATGCCCAGCCCGGACGGACCGGCCCAGTTCTCGGCGTTGAAGATGAACGCCAGCGCCTGCTGCAGGAAGTTCATGCGGTGGCCTCCGCGCGGTTCCAGGGCGCGATGAGCTTGCCCGACAACATGATCAGGGTGTCGACGATGATCGCGAGCACGAAGATCGCGATGATGCCCGCGATGATCTGGCTGCTCTTGTTGGACTGGTAGCCCTCGGTGAACCAGGTGCCGAGACCGCCGATGCCGATCACCGATCCCACCGAGACCATCGAGATGTTGGTGACCGCGACGACGCGCAGGCTCGCCACCAGCACCGGAATCGAGAGCGGCAGTTCAACTTTCAGCATGCGGGTCAGCGGCCGGTAACCGACCGCGGTCGCCGCGTCGCGCACGTGCTCGGGCACCGCGTCCAGCGCCTCCGGCACCGCGCGTACCAGCAGCGCGGTGGTGTAGAGGGTGAGTGCGACGATGACATTGGCCTCGTCGAGGATCCGGGTCGGGATGATCAGCGGCAGCACTACGAACAACGCCAGCGAGGGGATGGTGAAGATGATGCTCGCGGCGACGGTCGTGAGCCGGCGCACCGTGGTGGTGCGTTGCACCACCGCACCGAGGGGCACCGCGATCAGCAGCCCCAGCACGACCGGCACCAGTGACAACCGCAGATGAATGATCGTCAGATCCCACAGGTCGTCGAGGTGGTCGAGCAGGTACTGCATCAGAGTTCGGGGATCTGTCGTTGTTCGGCGAGGGCGGCCAGGACGTCGTCGGCGCGTACACCGCCGATCACCCGACCGTCGGCGTCGACCGCGACACCCAGACCCGACGGCGACGACAACGCGGCGTCGAGCGCATGCCGCAGCGTTCCGTCCGGACGGAACAGCGATCCACCAGCAATCGTGCTGTCGTACAACGATTTTCCGCTGCGGTGCACCTCCACGCCCTCGGCGTTGATCCACGCGTACGGCGAACCGTCGGGTTTGGTGACCAGCACCCAGTCGCCGGGTCGGAGTTCCAGCGAGTCGATGAGGGGTTCGGCGACGTGGCGGATCTCGTGCAGCGGTATCCCCGTGGCGTGGAAGAACTGCAGCCCGCGGTAGCCGCGGTCGGCGCCGACGAACCCGGCGACGAATTCGTTGGCCGGGTTGGACAACAACCGTGCAGGGGCGTCGTACTGCTGCAGCACCCCGCCGCGACCGAACACCGCGACCTTGTCGCCGAGCTTGATCGCCTCGTCGATGTCATGGGTGACGAAGATGACGGTCTTGCGCAATTCGCCTTGCAGACGCACGATCTCGGCCTGCAGATCCTCGCGCACCACCGGATCGACGGCGGAGAACGGTTCGTCCATGAGCAGGATCGGCGGGTCGGCGGCCAGGGCGCGGGCCACCCCGACGCGCTGCTGCTGACCGCCGGACAGTTGCGCCGGATAGCGGTCGGCCAATTTGGGATCCAACCCGACGCGTTCCATCACACCGATCGCGGCCTTGCGCGCGCTGCGCCGCGATTCGCCGCGCAGCACCGGTACGGTCGCGACGTTGTCGACGACCCGCAGGTGCGGCATGAGCCCGGCGCTCTGGATCACGTAACCGATGCCGAGGCGCAGTTTCACCGGGTCGACCTTGCTGACGTCCTCGCCGTTGACGGTCAGCGTGCCCGAGGTCGGGTCGATCATCCGGTTGACCATGCGCATCGAGGTGGTCTTACCGCATCCGGACGGCCCCACGAACGCCGTCAGAGTGCCCTGTGGCACTTGCAGGTTGAGGTTGTCGACCGCGACCGTGCCGTCCGGGTACTGCTTGGTGACGTCGGTGAAGGTGATCATCTGCCCCCGCTCATCCGGTGATCGGTTTGTCGAACCCGTTGTCGGCCACCCACTTGGCCGCCGCCTCGTCGGGATCCACCCCGGCGTTGCCTTCGACGGCGGTGTTGAGTTCGATCAGCGCCTCGGTGGTCAGTTTCGCGCTCACCGCGTCGAGCACGGTCTTGAGTTCGTTCGACATCTTCTGCGACGCCACCAACGGAACCACATTGGCCGCGAGGAACACGTTCTTGGGGTCCTCGAGCACCACGAGCCGGTGCTGCTCGATGGCCGGCGACGTGCTGAAGATGTTGGCCGCGGTGACCGCGCCGCTGTTGAGCGCCTGCACCGTGGCGGGTCCGCCGCCGTCGCTGATCGCGACGAAGTTGGCAGGCGCGATGTCCAGGCCGTACTTGGACTTCAACCCGACCAGGCCGGTCTGCCTGGTCTGGAACTCCGACGGCCCGCCGACCTTCACCTCGGCCGAGTGCCTCGCGAGATCCTCGATGGACTTCAGGTTCCACCGCTGGGCGGTCTGTTCCGTGACGGCCAGGGTGTCCTTGTCCTCGGCGGGTGAGGGATACAGGATCGACAGATCCCCCGGCAGCGCCTTGAACAGGCCGAGCAGCACCGCGTCCGGTGTCGTCGCGGGCGTCTGCGGATCGAAGTACTGCAGCAGGTTGCCGGTGTACTCGGGGATCAGGTCGATCGAGTGATCCTGCACGGCGGGGATGTACGTCTCGCGGCTGCCGATGCCGAACTGCCTGCCGATCTCAAAGCCGTTGGCCTCCAGCGCCTGGGCGTAGATCTCGGCGATGATCTTCGATTCCGGGAAGTCGGCCGAGCCGACCCTGATCGATTTCAGGTCACCCGAGATCTCGCCGCCGCCCAGGGGATTCGAACTACCGCAGCCCGCCGCGATCGGCGCGAACAGGGCCAGCACGAACAGGAGCACTGCCAGTGGTCGATGCTGCATTGAACGTCCTTCCGACGAGGGCAGCCTGACGGACAGCTTGCGTCGACCCTAACCGCAGACCCGACATGCCGCCGCAGTTTGTCTCACGGTGGTTTGCTTTGTGGACATTCCGAGCAAAGATGGCAACATGACCAGCGACCTCCCCGCATCGCCCGATCAGCCGGAGCCGACGCACGGTACGCCCGCGACGCCACCGAAGCCGGGCAAACCCAAGGAGCTGTCGGCCGAACCCAAGCTCACACGTGCGGGTGCCCTGTGGACCGCGCTCATCCTGGGTTTCCTGGTGCTGATCGTGCTGCTGATCTTCATCGCCCAGAACACCACGTCAGCCGAGTTCGCGTTCCTCGGATGGCGCTGGTCGCTGCCCCTGGGGGTGGCGATCCTCGGTGCGGCCGTGGCGGGCGGCCTGCTCACCGTCGCGGCAGGCACGGCCCGCATCTTCCAGCTACGCCGCGCCGCCAAGAAGAATCTCAAGGCCGCGATGCGCGGCTGAGCCCGCTGAGCCCTCAGCCCGCTCAGCCCAGTGCGGCGAGCCCCACGGCGATCAGCGGCGCCACGGCCTCGCCGACCTGTTCGGGCGCGTCGGCGCCGGAGCGCCTGCGGTAGTCGATACCCGCGGCGATGATGGCCAGCTTGAAGTAGGCCAAAGCCATGTAGAAGTCCCAGTGCGCGAGGTCGCGACCGGACACCGTCGAGTACCGGTCGGCCAGTTCGTCGGCCGGCGGCACCAGCTCCGACGACCACGCCGCATCGTTGTGGATGTGGCCGAACATCGGGTCGCGGTACACGCACATCAGCGCCGCGTCGCTGAGCGGGTCGCCCAGCGTGGACATCTCCCAGTCCAGCACCGCGCGCACCACGGCGGCGTCGTCGGCATCGAGGACGGTGTTGTCGATGCGGTAGTCGCCGTGCACGATCGACGTGCCGCTCTGCGGCGGGACCGCCTCGCCCAGCGCGGTGTGCAGGCGGCGCACGTCGTCGTCACGCGCGTCGTCGGGCAGGCGCACGTGCTCCCACTGCGAACCCCAGCGGCGCACCTGCCGTTCCAGGTAGCCGTCGGGCTTGCCGAAGTCACCGAGACCCACGGCGTTCGGGTCGACGGCGTGCAGCTCGGCCAGCGCCTTGATCAGCGCGTCGATGCAGTTGTCGATCGCGGTCTGATCGCCCAGCGCGGCGAGCTCGGAGGCGGTGCGGACGACGCGGCCGTCGACGTGCTCGACCATCTGGAAGGGCGCGCCGAGAACCGAATCGTCGTTGCGCATCGTGATCGCCCGCGCGACCGGCACCGGGGTGTCCGCCAAGGCCGCCACGACGCGGTACTCCCGCGCCATGTCGTGCGCCGACGGGGTGAGGCCGTGCAGCGGCGGACGCCGCAACACCCACTTCGAGGCGTCGTCGAAAACCAGGAACGTCAAGTTCGATCGGCCCCCGGCGATCAGCTCGGCGCGCAGTTCACCCGAGCGGGCGACCCCCTCGGCGCGCAGGTGTCGGTCCAGGGCGTCGAGGTCGAGGCCTTCCAGCGAAGTCACGCAGAACTGTCTACCACCGCGCGTTCCGCGGCAGGAGATCCCATACATGTTCGGTGCCGTTGACCGAGGCCACCGACAGTCTGCCCGACCGCGATGCCAGCACCCGGGTGACCGAGGCGTAGTCGATGTGGAACGACAGCAACCGCTCGGTGCTGAGGATCCGGTGCAGCAGCACGTTGATCACGCCGCCGTGGCTGAACACCGCCACGGTGTCGCGGTGGTCCCCGGTGGCCACCAGGTCGGCGACCGCGGCGCTGATCCGGCCCGCAAACTCGGCTTCGTCCACGCCGCTGGGCAGGTGCCCGCCGGCCAGCCGCGCGAGTTCCTCGGGGTTCTCCTCGGCGATCTCCTCGATCGGCACGTAGTGCGTCATGTCGCGGTCGTACTCGGCGATCCGCTCGTCGACCTCGACCGGGAGCCCGAGCGCACCGGCGAGCGGTTCTGCGGTCTGCACCGCGCGGCGCTGCGGGCTGCTCACCACACGGGTGACCGGGAACCGCTTCAACGCGTCGGGCAGCCGCCCGGCCTGCTCGATGCCGGCCTCCGACAGCACCGGGTCCGAACCCTGGCCGGGTTCGCTGCGCGGCGGCAGAGCGTGTCGGATCAAAAGCAGTTGCACGGTGTCACCATATGGCAGTCTTCGTCCATCGAGTCACCTGCGCTGCGGACAGGAGCTGTAATGGGTTACGCCGACGAGCTTTTCGACCTCACGGATCGCGTCGTGCTGATCACCGGTGGCAGCCGCGGTCTGGGACGGGAGATGGCGTTCGGTGCCGCCCGCTGCGGTGCCGACGTGATCATCGCCAGCCGCAACCTCGATTCGTGCGTGGTCACCGCCGAGGAGATCGCCTCCGAGACCGGCCGCACGGCCTTCCCGTATCAGGTGCACGTGGGTCACTGGGACGAGCTCGACGGGCTCGTCGACGCCGCCTACGAACGGTTCGGCAGGGTCGACGTGCTGGTGAACAACGCGGGCATGTCACCGCTGTACGAGTCGTTGAGCACGGTCACCGAGAAGCTCTACGACGCGGTGTTCAACCTGAATCTCAAAGGGCCGTTCCGGCTCTCGGCGCTGATCGGCGAGCGCATGGTCGCCGATGGCGGCGGCGCGATCATCAACGTCAGCTCGTCGGGATCGTTGCGGCCCGACCAGTACATGCTGCCGTACGCGGCGGCCAAGGCCGGGCTCAACGTGCTCACCGAGGGCCTGGCCAAGGCGTACGGCCCCGCGGTGCGGGTCAACACCCTGATGGCGGGGCCGTTCCTCACCGATGTCAGCAAGGCGTGGGACCTCTCCGGCGAACCGTTCTCGCATCTGGCGCTGCGGCGGGCCGGTGACCCGCGCGAGATCATCGGTGCGGCGCTGTTCCTGATGTCGGACGCCTCGAGTTTCACCACCGGTTCGATCGTGCGGGCCGACGGCGGCCTGCCTTAGGGCGTGACGATGGCGAAGTCGGGGTCCGGCCGGTCGAGCACCCCCAGGAGCGACGGCAGCACCTCGGCGTCACCGGTGACCTGCAGCCCGGGCATCGCGGTGTCGCCGACGAGGAATGCCAGCAGTCGCATCTTGTCGGCCACGGTGACGGTGACCTGCGCGGTGGTCGGGTCGGGGGCCGCCTCGCGGTGCACCAGTACACCGTTGCGCAGCGTCAGCCGGTGGGTCTTTCCGGTGTCGGCGAACGTGAGGTCGATGACGAGGTCGAGATCCCATGCGCGCGGACCGTTCACGTTGATGGCGACCGCGTCGAGGATCTGCTCCGGTGTGAGCTGACCGAGCAGGGTCGGTGAGGACGGCGCCGTGGGGGTGCCGAAGGTACCGATGCGCAGTTCGGTGGCGCCGCCGAGGAAGAAGTTGCGCCAGACCGCGTTCTCCGCGCCGTAGGCGAGTTGTTCGAGTACCTCGGCGTACAGCGCCCGCGCGCCGGGGTGGTTCTCGTCGGTGAACACGGCATGGTCGAGTAGCGTTGCGGCCCAACGGTAGTCACCGTTGTCGAAGGCGCGACGGGCCAGTTCGACGACGCGGTCGATGCCGCCCATGGCCTCGACGTAGCGTGGTCCGATGGCCTCGGGCGGATGCTGCCACAGCCGGCCCGGGTTTCCGTCGAACCAGCCCATGTAGCGCTGGTAGATCGCTTTGACGTTGTGGCTCACCGAGCCGTAGTAGCCGTGGGTGTGCCAGGCGGACCGCAGCGCGGGCGGCAGCTCGAACTGTTCGGCGATCTCGATCCCGGTGTGGCCCTGGTTGATCAGGCGCAGCGTCTGGTCGTGCAGGTAGGCGTACAGATCCCGCTGCAGCGAAAGGTATTCGACGATGTTGTCGCGTCCCCACGTCGGCCAGTGATGAGACGCGAACACCACGTCGGTGCGGTCGGCGAAGCTGTCGATGGCCTCGGTGAGGTACCCGGCCCACCCGTGCGGGTCGCGCACCAGGGCCCCGCGCAGGGTCAACAGGTTGTGCAGGTTGTGGGTCGCGTTCTCCGCCATGCACAACGCCCGGAATCGCGGGAAATAGAAGTGCATCTCGGCCGGCGCCTCGGTGCCGGGCGCCATCTGGAACTCGATCTCGACGCCGTCGATCATGTGGATCTCGCCGGTTTCGCGGATGTCGAGGGTC
This sequence comes from Mycolicibacterium goodii, assembly GCF_001187505.1. The sequence continues at coordinate 830,696 of NZ_CP012150.1, forward strand.
GGCACGATCAGCGCGACCTCACCGGTGGACGGCACCTGCCCGAGCCCGCAGCCCACCTGCCCGGCCGGCCCGCGGGCCAGCGCGGCGCCGTACATGTAGGCCGCGCGGCGCGCCATCGCGGTGCCCGCGTAGACGTTCTCCTGTACGGCGTGGGTGGTGAAGTGTTCGGGGGCGATCACCACGACCTTGCCGGCGTCGACCTCGGCCTGGGTGGTCACCCCCAGCACGCCACCGAAATGGTCGACGTGGCTGTGGGTATAGACAACCGCGCTCACGGCACGATGTCCGCGGTGCTTGCGGTACAACGCCAATGCGGCGGCCGCGGTCTCGGTCGAGATCAGCGGGTCGATGACGATGACGCCGGTGTCGCCCTCGACGAACGTGATGTTGGACAGGTCGAGTCCGCGGACCTGGTAGATCCCCTCGACGACCTCGTAGAGACCCTGCCTGGCGCACAACTGGCTCTGCCGCCACAGGCTGGGATGCACGCTCGTCGGGGCCTGCTCGCCGCGCAGGAAGTCGTAGGAGTCGTTGTCCCACACCACACGTCCGTCCGCCGCCGTGACCACGCACGGTTCGAGGGCCCCGATGAAGCCGCGGTCGGCGTCGTCGAAGTCACGGCGGTCGTCGAACGGGAGAACGGCGAGGTGTTCGCGGTGCGCGGTTTCGATGACGGCGCTCGGCGGTTTCGGCTCCATGGCGGCAGGATATTCACTCCCGCGTCAAGGTGGTCATCTCTTGCGCGATTCGGCTGATCTCGGCGTCGCCGTGCCCGGCGGCGACGGTCGCGTCGACGTAGCCGCGGAACGCGTCGAGAAGTCCTGCGTCGACTCCCGCGTCTCTGGATGCCGCGATCAGGTGCCGGACCGAGGCCGCGACCGAGGACACCGATGCGGAGCTGTCGTCGTGCCGATCGCGTTCGATGCGCTCGGCGAGGTCGGTGAAGACCGGCGACAGGATCGCGACGATGCCGTGTGCGTGCGGCAGCAGCTCCTCCGGTTCGATTCCGTTGGCGCTGGCCACCATCAGCGCGTGCTGGAATCCGCCGACCGAGGTCCAGAACAGATCGAGCAGCGCCATGTCGAACGCCGCGGCCCGGCCGTACTCGTCGCCGACCCAGCTGGAGCGGCCCAGCGCGTCGAGCACCGGGCGGTGCGCATCGTACAGCTCGTGCGGTCCGGACAGCAGGATGCTGGCGTCCTGACTTCCGATGGTGTCGGTCGGGGTCATGATCGCGCCGTCGAGGTAGCGGCCCTGGTTGCCGACGAGTTTGGCGGTGCGCCTGGCGCGGTCGGGGGTGTCGGAGCTCAGCCCGATGACGGTGCGGTCGGACAGCGCGTCGCCCGCCGCGCCGAGGATCGCGTCGACCGCGTCGTGGTCGACGACGTTGACGAGCGTGACCTCACTCGCGGCGACCGCGGCGGCCGGTGTCGGTGCCCACCGTGCGCCGCGGTCCCGCAGGGCCTGCGCCTTGGCCTCGGTGCGGTTCCACACGGTCACCGGATATCCGGCGTCGAGCAGGGCACCGGCCAGCGCCTGGCCCATGGGGCCGAGGCCGAGAACCGTCACCGGTGTCGGGGTCGTGGTGGTCATGCCGGCCTCCTGATGCTCTCGATGACTCGCGCGAAACCGTCGCTGCCGTGGCCGGCGTCGATCTGGCGGTGGATCAGCCGCTGCACGACGTCGACGAGCTCGGTGCTGATGCCCTGCGCGCGGGTTGCGTCGATGATGTCGGTGATGTCGGAGAACTCGAGGCTCTGCTGGCCGGGTACCGAATAGTCGCCACCGTCGATGATCTCGGCGTAACCGGTGACCCCGGGGGCCATGGCGCGCAACCAGTCCACGGCACGGGCGGCGAACTCCTTGGCGGGCACGCCCTGCGCGGTGACCATCGCGGCGCCGTGGAAGAACCCGGCGAACATGACGTACATGGCCGCGAGCAACGCCAGATCGTAGAGTGCGGCGATTCCGGCGTCCTCGCCGAGATACTCTGGCGTGCCCCAGGTTTCGAACAGCGGGCGGTGGTCCTCGAACAGCCGCGCGGCCCCGCTGTAGAGCACGCGGGAGGCTTCGGTGCCGATCATGTCCGGAACCGCCATGATTCCGCCGTCGAGGTACTCGGCGCCGTGTTCGGCGGCCCAGCGGCCCAGTTCACGCGCGCCGTCGGGTGAGGTGGTGGTCAGGTTGATAAGCCGACGGCCTGCGAGCCTGCCCGCCACCGGGTCGAGGATTTCGTGCACGGACGCGTGGTCGAAGAGGCAGACGATGAGCGGGGCGGTGATCTCTGCGGCGTCGAGGGCCTCGGTCACGGTCGCGGCGGCATGGGCGCCGGCCTCGACGAGCGGCGCGGTCTTGGCGGAGCTGCGGTTCCACACCGTGACCCGGTATCCGGCGGTCAGCGCGGAAAGGGCCAGCGCAGAACCCATCTCGCCGACGCCGAGGAATGTGACGTGCTGTGTCGTTGGCATGCCACCATCGTCGGATCACGCGTACTCTGCGACAAGTACCCACTTATTAGTGCGGTACTTACCAATACGAAACCAATGGAGGTGACCTGTGGCTTCGTTGGGCAAGTACAGTTGCGGGCTCGATGCGGCGATGGCCGTCGTCGACGGCAAGTGGAAGCCGTTGATCCTGTGGGAGCTGCAGGGCGGGCCCAAGCGGTTCAACGCATTGCATCGCAGCCTGCACGGAATCTCGCAGAAGATGCTCACGCAGCACCTCAAGGAACTGCAACGCCATGGCGTCGTGCACCGCGAGAGTTACCACGAGGTGCCGCCGCGGGTGGAGTACTCGATGACCGAGGCCGGCGTCGAACTCCTCGAAGCGCTCAACCCGCTGGGCGACTGGGCCACCAAGCACATCGACCTGATCTGCGCGGCCGATACGGCCTAGCCCTGATGCCGTTCGATCGTGTGCAACACGACGTCCGACAGTGCGCCGTTGTCCGCCGTCGCGGTCATGTAGGTGCAGTACGGCTGACGTCTGCGGTCCGTGGGTGAACCCGGATTCAGAAGGCGCAGACCGGTTTTCGCGGTGGTGTCCCACGGGATGTGGCTATGGCCGAAGACCAGCACATCGGTGTCGGGATAGTCCCTGGCCATCCGCGCCTCGCGGCCGGTGGCCGCGCCGGTCTCGTGGACGACGGTGAAACGCAGGCCACCGAGCATGACGTCGGCGCGTTCGGGCAGCCGCCTGCGCAGTTCCGGGCCGTCGTTGTTGCCCCAGCATGCGACGAGTTGTCGCGCCCGTGCGCCGAGGGTGTCGAGCAGAGCGGGTTCCACCCAGTCGCCCGCATGGATCACGACGTCGGCGTGATCCACCTGGTCCCACACCGGTTTCGGCAGGTCCCGCGCTCGCTTGGGTACATGGGTATCGGCGATGAGCAGCAACCGCACGAAGCCCACAGTAGTGGAGATCGCCAGGATCGACGGGTGGGCATGCGGCGGTACCTGGCTTAACGCCGCATACGCGCCTACTCTGGACACAAGTTGGCGCGTCCCGCTCCCCCCTAGCTGAGCGTGGCGCGCTGACGTTTGCACAGCCTAAACTCCGCACATGGAGCTACTACGGCACGTAGTTGTTTATCTGCATCTGATCGGTTTCGCGGTGATGGTCGGCGCCTGGGTGGCCGAGGCGACCGCGCGGCGTTTCGAGATCACCCGCGTGATGGATTACGGCATCCTGCTGTCACTGCTGACCGGGCTGGCCCTGGCGGCGCCGTGGCCCGCGGGTATCGAGCTGAACTACCCGAAGATCGGGGTCAAGCTCGTCATCCTGGTCGCGCTCGGCGCGGTCCTCGGCATCGGCCGGGCCCGCCAGCGCCGGACGGGAGCACCCGTCATGCCGCTGTTCGTCGCCGCGGGGGTGCTGCCGCTGCTCGCCGCGGGCATCGCGGTGCTGTGGATGTAAAACCGTCTGATCTGCACCTTTTGACCATCGCGTAAAGTCGACCGGCAAAGAACATACGTCGGGGGCAGGTACGGGTCGATGGGTCACAGACACGCCATGGCGACAGCCAAGGTCATGCGCACCGCCGCATTCACCGGATGCGATTCACCGCACGACGACGTCCGGGCCGTCCGGGCCCGGACACAGGCGGCGGACCTGCCGCGCCAGGCTTTGCACGGACCGTCCGACGACGCGCGCCGGCGCCGCTACACCGGGCTGCGACGCACGTCGGCGCTGCCGGGCCGCTCGCCGTGGATGAACGACCGCGTCACGGTGCTGCTGCAGTACCTCGCCGACGACCACGGTCTGCACCTTCCGTTCGAACTGGCGCGCGTCCAGGTGACCGGGCACGTCGACCTCCTGGTGACCGTGTTGCATCTGGACCGCCAAACCGCACGCAGGCATGTCACCGACGACGTGTTGCGCGAGCTCGCCCGCGACGTCGCAGCAACCGTCATCCCCGACTGAGCGCGCCTCAGAACTCGATCAGCCCCAACGTGTAGAGCACCGCCACCGAGGTCGCGTCGACGAGATCCTGCCCCAGCACCGGACTCTCGGCCGTGTCGATCGCACGTTGCGCCAGCGCCGCCCGGGTGGCATACCAGCACGCCGGGCAGAGCCGTCCGAGCACGGCCGTGTGCGTGCCGTCGCTGCCCACGAGCGTGTCGCCGTCGGGCGCGACGGTCACCGAATCGGCAATCAGCGCATCCAATTTGGCGCAGACCAGTTGACGCATCGCCGACGCGGCCCGCGACAGGTCACGCACGTCGGGCTGACCGAGTCGCACCCGCTCGTCGCGCGCGACGTGCAGCAGGTAGTCCTGTCCGTCGCTGAGTTCGATGCTCTCGCCCAGCGGCAGCGCGATGTTGATCATCGCGAGCATCGACGCCTCGCGGCGGGCCGCATGGAACCGCGCGACGTCACGCGCCAACCGCTCGTCGTCGAGGCGCCTGGCCTCGCCGTCGAGCAGATGCCGGTCCTCGTCCACGTGGGCGTGGACGTCGGCGGAATCGAGGTACGGCTCCAAGGACCCGCTGTTCGCGTGATCGGCCAGCACCTCGTCGAACGGGACGACCTGCCGCGCGGGAAGGAACAACCCTGCCGCGAAAGCGTCCGGTGTCTCACTGTGCACTGCTCACCCCCAGCTATCCCACTTCAGCCCCCACTGAAGTTTGCTGTCGGAAGCAATACTCACCCATGCGCGCAGTTTCGGCAAATTAAATTTTTGACTTCACAAGCGTCTATTGACGTTGATGGCAAACCTGGTGCGTTCGTCGCCGAAGAGCGACCCGAGATGCGAACGCTTGCCAGTTGTGGTTACTATCCCCGTCCAGTGCTACTCAGCAAACCACTGAACCATCAAAAGGGGGTACCACATGAGCACTGAAACGACCACGACACCACCGGCTCAGCGCTGGTGGCGGAGGAAGAGCGTCCGCATCGCGTTCGTCGTCATCGGCACGACGCTGATCATCCTGGCGAAGTTCAGCATGGCCGAAAAACGCGAGGAACAACGCTCCGCATCGCAGGCTCGGCAGGAGATCAGCAGCTTCCTGGTCGGCGACTGCGTCACCATCAGCCCGCGCAGCCGGGACACCGGCGAGGACATCCAGCGCAGCTCATGCACCACCGATCCCAGCTACACCGTGGGCGCGGTCAACGAAACCGACCAGCCGTGCGCCAACCAGAACTACGTCGCCTTCACGTGGACCGTCAACGAGACGAACACCGTCGGCCGGCTCTGCCTCGTCGAGAACCTCACCGTCGACCACTGCTACCACCAGCAGCCGGGAACCGACCTCCTCGAGCAGGTCGACTGCGCCACCGACGACGACACCGCATACCGAGTCGTGCAAAGGTTCGACACCGCCGACACCACCCAGTGCCCGCCGGAGACCAGCGCCTACGACTATCCAGCCCCGGCCCGCACCTACTGCCTGGGCGTCACCCACTGACCCCACCGTGACATCCGGTCGGATACGAATCGAGGCGCGGCCTGGTGGCCGCGCCTCGATCTTTGCGTGCGCCCGAAGGGATTCGAACCCCTAACCTTCTGATCCGTAGTCAGATGCTCTATCCGTTGAGCTACGGGCGCGTGACGTTATTCAGTTATACGCGGTTGACGAATCAACCCTGGCGGAGGCGAGAGGATTTGAACCTCCGGTCCCCGGTAAGGGGGACAACTCATTAGCAGTGAGTCCCATTCGGCCGCTCTGGCACGCCTCCTTTGAACTTCTGTGAGGGTACCGGACTCCGTTCTGGTGCCCGTAACCGCCGAGGGAGAAGAGTACACACCCTCCCCTATCCTGACCAAGTGAGTATCCGTTTGCGCCCCGAAATGGCCGACCTTCCCGCGTACGCACCAGGCAAAACAGTTCCGGGCGCAATCAAGATCGCCAGCAACGAAACCGTCCACGGACCGCTTCCCAGCGTGCGTGAGGCGATCCTCGCCGCCACCGAGAACATCAACCGCTACCCCGACAACGGGTACCTTGACCTGCGGGAACGCCTCGCGAAGCATGTCAACTTCGCGCCGGAGAACATCTCCGTGGGCTGCGGATCGGTGAGCTTGTGCCAGCAGTTGATACAAATCACATCTTCGGTCGGCGACGAGGTGCTGTTCGGATGGCGCAGTTTCGAGATCTATCCGCTGCAGGTCCGCACCGCCGGCGCCACCCCGGTCCAGGTTGCGTTGCGTGACCACACTCACGATCTGGACGCGATGCTCGCGGCGATCACCGACCGCACGCGGCTGATCTTCGTCTGCAACCCGAACAACCCGACCAGCACCGTGGTGGACCCCGAGGAGTTGGCGCGGTTCGTGGCCGCGGTGCCGGCGCACATCCTGGTCGTCCTCGACGAGGCCTATGTCGAGTACATCCGCGACGGGCTGCTGCCCGACAGCCTCGGTCTGGTGCGGGCCCACCGCAACGTGGTGGTTCTGCGCACGTTCTCGAAGGCGTACGGGCTCGCGGGACTTCGGGTCGGCTACGCCGTGGCCGACCCGGAGATCGTCACCGCCCTCGGCAAGGTCTACGTGCCATTCAGCGCGACGAGCGTGTCGCAGGCCGCGGCCATCGCCTGCCTCGACGCCGCCGACGAACTGCTCGCCCGCACCGACGCCGTGGTCGCCGAGCGCACCAGGGTGAGCGACGCGCTGCGCGAGGCCGGATACACGCTGCCGCCGTCGCAGGCGAACTTCGTGTGGCTGCCGTTGGCCGAGCGCACGCTCGACTTCGTTGCCAGGGCCGCCGACAACCGCATCATCGTCCGGCCTTACGGTGAGGACGGTGTGCGGGTGACCATCGGTGCACCACACGAGAACGACGCATTCCTCGACTTCGCGCAGCGCTGGATCGCGCCGGGCGGGGCCGGGCCTCGAACAGGAGACAGCGCTTGACCGACGCACGGGGGACGTTCGAAGCATTCAAGAACCGCGACGGGGAGATCCCCGACGCCGAACTCGACGCCTTCTGGGCCCTGCTGCGGCCCGCCGGCATCGACTTCATGCTCGGCGAGTGGAAGGGCGGCGAGTTCAACACCGGCCACAAGGCCAACGGCTTCATGAAGAAGCTCAACTGGTTCGGCAAGACCTTCGTCTCGGCGACCGACGCCAAGCCGCTGGTGTGCCTGGACGCCGACGGCAACAAGTTCTCCAACACCGAGGCCATGGGCGGCGAGGCCACCCTGTGGCTGGAAGAGTTCCGCGGCGAGGTGACCGCGTCGATGGTCTACGACGGCCGCCCGGTGCACGACCATTTCAAGGTCGTCGACGACAACGCCGTCATCGGCATCATGAACGGCAAGGGCGCGCTCGACCTCAGCTCGGGCACCCCGCGCCACCTGTACTTCTACCTGGAGCGGATCTGACATGGCCGAGAGGTACGAGTCGGTGACCGTCGAGGTCAAAGACCGGGTGGCTCAGGTGACCCTGATCGGGCCCGGCAAGGGCAACGCGATGGGTCCGGCGTTCTGGGACGAGCTGCCCGACGTGTTCGGCACTCTCGACGCCGATCCCGAGGTGCGGGCCATCGTGCTGACCGGTTCCGGCAAGAACTTCAGCTACGGCCTGGATCTGCCCGCGATGGGGGCCTCGCTGCCCGGCCTCGACTCCGGTGCCAAGGGTCGTGCCGAGTTCCACAAGAAGCTGCAGAAGATGCAGGGCGCCATCACCGCGGTGGCCGACTGCCGGACACCCACGATCGCGTCGGTGCACGGCTGGTGCATCGGCGGCGGGGTGGATCTGATCAGCGCCGTGGACATCCGCTACGCGAGCGCCGATGCCAAGTTCTCGGTACGCGAGGTGAAACTCGCGATCGTCGCCGACGTCGGCAGCCTCGCGCGGCTGCCGCTGATCCTGTCCGACGGGCACCTGCGCGAACTGGCGCTCACCGGTCGGGACATCGACGCCGCGCGGGCCGAGAAGATCGGTCTGGTCAACGACGTGTACGACGACGCGCAGGCCTCGCTGGCCGCCGCGCACGCCACCGCCGCTGAGATCGCCGCCAACCCGCCGCTGACGGTCGCCGGGGTCAAGGACGTGCTCGACCAGCAGCGCACCGCGAGGGTGGCCGAGAGCCTGCGCTACGTCGCAGCGTGGAATTCGGCGTTCCTGCCGTCGAAGGATCTGGCCGAGGCCGTGACCGCGATGTTCGAGAAGCGCACGCCGCAGTTCACCGGGGAATAGCAGGCCGTCCGCGAAACCACCTGGGCCGCACGGGCTGTCGAGAGGCAGCCGGCGACGGCGCCGGCGGGGCACGCACGTGCCTTTGCTGCCCGGCAGGGGACCGACGATTTCGGCTCCACAGGTTCGGTTTCCGACAACCGGGGCAATTCCCGCATGCGGCGATGGCGCCACGGATCCGTTGTTCGAGCTTTAGGGGTCGGGGCGGTGAGTAGGAGCAGATTCTCAATCTTCGCGTCGGCGGTGTCCGCGGCGCTGTTGGTGTCGGGGCTTGTTCCCGGTGGCGGCCACTGCGGAGGCCGAACCACCCATCGAGGGTGCGGCGCCGCCGTGCCCGGATGTCGAAGTGGTGTTCGCGCGCGGCACGTTCGAACCGCCAGGCGTCGGTTTCGTCGGGCAGGCGTTTGTCGACGCACTGCGCGGCAAGCTGGCCGACAAGTCGGTGGACGTGTACGCCGTGAATTATCCTGCGTCTCTTGACTTTCAGCGCGCGGCCGACGGAATCGTCGACGCCAGCCGAAAGATTGAGCAGACCGCGGCAACGTGCCCGTCGACCAAGACCGTGATCGGCGGTTTCTCCCAGGGCGCAGCGGTGGCCGCATACCTCACGGCCGATTCGGTGCCCGCCAATTTCGTTCTGCCGGACGGGATCACCGGCCCGATGCCCGACGACGTCGCCAAGCATGTGACCGCGGTGACGCTGTTCGGAAAGCCATCGAACGGGTTCATCAACACCGTGCAGTCGACGGCGCCGCCGATCAACATCGGTCACCTGTACACCGACAAGACCGTCGACCTGTGCATCGAGACGGACCCGGTGTGCTCGCCGACCGGTGGCGACGGCGCCAGCCACAACCTGTACGCGACCAACGGCATGGTGCAACAGGCCGCCGACTACGTGGCCGCGCGCGTCCTGCCGCAGTCGCGATAGCACGCGGTGGAATAAACACGCGTTGGGTTAAAGCGGGGGCGAAGGTTCCGGTCGGCCGCGCTGCGGCACGGTGGCTGCGGTCGTCGGGGCCTCTCTTCGAACACGTGCCGGTCGGTCAGCGCGTCTTTTTATCGGATCATCACTGTCTGCTCACGAGGCGCGATACGCAGCTCGCCACGCGCCTCCTGCTCCGGCAGTGCCTGCTGCTTCTCGGCGGGCAGTGGTGGGGCGACGTACTCGGCGGCGACCACCGTCGGGCCGGGCACGGGACCGAAGCCCGGAGTCGGCGTCGCGTGTCAGCGGGACAATCGGCCATGCAGCAGCCGCATTGCGTGTAGCGGGCCGGCGTGGGGTCTTCGGGCCCCTCGCTGCGGATCGACGGGAGGGTGCAGTGGCGTCAGCGCTCTCCGCGTGATCGCGGCGGGGGCAGTCGCACAGTTCGATCAGCTCCCCGTTCACGATCGCCACCGACGATCTGGTGGACGCCGTGGCCACGGCGACTGCACACGCAGTTGCGTGGACGGGTGCTCGTACCGGTCTGTGGGGTGCCACCACCGTCACCGCTGGGATCGTGGTCAACGGCACCGACGACACGGTGCTGAAGATCGACGGGTACGGCGGATTCGACAGTCGGAGGATCATCCACCGCCCGGTGGAACGACAGTGGACACGAGCGGTCACCGCGGTCGATTTGGCGGACACGTCGTCGATGCAGGAGCGGTTGGCAGTGACCTTCCGGCTGGCCACGTCTCTTGTGCAGGCCTTCGGGGTGCCGGGCATGGGTTGGCTCACGGAGGAGGGTGCGCTGCGTCCGTACCGCATGAACAACGACCGCGTCAGGACGGCGAGGGAATGGGCGAACAGGCACCACGTTCGACTCGATAACCACTGAAGGCCACCACCAGCGCGGCCCGTGACCAATCTCCCGCACAAGGGAGCGCAAATCGTGAGGTAACCTCACGACCAGTGAGTTCGCCGGTTGGGGGATTGGCATGGCAAACGGTTTGGAAGTCGACGCGGGCGGCCTGCGGATCGCGGCTGCCGGCAGTGACGGCATCGCAGCGGGGCTGTCAGGTGAAACCTTCGACGCGGTGGCCACTGCACAGCCAAGCGGCGCCGGGGTCGCCGCAGTCAACGCCGCACTCGCGTCGGTGAAGAGCCGGCAGTCGACGCGCATGACCGGCCAGGCTGAGGACCTCTCGGTGAGCAGCGCCCGCTACTACACCACCGACACAGACGGCGGCGACGCCATCACCACGGTGTCCGTGTGACGTCAGCGGCCGCGACCGCTTCTCTCCCGACGCGCTCGGAGATCGAGGAGTGGAGCACGTCGCATCTCTCCGACGCCGCAACCAGCTGGCGGTCCGCGGCCACCGCGAGCGAAGGTGCCTTCGACGAGCACCGTCAGAACATCTTCTCCCCAGGCGGCGCGACGTGGGAGGGCGACGCGAAAGACGCCGCACTCGACCGGGTAACCAAGGATGTCGCTGTGGTCGGCCGGCAGAGCGATGTGCTGCGTGAGGCCGCCGACCTCGCAGAGAACGGCGCCCACGACATCAAGGCCGCCAAGGATAAGGCGGTGGAGGCGATCACGGCCGCCGAGAACGACGGCTTCACAGTCGGCGATGACCTCTCGGTCACCGACACCCACGAGTACGACATCAACACGATCGCCGAGCGCAATAGAGCCCTCGCCGAGCACACCGAGGACATCCGTTGGGCCGCCGAACAACTCATGCAGGCCGACAAGCTCGTCGGCGATCGCCTGCACGCGAAATCCACTGATTTGGAAGGGATCCGGTTCGAAGGCGAGGGCGACGGGCGTGACGGCGAGCCCACCGTGCAACTGGTCGACAACAAGGTACAGGACAAGCCAGACGAGGACCGCAAGGACGAGTCAGGTGACAAACCCGCGGAACAGGCGACCGGGCAGATCGGCCCCTTCTCGGTGCCGAATTCCGTCGAGGACGCGGCCAAGAAGAATGGGCTGAAACCCGACGAGAAGCCGCCCGCTGCGGCCGGCGACGCCGGTGGCGATCTCGGTGACCTGTTGGGCGCCAACGACACTCCCGAGGGCAAGCCCGGGGACGGCCAGGCGGCCAAGCCGGGCGAGGAGAATCCCGCTGGCCTACCGCCGGTGCTCAGCCAGGTTCCGCCGCCCCCAGACAAGGCGACGATCGACCGGCAGGCCGCGAAGGTGGAGTCCGCTCGCCAAGCCCTCGCCGCGGCGCAGGCCAAGCTCGACGACGCCGCCGGCCAGGGCTACATGCAAGGTGCGGGGGCCGGACCAAGTCGCGATGACACCAATGCGTTGAGCCAGGCGGTGTTCGACGCACGAGCCGAGCTGATCGAGCAGACAAGGGTTCTCAACGAGCTCAACCACGCCTCGGCCGCGCATGGTGGCCCGACAGCCCCCGTCGCGCCGCTTCCGGAGAACGCCGACGTGCAAGGGTTCCCGAAAGAGCCGCCGGTTCTAGAGCGAGGCGCCGGGGCGTTTGCCGAGGGCATGAAGGACACCTCGAAGACGATCTGGGACGCGACGATGCCCGACGTAGGCAACATGTACGACGTCGCGACCGACTTTGACGGGGCGACCCCCGAGCAGAAGAGACAGGCCGCGATCGACGCCGCGGGAATGGTCCCGTGGCCCGGGGCGAAGATCCTCGGCGAGGGGATCGAGCACGGACTCGACGCCCTCGGCGCTGCGGGTCGACACGTCGACGACGCCCCGACACTTCACGGTCACGTCGATGCACCCGCCGGCGGGAATGCTCCGGTGGAGCACCACGCGCCGCCGCCCGACACACCCGCCGAGCACCACGCTGGCGGGGACGCTGCTGGTGATCCACACGCGGTGGCGGACCATGCCACGCACACAGGAGATGCGCTAGCCAACGCGAGTGAAGCCATTATCGATCCGAGGAAGTTTGAGGGGTACTCGATGGACCCCTCAAACGTCAACAACGGCGGAAAGTGGCAAGCCTGGCAGCAGATCGGTTACGACGTCCACACTGATGTGGGAAGGCAGTCAGCAGCTAGCGACGTCGTGGCGCAGATACAGTCACAGTTGGGCAGCACTCCCGCTGAGGCGCTTCCCGCAACGAAGTGGGGTGAGCGGTTTCAAGTGGATGTGCCCATCAGCGGGCCATCGGGCGATGGAACGCTTGTCACCGTATGGCAAGTCGAGAACGGAGTGCCACGGATGATCACGAATTTCCTGAAGGTGTGGAAGTGATGAAGGCCAGCGTCAACGACAGTGTCGAACTTGTGGTGGACGTGCCCGGCGAAACGCAGCCGTGGCAGATTCCGAAGGGGACACGCGGGGTGGTCGTAGAGGTGTTTCAACACCCCGTGGAGGGTTACGCAGTCGACGTCAGCCTGCCGGATGCGTCCTCGTCCACTGAGTTCCGGTACGACAACGTGATGCTCGAACCTGATCAGTTCATCGTGGTTCGGTCAGCGTGACGATGCTCGAGCGGTGACCGGTGCCATCGTGGCCGATTGGTTCGAGGAATGAACGTCCTCGCCCGTGACCTCCAGCCGCACCTCGTAGCGCCGGCCCGACTCGAACTCGCGCACGGTCACATAGCTGGGAATCTTCATGCGTCTACCTCACCGTAGAAATTCGGTGAGACCAGCCGCGCCGAACGACACGCCGAAACCGATACCCGAGCTCATGTGTCACCTTGTGTCACATCAGTCGGGAGATGATCCACGGGCGGACCCGCGATCCAAGCGTCGGCGCTGGTAAGAGCGGTGGCGGAGGGATTTGAACCCCCGGACGGTGTTAGCCGTCTCTCGCTTTCAAGGCGAGTTGTTTATTTCTCACGCTGCGGTTCTGCCGAGGTCAGCCGACTAGCTGATCTGCGGTTTTAGGGATTTGCGTACCGTGGTGTGTTATCCGTGTGTTAGACCAGCACCAGGGGGACACCCCGAACCCACTCAAACGCCGTGACCAACGGCACATGCTCAACCGAGCGCTTCCGCTAGGCGTAGAACTTCGTCCTTGATCGAGTCAGGCGGCGGGACATAGCACCTCTCCGTAATGGCGATGGTGAGTAGTGGACAACCGCGCCCATCTCCACGTTCCATTCGCGGCACCAGCTTCGTGAAATTCGATGTGGTCGATGTGCCGAGCGGGTCGTCCGCCAACCGCTTCATGCGGTCGCGCCATGCCGTGCATTCCTTAGGCACTCTGACGGCTTTCACCGCCGCGATAAGTTCCCTCACAAAGTGTCGGAAGTCCTCTCCGAGACGCGTGACGATAACGCCCGAGTCGATCACACCGCTTTCATACAGCCCGACAAAGTTGGCGAGGTCGCGGTCTAGGTTTCCGTCCTTCGGGTTCCACTCAACATCCAGTGCCGCGCGCCCCAGCACGTTGTCCACCTTGTGTCCGCCGTATTCATTGGTGGTTTCGATGACACGTTGTTCCTCATCCGGGTCGGGCGATGCCGTCCATCGAAAGATGGTCAGGCGCGTCGTGACGGTTTGGTCAAACCGCGCCTCTCTCCAACCATGGACCCGAAACGTCTCATCAAGCTCCTTGGCTATGACCGTCTTGTTTCCACCAGGTGTAGTGAGCTTGTCCAGGTTCAGTTCGAAGCCGTCGAGCACTTCCACGATGTCGGCGAACGCTTCAGGACTAGTTGCCAACAACACCCCTGCCGCATTGCGGGTCTCAGCAATGTCGTACCTATCTAGGATGCTCTGCGGCATGACATTTTTCCAGGACTCAGTGAGCTGCACGCAGCTCAGTCCATCACACATGGACAACCCGTTGGGTGAATCTCCTCCCCGCCACGCCGAGGATAACTGGATCTCATATCAGATCCATTTGTTAGGCTCTGCGCCATGACCGAGATGGCGACGCCGCTGCGACCCGAGTCCGACCCCCCGCCCCTGCCTGAGACCGTCGGCGGATTCAAGACCGTACTAGCTGACCCACCGTGGCGGTTCACCAATCGCACGGGCAAAGTCGCTCCCGAACATCGACGCCTGGACCGCTACAGCACGATGAGCCTTGAAGCCATCAAGCGAATCCCCGTATCTGAATGTGTTGCCAAGGACGCACACCTCTACCTGTGGGTGCCCAACGCTCTTTTACCGGATGGTTTAGATGTCATGGAGGCGTGGGGCTTTCGCTACGTTTCCAATATCATTTGGGCGAAGCGACGGAAAGACGGCGGTCCCGATGGGCGCGGAGTCGGCTTCTATTTTCGCAACGTGACCGAGATTCTTCTGTTTGGAGTTCGCGGCTCAATGCGGACGCTGAGCCCCGCACGTTCACAAGTAAACATGATTGAGACGCGCAAGAGGGAGCACTCACGGAAACCCGATGAGCAATACCCACTCATTGAATCTTGCAGTCCTGGACCTTATTTGGAGCTATTCAATCGGCACCCGCGTAAGAACTGGACATTATGGGGGGACGAAGCCGACGAGGAAGTGACCCCACGCGGACAAGTACACAAAGGCTATACGGGCGGTCCGATGCTCACCCCCGTACTGGAACCACACGAACGATTGACCCCTGGAGCGCAAGACGTCGTAGGTCACAACCTACGCGCCGAGTACGAAAAGGGCACTAGCATAAGGGAATTAGCTTCTCAGACTGGATACAGCATCCGCCGGGTTCGTACCCTACTTACCCAAGCTGGCACTGAGATTCGCGCCCCTGGGAAGCACCAATAGTGGAGCTGCCTACAAGCGTGCGACCAGACCGCGAGCGATAGCCGTAGCGGTAGCTGGCGCATTGTTGTGGAGCGTAAAGCCGCCCTGGTTCGGTTGCATGAGCCGCGACGGGCGATAGTAGCGAGTGACTGAACGTAGCACCCGCTTGCGGTGACCGACTTGGACCACGCCGAGGTCTAGGACTTCGATACGGCTGTAGTCTGACCGCAACACCTCAACCCGCACGGGTACGCGGTGAATCACCCTGTCTACAAGCGGCTTACGCATGTCACGTTTCGGTTCAGGAATGGTTACCGCACGTTGCGCCCGTGCGATTTGACGCAACCAACGCTTCGCCTGCACCCAATCTTCGTATGCTATTTCCGTTGTGGCACTGATCTTTTCGAGTCCGATGTATCCCCAGAACCGACCAGGACCACCAGTGTTTACCCACACTTCGGGGACAATATGCTGATACTCTTTGTCACTCTCGCCACCAGGAGCGCTGTGCTTGCCGAAATAGACCGCTAAGCGCTTCGGGTCCGATGCCCGCATCCCCTTCATGATGTCGGTTCTCACTCCAGCCCTTGCGTGCTTCGCACGTTCTACGGGATCGGGATGGTTCACGATGTCAGCCCACGCAGCCGAGCACCAGGAGCGGAAGTCCAACCCATTGATGACTTCGACAGGCACCACGCAATACAGATGCAGATGCGGAGCCCCACGACGTTGAAACTCAAGCTTCCACAATCCACGCCACTTACGCCCATACGCACGTTGGTAGCGTTTGCGCCAAGCGGTGAAGAAACTCTTAAAGGTTTCGCTGTCGGGAGCCACAATTTCCCAGTCGCCCGGCAGCGTGAGCGTCACCATTGCAGGCAAGCCAGGCTCGGCATCCAGCCGCGTCATATCCAAGGACGCAACCGTCCGAACCATGTTCGCGCGGGACCAGCGGGACCACTCCCTGATAGCAGTATGTCCCCCGCCGCCTGATGAGCGCCTGAACGGTGAGCGACCCGTGAGCTGGATCAAACCGGGCGAAACGGTCAGCTTCCAACCTTCACGACCAAGCGCAGGAGCAGGCATAGCCATGATCGCCGCCGAGCTTTCAGCCTGCGCCGAGAACCCGAGTCCCTGGAAGCGGAGGGCGTCCACACCCGCAGGCTGTGCCATCACTTCGTCTCCTTCTCTGGCTGCTGGTCAGCCGATGACGCCGGCGGATTACACCGCAGGCGGCAGGTTGTCACATATATAACAAGCCCTGACCGCTTGATCCTGATCTTGTGTTTTGGTCCTGATCCTGATCCTGAGCCGCAGCTTGCTTGCCTTGCTTGCGTCCACCCCCGCTTCGCTGCCGCTCAGCGGGGTCCCCCGTCCGCTGCGCTGCGGCTGCGCTGCGGCTGCGACCGGGCTGAGCCTGATCCTGATCCTGATCCCCGCGTCCTGAGCCTGATCCTTGTGCCTGATCCTGATCCTGATCCTGCGCGGTGTGGGGTTGTTTTCGCAGCGCCCCTGCCCCCGCTTGCGCGGGGGGCGCTCGCTTCGTTCGGCGCTGTTCGCGCCTCACTTCGCTTCGCTCAGGGGGGGGTGCACGCCGCGCGGTGTTAATGGCGGGTCAACTCCAGACGAGGGTGAGCTCGTCGGGGATGTGGGTGCGCCATTTTTCCCGTAGGGAGTCGGGGATGCCGAGCGTGTGGAGCGGGGGGCAGGGGTTGAACCAGTGGGCGGGAACGGGAGCCCCGTACACGCGGAGTCTCGGCAGCCCGGTTGCGGCGCGAAGCTCGGCTAGCACGTCTTCGCGTTGCCATGCGCTTGTTGTCGCTAGCGGGGGGCGGAAGCGGATGCCGATGGGTCGGGCGGGGCGGTGTGGGTGGTGATCCCAGTAGAGGTTGAGGAACTTGGGTGTAGCCTCCCCCGTGCGCAGCCCGAGTTTCTGAAACGCGCCCACAATTTCCGAATCCGAGTGGGGATCGAAAAGCCGAAGCCAGAACTCACGGGCGGGGACACCGCGGCTGCGGGTAATCACCCGCCGCACAAGCGGTTTCGAGAAGTGGTGCACAAGCCACAACACCAGGATGGCGACGACAACCAGTAGCCAGAGGTGCCGAACATCCAAGTCAATCACGGTTAACCTTCACTTTCTCCGATTTGAACAGGGCATATCCGATTGCCACCGACGACGTAGCGGTGATGCGCGTGCCAGGTGTCCAGGTGCGCGGTTGGAGGTCGCGGCGGGGAAACAGCAACTCGACCCGCGAGGGCAATGCCGCGAAACCGTCAACTGAATCCAGATCTACTGATGTAATCCAAATATGTTGTGTCACACTTGGATAGAGGAGGGTAGGGGTGGTGACGACCGTAGCCGTCACCACTCCCATCTCCTGCCCAGGGTTGACACACGTCAACCCATTATCCATCAGCGTCACCTGCGCGCCGAGTCCAGAGAGACGTTGTCATTTCGCCACCGCCACAGCGTCAGCGGTGAAATACAACCCCGCGTTCACCCGACCGGAAGCTTGGGCGATCCCGTAGGGACGGGCGACCAGGTTCGTGAACGAAACCTGCTGAAAAGGCTCGATTTTGGGTTGTTCAGCGCCCGGGACCGTTACGGTCATCTGCTTCAGACCGCCGTCGTGCGGGAAGATGGTAGTCACGCTCCACAGAAGCGTTCCATCCGAGTTCCGCTGCTGCTCAGCGGATTTCGTTTCAGCGTTCCATTTCGTCTTCGGTTCCACCGTCGCCGCCTGCATCGGCGGGAGGCTCAGCGGAACAGCGGACAGTTTCTCGATCCCAGCCATTTTTGACTCTCTTTCTGCCCCTATCGGGCTGTAGCAAAACCTCGACCATCGAGGTCTGACACCAGGATCAGGATGCAAAAGGAGCACGTCAAGCGTATAGGGTACCTGTACTTACCCCAAGTGTTAACGCGGGCATTAACACCCTGTCAGCAAACATGCAGGTCATCATAGGCGAGTGAAATATGGTCACAGTTTGATAACGATGTGTGATACCCATCCCCGATTGGTGCACGTCAACACGTTATCGACTCGCTAGGGTGATCGTATGACCACCTCAGAGCGGCGGAACCTCCCACCTCAAATCAGACGCATCACACTGCCCAGCGGGGCAGTTCGATACCAGGTACGAGTAGACCTCCGCCAGGGTAGAGCCGACCGTAAACAGACCATGCGACGGTTTAAAACCCTAACGGAGGCAAAGGCTTTCCTTAATCCCATCCTTGGTGACCAGCATAGGGGACTACACGTAGCCCCCAGTTCACTACTCATCAAGGATGCGGTAGAGACATGGCTACGGGCACAGCGGATTAAACCCACGACACGGGCGGCGTATACGGCTGCGTTACGTCCTGTAGTGGATGAATATGGCTATCGCACAGTGCAATCGATTACCAAAGACGACGTAGAGGCATTGGTTCAGGCATTACAGGAGGGCACGACGGCGCGGGGAGTTTGGACGAGTACGACCATCAACCCGATGTTGGCACGATGGCGGGCTATGTTCGATGACCTACAGAAACAGGGTGTGTTAGTGAGAAATGTTGTGGCACTTGTTAAGTCAGTGAAACGAGCCGAGGATTCACCAGCACCACGCGGTAATACGTTGACAGACAGGCAAATTCAGCAACTCATCAACTATCACACAGGGAAACATGATGAACTATTAGTTCGGTTCGCCCTGCTTGGGCTTCGGCGCGGCGAACTCGCCGCCCTTCGATGGTCTGATATCGACCTGATGAACGGCACCGTGACGATTTCACGGAACCGCACCACGGACGGTAACCAGGTCTACGAGGGCGACACCAAGACCGTAGCGGGGACGCGAGAACTCACGCTTCCCGCCAGGCTTC
The DNA here is from genome assembly GCF_001187505.1 of Mycolicibacterium goodii. The sequence goes on from NZ_CP012150.1 coordinate 849,803, forward strand.
TAGAACGGCTACACATCCTGTACCCATCGAGACCAGGACGAGGCATGTACGTCATCACCCAGGAAAAGAGCCCAGGACGCCCGTACCACCCCCGCACCATCGACGCTCGATGGACACATGCCCTAGCCGCCGCCGACGTTCCCCACGTGAGACTACACGACGCCAGGCACACGACAGCCACGCATCTGCACGCCGAGGGTGTGCCCCTAGCCGACATTGCGGCATGGCTTGGGCATGCTAACGCCGCCGTAACAGCCCGCGTCTACAGCCACTCCACCAAGCGGGGACTTGCCGCCGCCGCTGAGGCTCTGGACATGGACGCCTGAACGCGGTGTGTGATTGTGTGTTACATCCTGATATCAGGAGACGCTTCCAGATAGACCGAAAACCCCTTCTGAGCTGCGGTGGCGGAGGGATTTGAACCCCCGGATGGTTTTACCCACCTCTCGCTTTCAAGGCGAGTGCATTAGGCCGCTCTGCCACGCCACCGCCGATAAGAGTACGGGACTACACTCGACCGATTTTGGCGGGCGGGGCTCCGTTCTTCAGGGCCGCGCTGATGCGGCGGCAGTTCTCTCCCATCGCAGCGATCTGGGGGCGCGACAACCTGCCCAGGAAGTGCGTGCGTACACCGTGGCCGTAGGTCACCATCGCCTCGCGGACCGCGGCGCGGCCCTCGTCGGTGATCTTGGCGACCACGCCGCGCCCGTCCTCCGGGCTCGCGCCCCGCACCACGAAATTCAGGACCTCCAAACGCCGGATCTGTCGGGTGACCCGGCTCGGGAGCGACATCAACCGGTCCGCCAGATCCCCCATCCTGGCCGATCCGGTAGGCGACTTGTCCAAGTAGTCCAGCAGACGCACATCATTGAGCGTCAGATGATGTTGGTCCACCAACGACCGGTTCAACGTCGCGTACAAACGCAGCGCCGAGTCGAGGTAGTTCTGCCACGACCTCTCCTCGGCGATATCCAGACCCGGCATGTCTCCTGCCGTGCGCCCGGCAATCATCCCCACCATGCGCGCAATCGTAAGGGACGTAAGTATTGCTGCGCGCGATAACTCGTAGGGTTGTACCGTCGAAAAAATGCATGCAATTGTCACCTCCGTGAACGACGGGCTGAACTGGGAAAACGTAGCCAGTATCGGACCAGCAAACGGTGAACTTCTGATCAAGGTTCACACCGCTGGGATCAATCGAGCCGACTTGCTGCAAGCCGCGGGCAAGTATCCGCCCCCGCCGGGGGCCAGTGACGTCATCGGCCTGGAGGTCTCGGGGACCGTCGAGGCGCTCGGCGATGACGTGTCCGGGTGGTCGGTGGGGCAGCCCGTGTGCGCGCTGCTGGCCGGTGGCGGCTACGCCGAATACGTCACGGTGCCCGCCCCGCAGGTGCTGCCCGTCCCCGACGGCGTGAGCCTGCGCGACGCGGCCGGCCTGCCCGAGGTGGCGTGCACGGTGTGGTCGAACGTGGTGATGACGGCGGGCCTGACGGCGGGCCATCTGCTGCTGGTACACGGCGGCGCGAGCGGTATCGGCACGCACGCCATCCAGGTGGCCAAGGCACTCGGTGCGCGCGTCGCGGTCACCGCGGGCTCCGAGGAGAAACTCGCGTTGTGCCGCGACCTGGGCGCCGACCTCACCATCAACTACCGCGAGGAGGATTTCGTCGAGCGGTTGCGCGACGGGGCCGGCGAAGGGGCCGACGTCATCCTCGACATCATGGGCGCGGCGTATCTGGACCGCAACATCGACGCGCTGGCGCCCGGCGGCCGGCTCGTCATCATCGGCATGCAGGGCGGGGTCAAGGCCGAGCTCAACATCGGCAAGTTGCTCGGCAAGCGCGCCGGCGTCATCGCGACGTCTCTGCGCCCGCGACCGGTCGACGGCCCCGGCGGCAAGGGTGAGATCGTCCGGGCCGTGCGCGAGCACGTGTGGCCGATGATCGCCGACGGCCGGGTGAGGCCGATCATCGGCGCCGAACTGCCGGTCGAGCGGGCCCGGGAGGGCCACGAACTGCTGGCCTCGGGGAAGGTGGCCGGAAAGGTCCTGCTGCGCGTCTCGGATTGACTTCGAGCCCGGCGCTCAGCCGAGGGAGGCCAGCGCCCGCACCAGCTGGTCGACCTCGGCGGTCGTCGAGTAGTGCGACAGACCGATGGTCACCGCACCGCCGATGTCGTTGACCCCGATGACGTCGAGCACGCGAGAGCTGGCGTTGGCGATGGCGAGGACGCCGTTGTCGGCCAGGCGCTGCACCACGCGCTCGGCGGGCACGTCGCGCACCGCGAAGCTGAGCACCGGGATGGATGTCTCCGGGCTGCCGATCACCATCACCAGCGGCAGCGACCGCAGCGACGTCTGCAGGTAGTCGAACAACCGGCTCATGTAGACGCCGGCGGATTGCATTGAGATCTCCAGCCTTTCACGCCGGGTCCCGGATGCCGTCTCGTCGAGGTTGGACAGGTACTCGATGCTCGCGACCACGCCGGCCAGCAGGCCGTACTGGTGCACGCCGAGTTCGAGGCGGGCGGGGCCGGTGGCGTAGGGGTTCAGCGACACCGATCCGAACGAGTCGATGAGGCCCGGATCGCGGAACACCAGGGCACCGATCGGCGGGCCGCCCCAGCCGACGGCGTTGAGCGCGACCACGTCGGCCTCGATCTCGTTGACGTCGAGCAGCCGGTAGGGCGCGGCGGCCGAGTGATCGACCACCACGAGACCGCCGACCTCGTGCGTCAGCTTGGTGACCTCACGCAGGTCGGTGACCGTTCCCAAGGTCGACGACGCCGACGCGATGGCCACCAGCCGGGTCGGCTTGTCGATGAGACCTTCCCACTGCCACGACGGCAGCTCACCGGTCTCGATGTCAACCTCGGCCCATTTCACCTTGGCGCCATAACGATTCGCCGCACGCAGCCACGGGGCGATGTTGGCCTCGTCGTCCAGACGCGTCACCACCACCTCGTAGCCCAGTCCGACACGAGACGAGGAGGCCTCGGCCAGCGAGGTCAGCAGGTGGGCCCGGTCCGGGCCGAGGACCACGCCCCGTGGATCCGCGTTGACCAGATCGGCTACCGCCTGGCGGGCCGCCGCGAGGACGGCCGCGCTGCGGCGAGCGGACGGGTGGGGGCCGAGTGCGCTTGGCATCGACCCGCGAAAAGCGGTGGAAACCGTGGTGGCGACCGCATCGGGTACCAACATCCCGCTCTGGGCGTCGAAATGCACCCACCCATCGCCCAGCGTTGGGTGCAAGCCACGCACCCGGGCGACGTCGTATGCCATGCCAGCCACCTTAAGAGCGTCCGCAACTACCACAAACTGCACGATGTGAATGAGCTCCCGACCGTGCGATTCGGCTGCCGAGGCCGCGCTCGGGACGGGTCTCCCTGGGCAGCCATACTAGTCCAGTGGGCTTCGGGTTCGGAGTGCTAATAGGACTGCTGTTGCTGGCGGCACCCGGAGCGGTCATCGCCGTTGCGGGCGGCCTGCCCGCACCCGTCGCCGTGGCGGTGGCACCTGCCTTGACGTTCGGTGCTGTCGGGCTTGCGATCGTCCCCTTCGGCGCCATCGGTGTGCCATGGAATGCGGGCACCGCCGCGTTTGCTGTGCTGGTTTCCAGTTGCGCCGCGGCGGCTTTGAGGCGGGCGTTCGCCGGCTACCGAGATCGGGTTGCCGAAGACCTCGCTCCGTCGCGGGGCCCGGCCCTGCTGGTCGCCGCCGGTGTGCTGCTCGGGGCGGTGCTGATCTTCTGGGCCGCCGCCGGAGGACTGACACACTGGCAATCGATTCCGAGCACCTGGGATTCGGTGTGGCACGCCAACACCGTGCGCTGGATCCTCGAAACCGGGCAGGCCTCGCCCACGCACATGGGTGAACTGCGCAATGTCGAGACCCACGCGAGCCTGTACTACCCGTCGGCCTTCCACGCGCTGACCGCGGTGTTCAGCCAGCTCACCGGTGCCGCGCCGACCACCGCGTACACGGTGAGTTCGGTCACCGCCGCAGTGTGGCTCTTCCCGGCCAGCGCTGCGATCCTCACGTGGATCCTGCTGCGGGGGCAGACATCACAGTGGCGCACCGCGGGGGCCGCGGCGACCGCCGCCGGGCTGTCGGCGTCCTTCACGGCCGTGCCCTATGTGGAGTTCGAGACCGCGTCGATGCCGAACATGACCGCGTACGGCATCGCGGTCCCGGTCTTCGCACTGATCGTCTCGACACTGCGGCACCGCGACCGCATCCCGTTGGCCGTGCTGGCCCTGCTCGGAGTGTTCTCGGTGCACATCACCGGCGGGGTGATCGTGGTGCTGTTCGTCGCAGCCTGGTGGCTGCTGGGCGTGCTGCGGCGTCCGGTGCGCGGGCGTCGCGCCGACCTGGTGACACTGCTGGCCGTCGGGGTTCCCACGGCGGTCCTGCTGCTGCCGCAGTTCGTCGGGGTGCTGCGCGAGGCCGAGATCATCGCCGGGCACGCGTTCGTCACCCACGAAGGCAAGAAACGCGCGCTCGTCGACGCCGTCGTGCAGCACACCCGTCACCTCAACGACTTCCCGATCCAGTGGGCGCTGATCGTCGCCGCCGCCGCAGGCGCGCTGTATCTGGTGCGCAAGCGGATCTGGTGGCCGCTGGGGACATGGCTGCTGCTGGTGGTGGCGATCGTGCACTCGTCGGCCCCGTTCGGCGGCCCGGTGGGCACTCTCACCGGCAGGTTCAGCGATCTGTTCTACAGCGACCCGCGCCGCCTGTCGGCCGTCGTGACCCTGCTGCTGTCCGCGCTCGCGGGAATCGCGGTGTTCACGGTGGTGGCCGCGGTGATCGCAGGTGCCCGCCGACTGGTGGGCCGGGGGCGACCGCAGGTCTGGGCCGCCGCTGCGGGCCTGACCCTGGCGGTGATCTGCACCGTCAGCGCGTGGCACTACCTGCCGCGGCACGAGTTCCTGTTCGGCGACAAGTACGACTCGGTGATGGTCGACGCCAAGGACCTCGAGGCGTTCGCGTACCTCGCCACGCTGCCCGACGCCCGCGACACCGTGATCGGCGACGCCAACACCGACGGCACGGCATGGATGTACGCGGTCTCGGGCCTGCACCCGCTGTGGACGCACTACGACTACCCCGTTCAGCAGGGCCCGGGCTATCACCGGTTCATCTTCTGGGCATACGCAGACGACGCGGACACCGACCCGCGGGTGGCCCAGGCCGTCAAGGCGCTCGACATCCGCTACGTGATCACGAGCACGCCGGTGGTGGGAGGGTTCGTCATGCCTGACGGGCTAGTGTCGCTAGGTAGCTCACGGTCGTGGGAGAAGATCTACGACAACGGCGCGGATCGGATCTACCGCTGGCGTGGAGACGACCAACCGACCAACGACAGATGACTGGAAGGCCATGACCATCAATCCGGACGACGACAACATCGAGATCCTGACTGGTGCTTCGGGCAGTTCCGACGCCGAAGGCGAAGGCGAGGGCGAGGGCAAGTCGCTCACCGACCTCGTCGAACAGCCGGCGAAGGTGATGCGCATCGGCACCATGATCAAGCAGCTGCTGGAAGAGGTGCGGGCCGCTCCGCTCGACGACGCGAGCCGCAACCGGCTGCGCGAGATCCACCAGACCAGCATCCGGGAGCTTGAGGACGGCCTCGCACCGGAGCTGCGTGAGGAGCTGGAGCGCCTGACGTTGCCCTTCACCGACGACAGCGTGCCGAGTGATGCCGAGCTGCGCATCGCCCAGGCCCAGCTGGTCGGCTGGCTGGAGGGGCTGTTCCACGGCATCCAGACCGCGCTGTTCGCGCAGCAGATGGCCGCCCGGGCCCAGCTGGAGCAGATGCGCCAGGGCGCGCTTCCGCCCGGGATCCAGGTCCCCGGCGGTGGCCAACGCGGCGGCACCCACCCCGGCACCGGGCAGTACCTGTAGGACCCGCGTGACAACCTCTGCCGCACCGCGCATCGACACGCGCGACGCATGGGTCGAGTTCCCCATCTTCGATGCCAAGACCCGTTCGCTGAAGAAGGCGTTCCTCGGCAAGGCCGGCGGCTCCATCGGCCGCAACCAGTCGAACGTCGTCGTCATCGAGGCCCTGCGCGACATCACGATGTCGCTCGAGCTCGGTGACCGGGTCGGCCTGGTCGGGCACAACGGCGCGGGCAAGTCGACGCTGTTGCGGCTGCTGTCGGGCATCTACGAGCCCACGCGCGGTTCGGCGACCGTCACCGGCCGCGTCGCGCCGGTGTTCGATCTGGGCGTCGGGATGGATCCGGAGATCTCGGGATTCGAGAACATCATCATCCGTGGTCTGTTCCTCGGCCAGACGCGCAAGCAGATGCTGGCGAAGGTCGACGAGATCGCCGAGTTCACCGAACTCGGCGAGTACCTGTCGATGCCGCTGCGCACCTACTCGACCGGCATGCGGGTGCGCCTGGCGATGGGTGTGGTGACGAGCATCGATCCCGAGATCCTGTTGCTCGACGAGGGTATCGGCGCGGTCGACGCGGAGTTCCTGAAGAAGGCGCAGTCGCGCCTGCAGGATCTCGTGGAGCGCTCCGGGATCCTGGTGTTCGCAAGCCATTCCAACGAGTTCCTGGCCCGGCTGTGCAAGACCGCGATGTGGATCGACCACGGCACCATCAAGATGACCGGCGGCATCGAAGAGGTGGTACGCGCCTACGAGGGCGAGGACGCCGCGCGCCACGTGCGTGAGGTGCTGGAGGAAACCGCGCGTGACCGGCACTGAAGTCGTCTGTGCGGTCGTGGTGACCCACCGGCGCCGTGAACTGCTGGCCACATCGCTCGGCGCCGTCGTCTCACAGGACCGCGCTCCCGACCACCTGATCGTGGTCGACAACGACAACGATCCGCAGGTGCGCGACCTCGTGGACGGCCAGCCAGTCGCGTCGACGTACCTGGGGTCGCGCCGGAACCTCGGCGGCGCAGGCGGTTTCGCGTTGGGCATGTTGCATGCGATGGCCCTCGGCGCGGACTGGATCTGGCTGGCCGACGACGACGGCAGGCCCGCCGACGCGACCGTGCTCTCGACGCTGCTCGAGTGCGCGCGGGCGCACAACCTGGCCGAGGTGTCGCCCATGGTGTGCAATCTCGACGATCCGCAGCGGCTTGCGTTCCCACTGCGCCGCGGCCTGGTGTGGCGCCGCCTGACGTCGGAACTGCGCACCGACGGCAGCGGCGACCTGCTGGCGGGCATCGCGTCGCTGTTCAACGGCGCCCTGTTCCGCGCCGCCACGATCGACGCGGTCGGCGTCCCGGATCTGCGACTGTTCGTGCGCGGCGACGAGGTGGAACTGCACCGCCGCCTGGTTCGCTCCGGCCTGCCGTTCGGAACCTGTTTGACCGCAAGCTATCTGCATCCGTGCGGCACCGACGAGTTCAAACCGATCCTCGGCGGGCGCATGCACACGCAATACCCCGACGACGAGACCAAGCGGTTTTTCACCTACCGCAACCGCGGCTACCTGTTGTCGCAACCGGGTCTGCGCAAGCTTCTGCCGCAGGAATGGGTGCGCTTCGGCTGGTACTTTCTGGTGTCACGCCGCGACCCAGCTGGTCTGCGCGAGTGGATTCGACTGCGGCGGTTGGGCAGACGTGAAAGGTTCCAGCGATGACGTTCACCGACGCGGCAGCGCAGTCGAAGACCATGGCCCGCGCCCGCCGCGACCTGGTCGAGGGTTTGAACAAACGCGAACTGTGGCTGCACCTGGGCTGGCAGGACATCAAGCAGCGCTATCGCCGCAGCGTGCTCGGACCGTTCTGGATCACCATCGCCACCGGTGCGACCGCCGTGGCGATGGGCGTGCTGTACTCCAAGCTGTTCAAGCTGGAACTCGCCGAGCATCTGCCGTACGTGACGCTGGGCCTGATCGTCTGGAACCTGATCAACGCGTCGATCCTCGAAGGCGCCGAGGTGTTCATCGCCAACGAGGGGCTGATCAAACAGCTTCCGACGCCGTTGAGCGTGCACGTCTACCGGCTGGTGTGGCGGCAGATCATCCTGTTCGCCCACAACATCATCATCTTCGTGGTCATCGCGATCATCTATCCCAAACCGTGGAAGTGGACCGATCTCGCGGTCATCCCGGCGCTGGGGCTGATCATGTTGAACATGGTGTGGGTCGCATTGTGTTTCGGGATCCTGGCGACCCGCTACCGCGACATCGGGCCGCTGCTCGCCAGCGTCGTGCAGTTGCTGTTCTTCATGACGCCGATCATCTGGAACGAGTCGACGCTGCAACAGCAGGGCGCGGGTTCGTGGGCCAGGATCGTCGAGATCAATCCGCTGCTGCACTATCTCGACATCGTGCGGGCGCCGCTGCTGGGCGCCGACCAGGAACTGCGGCACTGGCTCGTGGTCCTGGCCTTCACGGTGATCGGCTGGACGTTCGCCGCCTTCGCGATGCGCCAGTACCGCGGCCGGGTGCCCTACTGGGTCTGACCGAACGCGTAGAAACGCCCGCGCGTGTTCGTGTGAGGCAAACTGGGTGACATCCGCAGGCACTTCACAGGAACCTCGGTCGTTATGCGGGTATGAGCATCCCGCCATACGAACCGCCCAAGTCGCCCCCACCGACGAACACCGGCAACACGCTGCTGTGTCCGAAGTGCGCGGGCGTGATGAAGACCTACGAACGCAACGGCATACACCTGGAGCAGTGCGACACGTGCCGGGGCATCTTCCTCGACTTCGGCGAGCTTGAGGCCCTCACCCAGATGGAGAACCGGTTCGTGCAGTCGGCTCCCCCGCCCATGCCGCCGCAGCAGCACGGCTACGGCGGCTACACCGACTACGGACCGGGCTGGGGCCACCGCGGCAACACGCACTACCGCAAGCAGGGCTTCGGGCGGCTCTTCTTCTCGAGCTGAGGCAGCTGAGGCATCTGCGCGCACGCCGTCAGCAGCATGTCGTCATCCGGGTGGTTGGCGGCGGCCTGGATCACCGCGGCGCGCGCGAACGGTTCGAGCACGGGCCACGGATCGCCCGGCGGCAGGGCCGGACCTCCGGCCGCCCGGTAGGCGTCGACGAACGCCGTCCAGTCCGCGTCGGGGATCAGGCCTACGGCCCAGAACCCGGCCGGGCGGGCCAGATCCCACGCCGGGTCGCCGACGCCGAGGTCGTCGATGTCGATGAGACACCAGTCGTCGTCCGATCCCCGCCGAGCCACCTGGCCGAGATGGAAGTCCCCGTGCACCAGAGTGTGCGGCCGCCCGGCCGAACCACCCCGCCACGTCTGGGTGGGCAGGCCCGCCGCCGCCCGCACCACCGTCGCATTTCCGCGCGCGAGCGCAACCGCCCGGCGCAACCGGGCGGGCCAGCCGTGTACGGGCAGCCGGTGCTCGAACGCGGCGAGGTGCAGGCGGGCCAGCAGACGTGCGATGTCCGGCCATGTCACCGATTCCGGTTCCGGGGCAAGCGTTTCCACATACGGCCACCGCGTGCGCCAACGTTCCCCGATGCGCTCCGGGGTGCCAGAGATCGGCGTGAGCAACTCGTCGACCGCCGCCGCGGCACGCAACCGTGCGGTCAGGGCACGCGGGTCGGTGCCCGGCCGGTGCAACTTGTGCACGATTCCATCGTGCAGCGTCAACTGTGCACCGGACCGGGACCGCATGCTTCCAGTCTGTGCGTTCAGCGCCGCGGGAACGACATCTTCACGCTGACATTGATGCGATTCCACGCGTTGATGGTCACGATCATCGCGATCAACTGGCTGAGTTCCCGGTCGTCGAACACCGCGGAGGCGCGCTCGTAGACGGCGTCGGGCACCGGCCCGTGGTTGATGTTCGTCACGGCCTCGGTGAGCGCGAGAGCCGCCTGCTCACGCTCGGTGAACAGGTCACCGGCTTCCTCCCACGCCGCGATCAGCGCGAGTCGTTGCTCGGTCTCGCCCTGTTTGCGGGCGTCGCGGGTGTGCATGTCCAGGCAGAACCCGCAGCGGTTGATCTGCGAGGCGCGGATCTTCACCAGCTCGCCGATGGTGTGGTCGAAATCCTTTGCGGACGTGGAGGACAGCGTCATCATCGCGTCGTACAACTCGGGGAAGGCCTTGTAGACGTTGACGCGTTCGGTGGAATTGAGTGTCTGTGTCATGACACCCACGCTAGTTTTCAAAGGCCCATCCAGATGGTTCAATGTTGATATGACTTCGCGGGCCAATTCTGGTGCTCGGGACCTTGAGCTGCACACCGTCATCACCCCGGGCAGCCGCACCGCCCGCGAGCAGCTCATCAACGCCCTGCGCGACGGCATCCGATCGGGACGCCTGAGCACCGGAACCGTGCTCCCGCCGTCGCGCATCCTGGCCGCGGATCTGCGACTGGCACGCAACACCGTGGCCGAGGCGTACGCCGAACTGGTCGCCGAAGGCTGGCTGGCCTCACGCCAGGGCGCGGGGACCTGGGTCGCACGCACCGAGGTTCCGCGACCGGCACCGCCCCCGCGACGCATCGCAGGTACGCCCAGACACAACCTGATGCCCGGTTCGCCCGACGTCGCGGAGTTCCCGCGCACCGCGTGGCTGGCCTCGGCGCGTCGGGCATTGTCCAACGCCCCGGCCTCGGCCCTGCGCATGGGCGATCCCCGCGGGATGCTCGAATTGCGTTCGGCGCTGGCCGAATACCTCGGCCGCGTGCGCGGCGTGCGCACCACACCGGAGTCGATCGTGATCTGCTCCGGGGTCCGAAACGGCGTCGAACTGCTCGGCAAGGTGTTCGGGACGCAGCGTCGCATCGCAGTGGAAGCCTACGGGCTGTTCATCTTTCGCGATGCCCTGGCCGCGCTGGGCCTCACCACCACACCGATCGATCTCGACGAACACGGCGCGGTGATCAGCGATCTCGACGCGCTCGACACCCCCGCGGTGCTGCTCACCCCGGCACACCACAGCCCGCACGGCATGCCGCTGCACCCTACGCGGCGCAGCGAAGTGATCGAATGGGCGCGCCGCACCGGCGGATACGTGATCGACGACGACTACGACGGGGAATTCCGCTACGACCGCCAACCCGTCGGCGCACTGCAATCCTTGGACCCCGAGCGCGTCGCCTACCTGGGATCGGCCAGCAAGAGCATGGCGCAGGCACTGCGGGTGGGGTGGATGGTGCTGCCGCAGGCGTTGATCGAACCGGTGATCGCCGCGGCGGGCGGGCAGCAGTACAACGTCGACGCCATCACGGCGTTGACGCTGGCCGACTTCATCGCCACGGGCGGTTACGACCGCCACATCCGGCGCATGCGCAACCGCTACCGGCGTCGTCGCGACCACCTGGTCTCGGCGCTGGCCGACTTCGACGTCGGCATCCGCGGGCTGGCCGCCGGCGTCAACATGCTGCTCACCCTGCCCGACGGCGCCGAACCCGAGGTGCTGCGGCGCGCGGGCGAGGCCGGCATCGCCCTGCAGGGCCTGGCGCTCATGCGTCACCCGCTGGCCGGCCCGCACATCCCCGACCCCGACGGCATCATCATCGGGTTCGGCGCACCCGCCGAACACGCCTTCCGACCAGCGGTTGAGGCGCTGCGCGGCGTGCTGGAAGACGTACTGCACCGCCGACCTCGCTAAGCTGCCCGGGTGGCCGACACCGCATCGACGACTCCCCGCCTGAGCCTGGCGACCCAGGCGTTCCGGTTCATCGTGACCGGCGGACTGTCGGCGATCGTCGACTTCGGGCTGTATGTGCTGCTGCTCGCGGCCGGACTGCACGTCAACGTGGCCAAGACGCTGAGCTTCATCGCGGGCACCACCACCGCCTACCTGATCAACCGGCGCTGGACGTTCCAGGCGCCGCCCAGCAAGGCCCGTTTCATCGCGGTGTGCGTGCTGTACGCGGTGACCTACGCCGTGCAGGTGGGCATCAACTACGTCTTCTACATGGCGTGGGACGAGAAGCCCTGGCGGGTGCCCGTGGCGTTCGTGATCGCCCAGGGCACCGCGACCGTCATCAACTTCGTCGTGCAGCGCGCCGTCATCTTCCGGCTGCGCTGAGCGATCAGAACCCGACCGCCGCGGAGCCCTTGAGCCCGAGGAACTGCCGGGCCTCGTCCGGGGTGGCCGGTGTGCGGTCGAACGTCGCGGCGAGGTCGACGGCCTTGCGCACCAGTTGCGCGTTGGAGGTCGCGTTCTCGGTCCTGGTGATCCGCAGGTTGTCCTCCAGGCCGACGCGCACGTTGCCACCGAGGATCAGCGACAGCGCCGCCAGGCCGAACTCGCCGCGGTAGCCGACCCCGGCGGCCGACCAGGTGAACGAGTCCCGGCCGAACACCCGCTCGGCGGTGCGCAGCATGTGGATCAGCTGATCGGGCTCCGCGGCGTTGGCGCCGAGGACACCGAGCACGAACTGCAGGTTGAACGGCGGCTCCAGCACACCGTCCTTGACCAGCTGTTCGAGGTTGTAGATGTGGCCGACGTCGTACACCTCGATCTCGGGGCGGGTGTCGGCCTGGCGCATCTGCTCGGCCATGTAGGTCATGTCCGCGAAGGTGTTCTTGAAGATGTAATCGGTGGTGCCTTCGAGGTAGTCACGTTCCCAGTCGGCGAACGGCAGATCCCGGGCCGCGACCGGGAACAGACCGAAGTTGAAGCTGCCCGCGTTGAACGTGGCCATCTCGGGCCGGAACTTCAGCACCGACGCGCGCTCCTCGACGGTCATGCCGCGACCGCCACCGGTCGTCGGCTGGATCACGGCGTCGGTGTTCTTCTTGAGTTCGGTGAGCGCCCGCTCGAACAGGTCGAGATCGGCGACCGGCCGTCCCGTCGCCTCCTCCCGCACGTGCACGTGCAGCACCGCGGCGCCCGCCTCGGCGGCCTCGACACCGGCTCGGACGATCTCGTCGACGGTGATCGGGATCGCCGCGGACTGTGCGGGCACGGTCATTCCGCCGGTGACGGCGCAGGTGATGATGACCTTGTCGTTCATGAGTTGACTCCTTGTCGTTGAGCGGAAATCTGGGCGAGCGCTTCGAGTGTTTCCCGGCCGGGCGACCGCAGGCCCTGTTCGCATTCGTGGACCAGTTCGACGATGCGGGCGTTGAACGGACTTGCCACACCGGCTTTCGCCGCGGTGCTGCACACCCCGCCGTTGATGACGTCCACCTCGGTGGTGGCGCCGCGTTCAAGGTCCTGCAGCATCGACGCCTTGGTGGCGCCGAGCTTGTTCATCAGGACCTCCAGTGCCGCATCGGCGCGGGCCAGGTCTGCGGCGGAGCGGACGACGAGGTCACGGGGTTCGATGCCGACGAGCGGGCCGACCGAGAAGCCGGCCGCACGCGCGACATCGTAGGACTCGGTCCACAGGTGGTAGGCCATCGTGCGGCCGAGCGGGTCGGCGGCGATCTCGCCGTACAGCATTGCGCTCACGCCCGCCAACCCCGAGAAGGTGCTGTTGAGAAGCAGTTTCGTCCACACCTGGTTCATCACATCGGTGCAGACCTGCACCTCGGCGGCCGCGGACAGCACATCGCGCAGCGTTTCCAGACGCGCGGTGAGCGTGCCGTCGACCTCGCCGATCACGAACGGGGCCACGGTGGTCTGCGCGACGTGCCCGGGCCCGACATTGGTCGCACCCCACTCGGTGATGCCGACCACGAAACGCTCGGTGCCGACGATCTGCTGAATGGTGGTCTGCACCAACCCGTTTCCGAGGGACACATAGGTGTCGACCAGGTCGCCCTCGACCAGGGGTCGCAGTGCCGACTCCAGATACGGGGCCTTGAGGGCGACCAGGGCGAAGTCGAACCGGCCGGTGAGGCCGGCGGGACCGTCGACGGCGGTGATCTTGACCTGGCTGGTCTCGCCGAGTTCGTCGAACGTCAGGCCCGGTGAGTTCATCAACCGGACGTGTTCGGCGTTGGCGTCGAGCACCGTCACGTCCCGTCCGGCGCGCGCGAGGTGCGCGGCGGTGACACCGCCGATCGCGCCGGCGCCCACGACGAGGATGCGTGCGTCGCTCATGCTTTCACTCCCTTCAGTTCGGGTTGAGGTGCGGCGCGGACCTTGAGGGCGACGCTCACCGCGGTGCCCAGGACCAGCAGCGCGATGACGAACCACAGTCCGGCAGCGGGGTTGTCGGTGACGGATTCGAGCAGGCCCATCACGAACGGGCCGACAAATCCGCCGAGGATGCCGAGTGTGTTGACCAGGGCCAGCCCGCCGGCGAGTGCGGCACCGGTGAGCCGCGACGCCGGGATCGTGAAGAGGATCGACTGCACGACGAAGAACGTCGACGCCGCGATGCAGAACCCGATCAACGCCAGCGCCGGGCCGGCGACCGCGCCGATCACGAATCCGACCACCATGGCCGCCATCCCACCGAACAGCAGCATCCGCGACTTGCGCCCGTCGGTGGCGTGCCGCGGCAGCACCAGCGTGCCGACCGCCGCCGCGACCCACGGCAGCGCGGTGAGCAAACCGATTGTCAGATCGGACATCTCACCCCAACCGCCGATGATGCCGGGCAGGAAGTAGGTGAGGCTGTACACCGCGATCTGATGCGTGAAGTACACCGCGATGACCAGCAGGATCTGCTTGTCGCGGAACACCCCTGCGAACGAGTGGGTCCCCGACGCCGCTGCGCCGTCGGCCTTTTCCCGCTCCAGCCGGTCGACCAGCGCCCGCGCGGTTGCCGGCTCCAGCCACTTGGCCTCCAGCGGCCCGTTGGGCAGGACCTTGAGCACCACGGCCGCCAGCAGCACCGCGGGCACCCCCTCGATGACGAACATCCACTGCCACCCGTGCCAGCCCAGCACGCCGTCCATGCCGAGCAGGGCCCCGCCGAGCGGCGCGCCGACGATGTTGGCCAGGCACACCGCGACCAGGAACGCGCCGTTGGCCCGTGCGAGCTGATCACGGCCGAACCAGAAGGTGAGGTACAGCATCACCCCCGGGAACAGGCCGGCCTCGGCGGCGCCCAGCAGGATCCGCAGCACGTAGAACGACGCCGGGCCCTGCACGAACGCCATGGCCGCCGACAACAATCCCCAGGTCACCATGATCCGGGCGATCCACATCCGCGCGCCGACCCGGTGCATGATGAGGTTGCTCGGCACCTCGCACAGCGAGTACGCGAGGAAGAACAGGCCCGCACCCAAACCGTAGGCGGCCGCGGAGATTCCGAGGTCGACCTCGAGGTGGTGTTTGGCCAGGCCGATGTTGGTGCGGTCGATGAACGCGATGATGTAGGCCGCGATCAGCAGCGGCATCAACTTACGAAAGATGAGCCTGTCCAAGACAATGCTCCTTCCAGACCCCCGCTCGGGGGCCTTGTCATGATTCGGGTGTGGTGGTGGGGTCAGGCCGCCATGTGCGGCCGCATCCGGGGGCAACCGCAGGTGGTTCCGATGCGCAGTTGATGGGCGCGCAGCACCGACTGGTAGGAGCCGCCTGCCCCTTCGATGCGTCGGGTCAGCAGTTCGATCGACTGCTCGGCCATCTCACGCCGCGGCTGGTTGACCGTGGTGAGCTCCAGCAGCGGACCGGGGTAGAGCCCGTCGAAACCCGTGACGGCGACGTCGTCGGGAACGTTGAGGGAGCGTTCCCGCAGGGCGCTGATGGCGCCGAGCGCGATGACGTCGCTGCCGCACACGATCACCCGCGGCAGCGATTTGCGCGCCAGCACCTGCCCGACGGCCTCGTAGCCGCCGCGCTCGCTGAGGTAGGTGCTGATGCGTTGCGACGCCACGGTCCGGATGCCGTGTGACTCGGCGGTGCGGATGAATCCCTCTTCACGCGCGGCCGACGCACTCGACGTGCGGGGACCGACGACGGTGACGATGTCCTGGTAGCCATGGGCGACAACGTGTTCCATCATCTCCGAGGCCGCGGCGCGGTCGTCGATGCCGACGAAATCGGCGTCGACGCGCTGGATCCGCCGCGACAGCTGCACCAGCGGGATGTGCGCGCTGCGCAGCGCGCGGATCACCTCACCGTCGTCGGGGTGCAGCACCGTGATCACGACCCCGTCGACCTGCCGGGCGATCATAGTGTCGACGATCGACCGCAGCGTCTGCGGGTCCTCCTGCGTGTGCGCGAGGAACACCTCGTAGCCGCGGGCCCGCGCGGCGTCGATCGTGCCCGCCGCGATCTCGGTGTAGAAGGGGTTGGCGATATCGGTCAGGATCAGCCCGATCACCCGCGTCTGGTGTGACCGGAGCCGGTCCGCGCGCGCACTGGAGATGTGCCCGAGTTCCTCGGCCACTTCCAGGATCTTCGCCCGGGTCTGCTCGGAGACGCCGGCGCGTCCGTTCATGACGTAGGAGACGGTCGCCGGCGAGACGCCGACCGCCCGCGCCACGTCGGCCGCCGAGACCCGGGCGGGTCGCTGCCGCCGCGATGGATCTGCTCTCACTGGTCACCTCCCCTGCTGTCGGTGTGGTGCCCCGACGTTAAGTGTGACCCGAATCGTTAAGCAACGTTAAGTGGATCTTGGCCTTACCGCCCCGGACGGGTCCGGCTTTCCGGTGGAAACGGTCCGCAAAACGTGGGAGGCGCCACCCACCGAGGGGCCGCATGCTCAAGATCACAACTTAACGTTGCTGAACATCTTCACGCCGCCCTAGCGTTCACCCCCATGGGAACCGCGATCAACCGCGACTACTCGATCAGCGTCGTCGCCGATCTCAAGACCACCCTCGGCGAGGGACCGCTGTGGGATACCGAGCAGCAGTTGCTGTACTGGCTCGACAGCGCCGACGGGCGCATCTTCCGTGCGACCGCTGCGGGTTCGGACATCCGGGCATGGGACGTGCGGGAGAAGATCGGCTCGATGGCGCTGTACCGCGATGGTTCAGCCGCGCTCGCCGCACTCGAAAATGGTTTGTGGCGAGTCGATTTCGCGACCGGTGAGCTGACCGAAGTGCTGGAGGTGGAGCGCGACCTGCCCAGCAACCGGCTCAACGACGGCAAGGTCGACCAGCGCGGCCGGTTCGTGTTCGGGTCGATGGACACTCTCGAGGAGTCCCGCAGCGGCAAGCTGTACAGCTTCAGCCCCGACGGCACCCTGCAGATCCTCGACGACGGCATCACGGTCTCCAACGGTCCGTGCTGGAGCCCAGACGGACAGACGCTCTACTTCTGCGACACGTGGACCGGTGAGATCTGGTGCTACGAATACGATCTGGACACCGGCAAGGTGTCCAACCGGCGCACGTTCACGCGGGTGGACACCAGCGGCGGCGGTGCCGCCGACGGTGCCACCGTCGATGCCGAGGGCTACCTGTGGCAGGCGCTGGTGTACGGCGGCAAGATCATCCGCTACGCACCGGACGGCACCGTCGACCATGTCATCGACTTCCCGGTGCGCAAACCCACCAGCGTGATGTTCGGCGGGCCCGACCTCGACGTCCTCTACGTGACCTCGATGGCGCGTCCGCCGCTGCCGCGGTTCCCCGAGGACGGACAGCTGCGCGGCTCCCTGTTCGCCATCCACGGCCTCGGCGTGCGCGGCCTCCCCGAACCCCGCTTCGGCGCCTGATCGCCCCTGATTCAAGGACATCGACATGACAATCGGCTCGCGCAGGGTCTCGCTGCGTAACACGCACAAGTACTCCTGGATCTCGCTGGGGGTGTGCTGGCTGATCTGGGTGCTGAACGCCTATGACCGCGAGATCATCCTGCGCCTGGGCCCCACCATTTCTGAGCATTTCCACTTCAGCCCCGAGACCTGGGGTGCCATCGCGTCACTGATCATGATCTCGCTTGCCGTGCTGGCCATCCCGGGATCGACGCTCAGCGACCGCTACGGCGGCGGCTGGAAACGCGCCCGCTTCCAGGTTCCGCTCGTGATCGGTTACACCGCACTGTCTTTCATCTCCGGACTCAAGGCGGTCAGCTCGCACGCCGCGGCGTTCATCGTGCTGCGGGTCGGGGTCAACCTCGGCGCGGGCTGGGGTGAACCGGTCGGCGTCAGCAACACCGCCGAGTGGTGGCCCAAGGAGCGCCGCGGTTTCGCGTTGGGTGCCCACCACACCGGCTACCCCGTCGGGTCGCTGCTCAGCGGTCTGTCGGCGGCCGTCGTTATCGGGACGTTCGGACCCGACAACTGGTCCTATGCCCTGTTCCTCGGCCTGATCATCGCGGTGCCCCTCATGCTGTTCTGGGGCCGGTATTCGACCGCGGAGCGCATCAGCACCCTCTACGAGGACATCGCCGCCAAGGGCCTCACCCCGCCCGAGGGTGACGAGGCACGGGCGGCCTCCGGCGGCAAGGGCCTGATCACGGCGTGCTTCAAGATCCGCAGCATCAACCTGACCGCGCTGACGACGCTGCTCACCCAGGTCGTGTACATGGGCATCAACGTGGTGCTGCCCGCCTACCTCTACAACGTCGTCGGGCTGTCTTTGGCCGAATCGGCCGGCCTGAGCGTCGTCTTCGCGTTCACCGGCGTGCTGGGGCAGATCCTGTGGCCCACACTCTCCGACGTCATCGGCCGCAAGCCCACGATCATGATCTGCGGCATCTGGATGGCCATCAGCGTCGCGTGCTTCTACTTCGCGACGTCGTCGGTGCTCGTGGTGGTGATCCAGCTGGCGTTCGGTGTGGTCGCCAACGCCGTGTGGCCCATCTACTACGCCGCGGCCTCCGACGCGGCACCCGACGGTGCGGTGTCGACGGCCAACGGCATCATCACCACGGCCATGTTCATCGGTGGCGGTATCGCGCCGCTGCTCATGGGCAGGCTGATCGCCGTCGGCGGCGGCTGGGAGGCACACCGCGGCTACATCATCTGCTTCTTCGTGATGTCGGCCTGCGCGCTGGCCGGCGCGCTGCTCCAGATCTTCCTGCGCCGCCCGGCCGTCGAGGAAGAGGAGCCCGTGCTCGCGTCTTCGTGACCTCTGGCGCGCGTGAGCGATCAGTCCGTTACTCCGACGGAACTGTCGAGAGCTCCGCCCGCTTCGTGATCCTGGCGTTCGTAGACATCGGCGGCCGTACGCAGCCGGTCGCGGAGGTCGGTCAGATCGGTACGCAACCGTTCAGCCTGCGAGTGGGCAATTCCCACGAACTTCGCAAAACCTGGTGTGCCGGCTTCCTTCCACGCCGTTGTCTGACCCGAGATCCCGTCGGCCATCGCCTTACGGCTCGAAGAAGCCTCGTGTGCAACCACGTCCATCTGGTCCGCGGAGCGGCGCACCTCGGCCGGTGTCACATGAAGTTCAGAATTCGTCATGATCCGGCCCTGCCTGTCGTTCGGGTGGGAACAGGTCCTGTTGTGGGCGGCAAGGGCGGCGGCGCGGGCGTAGCGGTGGCGGCCGAACGGCGGCACTCGATCCTTCCGGCAATAACCGACGCTTCCGCAGTCCCGAATACAAGTGTTCGCCCGTCGTCGCTGCTGAACCGGACGTCGTGATTCCGACTGGCGTTCGCCATCACCGTGACGGTTCCCAGACCGGACTCCCTGGTCAGCCTCTCCACTACCGGGAATGCCGCTGCCCACTCGTCATCGGTGAGTGGGGTATCTGAAATGAGATTCTGTGTACCCAGCGAAACGCCGCGGAGGCCACTTTCTTTCTGTACACACCCTGATCGAGATTCTTCGCGGTTCCACCGCCAGGGTTGGGTCGCCGGTGCAATTCGGGAAACTTCATCACGCACCAGCCCCATCAGGTCCAACATTTCAATCCTGGACTGCTCAATATCCGGGAGATCGGTCAAGTTGGCCACGGGAACATCCTCATTCAGAATCGGCGAGTCATATCCGCCATCGCCGTTACTACCACCGCATGCTGCGGCCACCATCAGGACCACACACGCCATTGCGCCTCGGATCCGTCTTGACGGGGTGTGTTTCGTCAACGCACCAACCTGTCCTCTCCATTCGGGCCCGGGACATCCGCAAGCCCTGCGGCGATCACCGCGAGGTTGTATGCAGGAGTTCTCAACACCTTCTCACCACTCGGTAGTTCGACCGGACGCGGGTAATCCGCGTGAGCCACCGCCCCCTGGCGTGATACTCCATCCGGTGTCACAGCAGCGTCCGCAGACAACTGTTCCAACGGGAGCGTCAAGGGGTTGGGCCCGAACTGGCCAAGATCCCCCGCTGATGGCAGCGGTATGCCATTCCACATGGGATCACCAGAAATCGGGTCACCCGGCGCTGACATCACAAATGCATGGCCGTCGGCGAGAAACATGTCTGACTCGTCTCGGATCGGCGCCAGAACCTCGATTGGCACCCCTCGCGGAGTGATGTAGGTCTCGGTTGAGTCAGTGTGGCCGAGGCCAGGCGATCCGTAGAAAGCGGCATCGTCGACGACGCCGGTTTCGCCGAGCTCATAGAGTGCCTGGGCGGTGGTCAACGAACCATACGAATGCCCAAAAGCCGACAAGTGAACGTCTGAGCCGTGTTCGTTGGTTGCGTTGATTCCACGGTAGAAGTCGGCGAGATCCGGCGCAGCCTCGTTCGCTCGACGCTCGAAGCCGGCTTCCGCGACCGAAATATCGGTACCAGGCGGCTCGTAGCCGAGCCACGCAATTGCGGCGACCTGCTCACCACTCCGTCCGGCCCGGTCGAGTTGCGTCTGAGCCTCCTGACGTAGGGCATCGGCTTCACTCACCATGCCACCCAGGCTTTCGGGCCTTGTACCGACGCCAGGTGTCGTCACGGTGACGTGTTCAGCCGTGTCCGGATTGCCGACGGCGATGGCAGCCCTAGGCTCGCGATCCTCCGGAAACTCCAGCAGCATCAAATACTTGTTCGGGTCGTACTTCCCATCGACCGACAGTGCATCCTTCATCGCTTTGGCGTCGTCGAGACGACCTTGCCTCTCGGACAGCATCTTGTTGTACGCGGCGTTCAACTGTGCACCGTTCCAACCAGGATGCTCCCGCCGGAACTCCTCACGGCTCGGCATCGTGTCGATGGCGGCTTGCGCCTCAGCGAGTTCACGATCCAACGCTGCCTTGTTCACTTCACTGCGCACCGCCACGGGGACTCCATCCCGATTTCCGATCCAGTCCGGGTGCTCGGAAATGACCTTGGCCTGTTCCTCTTCGGAAAGTGCGTTCCACCAGGCGTTCACATCCTCGGGGCTTACGCCTTCACCTTCCGGCGGGTAGGGAGCGGACAATCCAGACTGCTCGCGGCCCATCGCTTGCGCCGAAGCGAAATCGGAGGAGCCGCGCGCCGTCACGTCGCCACTTTCTATGTGGCCGAACACCTCTGCACAGTCGGCATCGATGTCCTCCGCCTGATGGATCAGTGCCTTCGCGCGGGCTTCGACGTTCTCCGCGATGTGCTTCAGTTGTTCACGGTCGTCCGGCGACCCGCCGATCGTGACGTCGCCGTTGTCCGCGAGGTGGAGCAACCCGCCCTGCGCGGCGACGTCTGCGCGAACAGCCTCGAGTTCGGATTGAAGCTTCGCGACTGCCGCCGCTGTTTCATCGGCGAGTTGAGCGACGGCTCCGATCACCGCTGCGTCGTCCAAGACGGTCGCCTTGGCCGTCCCGATACGCCCCTGGCGGCGTCTGCGGCAGGAGAGTTCCAGCCCGGCAGCCTGGAGATCAACTCCAAGTCGGTCGCGACGCCCTCGATCGTCTTGAGCTCGTCACGCAACTCGAAAGCGATGGACTGCAATGCGCCCACGTTCCACGAGTCGATGTCGCTCAGTTGCACCCAAATCCCCCTGGCATGACGTCAGGAAGTATCTTATCCGCGAATTTGCTGGACCCCACGCACCAAGTTCGCCGCCAGGTGTAACCCTGCTCGAGACCGCCCCGAGAACGACGCAAATGTCGCCCACAAACCCTGTGAGCAGCGTTTTCGTCGAATTCGGCGGTCAAGGCGACGGGTCGCAGGCAGTGGGCACGGTACCCTCACTGACGATGTCAACGACCGAGTTTCCGACCACCACCAAGCGCCTGATGGGCTGGGGGCGCACCGCGCCGACCGTCGCTCAGGTGCTCTCGACCAGCGACCCCGAGGTCATCATCCGCGCTGTCGTACGGGCAGCCGAAGAGGGTGGTCGCGGCGTCATCGCACGCGGGCTCGGACGCTCGTACGGTGACAACGCGCAGAACGGCGGCGGCCTGGTCATCGACATGCCCGCGCTCAACCGCATCCACTCGATCGACTCGGGCACCCGCCTGGTCGACGTCGACGCCGGGGTGAGCCTGGACCTGTTGATGAAAGTCGCTCTGCCCCACGGGTTGTGGGTGCCGGTGCTGCCGGGCACGCGGCAGGTCACCGTCGGCGGCGCGATCGGCTGCGACATCCACGGCAAGAACCACCACAGCGCAGGCAGTTTCGGCAACCACGTGCGTTCGATGGAACTGCTGGCCGCCAACGGCGAGGTGCGCCACCTGACCCCCACCGGACCGGAGTCCGAACTGTTCTGGGCGACGGTCGGCGGCAACGGCCTGACCGGCATCATCCTGCGCGCGACGATCGAGATGACGCCGACGGAGACCGCGTACTTCATCGCCGACGGCGATGTCACGGCGAGCCTCGACGAGACCATCGCGTTCCACGGCGATGGCAGCGAGGCGAACTACACCTATTCGAGTGCGTGGTTCGACGCGATCAGCAAGCCGCCGAAGCTCGGCCGGGCGGCGATCTCGCGCGGATCACTGGCCACGCTCGACCAGCTGCCACCCAAGCTGCAGAAGGACCCGCTGAAATTCGATGCGCCGCAACTGCTCACCTTGCCCGACATCTTCCCGAACGGCCTGGCGAACAAGTTCACGTTCATGCCGATCGGCGAGCTGTGGTACCGCAAGTCCGGCACCTACCGCAACAAGGTGCAGAACCTGACGCAGTTCTATCACCCGCTGGACATGTTCGGGGAGTGGAACCGGGCCTACGGTTCGGCCGGCTTCCTGCAGTACCAGTTCGTGGTCCCCACCGAGGCCGTCGACGAGTTCAAGAGCATCATCCTCGACATCCAGCGCTCGGGGCACTACTCGTTCCTCAACGTGTTCAAGCTGTTCGGGCCGGGCAACCAGGCCCCGCTGAGCTTCCCGATCCCGGGCTGGAACGTGTGCGTGGACTTCCCGATCAAGGCAGGACTTCACCAGTTCGTCACCGAACTCGACCGGCGCGTACTGGAGTTCGGTGGCAGGCTGTACACGGCGAAGGACTCCCGCACCACGGCCGAGACCTTCCACGCGATGTACCCGCGCATCGACGAGTGGATCAAGATCCGCCGCAACGTGGACCCGGACGGCGTGTTCGCCTCCGACATGGCGAGGCGGCTGGAGCTGCTCTGACAAGCGCCGAAATCGGCGAGAACTTTATTCTTGACTAATTCCAGAAAAGCGCAGTAGCCTTCTGGTCGTGACCCACACGACCGACTTCGAGCAGCTGCTTCGAAGCGCCGACATGCGGGTGACCCGACCCCGGATGGCGGTGTTGCGGGCCGTGTACGCGCACCCGCACGCCGACACCGACACGGTCATCCGCGCGGTGCGCGAGGCCCTGCCCGAGGTGTCACACCAGGCGGTCTACGACTCGCTGCACGCACTGACCGCGGCACACCTGGTGCGCCGCATCCAACCGTCAGGTTCGGTGGCGCGCTACGAGTCTCGCGTCGGCGACAACCACCACCACGTGGTCTGCCGATCCTGCGGCGACATCGCCGACGTGGACTGCGCGGTGGGTGCGGCCCCGTGCCTGACGGCGTCCGAACACCACGGATACGCCATCGACGAGGCCGAGGTCATCTACTGGGGGACGTGCCCCGGTTGCGCTGAAACTTCCCGATCACATCCGTGATCACAGCCCAAATCACCACTCCTGAAAGGAAATGCATTGCCTGAGGATCGCCCGATCGAAGACAGCCCGCCCATCGGAGAAGCTCAGACCGACGCGCCTGCGGGTGGTTGCCCGGCGGGTTTCGGCCGTGTCAAGCCTCCGGTGGCCGGTGGCAGCAACCGTGACTGGTGGCCCAATCAGCTCAATCTGAAGATCCTGCAGAAGAACCCGGACGTCATCAATCCGCTGGATGAGGATTTCGACTACCGGGCTGCGGTCCAGCACCTCGACGTCGACGCGCTGCGCGCCGACATCATCGAGGTCATGCACACGTCGCAGGACTGGTGGCCCGCCGACTTCGGGCACTACGGACCGCTGTTCATCCGCATGGCGTGGCACGCCGCCGGTACCTACCGCGTCAGTGACGGCCGTGGCGGCGCAGGCGCAGGCATGCAGCGCTTCGCGCCGCTCAACAGCTGGCCCGACAACGCCAGCCTGGACAAGGCTCGCCGCCTGCTGTGGCCGGTCAAGAAGAAGTACGGCAAGAACCTGTCGTGGGCCGACCTGATCGTGTACGCGGGCAACGTGGCGCTGGAGGACATGGGCTTCCGCACCGCCGGTTTCGCGTTCGGTCGCGAGGACCGCTGGGAGCCGGAAGAGGACGTGTACTGGGGTCCCGAGCAGGAATGGCTCGACGACAAGCGCTACACCGGCGAGCGTGACCTGGAGAACCCGCTCGCCGCGGTGCAGATGGGCCTCATCTACGTCAATCCCGAAGGCCCCAACGGCAATCCGGATCCGCAGGCCTCGGCCATCGACATCCGCGAGACCTTCGGCCGGATGGCGATGAACGACGTCGAGACCGCCGCGCTGATCGTGGGCGGCCACACCTTCGGCAAGACGCACGGCAACGGCGACGCCTCGCTGGTGGGCCCCGAGCCGGAAGCCGCCCCGCTGGAAGAGGTGGGCCTTGGCTGGAAGAACCCGCAGGGCACCGGTGTCGGCAAGGACGCCATCACCAGCGGCCTGGAGGTCACCTGGACCCACACGCCGACCAAGTGGGACAACAGCTTCCTGGAGATCCTGTACGGCAACGAGTGGGAACTCACCAAGAGCCCCGCCGGCGCCAACCAGTGGAAGCCGAAGGACAACGGCTGGGCCAACTCGGTGCCGCTGGCCCACGAGGAGGGCAAGACCCACCCGTCGATGCTCACCTCGGATCTCGCGCTGCGTTTCGACCCGATCTACGAGCAGATCACCCGGCGCTGGCTCGATCACCCCGAGGAACTCGCCGAAGAGTTCGCCAAGGCGTGGTTCAAGCTGCTGCACCGCGACATGGGTCCGGCGGCCCGCTACCTCGGCCCCGAGGTCCCCAAGGACACCTGGGTGTGGCAGGACAACGTCCCGGCGGGCAACAACCTGTCCGACGACGAGGTCGCCAAGCTCAAGGAGCTGATCGCCGACTCGGGTCTGACTGTGTCGCAGCTGGTTTCGACCGCGTGGAAGGCCGCGTCGTCGTTCCGGTCGAGTGACCTGCGTGGCGGCGCCAACGGTGGCCGCATCCGGCTGCAGCCGCAGCTCGGCTGGGAGGTCAACGAGCCCGACGAGCTCGCTTCGGTGATCCGCAGGTACGAGGAGATCCAGAAGGCGTCCGGCATCAACGTGTCGTTCGCCGACCTGGTGGTCCTCGGCGGCAACGTGGGTGTCGAGAAGGCCGCCAAGGCAGCCGGATTCGACGTCACCGTGCCGTTCACCCCGGGCCGTGGCGACGCCACCCAGGAAGAGACCGACGTCGAGTCGTTCGCCTACCTGGAGCCCAAGGCCGACGGCTTCCGCAACTACCTGGGCAAGGGTTCGGACCTGCCCGCGGAGTTCAAGCTGATCGACCGGGCGAACCTGCTGGGCCTGTCGGGTCCCGAGATGACCACGCTGGTCGGTGGTCTGCGGGTGCTCGACACCAACCACGGCGGCACCAAGCACGGCGTGCTCACCGACAAGCCGGGCGCGTTGACGACGGACTTCTTCGTCAACCTGCTCGACATGTCCACCCAGTGGAAGCCGTCGCCTGCCGACGACGGCACCTACATCGGCACCGACCGTGCCACCGGTCAGCCCCGGTGGACCGGCACCCGTGTCGATCTGGTGTTCGCGTCGAACTCGCAGCTGCGCGCCCTGGCCGAGGTGTACGCGGAGGACGACTCCAAGGAGAAGTTCGTCAAGGACTTCGTCGCCGCGTGGACCAAGGTGATGGACGCCGACCGCTTCGACGTCGCCTGACATCAACCACTCCGACGCCCAGGTCGACCGGCAGGTCGGCCTGGGCGTTCGGTCTCGAGCGCCGAACCCGCGCTTTGCGCCGCACGGTACCCTCGTCACGATGTCCCCGAGGCTTGGAGCTGCACTAGATGGTGTTCGACGCCGTAGGTAACCCCCAGACGATCCTGCTGCTCGGCGGCACCTCCGAGATCGGGCTGGCAATCTGTGAGCGCTATCTGCGCAACGCATCCGCGCGCATCGTGCTGGCCGCGCTGCCAGGAGATCCCGGCCGCGACGCGGCCGTAGAGCAGATGCGCAAGGCCAGCGCGAGCGCGGTCGACGTCATCGATTTTGACGCGCTCGACACCGCGAGCCATCCGGCCGTGATCGACCAGGCGTTCGCGGGCGGCGACGTCGATGTGGCGATCGTCGCATTCGGACTCCTCGGTGACGCCGAGGAACTGTGGCAGAACCAGCGCAAGGCCGTTCAGATCGCCGGGGTCAACTACACCGCGGCGGTGTCCGTCGGCGTGCTGCTCGGCGAGAAGATGCGCGCGCAGGGCTTCGGGCAGATCATCGCGATGAGCTCGGCGGCCGGTGAGCGGGTGCGCCGCTCCAACTTCGTCTACGGCTCCACCAAGGCCGGCCTGGACGGCTTCTATCTCGGCCTGGGCGAGGCGCTGCGCGAGTTCGGGGTGCGGGTGCTGGTGATCCGCCCCGGCCAGGTGCGCACCCGCATGAGCGCCCACGTCAAAGAGGCACCGCTGACCGTGGACAAGGAGTACGTCGCCGAGCTTGCGGTGACCGCGTCGGCGAAGGGCAAGGAACTGGTCTGGGCGCCAGGCGCATTCCGGTACGTGATGATGGTGTTGCGGCACATTCCGCGGCCCATTTTCCGCAAGCTCCCCATCTGATGCCGGTGGCGGTGAGGGTTCTCGGCCAGATGGCGCTCGCCGTGCTGATGGCCTCGGCCGTCGCCGCGGTGGCGATCGTGGCGATCGCCCGCGTCGAGTGGCCCGCGTACAACACGTCCAACCAGCTGCACGCGCTCACCACGGTAGGCCAATTTGGTTGTCTGGCAGGGCTGTTCGCATCAGGACTGGCCTTCCGCCGAGGCCGCAGGACGCTGGCCCGGCTGGGTGCGCTGGCGTTCATCTCGGCGTTCTCGGTGGTGACGCTCGCGATGCCGCTCGGCGCGACCAAGCTGTATCTGTTCGGGGTTTCGGTCGACCAGCAGTTCCGCACCGAATACCTGACCCGGCTCACCGACAGCCCCGGGCTGCACGACATGACCTACATCGGCCTGCCGCCGTTCTATCCCGCGGGCTGGTTCTGGCTGGGCGGCCGGATCGCCGCGGCCACCGGAACCCCCGCGTGGGAGATGTTCAAACCGTGGTCGATCGTGTCCATCACGATCGCGGTCGCGCTCGCACTTGTGTTGTGGGCAGCGATGATCCGGTTCGAGTACGCCCTCGTGGCGACCGCGGCGAGCACGGCGGCGATGCTCGCATACGCCTCCACCGAGCCGTATGCGGCCATCATCACCGTGCTGATGCCGCCGGTGTTCGTGCTGGCCTGGTCCGGCCTTCGGGCGGGTCCACGACGGGGAGGCCGCGCCGCGATCGTCGGCGTCGGGATCTTCCTCGGCATCGCGGCGCTGTTCTACACGCTGCTGCTGGTCTACGCGGCGTTCACGCTGACGATCATGGCGCTGTGCGTGGCCGTGGCGCGCAGGCAGATCGGCCCGCTGCTGCGGCTCGCGGTGATCGCGGTGATCTCCGGCGCCATCGCGCTCCTCACCTGGGGCCCGTACCTGCTGGCCGCGATGCGCGGCCGGCCGGCCGATTCCGGGACCGCGCAGCACTATCTGCCCGACGCGGGCGCCGAACTGCACTTCCCCATGCTCAGCCTCACCCTGCACGGCGCGCTGTGCATGATCGGCACCGTGTGGCTCGTGGTGCGGGCCCGCACGTCGACGCGCGCCGGGGCGCTCGCGGTGGCCGTGCTCGCGGTGTACGCGTGGTCGCTGCTGTCGATGCTCACCACGCTGGCAGGCACCACGCTGCTGTCCTTCCGCCTGCAGCCGACGCTGACCGTGCTGCTCACCACGGCCGGGGCGTTCGGGTTCGTCGAGGCGGCGCTGGCGATCGCCCATCGCTACTCCCAGCAGACCTCGCGTCGCGTCCTCGCCGCCGCGACCGCGGTGGGCGCGATCGGGGCCGTCACGTTCAGCCAGGACATCCCCGACGTGCTGCGCCCGGACATCAACGTCGCCTACACCGACACCGACGGCACCGGCCAGCGCGCCGACCGCAGGCCGCCGGGCGCCGAGCGCTACTACCGCGAGATCGACGCCAAGATCCTCGAGGTCACCGGGGTCCCCCGCAACCAGACCGTGGTGCTCACCGCCGACTACAGCTTCCTGTCCTTCTACCCGTACTACGGCTTCCAGGGGCTCACCTCGCACTACGCCAACCCGCTCGCGCAGTTCGACGAGCGCGCCGCCGCGATCGAGGGCTGGGCCACCCTGGGCTCGGCCGAGGAGTTCGTCAAGTCGCTCGACGAGCTGCCGTGGCAGCCGCCCACGGTGTTCCTGATGCGCCACGGCGCCAACGACACCTACACGCTGCGCCTGGCGTCCGATGTGTATCCCAACCAGCCCAACGTGCGGCGCTACCACGTCGAACTGGACTCGGCCCTGTTCGACGATCCGCGATTCGAGGTTTCCGACCACGGTCCGTTCGTGCTCGCGATCAGGAAACCCGGGGGAAAGCCGGAGACCGATGGCCACTGATACCCGGTTAGCATCGAAGCCCGTGACCGGACCGCACGCAGCGGGTGGCAGCAACCACCGCACCGCCCGGCTGGTAGCGATCGTCGCCGGTCTTCTCGGCACGCTGATGGCGGTGGCGACGCCGCTGCTGCCGGTCGAGCAGACCACCGCCGAACTCAACTGGCCACAGAACGGCGTCTGGCAGAGCGTCGATGCGCCCCTGATCGGCTACGTCGCGACCGACCTGAACATCTCGGTGCCGTGCCAGGCCGCCGCCGGCCTGGTGGGTCCGCAGAACCGGAACCGCAGCGTCCTGCTGTCGACCGTGCCCAAGCAGGCGCCCAAGGCCATCGACCGCGGTCTGCTGATCGAGCGCATCAACGACGATCTGACGGTCATCGTGCGCAACACCCCGGTGGTCAGCGCGCCGCTCGACGAGGTCCTCAGCCCGGCGTGCCGGGAACTGACCTTCACCGCGCACGCCGACAAGGTCACCGGCGAATTCGTGGGCCTCACCCAGGGGCCCGACGACGACAATCCGGGCGAACCGCTGCGGGGTGAGCGCGGCGGCTACGACTTCCGTCCCCAGATCGTCGGCGTCTTCACCGACCTGTCCGGCCCGGCGCCCGAAGGCCTGCGGTTCTCGGCCACCGTCGACACCCGCTACAGCACCTCACCGACGTGGGTGAAGCTGCTCGCGATGATCGTGGGCGTCGCGATGACGGTGATCTCACTCGGCGCGCTGCACGTGCTCGACTGCGCCGACGGCCGACGCCACAAGCGCTTCCTGCCGTCGCGCTGGTGGTCGCTGACGCCGCTGGACGGCCTGGTCAGCGCGATGCTCGTGTGGTGGCACTTCGTCGGCGCCAACACCGCCGACGACGGTTACATCCTGACCATGGCCAGGGTGTCGGAGAACGCCGGCTACATGGCCAACTACTACCGCTGGTTCGGCACCCCCGAGGCGCCGTTCGGCTGGTACTACGACCTACTGGCGCTGTGGTCGCACGTATCGACGGCCAGCGTGTGGATGCGCTTCCCGACGCTGCTGATGGGTCTGGCCTGCTGGTGGGTGATCAGCCGCGAGGTCATCCCGCGCCTCGGCACCGCCGCCAAGCACAGCCGCGCCGCGGCATGGACCGCCGCGGGTGTGTTCCTGGCGTTCTGGCTGCCGCTCAACAACGGCCTGCGGCCCGAGCCGATCATCGCGCTGGGCATCCTGCTCACCTGGTGTTCGGTGGAGCGCGGCGTCGCCACCAGCCGCCTGCTCCCGGTGGCGGTCGCGCTCATCATCGGTGCGTTGACGCTGTTCTCCGGACCCACCGGCATCGCCGCCATCGGCGCCCTGCTGGTCGCCGTCGGACCGTTGAAAACCATTGTGGCAGCGCATACTTCACGTTTCGGGCACTGGGCGCTGCTGGCCCCGATCGCCGCGGCGGGCACCGTCACGATCTTCTTGATCTTCCGCGACCAGACCCTGGCCGCCGAACTGCAGGCCAGCAGCTTCAAGTCGGCCGTCGGCCCCAGCCTGGCCTGGTTCGACGAGCACATCCGCTACTCGCGGCTGTTCACCACCAGCCCGGACGGTTCGGTGGCGCGGCGGTTCGCGGTGCTCACGCTGCTGCTCGCGCTGGCGGTGTCGATCGCGATGACGCTGCGCAAGGGACGCATCCCCGGCACGGCGCTCGGCCCGAGCCGGCGCATCATCGGCATCACCATCATCTCGTTCCTGGCGATGATGTTCACCCCCACCAAATGGACCCACCACTTCGGTGTGTTCGCCGGGCTGGCCGGATCCCTCGGCGCGCTGGCCGCCGTCGCGGTGACCGCGACCGCGATGAAGTCCCGGCGCAACCGGGCGGTGTTCGCCGCGGCCGTGCTGTTCGTGACGGCGCTGTCGTTCGCCACGGTCAACGGCTGGTGGTACGTGTCGAACTTCGGGGTGCCCTGGTCGAACTCCTTCCCGGAGTTCAAGTTCGGCTTCACCACCATGCTGCTCGGTCTTTCGGTGGTCATGCTGCTGGTCGCGGCGTGGTTCCACTTCAGCGGCCGCGACGTCGCACCCGACCGTCCCCGGCGCCGCTGGCAACATGTCGTCGGCGCCCCGCTGGCGGTCGCCACGTGGGCGCTGGTGGTGTTCGAGGTGGTCTCGCTGACGCTCGGGATGATCAACCAGTACCCGGCCTGGTCGGTGGGCCGCTCCAACCTGAACGCGCTGACCGGCAAGACCTGCGGACTGGCCAACGATGTCCTGGTCGAGCAGAACGCCAACGCGGGCATGCTCGCCCCGATCGGGGAACCGCCCGGGCAGGCGCTCGGCGCGACGACCTCGCTGGGCTTCGGCCCCAACGGCATCCCGTCGGACGTCTCGGCCGACCCCGTCATGGAGCAGCCCGGCACCGACAACTTCGCCGACAGCGACTCCGGCGTCGTCACCAGCACCGAGGTCGGCACCGAAGGCGGCACCACCGCCGCGGCGGGCATCAACGGGTCCCGCGCGCGTCTGCCCTACGGACTCAACCCCGCCACCACCCCGGTGCTCGGCTCGTGGCGCGCCGGTACCCAGCAGCCCGCGGTGCTGCGCTCGGCGTGGTACCGGCTGCCCGACCGCGACCAGGCCGGGCCGCTGCTGGTGGTGTCGGCGGCGGGCCGGTTCGACCCGGGCGAGGTGGTGGTGCAGTGGGCCACCGACGAGCAGGCCGCGGCCAACCAGCCCGGCGGCGGCATCACGTTCGGGGACGTCGGCGCCGCGCCCGCGTGGCGCAACCTGCGTGCCCCGCTGAGCTCGATCCCCCGCGAGGCCACCCAGATCCGGCTGGTCGCCACCGACGACGACCTCGCGCCGCAGCACTGGATCGCGCTGACCCCGCCGCGCATCCCCGAACTGAGAACGCTGCAGGACGTGGTCGGTTCGTCCGACCCGGTGCTGCTGGACTGGCTCGTGGGCCTGGCATTCCCGTGCCAGCGGCCGTTCGGCCACCGCTACGGCGTCATCGAGGTGCCCGAGTGGCGCATCCTGCCGGACCGGTTCGGCGCCGAGGCCAACTCGCCGGTGATGGACTACCTCGGCGGCGGCCCGCTCGGCATCACCGAACTGCTGCTGCGCCCGTCGTCGGTGCCGACATATCTCAAGGACGACTGGTTCCGCGACTGGGGCTCGCTGCAGCGGCTCACGCCGTGGTACCCCGACGCCGAGCCGGCCCGGCTCGACCTCGGCACCGCCACCCGCAGCGGCCTGTGGAGCCCGGCGCCGCTGCGGCTGAGCTGAGGCGGGTCCCCGACTCTCACATCCGGGTCGCATACCATCGAGCCTCGTGCCGGGCGATGAACAGCGTGAGCGAACAGCAGATGACGCAGTGACCGAACCGTCCCGCATCGCACGCCTGATCGCTGTCGTCGCCGGCATCGCGGGTGTGGTGTTGTGTGGCCTGGTTCCGCTGCTCCCGGTCGAGGAGACCACCGCGACCATCCTCTGGCCGCAGGGTGCGGGTGCCGACGGAAACGTCACCGAACTGACCGCCCCGCTGGTGGCCGGGGCGCCGCGGGCGCTCGACGTCACGATCCCCTGCCGCACCGTGGCCGAGCTTCCCGCAAACGGCGGCGTCGTGTTCTCCACCAACCCCGCAGGCGGCATCGAAGCCGGCCGCAACGGCATGTTCGTCCGCGCCAACGCCGACGTCGTCTACGTCGCGTTCCGCGACACCGTCGCCGCGGTCGCCCCGCGCGCCGCGGTGAACTCCGGCGCATGCAGCCAGATCCACGTGTGGGCCAACGTCGGCGCGGTCGGCGCCGACTTCGTCGGCATCCCCGACGCCGCAGGAACCCTGCCGGTCGACAAGCGCCCGCAGGTCTCCGGCGTGTTCACCGACCTCAAGGTGCCCGCCCAGCCCGGCCTGGCCGCCCGCATCGACGTCGACACCCGCTTCATCACCTCACCGACCGTGCTCAAGACCGCCGTGATTGTGCTCGGCGTGGGCTGCGTCATCGCGTCCCTGGTGGCGCTGGCCCTGCTGGACCGCGGCTGGCGCAGGCGCCCGCCGCGCATCCGCGGCCGCGCCGGGATATGGACCTGGCTGACCGACGCGGGCGTGATCGGCGGCCTGCTGGCCTGGCACATCGTCGGCGCGCCCACCTCCGACGACGGCTACAACACGACGATCGCCCGGGTCGCGGCCGACGCCGGCTACACCACGAACTACTACCGCTACTTCGGCGCCTCCGAGGCCCCGTTCGACTGGTATCAGAGCGTGTTGTCACACCTGGCGGCGATCAGCGCCGACGGCGTGTGGATGCGGCTGCCCGCGACGGCCGCCGCGATCGCGACGTGGCTGATCATCAGCCGCTGCGTGTTGCCCCGGATCGGCAGGCGCGTCGCGGCCAACCGCGTCGCGATGCTCACCGCCGGTGCGGTGTTCCTGGCCGCGTGGCTGCCGTTCAACAACGGCCTGCGCCCCGAACCGCTGATCGCGTTCGCGGTGATCGCGGTGTGGATGCTCGTCGAGAACACCATCGGCACCCGACGCCTGTGGCCCGCGGCCGTGGCGATCGTCATCGCGATGTTCTCCGTCACGCTCGCCCCGCAGGGCCTGATCGCGCTGGCCCCGCTGCTGGTCGGCGCCCGCGCCATCGGCCGCATCGTGACCCGGCGCCGCGCGGCCACCGGCATCCTCTCCGCGCTGGCACCGCTGGCGGCGTCGGCCGCGCTGGTGTTCGTGATCATTTTCCGCGACCAGACGTTGGCCACGGTCGCCGAAGCGGTCCGCATCAAGTACGTCGTCGGACCGACCATCCCCTGGTACCAGGAATTCCTGCGCTACTACTTCCTGACCGTCGAGGACAGCGTCGACGGATCCCTGACCCGCCGGTTCGCGGTGCTGGTTCTGCTGCTGTGCCTGTTCGGGCTGATCATGGTGCTCCTGCGCCGCGGCCGGGTGCCCGGCGCCGTCAGCGGGCCGCTGTGGCGGCTGTGCGGATCGACCGGGATCGGCCTGCTGCTGCTGATCCTGACCCCGACCAAGTGGGCGATCCAGTTCGGCGCGTTCGCCGGTCTGGCCGGCGCGCTGGGCGGGGTGACGGCGTTCGCGTTCGCACGCGTCGGCCTGCACAGCCGACGCAACCTCGCGCTGTACGTCATCGCGCTGCTGTTCATCCTGGCGTGGGCCACCTCGGGCCTCAACGGCTGGTTCTACGTCGGCAACTACGGCGTGCCGTGGTTCGACAAGCAGCCGGTGATCGCGCACTACCCGGTCACCACGATCTTCCTGGTGCTGGCCATCGCGGGCGGTCTGCTGGCCGGCTGGCTGCACTTCCGCATGGACTACGCCGGGCACACCGAGGTGGCCGACACCGGCCGCAACCGCGCGCTCGCGTCGACGCCGCTGCTGGTGGTCGCGACGATCATGGTGGTGCTCGAGCTCGGCTCGATGCTCAAGGCCACCGTGGGCCGCTACCCCGTCTACACCGTCGGCGCGGCCAACATCGCCGCGCTGCGCTCGGGCGGCAACAGCTGCGCCATGGCCGACTCGGTGCTGGTCGAGGCCGACCCGAACGAGGGGCTGCTGCAACCGGTTCCGGGCCAGCGCTTCGGCGAGTACGGCCCGCTCGGCGGCGAGGATCCCGTTGGCTTCACCCCCAACGGCGTCAGCGACACCCTGGAGCCCGCCGAACCGGTCGCGGCCAACCCGGGCACCCCGAACTCCGACGGCCCGGTCGACAAACCCAACATCGGCATCGGCTACGCCGCGGGCACCGGCGGCGGCTACGGCCCCGAGGGCATCAACGGTTCGCGGGTGTTCCTGCCGTTCGGCCTCGACCCGGCCCGCACACCGGTGATGGGCAGCTACGGCGAGAACACCGTCGCCGCCAAGGCCACCTCGGCCTGGTACCAGTTGCCGCCCCGCACGCCGGACCGGCCGCTGGTGACCGTCGCCGCGGCCGGGGCCATCTGGTACTACGAGGAGGACGGCTCGTTCAACTACGGGCAGTCGCTCAAACTGCAGTGGGGTGTGCACCGGCCCGACGGCTCCTATCAGGCGCTGTCCGAGGTCCAGCCGATCGACATCTTCCAGCAGAAGGCTTGGCGCAACCTGCGATTCCCGCTCGCGTGGGCGCCGCCGGAGGCCAATGTGGCGCGCATCGTCGCCGACGACCCCAACCTGTCCGAGGACCAGTGGTTCGCGTTCACCCCGCCGCGGGTGCCGGTGCTGCAGACCGCGCAGGACTTCCTGGGCTCGCAGACACCGGTGCTCATGGACATCGCCACGGCCGCGAACTTCCCGTGCCAGCGGCCGTTCGCCGAGCGGCTCGGTGTCGCCGAGTTGCCGGAGTACCGCATCATCCCCAACTTCAAGCAGATGGTGGTCTCGTCGAACCAGTGGCAGTCCGCCGCCGACGGCGGTCCGTTCCTGTTCATCCAGGCGCTGCTGCGCACCGAGGCGATCCCGACCTATCTGCGTGACGACTGGTACCGCGACTGGGGCTCGATCGAGCGCTACATCCGGGTGGTACCGCAGGACCAGGCGCCCAGTGCCGCCATCGAGGAAGGATCGACGCGAGTGTTCGGATGGAGTCGCGGCGGACCGATCAGGGCCCTACCGTGAGCGCGCCCGGTGACACCGCTGCAGGCGACGTGCGCATCGCACGCTGGGTCGCCACGATCGCGGGCCTGCTGGGATTCGTTCTGTCGGTGGCCATCCCGCTGCTGCCCGTCACCCAGACGACGGCCACGCTGAACTGGCCGCAGCAGGGCACGCTGTCGAACGTCACGGCACCGCTGATCTCGCAGGCCCCCGTGCACCTCACCGCGACCGTGCCGTGCTCGGTGGTGCGTGACATGCCCGCCGAGGGCGGCCTGGTGTTCGGCACCGCACCCGCCGAGGGCCGCGACGCCGCCCTCAACGCGATGCTGGTCAACGTCACCGAGTCCCGCGTCGACGTGATCGTGCGCAACGTCGTCGTCGCGAGCGTGACCCGGGACCGCGTCGCCGGACCTGGGTGTCAACGCATCGAGATCACCTCGAACCTCGACGGCACCTACGCCGATTTCGTCGGTCTCACACAGGTTTCCGGCGACAACGCGGGCCAACCGCAACGTACCGGCTACCCCGACCCGAACCTGCGACCCGCGATCGTCGGGGTGTTCACCGACCTCACCGGCCCTGCGCCGCAGGGACTCTCGGTGTCGGCGACCATCGACACGCGGTTCACCACGCACCCGACGGCGCTCAAATTCGCGGCCATCCTGCTGGCGATCGTCTCGACGGTCATCGCGCTGCTCGCGTTGTGGCGGCTGGACCGCCTCGACGGGCGCCGCATGCACCACCTGATCCCGACGCGCTGGCGCACGGTCACCGCGGTCGACGGAGTAGTCGTCGGCGGCATGGCGATCTGGTATGTGATCGGCGCCAACTCGTCGGACGACGGCTACATCCTGCAGATGGCCCGCACCGCCGAACACGCGGGCTACATGGCGAACTACTTCCGCTGGTTCGGCAGCCCCGAGGATCCGTTCGGCTGGTACTACAACCTTTTGGCGCTCATGACCAAGGTGAGCGACGCCAGCATCTGGATCCGGTTGCCGGACCTGATCTGTGCCCTGATCTGCTGGCTGCTGCTGTCGCGTGAGGTGCTGCCCCGGCTGGGCCCCGCGGTGGTGGGCAGTCGCGCGGCCATGTGGGCCGCGGGTCTGGTGCTGCTGGGTGCGTGGATGCCGTTCAACAACGGTCTGCGCCCCGAAGGTCAGATCGCCACCGGCGCGCTGATCACCTACGTGCTCATCGAGCGTGCCGTCTCGTCGGGTCGTCTCACACCTGCCGCGCTGGCGATCACCACGGCGGCGTTCACGCTCGGCATCCAGCCCACCGGTCTGATCGCCGTGGCCGCGCTGCTGGCGGGTGGCCGCCCCATCCTGCGCATCGTGATGCGGCGTCGTCGCCTCGTCGGGACCTGGCCGCTGGTGGCTCCGCTGCTGGCCGCGGGCACCGTGATCCTGGCGGTGGTGTTCGCCGACCAGACGTTCGCAACGGTGTTGGAGGCCACCAGGATCCGCACCGCGATCGGTCCCAGCCAGGAGTGGTGGACCGAGAACCTGCGCTACTACTACCTGATCCTGCCGACCACCGACGGCGCGATCTCGCGGCGCGTGGCGTTCGTGTTCACCGCGATGTGCCTGTTCCCGGCGCTGTTCATGATGCTGCGGCGCAAGCGGGTCGCGGGCGTCGCCCGCGGCCCGGCCTGGCGCCTGATGGGCATCATCTTCGCCACCATGTTCTTCCTGATGTTCACGCCCACCAAGTGGATCCACCACTTCGGTCTGTTCGCCGCGGTGGGCGGCGCGATGGCCGCGCTCGCGACCGTGCTGGTGTCGCCGACGGTCCTGCGCTCGGCGCGCAACCGGATGGCGATGCTGGCGCTGGTGCTGTTCGTGCTCGCGTTCTGCTTCGCCTCCACCAACGGCTGGTGGTACGTGTCGAACTTCGGTGCGCCGTTCAACAATTCGGTGCCCAAGATCGGCGGCGTGCAGGTCAGCGCGGTCTTCTTCGCGCTGTCGGCCGCCGCGGCGCTGTGGGCGTTCTGGTTGCACCTGACACGTCGCACCGAATCCCGTGCGGTGGACCGGTTGACGGCCGCGCCCATCCCCGTGGCGGCCGGCTTCATGGTCGTGGTGATGATGGCGTCGATGGCGATCGGGGTGGTCCGACAGTACCCGACCTACTCCAACGGATGGGCCAACCTCCGCGCCTTCGTCGGCGGCTGCGGCCTGGCCGACGACGTTCTGGTGGAACCGGATTCCAACGCCGGCTTCCTCACCCCGCTGCCCGGTGCGTACGGGCCGCTGGGACCGCTGGGCGGCGAGCACCCACAGGGCTTCTCCCCCAACGGCGTTCCTGACCGCATCATCGCCGAGGCCATCCGCCTCAACAACCCGCAACCGGGCACCGACTACGACTGGAACCAGTCGATCAAGCTCGACCGCCCCGGCATCAACGGCTCGACCGTGCCGCTGCCCTACGGCCTCGACCCCGCGCGGGTCCCGGTCGCGGGCACGTATTCCACTGCGGCGCAGCAGGAGAGCAAGCTCGCGTCGGCGTGGTACGAGCTTCCCGCCCGCGACGAGACCGAACGGGCCGCGCATCCGCTGGTGGTCATCACCGCGGCCGGCACCATCACCGGTGAGAGCGTCGCAAAGGGCCTGACGACCGGGCAGACCGTGGATCTGGAGTACGCGCGCCGCGGACCGGACGGCAACCTGGTGCCCGCGGGCCGGGTGACCCCGTACGACGTGGGGCCGACGCCGTCGTGGCGCAACCTGCGCTACCCGCGATCGGAGATCCCCGACGACGCTGTCGCGGTGCGTGTGATCGCCGAGGATCTGTCACTGAGCCAAGGCGACTGGATCGCCGTGACCCCGCCGCGGGTGCCCGAGGTGCGCTCGGTGCAGGAGTACATCGGCTCCGATCAGCCCGTGCTGATGGACTGGGCCGTTGGTCTGGCGTTCCCGTGCCAGCAGCCCATGCTGCACGCCAACGGTGTGACCGAGGTGCCGAAGTTCCGCATCTCGCCGGACTACTACGCGAAGCTGCAGAGCACCGACACCTGGCAGGACGGCATCAACGGCGGCCTGCTCGGCATCACCGACCTGCTGCTGCGGGCCTCGGTGATGTCGACCTACCTGTCGAAGGACTGGGGTCAGGACTGGGGTTCGCTGCGCAAGTTCGAAACCGTCGTCGATGCGACCCCCGCGCACATCGATCTCGGTTCCGAGACCCACAGCGGCCTTTACAAGCCGGGACCGCTGCGGATCCAGCCCTGACGGGGTGACCGGGCCCGGTCAGGGCATGCGGTTACCGGCGTCGATGTGATCGCGGATGTGCCCGCGCAGATAGGTCAGGTGCTCGACGATCGCGGCCTCGCCGGCCTCGGCGTCGCGATCGGCGATCGCCTGCACGATCCGCTTGTGCTGGGTGTACGTCTCACGTCCGAGGTCCGGTGACAGGTCCAGGTAGCCGACGGGTTCGGATTCGCGGTGCAGCGCGTAGACGAAGGCAGCGAGGATCCGGTTGCCGGACATCTTGGCGATGCTGATGTGGAACTGGGCGTCGAGTTCGGCGATCATCGGATCGTCGACGGTGCGCCGTTTCTGTTCGCCCAGAATGCGTTCCAGTTCGGCGAGATCCGCATCGGTTCGGTTCTGCGCGGCGAGCACCACCGCGGGCACCTCGAGGTACTGGCGCACGATGCCGACCTCGTCGATGCTGATGCTGCCCAGCCGCAGCAGGTTGTGCATGGATTCGCCCACCACCTCGCCTAGCGCGGTGTGGTCGACGGCCTGTACGAAGCTGCCGCCGCCCGCGCCGGGAACCTTCCGGATCAGGCCCTGGGACTCCAGTGCCGAAAGGGCCTCGCGGATCGTGGGCCGGCTGACGCTGAACTGGCGTGCGAGTTCGGTCTCGGGCGGCAGCCGGTCGCCGGTGCGCAGCTGCCCGTCGAGAACGGCCCGACGCAGTTGTTCTTCGACCTGCTGGCGTGGGCGCAGCACTTTGTGGCCCAGGATTCTGGTGCGCGTCTCGCCGTTGTCGGCGCCGCTCGGTATGGTCGCCATCCGTCCCTCAGCCCTTTACAAGATCACCCGACGTATATTAGTCAGACAGTTTACATACGGGCGCTGACCCTTATTGTCAGACTTTCCCGACCACGGGATTCCCGGATCGCGACCGGCTTGGGTCATAATGGTCAATAGACTTATTGACAGACCATTGAGGTGACGTGAGACGGTATCTGGCTGCCACCTTCAGCGCCCTGTCCATCCGGGACTACCGCCGATACGCGTTCGGGCAGACCATCTCCGTCAGCGGAACCTGGATGCAGAAGCTCACCCAGGCCTGGCTGGTCCTCGAACTGACCGACTCCCCTCTGCTGCTCGGCGTCACCGTCGCGGGCCAGCAGTTGCCCACCCTGCTGTTCACCACGGTGGCCGGCGTGCTGGCCGACCGGTACAGCAAGCGCACGATCCTGCTGTGGACCGCGATCGGCGGCATGCTCCCCGCGCTGGTGCTGGGTTTGCTGGTGTGGATCGACGTCGTGAACATCTGGATCGTGCTGGCGGCCGCCGTCGCCCAAGGTCTCGCCGACGCCATCGACAAACCCGCCCGCCTGACCTTCGTCAACGACATCGCCACCCCCGAGACCCTCGCGAACGCCGTGACCCTCAACAGCATCATCCAGAACAGCGGCAAGATCGCCGGTCCGGCCGTCGCGGGCGTGCTGATCTCGGCGGTCGGGGTGTCGGCGTCGTTCTTCCTCAACGCGGCGTCCTACACACCGGTGGTGATCGCGCTGCTGCTGATCCGGCCCCACGCACCGGTGAGCACCGGAACCGTCTCCGCCAAGGGACATCTCGGCGAGACCCTGCGCTACGTCTCGGCGCGCCCGCACATCGCCGCGGCCCTGGTCCTCATGGCGGTGTCCGGCCTGCTCACGTTCAACTGGAACGTGCTGCTCCCCACGCTGGCCCGCGACACGTTCGGCGGGGACGCCCGCGTGGTGGGCTTCGCCTTCACCAGCATGGGGGTCGGCGCGGTGTTCGGCGGGCTCGCGCTGGCCGGAGTTCTGCGGGGCACGTCGAAGTGGTTGATCCTCAACGGATGTGTGCTGGGTGTGGCGCTGGCGCTGACGGGCCTGATGCCGACGGTGACGATCGCCTACGCCCTGCTGTTCGTGGTGGGCGCAGCGAGTGTGACCTTCCGGTCCACCGCGACGACGCTCCTGCAGCTGTACTCCGATCCCGGGGTGCGGGGCCGGATCATCTCGTTGCTCGTGCTCGCCACCAACGGCACCACACCGCTGGGCGGCCCGCTGATCGGATGGATCTGCACGCACGCCAACCCGCGGGTCGCGTGCCTGGTCGGCGGCCTCGGCACCGTGGCCGCCGCCCTCGCACACTGGGCCTACCTCAGGAAGTCTGACGCCAGGGCGGACCCGATCGCGCTGTCGCGCAAATGAAATCGCGCCGGCCGCCTACAGCGGCAGCAGACCGTGCTTACGCTGCACCTTGGGGCCGTTCTGCTTGTCCCGCAACAGCCTCAGCGACTTGCGCAGCAGCAGCCGGGTCTCGTGCGGCTGGATCACCGCGTCGATGTACCCGCGCTCGGCCGCGATCCACGGCGTGGCCATGTTGAGGTTGTAGCCCTCGATGAAATCGTCGCGGATCTTCTGCACCTCGGGCGCATTCGGATCCGGGAACCGCTTCACCAGCAGCTGCGCGGCACCCTCGGCGCCGATCACCGCGATACGCGCGGTGGGCCAGGCGAAGTTCAGGTCGGCCGAGAGCTGCTTGGACCCCATGACCGCGTAGCCGCCGCCGTACGCCTTGCGGATGATGACGGTCACCTTCGGCACGTCGGCCTCGACGATGGCGTTGAAGAACCGCCCGCCGCGCTTGATGATGCCGCCCTTCTCCTCGGCGACACCCGGCATCGCACCGGGGGTGTCGACGACGAAAACCAAAGGCAGATTGTAGGAGTCGCAGAACCGGATGAAGCTCGCGGCCTTGTCCGACGCCTCGTTGTCGATCGCGCCCGACAACACCATCGGCTGGTTGGCGATCACACCCACCGGATGCCCGTCGACCCGCGCGAACGCGGTGATCATGGCCGGACCGCGCTGCTCGGCGATCTCGAACACGTCGCCGTCGTCGAAGATGCGAAGCAGGATCTCGTGCATGTCGTAGGCCATGTTGTCGGCGTCCGGCACGATCGAGTCGAGCTCGAGGTCATGCGGCGTGATCTCCGGCTCCAGACCGGGATTCACGATCGGCGGGTCGTCGAAGGTGTTCGACGGCAGGAAGCTCAGATAGTCGCGCACGTACTGGTACGCCTCGGCCTCGGAGTTGACCACCTTGTGGATGTTGCCGCGCTGCGCCTGCACGTCGGCGCCGCCGAGCTCGTCGAACGAGACGTCCTCACCGGTGACGTCCTTGATGACATCCGGGCCGGTGATGAACATGTAGCCCTGATCGCGCACGGCCACCAACAGGTCGGTCTGGATCGGCGAATACACCGCTCCGCCCGCGCATTTGCCGAAGATCAACGAGATCTCGGGCACCAGGCCGCGCAGCATCTCGTGCCTGCGGCCCAGCTCGGCGTACCACGCCAGCGACGTCACCGCATCCTGGATGCGGGCGCCCGCCGAGTCGTTGATGCCGATGATCGGGCAGCCGACCATCGCCACCCACTCCATGAGCCGGGCCACCTTGCGGCCGAACATCTCACCGACCGAGCCCTGGAACACCGTCTGGTCGTGGCTGAACACGCCGACCGGGCGGCCGTCGATGGTGCCGCGACCGGTCACCACACCGTCGCCGTACAGCGCGTTGGGATCGCCGGGAGTCTTGGCCATCGCGCCGATCTCGATGAAGCTGCCAGGGTCGAGCAACGCGTTGATGCGGGCCCGGGCACTCTGGATGCCCTTCTTCTCGCGCTTGGCGACGGCCTTCTCACCGCCGGGCTCCCTGGCCAGCTCCAGCTTCTCGCGGAGCTCGGCCAGGAGTGCAGCGGTGGTCTTGTTCGTCACTTGGCCCCATCCTCCTTGCTCGCCTGAGCTTCGATGCGGTTGAGCGCCTCACTCATGTGCGCGCCGACCTTCGCAATGTACGGCTCATCGATGGCCTGAATGTGCTCGCCCCCGATGTGCACGACCTCCAGGTCGGACACGAACGGTCCCCAGCCGCCGTCGGGCTTGCGGGTCGCGTACGCGGGCTCGAACACGATCGCGTCGTCGTGGTAGCGGTCGGCCATGTACAGCGTGACGTGCCCGTCGTAGGGCTTGATGTCGACGGTGTCGAGCGCGCGGTTGTCCAGATACGACGTGCGCTGGTGCTCGATGATGCCGCCGGGGATCTGCACGCCGCTCTCCTTGACGATGTCGAGGACGAACTTCACCTGCCCCTCGTCGTCGAGCTTCTCCAGTTCCTCGTACGGGATCGCCGGGATCTCGACGTTGAAGGTGCGCTCGGCGAACCGGGCGTAGCGGTCCCAGCGGGCCCGCATGCCCTCCTTGCTCTGGTCGATCGGCTCACCCGGCAGCACGGTGTCGATCAGCCCGACGAACCGCACGTCGGCGCCGTGCTGTTTGAGGCCGATCGCACACGCGTAGGCCAGTGCGCCACCCAGCGACCATCCGGTCAGGACGAACGGACCGTCGTGCATCTGCAGCAGCTTCGGCACGTACTCGGCGGCGCGTTCCTCGATGGAGCCCTCGACGCGTTCGAGACCGTACACCGGGACGTCGGTGGGCAGCCGCTTCATGAGCGGTTCGTAGACCACCGTCGACCCACCGGCGGGGTGGAAAACAAACAGCGGCACCGTCTTCGCCCCGTCCTTCGGCGGGCGCAGGGTCCGCACGAATCCGTCGACCACACCCTCTTCGAGCTGCTCGCGGACCGTGGTGGCCAGCTCCTCGATGGTCTTGGCCGCCAGCACATCCTCGACGGTGACGGTGCCCTCGGCCCGCTCCGACAGCCGGTCGGCCATCTTCTTCGCGGTCTCGTCGTCCACCTTGGGCAACTCGTTGAAGATGCCGCCGGGCGACTTGCCGGTCACGATCGCCCACGTCGCGAACGTCACGCGTTCGGCCGCGTCACGCGGCGGCACGTCGGCGCCCAGCGCCTCGGTGACCGCCTCCTGGGTGAGCACCTTCGCCGCGGCCGCGGCGGCGGTCGCCTGCTTCACGGTGCTCGCCGGCGCCGGACCCGACGGGTCACTCGGCGGCGGCGGGAGCGGTGCACCACCTGGCCCCGTGGGGTCGGTCGGCGGCGGCGGGATCTCCAGGCCCTCGACGGCCGACGCCTCGGCAGCTTGAGCCGCCTCGGCCGCCTCGGCTTCGGGGTCCTTGGCGGCCAACGGATGACCGGCCTCGGCCAGCTTGGCCTCGAGCTCGGCCACGGTGCTCGCACCACCGAGCAGTTCGGACTGCTCGGCCGCGATCTCCTCGGCCGTCTTACCCTTCTGCGACTCGGCGATCTGCTCCACCTCGTCGCGGTGCTCGATCGCGTACTTGATGAGCTCCTCGACGTTGTAGAGGTTCGCATCGCGCACCGCGGTCAGCTGGATCGGCGGCAGGTCGAAGTCGTACTCGACACGGTTCTTGATCCGCACCGCCATCAGCGAGTCCAGACCCAGCTCGATGAGCGGCACCTCCCACGGCAGGTCCTCGGGCTCGTAACCCATTGCGGCGCCGACGATCGTGCCGAGCCGCTGCCCGATGGTCTCCCCCGAGTTCGGATCCCACTTCTGGAACTCCGCGCCCATGCCCGCACCGGCGGTCAGGTTGTCCTGCAGGATCTCGGCCTCGGGCTCGTCGTCCTCGATCACCGGCGCCGAAAGGTCCCCGGCAACGTCGTCGGCCACAGCCACACCCGCGCCCACCGCAACCGGCAGTGCGGTGACACCCGTGCCGTTGGCACGCGCCACCACGGCGTCGTAGACCAGCGTGAAGGACTCGTCGACCCGCGCGTGCACCTGCACGGTGGCGCCGCCGGGATGCCGCGTGAGCGTGGTGACCAGCCTGGCGTTCTCGGCGGGCACCGCGCGCTGCTCGAAGGCCGCCAGCTTGGCGTCCGGGAGCACTTGCGCGGCAGCGGCTTTCACCAGCGCGGCCAGGTCGGTCTTGCCGCGCGGCACGAACTCCCACACGTGCCGGCCGTCCGGCGTGGCCACGTGGTTGCCGGGCATGACCGCCGAGCTGTCACCGGTGAAGTGCGCAAGCAGCCAGTGCTCCTTGCGCTTGAACCGCGTCGGCGGGATGTTGGCGAAGTCCAGCGCCCCGGCCAGGCCCTTCGACCGGCGTGGGAACAGCGTGCGGAAGTCCAGATCGTGGCCGTGCACATACAGCTGCGCCATGGCCGAGACCATCGACTCGACCTCGTCCTGCTTGCGGGCCAGCGTCGCGATCAGCTGCGCGTCGTGCAGACCCGCGCCTGCCGTCGTCAGACCGACCTGCATGAGCGCCACCGGGTTCGGCGCCAACTCCAGGAACGTGGTGTGGCCGTTGTCGACCGCGTTGCGG
This sequence comes from Mycolicibacterium goodii, assembly GCF_001187505.1. Next base: position 894,571 of record NZ_CP012150.1, read on the forward strand.
ATGCCCTGGGTGAAGTAGACGCTGTGGCGCAGGCCCTTCTTCCAGTAGTCCACGTCGTGGATCGGCGCGCCGCCCGGGCGGATGAACATGCCCTCGTGCACGGTCGAGAAGTAGCCCGTGGTCAGCGGTTTGGGCTCGATACCCTGCAGTTCGGCCGCGAGCTCGCCGAGCAGCGGATCCATCTGCTGGGTGTGGCTGGCGCCCTTGGTCTGGAACTTGCGGGCGAACTTGCCCTCCGATTCGGCGCGCGCGATGATCGCGTCCACCTGATCCGGCGGCCCGCCGATGACGGTCTGGGTCGGTGCGGCGTAGACGCACACCTCCAGGTCCGGGTAGTCCGAGAACACCGTCTTGATCTCATCGGCGGAGTACTCCACCAGCGCCATCAGCCGGATGTACTCGCCGAACAGCATCGCCTCGCCCTCACCCATGAGGTGGCTGCGCGAGCAGATGGTGCGGGTCGCATCGGCCAGGCTCAGGCCGCCGGCGAAGTACGACGCCGCGGCCTCACCGAGCGACTGTCCGATCACCGCAGCGGGTTTCGCGCCGTGGTGGCGCAGCAGCTCACCGAGCGCGATCTGGATGGCGAAGATCACCAACTGGACCACTTCGATGGGGTACTCGCATGTGGCGTCGGTGTAATCGACGTTGTCGTCGAGGATCAGCTCGAGGATCGAGTAGCCGCGCTCTTCCTGGATGAGCGCGTCGACCTTGTTGATCCACTCGGCGAAGACCTCGTTGCGCAGATACAGGCTCTTGCCCATCTTGCGGTGCTGCGCACCGAATCCGGCCAGCACCCACACCGGGCCGTTGGTCACCGGACCGTCGGCCGAGATCACGCTCGGATGCTGCTTGCCTTCGGCGAGCGCACGCAGACCCTTGATCGCCTCGTCGTGGTCGTGCGCGAGCACCACCGCGCGCGAACGGCCGTGGTTGCGCCGCGACAGCGAGCGTCCGATCGACTCCAGCGACGACGCGCGGCCTTCCGGGCTGTCGATCCACTCGGCCAGCTCCGCGGCGGCCTGCCTCTTGCGCGAGGTCAGGAACGCCGAAACCACAAGCGGGACAAGCGGCTTGGTGGCCTCTTCGGCCTCCTTCGCGGCGAGTTCGGCACGGGCCTGCTCCAGCAGACGCTGGGCCGCCTCGGTCATCCCGGGCAGTTCGTAGGCATCCTCGGCGTAGGACGGGTGGCCGTCGCCGCCCTGCTCGTCGTCCTCGTCATCCTCGTGGACGAACTCGCCGTACTCGTCCATCCGCACGCCACCGACGTAGATCGCGTCGGCATCGGACTTCTCGGGCTCGGCCTCGACCTCGGGCTCGGGTTCGGGCTCGACCAGATCGCCGGCCAGCACCTCACGCATCACCACATGCGCGTTGGCGCCACCGAAACCGAAACCGGAGACACCGGCGATGGCCCGACCGCTGTAGCGGGGCCAGTCCGAGACGGTGTCGTTGACCCTGAGCCGTTCCTTCTCGAAGTCGATGTACGGGTTGGGCCCGGCGTAGTTGATGGACGGGGGCAGCTTGTCGTTGGCGAGCGCCAGCGTCATCTTCGCCAGGCTCGCCGCACCCGCGGCCGATTCCAGGTGTCCCAGATTGGATTTCACCGCACCGAGCAGGGCGGGCTTGTCGGCGGGACGGCCCTTGCCGACGACGCGGCCGAGCGCGTCGGCCTCGATCGGGTCGCCCAGGATGGTGCCGGTGCCGTGCGCCTCGATGTAGTCGACGTCGCGCGGGTTGATGCCCGCGTCCTTGTACGCCTTGCGCAGCACCTCTGCCTGCGCGTCGGGGTTCGGGGCCAGCAGGCCGTTGGACCGGCCGTCGTGGTTGACCGCGCTGCCCGCGATCACCGCGAGGATCTGGTCACCGTCGCGGCGCGCGTCGGAGACCCGCTTGAGCACCAGCATGCCGCCGCCCTCGGAACGCGCGTAGCCGTCGGCGTCCGACGAGAACGACTTGATCCGGCCGTCCGGCGCGAGCACACCGCCGACCTCGTCGAAACCGACTGTCACCAGCGGGGTCACCAGCGCGTTGACACCGCCGACGATCGCGACGTCGGCCTCACCGGCGCGCAGCGCCTGCACGCCCTGGTGGGTGGCCACCAGCGAGCTCGAGCACGCGGTGTCGATCGCCACCGACGGGCCACGGAAGTCGTAGAAGTAGGACACCCGGTTGGCGATGATCGAGCTCGCGGTGCCGGTGATCGCGTAGGGATGGGCGATCGACGGATCGCTCATCGCCAGGAAGCTGTAGTCGTTGGTCGAGCTGCCGATATAGACCCCGACACTCTGACCGCGCAGACTCGACGCCGGAATCCTGGCGTGCTCCAACGCCTCCCACGTCAGCTCCAGCGCCATGCGCTGCTGCGGGTCGGTGTTGTCGGCCTCCATCTTCGACAGCGCGAAGAACTCGGAGTCGAAACCCTTGATGTCCGAGAGATAACCGCCGCGGGTGCGGGCCTTCTTGACCCGCTCGGCGATGCGGGGCTCGTCGAGGAACTCCGTCCACCGGTCCTCGGGCAGGTCGGTGATGCAGTCCTTGCCCTCCAGCAGGGCCGCCCACATCTCGTCGGGCGAGTTCAGATCGCCGGGGAAACGCGTTGCCACACCCACGACCGCGATGTCCTCGACATCGCGCCGGCGCGACCAGTCCTCGTCGGCGTCGTACGGTTCCGGCTCTGGCTCACCCTCGATGATCACCGTCGCCAGCGATTCGATGGTGGGATGGCGGAACGCGACGGTGGCCGTCAGCGTCACGCCGGTGAGGTCCTCGATGTCGCTGGCCATGGCCACCGCATCTCGCGAGGACAGGCCGAGTTCGACCATCGGGGTCGACTCGTCGATCGCGTCCGGCGACTGCCCCGTGGCGTTGGCCACCCAGTTGCGCAGCCACTCCCGCATGTCGTTGACGGTCATGTCGGTACGCGGGGCCGGTCGGCCAGCGGGCTCGGTGCCCTCTGGAAGATTCGAATCGCTGTGTGTTTCATCCATGTTCAGGTCACCCTTAAAGCCGCCGGTCGAGGAGTCTCGAACCGTTGATGGCGTGAATGGTCAGTCGGTGGCATCCGGGAAGTCGTTGGCCACCTTGCCGGCACGCAGGGTGCCGTCCAGGTACGCGGCCCGGCACGCACGGCGCCCGATCTTGCCGCTGGAGGTGCGCGGGATCGCGCCGGCCGCGGTCAGCAGCACGTCGCGCACCGTGACGCCGTGGCGGACCGCGATCGCGGCCCGGATGTCGTCGGTGATGGGGCCGATCTCGAGCTTGTGCGCGCCCGGGGCACGCTCGGCCACGATCACCAGCTGTTCGGAGGTGTCGTCGGCATCGCGCTTGAGACCCGAATGGGCGTTGTCGAACACCTCGTCGGGCAGCTGGTTGGCCGGCACAGAGAACGCCGCGACATAACCGGTGCGGATGGCCTTGCTGGCCTCCTGCGCCGAGTACTCCAGGTCCTGCGGGTAGTGGTTGCGGCCGTCGATGATGACGAGGTCCTTGACGCGGCCGGTGATGTAGAGGTCGCCCTCGTAGAACGCGCCGTAGTCGCCGGTGCGCACCCAGGTCGCGTCGTCGGCGGCGCCTTCGGCGTGCGACGGGTTGGTCCGCGACTTGAGGATGTTCTGGAAGGTCGCGATCGACTCCTCGGACTTGCCCCAGTAGCCGGTGCCCATGTTCTGGCCGCTGATCCAGATCTCACCGACCTGGCCGTCGGGCAGCTCGGACGCGGACTCGGCGTCGACGATCACCGCCCACTCGGCGATGCCGACCTTGCCCGCCGACGCCTGCGCGACGGCCGTGGGTGAATCCGAGTCGACCTCGACGATGCGGCCCGAGTTCAGCTGGTCCCGGTCGACCGTGATGATCTTCGGCTCTTCCGAACTGGGCGTGGTCGACACGAACAGCGTGGCCTCGGCCAGGCCGTACGACGGCTTGATGGCCTTGGGCGGGAAGCCGAACGGGCCGAACGCCTCGTTGAACCGGCGCACGGTCGCGGCCGAGATCGGCTCGCTGCCGTTGAGAACCGCCTTGACGTTGGACATGTCGAGCGGCGGCGAACCCGGCTTCGGCACACCACGGGCCGCGGCGTGGTCGAAAGCGAAGTTCGGGGCCACCGAGATCGTCCCGCCGGTGTCGCCCTCCTTGCGCGCGAGTTCGCGGATCCAGCGCTCGGGCCGCCGGACGAACGCGGCCGGGGTCATGAAGGTGAAGTAGTGGCCGATCATCGGTGCGAGCAGCGCGGTGATCAGGCCCATGTCGTGGAAGAACGGCAGCCACGACAGGCCGCGGTCACCTTCCTCACCTTCGAGCGCCTCGATCACCTGAACGACGTTGGTGGCCAGGTTGAGGTGGGTGATCTGCACGCCGGTCGGGATCCGGGTGGAGCCCGAGGTGTACTGCAGGTAGGCGATGGTGGTCTCGTCGGGCTCCTCCGGGTTGACCCAGGTGGCCGCGACGTCGTCGGGCACCGCGTCGACCGCGATGACGCGGGGCCGCTGGTTGGCCGGGCGGGTGCGGAAGAACTTGCGCACCCCCTCGGCCGCCTCGGTGGTGGTCAGGATCGCCGACGGATGGCAGTTGTCGAGCACCGCGTGCAGGCGGCCGACGTGGCCGGGTTCCGACGGGTCGAACAGCGGCACCGCGATGCGGCCCGCGTACAGGGCGCCGAAGAACGCGACGAGGTAGTCCAGGTTCTGGGGACACAGGATCGCGACGCGGTCGCCGGGCTGCGTGACCTGCTGCAGCCGGGCCGCGACCGCGCGGTTGCGGGCGCTGAACTGGGCCCAGGTCAGGTCACGGGCCACGCCGTCGCGTTCGGTGGAGAAGTCGAGGAACCGGTAGGCGAGTTTGTCGCCGCGCACCTTGGCCCAGCGCTCCACGTGCGCGACGATGCTGCTGCCGTCAGGGAACTTGATTTGTCCGTTCTTGATGAACGGATTGTGGAACGGCATATCACTCTCCTGTATCAGAGCCGTGCTCATCGCGTTGTCGCACGTCACACGGCGCGTCCCGGCCACATCGGCCGGTGAAGGCACCGAAACCCGGAGAATCGTACCGGGCATTGCGATCCGAGCTCATGGATCGGCCGACCGCCACTGCTCGATCAGCTCCTCTACGTGCGCGAAGCTCTTAGTTTTCTCTTAATGTTAAGGGACCGGATGGTCCCGTCCAAATCCGGCGCGCGCGTCAACCGTGTTTCGGATGGGGCGCATTTTCGACAAGATTGCGGGCCCATTCCAGCGTCCACTGCGTGGCGGTTTGCCCGTTCTCCACCCAGAACTGCGGTGTGTTGTACAGCGCGTGCACCGGTCCCGCGGCGCTGCCCGACAGCGTCTCGAGCGTCTTGGGCAGGTTGAAGATGGAGAACGCCTGTTCAGGAGCCGAGCAGATCAGGTCACCCGCACCGCAGATCTGGTTGGTGCGGTTGTTCAGCGCCCCGAAACCACCCGGGCGCGGACCCGTCATGGTCAGACCCAGCGCCGACAGCGTGGGCACCTCGTGCAGCGTGATCTCGGCGCCTTGCCCCACCGGGTTGGGCCCGACGTCCTGCCCGACCCCGATCTCGCGCCGGCCGTCGGCGATCAACGTCACCCCGAGCACCAGGTCCTCGTCCACCGGACCGCGGCCGTTGCCGATGTCGCTCGCCACGTCACCGGCGATCACCGCGCCCTGCGAGAACCCGGCGATCACGTAGCTGGTGAGCGGGCAGCGGTTGTTCATGTCGGTCATGGCCTTGACCGTGTTGCGCATGCCCTCGGCCCGGCTGTCGTTGTAGGACATCTGTTTGTCCGCGGCGAACGGGTTATGGAACTGCGCGGTGTAGGGCACCGTGTAGACCTGCAGGCGGTCCGGACCGAACTGCTGGGCCAGCGGCTTGCTGATGTTCGACATCAGCGACAGCGGGAACTGCGTCGGGTTGAACGGGTCGTCGGTCGGCGAGGACTCCCAGGTGCCCGGGATCGAGATCATCATCACGTCGGGGCAGTCGGCCGACTGGAACTCCGGACGCGGTTTGCGCGTCGTCGGCGGCACCACCACGCCACCGGGCGGTTCGGCGCTCGGCGGCGCCGCCGGGGTATCCGGACGACGCATGATGACGACCACGATCGTCACGACGAGCACCACGACGAGGGCCATCGCCGCGGCGGCGATCAGGGCCAGGATGCGGTGGCGCTTACGCCGGGCGTTCTTTGCCATGTACTTTTCGTGCTCCTGCTAGCAGAGTCGTTCGGTTGCGATGCGGATGTAGTCGGAGGTCGCCGAGTCGATCTCGCCGGGCGCGGCCGCACCCGAGTGCCTGGCGCGCACATCGCTGCGCACCAGCGGCAACACGAAATCCCACACCGCTTGGTCATTCTGCTTGGCAGCCCGGGCCTGGCACACATAGGACCCGATGGACAACGCCAGCAGGTCGCTCGACGGCTTCACGCCCGCGCCGCGGAGCGCATCGAGGTAACCACGCTGCTGGCTGGTGAGTGTCAACGAACCGCCGCGGCCCGGCGCAGGCACCGCCGATTCGGGCGGCAGTTCACCGGCCTGGGCCTTGGTGTCGTTGGTTTGCGAGGTCGGCACGGCCAGGGGCGCGATCATGTCGTCACCCGCGTCACATGCGGTCAGCAACGGCACAGCGGTCATCGCCAGCGACAGCGCGATGACCTGCGTCCTCGACCAAACCGTATGTTGCACGACTCCACCGTACCGGCTGCTGAAAAGTGCTCCAGTCCAGCTGTTTCGCGGTCTGGGGCGCGGTCTGCTACTTGATCGTGGCGACCAGCTCACCGGACATGTAGGCCAGCTGCGGCGCCCAGCTGCCCCAGTCGTGCTGGCCAGAGGCCGGGAAATCGAAGTGGCCGTTGCTGCCGCCGACGCGGCGGTAGTCCGAGTAGAACTGGCGGTTGCTGCCCTGTGCCTGATCGCAGTAGCCGATCATCGCGGCCGGATCGCTGCACGTCAGGGTGCCGGGGCTGTAGACCCACAGCCGGGTGTTGGAGTCGGCGAGCAGCTTCACGTGCACGGCCGGGTCGTGCCACTTCCAGCGGCCGAACTGTGGGGGACCCCACATGCGGTTGGCGTCGACGTTGCCGAACTGCGCCAGACCCGCCGTAATCGCACCGTTGAGCGTCGTCGCCGACGGGGTCAGGAAACCCGAGAGCGACCCGGCGAACCGGAACATGCCGGGGTGGAACGCGGCCAACGTCACCGCGGCCGTGCCACCCTGCGCGGCACCGACGATGGCGTGGCCGTCCGGGGCGAGGCCCTTGTTGGCGGCCAGCCAGCCCGGCAGCTCGGCGGTGAGGAACGTCTCCCACTGCCTGCTGCCGTCCTGCTCCCAGTTGGTGTACAGGCTCCACGCGCCACCGGCCGGGGCGGCCACCGAGATGCCGCGGCCCGCGAGCGTGCTCATGGCGCTGCCCGCATTGACCCAGTTGCTCACATCGGGGGCGGCGTTGAACGCATCGAGCAGGAACACCGCGTGCGGCCCGCCCGCCTGGAACGCCACGGGGATGTCGCGGCCCATCGCCGCCGACGGCACCATCAGGTACTCCACGCCGTCGGCCCGCGCCGGGGTGTCGGCCGTGGCCGACACCGTCCACAGGCCCGCGGAGAGCACCACCGTCAGCATCAGCGCCCGAACCAGACTCAACCCACGCCCCATGCCTCAGACCTTCCTGCGGACCTGCCGGACAAGTGCCCCCACTGACGAACTCGCGTTGTAGTGAACCACATCGCCGATGGCGCCGGTCCCGGAAATGCCTGACGGCGGCGATCCGTACGGATCGCCGCCGTCAGTTCGACTCGCTCAGGCGGTCGGGGTCGCACCCAGCACGCGCTGCAGGTCAGGCTTCATCGCCTGCAGCTGCTGGCCCCAGTACGCCCAGTTGTGGGTACCGCTCTGCGGGAAGTTGAACACCGCGTTCTTGCCACCGGCCTCGATGTACTTCTCCTGGAAGGTCGAGTTGGTGCGGCACACGAAGCCCTCGAGGAACTTCGCGGGCAGATCGGTGCCACCCAGCTCGCCGGGCTTGCCGTTACCGCAGTACACCCAGATGCGGGTGCCGTTGTTGGCGATCGTCGCGACGTTCTCCGTCGGGTCGTTGGCCTTCCACGCGTTGTTCGGGTCGTTGGTCGAACCCCACATGTCGTCGGCCTTGTAGCCGCCGGCGTCACCCATCGAGATGCCGATCAGCATCGGCCACCAGCCCTCGGACGGGTTCAACGTGCCCGACAGCGATGCCGCGTAGATGAACTGCTGCGGATGGCGCGCGGACAGCATCAGGGCCGACGAGCCCGCCATCGACAGGCCGACGACGGCGCTGCCGGTCGGCTTCACATCGCGGTTGGCCGCCAGCCAGGCCGGGAGTTCCTGGGTGAGGAAGGTCTCCCACTTGTAGGTCTTGCAGCCGCCGTCCTTGCTGCCGCAGGCCGGCTTGTACCAGTCGCTGTAGAAGCTGGACTGACCACCGACGGGCATCACGACCGAGATACCCGAGTTCAGGAACCATTCGAAGGTGGGCAGCTCGATGTCCCAACCGTTCTGGTCCTCGCGGGCACGCATACCGTCGAGCAGGTACAGCGCGGGTGCGCCCGGCCCCCCGCTCTGGAACTCGACCCGGATGTCGCGACCCATCGCAGCCGACGGGACCTCCAGATATTCGACCGGCAGGCCGGGTCGAGACCAGGCTCCAGCGGTCGCCGAGCCGCCGACGACGCCTACCAGGCCAGGCAGCACGGCCGCAGCGGCGACCGCAACCGTCAGCCGGCGCGACAGACCTGCCGCTGCGCCGCGCATTCTCCCAACGAACTTCATTCCGCTCCCTATCTGATCTCTCATCTTCAGAACTCCACGGGCCGACTCACCCCGACGTACTCGGCTCGCGTGCCCGTGTAGTCAACCACATATGGATGTGGTCATACCTTCCAGTAGTTGTCTCCCCGGTCGCTCCTCATCCGTTCAGCGAAGCGATCAGGTCGGGTTTCAGCTCGGTCAGCTGAGCCCCCCAGTAGGGCCAGGCGTGGTTGCCCGCAGGCGGGAAATGGAAGGTCGCGTTGCGGCCAACGGCCCGCAGGTATGCATCCTGAAAGTCCTTGTTGCTCTTGATCGCCAGCGACTCGAGGCTGCTGGCGCTCACCGCGAGGTTGGGGTCGGCGCCGTCGTCGAGCGGCGTCGCGCCGCCGGGCGCGCAGTAGATCCACAGCCGGGTTCCGTTGGCCACGATCCGGCCCACCTGCTTGATGGGATCGTTGCGCGTCCACGCTCCGTCCCATGGCGGACCCCACATATTGTCGACGTTGTAACCGCCGGCATCGAGCATCGCGACCCGGATGGCCTGTTGCATCAGCAGCGACGACGGGTTGAGGAAGCCCGACAACGATGCCGCATACCGGAACTGACCTGGGTGGAAGGCCGACAGGATCAGGGCGGCACCGCCCGACATCGACAGGCCGACCACGCCGTTGCCGGTCGTCGACACGTTCCGGTTGGCGGCCAGCCAGGCAGGCAGTTCCTTGGTGAGGAACGTCTCCCATTTATAGGTGTAGGTCTGGTTGTTGAAGCTCGACGGCGAGTACCAGTCGCTGTAGAAGCTGGACTGCCCGCCCACCGGCATCACCACGGAGATGCCCGAGTTGTAGAACCATTCGAACGCCGCGGTGTTGATGTCCCAGCCGTTGTAATCGTCCTGTGCGCGAAGGCCGTCGAGCAGATACACCGCGCGACTGGGCCTCGTGTCGTCGACCGTCGCGCCCGGCCCCTGGAACTGCACGCGCAGGTTGCGGCCCATCGACGGCGAGTACACGTCGAGATACTCGACGGGCAGGCCCTCGCGGGAGAAGGCATTCGCACGGGGAATTTCCAAGCCGGCCACAGCAAATGTGGTGAACATCACAGAAACGACCGCCGCCACCAGCAGACGCAGACCGGTTGCGCGCACCGCGCATGTGCTCACCATGGGTGCTCTTCACCGTCCGTTCATATCTCGGTGGCGCAGGGGCCATCGCGATGCCGCCATCGCAACCGCGCGTCGCCCGTGTATCGGCACCCGTCGCCACCGCGTTACCGACGCCGGGAAACCCGATGCGGGAACACTGGCCGCCAGCTAACTACGGTCCGGTTGCGGGCAACCCGGTGTACGGCGGGCTGATCGGTGCGGGTGGTTGCAGGCCGCAGCGGCGCAGTTCGTACAGCGGAACCCGGTCGATGCGGTACTTGGTGAACTCGTAGGAGTGCAGGATGTTCGACAGGAACCGCCGCGGGGTCAGCTCGCCGCGCACCGAGTTGAGCACCGCGTCGGTGCCCGGGCAGCTCAGCGCGGCCTGCGCCTGCGCGATCCAGTCCTCGTCCAGGTACGCCGGGACGAACGGATGCGTCTTGAGGAACGGGCCCTCGGCCACCGCCCAGTCCGGGAACAGGTTCTTGTCGTGGCCGATGCGCCCGTCGGTCAGCCGCTGGGTGTGCGCGGCGAGCGGGTTCGTCAAACCGATCTGGTCGATCACCCGCACGTCCAGCCCGACGTTCATGCCCAACATGCCCATGTTCGTGAAAAACACTGTGTGGGGCCCCTTGTAGGCCTTGCGCTGCTCGGGCGTCAGGTCCGGCGGCGGCGGGAACGCAGGCACCACATCCCACTGGTCGTAGTTGCCCGACGGCAGCAGCAGCGCACCGTCCGGGGTGTTCTCCAAAGCCGTGAGCACCGCCCGCATGCGCGGATAGTCGAGGTAGTCCGCGGCGGTCAGCGGGTGCGCATGCCCGGTGGCCTGCGAGTAGAAGCGACGCTCGTCGACGATGCCGGTGTAGGTGACCCGCGTCGCGTCGGCCCCCATGCCGGGCGAATTCGCCGCCCACACAGACCATCCCACCACCGCAACCCACAGCACGCTGGTCGCGGCGGCCAGGAGATAACCGGTCTCGCGGGTGAACCGGGTGCCGTCAGGCAACACCAGCGGGACCACCGCGACCGGAGCCAGCACGCAGAAGACCGGGGTCAGCAGCACCCGGCCGTGCATGAAGTCGCCGCCCTGACGCACCCAGTAGATGCCCTGGATCAGACCGCTGATCACCATGAAAGCGACCACGGCAGGCGGACTCTGGACGGCACGGCGCAGCCAGCCGTAGCCACGCGGCACCTGCCGGTGCAGCCACCACGGGCGGCTGCGGGTCGCCACCAGCACCAGGCCGAGCAGCACCAGCAGCACCGCGGGCACCCACAGCAGGTAGGGCTGGTTGAAGTTGGCCAGATACGTCAGACCCTGCGACCACTTCGACCCGGTCGCATCCTTGGCGACCGCAGTGCCCGGCACGATCAGCGCGTAGTAACCCATCCGGAAGATCTGGTAGGCCACCGGAAGCAGCCCCCCGGAACAATGATCAGCACGTATCGCCGCCATCCCCGGGCCGCGACGAGCATCATCACCAGCGCGCCGCCGCCGATGAGGGCGAGTTCCGGGCGCACCAGCACCGAAAGCCCGGCGACGAAGGCCAGCGCCCCCTCGAAGAACCGCCCCGGCACATTGTCCGGGGCGTCCTGCGGCGCACCACCTTCGGCCGGGTAGGCGCGCAACGCCTGCGACCAGCACACCATCATCCACCACAGCAGGCCCAGATAGGCCAGCACCAAACCGTTTTCGAGTCCCGAGGTGGCGAAGTCGCGGGCAGGCGGGATCGCGATGTACACCAGCGCACCCGCGGGCAGCAGCAGCGCGCGCCTGCCCCGCAGGCTCGGCGCGTACAGCCGTCCGGTGCCGAACATCACCAGCACGACACCGGCGACGCTGAGCACCAGCGCGAACACCAGCACCACGTACTCCAGCCGGACCGAACCGCCGATCCAGGCGCCGAACGTCACCAGGTACGTCCACAGCGTCGAGGTGTTCGCCTCGACGCGCTCGCCTGCGTTGAACACCGGGCCGTTGCCCGCCAACAGGTTTCGCACGGTGCGCAGCACGATCAGGCCGTCGTCGGCGATCCACCGCCGCTGCCACGCGCCCCAGCCGAACAGGCCTGCCACCACCAGCACGCTCACCCACAGGCTCAGGCGCACCGAGATGTCATAAGGAAAGGCCGCCCCTCTGGTCAGCCGTTCACCGATGCCACCGCTCCATCGGCGCGAGATCAGCCGATCAGCTGAAATAGATGGCCGCACCGATGGTCCCGATCCACGCCAGGAACAAAATCTGCAGCACTCGGTCTTTCAGCGCGATCTCCTCGGGCTCACCGGCGATGCCACCGTCGATGTCCACCGCATAACGCAGGATGGCGATGGTGAACGGAATCATCGTGACCGCGTACCAGGATGCGTCCTGGGCGTCCAGGCTCAACATGTCGTTGTCCCGGTCACGGCCGAACGCCCACAACCCGTAACAGACCACCATCGCCGTGGCCGAGAGCGTCCAGACGAAACGCAGGTAGCTGCTGGTGTAGCTCTCCAGCGACTTGCGGATCTTGGCGCCCGTGCGCTCGGCGAGTTGCAGTTCGGCGTAGCGCTTGCCCGCCGCCATGAACAGCGAACCGAACGCCATCACCAGAAGGAACCATTGCGAAAGCGGGATGTCGGCCGCGACACCGCCGGCGATCGCGCGGATCAAAAAGCCCGACGACACGATGCAGATGTCGAGCACGGCCTGATGTTTGAGACCGAAGCAGTAGGCCAGCTGCACGGCGATGTACACCGCCATCACGATGGCGAGGTTGGGGGTGAGCCAAGCCGAGATCACCAGCGACGCGACCGCCAGCAGCCCGGCCAGCGCGTAGGCCATCCACTCCGGAACCACGCCGGCCGCGATGGGCCGGAACCGCTTGGTGGGGTGGGCGCGGTCGGCCTCGACGTCACGCGCGTCGTTGATCAGGTAGATCGACGACGCGGCCAGACAGAACACCACGAACGCGACCGAGGCCTTGGCCGCGACATCGGCGTAGTCGTATTCGATGCCGCTGCCCACGGCGGCCAGCGGAGCCGCCAGCACCAGCAGGTTCTTGATCCACTGGCGCGGCCGGACGGCTCTGATCACACCGGAGACCAGGTTCTTCGGTGGGCCAGCCGTCGGCTGCGCTTCCTCACTCATGTGGGTGGCATCCATCGATCTTCTGCTCCGTTACGACCCGCTCACCGACGCTCATCTGTCTCCTTCGGCACCGACAGAATTCGGAATCCTACCGGCCGCCCTCCCGACGGCTTTGCCCACGAGAGCTCCGACGACCACGCCGGTGAGCACATCGGTGGGATAGTGCACGCCGAGCACCAGACGCGACAGCGCCATCGGCGGGACCAGCAGAGCGGGTGCGGGCACGCCCGTGGTCCGGGCCAGCAGCACCGCCGCGGCGGTGGTCGAGGTGGCGTGCGCCGACGGGAAACTCAGCCGGCTGGGCGTGCCGACGTTGACGGCGATGTCGGGGTGGCTGGGCCGCTGCCTGCGGACCACCCGCTTGATCACGACCGCGGCCGCATGGGCCAGAAACGCCCCGGCCCCGACGGCGAGCCAGGAGCGGCGCTTGGCCGGCTGGGCCAGTGCGCCCGCGGCGGCCAGCGCCAGCCAACCGGCGCTGTGCTCACCGAAGTGCGACAGGGCGCGGGCACCGGTCAACACACCGGGTCTGCCTGCGAGGGCCGCTTGCACGGCAACCAACACGGCGTCCTCGCCGCGCGGGGCGTCGCTCATCGTCGGACTTTCTCCGGCGCCTCGGTGAGCAGGACCGTCTCCCACTTCTGCGTGCTGGTCAGCATCGGCAACGCAGCGCGGTAGACCTTGCGCATGCGGTCGAAGCGGCGCGCCAGCTTGGCCTGCTGGCGCAGCGAGGCACGGAGCAGCGCAAACATTTTCGCGCGGTCACGCTGCCGGTACACCACACCGCGGCCGTCGGCGGTGGTCACGGTGACCCCGTCGACGCGGCACAGCGAGAACCACCTGGCATCCTGGGTCGCGACGTTGATCTGCGGGCGCACGTGCGCGCCGGGATCGTGATTGCGCAACTGGTGCACGACACCGCGCGCCAGGTTCACCGCGATCGCCGGCTTGGACACCGGGATCGGGATCTTCTTGCGCCGCAGGTCCGATGCGGGCGGCAGCGACGTCGCACCTGGCAGCACCACCGCGTCGGGGTACTGGGCGCGCAGCTTGCGCACGTCGGGCAAGGCCGATTCCAGGATGGAGAACAGGTTCTCCGGGCCGGCGAGGAAGTCCTCCATCGCCTTGTTCTGGATGGCGACGGTCGAATACTCAAGGCACAGCAGGTGTTTGAACGTGGCCTTGAGATGGCTGGCCAGCAGTCCGCTGATCGGGCCGTCCCAGTGCAGCGCCGCCACCACGAGCCGGTTGCGCAGGTGGAAGTACGCCTGCCAGTCGATGGCGTCGTCCTTGTCGCTCCAGGCCATGTGCCAGATCGCCGCGCCGGGCAGCGTCACGGTGCCGTAGCCGCGTTCACCGGCGCGCAGGCCGTACTCGGCGTCGTCCCACTTGATGAACAGCGGCAGCGGCTGGCCGAGTTCCTCGGCGATCTGCCGCGGGATCATGCACATCCACCAGCCGTTGAAGTCGACGTCGACGCGGCGGTGCAGCAGCTTGGTGCGGGGCTGCTCGGCGTCGCTGAGCTTGAATTTCGCGAAGTCGTGGTCGTATTCGGCGTTGGGTGCGGCGGTCCACATGAAGTTGGCCCGGTCCACCACCTCGCCCATGACGTGCAGGTGCGACGGCTCCTGCAGGTTGAGCATCTGACCGCCGACCAGGATGGGCGACTTGGCGAAGCGGTTCATCGCCAGGGCCCGCAGGATCGAGTCGGGCTCGATGCGGATGTCGTCGTCCATGAACAGGATCTGTTCACAGTCGGTGTTCTTCAGCGCCTCGTACATGACCCGGCTGTAGCCGCCCGAGCCGCCGAGGTTGGGCTGGTTGTGGATCGACAGCCGGTCGCCCAGACGTGCTGCGGCCTCGGCGAATCCGGGGTGATCCTTGGCCTTGTCGGTGCCCTGGTCGCTGACGATCACCGCCGAGATCACCTCGTCGACGAGCGGATCGGCGGTGAGTGCGGCCAGCGCGTTGACGCAGTCGGCGGGCCGGTTGAACGTCGGGATGCCGACGGCGACGTTGGCCCGGCCCGGCGCGGGCACGGGTGCGTACCAGCCCGCGCTGTGCAGGCGCACCGCGGTGTTGGTGGTGATGTCGAACCAGATCCAGCCGCCGTCCTCGAACGGGGTCAGGTCCACCTCGAACTCGACGACGGCGGTGCCGTCAGTGGACCCCGCGGCGGTGCCGTCGGCGTCGCTGGACACCGGGGCGCCGCTGACGGTGATGCGGGCGCCGGTGGCCTTCGAGCGGTACACGTCGACACGGGCGGTGCCGGTGAGTTCGACGCGCAGCACCACGGTCTGCAGCGTCGACCACCGTCGCCAGTAGCTGGCCGGGAAAGCGTTGAAGTAGGTGGCGAACGACACCTCGGATTCGGGGCCGATCTCCAGCGAGGTGCGGGTGGGCGCGTGGGCGCGCCGCGCGTTGGTGCTCGATTCCTCGATGTAGAGCTTGCGCACGTCCAGCGGTTCGCCCGGCCGGGGCAGGATGACCCGGGACAGCAGACTGACCGCCCTGGACTCGTCGGCTTCCAGTGCGCCGGAAGGGATGTCACTCATACTTTGCTGCTTTCGTCTTCGGTGACCAGCGACGCCCCCTCGGACAGGTGCGGCGCCAGTACGTTGTCGAACATGCTGAGCGCGCTGGCGATCGCCATGTGCATGTCGAGGTACTGGTAGGTGCCCAGCCTGCCGCCGAAAAGCACCTTCGCCGAGGCGGTTTCGGCTTTTGCCCGGGCGCGGTAGGCCGCCAGCACGGCGCGGTCGGCCTCGGTGTTGATCGGGTAGTACGGCTCGTCGTCGTCATCGGCGAACCGCGAGTACTCGCGCATGATCACGGTCTTGTCGGTGGGGTACTGCCGCTCGGGGTGGAAGTGCCGGAATTCGTGGATGCGCGTGTACGGCACGTCCAGGTCGTTGTAGTTCATCACCGGTGTGCCCTGGAAGTCGCCGGTGTCGAGCACCGCGAGCTCGAAATCGAGTGTGCGCCAACCGAGGCGGCCTTCGGCGTAGTCGAAGTAGCGGTCCAGCGGGCCGGTGTAGACAACCGGGGCCGCCGGGGACTGCCTGCGCAGTTCGTCGCGCACGTCGAACCAGTCGGTGTCCAGACGCACCTCGATGCGCTCGTCGGCGGCCATGTTCTCCAGCCACTTGGTGTAGCCGTCGACGGGCAGGCCCTCGTAGGTGTCGTTGAAGTAGCGGTTGTCGAACGTGTAGCGCACGGGCAGCCGGGTGATGTTCGAGGCGGGCAGGTCCTTGGGGTCGGTCTGCCACTGCTTGGCCGTGTAGTGCTTGATGAACGCCTCGTAGAGGGGACGGCCCACCAGGCTGATGGCCTTCTCCTCGAAATTCTTGGCGTCCTTCGTGTCGATCTCGCTGGCCTGTTCGGCGATCAGCGCCTTGGCCTCGTCGGGGGTGAAGTAGCGCCCGAAGAACTGGCTCACCAGTCCGAGGCCCATGGGGAACTGGTAGGCCTGGCCGTTGTGCATGGCGAACACGCGGTGCTGGTAACCGGTGAACTCGGTGAACTGGCGCACGTAGTCCCACACCCTCTGGTTGGAGGTGTGGAACAGGTGGGCGCCGTACTTGTGCACCTCGATGCCGGTCTGTGGCTCGGGTTCTGAGTAGGCGTTGCCGCCGATGTGCGGGCGGCGTTCTATGACAAGGACTCGTTTACCCAACTGCGTCGCCGCACGCTCGGCGATCGTCAGACCGAAGAAGCCGGATCCGACGACGAATAAGTCGAAATGTCCGGTGGACTGGAGCGGAGCGACCGGGTGCGATATGGACGTCATCGGCAGCCAGGGTATCCGACCACCGTCCCGCGCCTCGAATGCGACAGCAGGTCCAGGTCGCAATTCGCTCACGATTCCATCACGTCACTCTAGACACAGTAGTCACACACGTACCATCGATCACGTTGGCGCTCATGGGCTTCGCACGATCCGTCCGTAGCCGCTGACGAAGTTGTTCGGAGCACTCCGAGCAGTTGATATGCAGTCCATGTATTGAGGAGACTTCCGTGCCGAACCGCCGTCGACGCAAGCTCTCGACAGCCATGAGCGCAGTCGCCGCAGTGGCCGTCGCAAGTCCAGTCGCCCTGATTGCCGTTACTCAGCACTCCCCCGCGCCTCAACACCGTGAGTTCACCCAGGCCGCGCTGGTCACCGACCTCCCCGGTGAGCTCATGTCCGCGCTCTCGCAGGGCCTGTCCCAGTTCGGCATCAACCTGCCGCCCCTGCCGTCGCTGACCGGCGGCGGCGCGACGCCGTCGCTGGCGTCCCCGACGCTGACCTCGCCCGGCCTGGCCTCCCCCGGCCTCACCTCACCGGGTCTGACCTCACCGGGCCTGACGACACCCGGTCTGACGACGCCGTCGCTGACCGATCCGGGGCTGACCAACCCCGCACTCACCAACCCGGCGCTGACCAATCCGGCGCTGACCAGCCCCGGTGGGCTCACCACCCCCGGACTGACCTCGCCGAGCGCGACCACACCCGGTTTGACCACGCCGGACGCGTCACTGGGCGGCACGCCGTCGCTGACCGATCCGGCGCTGACGAACCCGGCGCTGAGCAGCCCCGGTGGGCTCACCACGCCGTCGACCGGTCTCACCACGCCCGGCCTCGATCCGTCGCTCACGCCGATCTCGAACGCCGCGGGCCTGCCCGCGCCGGGCGAGGTGCCGATCTCGGCGCCGGTCGGCCTCGACCCGAGTCTCGGCACCTACCCGATCCTGGGTGATCCGTCGCTCGCGACGATGCCCGCCGCCAGCACCGGTGGTGGCGGCCTGTTCGGCGATCTGTCCACCGCGGCCGATCAGCTCGGCGCCGGCCAGGCGATCGACCTGCTCAAGGGCATGGTGCTGCCGGCCATCACGCAGGCGATCCAGTCCGGCGCCCAGGCCGCCCCGGCTGCCGCCGCGGCCGCACCGGCAGCCGTGCCACCGCCGGCCTGACACGGGACCCAATAAGAACGTCACCCGAAACGACACCGCAGAAGCCTCGTGCTCTGCGGTGTCGTTGCGTGCGCGGATGTCGATCGCGACGCGTGTCGCATCATTAGTAACAACAGACGCATACGTAACATCAGTCCGTGCAGTCACGTCGTCCCGCGCCGTTGATCCTGTTCACCGCGATCGCGGCGACCGTGATCGTGGTCCCCTGGGCGCTCAGCTCGACCGGCGGTGACCATCACAACCCGGCCGCCGACGCACCCGCACTCACGCAACAGCCACTCGACAATCTCGGGGCAGGCGAGACGATCCGCGAGATCCATCAGGACGAACCGTTCTCACTGGTGGCGCTCACCGCACAGGACCTCGCCGGCACCTCCGCCCGCATCCGAGCCAAGCAGGCAGACGGCACCTGGGGACCGTGGTACGAGGCCGAAACCCTCGACGGCGTCGGCGCCGACAACCCGGGCCCGCGCGGCACCGATCCGGTGTTCGTCGGGCGCACCAACACCGTGCAGATCGCCATCACCCGCCCGCAGGGCGCCGCACCGACCGGCCCGGCACCGGCCCGGGACAAAGACACCGACAAGCCCGACCTGGGCTACCGGCCCGCGACGGTCCAGCAACCGATCGGCCAGAACCTCACCGCGGTGCTGATCAGCCCGCCACAGACCCCCGCCGAGATCGGCCCGCTGCCGACCGCCGTCACCGCCCCCGGCGTCCCGCCGCACATCATCAACCGCGCGCAATGGGGTGCCGACGAATCGATCAGATGCCCGAACACCGTGTACGACGCAGGAATTCGGGCCGGGATCGTGCACCACACCGCGGGCAGCAACGAGTACACACCCGAAGACTCGGCAGGCATCGTGCGGTCGATCTACGAGTACCACACCAAAACCCTGGGCTGGTGCGACATCGCCTACAACGCGCTGGTCGACAAGTACGGTCAGGTCTTCGAGGGCCGCGCGGGCGGCATGGACCGGCCCGTCGAGGGCGCCCACACCGGCGGCTTCAACCGCGACACCTGGGGCGTGGCCATGATGGGCAACTTCGACGCCGTACCGCCGACCCCGATCCAGCTCCGCACCACCGGCCGACTCCTGGGCTGGCGGCTGGGCCTCGACCGTATCGACCCGCACGGCACCGTGGTGCTCGCATCCGAAGGCGGTTCGTTCACACACTTCCCGCGCGGCGCCACCCCGACCCTGCCCGCAATCTTCACGCACCGCGACGTCGGCATCACCGACTGCCCGGGCAACGCCGCATACGCCGAGATGGACCGCCTGCGCGACATCGCCGCCCGCTTCAACCAACCGCCAGGGCCGGAGGAACTCGCCGAGCAGATGCGCGGCGGCGCGATCTTCGCGCGCTGGGAATCCATCGGCGGACCGACCGGCCCGCTGGGCAACCCGACCTCACCGGAGGCCGCGGCCGAGGGCGACGCGCGCTACGCGACCTTCGAGCGCGGTGCGATCTACTGGTCGCCGGTCACCGGGGCGCAACCGCTCACCGGCGCGATCTACGAGGCGTGGGGCGCACTGGGTTTCGAACGGGGCGCGTTGGGACTGCCCACCAGCGGTGAGATCAACGAACCGCTGTGGATCAAGCAGAACTTCCAGCACGGCACCCTGAACTTCGACCGGGAGAAGCACACCGTGGTGCGCGTCATCGACGGTGTCCCGCAGGAACTCCCGCCGCCCGCGCCCGACGATCAACCGGTGCAGCTCGAACGCTTCACCCCGATCACCTAGGGCCGATACCGGCCCGAGAACGGTTCAGCCCCACCAGCGTTCGAGAACGTGAGCCACACCGTCCTCGGCGTTGGTGGTGGTGACCTCGTCGGCGGCGGCCTTGGCCTCCGGATGCGCGTTGCCCATCGCCACGCCGCGGCCGGCCCAGCTGAGCATCGGGACGTCGTTGGGCATGTCGCCGAACGCGACGATGTCGGCGCCGGTGAACTTCAGCGGCCCGGCCAGTTCGGCGATGCCGGTGGCCTTGCTGATGCCCGCGGGCACCACCTCGATCAGCCCGTTGTTGGTCGAGTACGTGATGTCGCCCTGCGAACCGATGTGCTTGATCAGTTCGGCCGCCATGTCGGCGCTCTGCGCACCGGCCTTGCGGATCAACAACTTCACCGCAGGCGCACTGAGCAGATCCTCGATCGACACCTCGGTGTTGTCCGGGTTCAACCAGGCGTGCTCGTAGCCGGGTGAGCTGACGAACTGCGGGGTGGCGGCGTCGTGCGCCGAGCGGCCGACGCGTTCGACGGCGAGGCCCGCACCCGGGATCACGCTCGTGGCGATGTCGGCGAGTTCGGCGAGCATCTCCGCCGACAGCGTGTGCGCCGAGACGATCCGGTCGGCGGCCGGGTCGTAGATCACCGCCCCGTTGGCGCAGACCGCCATCGGTGCCAGCCCGAGCCCGTCGACCACGGGCTGGATCCACCGCGGCGGGCGACCCGTCGCAAGCACGAACGTCGCACCAGCGGCGACGGCCGCGCGGACCGCGGCGCGGGTGCGCGGGGTGACCCGCTCGTCCTCGTCGAGCAGCGTGCCGTCGACGTCGGTGGCGATCAGCCCCGGCGTTGGATGAGATGTCACCGGTTGGTCTTCGCTTTCCGTTCGGCATGTTTGCGGGCCCGCTCGGCCAGTTCCGCCTCGTCGCGGCGTCTGGCCTCCTCGGGCGTCGGGGCGCCGCCACCGAGGCGGTGCGGCACCCAGAAGGCGCCCAGCGGCGCCGGGTAGTCACGCTGGGCCTTCTCCAGCAGATCGGACATCTCCGAGCGCAACACCGCTCCGAGTTCGGCGGCGGTTCCCGACGGCGCGATGGGCGCACCGACGGCGACGTGGACCGGGATCTTCTTGCGCCCGATAGCCCTCGGGTGGTCCTTGGTCCAGATGCGGTGCGCGCCCCACACGATCAGCGGGATCAGTGGCACATCGGCCTCCAGCGCCATCCGCACGGCCCCGGTCTTGAACTCCTTGAGCTCGAAGCTGCGGCTGATCGTGGCCTCGGGATAGACCCCGACGAGTTCACCGGCCCGAAGCGCATCGACCGCGACGGCATAGGCCCCCGCACCCGCGCTGCGGTCCACCGGGATGGTGCCGGTGTGCTTGATCAGATAGCGGATCGGTGGCACCTGCTCCATCTCGGCCTTGATCATGAACCGCATCCGTCGGCCGCGCGCGGTCGCGGCCAGGCCTGCGGGCAAGAAGTCGACGTAGCTGGTGTGGTTGATCGCGATCACCGCACCACCGCTGGTCGGGAGATGCTCCAGGCCGCTGAAGGTGATCTGCGTTCCGGTCACCCGGACCCCGAACCGCGCGGCGATCTCCAAACTGCGGAAAACCGGTTCCATAGACTGCTACCCCGGCGCCCCGGAGGGTTCGGCAGGTCCCGCCTGGCCGCGCTGCGCGCGCCGGGCTGCCTTCTCGGCCGCCTCCTCGGCGTCCATCAGGTTGGCCTCGGCGAGCGACGGCGCGCCGCCCCCGAGCCGGTGCGGCACCCAGAACTCGCCGGCCGGGTGCGGGCCGTAGGCGTCCTGCACCTGCTCGAGCAGGTGCTGCATGCGCGAGTGCAGCAGCGCGGTCAGTTCCGGCGCCGGCAACGTCGGGCGGATGGGCTCGCCGACGGCCACGAAGATCGGCACCTTGGGCCGGTACAGGTTCTTCGGACGCCCCTTGGTCCAGACGCGCTGGGCGCCCCACACGATGTGCGGGACGATCGGCACGTCCGCCTCGATCGCCATGCGCGCCGCACCCGACTTCAGCTCCTTGATCTCGAAGCTGCGGCTGATCGTCGCCTCCGGGTACACGCCGACGAGTTCACCGGCCTTGAGGTACTCGCAGGCCCGCTCGAACGAGGCCGCCCCGCTGTCACGGTCCACCTCGATGTGGCGCAGGCTGCGCATGATCGGGCCGGTGATCTTGTTGTCGAAGACTTCCTTCTTCGCCATGAAGCGCACCTTGCGGCCGCGCTTCTGCCGGTAGGCGGGCAGGCCGGCAAAGGTGAAGTCGAAGTAGCTGGTGTGGTTGATGGCCACCACCGCCCCGCCGGTGACGGGCAGGTTCTCCACACCGGTCACCGTGAACTTGAGCCCTTGCAGCCGCCAGGCCAGGCGGGCCAGCTGGATGACAGTCCCGTACACCGGTTCCACAGCCGCAAGCGTAATGCCCGCCCGGCACCCGGCGTAGCCGCGTTGCCCGCCCGCACTCGGCTGACCTGCCGGACTTCGGTCCACCGCACGGTTCCAGCTAGGCTGGCTGAGCACGCTTGTCTCCCCAGCGAAAGGCTGTTTGTGCAGGTCACCAGCGTCGGGCACGCCGGCTTTCTGATCGAGTCCAGGGCCGGCAGCATTCTGTGCGACCCCTGGGTCAACCCCGCCTATTTCGCCTCGTGGTTCCCGTTCCCGGACAACAGCCAACTCGACTGGGACGCCCTGGGCGACGTCGACTATCTCTACGTGTCGCACCTGCACAAGGACCACTTCGATCCCGAGCACCTGCGCCGGTACGTCAACAAGGACGCGGTGGTGCTGCTGCCGGACTACCCGGTGCCGGATCTGCGTCGCGAGCTCGAGAAGCTCGGCTTCCACAATTTCTTCGAGACCACCGACTCGGTCAAGCACACCGTCAGCGGCCCCAAGGGCGACCTCGACGTCATGATCATCGCGTTGCGCGCGCCCGCCGACGGACCGATCGGCGACTCCGGCCTGGTGGTATCGGATCGCGTCACCACCGTTTTCAATATGAACGACGCGCGGCCGGTGGATCTCGATGTGCTGCACACCGACTTCGGCCGCGTCGACGTGCACATGCTGCAGTACTCGGGCGCGATCTGGTACCCGATGGTCTACGACATGCCCGCGCGCGCCAAGGAGGCTTTCGGCATCCAGAAGCGCCAGCGCCAGATGGACCGCTGCCGCCAGTACATCGCGCAGGTCGGGGCGACCTGGGTGGTGCCGTCGGCGGGGCCGCCGTGCTTCCTGGATCCCGAATTGCGTCATCTCAACGACGACCACGGCGACCCGGCCAACATCTTTCCCGACCAGGTGGTGTTCCTGGAGCAGCTGCGCATCCACGGCCACGACGGCGGGCTGTTGATGATCCCCGGCAGCACAGCGGATTTCACGGGTTCCACGCTCAACTCGCTGACGCATCCGGTGGACGATCCCGAGTCGATGTTCACCACGGGCAAGGCCGCGTACATCGAGGACTACGCGCAGCGCATGGCGCCGGTGCTGGCCGCCGAGAAGGCCCGCTGGGCGCCGTCGGCCGGTGAGTCGCTGCTGGAGCCGCTGCGCGGCCGCTTCGAGCCGATCATGACCCAGACCGACCAGATCTGTGACGGCATCGGTTACCCGGTCGAACTGCGCCTGACCAGCCGCGACCACAACGAGACCGTGGTGCTGGACTTCCCGAAACGGGTTGTCCGCGAACCTATCCCGGACGAAAAATTCCGGTACGGCTTCGAGATCCCCGCCGAGTTGGTGCGCACCGTGCTGCGCGACGACGAGCCGGACTGGGTCAACACCATCTTCCTGTCGACGCGGTTCAAGGCGTGGCGGGTCGGCGGGTACAACGAGTACCTGTACACGTTCTTCAAATGCCTCACCGACGAGCGGATCGCCTACGCCGACGGCTGGTTCGCCGAGGCGCACGACGATTCGTCGTCGATCACGTTGGACGGCTGGGAGATTCAGCGGCGCTGCCCGCACCTCAAGGCCGACCTGTCGAAATTCGGTGTGGTCGAGGGCAACACGCTGACCTGCAACCTGCACGGCTGGCAGTGGAACCTGGACAACGGCAGATGCCTGACCACCAAGGGACACCAGCTCAGGTGCCAGAAGCTGTGACCGCGCCGCGGCAGTACTACGACGATGGCCTGGTCCAGCTCGACCGCGAGGCGATCACGTTGCGCCGCTACCACTTTCCGTCGGGTACCTCGAAGGTGATCCCGCTGCGCGACGTGCGCGGCTACACCGCGACCGGGCTCGACCTGCTGCACCGGTTCCGGCTGTGGGGCAGTTCGGATCTGCGTCGCTGGATGCCGCTGGACGTCGGCCGCCCGCTGCGGTCGACACTGGTGACGCTCGACGTCGCCGGCGCACGCTGGCGCCCGGCGTTCACCCCGGCCGATCCCGAACAGTTCACGGCCAAGCTCGACGAACTGCTGAACTCTTAGGCGGTTCGCACGATCTGCCGCAGTTCCGAGGCCTCGCTGGAGGCGCTGTCGTAGACGCGCACGATGGCCTCGTCACCCGGCTTGAGGTAGGTCGACTCGCCCAGCGGCGTGTACCGCGTCGCACCGATCCCGATCAGCACGTTCTCCGGGTGCCCGCTGGCCACCATCAGCGCGCCGACGTCCTCCAGAGGCGTATCGGCCGAACCCTTCTGGTTGGCCAGCCGTTCGACGATCCAGTCGAGCAGCACCTCGCCGTAGTACGAGTAGCCCACCAGGGGTGAATCGACGCCGTATGCGTGCTGCTGGCCACCGTCCTCCCGCAGGTAGCACACCAGCCGCATGGTCGCGGTCGGGCCGTCCGGGGTGAGATCGGTGATGTCGAAGAACTTCGACGCCACACCTTTCGACGCCGGTCCCCAGTTCTTCTTGTAACTGATCTTGGGTGCACCCGGCCGCCGGATCGAGCAGTCGTTGAACGCGCCGAGCGCAAACGGGTCGAGCCGCACGACCGTGTCGCCGTTCCACACCACGTGGCAGGCCACGCCGACCTCGGGTTCGATCTGCAGGTTGAGCGGTCCCTGGAAGCCCCCGTTTTCCGCCTCGGCGGTCACGTCGGGCAGTTTGATGCTGTCGGTGGACAGCGGGAACTCGCCGAGGAAGTCGTCGCGGCCGGGCGCGTACCACGGGAAGATCCCCTTGGGCGCGTAGCCCTCGGTCACCACCTTGGTGAAATCGCCTGCTTCCCCGGCCTGTTCGAGATGGCCGGCGAAATTGCCTGCGACGCCGAATCCGAACCAGTTCCGTACTTCGGTGAGGTCGATATCGATCATGGTTCGAGCACTTCCGTTCCGACGAAGGGGACCAGTGCAGCGGGGACGCGCACGCTGCCGTCAGGTTGCTGGTGGTTTTCCAGGATCGCCACGAGCCACCGTGTGGTGCCGAGCGTTCCGTTCAGGGTCGCGGCGATCTGCGGCTTGCCGTTCTCGTCGCGGTACCGCGTCGAGAGCCTGCGCGCCTGGAACGTCGTACAGTTCGACGTCGACGTGAGCTCCCGGTAAGTCTGTTGCGTAGGCACCCAGGCCTCGCAGTCGTACTTGCGCGCGGCCGAGGACCCGAGATCGCCTGCGGCGACGTCGATCACGCGGTACGGCACCTCGATGGCGGCCAGCATCTCGCGCTGCCAGCCCAGCAGCCGCCGATGTTCGGCCTCGGCGTCTTCGGGCTTGCAGTAGATGAAGCCCTCGACCTTGTCGAACTGGTGCACGCGGATGATGCCGCGGGTGTCCTTGCCGTAGCTGCCCGCCTCGCGCCGGAAGCACGACGACCAGCCTGCGTAGCGGCGCGGTCCGGTGGACAGGTCGAGGATCTCGTCGGCGTGGTAACCGGCCAGCGGCACCTCCGAGGTGCCCACCAGGTACATGTCGTCGGCCTCGAGCCGGTACACCTCGTCGGCGTGCGCACCGAGGAAGCCGGTGCCGCGCATCACCTCGGGGCGCACCAGCACCGGCGGGATCATCAGCGTGAAGCCGTTGCGGATGGCCACCTGGGTGGCGAGTTGGAGCAGACCGAGCTGCAGCTGGGCACCCGCACCGGTCAGGAAGTAGAACCGCGAACCCGACACCTTGGCACCGCGTTCCATGTCGATCAGGCCGAGGGACTCGCCGAGTTCCAGATGGTCCTTGGCGTTCTCGATGGCCCGCGGCTCGCCGACGGTGTCGAGCACGACGAAGTCGTCCTCGCCACCCGCGGGCACGCCCTCGATGATCACGTTGCTCAGGGCCATGTGCGCGGCGATGAACGCCTTCTCGGCCTCGACCTGCGCGGCCTCGGCGGCCTTGACCTGCTCGGCGAGATCCTTGGCCTGCTGCAGCAGCGCGGGCCGCTCGTCGCGGGACGCCTTGCCGACGAGCTTGCTCGCGGCCTTCTGCTCGGCCCGCAGATTGTCGGCGGCCGACACCGCCGAGCGGCGTGCCGTGTCGGCGGCCAACAACGCGTCGACGAGCGCCGGGTCCTCGCCGCGGGCGCGTTGTGACGCGCGGACGATGTCGGGATTCTCGCGCAGCAGCCTGAGGTCGATCACGGGCGCAACCCTACTTTTGGCGCGGCGGTACGTACATTCCAGGTGCATCGGTGGCGCCGTCGACCTGCCGCAAGCACAACCTCGTAACGTTACAACCGCATCAGTTGTCACAGGCCCTGACACGCCTGTCACAATGGAGCGGATGTTGGAGGCACCCGAGCACCCAGACCAGCTTCCCGATCAGCCCGAACGGAAGGGGCGGTTCTGGATGAGCCTGCACGCCGCGTCGACGCGGCGTGCGCTCCTGCTGACCGCTCTGGGCGGCCTGCTCATCGCGGGCCTGATCACCGCACTTCCCCGCAGCGAGGGCGCGAACAACACCCTCAGCGCGGGGGCCATCGCGCTCGGCCCGCGCGGCAACGAGACCTTCAACCACGTCACGGAGGGCGACTGCCTGAACTGGCCGGGACGCAACCCCGACGCGGCCCGCATCGTCGACTGCGGCGACAACCACCGCTTCGAGGTCGCCGCGGCGATCGACATGCGCACCTTCCCCGGCAGCGAGTACGGCCCCAGCGCGCCGCCGCCGTCGGTGGACCGGATCAAGCAGATCAGCCAGGAGCAGTGCACGCCTGCGCTGAAGTCCTACCTGGGCCCCAAGTTCGACCCGAACGGCAGGTTCACCATCGGCCTGTTGTGGTCGGGTGAGAAGGCGTGGAAGCAGTCGGGCGAGCGGCGCATGCTGTGCGGCCTACAGTTGCTCGGCCCCGGCGACACCCAGCTGGAGTTCAGCGGCAAGGTCGCCGAGACCGACCAGTCCAAGGTCTGGCCTGCCGGTACCTGCCTTGGCATCGACCCCGCCACCAACCAGCCCACCGACGTGCCGGTCGACTGCGCGGCACCGCACGCCATGGAGGTGACCGGGGCGGTCAACCTGGCCGAGAAGTTCCCCGGCGGGCTGCCACCCGAGGACGACCAGGATGAGTTCATCAAGGACGCCTGCACCACGCAGACCGATGCCTACCTGGCGCCCGTGCAGCTGCGCAGCACCACGCTGGCGCTGAGTTACAGCACCATCTCGCTGCCGAGCTGGTCGGCGGGCAGCCGTCAGGTGTCATGCAGCATCGGCGCGACACTGGGCAACGGCGGCTGGTCCACGCTGGTCAACAGCGCCAAGGGGCCGCTGCTGATCAACGGGCAGCCGCCCGTGGCCCCGCCCGACATCCCCGCCGAGCGGCTCAACCTCGACCCCATCCCGATGCCGGATGTGGTGGACACGTCGTCCGGATCGTCGAGCTCGTCCTCGGGTTCGTCGGGTTCGTCGGGTTCGTCGTCTTCATCCGGTTCGTCGGGCTCGTCCTCGTCTTCTTCGTCGTCGTCCTCGACGAGCGATCAGCACCTGCCCGCGCAGGCGACCGAGACCCAGCAGACCACCCAGGCCACCGAGCCGGCACCGACGCAACAGAACACGTTCAACCCGCCACCGCCCGACGCCCCGGCGCCGCCGCCTGCCGGGCTGCCCGCGCCACCTGCGCCCGCCCCCGCGCCCGAGCCGGCGCCACCCGTCCCGGCCCCGCCCGCGCCGGGTCCGGTCCTGCCGGCTCCGGTCGAGGTCCCGCCGCCCGGTGCGCCCGTGCCGCCTCCGCCGGGCCCGTGATCCGTGGCCGTGCGGATGGACCCGCAACGGTTTGAGGAGTTGGTGTCCGACGCGCTCGATCTGGTGCCACCCGAACTGGCTGCGGCGATCGACAACGTCGTGGTCCTCGTCGAGGACCGCAATCCCGACGAACCCGAGATCCTCGGGCTGTATCACGGTGTGGCGCTGACCGAACGGGATTCCTGGTACGCGGGGTCACTGCCCGACACCATCACGATTTACCGCGATGCGATCCTCGACATCTGCCAGACCGAGGACGACGTGGTCGACGAGGTCGCGATCACGGTGATCCACGAGATCGCACACCATTTCGGGATCGATGACGAGCGGCTCCACGAGCTCGGTTGGGGATGAGCGCTTGCGCGAAGACCATCAAACCGGATGAGCGCTTGCGCGAAGACCATCAAACCGGATGAGCGCTTGCGCGAAGACCGTCAAACCGGATGAGCCGGACGCCGAAATGCCCGCGCGGCAACCACGTTTTGTCGGCCCGCGGTGTTATGAACAGGTCATGACGATCCAGTGCCGGGACTGTGTGGCCGGGCTGGAGCACTGCCACGGCACCCTGATCCATCACGTTCGGTACCGCGTCGAGTGCACAGACGCCGGCTGCACCACCCCAGAGATAGCGCACACGTTCAGCATCGACTGCGAGGCGGTCGGCTGTGCGTGCGGCAAGGACATCGCGCTCGCGGTCTAACCCATCGGGTCGCTCGACCGCAGCGCGTCGGTGACCGGCTGGACATCGGGCTCGGGGTAGAACGGCGGCGTGAGCGACGCCCAGCGCACACAGCTCCACCGCCCGTCCGTGGTGGGCGTGAGGATCACCGACTCGGTGTTGGGCAGGTGGTGTTCGAGCGCGAAGCTGCCGTCGACACCCGCGAGCACCGCGGCGACGAGCCGGATCGCCGCGCCGTGGCTCACCAGCACGATGTCGCTGTCGAAGTCGCGATCGTCGAGGTAGTTCATCCGGAGGTGGTCGACGACGGGCAGATACCGGTCGAGCACGTCGACCGCGGATTCGCCGCCGGGCATCGGGACGTCGAGCTCGCCCTGATGCCAGCGCTGGTAGATCGACTCGAACTGGGTGATCGCGGCGTCGTCGTTGCGGTCTTCGAGCTCGCCGACCTGCACCTCGTGGACACCTTCGAACTCCTGCGGCGTCAGGCCGATCTCCCCGGCGATACCGGACGCGGTCTGTGCGGCGCGGCGCGCCACCGAGTGCGCGACGAGGGCGGGCCGCTGCGGGAGCGTCGTGGCGAGGCGGCGGGCCTGATCGTGGCCGAGGTCGGTCAGTTCGGCGCCGGGTGGGCGGGTGTCGAGACGCCGGTCGACGTTCGCGTGGGACTGCCCGTGCCGGACGAGTACGAGGCGGCCACTCATGCGCCACCCGATCCGGCGCGCAGGCCTTCGAGCCAGCGCGTCGCCTCGTCCAGACGGGGAGGCGGCGCGCCTGCGGCCGATCCGGTCGGCCAGGATCCTAGATATCGCACATCTACACAACGTCGGTGGAGCGCTTTGAGTGCCTCGGCGACCGGATCGTCGTCGATGTGCCCGACACAGTCGAGGAAGAACATGTAGGTGCCCAACTCGGTTCTGGTCGGACGCGATTCGATGCGGGTGAGGTCGATGTCGCGGATCGACAACTCGGTCATCGCCGCGACCAGGGCACCGGGTTCGTTGGCCAGGCGCAGAACCACGGCGGTGCGGTCGGCGCCGGTGGCCGGTGGCGGCGCACCCGGCAGACCGACGAGCACGAACCGGGTGCGGGCGTTGGGTTCGTCGACGACGTCGGCGGCCAGCACGTCCAGACCGCAGCGTTCGGCGGCCAGGCGCGTGCTCACGCCGGCGTCGGCTCTGCCCTCGGCGACGTCGTGGGCCGCGGCCGCGTTCGAGTGGGCCGGTACCACCTCGGCCTCGGGCAGCTTCGCGGCGAGCCAGTGGCGCACCTGGGCGGCGGCCACCGGGAACGCCGCGACGGTGCGGATGGGGCCGACGTGGCCGGGCCGGGTCACGATCGTGAAGGCGACGTCGAGGGTCAGTTCGGCGTAGATCTGCAGCGGGCTGCCCGCCGCGAGACTGTCGAGGGTGGGCAGCACCGAGCCGTCGATCGAGTTCTCGATCGGCACGCACGCGTAGTCGGCGCGGCCATCCCGGACGGCGCTCAGGGCACCGGGTGTGCTGTCGGTCTGCACCGGGGTGAATCCGCCGGCCTGCGCGGGCGGGCCGGGGACCATGTCCTTGGCCACCATCTGCAGCAATGCCGCCTCGGTGAAGGTTCCCTCTGGTCCCAGATACGCGATTCGCGGCACGTTGCCAACCCTATCGGGTCCGATGGCCGACTTCGGTCGGTGAACGTCGGTGCCTCGGTAAGCCTTGCGCGGCTTCCGATCATGCAGTTAAGTTAGGCTTACCTCACCTCGACGGAAGGCGACGAGACATGGCAGTGGCAGCACCGACGACGGCCGAGCGGATCCGGAGCGCATGCGCCCGTGGCGGCGGCGCGATGCTCGCCGTGGAGGGCATCGAGCCGTTGGCCACACCGGTGCACCACCTGCTCCAGGACGGCTCCTTCGCGGTCACCGTCCCCGAGAACGGTCCGCTCGTCGGCACGGTGTTGTCCTCCGGTTCGGCAGGCGTCCATGCCGTGCTGGAGATGACCGACTACGCGCCGCTGCCGTTGCGCGAACCGGTGCGCTCGCTGGTGTGGATCCGGGGCCGCCTGCAGCACGTGCCGAGCTGTGAGGTGGCCGACCTCCTCGACCTCGTCGCCACGGAGAACCCGAATCCCGCTCTGCTGCAGGTCAACTCGGCTTCCATCGAGGACGCCGACGATACGCATGCCCTGCTGCGGCTGGAGATCGAGTCGATCGTCGTCGCCGATTCCACCGGCGCAGAATCGGTCTCCGTCGGCGCGCTCCTCGCCGCACGGCCGGATCCGTTCTGCGCCATGGAGTCCAGCTGGCTGCAGCACATGGAGGCCGCACACCGCGACGTGGTCGACCGGCTGGCCACCCGGCTGCCCGTGGCCCTGCGCCAGGGCCGGGTGCGCCCGCTCGGCCTGGACCGCTACGGCGTGCAGTTGCGGGTCGAGAACGACAACGGCGACCACGACGTGCGGCTGCCGTTCCCCACGCCCGTCGACGACGTTCCCGGGCTGAGCAAGGCGATCCGGGTGCTCATGGGTTGCCCGTTCCTCAACGGGCTGCGCGCCCGCCGCATCTGACGTCCGCCGCCGCGGCGGCTACGGTGTCTTCGGTGACCGGCCCTCTCGAGCACCGCGAGCACAGCGAGCACCGCCAACCGTCGCGCCGCACGATCAAGATCGAGATCGTCGTCGTGCTGGCGGTGACGTTCGGGCTCAGCGCGTACACGGCGCTGCTGCGGCTGATCGAGGCCGTCCTGCTCGGCCTGTCCGGCAGGACGGTCGCACTCAACCCGCGCCGGTCCCCGTTCGATCTCATCGACCTCGGTCTGCACCTGGCCGGGGTGTTCAACCTGCTGGCCTGGGGTGCGCTGGCGCTGTACATGTTGTGGCGCAGCGGTATCGGACCCAAGGCCATCGGCCTCGGCCGTCCGCAGGCCCGCGCCGACGGTCTCGGCGGCCTCGCCCTCGCCGCGCTCATCGGTCTGCCCGGGCTCGGGTTCTATGTCGTGGCCCGGATCCTCGGGCTCAGCGCCGACGTGGAACCGGCCGAGCTGTACGACACGTGGTGGCGCATCCCGGTCCTCCTCGGCTCGGCGTTTGCCAACGGGTGGGCCGAGGAGATCATCGTCGTCGGGTTCCTGCTCACGCGGCTGCGCCAACTCGACGTCAGCCCCACCCGTGCACTGGTGATCTCCAGCCTGCTGCGCGGGGCCTACCACCTCTACCAGGGCTACAGCGCGGGCCTCGGCAACCTCGTCATGGGCCTGGTGTTCGGCTACACCTGGCAGCGCACCGGGCGGCTGTGGCCGCTCATCGTCGCCCACACGCTCATCGACGCGGTCGCATTCGTCGGCTACGCCCTGCTGGCCCATCATCTCGACTGGTTGCGGTGACCAGGCACGTACATTGCTTGGGATGAACGGTTTCGCGCCTGGCGAGGGTGAGCGGGATCCGCGGCTGCGGCGTCCCGGCGCCCGACCACCGTCGGCGGAACCGTCGCAGTTCATCCGCCGCGACCCGAACCATCCGCCGCCGCGCCGGCCCCAACCACCCCGGCAGCCGCCACCGCCGCCGCCGCGTCACGCGCCGCCGCCACCGCCGCGGCGGCCCGCCGCACCACCGCCGCCTCCCCCGCACCGCCCGGCGCCACCACCGGCGCCGACCCCCCGACAGTTTCCGCCGCAGCCCGCACAGCGCAAGACCGCACCGCCGCCGGCGGCACCGGCGGTGCGCAAGCCACGGCGCAGGCGGCACTGGGGCCGAATCGTCTTGGCGCTCTTGATGATCGCGGTGCTCGCCGGTGCAGGTACCCTGGTGTGGGTCGATACCAAGCTGCAGCGCATACCCGCACTGGCCGACTACCCGGAGCGCCCCGCCGCCGGACGCGGCACCACCTGGTTGCTCGTGGGATCGGACAGCCGCGAGGGCCTCACGCCCGAACAGCAAGCCGAGCTCACCACCGGCGGCGACCTCGGGACCGGCCGCACCGACACGATCCTGCTCGTGCACATCCCCGGCCTCGGGTCGAGCACCCCGGCGACCATGGTGTCGATCCCGCGTGACTCCTACGTCCCGATCCCCGGCTACGGCGAGGACAAGATCAACGCCGCGTTCTCGCTGGGCGGGGCGCCGCTGCTGGCACAGACCGTCGAGGCCGCGACCGGTCTGCATCTCGACCACTACGCCGAGATCGGCTTCGGCGGGTTCGCCGCGCTGGTCGACTCCGTCGGTGGGGTGACGGTGTGCCCCGCCGAACCGATCAACGACCCGCTCGCGGGGATCGATCTGCCTGCCGGGTGTCAGGAACTCGACGGCCGCACCGCTCTCGGCTTCGTGCGGACCCGCGCGACGGCCCGCGCGGATCTGGACCGGATGATCCATCAGCGCGAGTTCATGTCGGCGCTGCTGCATCGCGCGGCGAGCCCCGCGGTGTGGTTGAACCCGCTGCGCTGGGGTCCGATGATGCGCGCGGCGACCGGAACGCTCGCGGTCGACGACGACGCGCACGTGTGGAACCTCGCCAGACTCGCATGGGCGCTGCGCGGAGACCCGGTGACGACGACGGTGCCGATCGGCGAGTTCACATCCGGCGGTTCCGGTGACGTCGTGGTGTGGGACAGCGACGCCTCGGCGCGGTTGTTCGACGCGCTGCGGACCGACGCCCCGATACCAGCTGACGTGCTCGAGACCGCCGCCAATTGAGCGTAGGCAAAGCTAAAAATCGAACGCAGCAAACACTATTCACATTGCTCATCGAACCCGGAATAAGTTAGGTAACGCTGACCTCAATGAGGGTCACCTTCACTGACAATGCCCTCTGAACTGCTCTATCATCACGATCATGACGACCAGCGGCACCCTCGACACCAAATTCCACGCTCTCATCCAGGAGCAAATTCGCAGCGAATTCACGGCCTCCCAGCAATACATAGCGATCGCCGTGTTCTTCGATGGTGCCGATCTGCCGCAGCTGGCCAAGCACTTCTACGCCCAGGCGCTCGAAGAGCGCAACCACGCCATGATGCTCGTGCAGTACCTGCTCGACCGCGACGTCGAGGTCGAGATCCCCGGCGTCGACCCGGTGTGCAACAGATTCACCACGCCCCGCGACGCGCTCGCCCTCGCACTCGACCAGGAGCGCGCCGTCACCGAACAGATCACCCGGTTGGCTAGCGTGGCCCGCGACGAGGGTGACTACCTCGGAGAGCAGTTCATGCAGTGGTTCCTCAAGGAGCAGGTCGAGGAGGTCGCGGCGATGACGACGCTCGTGCGCATCGCCGACCGGGCCGGATCTGACCTGTTCCACCTCGAGGACTTCGTCGCCCGCGAGATGTCGGCCGCCGGTGCGGATCCGACCGCGCCGCGGGCCGCCGGCGGCGCGCTGTAACCCCGGCGATCCGAAGTACCTGACGCGTCAGTCCCGGCCCGCGCCGGTGAGGCCGTTCTGCAGCCACTCCTTGGTGCGGCCGGGATGATTCGTCGCGATCCACGCGACGCCGACATCCCGGCAGAACCGGACATCCTCGTAGTGGTCGACCGTCCAGCAGTACAACGCGCGGCCCTGGGCCGCGGCCCGGTCGACGAGTTCGGGATGCTCGCGCAGCGTCGCGATGGACGGGCCGACCGCGGTGGCCCCCACCGTGGTGGCGGCGCTGCCGCCCAGATACCGCGACGTCTCACCCAGCAGCACCGTCGGCAGCATCGGGGCGGCACGGCGGATGCGCCACACCGCCGCCGCGGAGAACGACATCACCACCGCACGCGCCATATCGGCCGACGCCGGTGCGGCGATGCCGTAGCGGTGCAGCAGTGCCAGCAGCTTGCTCTCCACGAGCGCGCCGTAGCGCACCGGATGCTTGGTCTCGATGAACAGCTTGACCGGCCGGTTCCAGTCCAGCGCCAGCCGCACGAGTTCCTCGAGGGTCAGCACGCCGGTCGCGTCCTCTGCGACGTCGGGGCTCCAACTGGAGTGCCACGAACCGAAATCCAGCTTGCGCAGCTCGGCGAGCGTCATCTCACTCACCACACCGGTGCCGGAGGATGTCCGGTCCACCTTGCGGTCGTGCACGCACACCAGATGCCCGTCGCGGGTCAGCCGGACATCGCATTCGAGGCCGTCGGCGCCCTCGTTCAGGGCGAGCTCGTAAGCGGCGAGGGTGTGCTCGGGCCGATCGGCCGAGGCGCCGCGATGCGCAACCACGAACGGATGCGTCGGGCCCGTTGGCGCCTGCCCGTCGGCTCCAGCGTCGGCCACAGTCATGAGGCTATGCTGCCGGGTTCTGCCCGGCCGGCTCAACCGCAGCGGTCGATTCGGGCTCTCGTGTCTGCTCTTGTGTCTGCTCTTGAGTCCGATCGCCGCCCGGTTGCGCGTCCTCGGTGGGCGTGTCGGCGGACGGCTCGGTCGGCCTGCCGTCGGGTGAGTCGTCCGGCCCCGGTGCGGCTGCCGAGCCCTCGGCCACCACGACCCAGCGCCGCACCCGGCGCCCCTCGGATGTGGTGCCCTCGAAGCCCTGGAACACCCGGTAGGCCAGCAGCAGCGCCGTGAGCCCGAGCAGGTAGCCGATGATCACGGTCACGGTGTTGTCGGCGATGTTCTGCGGGGTGTTGTTGAAGAACGTGACGTACACCGTGCTCACGATCGACCAGGCGGACAGCACGGCGCTGAGCACCCACACGATCCACCACACGACGATCGGACGCCGCAGCAGCGTCATCCGGTTCTCCAGCCGCGCGAGTTCCAGCACGAACACCGGCGCGAACAACAGGTTCGCCACGGGCACCAGCGAACAGATCCACAGCTCCAACGGGGAGCGTGGATCCTGCTGTCCGCGTTGTGAATACGCCTCGCGTCGGCGGGCGATCAGCCATGAGACCAACATCACGACGGTGATCGTCATGATGGCGAGCACCAGCAGGCTGGCGAGCATGCCGAGCAGCACACCGCCCCATGCGATCACCGGATACAGCAGCACGGTGCGGTTGATCAGCAGCAGCACGTACCGCACGATGTGGGCGACCGCCGCACCCGCAAGCGCGATCATCGCCAGAACCATCATCAGGCGCACGGTGTGCGCGGCCGGACCGGACCGCTGTGCCTGCTGCTGTTCCTCGGCGGTGCCGAACTCCTGGTGCAGGCCCCAGCGGGGGATCGTGTGGTAGCGCGGCGTCGGGCCGAGTGGACGGCGCCGGGGCCGGGGTGGCGGCGGCGCACCTGGACGGACCGCGATCCAGCGGTAGCCGGGCGCCAGCCGCGGTGTCGGACGCGGCGGCCGGCCGGGCTGGGCCGGTTGAGCCTGCCCGGCCCACGGGGACTCGGGCACCGCAGGGGCCAGCAGACCGCCGCCGCAACGAGGGCACCAAGACCGCTGCCGGTCGCGCACGTTCCAGCGCGTCCCGCACTGCGAACACACCTGGATCATCGGACCAGCCTAACCACCTGGTACGGGATCAGACGGCGCCCGCACTGCCGTCGTCGGTGACCAGCGGGCGGCCCGCGCCCGCCCAGGCCAGCATGCCGCCGTCGACATTGATCGGGGTGTAGCCGTTACGGGCGAGGTAGTTCGCGACCCGCAGCGAGCGGCCGCCCGCATGGCAGATGACGTACAGCTCGGCGTCAGGGTCGATCTCGGCCATCCGGGCCGGAACCTCACCCATCGGGATGTGCTGGGCACCCGCGACGTGACCGCGCTGCCACTCGTCGTCCTCGCGAACGTCGAGCAGCACCACCGACTGATCGAACGTCGTCGGTACGGCGGCGATGTCCGCCTGTGCGACTTCCACATCGTCCATACCGTCCATGCTCGCACGCGGACATACCCGATGCACCCACCGGTGGCGTGCCCGACTCCGGGGAAGCGACATCAGCAATTCGCGACTATCCACAGTTTCCACAGGTTCATCCACAGGCCCCCACCCGCACCGACAGCGCCTGACCGGCACCGGCTGTGTACTTCCTGGACGCTGCTGTGGACAACGCTGGGGACTTGCGGGGCCGCGATCAACAACGTTCCGTCTGCCGAGCGAAATCGTTCGTGGGCCTAAATGTCCGTCGGCCCGACCGGACTGTCCGGGTCGTGTCCGCCCCCCCGGCGCGACCGCCTTGGCGATTGCCGGCGCGGTCGACGTTGCGATCACCGTGATCCGCCCGCCCGGACCAACCCGGTATCACCGGGGTACCACCCGATTTCGTGATGGCACGAGCATGGGTTTATGATCGGCGTCACACCAATGTTTGTGACAGAACTCACTGGGGGGCCAAACGTTGATCGTGCAGGTCAGGAGTGTTTGATGGCGTCGCAACCGATGGGATCCGGATCAGCCTTGCCGCAGCCTGAGTGGCATACCTCGGGGCATCTGCATACCCGGCACCAGCTGGTCGCGTTCCTGCGCGCCTGCGTGATCGCGGTGATCCTGCTGGGGGTGCTCGCCCTCATCGTCTGGCTCTGAATTCAGGCGCATCGGGTATACGTGAGGTGGTGCGCGCAATCCTTGCGGTGCGCCCTGCGATGGAGCAAGGTTGACGATGCTCCTGAGACGTCATCTTGGCGTCCACAGCTCACAATCACATATGAGGAAGGAATCTCGTGGCTGAATACACCCTGCCGGACCTGGATTACGACTATGGAGCCCTCGAACCACATATCTCGGGTCAGATCAACGAGCTGCACCACACCAAGCACCACGCGACCTACGTCAAGGGTGTGAACGACGCGATTGCCAAGCTCGAGGAGGCACGGGCCAACGGCGACCACGCGGCCATCTTCCTGAACGAGAAGAACCTCGCGTTCCATCTCGGTGGCCACGTCAACCACTCGATCTGGTGGAAGAACCTCTCCCCCAACGGTGGCGACAAGCCCACCGGCGATCTCGCGGCCGCGATCGACGACCAGTTCGGCTCGTTCGACAAGTTCCAGGCCCAGTTCACCGCGGCGGCCAACGGCCTGCAGGGTTCCGGTTGGGCCGTGCTCGGTTACGACAGCCTCGGCGGTCGGCTGCTGACCTTCCAGCTCTACGACCAGCAGGCCAACGTGCCGCTCGGCATCATCCCGCTGCTCCAGGTCGACATGTGGGAGCACGCGTTCTACCTGCAGTACAAGAACGTCAAGGCCGACTACGTCAAGGCGTTCTGGAACGTCGTCAACTGGGAGGACGTGCAGAACCGCTTTGCGGCCGCCACCTCCAAGACCAGCGGCCTGATCTTCGGCTGAGGTCACCCGAAAAGGACTCCGGACATCCGGTCGGTCGGCCGACCGCCTGATCTCCAAACGAGGGGCGTCGCGCGATTGCGCGACGCCCCGCCCTTTTTTCCGGGACAGGTCGAGCCGCTGGTGGTGTCGCTTGCACGGTTTGCCAACCTGGCGCATCCTGAATTCATCGACCCATTGATGTGTCAGGCGGACAGGCCAACACCGATGTCCCGGAGGCGAAATGGATAATCGGTCCGGTCGGGCGATCGAGATCGCCCCGTTTCATTCCGGCGGATCACTCAAGGGTTTCGTGGTGTCGGGACGCTGGCCCGACTCCACCAAGGAGTGGGCACAGCTGTTGATGGTGACGGTGCGCGTCGCATCCCTGCCGGGATTGCTCTCCACCACAACGATTTTCGGTGTACGCGAAGAACTTCCCGACGAACCCCAGCCGGGCACCGTCGGCCTGGTCATGGCCGAGGGCCCGGTGGTCGGTGAAGCCGCGGTACCGCCGGGCTATTTCGCCGAGCACCAACCGCCGGCGCTGCTGATGCTGCACCCGCCGTCCGAGACGACCCCGTCACTGCCCGAATGCGCGGGCGCGGCCTCCGGATGCGTTCTTCTCCCGGGCCTACCGCACCTCGGTCTGGAACACCGGGCGGCCTGGGTTGAGGCCGAGGCGGACGGCACCGTCACCTCGATGGTGAGTCGCGTCGGTGTCGATCCCATCAGCCATCCCGACACCGCGATCCTGGCAATGTTGCTGGCGGCGTGAGCGAATGAACTCCGCCCGCGTTTTCATCAAGATCAACGCGGTGCTCGCGTGATCCAGATCCACTCTTGACGTTTGCTGTGAGCGCATTGAGCGGCACCGGTCGGTCTGGTGGGCCCACACCGCTGGCAGTTAGCAGAACTCAGTTGCCACAGCGGTGGCACAAACCCGCCCATCGTGTCTACTGTCCTAGAGGCAGCAATTGACCCTGCACCGATGCTCGCGAGTGACGATGTGGCGGACGCCGAGGCCCGCGCGGGACACCCGAATCGTCGCCAGGACACGACTGATCATGGGCTGGCAACTGCCGCGCGTCTCCGGCGCCGACGCTGCGGCTGGGCTTCGGATCGACACGTCAGGTCGGTCGTATACCGGGGCTTCTGCCACGCATCGGTGGCGAGGTCTGTGCTCTAGCAAATACCTGATTCCACTCCAACCGGTTGATCGCCTGTTGCCCGCTCACCTCGCCGATACAGGCCTTTCACAGGATGACTGCAGCTCACCCGACTGAATACAACGCAACCGTCACCTTTTGTGTTGTCACACGGCGCAAAACCACGGTCGGCGCGCGGCGAAGACACGTGTTTCACCGGTAAACCCGGTCAAAACACGAAGCAAGGTTAACTTTTCCGTGGTTTGCACTTGGTTGTCGTCACAACACTCGGTACGATAGTCAGCAAATACGCCGCCTTTTCGTTCCGCTCATGAATCATGTGGAGGTCAAATCGATGAGCAAGACGTTCGCCGCCCGTCTAAACCGCCTGTTTGACACGGTTTATCCCCCCGGGCGCGGACCCCACACGTCTGCCGAAGTGATTGCTGCGCTCAAGTCCGAGGGCATCACCATGTCGGCTCCGTATCTTTCGCAGCTGCGTTCGGGGAACCGCACCAACCCGTCCGCCGCAACCATGGCTGCTCTTGCCAACTTCTTCCGTATCAAGCCCGCGTACTTCACCGACGACGAGTACTACGAGAAGCTCGACAAGGAACTCACCTGGCTCGCGAACATGCGTGACGAAGGGATCCGCCGCATTGCTGCCCGCACCGTCGGTCTCTCGCCGGAGGCACAGCAGGACCTGGTCCAGAAGGCCGAGGAACTGCGCCGCCGCGAACAACTCGACACCACGGAGTGACGCGTCCGGGCCCCGCCCGGCAATGATCTGTGACGTGTGAGCAGGTCCCGCACGGGGCCTGCTCACACGTGCTTTCCGGCCCGGTCGAGCTCGCGGTACTGCTGTGCGATGGCGAGGATCCACTCGCGATCGGACAGCGATTCGGGTTGTCCCAACCAGCTCAGGCCGGGGAACGTCAACGCAGGCGCATCCTCGTCCCGCGTGTCGTAGATCCACTGGGCCACGGTGCGCGCCTGCTCGCCCGGCGGCACATCGGGCGCGTCGAGCACCGGCCGGTCGCCGGTTTCCGATCCGCTCGTCGACCCGTGCCGCGCGGCCCGGCGCCGCCGCGATTCGGCGGCGGTGGCTTCCAGGTACAGCGCATCGGAGATCAGCGACATCCGCTCGGCGACCCGGAACACCAGGGGCCCGCGCGGGCGCACGCCGATCCCGACGTCGGGGTGACGCTTGCCGAGTTCGTCGAGCAGGGGCGCGATCACCCGCAGTTCCTGACGCGCACCGAACCAGTCCTCGATGCTGGGCAGCAGTGACCCGGCGGCGACGATCACCATCGCGCAGCCCAGCAGGGTCGCCGCGGTGCCGACGCCGACCGACTCCGAGGTGCCGACGGCGCGCATCAGGAAGAACGCACTGGCCGCAACGATCAGCACCATGCCGATGGTGAAGACGAACAACGCCCGGCCGCGGCGGCTGCGGTTGGAGTAGCGCAGACCCGCCCACGCGACCAGGGTCAGCGCGAGCAGCACGTAGAGCAGGGGCAGCAGCCACGACATGCCGTTGTCGCCGAGTTGGTGCTGGAGGTACTCGTCGGGGGCCATCTCGGTCTGTCGGCCCGCGCGGAAGAACATCACCAGGCTCAGCGCCGCGACCACTACGGCAATTGCGTACTGCGCGAACGCAATTCGGCGAGTGATCACCGGCGATCGGTCCGACGACGCCGAGGTGATCATGACGCAACTGCCTGCCGCGCACGCCACCAGGGCCACCTGGCTGAGCCCCACCGCGAGGTTCGGCCACCGCAGCACGGTGTCGATCAGCAGTGCCAGCGGCTGCCAGTTGAGCGCGGCGACCGCACCGAGACTGCCCAGCGCCACGATCATTGCCGAGCTCACCAGTGACTGCTTGTTGACCAGCGCCCAACCGATGCGCAGTCCGGTCGCCAGGCCGAGCAGCCCGGCGATCACCCAGATGATCAACCAAACGCCTCTCCGAGGCGGACCTGCACGATCGACGATCGATCGGACGGTAACCGGCCCAGGCGGTACAGCAGCAGCGCGGCGAAGTCCTCGGCCTCCTGTTCGATGTCCTCGCCGTTGGGGCCCATGCACCCGGTGCGCTGGTTGAGCATGTAGCTGATCAGATCGGAACTGGCGAGTTCGACGTTCTCCTGGGCGGCCTCGACGATCGAGATGCCCTCATGCCCTAGCACCAGGTGGCCGAGCTCGTGGGCGAGTGTGCGGTCCCAGGCGGGCAGCCCCTTCTGGATGAGGAACACGTCGCGGTCGGTGTACTGACGCCACTGGCCGCACACCCCCACCGGAAGTTCTTCCATGGTGACCTCGATGGGCCTGCCGCGATCCTCGCTGACGGCGTCGACGAGCCGCGTCAACGTCACTTCCCCACGGCGCGGTGCGAGATCGAGAACCGCGTTCACTGCGCGCGTGACGCTACGACTGGCTGGCACGTTCTCCCCCTTCCGACCTTTCCTAGCATTTCCATTTCCGGTGCGCCTCCCCGGTCAGCGCTGCGGCATGAATCGCGACGCGCTGCTCCGCACCATCACTCCTGATTTCGCCTGCCGGTAGCCGACCAGTCCGCCCAGTCCGGTGAGCCCGAGCAGGCCGACCGTTCCCGGCACCGCAACAGCGGCGATGTCGATGACCCCGGCGGTGCGCAGGTAATCGGTGTAACCGGCCCGGAAGCCCACCGGCGGTGCGCCGGCTTCGAACCCGACCGCCTGCGGTTGCCCGGTGGCGGGCGCCTGCGCCTTCACCGTCGGCGTCACCTCGGGGCGGTTCGGTTGCGGACCACCCGACCCGCCGCCCCCTCCGTCCACCGGGGGTGCGGCCAGCGTGGGCGGCACGATGACGGGTACGACGACGACGGGCATCAGGACGGGCGGCGGTGCGACGGGACCCACGGCGCCCACGCCCGGCGGTTCCGGGGCGGCGGCGACACCGGGGTTCTGGACCACCCGGGTTCCGGGTAACTGCATCTGCGGAACCGCGGGCTTGCGGATCTGCGGCGCTTCGACCGCGCCGACACCGTTGCCGCGGTCCAGGCCGATACCGCCGGGGACCGGGGTGGTCGACGTCGGACTGCTCGAGCTCGGACTGGTCGGTTCGGTGGGCTCCGTCGGTTCGGTCGGTTCGGTCGGTTCCGTGGGCTCCGTCGGCTTCGTGGGTTCCGTCGGTTCGGTGGGATCCGTCGGCTTCGTCGGCTTGGTGGTGTGCGTGGGCCTGGTCGGCCAGTGCCCATGGTGCGGCGGCCACCACGGGGGCCGCGGCGGTCGCGTGTGGGCGGTCCTGGTCGGTGACGGCTCGCTCGGATCGGTGCCGGTTTGCTGCGGCGGCTCGGCCGTGCCGGTGTTGGTGGGATGTCCGTGACCGGCACCCGGCCAGCCCGGTCGGGGCGGCTTACCAGTCGGTTTGGTCCCGCTGTTAGTCGGTGGCCGGCTGGGGCCGCGATGCGGGCCCTGCCCGGTCGGGCCTGCAGGGCGCGGCGACGGGCGCTGGGAGTTGGTCCCGCGCGGTCCGATGACCTGCGGCGCACTGCTGTCGGCGCCGGCCGGCTTCTGGCCCGGCGCATCGCCGTCACCATCGGGGTCGGCAAACGCCAATGCCCCGCCGAGACCCGCGATGAACAGGCCAGAAATGACCAAACATGCTGACGCGGCGACGCGCACGCGCGAGCGCATGAAGTCACCCCCCTTCGGCGCACCTGCATCGGCTTTACAGACGTCCCATGATTGTCGCACAAACGCGGTGAGCTGATTTGCTAGCTGTGATGATTCACCCGCCGCCGGGCACACCGAGTCGGCGGAGCAAATCGGCCGGGCGATACTGTGGTTCAGCAGCAGTTCAGCGGTGCTCACCTGCACACGACGAGACGACCGGGAGGCAGCCGGAATGGGCCTGTTCACGCGACGCAAGAGCCGCGCAACCCGCCGCGCAGAAGCCCGTGCGATCAAGGCCAAGGCCAAGCTCGAAGCGCGGCTCGCGGCAAAGAACGAAGCCCGCCGCATCAAGGCCGACCGCAAGGCCGAGCGAAAGGCGCTCGATGCCCAGCTCAAGGCGCAACGCGACGCCGACCGCAACGCCCTCAAGATCGCCGAGACCCAGCTACGCGCGGCGCGTGAGGGCAAGTTGCTCTCGCCGTCGCGCGTGCGCCGCCTCCTGACGGTCACCCGTTTGCTTGCCCCCGTTCTCGTGCCGGTGGTGTATCGCGCCGCGGTCGCCGCCCGGGGTGCCATCGACGAGCGCCGCGCCGATCAGCTCGGCGTTCCGCTGAGCCAGCTCGGCCAGTTCTCCGGGCACGGTGCCCAGTTGTCGGCGCGCATCGCCGGGGCCGAGCAGACCCTGCGCCTGGTCGCCGAGAAGAAGCCGAAAGACGCCGAGACCAAACAGTTCGTCGCGGCGATCAACGACCGGCTCACCGATCTGGCCGCCGCGGTCACGGCCGCCGAGAACATGCCGTCGGCGCGCAGGCGCGGTGCCCACGCGGCCATCTCCACGCAACTCGACGGCATCGACGCCGATCTCATGGCCCGGCTGGGCCTGGTCTGACCGCACGCCATGACCGAGGTCCGACGCGATCCCGCCGCCTTGCTGCGCGGCGCGGCCGTCGGACTCATCACCCCGGCTCTGGCGTTCGCCGCACACGGCGCCGGGGGCGGTGGCCTGCTCGGCGGGGCGGTGCTGGTCCAACTCACGGTGCTGGCCCTGACCCTGGGTGCGGTGGCCGCCACAACGGGCGCGGCAAACCGGGCCTGCGTGTTGTGGGCGCTGCTCGGCACCGGGCAACTGCTGGCCCACCTGCTGCTCGCCACGGCGGGCCATCACGACGGGGTGAGCGCGACCCGACCCGGTGCGGTCATGCTGCTGGCACATGCCGTCGCGGTGTCGGTCGGTGCGCTGCTGATCGCCGGAGGGGCACGATTGTGTGCGGTGATGTCCCGCGCCGTGTCGGTGCCCG
The DNA here is from genome assembly GCF_001187505.1 of Mycolicibacterium goodii. The sequence continues at coordinate 938,367 of NZ_CP012150.1, forward strand.
CGGCGCCCGTGCATGTGCTGCCCGAGCCCACGACACCGCCGGTGGTGGTCGAGGCCGATCGGCCGTCGCTCGCGGTGCAGTTCCTGGCAGCGTCGATGTCGCACCGAGGTCCACCGGTGGGCGTGCGCGCCTGACCTGTTTCCCGACCTCAGAAAGACCATCAACCATGCAACCCCTACCTGGGGCGCGGTCGCGCGCCCTGATCGCCGCTGCGTCGGCCGCAGCCTTCAGCACGGCATCCGTTGCCCTGCTCACCGCGGCGCCCGCCGCGGCCCACGTCCACGTCGACGCCGAGAACCCGGTGCCCGGCACCACCTCGGTGCTCACCTTCCGGGTTCCCGGTGAGTCCGAAAGTGGTGCGCTGACAACGGAACTGCGCATCGATCTGCCAAACATCACGTCGGTGCGCACCGAGGTGATGCCCGGATGGACGACGCGGCTGGACCGCGACGTCGCGGCGGGCACGGTCTCGTCGGTCACCTGGACGGCCGCACCGGGCGTCGGCATCTCGCCCGATCAGTTCGCGCTGTTCAAGATCTCGGTGCGTCTGCCGCAGACCCCGAACGTGAGCTTCCCGACCACCCAGACCTACTCGGACGGCACCGTGGTGCGCTGGAACCAGAACCCGGGGCCCGACGGCAGCGAACCCGAGCATCCCGCCCCGCAGCTGACCTTGTCCGGCGCTGCGGGTGAAGGCGGGGCCGACCGGCCCGACCAGACGCACGGCCAGGGCGCGGCGACGGTGACGTCGGCGCCCGCGGTCGCCGCGCCCGCGGCGGGAACCGAGCATGCGGCGGACAACTCGGCGCGTTGGCTGGCCGGGGCCGCGCTGGCGGTGTCCGCGGCGGCGGTTGCGGTCGCGCTGACGGCAAGGCGCCGGTCATGAGGCGGCTGCTGGCTGTCGCGCTGGCGGCGTTCACCATGGTCGCGGCGTCGCTGGCCGGAGCCGGTGTCGCGTCGGCGCACGCCACCCGCATCGCGACCGATCCCGCCGAGAACGCGTCGCTGACCGAGTCGCCGCAACGGGTCAGCGCGACATTCAACGAGTCGATGCAGCAGGCGTTCGCCGCGATGACCGTCGTCGGCCCGGACGGCAACCTGTGGTCCACCGGGGACCCGCAGGTCCAGGGCGCGGTGGTCAGCGTCGCGGTCCGCCCGCTGGGGCCGGCAGGCACCTACACCGTGAACTACCGGGCCACCTCGGCCGACGGGCATGTGGTGTCCGGGTCGTGGTCATTCGAGCTGACGGTCGCCGGAGCCGGCACCCCCGGCCCCACGGCCGCGGCACCCGAGCCCGCTGACGACGGCCTGCCGGTGTGGCCGTTCGTGGTGGTGGCCGTGCTGATCGTCGGCGGCGGAGTGTGGTGGGCGGCCAGGCGACGGTCCTGACCCGGCGTTCGGTTGCGGGCGGCGGCCTCGTGGTCGCCGCGGCGTCGGTGATCGCGTGGGCGCTGGCGTACCCGCAGAGCCCGTTGGGTGGTTCGATGGTCCGCGCCCTCGCCGATTCCGCGGCGGTCGTCACCCTCGGGCTGGCGTGCGTTCCGTTCCTCGACGACGCGCGGCACCGCGCCGATCTCGGCCGCAGCGCGGCCAGACCGCTGGCGGCGGCCGCCGCGGTCTGGGCGGTGGCCGAGTTGGTACGCCTGGTGGTGGTGGCCGCGCAGGCCGCGGGAATGTCGGTGCAGCACGTCGGCGTGCGCACGGTCGCCGAGTTCGCCTGGTTCACCGCGGTGGGGCGCTCCGGCCTGGTGAGCATCGTGGCCGCCCTCGCGGTCTGCGGCGTCACACTGCTCGGCTCACGGGTCGCGGCGGGCGTCATGGCGAGCATCGGGCTCTCGGCGGCCGGGATGGCGGCGCGGACACTGGCCGGGCACCTCGCGGAGAGCCCGCTCGGCGGGTTGGCGGTGGCCGTGCACGCGCTCGCCGCCGCGCTGTGGTGCGGCGTGCTTGCCGCGCTCGTGCTCACCGTGACCCACCGCGGGCAGTGGGCGCGGGTGCTGCCGCGTTTCTCTCAGCTGGCGCTGGGATGCGTGGCGGTGCTGCTCGTGGCCGGGACCGTCGGGGCGCTGGTGCGGCTGCAGTCGCCGATCGACCTGGTCAGCACGGGGTATGGCCGGTTGTTGACCGCGAAGATCGTGGTGACCGTCGGGCTGATGGTGCTGGCGTGGCGCAACCGGGCGGGTTGGTTGCCCGCGGCGCGGGCGCATCGCAGCAGCGCCGGCCTGTCGCGGCGACGGTCGCTGATCGAGCTGGCCGTCATGACCGTGGTGGTGACCTTCGCCGCGGCGCTGGCCGTCACCGGGTGACGATGCGGCGGCCTGGCATGATGGAACCACTGCCGGCCACATCTCACCGCGCTGGCGCGGACCGACACACCGCAGAGGAGCAGCCCAGAATGGCAGAGCAGCAGGACCGTCCCGCCGACAATTCCCAGACGCCGGCCGGGTCAGCCGGCGCGTCGGGCGGCGACGACTCTGCGTCACCGGCTCAGCCCGCTCCCCCGGCCAAGAAGGCACCCGCGAAGAAGGCCCCGGCCAAGAAGGCACCCGCCAAGAAAGCTCCGGCCAAGGCCGCCAAGAAGGCACCCGCCAAGAAGGCCCCGGCGAAGAAGGCTCCGGCGAAGAAAGCCGAACCCGCCAAGGCGGCCGAACCCGCACCCGCCGAGGAGCCGACCGCGCCGCCCGCCGACGAACTGGCGGCGGCTGCGGAAGAGGTTGCCGCCCAAGCCAAGTCGACGGTGGAGGCGGCGCCCAACCCGGTGTCGGGTCCGGTGCCCGTTCCGGTGGAGGAGCAGCACTCCACCCGGTTCCCGGTGGGGCCCACGATCGCCGCGGTGATCATGATCGCGTTGCTGGTGATCACCGCCCGGCGCCGCGGCGGGCACGACTGACGCCGCGGACGGCCTGAGATAATCGCGGGGTGAGTATCGAACCCCGCGCCACCGCCGATCTTGTCGACGAGATCTATCCCGATGTTCGCAGCTGTGATCTGCAATTGCAGAACTACGGCGGGAAGACCATGTTCGCAGGCCCGATCACCACGGTGCGCTGCTTCGAGGACAACGCGCTGCTGAAGTCGATCCTGTCGACGCCGGGTGACGGCGGGGTGCTCGTGGTCGACGGCGACGGCTCCCTGCACACCGCGCTGGTGGGCGACATCATCGCCGGACTGGCCGCCGATAACGGTTGGTCGGGTGTGATCGTCAACGGTGCGGTGCGCGACGCCGCCGCGCTGCGCACGATCGACGTCGGCATCAAGGCCTTGGGCACCAATCCGCGCAAGGGCACCAAGACCGGTGCGGGCGAACGCGATGTCGAGGTCAGTTTCGGCGGGGTGACCTTCGCCCCCGGTGAGGTCGCCTACTGCGACGAGGACGGCATCGTCGTCGTCCGCCCGTGACATTTCTCTCGCGAGCAGACACAAAACTTCCCTTTTTCGCGTGAAAAAGGGAAGTTTTGCGTCTGCTCGGCAAGGAACTCAGGAGGACGAAGCCGGCACTGCCGCACGGTGTTTGGTGAAGTGCAGAGATTCCTCGTCGACCTTGTCGTAGCGGATCATCCGCAGATCGAAGAAGTAGTTCTGCTTGAGCCGCCACGGGGCCCGCGACCCGGACTTGGGCAGGCTGTCCATGGCACGGCGGAAGTAGCCGGGGTTGAAGTCCATGAAGGGCAACTCGTCGACGTCGCCGCCGGGATGCTGCGGTTCGACGCGGTCAAACCCGTTGGCGTCCATGTAGTTCAGCACGCGGCAGATGAATTCCGACACCAGATCGGCCTTCAGCGTCCATGAGGCGTTGGTGTAGCCGAAGGTGATCGCCATGTTCGGCACACCCGAGAGCATCAGACCCTTGTAGGTCATGGTCCTGGTCAGGTCGACCTCTTCACCGTTGCGGGTCAGGCTCGCGCCGCCGAACAGCTGCATGTTCAAACCCGTTGCGGTGATGATGATGTCGGCCGTCAGCTGCTCACCGGAGGTGAGCTTGATGCCGGTCTCGGTGAACCGGTCGATGGTGTCGGTGACGACGTCGGCCTTGCCCGCCCTGATGGTCTTGAACAGATCCCCGTTGGGCGCCAGGCACAATCGCTCGTCCCACGGGTTGTAGCGAGGTCCGAAGTGCTTCTGCACGTCGAATCCCTCGGGCAGCCGGCGCTGGGCCATGGTCATGAGCGTCTTGCGCATGTAGTTGGGGAACTTCCGCGACAACTGGTACTGCGCGGTGCTGAACGCGATGGCCTTCCACCGGTTGACGAAGTGCGCGAGGTTCTTCGGCAGGTACTTGTTGGTCTTCTCGGCGACCGGGTCGACCAGGGGCAGCGCCCCGATGTAGGTCGGTGACCGCTGCAGCATCGTGACGTGCCCGGCCCCGCCCTTGACCAGCGACGGGATCAGCGTCACGGCGGTGGCTCCCGAACCGATGACGACGATCTTCTTGCCCGCGTAGTCGAGATCCTCGGGCCAGTGCTGCGGGTGGATGATCTGCCCCGCGAAGTCGTCGGCGCCGGGAAACTCCGGCGAGTAGCCCTGGTCGTAGTTGTAGTAGCCGCTGCACACCGACAGGAATCCCGCGGTGATCTGCTTCTGCTCGCCGTCGGCCTCGACGGTGAGCGTCCAGCGGTTCTCGGTGTCCGACCAGTCGGCGCCCAGCACCCGGTGGTTGGTCCGGATGTGCTTGTCGATGCCGTTTTCCTGGGCGGCCTCGTTGATGTAGTTCCAGATCGACGGGCCGTCGGCGATCGATTTGGCCGAGGTCCACGGCTTGAACCGGAAGCCGAGGGTGAACATGTCGGAGTCGGAGCGGATGCCCGGGTATTTGAACAGGTCCCAGGTGCCGCCGATGTTGGCCCGGCGCTCCAGGATCACGTAGCTCTTCGTCGGGCAGCGCTCCTGCAGGTGCCAGGCGGTGCTGATGCCGGAGATCCCTGCACCGACGATCACGACGTCGAAATGTTCGGTCATGGGACCGACGGTATCAACGCGGCGTCGATGCAGTCAACAGCGTGTTGATGAGTTCGACGCGGTGTTAAGCTGCTGAGGTGACCATCGCCAGCCAGACCCGTGCGCCCCGCGGCCGCCGTTCGGCGCGCCCGTCGGGGGATGACCGGGAGGCCGCGATCCTGGCGACGGCCCAGCGCCTGCTGGAGACCAAGAAGTTCGCCGACATCTCCGTCGATGACCTGGCCAAGGGCGCCGGGATCTCGCGGCCGACGTTCTACTTCTATTTCCCGTCGAAGGAAGCGGTGCTGCTGTCGCTGCTCGATCCGTTGATCAAGCGGGCCGACACCGGCTTCGACAACGCCGTGGAGAGCATGCCCGCCGACCCGCAACGGGCGATCCGGCGCGGTATCGAGATCTTCTTCGACTCGTTCGGATCCCATCCCGCCACCGCCCGCGCCGGCTCCGAGGCGCTCAACAGCAGTCCGGAGTTCAAGGAGTTCTGGGCGGGTCTGATGCAGAAGTGGATCGCCGCGACCGCGGCGCTGATCACCGCCGAGCGCGAGCGCGGCGCGGCCCCGGACACCATCCCGGCGCTCGATCTGGCGACGTCGCTGAACCTCATGAACGAGCGGACGATGATGGCGGCGCTGTCCGACGAGCAACCCGGCGTCGCACCCGAGAAGGTCGTCGACACCCTCACCCACATCTGGCTCAACAGCATCTACGGCACCTCCCCCGCCGGAACGGCGTAGCCGGCTCTCGTATCTGTCGCCCATCGATGCGAACATATGTTCGTGTCCGGTGTCCCGTCCGCGAGCATCCTGCACGCCGACCTCGACTCGTTCTACGCCTCGGTCGAGCAGCGCGACGATCCGGCGCTGCGCGGACGGCCCGTGATCGTCGGCGGCGGTGTGGTGCTCGCGGCCAGCTACGAGGCCAAGGCCTACGGCGTCCGCACAGCAATGAGCGGCGGCCAGGCCCGTGCGCTGTGCCCGCAGGCCATCGTCGTCCCGCCCCGGATGGCGGCCTACTCGCAGGCCAGCAAGGACGTGTTCGCGGTCTTCCACGACACCACGCCGCTGGTGGAACCGCTGTCGGTGGACGAGGCGTTCCTCGACGTGTCCGGTCTGGCGCGGGTGTCGGGCACCCCGGTGCAGATCGCGACGCGGTTGCGCGCCCAGGTCCGCGAGCGCGTCGGCCTGCCGATCACCGTCGGCATCGCCCGCACCAAATTCCTCGCCAAGGTCGCCAGTCAGGAGGGCAAGCCCGACGGGCTGCTGTTGGTGCCGCCGGACCGCGAACTGGCGTTCCTGCACCCACTTCCGGTGCGTCGACTGTGGGGCGTCGGCGCCAAGACCGCCGAGAAACTGCGCGCCCACGGCATCGAGACGGTGGCCGACGTCGCCGAACTGTCGGAGGCGACGTTGGGCGGCATGGTCGGCGGCGCGATGGGCCGTCAGCTGTTCGCGTTGTCGCACAACATCGATCGGCGCCGGGTCACCCCGGGGGTACGACGCAGTTCGGTCGGCGCGCAGCGCGCGCTGGGCCGGCGCGGCAACTCCATGTCCGCCGACGAGGTCGACGCCGTCGTGGTCAACCTCGTCGACCGGATCACCCGACGCATGCGCGCCGCCGGACGCACCGGCCGCACCGTGGTACTGCGGCTGCGGTTCGACGACTACGGACGCGCCACCCGGTCGCACACCATGCCGCGGGCCACCGCGTCGACCGACGTGATCCTCTGCACGGCAAGGGAACTCGTCGCCTCGGCGGCACCGCTGATCGCCGCACGCGGGCTCACCCTGATCGGGTTCGCGGTGTCCAACATCGACCGCGGGGGCAGCATGCAGTTGGAACTGCCGTTCGCCGAACAGCCGGACCCGGTGGCGATCGATTCGGCCATCGATCGGGTGCGCCTGCGGTTCGGCAACGCAGTGTTGACGCGCGGCGTGTTGGTCGGTCGTGATCCGGGCCTGGAGATGCCCATGCTGCCGGACTGACGGATTTGAGTAGTCTCACGCATCCGCCCGTCGGCGCGGGCGGTCAGGCTGTCGGCATGAACGCAATCACCGACACCACCAGGGTCACCGCCGCATTCTTCATGCAGGCCGCCATCGCCTTCGGCGTCAGTCTCGTCGGACTGCTCGGCGGCATCCTGTTCCTGCCGATCGACATGTGGCAGCGCATGTTTCTCGCCATGTCCGCACTGTTCGTCGTCACCAGCGCCTTCACGCTTGCCAAGGTGATCCGCGATCAGCACGAGGCCGCCACCATCCGGGTGCGGCTGGATGAGGCGCGTATGGAAAAGCTTCTGGCCGAACATGATCCGTTCGGCACCTGATCAGGTCGCCGCCCACTCCAGCAGTTGCTCGGCGGGCCAGGTGTTGACGATGCGCTGCGCCGGCACGCCGGCGTCCAACGCGCGCTGGGCGCCGTAGCCGAGAAACTCGAGCTGGCCCGGCGCGTGCGAGTCGGTGTCGATGCTGAACAGGCAGCCGATCTCCAGCGCCAGGTTGAGCAGCCGGGTCGGCGGGTCGCGCCGCTCCGGACGCGAGTTGATCTCGACCGCGGTGCCCGCGTCGCGGCACGCGGTGAACACCTTCTCCGCGTCGAACTTCGACTCCGGGCGCATTCCGCGGCCGCCGGTCACCAGGCGGCCCGTGCAGTGCCCGAGGACATCGGTGTGCGGGTTGGTGACGGCCTTGATCATCCGCCGGGTCATCGCGGCCTCGTCCATGGCGAGTTTCGAGTGCACGCTGGCCACCACGACGTCGAGCCGCTCGAGCAACTCGGGTTCCTGGTCGAGCGAACCGTCTTCGAGGATGTCGACCTCGATGCCGGTGAGGATCCGCATCGGCGCGACGGTGTCCCGGAGTTCGTCGATGACGTCGAGTTGTTCGCGTAGCCGTTCCGCAGAAAGTCCGTTGGCGATCTTCAACCGCGGTGAATGATCCGTCAGGGCACAGTATTCGTGACCGAGATCCCTTGCCGCCGACATCATTTCCTCGATCGGCGCCGAGCCGTCCGACCAGTTCGAGTGCACGTGCAGATCACCGCGCAGCGCGGCACGGAGGTCGCCACCGCCGAGATCGGCTGCCTGTTCCCGCAACTCGACGAGCGCGTCGGGCTCACGGCCGGCCCAGGCCTGCGCGATCACCTTGGCGGTCTTCGGGCCGATTCCCGGCAGCGACTGCCAGCCGTTCGACGCGCCCAGCCGGTCGCGCTGCGCTTCGGTCAGCCCCTCGACGATGTCGGCCGCATTGCGGTACGCCATCACCCGGCGCGGGTCCTCCCGTGCGCGGTCCTTGTAGTAGGCGATCTGGCGTAGAGCGATGACCGGATCCATCTCTCCAGTGTGCCCCGGAAGTGGCTTCAGCTACACAAATTAACGCTCTGAAGGGTTCGGAACATGATGTACGCTCACTCCAGCAAAGGGGGATGCAGTGGGTTTTCTGGACGATGTCGGCAGAATCGCCGACAAGATCGGCCTGCCCAATCCAGCCGACATCGTCAATGGTGCGGTGAACGGCGTCAATGACGCCAGAGCATTCGTGGGCGACGTCGTGGAAGGAGACTTCCACGGTGCGTTGACGAACGGTCGCAAACTCATCGGCGACGCCCAGGACGTCATTGGTGGCCTTGGTAGCCTCGGCGTTTTTCCAAACGTCGCGACCCGGCCCGATCATGGACGCCGTTCTCAAGCTCGCGGATTCGCGGATACTGGCCGCGGCGCAAATGACCATCGCGGCAATGAAGGCGACGACTGGCAACGGCAACCCTGACGACGGCGGGGGCTTCCGAGGCTCTGCTGAACGTTTGGCTAACGCGGTGGAGACGCTGATCGACGCCGAACCGCACTTCGACCGGTGGGACGGGACAGCGTCGCAGGTCTACAACGCGGTGAACGCTTCTCACCGCAGGTTGACGTCGGACACGCAGGCCGCCGACTCCAACATCGCAGCGGTCATACAGACCGAGGCAGAGCAAATTCTTCGGACACGCGAGCGCCTCGACGAAATTTCTCAGTTCCTCTACGACTACGGTCTGGCAACGGCGGTCGCGAATTACTCGGGCCCAGGCAAGGCCGCGCAGCTCATTGCAGATATGACCGTCGCCGGGTTAGCGGTCCAATCCGCGAATGTGACCATGGCGATCTTGACCAAGAATGTCATCGAGAACGCCGCGCGAGTGAAGCGCCACGCTGGCGACTACGAGACAGCGCAGAAGGACACATCAGGAGAAGTCAATGCCTGTGATCCGTTCTCCGTACCTAAGACCCCACTTCCCCGAGATGACAAGGCGACAGAACTGCCCGAAGCCGGATCGGATGTTCCGCCCAAGCGGACGCTGCCGGAGACCCCGTTCACCATGCCCGAACCGGAAGAACCATTTGAGTATGGCCCCCCCGCGACGCCACAACCTGCCCCGATTCCACCTGTACCGGCGACACCGAGTTCTGGGAATCTCAATGCACCGCAGGCGGTCCCCGCTGGATGAATGGATGACTCATGTCGAACGATCATGAAAAGAATCTGACGGTCCTCACCGATCACATCCGCAAACTGTCAACGGTCCACGACAAAGCGATTGGCCAGATCGATGGCGCCAACCGTTCGATGACCGAAAACGGGAACAACATGTGGGAAAGCCACGGCGTCATATGCGCACTGACCAACATGGCGGTGGCCGACGCCGTCGAAGCACGCAAAGCCGCCGGAGGCGCGCTTAGACGGGTATCAGTTGAGCTCGCCGAGAAATTGCGAGCTGCCGCAACGAACTACGACAACACCGATTCGACCGAGGCGGGCAACATTGACACCTGCGGAGTCTGATCAAGTGCCCTGTCGCCTAGGCGAATTCGATGTATGACCACGATCCGTGGGGCGACGACGAGGCACGGGAGGAACCCGAACCGCCCACTGATGAGCTAACCGGTTTCGACTACACCGGACCTCTCTACGAGCAACATGACACTGACGGCACGGCGCCGCAGAGCCACGATGATGTCCCCCACGCGGAGAGCCTTCTTCTCGTGTCGGCGTCGAATACTGCTGCGACGGTTACCGCCACCGCGCTCACTGGCGGCCAAATACTCCGAGTTGAACTGGCGCCGCCGGTCGTCAAGATGACGGAGCACGAACTTGCCGAAGAGATCATGGGTGTTTGCACGATGGCTCGCCGGCAGGGCGCGGCAGCACGTCACGCCATCATCGCCGAGGTCATGCGCTTGCTCGGACTTGATCCGGCGGCTACGCAGAGCTTCCTCGAACGGAACCTCGAGTTACCGACACCCGATACAGTCCTGACCACGAAAGCCGAGATGTTCGCGAACCGGTATGCAGAGGACGGATGAGGACAAGCACTTGTTATCTCGACACCTTTTCCATATGGCGTGCTGACGATGGAAATGAGGCCCAACAACGACATTCGTAGCCCGCATTCGCGATCTCGTCGGCGCACCTGGATCGTGCTCGCCACAGCGCTCGTCGTAATTGTGGCGCTCGCTGCAGGCGGGATCTGGTGGAACTCCAGCGGGTCCGAGATGTGGGCGCGTGCCCAGTGGCAACCGCCGCCAACCGCATACCTGTCGTCGCCGATGGACCAAACTCCCGTACCGGGTTGGCGCACGAGCGTGAGTGACCTCGGGGTGCCGCCTGCTGTTCCCGGCGGCGAAACCGCGAGGATCGCTGTCAGCAACAAACAAAATGGCACTCACGCCTTCATCGACACGCTGGATAATCGCGGATTTTTCCTCGCGCGCTCATCCGAGCCAGGGGGAACATCGTGGTGGCTAACCGGCCTGGATGCCACCGACGGCCACACGCTCTTTCCGGCGGTGCAACTCAATACCGGAGATAAAGCGCCAGAATGCTTCCTCAACGGTCCCGACGCCATGGTCTGCCTGGTCGACGACGGATCCGCAGCAACGGCGTGGGTCGTGGACCTGCGCACCGGCGGGGTGACCTACACCGGGCCGACCCCGCTGCGGCTCTCGTCCACAGGCCTACGAGCTCGTCGAACAGGCGACTACCTCCTCGCAGTGGCGGATAAGGAAGGGATCTACGGTGTCGGGCCACAAGCCGAACCGACGTGGTTCATCCCGGGACTCGGTACGGTGTTTGGACCTTCGAGAGACATCGCCGCCCAGGGAACGAATGACTCTCAGAACTATGTTTTCTTTTCCCTCACAGACGGACGTGAGTTCACACCAGAGATCCCCGACGGGACCTTCATCGACGGGGTGCGGTTCGACGACGACGGTTTCGCAGCTCTCGTCGTCGCCGACGACGAGTTCAACACGTCAACTATGGAGTCCTTCGACTTGACCGGCAAGAAAATCGGAACCCTTGGCCGCGATGGCTACCCGGTCGCCGCAGGCCTCTACATCGACGCGTCAGCCTCGGACTGGAGGGTCGTGACCGCGGAGGGATCGCGTCTCCTCTCTGTTGAAGGCCACATCCCTTACGACACACTGCTGATCGGCAGCACGCTCTACATCAATGAGAGCAACAACGCGCAAATGCCGTATTGGCAGCCTTATGACCTGAACTCGGGCGACAAAGGTAAGGCGTGCGAAATCGACCTCGGCAGAAAGTACCTCGGTACTGACGGCACGACTGCCGTCACTGCGGTGACGAACCCACAGGTGGACCTGATCGCCAAGGCCTTCGACCTGAAGACCTGCGAGATGGTGTGGTCGCTGCCGAAAGAGGCAAACTCGCTCGGGAGAATCTGGCGTATCGGTGACACGCTGGTCCAGTTGTCCGACGACGGCACCGAGTTGAACTCCCTGACCGCGCCCAACTGATCAACAGTCCCCGGGCCGCGCCGCACAGTGCGGTGTGGCACCGGGGAACCGGTAGCGGTGTGCCGCGATCCATCGGTACACCGCATCCTCCAGCTGCCTGATGCCCGGAACGCGGTAGACCCACAGCGGGATGCGCGAACCGTAGCTCGCCGAGACCGCGGCGTTGACGGCCTCCGCGCCGCGATACACCGCGCCGGTGTGATCCAGCCACCACGCGGCACCGGTCATCGTCTCGTCGTCGACACCGAGCAGTGCAGCGGTGCCGGCCTTCTGAAACGGCGCGATCTGGAGGTCGCCGGTGCGCTGCCGGCTCGCCAGCGCGTGCACGCTGCGCGTACACATCCCGCAGTCGCCGTCGAAGTACAGAACTCCGCCCATACCGCCAGTGTGCCCGGCATCACCGCGCTCGGCCATTACGGATCCCGAGACCACCGGTTATCCTGGATTGCAATTTTGTTCAATCCATCAATTCACCAGGACCACCGTGCCGCACCGCTTTCTGGGCAGCCCCGAGCAACCGCTCTACGAGATCAAGGCCAACCTGTTCAAGGCCCTGGCCCATCCCGCGAGGATCAGGATCCTCGAAATCCTTTCCGCCAGTGGTGAACCCACTGCGGTCAGCGCGATCCTGGCCGAGACCGAGATCGAGCCGACTCTGCTGTCACAGCATCTGGCTGTCCTCAAACGCCACCACGTGGTGACCGGCCACAGGTCGGGCAACGCGGTGTTCTACGAGCTGGCCCACCCGAAGATCTCCGAACTGCTGGTCATCGCGCGCACCTTCCTGGCCGACACCCTCGGCGCACGGCGCGACCAGTTGGCCGCGATGCGCTCGCTACCGCCCATCGGGAAAAACCAGTGACCGCCCTCGCCAACCTCAGCCGCCTGCTCCCACACCGCGACGACTACGCCGACCTGCCGCGCACCTGGCGCCAGGACATCCTGGCCGGCGTCACCGTCGGCGTCGTGGCACTGCCGCTCGCGCTGGCCTTCGGCATCTCGTCCGGCGTCGGCGCCGCCGCGGGCCTGATCACGGCCGTCGTGGCGGGCCTGGTCGCCGCGGTCTTCGGCGGATCCCACGTCCAGGTGTCCGGGCCCACCGGCGCGATGGCGGTGGTGCTCGCACCGATAGTCGCCGACCACGGCCTCGGCAGCATCGCCCTGGTGACGGTGCTGGCCGGTGTGCTGGTGCTGACGGCCGGGGTCACCGGTCTCGGACGCGCGGTGACGTTCATCCCCTGGCCGGTGATCGAGGGCTTCACGCTCGGCATCGCGGCCATCATCTTCCTGCAACAGGTGCCCGCCGCGCTGGCGCAGCAGGCACCCGCCGGTGAGCGCACGCTGCTGGCCGCGTTCACGGTGGTGAGAAACGCCGACTGGGCCGAGGGCGGGAAAACCCTTGCGGTCGTGGGGATTGTTGCGGCCCTGATGATCGTGCTGCCCAGGGTGCACAGCGGGATACCGGCGTCGCTGACGGCGGTGATCGTCGCGACCGTGCTGGTGGTGGTGCTGCACGTCCCGGTCGCCGCGATCGGCGAACTGCCGTCGCACCTGCCCGCCCCGGTGCTACCGGACGCCGACGTGAGCACACTGCGGACGATGTTCAGTGCGGCGCTGGCCATCGCCGCGCTGGCGGCGATCGAGTCGCTGCTGTCGGCACGCGTGGCCGCGACGATGTCGCCGACCGGGCCGTACGACCCCGACCGGGAACTCGTCGGCCAGGGTCTGGCGTCGGTGGCCTCCGGAATGTTCGGCGGTATGCCCGCCACGGGTGCCATCGCACGCACCGCGGTCAACGTCCGCTCGGGTGCGGGAACGCGCCTGTCGGCCATCGTGCACTCGCTGGTGCTACTTGCCGTCGTCTACCTGGCCACCGGCCCGGTGTCGGCGATCCCGCTGTCGGCGCTGGCCGGGGTGCTGATGGTGACGTCGTTCCGGATGATCTCGGCGACGACGATCCGCAAGATTCTTCGTTCGACCCGCTCGGACGCCCTGATCTTCGTGCTCACGGCGGCCATCACGGTGTGCTTCGACCTGATCGAGGCCGTCGAGATAGGCATCCTGGTGGCGGCGTTCTTCGCGCTACGCTCGGTCGCTCGCCGCAGCAGTGTGGTGCGTGAGCCGCTTCCGGAACCGCACCATCCCGGCGACGATCAGATCGCCCTGCTGCGCCTCGACGGCGCCATGTTCTTCGGTGCGGCCGAACGCATCTCGAACGCGATCACCGACGCCGAGCATCCCCACGTATCCGTTGTGGTCATCCGGATGTCCCAGTTGGGGATGCTCGACGCCACCGGTGCGCATACGCTCGCCGAGATCACCACCGAGCTCGAATCGCGCGGTATCACCGTGATCATCAAGGGTGTGCGATCCGAGCACATGGACCTGTTGGCGAATGTCGGTGTGTTCGAGTCACTTCGGCACGAGAACCATCTGCTCGACTCACTCGACGACGCCGTCGCACATGCCCGGACCCACGTGGCCCGCACACCGCACTAGCCGACGACGCGGATCAACTTCTTGTTGACGAACTCGTCGATGCCGTACCGGCCGAGTTCACGTCCGAAGCCGGACCGCTTGACGCCACCGAACGGCAGTTCGGCACCCTCGGCGCCGACCGCGTTGACGAACACCATGCCCGCCTCGATCTTGTCGGCCACCCGGGTGGCCTGCTCGGGGTCGTTGGTGAACACATACGAGCCGAGACCGAAAGGCGTGTCGTTGGCGATCTGGACCGCCTCTTGTTCGGAGCCGGCCTTGTACACCACCGCGACGGGGCCGAACAGCTCCTGGCGGTACACCGGGTTGTCCTCGGTCACGCCGGTGAGCACCGCGGGCGGGAAGAAGGCGCCCTTGCGCTCACCGGCGGACACCAGCTTGGCACCGCCGTCGACGGCCGACTTGACCTGCTCTTCGAGCCGTGCGGCGGCCTGCTCTGACGACAGCGGGGCGATGCCCTCACCGGCGGCGAGCAGTTTCTCGGTGAACTTGGTGAGGAAGTCGTCGTAGATGTTCTCGCTGACGATGAACCGCTTGGCGGCGTTGCAGGCCTGCCCGGTGTTCTCCATACGGCCGTCGACGGCGGCCTGCACGGTCGCGTCGAGATCATCGGTCGACAGCACGATGAACGGGTCGGAGCCACCGAGTTCCAGCACGCACTTCTTGAGGTTGCGGCCTGCGATCTCGGCGACCGCGGCACCCGCGCGCTCGGAACCGGTCAGCGATACAGCCGCGACCCGCGGATCGGCGATGATGTTGGCGACCTGCTCGTTGGTCGCGCGGATGTCGACGTAGGCGCCCTGCGGGAACCCGGCCTCCAGGAACAGCAGCTGCAGCAGCTCGGCCGACTCCGGGCACTGCGGCGCGTGCTTAAGCAGGATCGTGTTGCCCACCACCAGGTTCGGTCCGGCGAAGCGGGCCACCTGGTAGTACGGGTAGTTCCACGGCATGATGCCGAGCAGCACACCGATGGGCGAGCGCTTGATCACGGCGCTGCCCTCACCCTCGAGCAGGTCGATCGGCTCGTCGGCCAGGAACCTCTCGGCGTTGTCGGCGTAGTACCGGTAGATGGCCGCGCAGAAGTCCACCTCGCCCAGCGACTGATCGCGCGGCTTGCCCATCTCGCGGACGATGACGTCGGCGAGCTGCTCGCGACGCTGCTCGTGCAGCTCGGCCACCTTGCGGATCAGCGCGGCACGGTCCGCGACGGTCGTGCTCTTCGACCAGCTGCGGCCGGTCTTGTGAGCAGCCTCGATCGCGGCCTCCACCTCGGCATCGGTCGCGGTGGGATAGGTGGCGACGACCTCGGCGGTCGCCGGATCAGTGACTGCATATTGGGTCATGTTCACTCCACGTTCTTGATTCGGCGGATTTCGTACCTCTTCACCGGGAAGACTACCGATCACGTCGTCGATATGGCTCCGATGATGCGTAATCAGCAAGCCCCACCGCGCGCTGTGCGGTCAGGGATTATTCAGGGTGCGGGTCTAGTTTGGTGTGTTGTGCGATTCGCTTTCAAGACATCACCGCAGAACACGACATGGGCCGACATGCTGGCCATCTGGAAGGTCGCCGACGGTATCGACGTTTTCGAGTCGGGCTGGACGTTCGACCACTTCTACCCGATCTTCTCGGACTCCTCGGGCCCGTGCCTGGAGGGGTGGACGACCCTGACGGCGCTTGCACAGGCCACCGAGCGGCTCCGGGTGGGCGTCCTGGTCACCGGGATCCACTACCGCCATCCCGCGGTGCTGGCCAACATGGCCGCCGCGCTCGACATCATCTCCAACGGGCGCCTGGAGCTGGGTATCGGCGCCGGGTGGAACGAGGAGGAATCCGGCGCCTACGGCATCGAGCTGGGTTCGGTCAAGGAACGCTTCGACCGGTTCGAAGAGGCCTGTGAGGTGCTCAAGGGTCTGTTGACCCAGGAGACGACGACGTTCGACGGCAAGTTCTACCAGCTCAAGGACGCCCGCAACGAACCCAAGGGCCCGCAGCAGCCGCATCCGCCGTTCTGCATCGGCGGCAGCGGCGAGAAGCGGACCCTGCGCATCACCGCGAAGTACGCCGATCACTGGAACTTCGTCGGCGGCACCCCCGAGGAGTTCGCCCGCAAGCGCGACGTTCTCGCTTCGCACTGCGCCGACCTGGGCCGCGACCCGAAGGAGATCACGCTGTCGGCGCATGTGCGGCTCGGCGAGGACCGCGACTACGCCAAGGTGGTCGACGAGGCGGCCGCGCTGGGCGCCGAGGGCCTGGACCTGGCGATCATCTACCTGCCGCCGCCCTACGACACGGCGGTGCTCGAACCGCTCGCCGAGGCGATCCGGGATTCGAACCAGCTGACGGGCGCCTGAGTCGTCCTCAGCACTGCCACGCCGCGCACAGCGGCGGGGTGATCGCCGACAACACCGCGTCGTTCAACGCCGCGTCGTCGGCGGGCGCGGGCCAAGCCACGTCCGGTGTGCCGGTCGACCAGACCACCAGTTCGGAGACGCCGGCACCGACCGTGGACAGATAGAGGTGCGCGGTCACCCCGTCCGGTGCGCGGACGGTGGCGGCGGTCTGTTCGCAACGTTGCGGTGCGCAGGGCTCGCGCGGCGTGGTGATGTCGACGACGACGCCGGGCGCCTGCGTCGGGCATTTGGTCAGCGCGTCGACGACGGAGTTGAACAGGGCAGCCGCCCGGTCGGAGGCTTGGGCGAGCTCACCCGGGAAGTGCACGATCTGCTGCTGCAGTGACCACTTCCCGGGCCCCGGTTCGATGCGGGCCCGCGCCTGCTCGGAGGTGAACTGGCGTTTGGGTGAGGGATGGAAGCCGCAGATCTCTTCAGCGAAGAACGGACGCCCGTCGAGGGGTTGGGCGACTGACGCGAGGTGGGGCCAGTGCTGGGTGTCGGCCAGCGGCAGCGATTGGGCCGGTGCCCAGGCGTGCGGCGGGATCGGGGGTGGCGGCGCGGCGGCACCGATCGCGGCGCCGGCCCCGGCCATCCCGACGAGCACGAGCAAAGCAAAAACGGATGAGCGGATGCCAGGGCCCCTGCGGCCGGTCACCCGCGGCGGATCACACGCCGTAGCGGAGTAGCTCGTCCGGGCGGACCAGGCGTTCGTTCTTGGCCGGGAACTCACGGCTCTTCACCGGGTGGCGGAGCAACGACCAGGCAATTCGCCCCATCCGAGACCTGCTCAGCGGATTGAGATACACGGTGCTGACTCCTGTGACGTCGTGATAGCTGTACCCGTAACTCCACGGTACCGCAGAGCTCTCACCAAGTCATTAGATACCCCATATCCGGCAAACAGTGCGCGCCACGCCGCAAATAAATCTGCTGTTTTTGGTGTGGCTGATGTGACAGGAGTGACTGCACCGGGGCCCGAAGAGAGCCGCCGGATCGGCGAGCCGAGCGACCCACGCACGGGCCGCGCAGCTCGCCCGACGCTCAGCGCTGCGGTGCGGCGGTGGGCTTGATCGGCGCCGGCAGCGCCGAGCGACCCATGAGGTAGCGGTCCACGCCCGCGGCGGCGGCCCGGCCCTCGGCGATCGCCCACACGATCAACGACTGTCCTCGACCCATGTCGCCCGCCACGAACACGCCGGGCACCGAGGTCTGGAAGTTGTCGTCGCGCTTGACGTTCCCACGGTCGGTCAGTTCGACGCCGAGTTTGTCGATCAGGCCTTCCTTCTGGGGGCCGACGAAACCCATCGCGAGCAGCACCAGGTCGGCCTTGAGTTCGAAGTCGGTCCCCTCGACCTTCTCGAACTTGCCGTTGTTCATCTTGACCTCGTGCGCGCGCAGAGCCGTCACGCGCCCGTTCTCGCCGATGAACTCCTCGGTGTTGACCGAGAACACCCGCTCGCCGCCCTCCTCGTGAGCCGAGGACACCCGGAACATCAGCGGGTAGGTCGGCCACGGCGTAGAAGGGCTGCGGTCGGCGGGCGGCATGGGCATGATCTCGAACTGGTGAATGCTCGCCGCGCCCTGGCGGTGTGACGTGCCGAGGCAGTCGGCGCCGGTGTCACCGCCGCCGATGATGATCACGTGCTTGTCCTTGGCGGTGATCGGCGGCTGACCGTTCTCGTCGGTCACCGGATCGCCGAGCTGCACACGGTTGGCCCACGGAAGGAACTCCATGGCCTGGTGGATGCCGTCGAGCTCGCGACCCGGGATGGGCAGATCGCGCCACGCGGTGGCACCGCCGGCGAGCACCACGGCGTCGTAGTTCAGCCGCAGCTGGGCGACGGTGATGTCGACACCGACGTTGACACCCGCGCGGAACTGCGTGCCCTCGGCCGCCATCTGCTCGAGACGACGGTCGATGTGGCGCTTCTCCATCTTGAACTCGGGGATGCCGTAGCGCAGCAGGCCGCCGATGCGGTCGGCGCGCTCGAACACCGTCACGGTGTGGCCGGCGCGCGTGAGCTGCTGTGCGGCGGCCAGTCCGGCCGGACCGGAGCCCACCACCGCGACCTTCTTGCCGGTCTGTACGTCGGGCATCTTCGGCACCACCCAGCCCTGGTCGAAAGCGTGGTCGATGATCTCGACCTCGACCTGTTTGATGGTCACCGGGTCCTGGTTGATGCCGAGCACGCACGCGGCCTCACACGGGGCCGGGCACAGCCGCCCGGTGAACTCCGGGAAGTTGTTGGTCGCGTGCAGGCGCTCGATGGCGTCGCGCCAGCGGTCCCGGTACACCAGGTCGTTCCACTCGGGGATGAGGTTGCCGAGCGGACATCCGTTGTGGCAGAACGGAATACCGCAGTCCATACAGCGCGATGCCTGGGTCTGCAGCGGCTCGTGGTCGAAGTCCTCGTAGACCTCTTTCCAGTCCTTGAGCCGCAGGTCGACGGGCCTGCGCTTGGGGAGTTCACGGGTGGTGTGCTTGAGGAAACCGCGCGGATCAGCCATTGCTCGCCGCCATGATCGCATCGTCGATGTCGGCGCCGGTGAGGCCCTTGGCCTCGGCTTCGGCGATCGCCGCGAGCACACGCTTGTAGTCGCGCGGCATGACCTTCGCGAAATGCTTCAACTCGTTGTCCCAATCAGCCAGGATGCGTTGTCCCACCGCAGAATCGGTGGCGTCGACGTGGGATGCGAGTAGTCCTCGCAGCCAATCGGTGTCGGAGCCGTCGAGAGTTTCGATCTCGACCATCTCGGTGTTCAGGTTCTGCGGCAGCACGCCACGCGGGTCGTACACGTAGGCGATACCGCCGGACATGCCCGCCGCGAAGTTGCGGCCGGTGGGCCCGAGGATGACCACACGGCCACCGGTCATGTATTCGCAGCCGTGGTCACCGACGCCCTCGACGACCGCGACGGCGCCGGAGTTGCGCACGGCGAACCGCTCGCCGACCTGACCGCGCAGGAACGCCTCACCGCTGGTGGCGCCGAACAGCACGACGTTGCCCGCGATGATGTTGTCCTCGGCGGCAAAGCTTTCCGGTGCCTCGTCGGCCGGGCGCACCACGATGCGGCCACCGGACAGGCCCTTGCCGACGTAGTCATTGGCGTCGCCGTAGACCCGCAGCGTGATGCCCTTGGGCACGAACGCACCGAAGCTGTTGCCCGCCGACCCCTCGAACGTGATGTCGATGGTGCCGTCCGGAAGCCCTTGGCCGCCATAGGCCTTGGTGACCTCGTGGCCCAGCATGGTGCCGACCGTGCGGTTCACGTTGGTGATCTTGGTCCTGAACCGGACCGGCGTCCCGGAATCGAGGGCCTCGCGGCTCTGGGCGATCAACTGCTGGTCGAGCGCCTTGTCCAGGCCGTGGTCCTGGCGCGAGCTGCAGTACAGGTCCTGGTTCATGAAGGCCGATTCGGGCTCGTGCAGCACCGGGCTCAGGTCGAGCTTGTGCGCCTTCCAGTGCTCGGCGGCCCTGGTGGTGTCGAGCGCACCGACCTGGCCCACCATCTCGTTGACGGTGCGGAAGCCCAACTGTGCCATGAGTTCGCGCACCTCTTCAGCGATGAACATGAAGAAGTTCTCGACGAACTCGGGCTTGCCGGAGAAGCGCTGGCGCAGCAGCGGGTTCTGCGTCGCCACGCCCACCGGACAGGTGTCGAGGTGGCAGACCCGCATCATGATGCAGCCCGAGACCACCAGCGGCGCGGTGGCGAAGCCGAACTCCTCGGCACCGAGCAGCGCGGCGATCACCACGTCGCGGCCGGTCTTGAGCTGACCGTCGACCTGCACGACGATGCGGTCGCGCAGACCGTTGAGCAGCAGGGTCTGCTGGGTCTCGGCCAGGCCCAGCTCCCACGGCGCACCCGCGTGCTTGAGCGAGGTCAGCGGCGATGCGCCCGTGCCGCCGTCGTGCCCGGAGATCAGCACCACGTCGGCGTGCGCTTTGGAAACTCCGGCCGCAACCGTCCCTACCCCGTTTTCGCTGACCAGCTTGACGTGGATGCGGGCCTGCGGGTTCGCGTTCTTCAGGTCGTGGATCAGCTGTGCGAGATCCTCGATCGAGTAGATGTCGTGGTGCGGCGGCGGCGAGATCAGGCCGACACCCGGCGTGGAGTGCCGCACCTCGGCCACCCAGGGGTACACCTTGTGCCCGGGAAGCTGGCCGCCCTCACCGGGTTTCGCGCCCTGGGCCATCTTGATCTGGATGTCGGTGCAGTTCGCCAGGTAGTGGCTCGTCACACCGAAGCGTCCCGAGGCCACCTGCTTGATGGCGCTGCGGCGCCAGTCGCCGTTCTCGTCCGGGGTGAACCGGTGCACGGCTTCGCCGCCCTCACCCGAGTTCGACCGTCCGCCAAGGCGGTTCATCGCGATCGCGAGGGTTTCGTGGGCCTCGGCCGAGATCGAGCCGTAGCTCATCGCGCCGGTCGAGAACCGCTTGACGATCTCGGATGCCGGTTCCACCTCTTCGATCGGCACGGGCGGTCGCACGCCCGCACGGAACTTCAGCAGACCGCGCAGCGACGCGATGCGTTCACTCTGGTCGTCGACGAGCTTGGTGTACTCCTTGAAGATCGAGTACTGGCCGGTGCGCGTCGAGTGCTGCAGCTTGAACACCGTGTCCGGGTTGAACAGGTGGTACTCGCCCTCGCGGCGCCACTGGTATTCGCCGCCGACCTCGAGTTCGCGGTGCGCGCGCTCGTCGGGACGGTCCAGGTAGGCCAGCGAGTGACGGGCCGCGACGTCGGCGGCGATGTCCTCCAGGTCGATACCGCCCACCGGGCTGCTCAGACCGGTGAAGTACTCGTCGAGCACCTGCTGGCTGATGCCGATGGCCTGGAACAGCTGCGCGCCGGTGTAGGACGCCAGCGTCGAGATGCCCATCTTGGACATCACCTTCAGCACGCCCTTGCCCGCGGCCTTGACGTAGTTGGCCTTGGCCTGATCGCTGGTGAGGCCGGTGACCACGCCACGGTCGACCATGTCCTCGATCGACTCGAACGCCATGTACGGGTTGATCGCGGCGGCACCGAAGCCGACCAGCGTCGCCATGTGGTGCACCTCGCGGGCGTCACCGGCCTCGACCACGAGGCCGACCTTGGTGCGGGTGCGTTCGCGGACCAGGTGGTGGTGCACGGCCGCGACGGACAACAGCGACGGGATCGGCGCCATCGTCTCGTTGGACTCGCGGTCGGACAGCACGATGATGCGGGCGCCTTCCCGGATCGCCTCGGACACCTTGGCGCGCACGTTGTCGAGCGCTTCCTTGAGGCCCTGCCCGCCGCGGTTGACCGGGTAGAGGCAGCGGATCACCGCGGCACGCATGCCGTGCTTGTGTCCGCGGATCTCGTGGTCGGGGTCGACGCAGATCAGCTTGGACAGGTCGGCGTTGCGCAGGATCGGCTGCGGCAGCACGATCTGGCGGCAGGATTCCGGGCCGGGGTTCAGCAGATCGCCCTCGGGGCCGACGGTGCCCTGCAGGCTGGTCACCACCTCTTCGCGGATCGCGTCCAGCGGCGGGTTGGTCACCTGCGCGAACAGCTGCTGGAAGTAGTCGAACAGCATCCGCGGGCGGGCGGACAGCACCGCGATGGGTGTGTCGGTGCCCATCGAGCCGAGCGCCTCTGCCCCGGTGCGGGCCATCGGGGCGACCAGCAGGTTGAGCTCTTCGTAGGTGTAGCCGAAGATCTGCTGGCGCAGCACCACGCGGTGGTGCGGCATGCGGACATAGTCACCGGGCGGCAGCTCGTCGAGGTGGAACAGGCCCTTGTCGAGCCATTCCTGATAAGGCTGCGCGGCGGCGAGTTCGGCCTTGACCTCTTCGTCGTCGACGATGCGGCCCTGTGCGGTGTCGACCAGGAACATGCGGCCCGGCTGCAGGCGCATCTTCTTGACCACCTTGGCGGGGTCGAGCGGCAGCACGCCGGCCTCGGAGGCCATGACGACCAGGCCGTCGTCGGTCACCCAGATGCGCGACGGGCGCAGACCGTTGCGGTCCAGCACGGCGCCGATCACGGTGCCGTCGGTGAAGCACACCGAGGCCGGTCCGTCCCAGGGCTCCATGAGCGACGCGTGGTACTCATAGAAGGCCCTGCGACGAGGGTCCATCGAGTCGTGGCGTTCCCACGCCTCGGGGATCATCATCAGCACGGCGTGCGGCAGGCTGCGGCCGCCGAGGTGCAGCAGTTCGAGAACCTCGTCGAAGCGCGCGGTGTCGGAGGCGCCGGGCGTGCAGACCGGGACGATCTTGTCGAGGCCGTCGCTACCGAAGACATCGGTGCGGATCAGCGCCTCGCGGGCCCGCATCCAGTTCTCGTTGCCGGTGACGGTGTTGATCTCACCGTTGTGCGCGATGCGCCGGAACGGGTGGGCCAGCGGCCACGACGGGAACGTGTTGGTGGAGAACCGCGAGTGCACGATGCCGAGCGCGCTGGTCAGCCGCTCGTCCTGCAGGTCGAGGTAGAACTGCTTGAGCTGCGGCGTGGTCAGCATGCCCTTGTAGACGAAGGTCTGACCGGACAGGCTCGGGAAGTACACGGTTTCGCGTCCCGGACCGTCCTGGCCGGGACCCTTGGTGCCCAGCTCGTGCTCGGCGCGCTTGCGCACCACGTAGGCGCGGCGCTCGAGTTCCATACCCTCGGCGCCGCCGAGGAACAGTTGGCGGAACGTCGGCATCGCGTCGCGGGCCAGGGCGCCCAGCGACGAGTCGTCCGTCGGCACCTCGCGCCAGCCGAGCACCTGCAGGCCCTCGGCCTCGGCGATCTTCTCGACCGATTCGCACGCGGCCGCCGCGTCGCGCGACGACTGCGGAAGGAACGCCATGCCCGTCGCGTAGCTTCCGGGTTCGGGCAGGTCGAAATCGACCACCGCGCGCAGGAACGCGTCGGGAACCTGGATCAGGATCCCGGCGCCATCGCCCGTGTTGGGCTCGGCGCCCTGGGCACCGCGGTGCTCCAGGTTCACCAGGGCCGTGATGGCCTTGTCCACGATGTCGCGGCTGCGACGGCCGTGCATATCGGCCACCATCGCCACGCCACACGCATCGTGTTCGTACGCAGGGTTGTACAGCCCCCGGTTTTCCCGGCTGCTGCGTCCCGACCCACCGATCCTGCTGGGTGTCATTCCCACCTAGCCCTTCAAGCCCGTTCAAGACGCTTTTCTGGAGCTTCGCCGCCACCGGCCACGTACGGCCGCCAACTGTGCGTTAGCCAGCTCGGCGTGGAGAACCTTCGTGCAGCACTGAACGACGGCTTTGTGTCCCACACGCCATAAGTGGGGAAAACGATAGGACAGAAACGGTGTGACATGCCAACTTAGTCGACCCTAACCAGAGCGGTTTTCCGGGTGGGCGGCAATCGTCGGATCTTTCACCGGAATCGGTCAATACGCCTGAGTGACTTGGCATTTGACTCCGCGGCCGTTGCGGCCCGGAATCCACCCCGACCGGCCCCCGACGCTCACACCACCCTCGGACGTTTGCTGAAATGAAGTATCACGTCCGTTACACTGCTGTTATACAGATTTTTCACATTTGCGAGAAAGCTTAGTCAGATTCTTAGACTTTGCCCGCGCTCATCAAAGCATGCCCCAAACCGGGGAAATCGGCCACCGGGACGCCCCGTCAGCGTCGCGGGCGGGAGGCGAGCCCACGCCCTCCCCCACACCCACCCTCGCGCTCCTACCAAATCGACTGTCCCACAACACCTTTCACGCGTTGCGCCATTCCACTTCGGCAGCGCCGGCCGATCCGGGGCTGGTCGATACCCACCCGGGGTATCTGCGCGCGGACCGGGCAGGCACTGTGAGGCGCATGCGTTTTCCGCTGAACACGCCGCTGGGCCGGATGGGCATCGAGAGCCTCGACGAGACGCCGGGCCACTGTGTGGCCTCGATCCCCACCGCGGGTCTGCTGAACCCGTTGACCGGGGCGCCGACGCTCGCGCCGCTGGCGATGCTGGTCGACCACACCGGCGGCCTGGTCAACCACTCACGGCGCCCCGCGGGCACCTGGACGGTGTCCAGTGAGCTCGCGATCGAATTCGCCCCCGACGCCGACGAACTCCTCGCGTCCGCACCGCAGACACCGGTGATCGCGACCGGCACCATGTTCGGCCCGACGGTCTCGGCGCCGCTGGCCGTCTGCGAACTCACCCACGACGGCCGGCCGGTGGCCACTGCGACCGTGCGCTCGGTCTACATCGCCGCGCCGGACCACACCGTCGAATGGCCCGACGATGCGGGCGCGGGTGACCTGCCGCCGACGTTGACCGAACGCATGTCGGTGCAGGTGGCTGAAAGCGGCGGGGCCACCAAGACGCTGCGCCAGCTGTCCGACTCTGTGGTCAACAACATGCTCGGCATCGTGCACGGCGGCATCTCCGCGGCCGCGCTGGAGTTGGTCGCGTCCGCCGCGCTGAACACCGAAGGGACCGACCTGCGGACGGGATCGCTGCGGGTCAACTATCTGCGGCAGTTCCAGGGCGGGACGCATGCCCGGTACGAGGGGACCGCGATCCGGGTGGGACGCACCACGGCGGTCGCGGACGCACAGGCCATCGGTGACGACGGCAGGACCGCGCTGCTGGCCCGCCTCACCGCGTACCGCTGAAGCCGGGCGGTCGGCGCAGTAGCATCTGCGCTCATGCGCCTGAGGCCTCGATACGACGGAGGCGTGGGCGAATTCGTCCGGAACTCCGGATATGTGCGCAAGTGGCTGATCCTGGGCATCGCCATCGGCGTCATCGCGGGACTCGGGGCCGTGGTGTTCTACCTGGCTCTCGACGGCGCAGGCCGGCTGCTGCTGGGCTACCTCGGCGGCTACGACATCCCGAAACCGTCGGGCGACGGCGGCGATCCCGGCTCGCCCGGTTTCGAACGTCCCTGGGCCATCCCGCTGATCGCGTGCGGGGGTGCCCTGGTCTCGGCGTGGTTCGTCGCGAAGTTCGCGCCCGAGGCGCAAGGCCACGGCACCGACGACGCGATCGAGGCCGTCCACACCGATCCGCGCAAGATCCGGGTGCGCGCCATCGTGGTGAAGACCATCGCGAGTGCGCTGACCATCGGCTCGGGCGGCTCCGGCGGGCGCGAGGGCCCCGCCGCGCACATCTCGGCCGGGTTCGGCTCGCTGCTCACCCGCCGGCTGGACCTGTCCGACGAGGACGGCCGCCTGGCGGTGTCGCTGGGGATCGGGGCGGGTATCGGCGCGATCTTCGGTGCACCGCTGGGCGGGGCCGTGCTCGCGGCGTCGATCGTCTACCGCGACGATTTCGACTACCGCGCGCTGATCCCCGGCTTCATCGCATCGGCGTCGGCGTACGCGGTGCTCGGATCGATTCTCGGCTTCGACCCGCTGTTCGGCTTCCTGGTCGGTGAGTACCGGTTCGGCAACGCGCTCGACCTGGCCTGGTTCGCGGTCCTCGGGGTGATCGCGGGCGCGGTGGGCTGGCTGTACGCCCGGGTGTTCTACGGAACGGTCGCGGTCAGCAAGATGCTGCCGGGCGGCAAGATCGTCAAACCCGCCGTCGGCGGGCTCGCGGTCGGCCTGCTCGCGCTGCTCATCCCGCAGGTGCTCGCAAGCGGCTACGGGTGGGCCGAAAAGGCCGCTGCCGCAGACACTTTGCGCGACATTCCACTGTGGATCGTGTTGGTGCTTCCGGTCGCGAAGATCCTCGCGACGTCACTGTCGATCGGCACCGGGGGCTCGGGGGGCATCTTCGGGCCCGGTGTGGTGATCGGGGCGTTCGTCGGTGCGGCGTTGTGGCGCCTGGCCGATGCGGTGGGCGCACCCGGCATACCGGACAGTCCGGCGATCTTCGTCGTGGTCGGCATGATGGCGTGCTTCGGCAGCGTGGCCCATGCCCCGCTGGCGGTGCTGATCATGGTGTGCGAGATGACCAGTTCGTTCGCGGTGATCCCGTGCGCGATGGTCGGTGTCGGCGTCGCGTGCCTGACCATCTCCCGCAGCGACGTCGCGATCTACCGGGCTCAGCGGCGCCGCCGCGAACCCGAGCAGGTGTGACGGCTGCGCGCGCGTGAACCGCACCGTTGGGGGTGCCGTTGTCTTGACGCCCCCAACGATGCGGTGTGTCGGATCAGGCCGACTTGCGGCGCGCCTTGTTGGCGGCGCCCTTCTCGGTGGACTGGCCTTCGTGGGTCAGCTGACCGCCGGCGCTCTCCAGGTGCGCCCGCACGAACCACTGGAACTTCTCCAGCTCGCCGGCGTGGCCGATGAGCAGGTCCTGCGAGACCAGGTCGAGCTCTTCGAGCTTCTCGATGGCCTTGCGGGTGTCTTCGATGACGCCGTTGTAGACCAGGTCGAGCGCGGCCAGGTGCGCCTGGACGGTGTCGCGTTCGACGGAGTAGTCGTCCCAGGTGCGGTCCTTGATGATGGCGCCCGGGGTGCCCTTGGGGGATTTGCCCAGCGTCGCGATCCGCTCGGCCACCTCGTCGGCGTAGCCGCGCACGAGTTCGACCTGGGGATCGATCATCTCGTGCACACCGATGAAGTTCGGGCCCACGACGTTCCAGTGGATGTGCTTGAGCGTCAGATGCAGATCGTTGTACGTGCTCAGCTGCTTCTGCAGCAGATCCGCCACATCGCTCGCCTTGGTGTCGGACAGGCCCGGAATGGTGAATGAGGTCATCGTTGCTCCTTTTGCGTTGCCGCGTTCGACGCCTCGTGTACCCGGCAACCTCGGCCGTTAATCACGATGTGATGGCCACCGATTCTCACAGTGCGCGCAGATTCGGGATGGCCTGCCGCGCCCCGCGCCGCCGGTAGACGAACATTCCACCGGCCTCCAACAACCGCACGGCGCGGTGCCGGTGCGGCCGCAGCGGTTCGAGCAACTCGACCATCCTGGTGTCGTCGACCGGTTCCCCGACCAGCGCCTGGCCCACCAGCTTGGCGAGGTGATAGTCCCCCACCGACAGCGCGTCGGCGTCGCCGAACGTCCGCTGCATCGTCTCGGCGACGGTCCACTCGCCCACACCGGGCAGCGACCGCAGCCCGACCGCCGCCCGCTCGGGCGTGAGCCGCTCCAGGGAGTCCGCGCGCTGCGCGCAGATGACGATCGTGCGGGCCCGGCCGGGGTCGACATTGGCCCGGTGGAACTCCCATGACGGGATGCGGCGCCACACCTCGGCGCTGGGCACCACCCGCATTCCGGCCGACGCGGGTCCCGGCGCGGGTGTGCCGAACTTGCTCACCAGTGCGCGCCACGCCCGCCAGGCGTCCAGCCCGTAGACGCGTTGCTCGATGATCGCGGGGATCAGCGCCTCCAGCATCCGGCCGGTTCGGCCCAGCCGAAGATGCGGAACCAGTCGGTGCGCCCTGGCGATGGTGGGCTCCTCGGGTGCGAACCCGGAATCGTCGTCATCGACACCCAGCAGTGCGGGCAGCCGGTCGAGGAACTCCTCGGCGCCCTCTCCCCACGCCTGACAGTCGGCGGCGTCGACCGCCGCGCGGGTGATCCGCGCGGTCACCGGTCCGCTCGGCATCAGGCTCGTCCGCCAGATCGCACCGTCGGCGTCCACGCGGTAGCACGGGTCGATACCCCCGCGGCGCAGCGGCGACAGCGTCAGCCCCGGACTGGCCGGGCCGCTGAACACCACCGTCGCGCTGCGCACCGCACCAGGCTATGCCCGGTGCCCGACACCGCTCAGGACACCGTGATCTCGGCCTTGTCCGGATAGAAGGCGACGCGACCGGCGATCTCGGCGACGGCCGGGTACGGCTGCTCGTAGGTCCAGATGACGTCCTGCACCGACCCGGCCGCGGATTCGACGCTGTAGTAGCCGGCCTCGCCCTTGTACGGGCAGTAGGTCGTGGTGGTGCTGCGGCTCAGCACCGCGGGGTCGACGTCGGCCAGCGGGATGTACTGCACCGGCGGGTACGACGCCTCCTGCAGCGTGAGTGCGTCGTCGGTCTCGGCGATCACCGCGCCGTTCACGCGGACGGTGACGTGTCTGCCGGTGGGGGTGATGGTGATGGGGTGTTCGGCGGTGGGCGTAAGGACGGGGCGTTCGGTCATATGCGGTCCAACGTGACGGGGCCCACCGATCTTCCGGTCCGGTGCCACCATCGACGCGGGCACGAAGCGGATCGACAGCACTCCGGAACCTACCCCGAACCCACTCTGGAACGACTCAAATCTGTGGCCCAGGCTCGTCGACGTTTGCCTGGTGACCGGCGCAACAACCGTTTCCTGCCATCCTCCGGTCAATTCCTGCCACCGGAATTATCGGCCTGACCTGCTGGTTCTCTCAGTCAGACCGCAACGGAGACAGATCAGAAGGAGCCGAAAATGACCAAGTTCGGAATTGCCGCCATCACTGCCAGCGGGCTGGCCGCCGTCGTCCTGGGCCTGGCCGCCCCCGCTCAGGCCGCGCCGATCCAGACCGATTCGACGGTCATCACCGCCGGTGTGGACCGCCTGGACTGGCTGGACAAGTTCCACCCGAAGGCGAACGCTCCCAAGGTGGACAACACGGTCCGCCACAGCGGCCGGTGAGGTATCGCTGCGAAAGAGGGGCACCCGGATCGGGTGCCCCTCTTTCGTGTCGGTGTCGATCAGTGCGGTTTTCGCGTGACGACGTCGGCGATCCTGGCGATCGGCGACGTGGTCGCCCGGCCGCCCGCCTCGTGCCGGTCGGCCAGTTTGTAGGCGATGTAGAGGCCGCGGACCCCGAGCCACCGCAACGGTTCGGGTTCCCAGTTGCGTGACCGGTGTCCGACCCAGGGCAGTTCGGTCAGCGGGGTCGAGCGGTTGCACACCAGATCGGCCAGCGTGCGACCGGCGAGGTTGGTCGCGGTCACGCCGTGCCCCACATAGCCGCCGGCCCAGCCCAGACCCGTGGCCGTGTCGAGCACCACACTGGCCTCCCAGTCGCGCGGCACGGCCAGCACGCCACACCATCCGTGCGCGATGGGCACGTCGCGCACCTGCGGCAGGATCGAGTGCAGCACCTCGGTGAGCGAGCGGATGGTCCTTGGCGGCACCCGGCCGTCGACGTCGGTGCGGGAGGCGTACCGGTAGGGAACGCTGCGGCCGCCGATCGCGATGCGGTCGTCGACGGTGCGCTGCGCGTAGAAGAAGCCGTGCGCGGTGTCGCCGACGGTTTCGCGTCCCTGCCAACCGATTTCGTCCCACACCTGCGCCGGGATCGGCTCGGTGGCGGTCATCGAACTGTTCATCGGCAGCCAGGTGCGCCGCCGGCCGGGCAGCGCCGCGGTGAATCCCTCGGTGGCGCGCAACACGATCGGGGCGCGCACGGTGCCGTGCGCGGTCACCGCGCGGCCCTGCGAGATCTCCGTGACCGGGGACCGCTCGTAGATCGTGACGCCGAGGCGTTCGACGGTCTCGGCGAGCCCGCGGGCCAGGTGCGCGGGCTGGATCCGCGCGCAGTGCGGATTGTGGTAGGCCGATACCAGGCCGTCGAAGCGGATACGTTCTGCCGCTTGCTCTCTGGTCAACTCGGTGACCTCGACGCCCCAGGACCGTTCCTCGGATATCGAGGCGGCCAGGCGTGCGGCCTGCGCCGGGTTGCGGGCGATCTCCATGGTGCCGCCCTTGACCGCACCGGCGTCGATGCCCTCGGCGTCGGCGACCGCGAGGACCTCGTCGACGGCTTCGTTGAGCGCCCGCTGCCATGCGAGCACCTTGTCGCGTCCGTACAGCGTGGCCATGCGGTGACGGTCACCCGGCACGAGTCCCGACAACCACCCGCCGTTGCGGCCCGACGCGCCGAAGCCCGCGAACCGCGCCTCCAGGATCGTGATCCGCAGCGAGGGATCGGCCTTCTTCAGGTAGTAGGCGGTCCACAGCCCCGTGTAGCCCGCGCCGACGATGCAGACATCGGCATCCTGATCGCCAGGCAAGGGCGGCCGAGCCGTGGGCAGCGCGTCGAACCAATGGGAAATCCGACCGTTCACGGTGATGGGCACCGTGAGATTGTGCCAGCAGTTGCTGGAAAAGCCGCGTCGACGAATCAGTTCCTGCCATCCGGCGATCAATTTCTGCCACCGGAATTAAACCCCTGACCTGCATGTTTATCGAGTCATACGGCACGGAGAACACGGGCTCTCCAAGCCGGAAAGCCGCCAAAAGGGAGAGAGAAAATGAAGAAGTTCGGATTCGCCGTAATCGCCGCCAGCGGATTGGCCGCCGCCGTTGTGGGCCTGGCAGGAACGGCTCAGGCCGCGCCCGCCCCGCTGCCCACCGGTGTCGAGGCCACCACCATCACCGCGGGTGTGGACCACCTGGGTTGGATCGACAAGGTACAGCCCAAGGCGACCGCTCCGCAGGTCGACAACACGGTCCGCCACAGCGGCCGGTGACCGGCTGCACGACAAGAGGGGCACCCGAGATTCGGGTGCCCCTCTTTCGTGCGGAACACCTCCGGTCAGAACGCGTAGCGGTGATACTGCGCCATGTACCGCAGCGCCGGGATGGGTCGCATGATCGCGGCCATCAACCGGAAATACCAACGCAATTCGGTGAACAGCGGGTCGTCGAACGGTGACGCCCACGCGAGCAGCCGGGTGCCAGGCACGGCACGCAGGATGTCGTCGGGCTTGTCGATCGCCCAGTGCAGCCTGGCCCCGGACCGGCGCACCACGGTGTTGGTCCACTGGGTGCGGATACCGAAGGTGTTGAACGCGTCGAACTGCAGTTCACCGGTGCCGAACCGGTCGACGACGCGCCGCAGCAGCGCGACACCGTCGGTTTCGGTGAGGTACATGGTGAGCCCCTCGCCGAGCATCAGCGTCGGCCGTCCGGTCGGTACCTGCTCGAGCCAGGCCGGGTCGGTCACCGACGCGGCCACCTGGTGGTAGTGCTCGCGGGCCGGGTAGAGCTGGGTGCGGATGTCGATGACGTCGGGATAGTCGACGTCGTACCACTCGACGCCGGGCCCCGGGTCGAGGCGGAAGAACCGGCCGTCCAACCCACATCCGACGTGCAGCACCACCGCGTCGGTGTGCACCGCGAGGAACTGGCGTGCCCACCGGTCGAAATGGGCGCTGCGGGTGGTCACCGCGGGTGAGCGCGCCGCGGTGATGGATGTTCGTGACCAGTCGTAGTCGATGCGGTCGGCGATCTCGGCGGCCATCTGATCACCCAGAATCGGTGTGGGCAGGCGCGCGTCGAGCGCTTTCGCGTAGAACGTCGCGAGCATGGTCTGAGGTGCGCCGCGCAGGTCGACCTTCAGTTTGTCGGTCATGCCCCGAGGCTAGTCCGGAAAACCCGTGCGGCACAGGGGCTGAACGCCGCGCGGCGTGGTGTTCAGCCGGCTTGGTTGGCTTGCCTGGCGGCCCGCAGACCCACCCAGAATTTCGCCGCCTCGGCGATCGATTCCTCGACCGGCCTTGGCTGCCAACCGAGTTCACGCACCGCCTTGGAATGGTCGACTTCACATTCGGCACGCATGAGCCGCAGCGACTGCAGCGACAACCGCTCGTCGGTCCCCCGCAGCTTCCCCTTGAGCGTGCCCATGGCCGCCAACAGGTAGGACACCGGCAGCGGGATCGACCGGCGCGGGGGCGCCACCCCCGCGGCCTGCGCGGCCAGCCTCACGACCTCGGCGTTGCTGATGAGTCGGTCGGAGACCAGGTACCGCTGGCCCGGTGTGCCCCTTTCGGCGGCGAGGAGGAGGGCCTCGGCGGCATCGTCGACACCGACGGCTTCGAGTTCGATGCCACTCATCACGAACGGCAACTTGCCCAGCGCGGCGCCCGCGATGATGGCGCCGTGCGGTGTTCGGCCCCAGTCGCCGCTGCCGTAGGTGGTCGACACGCACATCGCGACCGCGGGCAGGCCCCGCTCGGCGGCGTAGCGCAGCACGAGTTCCTCGGCCTGCACGCGCGAGCGCACATACGGTGTCACCCCGCGCAGGTCGATCACGTCGTCTTCGGTGGCGCGGCGGCCGCGGCGCCGGCCGACCGTGACGTAGCTGCTGGTGTAGACGAATTTGCGCAGGGTCGCGGCGATCTCGGGCTCGAGGGCGATGTCGAGGACGTGCCGGGTGCCCTCGACGTTGGTCCGCAGCAGCGGCGCCGGGTCCCGCAACCAGCCCCTGGTGTCGACGACGCAGTAGTAGACGACGTCGCACCCGGTCATGGCCGCGCGCAACACGTCGGCGTCGAAGATGTCGCCGGTGAACCGTGCGACGTCCAGATCGTCGATGCCGACGGTGTTGGCGCCCGGTCGCACCATGGCGCGGACCTCGGACCCGTCGTCGGCGGCCACCAGCCGGCGCAGCACATGCGAACCGAGGAACCCGTTGGCGCCGATCACCAGTGCGGTGCTCATCGGCGGCCGCCGTATTTGGCCATCCACTCGGCCGCCTCGTCGGGCAGCGTGCCGAGTTCGGCGGCCTTGCGGCACCACTTCATCGCCGCCGCGGCGAAGCGCAGCGGGTTGTAGACGTCTTCCTGTCTGCTCCACAGTCCGTCGCCGGCGTAGGTGAGGATCGAGATGTTGGTGGCGCTGATGATCGTGCCGTCGCCGGGGTCGACCATCGGGTTGTCGAGTTCGCAGATGACCCGGCCGGTCGGTTCGTCGATCACGGTCCACAGCGACGGGAACGAGGTCATGTGGTTGCCCGGGAAGCTCGTCATGGTCTTCCAGATCCAGGCGCGCACCTCGTCGCGGCCCTTCATCGTGCCCGCGGCATGTTCGATGTAGTCGACGTCGGGGGTGTAGTGCCGGACCCAGATGTCCCAGTCCTTGCTCCTGGCCGCGGTGTCCACGGTCTGTTCGAATTGCGTGAACGCCGCGGTGAGTTCGTCGCGGCTGAACCTGCTCATGCCAGAACTAGAACACGTTCTAGCGAGGTTTGTCGAGACCCGTCGGACTAAACCCGTCAACGCGGTCGTTACCACCAGGTGCATGGGCGTCGCGGTGGTGCCACGCCACGACGGGCTCTGGCAACATGGACTGATCAGCCAGGATCGCCACGCCTGACGGAAGGAACGAACCACGATGAGCAATCACTCCACGGCCATCCTCGCCGGCGGCT
This sequence comes from Mycolicibacterium goodii, assembly GCF_001187505.1. The sequence goes on from NZ_CP012150.1 coordinate 972,028, forward strand.
GCTTCTGGGGCATGCAGGATCTGATCCGCAAACAACCCGGCGTGGTGTCCACCCGGGTCGGCTACACCGGCGGCAGCAATAACCATCCGACGTACCGCAACCACCCCGGTCATGCCGAGGCCGTCGAGATCGTCTACGACCCCACCCAGACCGACTACCGCACCCTGCTGGAGTTCTTCTTCCAGATCCACGATCCGACCACCAAGGACCGGCAGGGCAACGACGTCGGTTCGAGCTACCGCTCGGCGATCTTCTACCTCGACGAGGAACAGAAGCGCATCGCACTGGAGACCATCGCCGACGTCGACGCGTCGGGCCTGTGGCCCGGCAAGGTGGTCACCGAGGTGACCCCGGCGAGCGACTTCTGGGAGGCCGAGCCCGAGCACCAGGACTATCTGGTGAAGTTCCCCAACGGCTACACGTGCCACTACCCGCGGCCGGGTTGGAAGCTGCCCCGCCGCCAGACCGCGAGCCAGTAGCGCTCAGGCGCCGAGCGGTTCGCGGCGGCGCCGCATCACCACCCGTCCACCTGCCGCAGGGGTGTAGGCCACCCCGCGCGGGTGGACCTTTTCGTCGGGTGCGGTGGTGGTCTCGATGACGAAGTGGCGCAACACGGTTCGCAGCACGACCTCCATCTCGACGTTGGCGAAGACCGCGCCGACGCAGCGCCGGGTGCCGCCGCCGTAGGGGATCCAGCCCGGGCCGGGCCGGTTCCCGACGAAGCGCTGCGGGTCGAACCGGTGCGGGTCCGAGAACTCCTGCTCGCGTTCCTGGATGTGGGCGATCGCGACCATGATCGAGTGGCCGCGCGGAATTGTCCACTCGCCCAACTGGAATGACGGCGCGTACACGTGGCGGCCGGAGAAGTCGATCACGGTGCGGACGCGCTGCACCTCGGCGATGGTGGCCTGCCGGTACTCGTTGTCGTCGGTGGCCGCCTCGGCCACCAGCCGCTCCAGCACGTCCGGATGTCTGCTGATGCGTTCGAACGCCCAGCCCAGTGTCGACGCCGTGGTCTCGTGTCCGGCCGCCAGCAGGGTCAGCAGTTCGTCACCGATGTCCTTGCGGGACATCGATGATCCGTCCTCGTAGGCGCTGCGCAGCAGCAGCGCCAGGATGTCGTCGCGCTGGTCGAAGTTCGGATCGGCCTCGACGCGGTCGATGAGCCGGGTCACCACCTCGTCGTACTGGGCGCGGTAGGCGGCGAGCCTGCCCCAGGGCGTGAGGCGTCCGTAGTTGCGTTTCGGCGTGGGCAGCACCGCCAGGCGCGAACCGAGCGTCACCCAGGGCGGGATGATGCGGCGCAGTTCGTCGAGTTGTTCGCCGTCGGCGCCGAACACGGCCCGCAGGATCGCGTTGAGCGTGATCCGCATCATCGGTTCGAGCGTCGCGAACTCCTTGCCCTCGGGCCAGCAGGCCGCTTCGCGCAGGGTCTCCTCTTCGAAGATCCGCTCGTAGTTCTTGATGCTGCGGCCGTGGAACGGCGGGGTGAGCAGCTTGCGCCTGCGGCGGTGGTCGGTGCCGTCGAGGGCGAACACCGACCCTGGGCCGAGCATGCGGCTGAGATTCGGCTGGATGTTGCCGACATCGTCGGGGTTGGCTGCGTACACCTGTTTGGCCAGCTGCGGATCGGCCACCAGAACGGTGCGCCCGAACACCGGGATGTCGATCGTGGCGACGTCACCGTACCTGCGTGTGACCTGTGTGACGACCCCGCGTCGCGCGACCGAGAAGGCAACGCCCTGAACGAATTTCGGCAGTGGCGGACCCGGTGGGAGCTGCGCCGCGCGGATGGCGGGTGCGGGACGTGCGACGGTCACTGCTTCGGTCATGTGGCCTCCAACCCGTTTTGGTACCGCGTCGTACCAGGTGCTGGTGTAGTACGGTACTCCCAGGTACCACACAGGCGCAAGGGGGTCAGCATGACGACCGCGCTCACCGGCACCGCCGCGGCGGGTGGCTCAGGCGGTGACGCGTTCCGCGTCCGCCTGCTCGACGGCCTCTCGGCGTCCATCGGCGACAAGGGCTACCGCGAGAGCACCGTCGCCGACATCGTGCGCCACGCCCGCACCTCCAAGCGCACCTTCTACGACCAGTTCGCCAGCAAAGAGGCGTGTTTCATCGAGCTGCTGAAGGCCAACAACGCCGCGCTCGTCGACCGCATCCGATCGGCCGTCGACCCCGAGGCGCAGTGGCAGGACCAGATCGACCAGGCCGTCGGCGCCTATGTCGGGCACATCGAGGCGGCGCCGAGCATCACGTTGAGCTGGATCCGCGAGCTGCCCGCGCTCGGCCCTGCCGCCCGCCCGCTGCAACGCGCCGCGATGGGCGCACTCACCGATCTGCTCGTCGAGCTCAGCGACAGTCCGGGGTTCCGCCGGGCCCGGATCCCCGGGCTGAGCAGACCGATGGCCATCATCCTGCTGGGCGGCCTGCGCGAACTCACCGCGCTGATCGTCGAGGACGGCCATGACATCCGCGACATCTACGGACCGGCCGTCGCGGCGTCGCGCGCGATCCTCACCGCGGGCTCAGCTGAGCACCAGACGCGCTGACTTCTCCAGCCGCCGCGAGACCTGCTCATAGGAGTCGTAACCCATCCCGGCCCACACCATGGTGCCGGTGTAGAGCAGCTCGAGCGCCTCGATGACGTCGATCCGGACGTCCGGCCCGAGCGCGGCGACCAGGCGCTGGCGGATGTCGGCGCCGATGCGCTGGCGCAGCGCGTCGACATCGGGGTCCCTGCCGAGCAGGGCCGTGGTCACCGCGCCGGCGAACGCGGGCTCGTCGGCCACCAGCGACGCGATGTGCTGCAGCACCTCGACCACCCGGGTCGCCGGATCCGGCGATTCGTGGACGGCGGGCGGCGCGGCCGAGAGCCTGCGCCAGAACACCTCGGCGACAAGGTGTTCCTTGGACGAGAAGTACGTGTACGCGGTCGCCGAACCCACGCCCGCCTCGGCCGCGACACGGCGCACCGTCAGGCCCGCGTAACCCTCTCGACTGATCAGCTCGACCGCCGCCCGTCCCAGACGTTCGACGGTGTCTGCCTGCCGTGCGCTCAGACGGCGACGGGTCGACTCCATGGCCGGATCGGACACGTGTCCGGACGCTACTACAACTGACCGTGACCAGCAACGGTATGTTGTCACCCATGAGCCATGCCGGCAGCGCGCCACCACCCGGCGCCGAGCGCCTGTTCGCCCTGGCCGAGACGGTCACCGGGTTCATGCCCGCCGACGAGGGCCGCGCCCTTTTCGACGCCGCCGTGCGCTACCTCGGCGGCGGCATCGGGGTCGAGATCGGCACCTACTGCGGCAAGTCGACGGTCATGCTCGGCGCGGCCGCGCAGCAGACCGGATCGGTGCTCTACACCGTCGACCACCACCACGGCTCCGAGGAACACCAACCCGGTTGGGAGTACCACGACGCCTCGCTGGTCGACCCGGTGACCGGCCTGTTCGACACGCTACCCACGATGCGCCACACGCTCGACGCCGCGGACCTCGACGACCACGTGGTCGCCATCGTCGGCAGGTCACCGGTCGTGGCGCGGGGATGGCGAACCCCGTTGCGGTTCCTGTTCATCGACGGCGGCCACACCGAGCAGGCCGCGCAACGGGATTTCGACGGCTGGGCCCGCTGGGTCGAGACCGGCGGTGCGCTGGTCATCCACGATGTCTTCCCGAATCCCGAGGACGGCGGTCAGGCCCCGTTCCACATCTATCAGCGGGCACTGGGCACCGGGGCGTTCCGCGAGGTGTCCGCGACCGGTTCGATGCGGGTGCTCGAACGGATCTCCGGGGAACCCGGCACGCTCGACTAACGGTCGGTGACCACGCACTCGCAGTCGAACTCGCCTTCGAGGCCGCGGGGCAGCCCATCGCCGCGGAAGATCCCGCTGGCGGCCGTGGTGCGCGAGAGCGCGTCGGCCGCCAGGATCATCGCCGCGCCGGTCCAGGTGGTGCGTTCCTCGGGCCAGCGCTTGCCGTCGGCGAAAACCAGTCCGGTCCAATAGGATCCGTCACTCTCGCGCAGGTGGTGCATGGCCGCGAACTGTTCGCGGGCCCGTCGGGTGTCACCGATCGCGTCGAGCGCCATCACCAGTTCGCAGGTTTCGGCCCCGGTCACCCAGGGCCGGTGGTCGACGCAGCGGATGCCGAGGCCCGGCACCACGAAGTCGTCCCACCGCTGCTCGATGCGGGCCTGCGCCGCGGCACCGCGCAGCGCGCCGCCCAACACCGGGTAGTACCACTCCATGGCGTGGGCGCCCTTGGCGGCGAACGACTCCGGATGTTCGGCGATCGCGTGGCCGAGCCGGCCCACCGCGACCTCCCACTCGGGCTGCGGATCCGCGAGGTGGTCCGCGAGCGCCAGGCCGCAGCGGATGCTGTGGTAGATGCTGGCGCACCCGGTCAGCAGGGCCTCGGCGACCGGACCGGACGGTGTTGCGGCCCAGTAGATCTCACCGCCGGGGGCCTGCAACCCCAGCACGAAGTCGATGGCCCGCGTCACCACGGGCCACATCGTCTCGGCGAAGTCGCGATCACCGGTGACGAGCACGTGGTGCCACACCCCGGTCGCGACGTAGGCACAGAAGTTGCTGTCGCTGTTGGCGTCCTCGATGACCCCGTCGCGCAGTTGGATCGGCCACGAACCGTCGGCGCGTTGCGCCGTGCGGCACCAGTCGAACGCCGCGCGCGCCGGTTCGATCAGACCGGCGACCGTGAGCGCCATCGCGTTCTCGACGTGGTCCCACGGGTCGGTGTGGCCGCCGTCGAACCAGGGCAGCGCGCCCGAGGACTCCTGGGTGGCCGCGATCGACTGCGCGGTCTGCAGGCACTGATCGGGCGTCAGGACGCCGGGCACACCTGGGATCTCAGACGTTCGCACCGCGCATCACCCACGAGCGTCCGGCTTGTGGAAGTACAGCGCGACGCTCTTGCCGATGAGCGGGTTGAGCACCGACTCGGCGGTCCTGGTGAGCCGGGGGCGGCCCATCATGTCCCACACCAACAGCCGGTGGTACGCCTTGACCGCGGGGTGATCGTTGTTGTCGGTGCCGACAAGGCATTTGAGCCACCAGTACGGCGAATGCAGAGCGTGCTCGTGGTGGGTGTGGGTGAGTTTCAGCCCGTGCGCGAGCACCTTGTCGCGCAGTTCGTCGGCCTTGTATATGCGGATGTGGCCGCCCTCGTTGGCGTGGTATTCGTCCGACAGCAGCCAGCAGATCTGCTCCGGCAGCCAGCGTGGCACCGTGATCGCCAGGGCGCCGCCGGGTTTGAGCACGCGGACCAGCTCGGCGATCGCCCGGTCGTCCTCGGGGACGTGCTCGAGGATCTCCGAGGCGATCACACAGTCGAAGGTGCCGTCGCCGTAGGGCAGGTCCAGCGCGTCGCCCTTGACCGCCTCGCCCTTCGCGGTGGCCGGTGCCTCGCCGGCTTCGGCCATGGCCTGCAGCATCTCGTCGACGCCGTTGAGGTCGTCCGCGTTCTGGTCGAAGCCGACGACGTGCGCCCCGCGGCGGAACGCCTCGAACGTGTGCCGGCCCGCGCCGCACCCGACGTCGATCACCGATGTGCCGGGCCCGACCCCGAGCCGGTCGAAGTCGACCGTCAGCACGCCGTGACCCCCATCCGGTTGCGCGCCCGCTCGTACACCGCAACGGTCTGTGCGGCAACGGATTCCCAGCTGAACACGTCCAGTGCCCGCTGACGTCCCGCGGCGCCGAGGCGGCGGCGTTCCAGCGGCGAATCCAGCAGCTCGCCGAGCACCGCGGTCAACTCGTCGACGTCGGCGGGTTTGACCAGCCGCGCACACGAACCGTCGGTGCCGACCACCTCGGGCAGCGCCCCGGCGCGGCTCGCCACGATCGGGGTGCCGCTGGCCATTGCCTCCACCGCGGGCAGCGAGAAGCCCTCGTACAGCGACGGGATGCACGCGACCTCCGCCGAGGCCAGCAGACCCGCCAGTTCCTGATCGGACAGCCCGCTGGAGATGTGCACGATGTCGGAGATCCCCAGCTCGGCGATGAGTTTCTCGGTGGGACCGTTGGGTTCGAGCCTGCTCACCAGTTGCAGGTCGAGGTTGCGCTCCACCCGCAGCCGCGCCACCGCGTGCAGCAGGTGGCTGACGCCCTTGAGCGGGACGTCGGCCGACGCGATCGCGATGATCCGCCCGCTCACCCGCTGCTCGGCGGGTTTGAACAGCTCGGTGTTCACCCCGAGCGGCACGATGTGCAGCTGATCGGGGGTGACGCCGAAATCCTCGGCGATGTCGGCGGCCGAGGAGGACGACACCGTGAGAAGTTCCGGGATCCGGCGGGCGACCTTCTTCTGCATCTCGGCGAACCCGTACCACCGGCGCACCAGCGGTTTGCGCCACCACGGGGCCGCCGCCACGTCGACCACCTTGTCCCGCGTGATCGGGTGGTGCACGGTCGCCACCACCGGCAGGCCGAGTTTCTCGATCTTCAACAACCCGGTGCCGAGGCTCTGGTTGTCGTGGACCACGTCGAACTCGTCGCGTCGCTGCGCGAGGATCCGCGCCGCACGCATCGTGAAGGTGCGCGGTTCGGGGAACCCGGCCGACCACATCGTCAGCAGTTCCAGCGCGTCGATACCGTCGCGGATCTCGCTGGGATGCGGCACCCGGAACGGGTCGGGCTCGCGGTACAGATCCAGGCTGGGCACCTCGGTCAGCGTGACGCGGGGATCCAGGCCCTCCGGATACGGCTGGCCCGAGAACACCTCGACGTGGTGGCCGAGTTCGGCCAGCCCGCTGCTCAGGTGACGGACGTAGACACCTTGCCCGCCGCAGTGGGTCTTGCTCCGGTACGAAAGCAGTGCGATGCGCATATCAGCTCACCCGGCGGCAGGAATTGCGCTGAGCTGGGAAGACGCCGTCACGCGCCGACTCCAAAACATCTGGACATGTGTCCAGACTATAGTTTGACCACCTACCGGGCGCAATGCACGTCACTCGGGTGGGAAACCACCGGTGGCAACCGGGCCCCACCGGACCGGGGTGATCCGGATCAGGCACTTACCCTGCTCGACCATCGCCCGGCGGTACTCGTCCCAGTCGGGATGCTCACCGGAGATGACGCGGAAATACTCGACCAGGGGTTCGACCGCGTCGGGCAGATCGACCACCTCGGCGTCGCCGTCCACCTGGACGTAGGGCCCGTTGAACTCCTCGGAGAGCACCGTGACGCTCGCGCGCGGGGTGCGGCGGATGTTCGCCGACTTGGCGCGCTGCGGGTAGCTCGCGATCACGATGCGGCCCTGCCCGTCCACCCCACCGGTCACCGGTGAACTCTGCAGCGACCCGTCGGCGCGGAACGTCGTCAACACCATGCGATGTCTCGGGCGGACGAAGTCGAGCAGTTCGTCGAGGTTCACCGGGTCTGCGGTCGCATACTTCCTGGCCATCCTGCGACAGTAACTCTCCGCTGCATCGTCAGCGGAATGCGCGTGCGTAGCGGACCGGGTGCGGGAGTTGGTGACCGAGCTGCTCGGCCGCCCGCCAAATCCACGCCGGGTCGCGCAGCAGCGCCCTGGCCAAGAAGACCGCGTCGGCCTCCCCTTCGGCGATGATGGCGTCGGCCTGCTCGGCATCGGTGATCAGACCGACGGCCGCGGTGGGAACGTCGACTTCCTTGCGGATCCGCGTCGAGAACGGCACCTGGTAGCTGGGCGCCACGGGGATGGTGGCGTCGGGCGCCGACCCGCCGGACGACACGTCGACCAGGTCGACGCCGATCCGCTTGAGGTGTTCGGCCAACTCGACGGTGTCGGCGAGTGTCCACCCCGGTCTGGCGTCGTCGGTGTCGCCGCCCAGCCAGTCGGTGGCCGACACCCGGAAGAACAACGGCAGACCGTCGGGCCAGGCCGCCCGCACCGCCTCGGTCACCTCCAGCGCGAAGCGCATCCGGTGTTCCAGCGGACCGCCGTACCGGTCGTCGCGGTGATTGGAGTGCGGCGAGAGGAACTGGTGGATGAGATAGCCGTGCGCACCGTGGATTTCGAGTGTCTGGAATCCCGCGTCCGCGGCGCGGCGGGCGGCCGCGGCGAACGCCTCTACGGTGCGGGCGATCTCCTCGGTGGTCATCTCGCTCGGCGCCGGGAGCCGCCCGAAGGGCACCGCGCTCGGGCCGACCGTCGCCCAGTTCTCGTGCGGCGGTTGGGTTTCGTCGGCCCAGGGAAGGCCGGTGGACCCTTTGCGTCCGGCATGCACGATCTGGATGCCCGGCACCGTTCCCTGTGCCTTGAGGAAATCGGTGATGCGGCGGAACGACTGCGCCTGCCGGTCGTTCCACAGCCCGAGGTCGTGGTGGCTGCTGCGCCCCACCGGGTCGACCGCGGTGGCCTCGACCATCACCAGTGCGGCGCCGGCCACCGCTCGTGAACCGAGGTGCTGCAGGTGCCAATCGGTCGGAGTTCCGGTGTCGGGTCCGGCTGGCACCGCGGCGAACTGCATCATCGGGGACATCCACGCCCGGTGGGCGTAGCTGATGTCACGTAGCGTCAGGGGCGAGAACAGGTGTGGCACTGGGGTTCCTATCGGGGTTGATGGTGTCGCCCGCGCGCGCGTCCCGGACTCCCAGGAACGCGCGGGCCGCCCGGATGAGCGAATCCTGACCCGGGCCGTGCTCGACGGCGAACCGGGCCGGATCGACCTCGGCCATGTCGAAGGGGTAGTCGCTGCCGCACACGATCCTGTCCTCGCCCGCGAGTTCGGTCAGCAGCTCGAGTTGGGGGACGCCGTGGGTGATCGTGTCGAAGTACAGCCGGCGGAATGCCTCCGCCGGAGCCCGCGACGTGCGTGAGCGGACGTCGGCACGCGCGGTCCAGCCGTGGCTCCACCGGCCCAGCAGCCCGGGTGCGCAACCACCGCCGTGCAGGAAGCAGATCCGCAGACCCGGCAGTTCCTCATGCAGGCCGCTGAGGATCAATGTGGCCACCGCCGTTGCGGTTTCGACCGGGTTGCCGATCAGGTTGGCCAGGTAGAACTGCGACCACTCGGCTCGCCCGATCTGCATCGGGTGCACCAGGACGGCCAGGTCGCGCCGTGCGGCCTCGGTCAGCACGTGGCGCAGCGCCGCACCGTCGAACGATCGGCCGTCGACCACCGGCGGTATCGCCACACCGGCGATCCCGTCCACCGCGGCGAGGTGGTCGAGCTGGCGCGGAACCGAACCGGACGCGAAGTCCGGGCCGGCGTCCAGGCTGACGATGCCTAGTCCGGCCAGGCGCCCGTCACCCCTGGCGACCAGCTTGGCCAGCGCCTGATTGAATTCGGCGGCGTACCGGTCGGCGTCATCGCCGCCGCGCAGCGGGAACGCGAACGGCGGGGCCGACAGGACGCGGACCCCGACCCCGGCGCGGTCCATGTCGTCGATGATGGCGGCTTCGTCACTCATGGCGTCGGTGGCGATCGACAGCGGCAGGTCGCCGAGGTGGAGCTGACCGTCGCGGTCGTGCAAGGGGCCGTATGGCGCCCCGGGCGGCAGGTCGAACAGTTCTCTGGGCAGCCAGTGTGCGTGGACGTCGATGACGCCACCGGCGAGAGGTGCGGTGATCACCGGTCGTTCACCGGGTGACCGGCAGCGGCGCGTTGTCGCTGTCCAGATGTTCGACGGTGGTGAACACGAGTTCGGTGTCACCGATGTTCTCGATGTCGTGCAGCAGGAATTCTCCCGGCCCGAAGTGGAAGTGGCGGGTTTCGCCTGCCTGGTACGACACCTCACGAACAGTACCGTCGTGGGTGTGCTGGCGGCTCCTTCCGGCGTTGACCGCGGTCCAGAAGTAGTCCAGCACGTGCCGGTGGGCATGCCAGCGCTCACCGGGGGCCAGCCGGATCTCCCACACCCGCACCCGGGTGTTCTCGCTCAGCAGCCGCGAACCGACGTGTCCGTCGAAGGCATGCTCGGTGAATTCGGTCCTGAGCCAGTCCGGCCAGGTTTCGAAATCGGTGGCCACCAGCTCGCCCGCCAGCGGCAGGTCGGTGAGAAAGCTGTTGTCGGTCATGGTGTTTCCTCTCGGTGCAGCGTGCGGATGGGTGGTCAGTGTCCGGGCCCGTAGAGCCCGAACCGCAGGTCCGGGTCGCCCGGCCACCAGGTGTTGTGGAACTGGGAGCGATCGCCCATGTCGACCACGCGTCGCAGCAGCGAGTCGCTGAGTTGCAGCTGGGCGGGCTCCCATTTGCGAAGCGCGGCGGCGATGTCGCCGTCGGAGGCGGCGAGCGCGCCGGCCAGTGTCCATGCATCGGCCGCGGCTTTGGCCGTTCCCGCGGCGGCGTGCGGCCGGGAGGCGCAGGCCGCGTCACCGATGAGCGCGACCCGCCCCATCGCCATGCGTGTGGAGCGCACATCGGAGAGCACCTGCAGGTAGGGCTGCTCGGTGCGGACGACGGTCTCGGCGACCGCAGGCGCGAACAACTCGGCGGCATCGGCCCGCATCGCGTCGACGTAGCGGTCCTGCACCTGACCGGGGTGCACGGACACCGATCCGCCGAATCCTCGTTTGTCGATCAGCATTTCGGTGAGCTCGGGCCCGGCGGGCACATTGCGGTACCACACGTAGTTCATCAGACGCTGCGACTCACCGAGTCCGTCCTCGCCGGGGATCGGGTACATCGTGATGTGCGAATGCGGGACGACGTCATAGGTGATGGCATCGCGCAGGGTGTTGCGGGTGGGTTCGGACAGTGCCGACAGCGCCACGGTGCCGCGCCAGCCGATGTACCCGGCGTACCGCAGCGTGGCGTCGGGGTCGAAGCGCTCCCGAGCGGTGGAGGTGATCCCGTCGGCGAACACCACCAGGTCGGCGGTGGCGGTCCGGCCGCTGACGAAGCGCACGACCGCTTCGGCCTCGTCCTGGTCGAAACCGCAGGCGTACTCGCCGTAGTGGTAGTGCTCGGTGCCGAAATCGGCCAGCAGGGCCCGGTAGAAGGTCCCCCACGAGGTGTAGGTCCAGGTGGCCGGTTCACGGTGCACGACATCGCCGCTGCGGTCGAGGTACTGCACGAACCGGGTGGCGGTCTGCAGGTCGCCCAGATCCTGGCTGCTGCGCTCCTGGAACCAGCGCACCGTGTCCGGTTGCAGGACGATCCCGCTGCCGCGTCCGTCCAGTGCGGTCGGGGTGCGTTCGAAGACATCCACGTGGAAGCCGATGTCCCGCAGCAGAAGTGCGGTGGTCAGTCCGCCGATCGACCCGCCGACGACGACGGCGCGGGCTTGGGAGTAGTCGGTCATGAGAGGCTCTTCTCCGGGTGAGGAACAGGGTGGGCGGTGGTGTCGGTGGGCAGCGGCTCACCGCGGGTCTCTCGGGCGAACACCAGGCCGACGAGGGCGATGAGGCCGACCGCCGATACCGCCGCGGTCGCGATGCCGAGGTTCCCGCCGAACCAGGAGGTGGCGATCACGCCGGCGACGAAGGGGCCGAGCGCGGTGATGTAGCGGCCGACACTGTTGCAGACCGCCAGCGCGGTGGCCCGCACGCTCGGTGGGAACAACTCCGGGGCGTAGATGAAGGTCCCGGACAGCGCACCGAACAACCCGAAGCCCAGAATCGGCATGGCGATGAGGAATTCGGTGTAGCCGCGGTCGAACGGGAACGTCCAGACGATGCCTGCCGCCGAAACCGCGAAGCTGATCAGGAAGGCTCGGCGCCTGCCGATCGCATCGGCGATGAATCCCCATGACGCATAGCCGACGATGCCACCGGCGTTGAACAGCATGGCGGCGACCGCGACCCGGTGGTCGGCGACCTCCCGGGGCAGGCCGGCGGCCGCGGTGAGGGCCCGCAGGATCTGCGGGTACCAGGTGGACACGCTCCAGAAGGTGATCAGGGCGCCGGTGGCCAGTGCGGTGCACACCAGCATCGGGCGGAGCAGCGGGGCGCGGAACAGCCGCCGCAGCACGAAGTGGTCATCGGAGTGGCTGTCGCCCTGAGCTTTTCGCTGTCTGCGGGACCGCAGGTGATCGCTGATCTCGGGCGGCTCGGGTACGTAGCGACGGATGAACCAGACCAGCAGCGCGGGCAGGCCGGCCAGCAGCATCATGGCGCGCCACCCGTGGTCGCCGAGAAGGGCGTAGGCAGCGGCGGCGGCGAAGAACCCGCCCGCGTAGCCGGCCATCATCACCCCACCTGCGCGGGCGCGGAAGCGGTTGCGCCAGCTCTCGGCGATCAGGGCGGCGCCCACGGGTGCCTCGACACCGGAGCCGACACCGGCGATGAACCGCAGGATCGCCAACTGCCACCACGTGTCGGCAAGCGCCGCCAGCGCGCTGAACACCGCGTAGGTGAGGATGCCGATCGACAACACCCTGGTGCGTCCGAAGTAGTCGGCGAGCATCCCGAACAGGATTCCGCCGGTGGCCCAACCGATCAGGAACATCGCCACCGTCAGGCCGCCGTAGAAACCGATGGACGCACCGGTCGGCTCGATCCCGCCGTGCGGCAACAGTTCTGTCATGGTGGGCCCGAGGACGAGGATGTAGAGGCTTCCGGCGAAGCCGTCGAGTCCCCAGCCCAGGGTGGTGCCCGCGAGCACCAGCCACTGTGTTCGGGTGATCTCGTGACGCCAGCTCACCGCTGGCCTCCCCGGGCGGGGCGATGTCGACGATGACATGAAAGTCCTTTCGGCAAGGGGTGGTTCGGGGCGGTCAGTTCAGGCGCGACTGCGGCTCGCCGCCGTACCAGTCGACGGGTTCGGCAGCGGTGCGGACGACGACGGTCTTGATCCAGGAGAAGTCGTCGAATGATTCGGTTCCGGCGTCCTTACCCGACCCGGACTCCTTGATCCCGCCCCACGGCAGCGAGGGTTCCAGCCGGTGGTGGTCGTTGACCCACACCATGCCCGCGTCGATACCGGCCGCGACCCGGTGTGCCCGGCCGACGTCGACGGTCCAGACCCCGGCGCCGAGCCCGTAACGGTTGTCGTTGGCCATCGCGACCGCGTCGGCTTCGGTGTCGAACGGCACGATCACCGCGACCGGACCGAAGATCTCCTGCCGGGACACCGTCATGTCGATGGTGGCGTCGGCGAGCACGGTCGGCCGCAGGTAGAACCCGCCGTCGAACGGTGCGGGCAGATCGGGGATGGCCCCGCCCGCGGCGAGCCGCGCGCCCTCGGCCAGGCCTGCGTCGATCAGCGCCCGCACCTTGTCGCGCTGCCGGGCGCTGATCAGTGGGCCCATCTGGGTGGTCGCCAGCTCGGGGTCACCGAGCCGGATCGCGTCGGCGCGTGCACTCAGCGCGTCGACGAAAGCGTCGTAGATGCCACGCTGCACGAGGAATCGTGAACCGGCGACACAGGATTGGCCTGCGGCGACGAACGCCGCGAACGCCGCGCCTTCGGCGGCGATGTGCGGGTCGACGTCGTCGAAGACCGCGATCGGGGTCTTGCCGCCCAGCTCGGCGGTGATGCGGGCGAATCGGGCCGCGGTGGCGATCGAGGCGGACCGGCCGGCCTCGGTGCCTCCGGTGAGGGTGATCTTGGCGACGTCGGGATGCTCGGTGAGCCGCTCGCCTGCGGGGCGGCCGCCGGTCACCACGTTGACCACACCCTCGGGAATGCCTGCGGCGGCGATGATCTCGGCCAGGGCCTGCGTGGTCAGCGGCGTCATCTCCGAGGGTTTGACCACGACGGTGTTGCCGTTGGCCAGCGCCGCGGACAGGCTGCGCGCCAGGATCAGCATCGGATGGTTGAACGGGGTGATGATCCCGCACACCCCAAGCGGCCTGCGCTGCTGATAGGTGACGTAGGGACCGTCACCGGGCAGCACGGCGGTGCGCTGCGCGGCCAGCAGTCCGGCGTTGTAGCGGAACCATTCCGGTACCCGGGACAGCTGGGCGCGGGTTTCGGTGATGGGCCTGCCGTTGTTGCGTGCCTCCAGGGTGTAGAGCCGTTCGGAGTCGGCCTCGATGGCGTCGGCGATGCCCAGCAGCAGCCGGGCCCGTTCGCTGCGGGCCAGTCGTGGCCAGGGACCGTTCTCGAATGCGGCGCGGGCCCGCGCGACCGCGGCGTCGACCTCGGCGGCACCGTGCTCGGCGACCGTGGTGATCACCGCGCCGGTGGCGGGATTGATGATGTCGCGCGTCGGGGAGTCGTGCAGTTCGTCCCGAGGAAAGGTGCCGGTGGTCCCGGTGGTCCCGGTGGTCATATCGCCCCTGCCTTGTCGGTTGACGTTCAAAAGTGGACGTTCAAAAGTGGGTGTGACCTGCAGCACCCGGTACTCATCGAGTGTCATGACACCGACCTCACCCCCGCAATGTCATCGAAGACATAGTTGGAGCATTCGTATGTGTGCCGAACACAGCCTGGATTCGGCGCTGTTGCGGCACACTGGCCGGATGTTGTCCCCACAGACGGAGCCGGGAACGGAGCTGGTGACCTGGCTGGGCGCATTGCGCAGGCTCAGCGCGTCGGCGACCGCGGAGGAAGACCTCAGCCATGTGCTGGCCGAGATCGCCGAGACCGCGCGCTCACTCCTGGGCTTCGACTTCTGCGGCGTACTGCTGCCCGATGAGCAATCCCGGCACCTGCGGGTGCGCGGCGCAAGCGGTCTGTCCTCGGACTACGTGGACCGGGTGAACTCCGACCGGCCGCTGGTGCTGCACGGCGGGTCGCCGTCGAGCCGGGCGTTCCACACCGCCGAGGCGGTGGCCATCCGGGACGTCACCGCCGAACCGGGGTTCGAACTCTGGGCGGGCATCGCCAACGAGCAGGGGTACCGATCGATGATCGCGGTGCCGTTGGTCGCCCGCGGCGAGGTTCTCGGGACACTCAACGGCTACTACGGCGCGGTGCACACCTACACGCGCTTCGAGGTCGAGCGGATGACTCTGCTGGCCAACCATGCGGCGATCGCGGTGTCCTCGGCAAGAAGACTCGACGAATTGCGCGCACTGACGGCGTCGCTGCGCAGGCAACGCGATGCGCTGACACGGTCCGAACAGATCCACGACCGATTGTTGGCGGTGACGTTGCGATCCGGCGGCCTGGACGGGATCGCCGCGGTCCTGCAGGGTCTCATCGGCCGCCCGATACTGATCGACGATATCCAGCACGAGGTGCTCGCCTGCTCCGGCGTCACGACGGATTTTCCGGACACCAGATGGCGGGCCGCGGCCGAGGCCGGGACCGGATCCAGCCCGGTGCCCGTCGGACAGTTCGATGGCACAACGTATCTGGCCTCCGCGGTGCACCTCGGCGACGAGGTCGCGGCCCGCATCTGGTTCCCCGAAACGTCGATCGACCTGGATCCGATCATGGTCCGCGCGGTCGAGCACGCTTCGATCGTCACCGCGTTGGAACTGTTGCGCGGTCAGACCGCGGCGGAGGTCGAGCAGCGTCTGCGCGGTGAACTCCTCAGCGATGTGTTGTCCAGCGGCGCAGCACTTCCCGATCGGCTGCTGGACCGCGCTCACCGGCTCGGGCACGACCTCACGGTCCCGCACATCGCGATCGTGGGGGCCTTCACCGGCCTCGACCCGGTCGCCGAGCGACGCGCCTACGAACGATCGCTGGTGCTGCTGGCCAAACAGTCCGCAGCGCACCGGCCGAAACCTGTCGTCGCCATGCACGCCGGGACGATAGTGATGCTCTGGCCCGCGCAGGACGCGGCCGACGCGGCGGGCGCGGGCGAGGTCGTGCGGCAGGCGATGCGCGCCGCCTCGGCAGACCGGCAGGCGACCGTCGCGGTCGGACCGGGAGATGTTGCCTCGCATCGCGAGTCATACCAGACCGCCAAGGGCGCGCTGCAGGTGGCGATCATGTCGGGACGCACCGCCGCGGTCGTGGGCCTGGACGACCTCGGGATCGCCGGGCTGCTGCTGCGGATCAATGATCCGGTCGCCCTGAGCGCCTTCGCACGCCGCACCCTGGCCCCCATCCTCGACTATGACCACGCCCATCGCACCGAACTGCTGGTGACTCTTCGCGCCTACCTGGAGTGCCGCCAGGAACGTTCGGCAACGGCGGCCCGGCTGGTGATCCATCCGAACACCGTGGCGCAGCGGTTGCGCCGGATCGAATCGCTGTGCTCGGTCACCCTGACCGATCCCGCGGTGATCCTGCAGTTCAGCGCGGCACTGACGGTGTACGACATCGCCGCACTCGACTGAGCACGCGCACAGGCGATCTCAGCCGGCCGCCATGTGTTCGCGCCATGTGTGCCCGCTATGTGTGCAAGGACACTCGGCCGAACCCAGGTGTGTATCAACAGACATTGATCCACCGAACCTCCGACACGCAAGGTGATTGCCGTGATGGCAGTCACAAGTCAAGGAGGCCAGTGGTGATCTTCTCACTCCGCACCGGCGTCAGGATGGCGGCGGCAATCGTCTCCGTCGCCGCGCTGGGCGTCGTTCCGGCGTGCTCGGCCGGCCTGGGAGGCCCGCCGTCCTCCCGGACCGCGGCCGACGGCGTCATCCGCTTCACGTTCGCACCCGACCCGATCTGGGATTACATGCACGACACCGGAATCATCGAGCAGTGGGAATCCGACACCGGATACTCCATCGAGACCAGTGCCACGTGGGACGAATTCGGGCTGTTCGCCGGGGGACACGCCGACATCATCTCCACCGCGTCTTTCGAGGTGCCCGGCCTGGAGGACCAGACCGAACGCCAGACCGTGATCATCGGCCGGTACAACGCCGAGCGCAGCCGCATTCTGGTGCGCGCCGACGACCCGGCACAATCGCTGGCCGATCTGCAAGGCAGGCGTCTGGGGGTGTTCACCACCGTCTCCGGCACGCTGGTGTGGAGCGCCCTGATCAAACAGATGCACGATCTGGATGTGGTCGGGGGCGACTTCGACGTGGTGGTCGCCGACATCCAGAATCTGTCGAACCTCCTGGCACGCGGCGAAATCGACGCCTGCATCTGTTATCCCGACCTGTCGGCGCGCGAACTGCGTGACGGTTCGGTGCGTGCACTCTACGACGGCAAGTCTTCGGCCGACCTGTTCGCCGAGCTGGTCGCCCCGGGACACGACGGCCCGATGGGCAACGTCTTCGTGGCCCGTAAGGACTGGGCCGACGGCCATCCCGGCGAGGTGGCGGCGTTCCTCGACCTGTGGGACCGCGGGCTGGCCGAGTGGCGACAACACCGCGACGACATGATCCAACGTTATCCCCAGCATTTCGCGGTCGCCGCGCCAGAGGACATCGAGTTCATGAAGCAGTATGTGGCACAACATGACTGGGTCACCGACGAGGTGCGATTCGATGCCCGCTGGGCCGAGGACGAGAGTTCGATCTTCGACCTCATGCGCGCAACCGGCGTCATCGCCGACGACGAGAACGACCCACTGTTCCTGCCGACCGAGGGAGCCCAGCGGTGACCCAGACCGTCGTATCACCCGCAAGCGGATCCGAGCGGTCCGATCGCTCACCACGCCGGATTGCCGCCCCCTGGCTGCATCACCGCCGCTGGCTCATCGCGAGCCTGACGCTGATCCTGGCCGTCTGCGCCTGGGGCGCCGTGGCCGCCTGGGTGGACGACCCCATCCTGCCGCGGCCCGCCGATGTCGGCGCCCAGATCTTCGCGATCATCGCCTCAGGTGCGGCGGTGACCAACTTCGCGGCCAGCATCACCAAGATCGTCGCCGGGTTCGCCCTGGCCATGGTCGGCGGCCTGGTCGTCGGATTCATGATGGGGCGCAGCAGATTCATGGCGGCCTACTTCTCCCTGCCGCTGTTCGTGCTCGGCAACATGCCCGGCCTGACCTATGCGGTGTTCGGTCTGCTGATCTTCGGGGTCGGTGCCGGTGGACCGATCGTCATCTCGGCGTTGGTCGCGCTGCCCTTCATCGCCATGAACGTCGCCGAAGGCGTCCGCTCCATCGACGGCCGCCTGTTGGACATGTGCCAGGCGTTCGAGCGCAGTCACTTCGACATCCTGCGCCACCTGTATCTGCCTGCGCTGACGACGTTCGTCTTCGCCGGTGTCCGGTACGGCTTCGCGATGGCATGGAAGGTGGAGGCGCTCACCGAGGTGTTCGGTGCGGGCAGCGGTGTGGGATTCATGATCCGCAAGGCCTACCAGGAATTCCGGGTCGACGACATGCTCGCCTGGACAACCCTTTTCATCGTCGCGATGGTGCTGATCGAACGCGCCCTGGCGTATCTCGAAGCTCGATTCTTCGCATGGCGGAAGGAAATCGCATGACCGTCACCCACACCTGGCAACGGCAACTACGCAGCCGGCGGGCAGCCACCCTGGCCACCGTGGCGGCGACCCTCAGCATCTTCGGAGCATGGCAGTGCGCGGTGGTGATCGGTAACCGGGTGCCGCCGCTCAGTGAGACCGTGCGTCGGCTCGGCGCCGAGTCGGCCGCAGGCGAGCTGTGGGGCAACCTCGCGATCAGCATGAACCGCTTCGCGCTCGGACTCGTCGCCGCGCTCGTGGTGGGAGCCGCGATCGGTGTGCTGATGGGCCTTTCCCGCATCGCGGATCTGGCCTTCTCCGACCTCAACGCCGCGGCGCTGGCCATCCCCGCGGTCATCTGGGCACTGCTGACCACGATGTGGTTCGGTTTCGGCTGGCTCACCCCCGTGGTCACCGTGTTCCTGTCCGGGTTGCCGTTCGTCATCGTCAACATCGCGAAGGCCACCCGTGCCGTGCCCGTCGAGTTGGTGCTCATGGCGCGTTCGTTCGGCGTGTCCCGCGCCCGGGTGCTTCGCGAGATCGTGGCACCGGCGGTCGCCGGGTCCGCCGTGGCGGCAGTGCGATTCGCGATCATGAGCGCCTGGAACGGGCTGCTGCTGGCCGAATGGTTCGGCTCCACCTCCGGCGTCGGCTGGCGGGCCCGCTACTGGTACGACGCCAACCAACTCGACGGCTTCCTGGCATGGGTGCTGGTGTTCATCCTGCTCCTGGTCGTCGCCGACCTGCTCATCCTCGGCCCCATCGAACGTTTCACCACCCGCTGGCGCAACGCCTGACCACGAGAGCGAGACATCATGGCATCCATCGAAATCCAGGAACTGGTCAAAGAATTCACCGACCGGCACGGCGCCGTCACCCGCGTCATCGACGGTATCGACCTGACCATCTCCGGAGAGACCTTCGTCTCCGTGGTCGGCCCGTCGGGCAGCGGTAAGACGACTCTGCTGAACATCGTCTCCGGCATAGAACCGCACACCTCGGGCAGTGTTCGTCTGCGCGAAGGGTCCCGCGACGCGCGGGTGGGGTACGTGTTCCAGGACCCACGCCTGCTGCCGTGGCGGACCGTCATGGCCAACCTCGGGTTCGTCCAGCACGAACGCACCGGGTGGCAGGAGCGCGCCGAGCACTACCTCGACCTGGTCGGGCTGAGCCACTGCGCCGATCGGTTCCCCGCTCAGCTGTCCGGTGGACAACAGCAACGCATCGGCATCGCCAGGGCTTTCGCCGTCGAACCGGACGTGCTGCTGATGGACGAACCGTTCAGCCACCTGGACGCGATGACCTCGCGCACGCTGCGCGAGCACCTGGAGCGCATCTGGCTGGAATCCCGCCGCACGGTCATGTTCGTCACGCACGATGTCACCGAGGCCGTTCAACTGTCGGACCGCATCGTGGTACTCGCCCCGGGCGGTTACATCCACGAGGTCATCGACGTCGAGCTGCCCCGACCGCGGCGTGCCTCCGATCCCGCGGTAGCCGTGCTCCAGGCCGAAGTGCTGGCCCGATTCGAGGCGCTCGAGAAGCGGCGGACGCAGCTGCAGGACATCGTCGACTGAACTGGCCGACTGAACTGGCCGGGATCGGCGTGCGGTCCGCCGGATGCGGTGTCGGCTCGGCATTTCACGCACGCTCACCGGTCCGGCACCACGAACGCGAACGGCCGGCGAAAACCGACGCCGGTCAACCGCGCGCCGCGGATGTCGTCCACCGGAACTCCCACCACCCGTCCCGAGGACGGTTCGTAGCACTGCATCCGCTCCCCCGCCACACCCACGATCAACACCCAGTGCCGCGGGATGCCCCGCGCCCCCACCAGCATCGCCACCGGTAATCCCCGGGCCGCGGCGCCCAGCACATCCGTCAGCGGATCCGACGCACCGCGGAAGGTCCGCCAGCGGTAGCCGAAGCCGGCCGAGGCACTGTGCTCACCCAGTGCCCGTGCCATTCCCGCGGGTGTGGTGCCAAGACGCCGGGGCCAGATCGCGTTGATATCGGCGTGCACCCGCGCCTGCTCGGCGCTGAACCATTGGCTGCCGTGTGACCCCAGCAACTTCTCCCGCTGTGCAGGGTCGAGCATCACACCGGCGACCACCGCGACCGTCGGTCCGCACGTGATTCCGTCGCGCTGGCGCAGCCGCAGCGCCGCGATCCGCTGGGGTTCCACACAAATCCTGTCACTCGTCAATCAATTACTGCCAGCTGAAATTAAATCGCTGAGCTGCAGGTTTACCCATACATAACAGAGATCCCCCAAGCCTAGAAGAACAGGATCACCAAAGTGCGAAAGACAGCGAAGAGGTTCGGTGTTGCGACGGTGGCAGCCAGTGGCCTGGCGGCGACCCTGATCGGCCTCGCGGCTCCCAGCCAAGCAGCCCCCAGCGGCCCCAGCAACGCCCAGCAGACCATCAGCCAGTTGCAGCGGCAGGGCTACCACGTCATCGTCAACCGGATCGGTGCGAACCCGATCGACGAGGCCGTCGTCGTGGCCGTCCGCCCGGGGACGAACTTCACCCGTACCGACAGCCTCAACACCGGCGTCACGCAGAAGACCGTCTACGTCGACGTGAAGTAGTCGACGTGGAGTAGGCCTGCGCCGCCCAGAAACCGTCAGCCCCCGTCGGACTTGTCCCCCTCCGGCGGGGGCTGATGCCCGTTCGCACCGGGCCGCCTTCTCCGAGCGCCCTCCCGATCGCGGCGTGCCGTCGATAATGAGGACATGGCAGTCAAAATGGCGGATCTGTTCGCCTCCAACCTCGATTCCCTGCGATATCAGCCGACTGCCAAGCGGATTCGCGCTTGCCTTGGCGGTGAACCGGTCGTCGACACCTGCGATGCGGTGCTCGTCTGGGAACCGCGCCGGATCGTCCCGACGTACGCGGTTCCGCGCGCGGCGGTGTCGGCGCAACTGGTTCCCGCGGGCGGCGAATACGGCGACGACGAGATCCCCGGCTTCCTCGATCCGTCCGTCCCGTTCACCGCGCACACCTGCCCGGGAACCGGGTTCGACGTCATGGCCGGTGGTGAGAACGGCCCGGCGGCGGCGTTCACCCCCGACGATCCCGATCTCGCGGATTTCGTGATACTCGACTTCGACTCGTTCGAATGGCGTGAGGAGGACGAACCCGTCGTCGCCCACCCGCACGACCCGTTCCACCGGATCGACATCCTGCGCAGTTGTCGCCATGTGCGCATCGAGCTCGACGGCCGTGTGCTGGCCGAGTCGACGCGGCCCATGCTGCTGTTCGAGACCGGCCTGCCCACGCGTTTCTATCTGCCCTATGACGACGTCGTGACACCGCTCGACCTGAGCGAGACCGTCACCTTCTGCGCCTACAAGGGACGCGCGAGCTATTACTCGGTGCCCGACGGCCCCGCCGACATCGCATGGACCTATCACGAACCGCTGCACGACGCCGCACCGGTGCGCGACCGGATCTGCTTCTTCGACGAACGCGTCGACGTCGTCGTCGACGGGCGGCGTCAGGACCGCCCGCGCACACCGTGGAGTTGACAGAACTGAGCAGAACGTAAAGGAACCCGGGTTTCGGACCGACGAGTTGTGGCAACATCACCGACGGACAGTTACTCCGACATCGGGTGGACTCATGGTGGGCTCAACGAAGTTGTCGCTGGTGGCCGCGCCGGGGACCGAGGGCGGCGGCGCCGCCCTCGACCAGGTGATCGGCCTGTCGGCGGTCGCGACGGTCATCACGGTTGCGCTGCTGTGGATCGGTTACCTGCACCGGCAACGACGCATCACGTGGCTCAACACCTTCGCCGAACGACTCGGGCGTAAATTCCACCGCCCGCCGTGGGTGGCCCTGCAGATCTTCCTGTTCACCTCGACCATCATCTGCGCGCTGTTCGGTTTCATCTGGGACGTGAGCCTGCATATCGGCAAGGGCCGCGACGAGGGTCCGCTCGCCAACCCGGCGCACTACTTCATCCTCATCGGCCTGTTTCTGCTCTTCATCGCCGGTGTCATGGCGATCGTCCTGCCCTACGAGAAGCCGGGGCCCGCGGCGATCCGGATCACCCGCACCTGGTACGCACCCGTCGGCGGCGTGCTGATGGCGCTGTGCGGCCTGTACGCGCTGATCGGTTTCCCGCTCGACGACATCTGGCACCGCATCTTCGGCCAGGACGTGACCCTCTGGGGCCCAACGCATCTGATGCTGATCGGCGGTGCCGGGTTGTCGTTGATCGCGGTGCTGCTGCTCGAACACGAGGGCCGGGTCGCCATGGGGCGCACCGGCGTCCAGGACATCAAGGAGGACTCCAGGTTCAACATCTTCCTGCGGTATCTGTCGTTCGGCGGTCTGTTCGTCGGGCTGTCGGTGTTCCAGATCGAGTACGACTTCGGGGTCGAGCAGTTCCGCCTGGTGCTGCAACCCATGATGATCGCCGGGGCGGCCGCGCTGGCCGCGGTGGCCGCGCGCCTGGTGCTCGGCCCGGGCGGGGCCCTGATCGCCGCGGCGCTGGCGATCGTGCTGCGCGGTGCGGTCGCGGTGGTGGTCGGCCCGGTGCTCGGCGCACCGCTGAGTTGGTGGGCGCTGTATCTCGGCCCCGCCCTGGTGGTCGAGTTGGTGGCGCTGACACCACTTGTCAAGCAGCCCTTGATCTTCGGTGCGGTCAGCGGTCTCGGGGTGGCGACGGTGGGGCTGTGGTTGGAATCGCTGTGGATCCGCGCGATGTACGAGTACCCGTGGCCGACGAGCATGTGGGGCGAGGCACTGGCCATGGCGGTCCCGGTCGCCATCGGTATGGGCCTGTGCGGTGCACTGCTGGCGCTGGTGCTCACCAGCAGGCGGCTGCCGCGCCCGGCCGTCGGCATCTCGATCGTGGTGGCCACGGTGCTGGCGATCGGCGGTGCCGTCGCCAACGGTCTGCGCATCGAGGTGCCCGAGAACGCCACCGCCACAATCGCACTCACCGACGCACCGGCGGCGGGTGGGCAGCGCATGGTCGACGCCGACGTCCGGATCACCCCGGCCGACCTGGTCGGCGCGGACCCGGAATGGGTGTCGATCCTGTCCTGGCAGGGTGGGCTGGACAACCGGCGCGGGCTGATCGTGAACCGCCTCGAGCAACTCGGTCCCGGTCACTACCGCACCACCCGGCCCGTCCCGGTGTCCGGCGACTGGAAGACGCTGCTGCGCGTGCAGGACGGCACCATCATGGCGGGCGTTCCGATCTACCTGCCTGCCGACCCGGGAATCGGCGCCGAGGCGCAGCCCGCCGAGGCCGTCAGCACCCGGGAATTCGTGCCGGAGATCACGATCCTGCAGCGTGAGCGCAACCTCGATCACCCTTCGTGGTTGTTCGGGGCGGCTTCGCTGGTGGTCCTGGCCTGCACCCTGATCCTGATCGCCGCGCTGTCGTGGGGTGCGGGCCGGGTGAACTCCCGTGAGCTGGCGGCGGGCAGTACGGCCGACGAGCCGCGACCGGTGCAGCCGCAGACGTGACGCCGCAGATGACCGCCGACCTCGTCACCTACCAGGCCGACCACACGTTGCTGCTGGCGCTGCCCGCGTTCGCACCGGCAATCGTGGTGGCGGGTGTCGTGGTGTACATCGCGATGCGTGACCGCCGACGCAAGGCCACACCGGGAGATGGGGCTCACAGTGAACCCGAGGACGTTGCAAGCGAAGATGACTCACCGTGACGAACCGTAAACGCAGTTTGATCGTTTTGACCTCGGCCATGACACTCGCACTCGCGGTGGTCACCGCGGGCTGCGGCTCCGACGGCTCCGACGAACAGGGCTCGGCGGCCCCCGCGAGTCCCAGCCAGTCGACCGTCAGCCCGTCGGACATGACCGATCAGCAGCAGGCGCCCAGCCGGCTGGTGATCGACGTGACGATCAAGGGCGGCGAGGTGACGCCGACCAACGAGCAGGTGCAGGGCAAGGTCGGGGATCCGATCGTGGTGCGGGTCAACAGCGATGCCGCCGACGAACTCCACGTGCACTCCAACCCCGAGCACAACTTCCCCATCGAGGCGCGTAACGGCCAGCAGTTCCAGTTCACCGTCGACGTGCCAGGCACCGTCGACATCGAACTGCACCAGCTCAACCGCGTGATCGCCAGCGTGCAAGTGCAGCAGTGACTTCGGACCGAACCACCCTGCTGGCCCATGGCTTGGGCGGTTCGACCGATCTTCCGATCCCGTACACCTACGCGCTGATCGGCGCGGCCTGGACGTTGACGTTCACGTTCGCCGTGGTGGCCTTCGCGTGGCGCAAGCCGCGGTTCGACCCGGACAAGCCCGGGTGGCCGCTGCCCGCGTGGGTGACCACGGTGGTGGACGCCCCGGTCACCCGGTGCTGCGTCGGCCTGTTCGCGCTGGCGTTCACCGGGTGGGTCGGGGTCGCGGCGTTCGCCGGACCGCAGGATGCGACGAATCCGCTGCCCGGGGTGTTCTACGTCCTGCTGTGGGTGGGCCTGGTCGCGCTGTCGCTGCTGATCGGGCCGGTGTGGCGGGTGCTCTCGCCGGTGCGCACGCTGCTGCGACCGGTGCGTGCGGTGGTCCGCCGCGCACCGGTGCGCTACCCGAGAAGGCTGGGCTACTGGCCCGCGGCCGCGGGCCTGTTCGCGTTCGTGTGGCTGGAACTGGCCAGCGCGGACCCGGGATCGCTTGCGGCCATTCGCAACTGGCTGTTGATCTACCTCGCGGTGACGCTGGCCGGCGCGGTGTGCTGCGGTGAGCGGTGGCTGGCGAATGCCGACCCGTTCGAGGTGTACAGCGTGGTCGCGTCCCGGCTGTCGCCGTTGCGCAGGCACGCCGGGCGCATCGTACTCGGCAATCCGTTCGACCATCTGCCCTCGCTGCCGGTGCGGCCGGGCGTGGTGGCGGTCCTCGCGGTGCTGCTCGGATCGACGGCGTTCGACAGCTTCTCGGCGATGCCGCAGTGGCGCAACTTCGTCGACGCCCATTCGGGGTCGGCGCCGGGCGCGACGCTGATCCGCACCGCGGGGCTGGCGGTGTTCGTCGCGGTCGTGGCCGGCACGTTCTGGGCCGCGGCCCGCGCGACCGGCGGCGTGGACCGTCGACTCCGACGCGAACTTCCCGGCAGGATGGCCCACTCGTTGATCCCGATCGTCATCGGCTACGTCTTCGCGCACTATCTGACCTACCTCGTCGAGCGCGGGCAGCAGGCGGTCCACCTGCTGCTCGGCCTGCACGACGCGCAGGTGTACTACGTCCTGTCGACGCACCCGGCGGTGTTGGCGACGCTCAAGGTCGGTTCCGTGCTCGCGGGCCACGTGGCGGGCGTGATCGCCGCGCACGATCGGGCCCTGCGACTGCTGCCGGATCGCCATCAGCTCACCGGGCAGCTCGCGATGATGCTGGTGATGGTCGGCTACACCTTCACGGGTCTGTATCTGCTTTTTGGCGGTTAGAGCCCGGCGGCGGTGAGCAGCGCCTGCGCCGCAGCGCGCCCCGCGTCGCCGCGGCGCGCGTCGTTGAACACCATGGAGCGGCTGGCGACCCCGTCGGTGAGGATCGCGAGCTGCTCGGCCAGCGGCTGCGGGTCCTCGGCCCCCAGCTCGGTGAGCAACTCGGCGATACGAATGGTGAAGGCCTGCTTGCGTTCCCGGGTGTAGGCGTGCGCCGGGCTGTCCGGATCGGGAAACTCGGTGGCCGCGGCGACGAACGGGCAGCCGCGCACCGGGCCGTCGCCGCGCGTCGGCACCGTGAACATCGCCAGGATACGTTCGCGGGCAGGCACTCTCGCGTCGTAGAGGGCGCTCTCCACGGTCAGCCCGGATTCGTAGACGTACTGCAGGTAGGTCACCACAAGGTCGTCCTTGGCCGGGAAGTGTGCGTACAGCGTGCGTTTGGACACCGGCGCCTCGGCGGCGATCTGTTCCATCGTGGTCGCGGTGATGCCCTGCGCCTCGAACAGCGCGGCGGCGGCCGCGATGATGCGTTCCCGGCCTCCACGACCGCGCGGTTTGGTCACGCCGTCAGTATACGTTTGCGTTTACTTTCCGCGGCGGACACGCTAGGGTCCCGGATGTAAACGCAAACGTGTACTTGAAAGGGTTTCGCATGTCCCTGCCCACCGCTGACCTGGCCGAAACCGCCGACCGGTTGATCCGAGGCCGACGCGCCATCCGCGCGTTCCGGCCCGACGAGGTGCCCGAGGAGACCATGCGCGCGGTGTTCGAACTGGCGGGCCACGCGCCGTCGAACTCCAACACGCAGCCATGGCACGTCGAGGTGGTCAGCGGCCCCGCGCGCGACCGCCTGGCCGACGCCCTGGTCGCCGCGCACGCCGAGGACCGCGTCTCGGTGGATTTCCCGTATCGCGAGGGCCTCTTCGACGGCGCGCTGCAGAACCGGCGCGCCGATTTCGGTGCCCGCCTCTACGCCGCGCTGGGCATCGCGCGTGGTGAGACCGATCTGCTGCACGGATACAACACCGCCAGCCTGCGGTTCTACGGTGCACCGCACGTCGCGATGTTGTTCGCGCCCAACAACACCGAAGCCCGCATCGCGGCCGACATGGGGATCTACGCGCAGACGCTGATGCTCGCCATGACCGCGTACGGCATCGCGTCGTGCCCGCAGGCACTGCTGAGCTTCTACGCCGACACCGTGCGTGCCGAACTCGGTGTCGACGGGCGAAAACTGCTGATGGGCATCTCCTTCGGCTACGCCGACGACACCGCGGCCGTCAACGGCGTGCGCATCCCGCGCGTCGGCCTGTCGGAGACCACCCGCTTTTCCCGCTGACCCGTTACCGTCGAGGCATGCGTGCACTGATTGTCGTCGACGTCCAGAACGATTTCTGCGAGGGCGGCTCGTTGGCGGTCACCGGTGGCGCGGCGGTGGCCCGCGCGATCACCGAACTGCTGGCCGGTGATCATGGTTACGACCATGTGGTCGCCACAATGGATTTCCACATCGACCCCGGTGAGCACTTCTCCGACACCCCCGACTACCGGGTGTCGTGGCCACGCCACTGCGTGGCCGACACCCCGGGCAGCGAGTTCCACCCGGATTTCGACCCAGGCCCGGTGGAGGCGGTGTTCCGCAAGGGCCACTACTCGGCGGCCTACAGCGGCTTCGAGGGCACCGACGAATCCGGGACTACGCTGGCCGACTGGCTGCGTGACCGCGACGTCGACACGGTCGACGTCGTCGGCATCGCCACCGACTACTGCGTGGCCGCCACGGCGGCCGACGCCGCGGAAGCCGGTTTCGCCACCCGTGTGCTCACCGGGCTCACGGCCGGTGTCGCACCCGAGAGCACGACCGCCGCGATCGACCAATTGCGTTCTGCCGGAGTGACGATCGGGTGATGATCGGGTGATGATCCCGACACCCGGGAAAGGTTTAACCTGCGGAGATCGGTGATCCCGCTGCTCACCGCGGGTCGGCGCGCCCGATCCCCGGCCGCCCCCCGGCCGCCAGGGCACCGACGCTTGGCATTGTCCGACGCCGCCGCGCCGAGCGCCGTAAGGTCGAACCGTGGACCCGAGAGTTACCGAAACCGGTTTGGAGATCTGGCGCGGCAAGGCATACCCGTTGGGCGCCACCTACGACGGCTCCGGCACCAACTTCGCGTTGTTCAGCGAGGTCGCCGAGCGGGTCGAGTTGTGCCTGTTCGACGACGACGGCGACGGGCTTCGCGAAACCCGCATCACGCTGCCCGAGGTCGACGGCTTCGTGTGGCACGGTTTCATCCCCAACATCGAGCCGGGCCAGCGCTACGGCTTCCGCGTGCACGGACCCTACGATCCGGCCGCGGGCCACCGGTGCAATGCCAACAAGCTCGTGCTCGACCCGTACGCGAAGGCCATCGACGGGCAGTTCATCTGGGGTCAGCCGCTGTTCTCGTACAACTTCGGCGATCCGGACAGCCGCAACGACGAGGATTCGGCGGCCAACATGCCCAAGGCCGTGGTGATCAACCCCTACTTCGACTGGGGAGTCGACCGCCCGCCGAGCCACGACTACCCGGACACCGTGATCTACGAGGCCCACGTCAAAGGCCTGACCCAGACGCATCCCGACATCCCGGAGAACATCCGCGGCACGTACTCCGCGGTCGCGCACCCGGCGATCATCGAGCATCTCAAGGCGCTCGGGGTCAACGCGCTCGAGTTGATGCCGGTGCACCATTTCGTCAACGATTCGACGCTCGTCGACAAGGGGCTGTCGAACTACTGGGGTTACAACACGATCGGATTCCTCGCACCGGATTCGAAGTACAGCTCCAGCCCCAACCCGGGCGGGCAGGTGCAGGAGTTCAAGGCTATGGTCCGCACGCTGCACGAGGCCGGTATCGAGGTGATCCTCGACGTGGTCTACAACCACACCGCCGAGGGCAACCACATGGGTCCGACGCTGTCGTTCCGCGGCATCGACAATGCGGCCTACTACCGCCTCGTCGACGACGACAAGCGGTACTACATGGACTACACCGGCACCGGCAACAGCCTCAACGTCGGGCATCCGCACGCCCTGCAGCTGATCATGGACTCGCTGCGCTACTGGGTGATCGAGATGCATGTCGACGGTTTCCGGTTCGACCTGGCCTCGACGCTGGCCCGTGAGTTCTACGACGTCGACCGCCTGGCGACGTTCTTCGAACTCGTGCAACAGGATCCGATCGTCAGCCAGGTCAAGTTGATCGCCGAACCGTGGGACGTCGGCCCGGGCGGCTACCAGGTGGGCAACTTCCCGCCGCTGTGGACCGAGTGGAACGGCAAGTACCGCGACACCGTTCGCGACTACTGGCGCGGCGAGCCGGCGACCCTCGACGAATTCGCGTCGCGGCTGACCGGTTCGGCCGACCTGTACGAGCAGACCGGCAGGCGCCCGTTCGCATCGATCAACTTCGTCATCGCCCACGATGGCTTCACGCTGCGGGACCTGGTGTCCTACAACGAGAAACACAACGAGGCCAACGGCGAGGACAACAACGACGGCGAGAGCCACAACCGGTCGTGGAACTGTGGCGCCGAGGGGCCGACCGACGACAAAGAGGTCAATGCGCTGCGGGCCCGTCAGCAGCGTAACTTCATCACGACTCTGCTGCTCTCCCAAGGTGTTCCGATGCTCGCGCACGGCGACGAACTGGGCCGTACCCAGCAGGGCAACAACAACGTCTACTGCCAGGACAGTGAGCTGTCCTGGATCGACTGGGCCGACGCGGACACCGAGCTGCTTGAGTTCACCCAGAAGGTGTCGGCGTTGCGCGCCGCGCACCCGGTGTTCCGGCGCAGGCGCTTCTTCAACGGCAGACCCGTCCGGCGCCCCGGCGAGCCGCGCCTGCCCGACATCGGCTGGTACGCGCCCGACGGGTCGGAGATGACCGACGAGGACTGGGATGCCGGCTACGCCAAGTCGATGGCGGTGTATCTCAACGGGCAGGGCATCCCTGACCGCGACGAGCGTGGGCAGCGGGTCGTCGACGACTCGTTCTACATGTGTTTCAACGCCCACCACGAGCCGATCGAGTTCGTCCTGCCGTCGTCGGATTTCGCCGAGCGGTGGGTCGAGGTGATCAACACCGCGGCCGACTGCAACACCGAGCCGCTCGATGCGGGTGCCCGTGTCACGGTGGAGTCGCGTGGGCTGCTGGTTTTGCAGGCACATCACGATTGACGTGCTCGTAAGTTGCTCGCGGGCCCAAAATCGCGGGTCGTACCAGGAAATATGGTAATTTTCCAGGCAGCAGCCGTGGCCGCCCTAGTAGGCGCCGAGTCACTGCTTAGTGCCACCGGCCGGGCGGGCCGGGGGTAGGAGCCGAAGAGCGGCGGCAACTACCCTGCGGCCACGGCTGCTGCCTGATTCAGCGTTTGCCCAGCCAGCACCGTTCCCACCCGCGCGGCACTACGCCGTAATGCCTCTGTCACAGAGGTATTCTGGGCGGGTGACCGGAACCAGGCGACCCGTCGACCGCGATCTGACCAGCGACCTGTTCGGCGTCGTCGGCCGGTTCCGCAGGCAACTGCGCCGCGCCACCGGCGGCGGGTTCGACACCGCCGGGCTGACCCAGTCACAGGGCGAGCTGCTGCGCCTCGTCGCCCGCAACCCCGGCATCTCGGTGCGGGAGTCGGCGACCGAACTGAGCCTGGTGCCCAACACCGCGTCGACACTGGTGTCACGCCTGGTCGCCGACGGTCTGCTGGTCAAGACCGTCGACGAGTCGGACCGGCGGGTCGCCCGCCTGCGCCTCACGCCGCAGGCACAGCGCATCGCCGATGAATCCCGCGCCGCCAGGCGGGCCGCGCTGTCTGCGGTCCTGGCGCAACTCGACGATTCCCAGATCGAGGATCTGGCAAAAGGTTTGGACGTGATGGCCGAGCTCACCCGGCTGTTGCGGGAAAGGGACTCATGACCGATCACGCCCTGACCGATCAACCGCCCGCCATCGACTGCGAAGGGTTGACCCACCGCTACGGGCAGTTCACCGCGGTCGAGGACCTGACGCTGCGGGTGCGCGCGGGCGAGACCCTCGGCCTGCTCGGGCCCAACGGCGCAGGCAAGACCACCGCGGTGCGTGTGCTCACCACGCTGACGCCGGTGCAGCAGGGCCGGGTACGGATCTTCGGGCTCGACACCCGCGACCACACCATGGACATCCGGCACAACATCGGCTATGTGCCCCAGCAGCTCTCGATCGAGGCCGCGCTGACCGGCAGACAGAACGTCGAGTTGTTCGCGCGGCTGTACGACGTGCCGCGCGCACAGCGCGCGCAGCGGGTGGCGGCCGCGCTCGAATCGATGCAGCTGCTCGACGTCGCCGATACCGTCGCGGGCACCTACTCGGGCGGCATGGTGCGCCGGCTCGAGCTGGCACAGGCACTGGTGAACCGGCCGCTGCTGCTGATCCTCGACGAGCCGACCGTCGGCCTCGACCCCATTGCGCGCGACAGCGTGTGGACCCAGGTTCGCCACATGCAGGCCGAGTTCGGCATGACGGTGCTGCTCACCACGCACTACATGGGCGAGGCCGACGCGTTGTGCGACCGCGTCGCACTCATGCACCACGGCCGGTTGCGGGCCGTCGGGTCCCCCGCCGAACTGAAGGCCACCGTCGCGACGGAGACCGACGCGTCACCGGACTCCGAGACCACCCTCGAAGACGTCTTCCGGCACTACGCCGGGTCCGACCTCGAGGGCGGCGCCGATCCGCGCCGGTCCGGTCTGCGTGAGGTCCGCGCCACCAGAAGGACGGTGCGCCGTGTCAGTTGAGCTGGTACTCGCGCCGCGCGGACTGCGCCGGGTGCGCGCGGTCGCGCTGCGGATGGGCGCGTTCGCGCTCGTCGAACTGCAGAAGCTGCGCCACGACCGCACGGAGTTGTTCACCCGGATGGTCCAGCCCGCGCTGTGGCTGCTGATCTTCGGGCAGACGTTCAGCCGGCTGCATGTCGTCGATACCGGCGGCGTTCCGTATCTGGCGTTCCTCGCGCCCGGCATCATCGCGCAGTCGGCCCTGTTCATCTCGATCTTCTACGGCATCCAGATCATCTGGGACCGGGACGCGGGCATCCTCGCCAAGCTGATGGTCACCCCGGCACCCGCGTCGGCGCTGGTCAGCGGCAAGGCGTTCGCGGCGGGCGTCCGGTCGGTGGTGCAGGTCATCGGTGTGGTCGCGCTGGCGTACCTGATGGGCATCGCACTGACCCTCAATCCGTTGCGCATCCTCGCCGCCATGGGCGTGGTGGTGCTCGGCGCGGCGTTCTTCGCGTGCCTGTCGATGACGCTGGCCGGCCTGGTGCGCAAACGGGACCGGCTCATGGGTATCGGGCAGGCCATCACGATGCCGCTGTTCTTCGCCTCGAACGCGCTGTACCCGGTGGACATCATGCCGACGTGGCTGCGCTGGTTGTCGGCGGTGAACCCGTTGAGCTACGAGGTCAACGCCCTGCGCGGGCTGTTGATCGGCACTCCCACGAATTGGGCACTGGACATCACCGTGTTGGTGGTCGCTGCGGTGCTCGGTGTCGTCGTCGCATCCGCACTGCTGCGTCGTCTGGTCCGATAACCGACCAACCAACCGGGTGGTTTAGTGTGAAACCAGATCACCGAGTAGGGAGACAGTCATGCAACTGGCGCTCACACCGGAGGAAGCCGCGTTCCGCGACGAACTGCGCACCTTCTACCGGACCGAGATCCCGGAGGACATCCGCGCACGGCACGCCAAGGGCGGCGAACTCCTCAAGGACGACATCGTCACGACCCACAAGATCCTGCACAAGCACGGCCTGGCGGTACCCCACTGGCCCGTCGAGTGGGGCGGCAAGGACTGGACGCCCACCCAGCATCAGATCTGGCTCGACGAGATGCAGCTGGCCTGCGTTCCCGAGCCGCTGACCTTCAACGCCAAGATGATCGGGCCGGTGATCGCCGAGTTCGGCTCGCAGCAGATGAAGGAGCGCTATCTGCCGCCCACGGCGGCGCTGGACATCTTCTGGTGCCAGGGTTTCTCCGAGCCCGAGGCCGGCTCCGATCTCGCGTCGCTGCGCACCACCGCAATCCGGGACGGCGACACCTACGTGGTCAACGGGCAGAAGACCTGGACCACGCTGGGCCAGTACGCCGACTGGATCTTCTGCCTGGTGCGCACCGATCCGCAGGCGCCCAAGCGTCAGGCCGGCATCTCGATGCTGCTGATCGACCTGGACACCCCGGGCATCACGATGCGCCCGATCAAGCTCGTCGACGGCAGCGTCGAGGTCAACGAGGTGTTCTTCGAGGATGTGCGGGTACCCGCCGATCAGCTCGTCGGCGAGGAGAACCAGGGATGGACCTACGCCAAGTTCCTCCTCGGCAACGAGCGCACCGGCATCACCGGGGTCGCCCGCACCAAGGTGCGCCTGGCACAGGCCAAGGAGCGCGCGGCCGCCAACGGTCTGCTCAACGATCCGCTGTTCGCCGCGCGGCTGGCCGAGGCCGAGAACGACGTGCTGGCCCTCGAACTCACGCAGATGCGCGTGACGTCGGATTCCTCCGACGGCAAGCCCAACCCGGCGTCGTCGGTGCTCAAGCTGCGCGGCACGCAGCTGCAGCAGCTCGCGACCGAGCTGCTGGTCGAGGTGGCGGGCGCCGACGCGCTGCCGTACCAGGCCGATGGCATCGCCTCCCCGGAGTGGGCCCAGCTGACCGCACCGCAGTACCTCAACTACCGCAAGACCTCGATCTACGGCGGCAGCAACGAGGTTCAGCGCACCATCATCGCGTCGACCATTCTCGGATTGTGAGTTGAGCCATGGACTTTCAGTTGACCGAAGAGCAGACCCTGCTCGCCGACACCACCCGTGACCTGCTCTCCAGCTATGACACCGAGACCCGCAACAAGGTGATCGGGGCCGACCCCGGC
Source organism: Mycolicibacterium goodii (assembly GCF_001187505.1). The sequence continues at coordinate 1,005,554 of NZ_CP012150.1, forward strand.
TACCAGCCCGAGGTTTGGCATCAGCTCGCCGAGATCGGCATCCTCGGACTGGGATTCGACGAGGATTCCGGCGGTCAGCTCGAGATCATGGTGGTGCTCCACGAGATCGGTCGCAGGCTGGCGCCGGAACCGGTGCTGCACGGGGCGCTGGCGCCGGGCGCGATCATTGCCGAGCGCGGCACCGACGCGCAGCGCGCGCTGCTCGACGAGGTGGCCGCGGGGCAGCGGATCCTCGCGTTCGCACACTTCGAACCCGGCGTGCGTGACGCCGCGGCCACCCCGACCGTGACGGCGACGCGCGACGGGGATGCCTGGACGCTCAACGGCATCAAGAACCCGGTGCTGGCCGGCGACGCCGCCAACACGCTGGTGGTCAGCGCCGCACTGCCCGACGGTGGGGTGGGTCTGTTCCTGGTCGAGGCCGACGCGGCCGGCGTGTCGGTCAGGCCGTTCCGCACGTTCGACGGGGCACGGGGCGCGCAGATCGAGTTCAGCGCCGCCGCGGCCGAACCGCTCGGTGACGCCACCGACGCCTCGGAGACCATCTCGCGCGCACTGGTGCGCATCTCGGCGGGCCTGGCCGCCGAGGCGCTCGGCGCGATGGAGGAGGCACTGCGGCTCACCACGGACTATCTCAAGTCCCGCAAGCAGTTCGGCGTCACGTTGAGCAAGTTCCAGACCCTCACCCAGCGCGCGGCCGATATGTACGTGTCACTCGAGCTGGCACGCAGCATGGCGATGTACGCGTCGATGTCGATCGCCGACGGCGAGTTCGACCCGGTGAAGGCCGCGCGGGCCAAGCTGCAGATCGGCCGCTCCGGCAGGCACATCGCGCAGGAGTCGATCCAGATGCACGGCGGTATCGGTATCACCGCCGAGTACCCGGTCGGCCACTACGCGGCGCGCCTCACCGCGATCGAGCACACCCTCGGATCGTCGCAGGATCAGCTGCACACCCTGGCCCGTCAGCTCGACACCTACCAGATCGTCACGCTCTAGTTCCTTATGCCGAGCAGACGCAAAACTGTCGTTTTTCCAATGAAATTGGGCAGTTTTGTGTCTGCTCGGCGGACTACTGCTCGGCGGACTTACTCCAGCAGGCGCGCGATCGACCCGAGCGGGATCGGCAGCCAACTCGGGCGGTGCCGCGCCTCGTAGGCAGCCTCGTACACCACCTTGTCCAGTTCGTAGGCCGCCAACAGGTCGGGGTTGCCGCGTGGATCGGTACCCGCCTCGGCGGCGTACCCGTCGCAGAACGACGCGCAGTTGCGGGTCACCCATTCCCGGGCCCGCGCCGCGAGTTGGCGTGCGCGGTCGTCGTCGTCACCGGCCTGATCGACCAGACGCTGATGTGCCGCGTACTCGAACGACCGCAGGATGCCCGCGACATCACGCACGGGCGTGTCCGGGCGCCGACGCTCGTCGAGCGGCTGGCCGGGTTCGCCCTCGAAGTCGATCAGCAGCCAGCCTCTCGGTGTGCGCAACACCTGCCCCAGGTGCAGATCGCCGTGCACGCGTTGCACGGTCATCGTGGCACCCTCGAGCTTGTGATAGCGCTCCTCGACCTGCCGAACATGTTCGCGCAGTTGAGGAACCACGTCCACGGCGGCTTCCAGGCGCTGCGCCATGACGTCCGCGGGGAACGGCGCCTCCTCGGTACCCAGTTCTGCCGCCAGGCATGCGTGCACCGACGCGACGGCCTCACCGAGGCGGTAGGCCTCACCGGCGAAGTCGCCGCCCACCTCCTCGGCGTACAGGTCGCCCTCGGCGAACAGGTCCCGGGTACTCGTGGTGGCCATGTCCCAGCCTTCGGCGGAGTTCGCGGCGAACTCGGTGACCATGCCCAAAGCGTAAGGCTCACCGTCCCATTCGGCTTCGAACGAGCCGAGGAGCTTGGCGACGTGCGGGTTACCGGCGCGGGCCAGCACCCGGTTGAGTTCGATGTCCGGGTTCACCCCCGGCGTGATGCGCCGGAAGAGTTTGAAGATGGCGTCCTCGCCGAAGACCACACTGGTGTTGCTCTGTTCGACGCCGAAGACCCGCGGCGGCGCGTCGAGCGGCAGTTCGACGTCGGGTTCGCGGACGAACCGCACGCTGTCGACGGTCGCCGATTCGTCGATGAGCCCCAACAGGTATCGCGCGGCCTCGGGGTCGTAGAGCGCGTCGTAGGCGGTCGGCCCGCCTGCGACACCGATCGTGGCGACCGCGCTGTACTCGTCGATCGACCCGCTCGCGGTCGCGACGACCACCTGATAACGCTCGTCGGGACCCTCTGCGTAATGCGCCTGCAGCAGCACGATTTCGAGCCCGTCACGCAACGGGACCACCATGGCCGGTGTGGCCGAGACCAATTCACGGTTACGTCCGGCGTACCAACGCTGCTGGGACAGCCAGTCCTTGAAATCGACACTCATTGCTGCGCTCCCGGTTCTGGGTCGGGCTCACGGAGCTGGAACCAGTAGAACCCGTGGCCGGGCAGGGTGAGCAGGTACGGTAGCTGGCCGATACTCGGGAACTCGACGTATCCGCTCATCTCGACGGGTATGTATCCGGCCCACTGCTGGAGGTTCAGCTCGATGGGCTGCGGGAAACGGGACAGGTTGTTGACACACAGGACGGCATCGGCCTTCTCACCGTCCTCGGTCACCTCGGTTTTCTCCCGGATGTACGCCAGCACCGACGGGTTCGAGCCGCCCAGCTCGCGGAACGTGCCGACCGCGAACGCGTCGTGGCGGCTGCGCACGGCCAGCATGTTGCGCGTCCAGTTCAGCAGCGAACTGGAGCTGTCGAGTTGCGCCTCGACGTTCACCGAGTGGTAGCCGTACACCGCGTCCTGGTTGGGCGGCAGGTACAGCCGGCCCGGATTCGCCTTGGAGAAGCCCGCATTGCGGTCGGGGGTCCACTGCATGGGCGTACGCACGCTGTCGCGGTCGCCGAGCCAGATGATGTCCCCCATACCTATCTCGTCACCGTAGTACAGCACCGGTGATCCCGGCAGCGAGAGGAGCAGTGCGGTGAACAACTCGATCTGGTTGCGGTCGTTCTCCAGCAGCGGCGCGAGCCTGCGGCGGATCCCGACGTTGGCCTTCATGCGCGGATCCTTGGCGTACTCGGAGTACATGTAGTCGCGCTCTTCGTCGGTGACCATCTCCAAGGTGAGTTCGTCGTGGTTGCGCAGGAAGATGCCCCACTGCGCGGTGTCGGGGATCGGCGGCGTCTGCGCCAGGATCTCCGAGATCGGGAACCGCGACTCGCGCCGCACCGCCATGAAGATCCGTGGCATCAACGGGAAGTGGAACGCCATGTGGCATTCGTCGCCGCCGGTCTCGGGGTCACCGAAGTACTCGACGACGTCGGCGGGCCACTGGTTGGCCTCGGCCAGCAGCACCCGGCCCGGGAACTCGTCGTCGATCACCTTGCGGCACCGCTTGAGGAACGCGTGGGTCTCGGGCAGGTTCTCGCAGTTGGTGCCCTCCCGCTCGAACAGGTACGGCACCGCGTCCAGGCGGAAACCGTCGATGCCCAGATCCAGCCAGAACCTCAGCACGTCCAGCATGGCTTCCTGCACGGCCGGGTTGTCGTAGTTGAGGTCGGGCTGATGGCTGAAGAACCGGTGCCAGTAGAACTGCCTGCGCACCGGGTCGAACGTCCAGTTCGACTCCTCGGTGTCGACGAAGATGATCCGCGCGTCGGGATACCTGTCGCTGGTGTCGCTCCAGACGTAGAAGTCGCCGTACGGACCGTCGGGGTTGCGCCGGGATTCCTGGAACCACTCGTGCTGATCCGACGTGTGGTTCATCACCAGGTCGGTGATGATGCGGATGCCCCTGCGGTGCGCCGCGTCGAGCAGCGTGACGAAGTCGTCGACCGTGCCGAACTCGGGCAGCACCTTGTAGAAGTCGCGGATGTCGTAGCCGCCGTCGCGCAGCGGTGAGTCGTAGAACGGCGGCAGCCACAGGCAGTCGACGCCCAGCCACTTGATGTAGTCGAGTTTGTCGGTGAGGCCGCGCAGATCGCCGATGCCGTCGGCGTTGGAGTCGTAGAACGCCCGCACCAGGACCTCGTAGAACACCGCGTGCTTGAACCAGTTGCGGTCGGTGGGAAGCGTGCGCGCATGACCGAAGTCGTCGGCGGTCGGATGCTCGACGATCCCCGCCTCGACGTGGCTGCCCAGGTTGTGCTCCTCCATCGGTCTCAACGTACCCACTTCCCGGGCCCGGGACACCCGGTGACCGAAATGAGTCGGCAGCAACGCGATTCACGGGCGCCCGCGGCTTTGCCGGGAAACTGACGGTTGAACAAGGGGCGATGCCGGGTTAGGTTTTCCCCGATCTGATCTTGTCGCTGGGCCTGAGTCCGGCGATCCGCACGCTTCGACGAGGGATATCTGTGGCTGAGTCCGCACCGAATGATGGTGAAGCACCGGTAATCGTTGGTCTGTCCGATGCGGCGATGCACATGTACACCGCCGCGATCGACGCGCTTCCGCCGGTCGGCGACGCGGAGTTCGGCGAACGCGCCGCGGTGGTGCTGAGCGGTCTGCGCAAGCTGCAGGCGTCGCTGGCCGAGGCCGCCAGGCGCAGCCGGGCGACCCCGTCGGTGATCGTCGCGCTCAGCGGTGTCCGCACCCGCTACGACGAACTGATGACCACGGCGGCCGAGGGCCCCGGTGCGACGCTGGGTCAGCGGCTCTACGTCGCGCGCCTGCGCGCGAAACTCAGCACGGCAGAAGCCGCGAACGGCATCGGTGTGCGCCAGGACCTCATCGAGGCCGTCGAGGCCGAGGAGCCGGCCACCGAGGCCGAGACCGCGCAGATCAAGGATCTGATCGCCGCGCTCGGCGGTTGATCGCGTCACCGCCCGACCGAGTGGCCCCACCGCGCCGCGAGTCGGTCGGTAAGGTTCCCGCGTGGTAGTTCGCGATCATGGAGATCCCGGGGACGCCCCCTCCGTTCCCCCGCCGCTGGCGCCGGTGCCCGACGTGGTCCGGCCGTCCGCCGCCGAAGAGGCCCGCACGATCGCCGCGTCGACGAACGTCGGCACGCTGGCGACGCTGACCGCCGACGGTGATCCGTGGGCGTCGTTCGTCACCTACGGACTGCTCGACGGCGCGCCGGTGCTCTGCGTGTCGAACATGGCCGAGCACGGCCGCAACCTCGCGCACGATCCGCGCGCCAGCATCGCGATCGTCGCGCCCGGCACCGAATCCGATCCGCTGGCCAGTGCCCGCGTCACACTGGCCGGGGTCGCCGAACGCCCCGGCGGCGCCGAACTCGCGGCGGCCCGCGCCGCGCACCTGTCCGCCGTTGCTGCCGCCTAGTACTACATCGACTACAGCGACTTCTCGGTGTGGGTGCTGCGCGTGCAGCGGGTGCGCTGGGTGGGCGGCTACGGACGGATGGATTCGGCGACGGGTGCGGCGTATGTCGCGGCCGAACCGGACCCGGTGCAGCCGCGGGCCGCCGGGGCCATCGCCCATCTGAACGCCGACCACGCCGACGCACTTGTCGCGATGGCCCGCACCCTGGGCGGCTACCCCGACACCACCGAGGCCGTGTGCACCGGCGCCGACCGCTACGGCCTCGATCTGCGGGTGTCCACCGACCGCGGCGTGGCCTACACCCGGGTGGGCTACCGCGCCCCGATCCGCTCGTACGACGAATTACGCGCGGCGACAGTCGAATTGGCCACCAGAGCCACACAAACCTGAGTGCCTGCCCGATATCGGCAGGGCCTGCGCGGTGCCGGTGCAATACGATCGCGGGTATGCCTGCTGCGATCGAGCGCCCGGAGACCTGGCAAGCCGCCTTCGACCTGATCCGCACCCGGGGCCACGAGCACCGTGCGGAGCCGTTCCGGCTCGCCAGCGGACAGCTCAGCCACGATTACATCGACGGCAAGTACGCCATCGACACCGGTGAGCGCATGAGGATCGTCAGCCAGGCGGTCGCCGACCTGGCCAAGGCCATGGGCATCGAGTACGACGCCGTCGGCGGCCTGACGATGGGCGCCGACCCGCTGGCCCACGGTGTCGCGATGGTCACCGGCAAGGCCTGGTTCTCGGTGCGCAAGGAACAGAAGTCCCGCGGCCGTGAGCAGTGGATCGAGGGCACCCGGCTGCAACCGGGCACCCGGGTCCTGCTGGTCGACGACGTCATCAGCACCGGCGGCTCCACCGAGATCGCCTACGAGCGGGTCACCGCGGCAGGCGCCGTCGTCAGCGGCGTCATCCCGATGGTGGATCGCGGCGACATCGCCGCGGGCCGGTTCGCGCGGCGCAACGTGCCGTTCGCCGCGCTGGTCAGCTACCGCGATTTGGGCATCGAACCGGTCAAGGACGTCTAAGGGCCGGAGATCACCAGGACCGGAGCCGGCTCGATGCCGACACTCACGGCCTGGCCCGCTTCGAAGGCACGCGCCTGCGAGCTGGGCAGCTGCGCGTGGATGACCGGCCCGCCGGGCAGGTTCACGTACACCCGCGAGATCGGGCCGAGGAACGCCACCGACGCCACTGCCGCGGTGCCGTTCGGATCATCCTGCACCACAACGGATTCCGGACGCACCATCGCCGTGCCCGCACCCGCGCTGATGGAACCGGCCAGGGTCGGGACCGCGGTGCCGAGCACCCGGGCCTTCCCGTCGGACACCTCGGCGGGAATCTTGTTGTGCAGCCCGACGAACTCCGCGACGAACGGGGTCGCCGGGTTGGCGTACAACTCGGCGGGCGCCGCGAGCTGCTCGAGCCTGCCCTGGCTCATCACGCCCACCCGGTCGGCGACGGCGAGGGCCTCCTCCTGGTCGTGGGTGACGAACAACGTCGTCGTCCCCACCTCGAGCTGGACGCGTCGGATCTCGTCGCGCAACTGGGCGCGGACCTTGGCGTCGAGCGCCGACAACGGCTCGTCGAGCAACAGCACCCTCGGTGCGATCGCGAGCGCGCGGGCCAGCGCGACACGCTGCTGCTGACCGCCGGAAAGCTCGTTGGCGTACTTGTGCTTGTGGGCACCCAGCCCCACCAGGTCGAGCATGTCCGAAGCGGTGGAAAGCCTGTCCCGCTTGGCCTTTCCGCGCATCTTCAGGCCGAATGCGACGTTGTCGAGCACGGTCAGATGCGGGAACAGGCTGTAGGCCTGGAACACCATGCCCATGTCGCGCTTGTTGGCCGGAACCGAGCTCACGTCGCGCCCGTCGACCAGCACGGTGCCCGACGTCGCCTCGTCGAGCCCGGCCAGGATGCGCAGCGCCGTGGTCTTGCCGCACCCGGACGGCCCGAGCAGCGCCACCAGTTCACCGGGTTCGATGCGCAGGCTCAGTCCGTCCAGCGCCTTGACGTTGCCGTAGCTGCGCGTGAGGTCGACCAGTTCGACCGCCACCCCACTGGCGGCACCGCTCCCCGGAGCACTCACCCCTGATCTCCTAACGTCCGACGTGCGCGGCGTCCACGGGTGAGCACCGCAAGCGCCAACAACAACACGAAGCCGAGCAGCAGCACCGCCAGCGACGCCGCCACCGAGGTGGGGCCGTCGCTCTTGCCGATCAGCACGATCTGCACCTGCAGGGTCTGGAAGCCGCTCAGCGACGCGATGGTGTACTCACCGAGCACCACCGCGATCGAGATGAAGGCGGCCGAGAGGATTCCGGACCAGATGTTGGGGACGATGACGCGCGTGATCGTGGTGAACCAGCCCGCCCCCAGCGAGCGCGCGGCCTCCGACACCGTCTGCAGATCGATCGCGGCCAGCGCCGCGTCGAGGGCGCGGTACGCGAACGGCAGCACCAGCACGACGTAGACGAACGTCAACGTCAGTGCCGATTCGCCGAGGAAATAGGTGACCCACAGGTACACGTTGCGCAGGCCGACGACGATCACCAGGGCCGGGATCGTCAGCGGCAGCAGGCACAGGAACTCCACGATCCGGCGGGCCCACCTGGCCCGCAACCGTACCCAGATCATCGTGGGCACCAACAGCACCAGCATCGCGACGACGGTGAACACCGCGAGCAGCAGCGAGATCACGATGGCCCGGTACAGGTCCTCGTCGGCCACCAGGTTGCCCCACGCGGCCAGGGTGCGCCCACCCGAGATCAGGTCACGGGTGGAGAAGTCGGCCATCGCGTAGAGCGGGAACAGGAAGAACAACCCGAACACCACCCACAACGCCACCCGCACCACGCGTTTGGGTGTCGAGGTCGAACCGGTCGCGCTCGTCATCGCAGCCACCTCGCGGTGCGCCGCATCATCGCGTTGTAGGCGAACATCACCACCGCGACCACCACGATCATCTCCAGGGCGAGGGCGTAGGCGAACCCGGACTGTCCCATCACCACTTCACTGGTGAGCGCGGCCCGGATCAGCAGCGGCACGATCGGGCTGCCCTGGCTGACCAGGGCGGCCGCGGTGGCATAGGCGGCAAATGCGTTGGCGAACAACAACAACGCCGAGCCCAGGAACGCAGGCATCAACAGCGGCACCGCGACCTCGCGCAGGTACTGCCAGCTCGACGCGCCCAGGCTCACCGCGGCCTCGCGCCACTGTTCGCGCAGCCCCTCCAGCGCCGGGATGAACACGATCACCATGAGCGGGATCTGGAAGTAGGTGTACACCAGGGTCAGCCCGGCCAGGCCGTACAGCCAGCCCGAACCCGCGAGGTCCCAGCCGAACAGTTGCCGGACCCACAACGTCAGCACGCCGTTGAGCCCGATCGTCGCGAGGAACGCGAATGCCAGCGCCACCCCACCGAACTGCGCCAGCACACTGCACAGCGCCAGCACCGCGCGCCGCAGCATCGACGTCGGTGGGCTGCTGACGATCAGCCAGGCCAGCGCCGCACCGGCCACCGCACCGAGCAGTGCGGTGCCCGCCGACAGGATCACGCTCTTGCCCAGCGCCGTCAGGGCAGACCCGGTGAACAACGCGAAGATGCGTTCCATCGAGAAGGAACCGTCGGCGAAGAACGCCATGACGATCACCGTGACCGTCGGCACGATCAGGAACACCGTCACCACCGCCACGAACGGCAGCAGCGGCAACGCGTCCCTGATCTGCCGACCCAGGGTGCGGCCCGACATGGATGGTGTCAGCCGATCGCCTTGGCCCAGTTGTCGGCCAGATACTTGGTGGCCGCCTCGGTCTGCTCCTGGGTGGGGACGGTCACCGGCCCGTGGACGACCGGCAGGTCGGCGAACGCGGCCTTGTCCTCGGTGCCCGCGGCGGTCATCGCGTCGGCGCGCACCGGGCGGACACCGCCTGCGGCGTAGAGGTTCTGGCCCTCGTCGCTGAACAGGAACTCCTGCCACAGCCGGGCGGCCGCCGGATGCGGGGCCTCGGAGTTGATCGCCTGGTAGTAGTAGCCCGCGACGGCGGCGTTCTCCGGCACCAGCACCTGCCAGCTGGGCACCTTCTTGCTCTCGGTGGCGTTGAGGTAGTTCCAGTCGATCACCACCGGCGTCTGGCCGGACTCGATGGTGGCGGGCGTCGGGTCGACCGGCAGGAAGTTGCCCGCCTGCTTGAGCTTCGAGAAGAACTCGACGCCGGGCGCGATGTCGTCGGCGGATCCGCCCTGCGCGACCGCCACCATCAGCACGCCCGAGAACCCGGCACCGGCCTGGGTGGGATCGCCATTGAGCGCGACCTTGCCCCGGTACTCGGGCTTGAGCAGATCGTCGACGCTGGTCACCGGCGGAACCTTGGAGGTGTCGAAGCCGATGGACATGTAGCCGCCGTAGTCGTTGACCCACTTGCCGTCGGCGTCCTTGTATTCCGCCGGGATGTCGTCGAACGTCGCCACCTTGTACGGGGCGAACATCGACGTGTTCGCCAGCGCCACCGACTGTCCGAGATCGAACACGTCGGGCGCGGTGCTCTTGCCCTTCTGCTGGTTGGCCGCGTTGATCTCATCCTGGCTCGACGCGTCGGGTTGGGCCGAGTTCACCTTGATCCCGTACTTGTCGGAGAACGCCTTGATGAGCGCGCCGTAGTTCGCCCAATCCGGCGGCAGCGCAATCACGTTGAGTTCACCTTCGGCCTTGGCCGCCTCGACCAGCTTGTCCATCCCGCCGAAGTCGGCCGCCGAGGTCGCCTCGGACACCTTGACGCCGCTCTCGGTGTCACCGCCGCTGGACTCCTTCTCCGGTGGCGCGCAGGCCGCAAGGGCTGCGACAACCAGAGCCGATGCCGCGAGGGCCGTGGCTCTGGGAAGGATCCGATGTGCGGTCGGGAAAATGATCATGGACAGAACCTTCCGATGGTCAGGAGGCGTCGCGGTGGCGCCCCGGTTACCGAAGCTCATCGCCAACCGGTCACCTGCGTGAACGAATCCGCCGCACAGCGGCCGCATCGTTCTCGCCAGGCGCATCGCACACTATCGTGACCTCGCCAAACTCGCTGCCTGTTCGGACCCAATCGGGTTGTGCGGGCCTTGTCGCGCATTTCCCCAGGTCGCCCCGCTAACATCAACAAGATGTCCGAACGCGAAGCCGGGGGAAGCTTCGATTATCTGTGGGAAGAACTCAAACCTCCCCCGGTGCCCGAGCAGAACGGGTTCGACGCGTTCGACGACAACACCTGGGACTTCAAACCCGCACCCGTGCCGTGGTACCGGACCAGGGGCGCCGCCGTCGCGCTGGCCGCGGCGGGCCTGGCGGCCGCCGCGATCGTGGTGTCGCTCGTGCTGCTGTTGTTGCGGGACACCTCGCCGGTCGACGACGAGGACGGGCCGACCACGTCGGTGACCCCGACGACGACGGCCACTATCGCGCCGTCGCCCTCGTTGCGCGTCGGGGTGCCCCCCGCCGCGCCGCCACCGCCGCCTCCGCCGACGCAGGAGGAGGCGCCGAGGCAGCCGGCGTACCGCCCGCCGCAACGGCAGCGGGAGCCCACCAGGAAACCCGAGATCGGCGTGACCCGCACGCCGGTGACCCGCTCCCCGATCAGCGTCGCGCCACAGCAGCGGGCGCCCCGGAACTGAGCGCCTACGCTGGGGGGATGGCGGGATTGGACGCAGTGACGGCTTTCGCGAACGCTCCGCTGGCGGTCCTGTCGACCTTGAACGCCGACGGCGCACCGCATCTGGTTCCGGTGGTGTTCGCGGTGCACGTCCCGCAGGTCGACGGTGAGCCCGTCCGGATCTACACCGCGGTGGACGCCAAACGAAAGACCACCAGGAAGCTGCGCAGGCTGGCCAACATCGACCGCGACGCGCGGGTGAGCCTGCTGGTCGATCACTACTGCGACGACTGGACGCAGCTGTGGTGGGTGCGCGCCGACGGTCTGGCGACCACGCACCACAGCGGCGACGAGATGGCCACCGGCTACGCCCTGCTGCGCGCGAAATACCACCAGTACGAGCGGGTCTCGCTGGACGGCCCGGTGGTCTCGATCGAGGTCACCCGGTGGGCGTCCTGGCAGGCCTGAGCAGGCACCGCGGGACGCCGCTCTTTCACTGACTCGACTCAGTTTTGCACTTCCGTTCTGCTCGCGGGCACGCTACCGTGCAGAGCGGAGAACACGGACAGTCATCGGAAACTCGCAGGCACCATCCGGTTGACCGGACGCGCGCCAACCGCATCTGCGCCTTCCGAAACTGACTTGAGTCATGCCGAACAGACGATGTCGGAGGTATCGGTGCAGATCCTCGACGAGGCCAGGGACCTGCCCGAGGCCGGGAACATCAAGGCGCAGTGGGTCAGTCTGTGGACGGGCCCGGCGGTCGGGCTGGTGCTGCTGGTGGCGTTCGTGGCGTTTCCCGGTTTCCGGCCGCCGATGCCACCGGACCTCTCGGCCGACCAGGTGGCCGCGTTCTATGCCGAGCACACCGCATGGATGCGGTTCTCCCAGGTCACGTTCAATCTGTGCGGGATCCTGATGCTGCCGTTCTTCATGGTGATCGCCGTGCAGATGAAGCGGATGGCCAATCAGACCCACGTCCTTGCCTACTGCTATCTGACGGCGGTGGTCAGCGGTGCCACCACGTTCGCGCTGTCGAACATCCTGTTCCTGGTCGCCGCGTTCCGCCCTGACCGCGATCCCGAACTGGTGCTGCTGCTCAACGATCTGGCCTGGATCGTGTTCATCGCGCCGATCGGCATGGTGGTGAGCGGGTTCGTGATGCTCGCGCTCGCAATTCATTTCGATCACAAGGGCTCCGGTGAACCGATCCTGCCCCGATGGGTGGGCCACTTCTCGGTGGTCACCGCGGTGGTGATGGTCCCGGCGGCGGGTGCCGCCGTGGTCCACACCGGCCCGCTGGCGTGGGACGGTTTCCTGTCGTTCTGGGTGCGCAACGGGGCTTTCGCGGTGTTCGTGGTGGTGATGTTCTTCGTGCTGCGGCGCGCGGTCATCCGTCAGGCCGTCGCCGAGGACGTGGCGCCACGATGAGCGCACTTGCGCCCGGGCCGGTCGACGCACCGTCGCGACCCCGGCGCGGGAAACCCGACGTGGTGTTGATGACATGGTTCTTCCCGGCGTGGTACACGGCCTTCGGCGTGATCATCTGCCTGATGGCGCGCGTCACGCCGCCGCCGCGCCCGGACGTCACCGCCGAGGACAAGGTCGCGTTCTTCGTCGCGAACGGCCCGACCATCGAGATCGGCTTCTGCCTGCTGCTGGTCCTGCTGGGCGGTGCGGCCCTCACCAACGGCCTGGTCGCGTATCACATGAAGCGGATGTCGGTCGGTTCGGTGTTCGCCTACGGCTACATCGGCGGCATGGCGGTCGGGGCACTGCCCGGTTTCCTGCTCGTGGCGGTGTGTTTCCTCACCGCGACGTTCCGCGCCGACCGCAACCCCGGGCAGATCAGCCTGCTCTACGACCTCGGCATGCTGTCCTACAACGGCTCGCTTGGCTGTTTCTCGGCCGCCTACCTGGTCCTGGCGCTGGCGATCCTCTACGACCGCAACGAAGTCTTCCCGAAATGGTTTGCCTACGTGTCGATCTGGCAGATCATCACCGAGGTGATCGCGACCCAGATGTTCCTGTTCCACTCGGGGCCGTTCGCGTGGAATGGTTCGCTGGCGTTCTGGTGGGCGGTGGTGGTGTTCTGCGTCTGGCTCAGCGCACTGATCGTGCTGCTCAAGCAGGCCGCCGAACGCCAGGCGCCCGACGAGCCGGCACTGGACTGACTGCAACAGAGGCTTTTTCGTGACCACAACCGAGGACAGCACAACCCCGTCGGACCACGCGCACCTGCCCGGCGACGGCCACATGTGGGTCATGGTCCTCGGCGATCTGGTGATCTTCGCCGGCTACTTCGTCATCTTCATGATCTACCGGACCACGAACCCCGACGAGTTCCTGCGGGCCCAACAGCATCTCGCGATCAACATCGGGGTGCTCAACACCGTGGTGCTGCTGAGCAGTTCGTGGTTCATCGCCCGCGCGGTCCTGACCGCCCGCGCGGGCCGGCACGCCACCGCGGTGCGGCATGTCTTCGCGGGCGGGGCGCTCGGCGTGGTGTTCATGGTGATCAAGGGTTACGAGTGGTTCACCAAAATCCATGCCGGACAGACGAACTCCGAGATGTTCTTCTCCTTCTACTACGTGATCACCGGTGTGCACCTGGTTCACGTGCTCATCGGGCTGATCGTGCTGGGCGTCCTGGTCCGGGAACTGCGGACCCGCGCCCGGGCGTCACTGGTGGAATCCGGCGCGGTCTACTGGCACATGGTCGACCTGCTCTGGGTCGTCATCTTCGGCCTGCTCTACGTGATGAGGTGACATGAACACACAAACCCGCACCGTTGGGGAGAACACCCGCAGCATCACCTGGGCCTGGCTCGCGCTGACCGCGATCACCATCGGATCCTGGTGGCTCGCACCGGCTCACATCACCGGCACCGTCCGGGCCGGCACCGCGATCACCGCGCTGGTGCTGGCCCTCACCCTCGTCAAGTGCCGCCTGATCTTCCGGCATTTCATGGAGGTGAGCACCGCGCCCCGGTGGCTGCGGCACGCCACCGATGCGTGGCTTGTCGTGCTGGTGGTCTCGGTGTTCGTGATCTACCTGTGCTGATCTGCGGCTGGTCTTGCGTCGTATCGTGGTGGCGATGAACGATGCGCCGCGCAAGCAGCCGCGCCAGCGCCGGTCCATGGAGACCGTCGAGGTGGTGCTGGAGGCCGCCGCGCAGGTGTTCAACCGTGAGGGACTCGCCGCCACCACCAATCGCATCGCCGAGCGCGCCGGGGTGTCCGTCGGCTCGATCTACCAGTACTTCCCCAACAAATACGCACTGCTCAATGCGCTGGCGCAGCGGCACGTCAAGCAGGCCTCCGAGCGACTCGAGCTGGTGTTCGCCGAACTGCGCTGCCAGCCAACGGCATTCGACCAGACCATGCGGTCGATCCTGGAGGCCGTCGTCGACCTGCATCACGACCGCCCCGGTCTGCACCGGCTGCTGCACCGGGTGGCGGTGCCCCGCGACGATCAACTCGCGGCGATGCAGCAGTTCGAGAACCGGCTCGCCGAGGAGGTCGCGTTCCACCTCGAGCGGTGCGGCCGGGCCGACGGTCCCGACGACGCGCTGGCCACAGCCAATACCGTGGTGCACGCGGTCGACGCGCACCTGCACCGCGTGCTGGCCCGGCGTGCGGTCACCCGGCAGGCCGCGACCGACGAGCTTGCCGACCTGGTCGAGCGGTTACTGCGCCCCTGACCCGAGAACGTCGGCGCGGACGGCGCGCAGCGCCGCCACCAGTTGGCTCAACCCGGGCTCCTCGATCGGGTAGTGACCGCAGTTCTGCAGCATCACCATCCGCGTGGGCGCCGAGATGCGGTCCAGGAAACGGATACTCAGCGCCGGGGGCGTCCACTCGTCGGCGCCGGGGTGCACAAGCGTCACCGGCGCGGCGTCGAACCGTTCCGGCTCGGTGTGGTCGAAGTTCATCCAGCTGCCGAGGAACCCCAGCGGGATGTGCACCCCGCCACCGCGGGTGTCGCGCAACACCAGCCGGGTCAATTCCGGGTTTCCGCTCATCGCGGTCATCTTCACCAGCCACCGGATCGGCATCCGCAGCCCACCCGGCTCCCGGCCCACCGATCGGAGCACTCCCGGCGCCACCCGGCCGAGCGCAGGCACGCGGGCCGCCGCCGCGCGGGCCGCCGGGTCGGCCGGGTCGAGCAGACACGTCGCCACCACATGGGCGACCTGCCCGGTGCGTGCGGCGACCTCATAGGCGAGCAGTCCGCCCATGCTCGCCCCGAACACCACGAGGGGGCGGTCGTCGTTCGCGCATTCGCGGCGCACCAGATCGCCGACGCACTCGACCCAGTCCTGGTAGCGCACCCGCCCCGGGTGCGGCACGCGGGTGTGCCCGTACAGCGGCAGGTCCGGCACCGACACCTCAGCGCCTTCGGCGGCCGCGAGCGCGGCGATCGGCCACAGCGCCGCCGCATGCCCGCCCGCGCCGTGCAGCACCAGCACCCTCATGCGGCTGCCAGGGGTTCCCGCCCGCAGGATGTGCACGTCATGTCCCCGCCACGACCACCACGTCGAGGACGGTGCGATGCCGTCGGCGCGCAGCCCGGCGGGCAGAAACGCCGCGTATCGGGATGCGTCTTCACGGACGTCCTGCACGACGTCGATCACGGAATCCATATCGCCAGCCTCCGTCGCGCCTGGTCATCCGACAACTCGCATTCGGTGGCGCAAAACCGCCGGTGAGGGGGCTGCCACGGTCACCTGCTCAGGTTCTGAAGGGACTTGTGCTGCAGGTCACATCGGGGAATGGTGGAAACAGGCCCGTGGGCAGCAACGTGGCGCCCGCGAGGGACCAGGAGGACAGCTATGGCGGACAGAACGCATTCTCCGGCCGGCAACGGATCCGTTCCCACGGCGGACAGCCCGGCCGCAATCCGGAACGTGGCACTTGTCGGACCGTCGGGCGGCGGCAAGACCACCTTGATCGAGGCCCTGCTGGTGGCCGCGGGCGTGCTCACCCGGCCCGGGGCGGTGACCGATGGGTCGACGGTGTGCGATTTCGACGACGCCGAGATCGCCCAGCAGCGCTCGGTGAGCCTGGCGCTGGCGTCGTTGTCGCACAACGAGATCAAGGTGAACCTGATCGACACACCCGGGTACGCCGACTTCGTCGGTGAATTGCGTGCCGGCCTGCGCGCCGCCGACTGCGCGTTGTTCGTGGTCGCGGCCAACGAGACCATCGACGAGCCCACCAAGACGCTGTGGCAGGAGTGCGACGAGGTGCAGATGCCGCGGGCGGTGGTGATCACCAAACTCGACCATCCGCGGGCCAACCACGACGCGGCGCTTGCGGCGGCGCAGTCTGCGTTCGGCGACAAGGTCGCCCCGCTGTACTTCCCGGTCGGTGACGGCGACAGCTGCACGGGTGTGGTGGGCCTGCTCACCCGCACGCACTACGACTACAGCGGCGGCACGCACACCGCGCGCCCGCCGGACGGCTCCCACGACGCGGCCGTCGCCGAGCTGCGCGGCGCCCTCATCGAGGGCGTCATCGAGGAGTCCGAGGACGAGACGCTCATGGAGCGCTACCTCGGCGGCGAGGAGATCGACGAGGCCGTGCTGATCGCCGATCTGGAGAAGGCGGTGGCCCGCGCCTCGTTCTTCCCGGTGATCCCGGTGTGCAGTCAGTCCGGGGTCGGCACGCTGGAACTTCTCGACATCGTCAGCCGCGGTTTCCCGGCACCGCCGGAGCACAGGCTGCCTGAGGTGTTCACCCCGCAGGGTGCGCCGCGCAAGCCGCTGACCTGCGATCCGGACGGGCCGCTGCTGGCCGAGGTGGTGAAGACGACGTCGGATCCCTATGTCGGCAGGGTCAGCCTGGTCCGGGTGTTCTCCGGCACCATAAGGCCCGACGCCACCGTGCACGTGTCGGGCCATTTTTCTGCGTTCACCGACACGTCCGGGGCACCGGGGGCGTCGGGAGCCGCCGACGGCAGCAGCCACAGCCACGCCGACCACGACGAGGACGAGCGCATCGGCACGCTCAGCTTCCCGCTGGGCAAACAGCAACGGCCTGCCCCGTCGGTGGTGGCGGGTGACATCTGCGCGATCGGCCGGTTGAGCCGGGCCGAGACCGGTGACACGCTCAGCGACAAATCCGACCCGTTGGTGTTGCGGCCGTGGACCATGCCCGATCCGCTGTTGCCGATCGCGGTCGCGCCGCGCGCCAAGACCGACGAGGACAAGCTGTCGGTCGGCCTGCAACGGCTGGCGGCCGAGGATCCCACGCTGCGCATCGAGCAGAACCCGGAGACGCATCAGATCGTGCTGTGGTGCATGGGTGAGGCGCACGCCGCGGTGGTGCTCGACGCGCTGTCGCGACGCTACGGGGTGTCGGTGGACACCGTCGAGCTGCGCGTCCCGTTGCGGGAGACGTTCGCGGGCAAGGCGTCCGGGCACGGCAGGCACGTCAAGCAGTCCGGCGGGCACGGCCAGTACGCGGTCTGCGACATCGAGGTCGAGCCGCTGCCGGAGGGGTCGGGTTTCGAGTTCGTCGACAAGGTCGTCGGCGGCGCGGTGCCCCGCCAGTTCATCCCGAGCGTCGAGAAGGGCGTGCGCGCGCAGATGGAGAAGGGCGTCACCGGTTCCGGTGACGGGTCGGGTTATCAGGTCGTCGACATCCGCGTGACGCTGTCCGACGGCAAGGCGCACAGTGTGGACTCGTCGGATTTCGCGTTCCAGATGGCCGGTGCGCTGGCGCTGCGTGAGGCCGCGGCGGCCACGAAGATCAACCTGCTCGAGCCGGTCGACGAGGTGACCGTCGCGGTGCCCGACGATCTCGTCGGGACGATCATGGGTGATCTGTCCGGTCGGCGCGGCCGGGTGCTGGGCACCGACAAGCTCGACGCCGGCCGCACCGTGATCAAGGCCGAGATCCCCGAGGTCGAGTTGGTCCGGTACGCGATCGATCTGCGTTCGATGTCGCACGGCGCCGGCCAGTTCCGCCGGTCGTTCGCGCGCTACGAGCCGATGCCGGAGTCGGCCGCGGCCCGGCTGCGCACCAGCGCCTGAGTCACCGGGGGGCTCCCACCGGTGCGTAGAACTCGGCGTTGCCTGCGCCTTCCTCGAGCTGAACCTCAAAGGTGTTGAGCGCCATGGCCAGTGTCATGTAGCCACCCACGGTGAACATCAGGTCCATGCGCTGCCGGTCGTCGAGGCGTTCACCCAGCCTCGCCCAGGAATGCCGTCAACCTGACTGACGGTCTCGACGGGCTTGCCGCGGGCGCCATGGCAATGGTGGCGGCCGCCTACGTCCTCATCACGTTCTGGCAGTTCCGAAACCAACGCGTGGTCGTCACCGCTCACGGGTGTTATCAGGTCCGAGATCCGCTGGACCTGGCCCTTGTCGCCGCTGCGACCGCCGGTGCTTGCATCGGATTCCTTTGGTGGAACGCCGCACCGCCAAGATCATCATGGGTGACACCGGTTCTCTGGCGCTGGGTGGCATCATCGCCGGTCTGTCGGTGACCAGCCGCACCGAGATTCTGGCCTCATCCTGGGCGCGCTGTTCGTCGCCGAAGTCGGCTCGGTAGTCATCCAGGTCATCTCGTTTCGCACCACCGGCCGCCGGGTGTTCCGAAATTCTCCGCTGCACCACCACTTCGAACTCATGGACTGGCCGGAAACGACGCTGACCATCCGGTTCTGGCTAATCACCGCCATCGCGTGCGGAGTTGGAATCGCGCTGTTCTACAGCGAGTGGTTGACTGCGGCCTCCGGAGTCTGGACCCAGCACGAACCGCGGTCTGAGACGAGATGTGATCCGTCTCGAATTTTTAGAAATGAGACAGGCGCGCTTGCCCCCGGTGTTTACCCCCGTTCCCTGGGTTAGTCATCGTCGTCTTCGTCGGTGCCGAAGATTCCGAAGTCGACGTGGATGGCGATCGGTCCGGCGGCGTCGTGGGTGAGCAGGATGTTGAATGCGCCGTCGCCGTAGCCGGAGTGGCTGCATACGACGTTGCGGTCGCCGACGGCGATATTGGCGTACAGCTCTGGCAGTGGGTGGTGTGCGTCGAGTTCGTCGGAGAGTTGTTGTCGGTCGATGTCGGTGAGGGTGTCGTCGAAGACCGCGATGTTGCCGGAATCGGTGCCGGTCATCGCGCCGAAGCTGGGCCGAGGTGAGGGCAGCAGAGCATCGGCGTAGTCCAAGCCGGTGGGCGTGCGGTCGTTGAGGCCGATCGACAGATAGGCCTCGCGGGTTTCCAGCTCGGTTTCGTCATGCAGGGCAGGGATCTCGACGAGGGTGACCCAGACGCGGTACGTCCCCGGCGCGACGATCAGTAGACAACCGTCGTCAGGACCGGGGTGGGGAAAGAATGGGTCGCGGATCCGCAGCCGGCCCGAGGGAACAGCCACCGAGCCCAGCTCGAGTTCGCTTGCGCCCTTGCAGTAGAAGGTCTTTCCTACAACGAAGGTGTCGAGGTTCATGTCAGTCCTGCTTGTTTTTGGCTGCGGCGGCTTCAAGCAGCGGCACACAGCTACGGCCGAGCCGACGCGCAAGCGCCAACGGGGTGTGACCGTGGTTGTTGACAATGGTGGGGTCGGCTCCGCGGTCGAGCATCTTGACGATCACCGGATCACCGGGCTCGACAATCTCAACGATCGTCTGCCACAGCGGAGTGTTTCCGTGGATGCGTTCTTGAAGATTCGGATCAGCCCCGGCGTCCAACAACGCGTGCACAATCTCGGACTGCTTCTGCTCAGTTGCATAGTGCAGCGGAGTCTTACCGTCGAGGTCTTGGGCGTTGACGTCGTGTTCGCCGCTGGCGATCAACGCCAGGTACTCGTCGCGGCGGTACTCCATACCAAACATGTGCAACGGTGTGCGAGCCATAGCGATCAGCTTCCCATCTCAATCAGTCCTGGTGATGACCTGGTGCACGATGATTTGGTCACTTGCCGGGTTTCTTGTGGTGCTTCTTGCTCTTCTTGTCTTTCTTCTTCTCTTTTTTCTTGTCGTTCTTTTTGTTTTCCTTGCTCTTACCATTTCCGTTGTCACGCGGCTTGGAATCGCTATTACTGGCCGATTCGTTGTTGTTGGCGGTGCGTGCTGATTCACGCGCGGTGTCGCGTTGAGTGTCGGCGCTGGATTGGCTAGGGCCCGCTTCCTGTCGGAGCCGCCGCTGCGCGGTGTGATCCTTGGCCAACCGCTTATTGCCCTGATCAACCTGCCGTTTCAGCCAACCCTTGTACTCGTTGTACATATCGTCGGCCGAGCGTGGACTCTCATACTTCCGGCTTCGATTTGTGCTGAAGTTCTCCCACCGCAGATGGCTGGGGTCATTTTCCCACTCGACGACCTCACGCCGAGAAAGGCCATATTTACGGGCCATCTGTTGAGTGGTATGGAATTCATATCCAGGCTTATGCCCGATATCGCGCTTTTTGCCCAGGACTTCGTTTGTCGCGGGGTCGATCTCTTCCCCGGTCATCGGGTCGTGGTGGCGCTCGATACCACTTTTCGTATCCGCACGATGTGTTACCCGTGATGTGATGTCCGTGCTGAGCCGGCGGTCGCCGCGTGCTGGTGGCAATGCCCAGCTGTTTTCCCCACCGGGGACTGCGTGTGGTGAGACATCTGGAGCTTTGCCGACGCTCGGGGCAGCGTCGGACGCCTTGGTGGTCGCAGCTGTGGACGTGACCTCGGGTGTCTTTGCAGCCGCCGGCGGCGCGTTCGGAGCTTTTGGTGAAACCCCTGGTGTGACTGGCGGTTTCGCGGTGCCGGCAGCTGCTACTTCATCGGCTAACTGCGCGGGCGGGGTGGGGGTGGCCTTGGCGACGTCGATGACGTCGTCGGCGTGCTTGCCTAGCTGTTCGGCAGCGAGTTCGGCGCCCTCTTTGACCACCTTCTTGGCCGCGCCTTGCGGGGTAACCATGGACGCCGCGCCGAGCACATTGGAGGCGATGCTCAGGGCCTGGTTATCGGGCATGGCGGCGGCGGCGATATCGACGGCGGCGCTGGAGATGTTGACGGTGGCCGAGGCGATCATGGCAGCACCCGCGGGGCCGCCGACGCCGGTGACCGCCAACGCGACACCACCCACGAGTAGAGCCGATTCCAGGGGGTTTTCCTTGACGAACCCGCCCACGGCCTTGGCGCCGGACACGGTGGCCGACATCGCCGTGGAGGCGGCCGAGGTGACCGTGTCAGCCACCGAGCTGACGGTGTTGGTGAACGAATCAAACAAGCCCACCGGCACCCCGCCCGGCCCGGTCAGGTGCAGGGGTGGGTCGACATAGACGGGCCAGGTGGTGTGCGGTTGGGGGTCGATGACTTCGGCGAGCACATACAGCTGGGGGGTGAGTTGTTTGACCACATAGGAGCTCGGAACGAGTTTTCCGGTGGCGTCGCGGGTTTCGGCCGGGGAGAACATGCCGATGGTTTCGGCGGTCGGGGTCGCTTTGTTGATGGTGAGGTAGCCGTTGGTGTGGGCGAGCATGACGGTGTCGGCGGGGGTGCGCACGAAGGTGGTGACCATCCGCGGCCCGTCCGGGTCGCTGATCCGCGCGACGGTGCGGGTGCCGGTGGCGGTGTTTTCGGCCAACATGTCAAACCCGGCACCGGCGTTCGGGTAGACGACCTGCCCACCAGCGGTGTGCTGAGCGTTGCCGAGCCCGCCGGGCAGCACCACCTGCACCGGCCCGGCGGCGGTGTGTGCGGTCAGCCCGGCTACCGGTTGGTCAGGTAATCCGGCGCGGCGCGCCTCGGCGGTCAGTGTCGGGTCCGAGCCCACCGCCGAATCGGTGAACACCGCGGTGGCGGTGTCGGCGAAGCGCTGCGCCGCCGAGACCGTTCGCGCCGCCTCGTCGGCCCCGCTCGGCGGCGGGGGCGCCGCCAGGTGCAGCGCGCCGACGGTGAGCGCCACCGCGCACAACGCGGCCAGCCAACGCGCCGACCAGCCTGACCACACACTGTGCTGACCATCGTGCAGGAAGTTTCCTGCACCCGGCATCCAGCTACCGTCCCCCCGCATGCGATCCCCCGATCAGCAATCCCACTAAGAACCAGTCAGCTACCTCGCCGCTTGCTGGACGGGACTGCAAACGGTGTCACCGACAACCGTCAATAACCTGGTGAAAGGCGGGTATGGCGACCGAGCGTTGCACCGGATTGATTTCCGATCAGGCAAAATATCGCAACCCGTTCTGACGTGCATCTAGCTATCGAATCAGCGATGCGTCAGCGGGCATGCCGGGTGTTCTTTGTGTGTTTGCTCACAGGCGGCATGGGGTGAGAACGAGACAGCCGTTCGACGCGGTCCGGCTCTGTTGATCGAGTGCTGCCGAAAGGACCGCATAGCCTGCCCGTCGTACGACCGCGCACAAACCGGATAAGAGGCTCTCTAGCTGAAGACAGGATCTGACCGTCCCCGATTCTTTAGAAACGAGACAGTTCCGCGATATGGAAAATCTGTGGCGTTTCAGCTGTCATCGATGAGGACGTTGATTACGTCGGTTCCGTTGCCAGGCTGGGTTTCTCGTGTGAGCACGCGGATAGGGATGGAGCCCGTGCGCCTGAGTGGGACGTGTTGGTGGTAGTCCGCGGTTTGGAGGATCTTGCCGAAGGTGAGTTCGGGTTGGGGAAAGTTGAGGGGTGCGTCGGAGACGAGTCGGCCTAGGCTAGTGGTGTCTGCGCCTCGGTATACGTAAACGTCAACGGTGCGGTCGCCATGTTCGTCCTGATCATCAGCAAAGGTGTAGACGCAGATACGGGACTCATCAGCGAGGTATTCCTCAGCGTCTTCGTCGAACTCTGGGAACTCATTCCAACCAACAGCGGAAAAGTAGATCTGATGGTAGTCCGGAATAATGGTGGCTTGAGCGAGTAGTTCGTTGCCCGCCATTCTGGTTGGTCCTCGGCTGGTTTGAGTGTCACTTGGGTTTTTTGTGGTGCTTTTTATCTCAACATCCTCATCGATTAGCACGCCACCCGCGAGCTCTTCCGGGGTGATTCGATTCAGTTGGCCCCGTCCGTGGTCTGTGCCTCAGATCTCGAGGCCGGGGGTACATCACGGGTCAGATCGTCGGCGTCAACGGCGGCCGGAACACCTGAGTGTGTGACCGGGGTCTCGCGCGATGAGTTTTTTGATGTTGGCCCCAGTACCGCCGATTTGTTGCGTCGGACGCCTTCGATCTGGAATGGTTTGCTGAGCTCGATATTTTCGCTGC
Organism: Mycolicibacterium goodii; assembly: GCF_001187505.1. The sequence goes on from NZ_CP012150.1 coordinate 1,028,696, forward strand.
GTCAATAACTCGGGGGTTGGTGAGGTGGCCTCATCGGCGGCGTTGCCGGACCGCTTCGGCCAGCGGTTCAAGCACTGGCGTTACGACCCGCCATACAAGACCGCATGCGCGGGCATGGTGATCCTGCTCGTCACGGTGCTGGTGCTGACCTGGATGCAGTTCCGCGGCGACTTCGAGGACAAGACCGAGATCACGCTGTTCGCAAGCCGATCCGGGTTGTCGATGGACCCGGGTTCGAAGGTGACCTTCAACGGTGTCCCGATCGGCAGGCTCAAGGCCGTCGACGTGGTCGAGTCCGGTGACCAACCCGAGGCCAGGCTGACGCTCGACGTCGATCCGAGGTACCTCAGCCTGATCCCCGCGAACGCGATCGTCGAACTGCGGGCGACGACGGTGTTCGGCAACAAGTACGTCGCGTTCACCGCGCCGGAACATCCCTCGGCCGAACGGTTGTCGGCGGCAACCCCGGTCCGTGCGCAGGGGGTGACGACGGAGTTCAACACGCTGTTCGAGACCATCACCGCGATCTCCGAGCAGGTCGACCCGATCAAGCTCAACGAGACCCTGACCGCGGCCGCGCAGGCGCTCGACGGTCTTGGCGACAAGTTCGGCCGCTCGATCGTCGACGGCAACGCGATCCTGGCCGACGTCAATCCCCGTATGCCGCAGATCCGCCGCGACATCACGGGCCTGGCGAATCTCGGCGAGGTCTATGCCGACGCGGCCCCTGACCTGTTCGACGGCCTCGGCAACGCGGTCACCACCGCGCGCACCCTCAACGAGCAGCGCCACGACCTCGATCAGGCGCTGGTGGCCGCGGTCGGGTTCGGCAACACCGGCGGCGACATCTTCGAGCGCGGCGGCCCGTACCTGGTGCGCGCGAACCAGGACCTGCTGCCGGTCGCGGAGATGCTCGACCGCAACAGCCCGGCCCTGTTCTGCACGATCCACAACTTCCACGACGCGGCCCCCAGGTTCGCCGCTCAGACCAACAACGGCTACTCGTTCCAACTGAACGACACCTTGGTCGGCGCGGGAAACCCGTATGTGTATCCCGACAACCTGCCGCGGGTGAACGCCAGGGGCGGCCCGGAGGGCAGGCCGGGCTGCTGGCAGCCGATCACCCACGATCTGTGGCCCGCGCCGTATCTGGTGCTCGACACCGGTGCCTCGATCGCGCCGTACAACCATTTCGAACTCGGCCAGCCGATGTTCAACGAGTACGTGTGGGGCCGCCAGGTCGGCGAGAACACCATCAACCCGTGACGGTCTTGGCTTCCAGTTCCGCTTCGAGCGTCTCCTCGTAGGCGCCCTCGTCACGGCCCAGCGCGATCGTCGCCGCGATCATCGCGGCGATCGACATTGTCAGGGCGATGGGTTCCCAGCCGGTGATCGACAGATGCTCGCCCAGCACGATCGAACCCAGCAGGACCGCGACGACGGGTTCGAGCACCAGCATCGTCGGCACCGAGGTCTGCAGCGAACCGGCGTGGAACGCCGACTGCTGCAGCAGGGTCGCCAACACACCGAGCACCACGACGAGATACAGCGCGGGGGTGGTGAGCGTCGCGAGCCCGTTTCCCGCGGTGAGCATGTGCATCACGATCTTGGTGAGCACGGCCACCACCCCGAACATCACGCCGACCGCAGCGGCCAGCAGCACCGCGCGGCGCCAGTTGCCGCTGCGCGTGGCGAGCACGACGCACAGCGCGACGACCGAGGTGCAGACCACCGCGACGGTGACCGTCGTCGACACCGAGACCGTGTAGTCACCCGTGCTGGTGCGGGCCAGCAGCACGAACACGGTCAGCGCGCCGGTCAGCAGCAAGGCCCACAGCCAGTCGGCACGGCTCACCGTGCGGTGCGCCAGGCGCGCGCTCAACGGCAAGGCGAACAACAGCGCCGACACCAGGACCGGCTGCACCAGCAGCAGTGAACCGAACCCGAGCGCGAGCGCCTGGAATCCGTAGCCCAGGACGGCCGAGACGGTGCCCGCCCACCACAGTTTGCGGCGCAGCAGCGTCCGCAACATCACCGAGCTCACGCCCTTCTTGGCGGGAACGTCCAACGTCGCGCGCTGCCGGACCACGATGCCGACGGCCATGAAGATCGCTGCACACAGACCGAGTAGCACCGCGAGGCTGTTGCCGAGCACGCGCCGTCAACCCCTTCTTGTCTGGCTGATCAGTTATTCGCCGGACGCGGAGTCGGCCGAGGTGTCCGGCGTCGCGGTCAGGAACTCCAGGATGCCGGTGATGTCGAGCAGCCGCTCAAGATGTGGTGGCCGACGGTCGAGGTGCAGCTGGATGCCCGCCGGCGAGGTCTGCCGGTGGATGTTGAGCAGCCCGGACAGGCCCGCCGAATCGCAGAAGGTCAGGTCGGCGCAATCGAGTCGCAGATCGTCGAGTGTCTGGTTGGTCGACAGCAGCTCGCTGACGTAGTCGACCAACGTGTTGGTGGTCATGAAGTCGAGCTCACCGGCGACGGAAACCGTGGCCGATCGGTGGTCGGTCTCGGATGCGGTGGTCAGTGAGAGGTTCATCCATTGGCCCTTGGGTAGGTGGCGTGCAACGTGTCGCGGGCTGCGCTGAGCATCCGCTGGGTCCTGGGAAAGTCCTGCAACTGAGCTCCGAGCAGTTCGAGGGTGGGCTGTAGCGAATCTACCGGTACACCGCGGGCATCGAGCACCTCGGCGGTCCAGGCCATGAACCCCGTGAACAGCCCGGGGTCGTCGACGTAGAGGGCCGTGGCGAGGAAGTCGACGATGTGCGCGATGTCGGTGCTGGTGTGCTGACGTTGTAGTTCTGTGTATGACGCCATGGCAGGTACCCGTTTTTCCAGACCCGCAACCGTAGCTCCGACCAGCTGCGGAGCGGTGGTCACGACCATGGTGTACTCCTGGTCGGCGAGGTGCGGGAGTTGGTCGAACAGCCGGTCGCGGGGCGTGCGCCGGGTCAGCCGCAGCCCTTCTTCCAGGTGGGCCGCCGCGGCCCGCGCGTCCGGAGCCCACGCATCCGCCCCGAGCAGCCGTGCGTAGCGGCCGTCGGGTCCGAATCCGGCCCCGCCCGCCAGCACCGGCACCCCGGCCGCCTGGCACGCCGTGATGGCCGCGTGCGCGGTGGGCAGCCGGGTGGAGATCGAGCACGACAGGGCGACCGCGTCGGGACCGTGCCGATGCAGGTGGGCGATCAGGTGCGGGGTGGGCACCTGGGCGCCCAGGAAGTCGACGCGCCAGCCCCGCAGCCGCAACACCTCGGCGAGCAGCCGCGCAGGCAGCGCATGCCATTCCCCGTCGGCGCAGGCGACCGCGAGCCGGCCCGCGGTGGTCTCCCGGGTCAGGGAGGGATGCCGCACCAACGCCGCGATCACCCGGTCGTTGATCGCCGTCGCGGCGTGCTCGGCCGCGACGGTCAGGCGGTTGTCGGCCCATTCGACGCCGACCCGGCGCTGCACCGCGGCGATGACGTCGAGCAGCAGATCCTCGGCGGGCACCCCGTCGTCGAGCGCCTCGAACACCACACCGACCGCGGCGTCTTCGTCGGCGTCGATCACCGCCTCCCACAACCGGTCCCGCACCGACTCGACAACGGCGGCGTCCACTCCCGGTCCGGTCGTCGTGTGGTCGGTCCGACTCACCGCGAAACCTCTTCCCGCAGACTGCCTTTGACGCTTCCGGCGATACGGCGCGCGCGGCGCGGCGCGGTGATCGCGACGACGGCGACATCGTCGTGGCCGCGTTGGCGGATCCATTCGGCGGTGAGCATCATGATGCGCTCGACGACCGCTTCCGCGGGCAGACCCGCGCACTCCGCCAGCGCGGCGGCGAGCCGGGCCTCGCCGAACATCTCGTTGCCCAGCGGGCCGCCTCTGGCCTCGGTGACGCCGTCGGTGTAGAGCAGGCACGTCTCGCCGGGTTCCAGGACGGCCTCGCAGGTCGTGGCCGTGATCTCGGGGACGGCGCCCACGAGCATGCCGCACGTAGCGGCCTCCTCGACGCTGCCGTCCCGCCGCACGATCAACGGCGCCAGGTGTCCCCCGCTGGTCAGGCGCAGCGCCACCCGGTCGTCCCGGCGGGCGACGGACGCCAGGACCAGGGTGGCGAAGCGGGTGTGGGCCGCCGAGAGCAGCGCGCGGTTCAGCAGCCTGAGCACCCGGCCGTGGTCGTCGGCCAGCGGCGCGAGGGCCTGCAGCGTGTTGCGGATCTTGCCGGTGAGTACCGCCGCGTCCAGACCTTTTCCGCAGACGTCCCCGAGCACCACGAGGGTCTCGTCGTCGGGCGACGCCGCGGGGTGCACGTCGTAGAAGTCCCCGCCGACGGTCTGGTGATCCTCGGCGGCGCGGTAGCCGCCCGCGATCTCGATGCCGTGCTGGTGCGCCAGTTTCGGCGGTAGCAGTTCCTCCATCAGCGTGCGGGTGATGGAGGCCTGTTCGGCGTAGAGACGGGCGGCCGACAACGCCGCGCCCGCGCGGGCCGCGAAGAGACGGGCGAACACCTCCTCGCCGTCGAACGCCGATTTGACGCTGCGCCGCAGCAGCACCAGCGCACCGGCGGGCACGCCGTGTCCGGGCAGCGGCGTCACGACCACCGACCCGATGGTTCCGGTGAAGTCGCGCGGAACCAGCCAGTCCGGTATGGATTTCGGGTCGATCCACCGCGACGGCACCGGCGGGAAACCGCGCAGCGCCTCGGTGAGACCGGTGACGGTTGCCGGGTCGGCGTCGACCCGGCGGCGCTCGACGGCCCCGGCGGCACACACCATTTCGAGGCGCTGCCCGGTGGGTGGTGCGATGACCACCGCGGCGTCGGCAAGTCTGGGGACGGCGATTCGCACGATCGCCTCCATGCAGCGGTCGGCGTTCAGCGACGCCATCAGCACCGCCGACACCTCGTCGAGGAAGTTCGCGCGCTCGCGTTCGCGGCTCAGCTCGCGCTCGACGGTGCGCAACCGGCGGCCGGCATCGGTGGGGTCGGCCTGCCCGGCGCCGAACAGCCACCACGCCACTTCACCTCCCGGCAACGGCGTGGGTCGGGCCGAGCCTCCGTCGGGCCCGTCGGCGGCTCGCGGGGACCCCGTATCGGACAGGCGCACGTGCGCATCCCACAGCCACGGTGCGCAGTCGGACAGATGGCGGCCAATCCGCAGACCGGGCAGCACATCACGTGCCGCCGCGCTTGCCGCCCGGATGACGCCCTCGGCGTCCGCGACGATCACCGGATGGGGAGCGGAGGTCCACACGTCATCGAGAGCGCTCCCGACGTCGACCGCGGCCTCGTCCGTCATCCGATCTCCTCATCCAGAACTCGCGCCCGCCTCGGGGCACGAGGACTAGACCACCTGCAGATGCCGTCTGGGACGTGCGCGCACGTCGTCCTCAGACGGTACCGGTGGAGCCGGCGGCGGAGGAGCGATCTTGTCATTGACGCTGGCCACAACCGAGTCGACGCGGTTCACCGCGTTGTCACACAGATCGCGCACCCGACCGCTGGCGGTCTCAACGTCGTCGGCTGCGCTGCGCAGGTATGCCCTGAGGTTAACCCGAAGTCGTTCACCCACGCTGCGCGCCCGCTGCCGAACCCGGTCGTCGACCTCGATGGTGACGTACCTCGTCAACCGGAATCTCATGGCCGAAACCTCATAGTCCCGCTCCCATCTTCGATGCCATGGATCACATTAACCGTGCACGGCGACGGCACAATCCTGACGTGATCGGCACCGCAGCGATCCGCGCATGACATGTGGATCACACCATGATCCCCGATGACGAGTGATTCGCGCGCGTTCACCCGGTGCCGACGCCGTCCCAGTCCACGAGCGTCCATCCGCCGGCGGGGTTGCCCCGGACCACCACGTGGCCGGTGTTGCCGAGCGGATGCTGCCGCAGCAGGTTCGGGTTCGGGTTGTCGACGTTCATCTCGACCCACAGCATGATGGCGCCGCCGTGCGAGAACGCCACCGGATCGGCGTCGCCGCTGTCGTAGATCTGGCGGACGGCCTCGTCGAAGCGGGCGTCGAACTCGTTGCCGTCGATCGAGCCCGGGATCCGGGCGGCCCGGTCACCCCGCAACCACTGTGTCGGGGCGGTCAGGTAGTTGTCGGCTCCCGTGATCGCCTCGGGCTGCCCCTCGTACACGCCTGCCTCGATCTCACGCAGGCCCGGCAGCACCGTCACCGGTTCATGCAGCAGCTCGGCGAGCGGCTGCGCGGTCTGCTGGGTGCGGATCATCGTCGAGGCGTAGATCCCGTCGAACGGGTCGTCCGCGTGCTCGGCCGCGAGCGTCTGGGCGGCCGTGTCCGCCTGTTCGCGTCCCAGCGTGGTGAGCGGCGGGCCGGGTGTCGACGTGTCGATCAGGCCCGAGGCGTTGCCTTCCGACTGGGCGTGCCGCACCAGCGTCAGCGTGATCGTGCGCTGCCCGCCCGCGGACGCCTCGGGGGCGGTGGTCACCCCGGCCATGAACGCGACGAGCGCGGCGATGACCGCGACGATCGCCGCGGGCCGCACGGTGTGGACTGTCATGTGGCGGCCGCCCGGCGGCGGTAGTTCGACGGCGTCTCGCCGCAGAATCGGGTGAAGCATCGGGTGAACGAGCTCAGGTTGTCGAAGCCCACGGCGGTCGCGGTGGCCTGCACCGACTGGTCCGGATCGGCGAGCAGGGCCATCGCACGCAACATCCGAGCGTGCAGAAGGTATGTGCGCCAAGAGATTCCGATCGTGTCGGCGAACAGCCGCCGCAAGGTTCGTTCGGAGACCGACACCGCGCGGCTCACCTGCTCGACGGTCACCGAGTCGAGGTGCTCCTTGGTGTGGGCCAGCGCAGCGGCGACGATCGGGTTGTCCGATGTCGGCAGGCTCAGCGGCGCCTCGTAATCGAGCGCCTCCGCGACCAGGTCGGCCAACGTCTGGAAGAAGCCGTCGGAGATTTCGTCGCCGTCGGCGCGGTCGATGGGCCAGCGCAGGCCGTAGATCATCATCTCGCGGATCAACGGGGACACCGCGATGATGCGGGCCCGGCTGCCGCCGTCGGGGATCATCTTCGGGTCGAACATCACGGCGACGGTCTTGACGTCCGGGTTCATCACCGCCTGGTGCTGCAGACCGGCCGGGATCCACGCGGCCTGCTGTGGCGGCAGCAGATAGTGGGCCGCGTCGGTCTCGACCTCGACCACACCGTGCAGCGCGTATTCGATCTGATGCACCTCGTGCGAGTGCCATCCGGTGATCAGCCCCTCGCCCTGGTAGAGATAGCTGCCTGCGAGCGCACGGCCACCGCGGCGCAGTTCGATCACCGGCCGGACCAGGTTGGCCGATTCGGTCAAACCTCTGTCCGAAAGCGCAGAGACGGTCACACCACAAGACGGTACTACTGAGAGTCATGCAGACCGACGACCTGATCCTGGTGAGCATCGACGACCACGTGGTGGAGCCGCCGGACATGTTCCTGCGGCACGTCCCGGCCAAGTACAAGGACGAGGCGCCCATCGTGGTCACCGACGAAAAAGGTGTCGACCAGTGGATGTACCAGGGCCGCCCGCAGGGGGTGAGCGGTCTGAACGCCGTGGTGTCGTGGCCCGCCGAGGAATGGGGCCGCGACCCGGCGGGCTTCGCCGAGATGCGTCCCGGCGTCTACGACGTGCACGAGCGCGTGCGCGACATGAACCGCAACGGCATCCTCGCCTCGATGTGCTTCCCGACGTTCACCGGGTTCTCGGCGCGGCACCTCAACATGCACCGCGAGGAGGCCACGCTGGTCATGGTGTCGGCCTACAACGACTGGCACATCGACGAGTGGGCGGGTTCCTATCCGGACCGGTTCATCCCGATCGCGATCCTGCCGACGTGGAATCCCGAGGCCATGTGCCGCGAGATCCGCCGGGTGGCGGCCAAGGGGTGCCGTGCGGTCACCATGCCCGAGCTGCCGCACCTCGAGGGCCTGCCGAGCTACCACGACGACGACTACTGGGGCCCGGTGTTCACCACGCTGTCCGAGGAGAACGTGGTGATGTGTCTGCACATCGGCACCGGCTTCGGGGCGATCAGCATGGCGCCCAACGCGCCGATCGACAACCTGATCATCCTGGCCACCCAGGTGTCGGCGATGTGTGCGCAGGATCTGCTGTGGGGCCCGGCGATGCGCAACTACCCCGATCTGAAGTTCGCCTTCTCCGAAGGCGGAATCGGTTGGATTCCTTTCTATCTGGACCGCAGCGACCGCCACTACACCAACCAGAAGTGGCTGCGCCGCGACTTCGGCGACAAGCTGCCGTCCGATGTCTTCCGTGAGCACTCCCTGGCCTGCTACGTCACCGACAAGACGTCGCTGAAGCTGCGGCACGAGATCGGCATCGACATCATCGCCTGGGAGTGCGACTACCCGCACTCGGACTGCTTCTGGCCGGATGCACCCGAGCAGGTGCTCGCCGAGCTGAACGCGGCCGGCGCAAGCGATTCCGACATCGACAAGATCACCTGGGAGAACGCCTGCCGGTTCTTCGGCTGGGATCCGTTCGCCCGCACGCCACGCGACGAGGCCACCGTGAAAGCCTTGCGCGCCAAGGGCGCCGACGTCGACGTCAGCATCCGGTCACGCGCCGAGTGGCGCCGGCTCTACCAGGAGAAGCAGCTCGCCAAGGCCTGAGCCGGTCTGCCTGAGCCCGTCACTGCAGCACGATCGAATCACCTTCCACCGCGACGGTCTTGGCGTCGAGCGGGCGGGTCGCGGGGCCTTTCGCGACGGTGCCGTCCAGGTTGAAGGCGCTGCCGTGGCACGGGCAGTTGATCGTGCCGTCAGCGATCTTGTTCACCGTGCAACCCTTGTGCGTGCACGTCGACGAGAAGCCCATGAACTCACCGGGCGCCGGCTGCGTGACCACGGTGTCACCGACGATCACGCCGGAGCCGACCGGCACGTCGGCGACCTTCGCGATCGCCGCACCGCCGCTCGGGGCGGTCCCGGCGGGCTCTGCGGGCCCGGCGGGCTCTGCGGGGCCGGACTGCGTCGGCCCGTCACCGTAGCCGGCGCAGCCCGCGACCGTGGCCGCGGCCAGGGTGATACCGGTGCCGACGAAAGCTTGGCGGCGTGTCACATACATGAGATTTCTGCTTTCTAGAAGGTGAGGCCCGTGGTGTCGAAGAACCACAGCGCCGAGGTGAGCCAGACGTAGACGAGCACAAAGAACAGCAGACCACCCATGACGGGGATGATCCACGGTTTCAGCCCTTTTCGGGTCAACAACATCATCTTGGTCACGAAGACGCCGTAGAAGAAGCAACCGAACAGCGAGTGGAACAGCACCCGCGCGTCGCCGCCCTGGAAGCCGAGGGCGTACAGGCAGTGCACCGCGACCGGGACGCTGGCCAGCACCGCGACCCGGCCCGACCACACATGCGCGGGGGCGATCCATCGCGGTGCGCGGCCGCTGGGCGTGAGCCGGTACATCACGAACGCCGACACCAACTGGAAGACGGCCAGGCTGACGGCCAGGGTCGCCAGCCACGATTTCACCGCGGTCCCGCTGGAGAAGCCGGCCAGGCTGATCGAGAAGAACTGCGGCTCATGCACTCTGCCGAACACCCCGAGGCCGACCGCGACCGCGGAGCCGACCAGGACCGGAACCAGGATCATCGAGACGCCCCGAGGTGTGACGACCGGCGCCGGCCTGGTGGGCGCCGAATAGAAGTCGGGATCAGAAGACACTGGTCGCTCCCGGTACTGCGGTGAAGTCCCAGTTCTTGTCACCGATGCGCAGGTTGCCGACGACGTTATTGCCCTGATGCGTGCCGTTGAGTTCGGAGGTCCTGGCCTGGTCGGTCAGTTTGAGCACCCCGTTCTCGGCGCTGCCCCACATCCACGTCTCGATGCCCTTGTTGTCGCATGCGTACGCACGTGCCTTGGCACCGTCGACCCGGATCTCCAGCGCGATGGTGCCGGTTTTGGTGGGGATGTCGGCGGTGAAGTCCTCGCGGTCGGCGAAGGGTCGCGGCGCGGGGGTGGCGGGTGGTGCCGCGGGTTTCGGGCTTACCGCGGCCGTACCCGTCGGTGCGGTCGCGGTCGACGCTGCGGCGGGCGGGTTCGCCGACGCCGCCGGTTCGGGTTGGCGGCTGACGTTGAGCAGGAACAGGCCGGTTCCGACGACGGCGACGGCCCCGATGGTGGCGATGGGTCCTTTGATGTTCATGCCGATGAGCATGCTCGCCGGGCGCCACCCGGCACTTGGAGAAGATGTGGAGATCGTCTGGAGATGTACCGCAGAAGTCAGGGGCGTGACCGCACGACCGGCCCGGCTCAGTGCGTGATCTGCCAGTCCGCGGCCTCGTGCTGCTGACGCCAGAACTCGTCGAACCGGCCACCGGCCGCGAGCAGACCCTCGATGGTGCCGTCCTCGACGATGCGCCCGCCGTCGAGGAACAGCACCCGGTCGGCGTGCCGGATGCTCGCCAGACGGTGCGCGACGATCACCCGGGTGCGGTCCTGCAGATCGGCGGTCAGCGCGTCGACGACGGCGGCCTCGTTCTCGGTGTCGAGCGCGCTGGTGGCCTCGTCGACGAGCAGCACCGGTGCGGGTTTGACGAGCGCGCGGGCGATGCTGACACGTTGCCGCTCACCGCCGGACAGCGCGGCACCGGCCTCACCGACCTTCGAAGCGTCACCGTCGGGCAGGCGGCGAGTGAGCTCGTCGACCCGCGCGAGCCGCACCGCACCGGCCAACCGGTCGCCGTCGGCCCCCGGATCGCCCACCAGGATGTTGTCGCGGATGGACCCGTCGAACAGGTAGGGGTGCTGGAACACCACACTCGTTGCGGCCCTGCGCGATTCGGCGTCGACGCTCGCGGCGTCCACGCCGTCGAGCAGCACCCGGCCCGCCGTCGGTTGATGCAGCCCGGCGATGAGCGACAGGATGGTGCTCTTACCGGATCCGGACGGGCCGACGATCGCGGTGGTGCTTCCCGGTTCGAGCACGAAGCTCACGCCGTCCAGCACAAGGTTGTCGCCATAGCCGAAGGTCACGTTGTCGAACTCGATGCGCGGCGCGGATTTCCGATCCGCCGGCTGCACGGTGCCCGCACTCAACAGGGGTGCGTCGAGCACGGACCGGATGCGCCCGAGCGTGGCCCGGGTGGACTCGATGGCGGGAGCCAGTTCACTCAACGACGTGAACGGTTCGAGGTAGCGCGCCACCACGACGATCATCGCGATGGCCTCAGGCACGCTCAGGGCGCCGCGCACTGTCAGCCACGTCGCCATTGCGGCGAGCAGGATCAGCGCGAGTTGGCCGGCGAGGCTGAACAGCAGTTGGCCCGGGATCTGCATCGCGAGCAGTCGCACGCCCGCGCCGTGCTGGGCGGCCAGCGCATCGCCGACGAGGCTGCGCGCGGGCTCGACCCGACGTGCCGAGCGCAGCGCCTGCTGGGTGCGGGCGAACTCGATGATCCGTTCGGTGAACGCGCTGTTGGTCTCGTCGGCGACGGTATCGGCCTTGCGGCTCAACCGGTTCGACGCCCACAGTGCGGCCAGCAGCACCACGACGCCCGCCAGGGCCGCCACCCCGAGCGGCGGCGACACCGCCACCAGGGCCACGGCGATCGCCGCCGGCAGCAGCACCGCACCGATCAGCGGGGTGAGCAGGTTGACCACCAGGCCCACCAGCTCCGGGCCGGTCGAGGCGATGGCCTGCCGGGCGGTCGCGGTGTTCTCGGCGGTCAGCCAGTCCAGCCGGATGTTCGGCAACCGGTCGGCGACATCGTGCTGGGTGTGGTCGAGCACCGCGAAGCCGAGGGTGAAGCCGAGCCGCGAGGTCGCGGTGTCGACGATCCAGCCGAGCACGGTCGCCACGGTCAGCCATCCCAGCCACGGCCACGCCTCCTGCGGGGCGCCGCCGAACAGCGCGGCCACCAGCGGGACGAGCAGGACGGTTCCGACCGCGCGGATGATCACCGAGATGGCCGTCAGGACGGCGTACCGCCCCAGCGAGGCGCGCTTGTCGGCGGGGACGAGGGCGATCAGGGTGCGGATCATCGGGCGGACTCCCCCGCGGTGACGGGAGCGACGGCGGGGCGTTGTCCGGTCTCCCAGAGTTGACGGTAACGCCCGTGCGTGCTCAACAGTTGGTCGTGGGTGCCGGTTTCGACGACGTGTCCGCCGTCGAGCACCACGATCTGATCGGCATGCGTGATGGTGTGCAGGCGGTGCGCGATCACCAGCACCGTGCGGTCCTTGGTCAGCCGGTTGAGCGCCTGCTGCACCAGATACTCCGATTCCGGGTCGGCGAATGCGGTGGCCTCGTCGAGGATCAGCACCGGGGTGTCGGCGAGGATCGCCCGCGCGATGGTGAGCCGTTGCTTCTCACCGCCGGACAGGCTCGAGGCCGCACCCAGCGGGGTGTCATATCCGTTGGGCAGCCGAAGGATCCGCTCATGGATCTGGGCGTCACGCGCGGCCGCCTGGATCCGCTCGATGCCCGCGTCGGGGTCGGCCAGCGCGATGTTCTCGGCGACGGTGCCGCCGACGAGCTGGGTGTCCTGCAGTACGAAGCCGACCTGACGGTAGAGCTCATCGGCGGTGAGGGTGCGGATGTCCCTGCCGCCCAGCCGGATCGCGCCCGCGTCGACGTCGTGGAACCGGGCCAGCAGCGCGGCCAGCGTCGACTTGCCCGAGCCGGACGGCCCCACCAGCGCCGTCACGGTGCCGGGCTTGAGCTCCAGCGAGATATCGTGCAGCACCGGGACGTCCGGCCGGTATCCGAAGGTTACGTGGTCGAACACCACGGCAGGCTCGCCGTCACGCCGATCGGCCTGCTCGCGGATGTCGAGTTCGGTTTCGTCGAGCGTGGTCTGGATGCGCCGGGCCGCGAGCATGCCGCCGCGGATCCCGCCGAGACCGTAGCCGATGCCGAGCAGCCGAACACCGAAGGTGGTGCCCAGCAACAGGAACGGGAGGATGTCCACCGGATCCATGGCGCCGGAGGCGATCATCGGGGTGCCTGCCGCGACGATGATCCACAGGAATGTGCCGGGCCGGGTGACGAGGTCCATCATCGACTTCTTGCCGGTGAACGGTTTCTGCCAGGCGACCAGGAAGCCGATGTACTCGTCGAGGCGGCGCCGGAAGCTGGATGCCGCCGCACCGCCGAACACGCGGACCACGGGCTGGCCTTCGAGGTAGGCGCCGGCCTCGCTGCTCATCCGTTCGGCCCAGCGCTGCGACTGGGCGATCTTGGGTCCGGACTGGATCGTCATGACCGTCATCAGCACCAGGTAGGTGAGCACCGGGATGAACAGCACGAGGGTCAGGCGCCAGTCGACGGTGAACAGGTAGACGAGCACCGCCACCGGGGCGATGACGGCTGCGACCGCATCCGGGATGGCGTGCGTGATCAGGTAGTGCAGCGACAGGGTGTCGTCCTGCACGAGCTGTTTGATGGACCCCGATCCGCGAGCGGTGAACCAGCCCAACGGAAGACGGCTCATCTTGGTCAGCAGCCGGGTCCGCAGATCACGGGCGAACCGTGCGTCGACCAGGTGCAACCACAGGGTCAGCGCCGCGGCCAGCACGCTGCCCGCGCCCAGCAGCGAGACCGCCACCACGCCCAATGTCCACAGCGAGTCCGAGGACGCGCCGGTCAGCAGCAGCAGCGCCAGTTCCACCAGCAGGACGAACGGTGCGAGTTGCACGAGCGTGATGACCGCCTGCAGCACGCCCGAGACGATGAGCTTGTTCTTCAGCGGCGCCAGGAGTCGGCCTGCGGCCTGGGCCCGCCAGTTGCCGCGCGGTGCCGCCGCGGAAGCCGGGGTCGCTGCGGTGTTCTTGGCGGGTTCGGTGACTTCGACCTCGGCTGCCTTGTCGGTCTTCTCGTCGTCGCCGCGCTTGGTGCCCATCGCCCGGCCCTCGGTCCAGTAGGCCTGCGGGTGCAGTTCGGTCTTGGGGAAACCGAACTCGTCACGCAGCCGGGTGCGCAGATGCTTGAGCGAGCCGGCCTCCGGGGTGACCCAGCAGTACCAGTTGGACCAGTCGCGGGCCTCGATGGCGTTGGCCAGCGACGTGGCGTCCTCACGCACGACCCAGTGCAGACGCATCCGGGGGTGTTCGGCGATCGGGATGAGCCGGTCGCTGTCGTCGTGCTCTTCGAGATACACCTCGATCGGGATGTCATGTGGGACAACGCCGATGATGCCATTGATGGCCGGTGTGGCCGCGGCGTCGCCGATCAGCAGGTATCCCGCGGGCGGGTCCTCGGGGACGCTGAAACCGGCCGAGCCGAGTGTCATCACCGCGATGCTGTCGCCCGGCTTGGCGGTCTTCGCCCACTGCGATGCCGGGCCCGCCGGTTCGTGCAGCACGACGTCGATCGCGAAATCACCGGTCTGCGGCGACATCTCCGACATCGTGTAGGCACGCTGGAACTCGGTCTTGGATCCGTCCGGGTCCGGGAACCAGAAGCGCAGCCATGATGTCGGTTCGGCCACCGCGTCTTCGAACAACGTCGGTGAAACCAGCCGCAGCCGTACGAGATTCGGCGTGATCTCCTCGGTGCCGACCACCGTCGCCCGGTGGTCCCGCGCACCGAAGCCACGCATCATCACCCCTTGGATTCCGCGCGCCATCAGCGGTCCTCTCCCGTGGTCGTCAGTTCTGCCACGATTCGGTCCATCGACCGGCCGGGTGTTGCCGCGGTCAGCAGACCGCGGATCACCGCGTTGAGTAGAAGTTCGAGGTACTGGTCGCCGGTGAGCTGCAGGCCCGCGGTGTGCACGGGTCCCAGTTGCGCATCGGCCGCGAGGCGTTCGGCGGCGGCGTCGCGCTCGCGGTCGTAGCCCTCGTCGGAGTGGCTGGCCTCGTCCTTCATCTCGTGTTGGGCGGCCACCCCGACCGCGATGAGCGCGACCGAACTGCTGAGCAGTGCCGCGGCCTCGGCGGTGTATCCGCGCCGCTGCAGGATCGCGATCTCTTCGGCCAGCAGGCGGGCGCCGGCCTCGCCGCGCGGGAACAGCAGTTGCAGGTAGCGGGCGAGCCCGGGGTTCCGCAGCGCGAAGCGGTGCAGCGTCATACCGAACCCCAGCAGGTGCGCCTCGATGGCGTCGTCGGCGTTCTCACCGAGTTCGAGGTCGGCGAGCAAGCTCTCCCCCACCAGCCGCTCGAGTTCCCAGCGCCCGTCGATGTGTCGGTACAGCGCGGTGGCCGAGACACCGAGCCGGGCGGCGACCGCGTTGATGCTGAGGCGGTTCATGCCCAGCTCACGGCCTACCGCGACGATGTCGGCGACGGTGATCAGCCGTGGTCGTCCGCCCACCCGGGTCGCCGCGTCGTGCACTGCCACCTCTACCTCCAAGGAAAGTTACCCCCACAAACTAAGGGTGACCTTACCGCCCGTCAACACCTTCCCCGGTTACAGAGCAACTGCTCTGTTACTGTGGCGTCATGCCACGGCCCCGCATCCACGACCCGGAGGCGATCCTGGACGTGGCGGAGTCGCTCGCGGTCCGGCTCGGCGCCGCCGCGGTGACGATCCGCGCGGTCGGCGAGGCGGTCGGGGTGTCCAACGGGGCGCTGTACCACGAGTTCGGATCCCGCGCGGGCCTGCTGACCCGCGCGTGGTTGCGCGCCGCGCAACGCCTGCAGGACGTCCTCGGTGAACTCGTCGACGCGGCAGGGCCGGGCACCGCGGCGATCGCGGCGGCATCACAGGCGTCGCTCATCTTCGCCGCACGGCACCCGTCGTCGGCGGCGCTGGTGCTGCAGACCCGCCGCGATGAACTGCTCGGCGCCGATCCACCGGATGAAGTGCGGGCAGCCGAGAAACGCCTGGTCGACTTGATGATTCAGCTCGCCGATGGTGCGTGGGGACGACGCGACCGCGCCGCCGTCGACACCGTCACGACCTGTATCGTCGACCTACCCACGGCAATTCTGCTGCAACGCAACAGAATCGCCGATCCAACCGCTCGACGACACCTGCAGGCCGCGGTTGCGGCCGTCCTCGCCGTGGGGCCCGCGCCCCGTTCCCGACGACAGCAAACACAGGAGGCATCATGACAGCGACCCTCGACTACGACGGCGATATCGCCATCCTCGACCTGGGTGACGACGAGAACCGGTTCACGCCAGAGTTCCTCGATGAGGTCGACGCGCTTCTCGACGCAGTACTCGAAAAGGGCGCCCACGGTCTGGTGACCACCGCCGACAGCAAGTTCTACTCCAACGGACTGGATCTGGAATGGCTTGGTGCCCACAGTGATCAGGGCGCGTGGTACGTGGGCCGGGTGCAGGGTCTGCTGGCTCGGGTACTGACCTTTCCGGTACCCACGGCGGCCGCGGTGGTCGGGCACGCCTTCGGCGCAGGGGCGATGCTGGCCATGGCGCACGACTATCGCGTGATGCGCGAGGACCGCGGGTTCTTCTGTTTTCCCGAGGTCGACATCCACATCCCGTTCACGCCGGGCATGGCGGCGCTGATCCAGGCCAAGCTGACACCGCAGGCCGCGATCGCGTCGATGACCACCGGTCGGCGCCTCGGTGGCACCGAGGCGCACGCGCACGGAATCGTCGACGCCACGGCACCCGAGGGGTCGGTGACGCAGACCGCGAGCACGCTGCTTCGGCCCATCGGCAAGAAGGATCAGGGCACGCTCGGCGCGATCAAGCAGGTGATGTTCGGCGCGGCCGCAACGGCTCTGCTCACTCCCTAGAGCGGAATCGTCGCGGTGTTGCGAGCCCGACGCCGTTGTCTCTCACTCGAGGAGGTCAGCCGCCCCAGCCGCGCTGACCGTCCCAACCGCCGCATATTCCGTTGAAGCAGCCGTGGCCCCAGCCACCCTGCACGGGGTTCCAGCCGCCGCAGCCGTTCCAGCCGGGGCCGCTGTCGCAGCCGCCACCGCCACCCGCGTCGCCGTGGCCCGACGGACTCGCCAGGACAACCTGATTGGTCCCGGTCATATCTGTGATCGTGGAGGGCGCGTCGGCAAGGAGCGCTGCTGTGGGACCGGCTGCGATCGCCGCCGCTGCCCCTGCTACGAAGACCGACCCCACGAGTTTCCGCATCGTTAGCATGACTCCATACTCCCCCGATTCTCGCTGCCTGCCAAGGAAGTTGTGCTGCTCCCGGCACTTCTGAGGTCTTGCCGCGGGGTATCGCAACATCGAGTCGGTCCAGCCGGTTCGGTGTCCCGGCGGTCGCAGAACACCGGCTCGACCGGCATTTTCACACGTAGATCGTTTGGAGATACGTCGACCGTCGCGCCAGAGAACCGCGCTCCCACATCCCATCGCACGACGGCCAGCAACGGCGGCATCGCGGCGGCGGGTCGCGGTGAGTTCAGGGCGAGTCGCGGGTGAGTTCAGCCCTGCGGCAGTGCCCCTGGCGCGCGCACCACCATGGGCACGGCCGGGAAGTACGAGGCCATCTCGGAGCGGGACTTGCGCAGGGCCGCGGTGCCGTAGCCGCGCTTGCGGAAGTCCGGATGGATCCAGATGCGAACGTTCACCTCGCCGCCGACGAGTTCACCGAACACCATTCCGACCTTCTGCCCGCCTTCGACCGCGACGAACCAGGCCGCTTCTTCGGCGTCGACGCGGCTCAGCGCGGCGCGGATCTCCTCATCGAGATCGGCCGCGGGCGCACCGGAACCGTCACCCGACGCACCGACGTCGGCCGTGCGGGCCGCGAAGATGTCGCGGTCCTCGGTCTCGGAGAACGGGCGCAGCTCCAGGGTGTCCCCCGCGCTGGCGGGCCGTTCCTGCAGCGTGAAGCTCAGCCGGCTGTTGAGGTCGTCGAGTTCGGCGGCGATCTGCCGACGCGACTCCTTGGTGATCTGCGCGAAGGACAACCCGATCACGGCCTCGGCCGCGGTGCAGGGCGTCGGTGATGTCGCGGCGCGCGGCGGCCTTGTCCGGGTCGGTCATATCGCCGAGCGTAGCGGTCACGCTCAGAGCCGGGACATCTCCCGCGACATCAGCGCCGATTCGAAGTAGGTCCACCTCGTCGGGTAGTCGTGATGGCGCCCGTGGTCATGGCCGTCCACCGAGTGCTTCTGCAGCCAGCGCTCGATCGCGGTCGGCTTGGGCGCAGTGATCACCAACATCGCACGCCTCCCTTCGCCGGGCGAGGGTCACCAGCAAAGTGCCTTCTCAGGCGCTTTTTCTTACATCTGACAGAACCATCGCAAGGCGCCGGGATCATCCTCAGAACGGATGACTTCGACTAATATTTACTGTGACGTCAGACACACTGGAGTACTCGGCAATCACATGGCGACACCAACGAGCCACCCAGGAGCCGTGACATGTTCACGGTCGAGGACTTCTCGCGCCTGATCGCCGGCATCTACGCCGCCGCAGTGACTCCCCACCACTGGGAGTCCGCCCTCCGCGACATCCACCGCACCCTCGGCGGCCAGGGCGCAGCGTTGCTGACCGCGCACGATTCGATCTGGACCATCCAGAACGCGATCCTGCCGCCCGGCGCGGCCGCGAGCTACACCGAGTACTACTGCCGCCTCGATCGGCCACTGGCCGAGGTCGCTGCGGGTCCGCGTGAGGTGGTCAGGACCGGAGCCGAACTCATTGTCCCGTACCGTAACTCGGAGTTCTACGTCGACTGGCTGCACCCGCACGGGCTGGAGGACGGCTTGTTCGTGCGACTCACCGACGGCTCCCGCCCGGCCTGCGTCATCGTGCACACGCCGGTGACGTCAGAACCGTTCGCGACCCCGGAACGGGTCAAGGCGATGAGCGCGCTGGTTCCGCACCTGCAGCAGGCGCTGTGCACCCGACGCGCGCTGCGCCATGCCGCGCACGGCGGGTCCGACCTGGCGGCCGCCCTCGACACCGTCGAGCACGGCATCGCCGTGCTCGATTCCGGCGGTCGGGTCCGCGACCTCAACACGGCGGGCGAGCGCATCCTGCGCGGCGACGACGGACTGCGCATCACGGCCGGTCGCATCACGCCGTCGGCGTCGGGTGCCGGGGCCGCCCTCAACCGCGCGCTGCACAGGGCGCTCGAAGGCGAGGTCACCGTGGGGGATTCGTTCGCCGTCGAACGGCCCTCGGGCGCAACACCGTTCATCGTGCATGTGGTTCCGCTGCGCGGTCACGACGTGCACCGACGTGCCCTCGTGGTGCTCGTCGACCCGGCCCACGAATCCGAACCCAGCGCGGCGCTGCTGCAGCGCCTGTACCACCTGACGCGTACCGAGGCCGAGGTCGCGTTGCGTGTCGCACGGGGCGTCGAACCCAGGCACATCGCCGATGACCTGTCGGTGTCGATCACCACCGTGCGCACGCATCTGCACCGCGTCTTCCACAAGACCGGCACCCACCGGCAGGTGGAACTGCTGCGGCTGCTGCTCAGCCTCCGAGCAATTCCTGACCCAGATGATCCTCCGGTGACCGCACCCCCGGCAGGATGACGAACACCGCGGAACCGATCGCCGTCGTCCACTGGTTGAGCGCATCGAAGTCCGCGAGCCGCCGCTGCACCGGCAGGAACTGCGTGTCGATGTCGCGCTGGTAGGTCGCGAAGATCAACCCGGTGTTCGATGTCCGCCCCGGCTCGGGCGGGTCGTCGTAGTTGTAGGGCCGGCGCAGGAACCGTTCGCCGTCGTGCCGGTGCCGGGCCAGCGCGATGTGCGAATTCTCCGGTATCGTCGGAATCCCGTTGTGCGACAAGGTGAAATCCGGATCGTCGGTTTCCCGCTGCCCGGTCAGCGGCGCACCGTTGCCCAACCGTCGCCCCACCGTGAGTTCCTTGCTCTCCCGGTCGAGCTCATCCCAGGTGTCGAGGTGCATCTCGATGCGCCGCAACACCATCAGGGTGCCGCCGGCCAGCGCCGCGGGCACGTCGTCGCCCAGCCACACCAACCCGTCGAAATCCTCCGGTGCGAGGTTGACGGTTCCGTCCACCTGCCCCATCAGGTTGCGCATCGACGTGCCGGCGCGGTCGGCGCCCCGCGCGCTGCGGAACCCGGTCTGGCGCCACCTCTGCGCGGTCATCGACCGGACGTTCTTGGTGAGCACCCGCGTCGCGTGCGCGATCGCCACCGGGTCGTCCCCGCATATCTGCAACAGCAGATCGCCACCCGACCACTTCGGCTCGATGCGATCCGGGCCGAACTCCGGCAGTTCCCGTGCCGATTCCGGGGCCGCCACGCCGAGCCGTCTGATCAGGTGCGGTCCGATCCCGACGGTGACCGTGAGCCGGGCCGGGCGGGTCGCCAGTTCCGGCTCGGTGTCCGCGACCGCGGGCAGGCCCGCGGTCAACCGGGCGGCGTCGACGGTCCACAGGCGCAGGATCGCGGTGACGGTGTCGCGTTCGCTGCGGGTGCCCGCGGGTTTCACGTCGAAGGCCAGGAATACACCGTATGCCTGTGGGGCGGTGGCGATTCCGGCCTGGTGTGGGCCGTAGAACGGTTCGATGTCGGTACCGAATCCATGGTCGACGACGGCGGAGTTGGCCACACCGGATGCCGTCACCGCCGCACCCGCGGCCAACGCGGCGGCACCCCCGGTGAGGAGGCGCCGCCGGTTGACCCTCAATGAGGATCCGTCAGCCATGATCTTGCGGTTCTGCCGGCTGATAGTTCTCCTTGCCGCCCGGGAAGTCGCGCACCTGGGCCCGGACCGGCAGCGACGAGCCGTCCTCGAACGTCACCGTCACCGCGACGTCGGCACCTGGTTGCAGCGGCGCAGTGAGATCCATCAACATGATGTGGTCACCGCCGGGGACCAGTTCATGTCCACCGCCGGCAGGTATGGTGAACCCACCGTCCTTGGGCCGCATGATCTTTGCCCCGGATGCGTCGGCCGTAACCTCGTGGAGTTCGACCATCGTGGCCGCTGGCGAGGTTGCCGAGACCACATGTGCGTCGTGATGCCCCGAGTTGTGCAGCGTTCCGAACACGGCCGTCATACCGGAGTCGGCCGCACTGGCCCACGGGTCGGCGAACGTCACCGTTTCCGCCATGGCCTGGTCCCGGTGTTCCTGCGTGCAGCCCGCGAGGATCAGGGCAGTTGCACCGAAAATGACTGCTGTTCTATGCATTCCGCTTCTGCTTTCTGCTGGCGATGACGGCGTCGACCACGAGGAACGCCGCGAGGCTCACCCCGAACAACGGCAGGCACCAGCCGATCACCACGGCCGTCACGGCCACCGCGGTGATGCCCCACCACGGGAGGCCGCGGATCGCACCACGCAAGGGTGGACGCCCCACGGCCCATTTCGATCCGCGCGTCGGGCGGCGCTGCCACCACATGCGGTAGCCCTGCACGATCAGAGCGATGAACCCGATCATGCTGAGCGCCAGCACAATCTGGTTCACCACACCGAACAGCAGCCCCATGTGGGCGTCGATCGTCCACCGGGTCAGCTTGGCCAGCAGGGGCCAGTCCGCGAAGTCCACCCGGTCGGTGACGGCCCCGGTGTGCGGGTCCACCGCGATCGAGTCGTTTCGCGTCGGCCAGTCACGCTTTCGTTCCGAAACCGTCCACGCCGCACCGGGTTCGGCCGGCGGGTACAGCCACATCGGGCCGGTGAGTCCCGCCTGTTCGGCGGTCTTCAGCACGGTGTCGGCGCCGTCGAGTGTCGTCGTGCGTGCGCCGTGACCGTGGTGTACCGGCGCGGTGGTGTCGACGCTGGGCGCCGTGGAGTTCAGCTCGGCCTGCAGGGCGCTGACGGTTTCCCCGCCGTAGCGCGACCACGTGATGCCGGTGACCGACAACCCCAGCAGCACCGCGAGGACCCAGACACCGATCACGGCATGCCAGGACATGGCCTTGCGGCGGCCGCCGGCCGCCCGGTCCGGAACCACGAGCCGGGACAGCCTGTCGCGACGTTGCAAGAACCACAGCGCAAGGCCGGCCAACGCGATGATCCACAGCCAGCTCGCGGCGAGTTCGCTGTAGTGCCGGCCGAACGCGCCGAGATGCAGGTTGCGGTGCAGTTCGTCGAACCACGCCCGGATCGGCATCCATTGGCCGTATGTGGTCAGTGCGCCGCGCACCTCGGCGGTGTAGGGGTCGACGAACACGGTTCGCGCGTAGTCCGGCGGTACGTCGTCGACACCCAACTGGATCTGCGTCGTCTCGTCCGGGGTCGCAGGCGGCCGGATGCTCTGCACCGTGCCCTCGGGATGGGCCGCGCGGGCCGCCGCGAGCTGCTCGGCCAGCGGTAGGCGCTGTTGGCCGACATGGTCAACGGTCAGCTCATGGCGGTAGACCATGGCGTCGATCTGCGGGATCGATGCGTACAGCAGGCCGGTGACGGCCGCGATCAAGATGAACGGGCCCACCAACACGCCCGCGTAGAAGTGCAGCCGCATCAGCAGTTGGCGGATCGCCGCGCGAGTGGTGGATGGGGTCGGAGGTGATTCAGTGCGTGGTTGATCGTCAGAGGTTGTGGTCATGGAAATGCTTTCGCTCAAGGGGTTTCGCGCATGTGTGTGCGCAACGGAAACGGCCCGCCGATGCCGACGGGCTCACATGAAGCGATGTGCGGGCGTCAGACGCCTGCCGCGAGCGCCCGAGGCGGCGCTCGCATTCCCAGACCGGCACGCAGCAGAACCGGGCGTGCCACAACGATGTCGGAAGGCCACCAGGCCACGTCGCCCGCCGGTTTGACCCGGCCGACGGCGAACAGGCGCAACCAGCTCAGGACGGTTGCGCAGACGATGTACAGGTATTCGACCGCGCCGATCAGCAGGCCGAGCCCGACCGCCGCACCGGCGTGCAGCGCGAGCATCGGTGCGCTCACCAAGGCGTCGCCATGGTGATGCCCGCCGGTCATGGCGAGAGTGAGGTGGCCGAGGGCCTGCCCGGACCCCAGCCCCAGGATCAAAAGGGCTGTCGCAGTCGAGCGGGTCTGCGGCGTGAAACCACCCACCGCGGCGCCGAGCGTCGCGCACGCGATCAGCAGCACCACCAGCGGGCTACCCGAGGGCGGTACCCCGCCGGCCGCGGTGTGCGCCACCGCCGCGGTCAGCGCCGAACACACGCCCACCAGACCGCCGCGCAGATGCGCAGCATGGTCGGTGAGGGTGCTCACCAGCGGAACTCTACCCGGCGCACTCGAGGCGTTCGTTGCTGGTCATGCTCGGTGTCTGGTTCGCCGCGAGGCTCCCACCTACCGTGGTGTCCGTGTACGACCAGTACGACGTCATCGCCACCGAGTACGCCCGGGCTTTCCCCGACGACTTCGCATCCAGGCCCTTCGAGCGCGCCGTGATTCGGGCGTTCGCGGATCTGGTCCAGCAGTCCGGCGGAGACCACGTGCTCGACGTCGGCTGCGGACCCGGTCAGGCGACCGCTCAACTCGGCGCCGCGGGGCATCGAGTGGATGCCGTCGACGGTTCGCCGGCCATGGTGTCGCTCGCGCGGCAGCGCCATCCCGATGCCGGGTATCGAGTGGCGGACATGTTCTCGCTTCCCTACCCGGATGGCACGTTCGCCGGGGTCTGTTCGTGGTACTCGATCATCCACACGCCTGCCGATCGGCTGGCCGTATTGTTCGCCGAGTTCGGCCGGGTGCTCACCGAACCGGGCTGGCTGCTTCTCGGATTTCAGACGGAGGCTCCTCCGCTGGTCTTCGACGAGGCGTTCGGCCACAAGGTCGACATGACATTCCTGCGCCACGACATCGGCGCCGTGCACGAGGCGCTGCTGGCGACCGGCTTCACCGTGCACGTGACGTCCAAACGCGAACGCCTGCACCACCTGAACGAAACCGCCGCCCAGGCGTTCATCATCGCGCACCGAGGCCCGATCCGCTGACGGCGCTATCCGGGTCCGTCATCGTCCCCGGCCGCGTCCGCGTTCTTACGGCTGTCACCGTTCCGGTTCTCGCCGCCGGCCCTGTCTCCGGTCCTGTTGTCTCCTTTTCTGCCAGTGGGGTTCCCGCTCTTGGTGTCCCGGAACAGGGTTTCGGGGTGGTGGTAGGTGTTGGTGCGTCGTTGGCCGCGGTCGAGGAGCTCCGGTGGGATCCACTCGCATTCGCCGTGGTCGTTGATGCGGGTTGTCCATTTGTTGGGTTCGTCGCCGACGAGGCGGTTGTCGCATCCGCAGGCCAGCGCGAGGGCGTCGGCGTCGGTCAGGCCACCCTTGGCGTAGTCGGTGTTGGCGTGGTGGGCTTGGCAGCGGTAGCCGTTGGCAGTGCACCCGGGGCGGGTGCAGCCGCGGTCACGGGCCCAGATCGCCAGCCGTTGCCCGGCGCTGGCGGTGCGGCGGGCCCGCCCGAGATACAGCGGGATGCCGGTGTGCTCGTCGTAGACAGCGAGGTAGTGATACGCCTGGGCGGCCATGCGGATCAGATCGGCGATGGGCAGTTTGGTGCCGCCGGCGGTGATCGCCACTCCGGCGCCGGATTCCAGCTCGCGCAGGGTGGTGGTGATGAGGATGGTGGCGGGCAACCCGTTGATCTGGCCCAGGTCTTTGTTGCCGACGATGTGACGTAAGGCGGTGAGCATCGCATCGTGGCGGCGTCGGGGTGCGGTGCGGTCATCGGTGTCGATCTGGTGTTGGCTCGGCGTGCCGGAGACACACGGGGTGTCATCGGCCGGGTTGCACATTCCGGGGGCACCCCACTTCTCGTCGACCGGCTGCCAGGTCGCCATGAACTCGGCGCTGACCCTGCCGCGCAGTTCGTAGGACCCGTCGGGTTGTTGTGGGCCGAAGGTGATGCCGAGAGGTTTCTTGCGTACGTCCTCAGACGGGGCCGGCCCGTCCTGATCCAACAGGAACAGGGCGTGGTTGACGGCTTGACGCACGGTCTCAGGATCTGCCCCCACGGCCCCGGCGACGAGTGTTTCTTCCAGCCGGCACTGCTCGGCGTAGCCGACCCAGTCGGGGCACTTGTCGAAGAACTTGAACAGTTCGGTGATGTGGTCGGGAGTGAGGGCCCCGTCGGCTTGCGCGGCGGCGATGTGTTCTCGTTTGGGGGCGAGGGCTTCGCCGGTCAGCGAGACCCGCGGGCCGAGTTCGGCGGCGTCGGTGCAGCGGCGGCGGGCTTCCTCGGCGGAGATGCCCAGCCGGGTCTGGATCACCGCCGGCCAGGACTTCGCCCCGATCGCGGCGGGGGTGGTCTGTTCACCCAACGCGGCGATGGCGCGGTGCTCGACGGCAGGGATCCGGTTGCGGGCATCCTGCAAGCCCGCGCAGATGTCCAACAGATCGGCTTCGGTGAGCGCACCCTGAGGTAGCGCGAGCAGGGCGTCGAGCGCCGTGCCCAGGGCTGCGACCGCCGCCTCCACCTCTGCCGTCATTCTTCGAACACTAGTTCGATACACCGACAAAATCAGCCGGTTTGTGACAGCTGTTGTGAATGAGTTCGGATTGGTGAAAGTGATTGTGGTACACGAGAACCCGGGTTCAACACCGCGCGCACACTCGTCGCCGGCGAGCGTGCGCCGACTGCTGATAAAACCCGGCGTGTCGACCAACAAACACGCCCGCTCGCGGTGCAAGGTGTGGTGCGGGGCACGGTGCCAGGCGCGGTGCGGGGTGTGACGCCCGACCCGTACCCTGGCCTCTGTGGTCGAGCTTCACCCGAACGTTCATCCGAACCTCCATCCGAACCTGGCCGCACTGGCTCCGCTACTGGGCAGGTGGGCCGGGCCCGGTGCGGGTGAGTATCCGACGATCGAATCGTTCGAGTATCTCGAAGAGATCAGCTTCGGCCACGTCGGCAAGCCGTTTCTGACCTACCATCAGCGCACCAGGGCCCGCGATGACGGGCGCCCGCTGCACGCCGAAGTCGGCTACATCCGGGTCCCGGCGCCGGAACGGGTCGAGTGGGTGCTCGCGCACCCGACCGGCATCACCGAGATCCAGGAGGGCACGCTGACCGTCGACGGCGACCGCATCGCGATGGACCTGAAAGCCACCACCATCGGGCTGACCGCATCGGCGAAACACGTGAGCGCGCTTGCCCGTTCGATCCGCGTGGACGGCGACGAGCTGACGTACACCCTGCAGATGGGCGCCGTCGGGCAGCCCCTGCAACACCACTTGGCGGCGACACTGCGCAGGAATCCCGCATGACCGGCAAGATCTGCGTGCCCGCCGATCTGGACGCGGTGACGACGATCGGCGAAGAGGACCACTCCGCCATCGACCCGCGGGCGATCGAGCGGATCTGGCAGTCGGTGCGGCACTGGTATCGGTCGGGCCTGCACCCCGCGATCCAGGTGTGCCTGCGGCACAAAGGAAACGTCGTACTGAACAGGGCGATCGGCCACGGCTGGGGCAACGGCCCCGACGACTCACCGGACGCCGAGAAGATTCTCGCCACACCCGAGACCCCGTTCTGTGTGTACTCGGCCGCCAAGGCGATCAGCTCGACCGTGGTGCACATGCTCGTCGAGCGCGGCCACTTCTCGCTCGACGATCGCGTGTGCGACTACCTGCCGGAGTACACCAGCCACGGCAAGGACCGCACCACGATCCGCCACGTCATGACCCACAGCGCGGGCGTGCCGATCCACACCGGCCCGCGCCCGGATGTCACGAAGGTCAACGACAGTGAGTACACGCGCCAACAGCTGGCCGCGCTCAAACCCGTCTACCGGCCCGGACTGATCCACATCTATCACGGCCTCACGTGGGGTCCGCTGATCCGCGAGATCGTCTCGGCGGCAACGGGTCGCAACATCCGCGACATCCTGGCCGAGGAGATCCTCGAGCCGCTGAAGTTCCGGTGGACGAATTACGGTGTGCTGCCGCACGAGGTCGACCTGGTCGCACCGAGTCACGTCACGGGCAAGCCGTTGCCCGCGCCGATCGCCGCGGCGTTCCGCGCCGCGGTGGGTGGTACGCCGGACCGGATCATCCCGCTGAGCAACACGCCGCTGTTCCTCACCAGCATCGTGCCGTCGTCGAGCACGGTGTCCAATGCCGACGAGCTGTCACGTTTTGCCGAGATCCTCAGGCGCGGTGGCGAATTGGACAGCGTGCGGATCCTGAGCCCGGAAACGCTGCGCGCGGCGACGGCACCGTGCCGACGGATGCGTCCCGACGTGGCGACCGGCCTCAAACCGATGCGCTGGGGCACCGGGTACATGCTCGGCGGAAAACGCTTCGGGCCGTTCGGCCGCGACACCGAGTCTGCGTTCGGCCACACCGGACTGGTCGACATCGCGGTGTGGGCCGACCCGGCGCGCAGCCTGTCCGCGGCCGTCGTCAGCAGCGGCAAGCCCGGCGCCCATTTCGAGACCAATCGCTATCCGGCGGTGCTCAACCGGATCGCGGCCGAAATCCCCCGGAGCTGAGCCCCGACCGGATCAGCGCAACCGCTCGCCGTACACCCGCTGGACCGACAGCGCCAACAGCACCCGGCGATCGGACACCATCACCGACCGGTACTCGTCCCAGTCGGGGTGCTCGCCCGCGGCGCTGCGGTAGTAGTCGACGAGGGCTTCGACCTCGGGTCCGTGTGGATCGGTTCCCGGGCCGGTGAGCGTCACCGAACCTTCGGCGGTGGCCCAGGCCCAACCGTCCGCGCGGGTCACCTCAAGTGCCGCGCGGGGGTCGCGGCGCAGGTTCGCGGTCTTGGCGCGCCCTTCGGTGATGGACACGTAGATGACGTCGGCATCGCGGTCGTAGTACGGCGTCACCGGCGACAGTTGCGGAAGCCCGTTCGCCTTGATGGTGGCAAGCACCCCGATCCGGGCCGCGGCCAGCAGGGAGCGCGGATCGAACGCATCAGAAGAGGTCACGGTCACATTGTGCAGACAGCGGCCGGCAACCCGCGATCCGGCAGCCGCAACGCCATTGACTACACGTTGTAGTAGTCGTAGCGTCCGGAAATATGAAACAGTGGAGTTTCGCGCAGTGGGGGCTGGCGATCATCTCGCTGTTCCACGTGATTCAGGCGATCATCGGCTTCTTCATCGAACCGAGTTTCGCCATCGGCCCCGACGCGCCTACCGCACGGATATTTTTCATGGATTTCAACGGCTGGCATTCGCTGGCCGGGCTGGCGCTCTTCGGACCGGGCCTGCTGCTGTGCCTGCGAAAGTCGTGGTCGGTGTTGTACCTGCTGTTGGCCGGCGCCGCGGGCGCACTGCCCGGCATCTGGGCGCTGTTCTCCAATCAGGTGGCCTACATCTTTGCCTTCCCGAACAACATCACCGACGCCATCGTCCATCTGGTTACCGCCGCGGTCATGTTCGCGGTCGCGGCAGTGCAGATCCGCCGGGACGGTGGCCTGCGCAACTCACTGAGCGAGCTAAGCCTCAAACGTTGACGACGCGGCTTAGCTGACCTTGATCGCAGATAACAATTCGATCACCGAGCAGATCACGATCATTTAAGAGGGTCCGGCGGTCTCTGAGAATCATCCCGCCCTGCAGCGCAAATGCCGCTCGGATTGAGGCGCAATTCACGTCGCTTCGCTGTAACGCTTCGGCAAAGCCGAGGGGCGGCAGATGCTGTGACGTTTTGCTCGCGGCAAACGTGGTTACTTTCGATTCGGGCGGGGAAAACACCCGATCGACATCGCGACCCATCGCGACAGAAGGAATGATCATGAAATTCACTGGAATATCTGCGCGCCGCGGAATCGTCGGCATCTGTGCTTCCGGTCTGCTCGGGGGCGTCGCCGCAGCCGTCATCGCGGCACCGACGGCATCGGCCGCACCCGACTGCAGCGGCAGCGGCGTGGCCAACACGGTCAGCATGGCGACCGGCGCCGCCAAGTCCTACCTCGACACCCACCCGGGCGCCAACCAGGCCGTCTCCACGGCGATGACCCAGCCGCGCGCGGAAGCGGCTGCCACGCTGCGCGGGTACTTCACCGCCAACCCGCAGGAGTACTACGACCTGCGCGGCATCCTGGCGCCGATCGGCGAGACCCAGCGCGCGTGCAATGTCACGGCACTGTCACCCGAGCTGTCGGCTGCCTATGACGAGTTCATGGCCGGCTGATCCACGGCTGGACTGCCCGCCGCTGCTGGGGGCGGCGGGCAGTCCCTGGCTCTGTCAACCCAAGTGAGACTCGTCATGTCCGGCCATATCCTGGTGGGGTGGCACGCAAGAACGTCGACAGCCTGGACTGCTCCGTCGCACGCAGCCTCGCGGTTCTCGGCGAGCGCTGGACCATCCTCATCCTGCGTGAGGCCCTGCTGGGAACACGCCGGTTCGCCGACTTCCAGTCCCGGCTCGGGGTCGGCGCCGACATTCTCAGCGATCGGCTCGCGACGCTCGTCGAGTACGGCGTGATGACCAAACAGCCTTATCAAGAGCCTGGTCAGCGCCCCAGACCGGAGTATCTGCTGACCCCTGCCGGACGCGAGTTGCACGTGCTGGTGTCCGCGCTGCAGCAGTGGGGCGACCAGCACCTCCCCCGCCCCGCCGGCCCGACCATGGAGCGCAGGGCCCGACGGACGAACCGTCCCGTGCACGTCGCATTCATCGACGACCTCGGCTATGAGGTCCCCATCGACGACGTCGTCACCATCCCGACCGGGAACTGAACGGGAACAAAACGCGCGCCCATGCGGTTCTGACTCCACAAATCCAAGTCAGCCTGTTCGCAGGCGCAACCGAGGAGCCAGCCGTGAAAATTCAGGGATCCGTCGCATTCGTCACCGGAGCCAACCGCGGCCTCGGTCGCCAGTTCGCCCAGCAGCTCGTCGCCCGCGGCGCCAAGGTATATGCCGGCGCGCGTAACCCCGAGTCGGTCACCCTCGACGGCGTGATCCCGGTGCACATCGACATCACCGATCCGGACAGCGTTGCCGCGGCCGCCGCACTCGCCGCCGATACCACCCTGCTGGTGAACAACGCGGGCACCTCCAGCTTCAACGGACTGCTCGACGGGCCGATCGATGACATCCGCGCCCAGATGGAATCCCACTTCTTCGGCACGCTGAGCGTCACGCGGGCATTCGTCCCGCATCTCGTCGCCAACGCTCCCGGCGCGATCCTCAACGTCGCGTCGATCCTGTCGTGGCTGCACCTGCCCACCATCGGTGCATACGCCGCGGCGAAGGCTGCGCTGTGGGCCCAGACCGATGCTGTCCGTGAGGAATTGGCGCCCAAGGGCGTCACGGTGACCGGGCTCTACGTCGGATTCATGGACACCGACATGGCAGCGACCGTCGACGCGGAGAAGTCCGACCCCGCACACGTCGCCGCGGCCGCCCTCGACGGTGTGCAGGCCGGCGTGGCCGAGGTGCTCGGCGACGAGGCGACGCGCCTGGTGAAGGCGAGCCTGTCCGCCTGAACTCCGATCGCGGAAGCGAATCGCCTTGATAACAGAGGGGTTACGCCAGGCGTGGCCCCCGGGCGGTCGCAACGCGCGTTGTTAGCGTGCCCATGTGAAGCCCAAGCCATTGTCCACGCTGTCACGTCGTGTCGCGGCCGCTGCCGCGACGGTGCTCATGCTGGCGGGGCTGATGGCGGCCGGACCGGTTCCGCACGCTGGGGCGTATTCGCGCGACGGTCTGCCGGTGGAACGTCTGCAGGTGCCGTCCGCGGCGATGGGACGCGACATCACGGTGCAGTTCCAGGGCGGCGGACCCCACGCGCTGTACCTGCTCGACGGATTGCGCGCCCAGGACGACGCCAACGGCTGGGACATCAACACCGCGGCGTTCGAGTGGTTCTACCAGTCCGGCATCTCGGTCGTGATGCCGGTGGGCGGCCAGTCCAGCTTCTACACCGACTGGTACCGCCCCGCGGTCGGCAGCGCGGGCACCACGACCTACAAGTGGGAGACGTTCCTCACCCGTGAACTGCCCGCGTGGCTGGCCGCCAACCGCGGCGTCGAACCGACCCGCAACGCCGTTGTCGGGCTGTCGATGTCCGGTGGCGCGGCACTGAACCTGGCCATCTGGTATCCGCAGCAGTTCATCTTCGCCGGCGCGTTGTCGGGCTTCCTCAACCCGTCACAGGGGTTGTGGCCCACCATGATCGGCTTCGCGATGAAGGACGCGGGCGGGTACAACTCGGTCGACATGTGGGGTCTGGCCAACGATCCGGCATGGCGGCGCAACGACCCCATGGTCAACGTCAACCGGCTCGTCGCCAACAACACCGCGATCTGGGTGTACTGCGGTAACGGTGCACCGTCCGATCTGGACGCGGCGGGCGACTTCGGTCAGCTCTACAGCGCGCA
Organism: Mycolicibacterium goodii; assembly: GCF_001187505.1. The sequence continues at coordinate 1,059,790 of NZ_CP012150.1, forward strand.
GTTCCTGGAGAACATCACCGTCAACACCAACAAGGAATTCCAGAAGCGGTACCTGGCCGCAGGCGGCCGCAACGCGGTGTTCAACTTCCCGCCCAACGGCACCCACGCATGGGGTTACTGGGGTGCGCAGTTGCAGGCGATGAAGCCGGATCTGTTGCGGGTCCTCGGTGTTGGCGCGCCGACCCCGGCCGCTCCCGCACCCGCTCCGGCCGCACCCGTTCCCGCGCCCACTGTGCCGGGTGTGCCGGGTGTGCCGGCTGCCCCGGTCGGGCCGGTGGTTCCTGGCGTGCAGGGTCTGCCCGCCGCGCCGGTGTTCCCCGTGGCGCCCGCGGTGGGTCTGCCTGCGACGCGACCGGTTTAGCTCGACGCCGGATCCCGCACACCGCGGTAGATGCCGCGGCGCACGATCCACGGTTGCAGCACCCGCCGGATCGACCAGGCCGGGAAATGGAACCGCAACCCGTTGGGCGCGAACACATCCAGCCCGTCTGGCTGCGGCCCGAGGACCGATCCCCACCGACGGCCCGGTGGTCGGTAGGCCCGCATCCGCGCGCCGGTGAAGTACGCGGCGACGTTGTGGGCCAGCAGACCGTCGGCGCGGTTACGTGCCGATGACCGCAACGCATCGGTCGCCGCGACGTCACCGACCGCGAAAACGCCTGGCACATCGGGCACCTGCAGATGCGGCGTGACGCGGACGAAGCCGTGCTCGTCGAGGATGTCACGCGGCAGCCAGCCGGTGTTGGGCGTGACCCGGCCGATCGCCCACAGCACCGCGTCGGCCTGCGCGGGTGGTTGTCCGGTACTGAAGTGCACCGGGTCGTCGGTGATCGCGTCGCACGCGAAACCCTCCGCGACGATCGCGCGGTGGCCGGGACGCAGATCGACGCCGAGTTCGTTGAGCCGCCGGGTGATACGTCGACGAGTCCGATGGTGGTGCTGCGGCAGGATCTCGTCGCCGGGATGGTAGAGCCCCACCCGCTTCTCGGGCCAGCGGGCCGCCAGGTTGGCGGCGCTGCTCACCGCCGCCGCACCGCCCCCGACGACGATCAGCGACGTCGCCGCCGACAACCGGTCGTGGGCCTCACGCAATCCCAACCCCACGTCGTCGGGCGACCGCAGCACGGGGCGACGCCAGAATCCGTTGGTGACGCCGGTGGCGATGACGAGCGCGTCGTAACACTCGACGTGTTCGGTGCCGTCGGCGTCGGTCACCGTGATCGTGCGGTCGGCAAGGTCGGCCCCGGTCAGCACGCCGTGCACGGTGCGCACGCGGTCCAGACCGCGGAAGCGGTCGAAGGCAATCCAGTAGTCGCGCGCCCAGTCGTCCGGACGCGCCAGGCGGACACCGAGTTCCTGACCGCTGACCAGACCCGGGTTGACCGACACCCCGACCACATCCGGATCCACGTCGTGGCGTCGCGCCAGCCGGATCGCGGTCAGCACACCGGCGTCTCCAAGCCCCGCGATGACCACACGCTTGGGCGTCACGCCCGGGACCCTACCGGTGTGGTGCGTGTCACGGGGCGTTATTTATCGTGGCGTGATGAGCAACGATGCCGATGCGGACCTGGTGGCCGAACGGGCCCGCCGGGTCGTCGCCGAGCATGACCCGAAAACCGTTCCGATACCGCAGTTTCTCGCCGCCTGCTACGACGCGGGACTGTCCTGGGTGCATTTCCCGGAGGGTTTGGGCGGTCTCGGGGTTTCGCGTGGGCTGCAGGCCGTGGCCGATCGCATCCTGCAGGGCGCGGGCGGTCCGGTCCCGCTGGGGCTCAACCCGATGGGGTACGGCATGGCCGCACCGACGATCCGTGAGCATGCGCAGTCCGACGAGCTCAAGAGGTCCTGGCTGCGCCCGCTGGCGAGCACCGAGCACATCTGGTGCCAGCTGTTCTCCGAGCCGGGCGCGGGTTCGGATCTGGCGGGGCTGGCCACCTCGGCCGTGCGGGACGGCGACGAGTGGGTGGTCAACGGCCAGAAGGTGTGGACCAGCCTCGCCCACCGGGCCCGGTGGGGCCTGCTGTTGGCGCGCTCGGATCCCGATGTGCCCAAGCACAAAGGGCTGACGTACTTCGTGATCGACATGCACGGGCCGGGCGTCGAGACCCGGCCGCTGCGGCAGATGACCGGTCAGGCCGAGTTCAACGAGGTCTATTTCACCGACGCCCGCATCCCCGACGCGCACCGGCTGGGTGCGGTCGGCGACGGTTGGCGGGTCGCGATGACGACGCTGATGAACGAGCGCAGTGCGCTCGGCGGCAGCGGGAACCGGCGCGGTTCGGGCACCATCGCCGATGCGGTGGCGCTGTGGGCGTCGCGCCCGGATCTGCACACCCCGGTGCTGCGCGACCGGTTGACGCAGCTGTGGCTGCGCTCGGAGGCCCAGCGTCTCACCGCCGAACGCTCCCGTGCGGCCGCGACGGTCGGCGGGCCTGGCCCTGAGGGTTCGATCGGCAAGCTGGTCGGCGCCGAGCTCAACCAGCACATCTACCAGTGGTGCATGGATTTCCTTGGCTCCGAAGGTCTTTTGTACGACGGCTACGGCACGGGCGACGGTGACGGCGCCGACTGGCGCGGGCCGGTGCAGCAGCGGTTCCTGCGCAGCAGGGCCAACACCATCGAAGGAGGCACCTCCGAGGTGATGCGCAACATTCTCGGCGAACGGATTCTGGGGCTGCCCGGTGATCTGCGGGCCGATGCCGGTATGCCGTGGAAGGAGATCCCGCGTGGCTGAGGAACTTGTGGATCAGCCCGACAAGACGGCTGAGGTGGCTGAGACGGCTGAGTTCCGGTTCACCGACGAGCAGGCCCAGTTGCGCGCCGCGGTGCGCAAGTTCTGCGCCGACTACTTCGACGAACAGACGGTCCGCAGTCACATGGAGTCCGAGCCGAGGTTCGACCCGGCGGTGTGGGCACGGCTGGGTGCCGAGCTCGGCGTGCTCGGCCTGGCGGTGCCGGAGGCCGACGGCGGTGCCGGCGGCACGCTGGTCGATCAGGCCGTCGCGGTCGAGCAACTCGGGGCGTCGCTGGCGTGCGGCCCGCTGTTCGGCACGGTGTACCTGTCGATCCCGGCCCTGGTCGCGGTGTCGGCAAACCCGGTGCGTGACGAACTGCTCGGCGCGCTCGTGGAGGGCACCCGGACGGCGGCGTTCGCCGTGCCCGACCGCGCGGGCGCGTTCGATGCCGCTCTGGTGACGGTGACGGCGGCGGCGAACGCGACGCTCACCGGCACGGTGGAACGGATCGTCGACGGCGCGGCGGCCTCCGTCTTCCTCGTCGCGGCCACTGCACCCGACGGTCCGGGGCTCTACGCCGTCGACGCGCCGGCCGTGCAACGCACGCCGCTGACCACGCTGGACCTGACCCGGCCGCAGGCCACGATCACGCTCGCCGACGCGCCCGCCCGGCTGGTGGCCGGACCGGATCAGGCGGACCGCGTCATCGCGCACGCGCTGCGGGTCGGCGCGGCACTGCTGGCCGCCGAACAGGTCGGGGCCGCACAACATCTGCTGAATCTGTCGGTGGGCTACGCGAAGTCGCGCCTGCAGTTCGGCCGCCCGATCGGCTCGTTCCAGGCCGTCAAGCACCGCCTCGCAGACGATCTGGTCGAGTTGGAGCACGCCCGCTCGGCGGCCTATCACGCGGTGTGGGCGCTCACCGACGGCTCCGATGATGCGGCGCTGGTGGCGAGCATCGCCCAGGCCACCGCGTCGGCGGCGTTGACGAAGATCGCGGCCGACACGATCCAGGTGCACGGCGGTATCGGGTTCACCTGGGAACATCAGGCGCACCTGTACTTCAAGCGCGCGACGACCGACGCGGCGTTGCTCGGCACTGCCGAGGCCCACCGGGCCCGGGTGGCCGAAATGATCCTGGATCAAGCGGTTTTGGATCAGGCCACCGTGGCGCGGGCTCCCCGCGTCGCGACCGGTTCCAACTGATCGGTGGAAACCCCTCGATCGCGCGGCCGCGACCGTACACTCCCGCTATGAGCGCGCCCACCGCCCCGCGAACACTGGCGGTGGACGGTGTGCGCTCACCGGTGTTGGTGGCCGGACCGGACGGATCCGAAGCCGCCCGGGAGGCCGTGGTTTTCGTGCACGGCAACAACGCGGGCGCCTCGTGGGATCCGTTGCCGACGCGCGTCGCCCAGTTCAGCCGGGTCGTCGCACCCGAGATGCCGGGTTTCGGCGCGGCCGACAAACCCACGCAGTGGCCGTACACGGTGGCGGCGTACGCCAGGCACCTCGACGGAATCCTCACCCAACTCGGGGTCGAGCATGCGCATCTGGTGGCGCACGATTTCGGTGGGCCGTGGGCGCTGGCGTGGGCCGCCGACCACCTGGACACGGTCGCGAGCATCACGCTGATCAACGCGCCGGTGGTGATCGACCACCTCGCGGCCAAGCTCTGGCGCACCCCGGTGGTGGCCGAGGCGCTGTGGCGCATCACGCCGCAGGTGCTCATCCGGCAGGCGCTGGCACGCAACGATCCTGGACTGCCCGGCGCTGTCCTGGCCCGGATCGCCGCGCACATGCTGGCACCGGGCACACCGTCGGCCGTGCTCAAGCTGTACCGCAGCACCGGGCCGGATGCCATTGCCCCCTACGCCGACCGGCTCGCCGGGTTCGACCGCAACGTGCTGATCATGTGGGGTACCGAGGACCACTACGTGCCGTTCACCCAAACCGAGGAGTACCGACGGATCTTCGCGCACTGTGAGATCCACGCGGTCACCGGTGCGGGTCACTGGCCGTGGCTCGAGCAGCCCGACACGGTGGCGGGTTGCCTGTTGAACTTCCTGCGTCGTCTGCCGCGAACGGCCGGCTGATCTGTGCCGCGTCGCCCCTCAGCGTGCGACGGCGTCGATGGCCTTGTAGATGCGCTGCTCGCTGACCGGGCGGGGGGTGCCGAGTTGCTGCGCCCACAGGCTCACTCGCAGTTCCTCGATCTGCCACGCGATGGCCACCACGTCGGGCGCCGCCGCGCGTGCCTGCGACAGCGCGCGGACCAGGTCGTCGTAGGCGTCCTCCACCGCGTGCACGCGGGCCATGCGCTCACGGTCGGCGCCCATCGCGTGCAGTAGCCGTTCGAGCCGCCGCGCGATCGCGGTGAGGTACCGGGTCAGATCGGGCAGCCGAGCGATCCCGGTCGTCGTGACGAAACCCTTGGGCAGCAACCGTTCCAGTTGCACACGGATGTCCTCGACCGCATCGGCCTGCCCGGCAGGCGGCTTGTCGGGCAGGGCCACGCCGACCTCGTGCGCGGCGGCAAGGACCTTCTCGACGCGGGACACCGCGGCCTGCGTGGTGGGTCCGAGTTCCTTGGCCGCACGCTCGGTGAGCGTGATGAATTCAGCCCTGCTCCAGACGATCTGGCGCACCAGGGTGTCGGCGGCCGCGTCGGCGCAGTCCTCCAGCAGCGCGGCGAGGTTGCCGTCGGGGTTCGCGTTGAGCCCCAGGCGGGTCCGTGGGCTCAGACCGCGCTCGATGGCCCGGACCGGCGACGGCACGCTCAACCGCAACAGTCGCCGCAGCCCGGGACCCATGGCGGCATCGCGTTCGGTCGCGTTCGGGAAAACCCGGATGTCGACGGCCTTTCCGGTGTCGACGAAGCCCGGATACCCGCGGACGGTGTGCCCGCCGCTGACGTTCTCCACGGTGCGGGGCAATTCGTCGAGATCCTCCGGCCACGCCCGCAGGCCCTTCCGCTGCAGTCCGTCATCGACCGCGTCGACCGCGGCGGCAACGGCCTGGGCGACCGGCACCGCGAGTTGCTCACGCAGAGCGCCGATGTCCTTGCCGCGGGCCACCTCGGCGCCGTCGGCGCTCTCGACCGCGAACGTCACCCGCAGATGCGCAGGCACCTTGTCGAGGTCGAAGGCGTCGATGGGCACCAGAATTCCGCTGCGCCTGCGCAGTTCGCGCTGCAACGCATCGAGCAGTGAGCCCTCCGCGGGGTCGAGATGGGGCAGGACCGTGCGAGCGGTGTCCGGGGCGGGCACGAAGTTGCGGCGCAGGTCCTTGGGCAGCGACTTGATGAGCGCCGTGATCAGTTCCTCGCGCAGCGCCGGAACCTGCCAGGCGAAGTTCTCCCCGCCGAGGCGCGCCAGCACACCGACCGGCACGTGCACGGTCACCCCGTCGTCGGCGGCGCCCGGGTCGTACCGGTAGCTCAGGGGCAGTTCGAGGTCGCCGGCCCGCCAGGTGTCGGGGTGCTCCGCGGCCTCCTCGGTGCGCAGCAGGTCCTCGCGCGTGAAGGTGAGCAGGTCGGGTGTCTTGTGGCGCTGCTTCTTCCACCACGCGTCGAAGTGCCGGGCCGAGACGATGTCGGCCGGGATCCGCGCGTCGTACAGCGCGAAGATCTCGTCGTCGCCCACCAGCAGGTCGCGACGCCGGGCCCGCTCCTCCATCTCCTCGACCTCTTCGCGCAGTCGCGCGTTGTCGCGGAAGAAGTGGTGGCGGGTCTGCCAGTCACCCTCGACCAGGGCGTGCCGGATGAACAGTTCGCGGCTGACCACCGGATCGATCTGGGCGTAGTTGACCCGGCGGCGCGGGACCAGCGGCAGGCCGTAGAGCGTCACGCGCTCGAACGCCATGACCGCGCCGCGCCTGGCGTCCCAGTGCGGTTCGCTGTAGCTGCGTTGCACGAGGTGCCCGGCGACGCGTTCGACCGCCTCCGGCTCGATGCGCGCCGCGATGCGGCCGAACAACCTGCTGGTCTCGACGAGGTCGGCCACCACGACCCAGCGCGGCGGCTTCTTCGTCAGCACCGACCCGGGCGCGAGCACGAACTTCGTGTTGCGGGCACCGGTGTAGTCACGGCCGTCCCCGTCACGAAGCCCGATGTGCGACAACAGGCCTGCGGTGAGCGCGGCGTGGATGCGGGCCGGGTCGGCGGGCTCATCGGACTCCCGGATTCCGATGTCGCGGGCGATGCTGCGCAGCTGCCCCACCAGGTCCTGCCACTCGCGGATCCGCAGGTAATGCAGGAACTCGTCGCGGCACGTCCGCCGGAAGGCGTTGCCGGACAGTTCGCTTCGCTGCTCCCGCAGATAGTTCCACAGGTTCAGGTAGGAGATGAAGTCCGAGTGCTCGTCGGCGAAACGGGCATGCTTCTGCCGGGCCGCCTCCTCGCGGTCCGACGGGCGTTCACGCGGGTCCGGGATGGACAGCGCCGCCGCCAGCACCAGCACCTCGCGCACGCAGCCTTCGGCGTCGGCCTGCAGGATCATCCGGCCGATGCGCGGATCGAGCGGCAGGCGGGCCAGCCTGCGTCCGGTCTCGGTGAGCGCCGGGGTCGAATTGCCGGCACCGGCGGCGGAAGCGGAGTCGAACGCACCGAGTTCCTGCAGCAGTCCGATGCCGTCGCGGATGCTGCGGGCATCCGGCGGGTCGAGGAACGGGAAGTTCTCGATGTCGCCGAGACCGAGCGCGCTCATCTGCAGGATCACCGCGGCGAGGTTGGTCCGCAGGATCTCCGGATCGGTGTAGCGGGGCCGGGATTCGAAGTCCTCTTCGGAGTAAAGGCGGATGCACACGCCGGGCGCGGTACGCCCGGAGCGGCCCGCGCGCTGCGCTGCCGAGGCCTGGGAGATGGGTTCGATGGGTAGCCGCTGCACCTTGGTGCGCCTGCTGTAGCGCGAGATCCTGGCGGTGCCCGGGTCGACGACGTAGCGGATGCCCGGCACGGTCAGCGAGGTCTCGGCGACGTTGGTGGCCAGCACGACGCGTCGACCCGAACGGCTCGGCTGGAAAACCTTCTGCTGTTCCGCGGTTGGCAGCCGCGCGTACAGCGGCAGCACCTCGGTGTTGCGGAGATCTTTCAAAGCCTCTGCGGTGTCGCGGATCTCACGCTCACCGGAGAGGAACACCAGCACGTCGCCGGGTGGTTCGGCTTCGAGTTCGCGGACCGCGTCGACGATCGCCTCGGTGGGATCGCGCATCTCGGTGCGCACGATCTCGTGGTCGGGATCGTCGGGATCCTCGTCCTCGGCTGGTCGTACGGGGACTTCCAGTGGCCGGTAACGGATCTCGACGGGATAGGTGCGCCCGGAGACCTCGACGATCGGCGCATCGTCGAAGTGGCGCGAAAAACGCTCCGGTTCGATGGTCGCCGACGTGACGATCACCTTGAGGTCGGGCCGGCGCGGCAGCAGTTCGCGCAGATAGCCGAGCAGGAAGTCGATGTTGAGGCTGCGCTCGTGGGCCTCGTCGAGGATCAGGGTGTCGTAGCGCAGCAGCCTGCGGTCGCGCTGGATCTCGGCGAGCAGGATGCCGTCGGTCATGAGTTTGACGAGCGTGGCGTCACTGGCCTGGTCGGTGAACCGCACGGTGTAGCCGACGGCGTCACCGAGCGGGGTGTTGAGCTCGTCGGCGATGCGCTGCGCGACGGTGCGGGCCGCCAGCCGCCGCGGCTGGGTGTGGCCGATGGTGCCGCGGATGCCCCGGCCGAGGTCGAGGCAGATCTTGGGCAGCTGGGTGGTCTTGCCCGATCCGGTGGCACCGGCCACCACGACGACCTGGTTGTCGCTGATGGCCTTGGCGATGTCGTCGCGGCGTTGCGTGACCGGCAGGTCGGGATAGGTGATCTGCGGGACGGCGGCCTGGCGGGTGAGCACCAGCGCCTCGGCCGCCGATATCTGTTCGGCGATCTTTGCCGGGTCAGCGCCCCGCAGATTCTTGAGCCGACGCCCGAGCCGCGCCGCGTCGCGGATGGTCAGTCCGTCGAGACGCGCACGCAGCTCACGCAGTTCCTGACGTTCCGACACTGGGACCAGGATAGTTGACGTGCCGCCGCCATCCGGGGGGCGCCGACCGCCGCCGTATCTGGCGGTGTGCTGGGTCACTGCGTGTCTCGGGGACTTCACAGGATTGCCGCTCGTCCTTCCTTGAGAGCCCGATCCAAGCGACACAGAGAGAACCACGCGACGCGCCAAGCGCAAACCACGAAGACCCTCCCCTCACCGCTGTTTCCGCGCCGATCTTCGGTCTGTTGGTCGGTTACGTGGCCGAACCCCTGATCGGTCGCGGGTTCAAATGGCGCTATGCGGACTGGGCACTGCTCCGCCGGGCCCTTCTCGTTCTCTAGAAAAGAGAAAATCAAGCCCTCTGCCGGGAAGTAGTCGGCGTAGGAACGCCTGGGCTTAGGTTACCTAACCTCTTAGGCAGTACCCCTAGCTAGCCGTTGGGGATCAGTAGCACGTTGATATCGGTGGGCCCGGAGATGGGATATTCGTCGTCGCGGCCGGTTCTCGCGGTCTGGATGGCTTTGGCGGTGAAGATTTGGAGGTGGATAACGCCGGGGCCCAGGTTCAGTTGCTGTTCTGGGGGCGGAGTACCGATGTAGGCACCGACCGCCAGGATTCCGGTGGTCAGCTCCAGGTTTCCGTCGAAGACTCGTTCCCCAAGCCCTGTGGGGTCGGTCCCGCGGTAGACCCGTACGTGGACTAATCGCTCAGCGTCGTCGGATTCGTCTTCGCTCAATGTGTAGACATCGATGGCATGGTCTGTTGACCAGCACCAGATAGTGGTTTTAGCGCCGTCTGGGACACCCGCTTGGTCCTCGGTATCGAGATCCTCGATGCTCACGGTGCTACCCCACGGGAATACGTGGGCATCAAGGAGCAGCTCGTTGTCACTCACAGATCCAGCACCGCCTCGTCTCGATGGGTTGGTTGCTTGGCCAGTCTCACGAGACGGCCCGTCTGGCGCAAATGGCCCGGCTTACCAGCGCAACTCGATGACTGCATGTCGCTTACTTACCGGAGGGTTTTTTGTGGTTTTTCTTGCTTTTCTTGTTCTTCTTTTTGTCGTTTTTCCTATTGTCGGACTTCTTCGATGACTGCGCTGACGAGGCTCAGCGAAAGTGCTCAGAGTTGATCGGTGAAGGTGCTCACCTGTGAGCTGGGTTCACTGTAGTGGTTGTCGGGTTCCGGTGGTTGCTTTGCGGAGGTTCTCGGATCGGGCGTGGTGGTCGCGAAGGCGGTAGGAGTTGCCGTCGAGGTTGAGCACGACTGAGCGGTGCAGGAGCCGGTCGAGCATCGCGGCGGCCACGGTGGTATCGCCAAGGACCTCACCCCATTCGCCGACGCCTCGATTGGTGGTTATCACGATCGAGGTCTTCATATAGCGTTGCGCCACAACCTGAAACAACGCCGAGGCAGCCTCGCCGGGCAATGGGAGATAGCCCAGTTCGTCGATCACCAGCAGCGTCGGCCCGGCGTAAAACCGCATGGTGGTGGCCCAGCGTCCCTCGATCGCCGCGCGGTGACACCGTGCGGCAAGGTCGGCGGCGGTGGTGAAGTAGGTGCGATATCCAGCGTGAGCAGCCGCGCGGGCCAACCCCACCGACAGATGTGTCTTGCCGACCCCTGGTGGTCCGATGAGCAGCACGTTGGTGGCGGTCTCGAGATAGCGGCAGGTGCCGAGCTCGGCGATGAGCTTGCGGTCCAGTCCGGGGGCGGCGTCGTAGTCGAAGTCCTCCAGGGAGGCTGGGGTGGGCAGGCAGGCGAACCGCAACCGGCCGGCCAGACGGCGGGCCTCGGTGGCTTCAACCTCGATCGACAGCAGTTGCTCCAGGGCGGCGGTCATCGAGGTGCCCTCGGCCTGAGCGCGGTCGAGCACCGAGGGCAGCGCTTCGGCGGCGTCGTGGAGTTTGAGCACGGCCAGATGGCCACGCAGGCGTTGGTAGAGGCTGGCTTGGGCGGCGGTGCTGGGCGTGGGCACCGCATCCGAAGTAGTGGTGGTCATGACAAGGTGTTCCTTCCGCGGGCGGCGCGTTCGTAGGTGGACAGATCGATCACGGTCGTCGGTGCGCCGAGAGTGTCGACTGTTATTGCTGATTCAGGATCAGAGGTGTTGAGCCGCAATACTTCTGCGGCTGCCAACGCAGCTGGCCCGGGTGGGATGCGTTCCTTGCGGCGATGGGCTCGCCCACCGGTGGCGGCGGCGGTCATCGCCAGCTGATCCAAGGCGACGACGTGGCCGTGATCGCGGACCATCACCCCGGCGCCGTCGGCGGCCAACCGGTGGCGGGCGATGGTGATCTGGGAGGCGGTGACGATGTCGATGACGTCAGATCCCAGCACGTGGGTGATGCTGACCGTCGCCGACGCCAACTCCGGGGGCACCGAGTAGCGGTTACCCCGGTAGGAGACCATGGCCTGCCGTGACACTGTGCGGTCCTCGCTGAGGATCAGCGGATAAGCGACATCGGGCAGCGGCGCCAAGGGCTCGGTGGCAGCCAGAGCGGCCACCGATAGCTTGCCGTCGTCAGTGGGCCGCAGCCGGGCATCGGCACGGACTCGACAGAAGTCGTCGAGGCGATCTTGGGCCTGTTCGACCGTGAGGTCATCAGAAAGGTTGCGCCACCACCGCTGGGCGGCAGTGTGATTGGCCTTCTCGACCACACCTTTGCGGTTGCCTCGCTTGGGTGGGCAGATCGCCACCATCACCCCGTAATGCTTGGCCACCCCGGCGAACGACGCGGTGACCCGGCCCGAGCCAGGATCGCAGACCGTCGCCATGCGATCGAAGCGCCAGGTGCGGGTCAGTCCACCCAGTTTGCGCGAGATCCGGTCCAGACCGTCCACGAGGTGCGGTTGGGTCATCGCCGGCGCCAACACTGCCCGCCAGCGACTGGAATACGCCAGCGACCCGACCAGCAGATGCGCCATTGCGCCCCACCCCCATGAGGCGGGTGGGTTGGGCAGATCAAGCCAGTCCCATTGGGTTTCGTCCCCGGGCGGGTGATCGATGACGGAGTTGGCGCGGTCGGCGGGGTTGGCGCAGTCCGGGCAGTGCGGGCGCAGGTTTCGGGCCCGGATCTGGCGGGTCAGCGTCGGATACGACATCGCGTAACCCAGGTCTTCGAGTTCGTCGCACAGCGTGCGGGCCCACAGGTGCGGGTCCTCGGTCAATCGGGCGGTGACGTAAGCGACGAACGGTTCAAACGGATCAACGGCGGCCGGTTTGCGCACGCCCGGGGTGGTGACACCGTTGAGGTAGTTGCGGACCGTTCGGCGGTTCTTGTTCGTGTGACGGGCAATGGCCGAGATCGACCAGCCTCGTTTACGTAGGGCGTGTATCTCCAAGTCGTCCTCCCATGTGAGCATGAGAAAGCGGGTCTCCTTCAGATAACTGGTGCGTGGTCAGAGACCACCAGCATCGAAGGAGACCCGCCCTCATCGGCGGAGCCACACAGGTGAGCACTTTCGGTGAGCAGAACTGAGCATTTTCAATGAGCGCCGTCAGCGCCTTAGATCCCGAGTTACGACCTTGCCCGCCGGCCTGATTGTTCTCACGGGCCGTATTCCGCGCGGTATTGCGGTGCTGGTTGGTGGCTTCTTGAGTCGATACATGTTGCTCAGCACGCTGCGTCTGGGGCGAAGCACGTCTCTGCTGCTGATCGTTGTAGCGCTGTAGGGCGCACTGTGGGCAGCGAGTCTTACCGTCGGTACCCCGGTAGACGAATTCCTGCGGATCGCCCCCTTTGAGCTTGTAGCGGCGTGATAGAGCCGACAACAGCTTTCGTTCCTTCATACTTTCAAGTTCATCCAGGTGGCGGACGCTGGACCGACCGTTGCGGCTTTCTTGGGTGGAGGCGGGCGGAGACTCGTCGCGATGCAGCCCGTCGCTCCCTTTCGATTCGACTCCCCGCAGATTGTTCCGACGGTTCTGCGGAATCCGTTCAGGGAATTCGTGGGTCAGCTGTCCAGGGACGGTTTCGAATTTGTGCTGAGAGTGCCCCGGCATCTCCACTTCGTTATAGACAGCCGCCGGAGATTTGGTGGTGTAGCCACAGTCAAGCTTGCAGCCCGGATCCATCGTTTCGGGCTGGAATTCCTTCACATTGGAAGACGGCGTCTGGCCGGTATGTGGCAGATCCGACCGCAACGCCGTTGCTGGCAATTCGTGAGGCGGGGCATTCGGAGCCTTGGGTGAGACTCCCGGTGTGACTGGTGGGCTGGGGTTGGTGGCTGTTATTTCGTCGACGAGTTGCGCGCGCGGGGTAGGTGTGGTTTTGGCGACGTCGATGACGTCGTCGGTGTGTTTGGCGAGTTGTTCGGCGGCGAGTTCGGTGCCTTCTTTGACGATCTTTTTGGCCGCGCCTTGCGGGGTGATCATGGACGCGGCGCCGAGTACATCGGAGACAACGCCGAGGGCTTGGTTGTCGGGAGCGAGGGCGGTGGCGAAGTCGGCGGTGGAGCTGGCGATGTTGACCCCGGCCGAGGCGATCATGGCCGCGCCGGCGGGGCCGCCGACGCCGGTGACGGCCATGGCCACACCGCCGACGAGCATCGCACTTTCCAGGGGATGGTCTTTGACCACCCGACCGACGGTCTTGGCGGCGGACACGGTGGCATGAGCCGCTGTGGAGGCCGCGCTGGACAGGGCGTCTACGCCCGAGCCCAGGGTGTCGGTGATGCCTTTGAACGAAAACGAGAATCCTTGCGGCAGCGGTACCCCGCCAACCCCGGTGAGGTGCAGCGGTGGGTCGACGTAAACCGGCCAGGTGGTGTGCGGTTGGGGGTCGATGACTTCGGCGAGCACATACAGCTGCGGGGCGAGTTGTTTGACCACATAGGAGCTCGGAACGAGTTTTCCGGTGGCGTCGCGGGTTTCGGCCGGGGAGAACATGCCGATGGTTTCGGCGGCCGGGGTCGCTTTGTTGATGGTCAGGTAGCCGTTGGTGTGGGCCAGCATCACCGTGTCGGCGGGGGTCCGCACGAAGGTGGTGACCATCCGCGGCCCGTCCGGGTCGCTGATCCGCGCGACGGTGCGGGTGCCGGTGGCGGTGTTTTCGGCCAACATGTCAAACCCGGCACCGGCGTTCGGGTAGACGACCTGCAGCGTCGACGTAGTTGACCAGCTGCGGCACGCGAACTGATGCGGCCGGTGCTCACCCTCGACGCCGCCACGCCGGTGTACTCGGCTCTGCACACCATGCGGGAAACCCGGAGCCATCTGGCAGTCATCGAACGTGACGGCCGGATCAGCGGGTTGCTCACCCTCACCGATGTGCTGTCCCGTCTCTTGCCCACGGCGTGACGCCGTCAGCCGCGCACCTCGGTGAGGTAGTTGTAGATGGTGTAGCGGGTCACGTCGAGTTGCCCCGCGACGTGCTCCACCGAGTCACGGATGAGGAAGAAGCCGGCCTCGTCGAGTTCCCGCACCACCGCGGCCTTGTGTTGCTTCTTCATCTCCGTCGGCGGCACGCCGACCTTGGCGATTGCCCGGTCGATGAGGAAACGCTGCAGGCTGTCGATGTCCCGCGGGAAGGTCTCGGGCCGCTCGGGCGCTCCTTCGGTGACCGCCTCGGAAACCGTCTCTGTCATCGCGCTGTTCACGCACAGACAGCCGACCGCGACACCGTCGGCGTCGCGCAGGAACAGCGTCGACGAGCGGATGGGGCTGCCGTCGGGACTGTTGGTGCGGTAGTTGATCAGGTCCTGGGTGGTGCCGCGCCGGATCAACCCGAGCAGCAGGTCGGTCATGGGACCGCCGACGGTGCGGCCGGTGAGGTCACCGGCGATCGCGACGATCGAATCGGGCAGCCGCGAAAGGTCGTGCAGCAGCACCTCGTTGCCCGGCCCCAGCATGGCCGCCAGGCCGTGCACCGCGGGCACCAGGGACGTGAGCAGTTCGTGGGTGGCGGGCCCGGCGGCCGAAGGTGGTGCGAGCGTGGCCGTTCGCGTTGTGGTGAGCGCCGCGAGCGCGGACCGTACTTCGTCGACGACGTCCATCGGGGTCGACGCGTGCGGCGACAACCTGACGTGCTCGGGCCGCACGGTCGCGGCGATGCCCGCGGCGCTGAGCGCGATACCCACCTGCTCGGCCGGATGATCGGGCAGCGTGAACGCCAGGATGCCCGCGCGCCGGTCGGTGGCCGAAACGATGGCGGCGCCGAGGGATTCGAGCATGTCCTGCAGTGCGTCGACCCGTTCGGCGATGCGCGCGGCGATGGCCGTGACGCCCGCGTCCTCGACAAGTTCGAGCGCCGCGGCGAACGCACCCGAGGTGACCGGGCTCAGGTTGGAGATCGACCACGCGGCCGCCGTGCTCTCCGGCGGGTGGATCGTGTTGTCGAACAGGCCCGGATCGCGGGCGCCCGTCCAGCCGGACAGCACCGGGTCCATGCGTTCGAGCGTCCGGTCGGACAGCATCGCGAAACCGGTTCCCCACCCGGCGCGCAGCCACTTCTGCCCGCCGACCACCAGGATGTCGGCGACCTCCCACGGCGCCTCGATGACCCCGAACCCCTGGATGCCGTCGACGACGAACAACCGGTCACCGATCACCTCACGCAGCGCCGCCAGGTCGGCGCGGTAGCCGGTGCGGAAGTCGACGGCGCTGACCGAGACCACGGTGACGTCGTCGGTGAGCGCCTCGGCCACCGCGTCGGGGGTCACCTTGCCCGCGGGCAGGCGCCGCACCGTGACGCGGCCTGCCTGTTCGGCACGCGCCCACGGGTAGGTGTTGGCCGGGAACTCGGCCTCGGAGACCAATACCGTTGCGCCGGGCACGCTGAACGCGGCCTGCAACAGACCCATGCTCGTATGCGGTTGCAGCACAATGTGATCGGTGTCGCTGCCGCACAGGCGCGCCGCGGCCGCCTTGGCCCGCACCTCCTGCCGCATCAGTTCGTCGACGGTCGCAGGGCCCGCGTGCGCCGACTGCTCCAGCAGCCGTGCGGTGGTGTCGAGCACCGCATACGAGGGCGGGCCGAACCGCGCGAAGTCCAGGTACCCGGCCGACTCGTCGAACTGCAGCAGGTAGCGCGGCGAGATGGGCCTCACGCGAGTACCCGCGCCAGGAACTGGCGGGTGCGGTCGTGCTCGGGGTCCTTGAGCACCCGGTCGGGCGGACCGGTCTCCACGACCGTGCCGTCGGCCATGAACACCACCTCGTCGGCGGCCTCTGCGGCGAAGCCGATCTCGTGCGTCACCACGACCATCGTCATCCCTTCCCGGGCCAGGCTGTTCATCACGGCCAGCACCTCGCCGACCAACTCGGGGTCGAGTGCGGAGGTGGGCTCGTCGAACAGCATCAGTTTCGGTTTCATCGCCAGCGAGCGGGCGATGGCCACGCGTTGCTGCTGCCCGCCGGACAGTTGCGCGGGGAACGCGTCGGCACGGTCGGCCAGGCCGACCCGCTCGAGCAGTTCCATGCCGTCGCGGCGCGCCACCTCGGGGGAGACGCCGCGCACTCGGACCGGGCCTTCGATGATGTTCTCCAAGGCGGTGCGGTGGCCGAACAGGTTGAACCGCTGGAACACCATGCCGATGTCGCGGCGCTGCCTGGCGACGTCCCGCTCACGCAACTCGTGCAGTTTGCCGTCGCGCAACGCGAACCCGATGGGTTCGCCGTCGACCCACACCTGTCCGGCGTCGATGGTCTCCAGGTGGTTGAGGCACCGCAGGAACGTGCTCTTGCCCGCACCGGACGGCCCCAGCAGGCACACCACCTCGCCGCGGCGCACCTGCAGATCGATACCGCGCAGAACCTCGGTGTGGCCGTAGCTCTTTCGCACACCGACCGCGTGCAGCAGCGGATCAGACACGGGCGCTCCTCTTCAGCGGCACCGCGCGCAGGGCCCTGGTGGCCTGCGCCGCGGCGCTGCGCTGGGCCCCGCCGAACCACCGCTCCAGATAGTGCTGACCGAAACCGGCGACCGTGACCACCACCATGTACCAGATCGCCGCGGCGAACAGGGTTTCCATCACCAGCAGGTTGTTCGACGAGATGTTGTTGGCGGCGTGCAGCAGTTCGGTCACACCGATCACCGACGCGATCGAGGTGCCCTTGAGCATGTCGATGAAATCGTTTCCGGTGGGCGGGATGATCACCCGCATGGCCTGCGGCAGCACGATGCGGCGCAACGTCTGGGCCGGGGTCATGCCGATGGACTTGGCGGCCTCGACCTGACCCGAATCGACACTGTTCAGTCCGGCCCGCACGATCTCGGCCATGTACGCGCTCTCGTTGAGCGCCAGGCCGAGAAGCGCCGCGGTGAAGGCGCTCACGAGCGCATTGGTGGGTTCCTGCAACAGGTATCCGCCCATGGGCAGCGGGATCGAGATCACCGGGACGACCAGGGCGAGGTTGTACCAGATGAGGATCTGCAGCAGCACCGGCAGACCGCGGAACAACCAGATGTAGGCCGCGGCGAACCACCGCGCCACCGGGTTCGCGCTGCGTCGCAGCAGCGCGATGCCGACCCCGATGACGATGGCCGCGGCCTGCGCGACGATCGCGAGCAGCACGGTGTTGACCAGGCCGACGACCATGACGCGGTAGACCACGAAGTCGGGCACCGACGACCACTTGATCTGGGCGCGGGACAGCGCGATGAACAGCAGGACCAGCAGCGTGACGATGACGGCGGCGCCGACCCACCGACCCCAGTGCCGGAGCCGGACGATCGGCAGGGGCTCAGCTACCGCCATTGATCGCGGGCTCCTTGCGCGCACCCTGCTCGACGCCCCAGCTCTGCAGGATCGTCTCGTAGGTGCCGTCGGTCATCAGTTCGCCGAGGGCCTTGGCCACCGCATCGCGCAGCGCGACGTTGTTCTTGTTGAAACCCATGCCGTACGGGCCGCCTTCGATCGGCGGGCCGGGCACGACCTCGAACGCGTTGCCGTCACCGGCGGTGCGCGAGATGTACACCGCGCTCGGCAGATCGTTGAGGATCGCCGCGACGCGTCCGGTGCGCAACTGGTTCTGGTTCTGGGTGTCGCTGTCGGTGGCGGTGACGTTCACCGGCGGCTTGCCGCCCTGTTCGCACCGCTGGCTCTGCGCGGCGGCGAACTTCTGGTGGCTGGTGCCCTGGACGACGGCGACGTTCTTGCCGCACAACGAATCCGGTCCGGTGATGTTCTCCGGGTTGCCCTTCTGGATCATGATCGTGATGCCCGACGAGAAGTAGTCGACGAAGTCGATCTGCTGCTGCCGTTCCTTGGTGTCGTTCATCGCGGCCATGGTCATGTCGACGCGGCCGGATTGGAGGCTGGTGATCAGCGACCCGAACGCCATGTCCTGGTGTTTGGCCTGGACGCCGAGTTTCGCCGCGATGGCCTTGGCGAGGTCCACCTCGTAGCCGATCGGCGTCTTGCCGTCGCCGGCGTAGAAGTTGTTGGGCGCCGACTGGATGTTCGAACCGAGGTTGATGGTCTTGGACTGCGCGATCGACGGCGGAAGCGCCGCGGTGAGTGCCGGGTCGGCCTCGATCGCGGCGATCACCTCGGTGTTGTCGGGGATCGCCGACGCGGTGCCCGCGGCCTGGCTGTCCCCCGCGGCGTCTTCGGCGCTGCAGGCGACGGCGGTGCCGGCGGCGAGCAGCACCGCGGCGATCAGCACGCCCGGCCGGTGGCGACTACTCAGACGGGAACGCAGCGTTGTTGGCATCAAGAACCTCCACAGAGCGGTGAGCGGTGTGATGCGCGGAACGCTACAACAATTTGTTGAAGTCGTCTCTACAAACTGTTGAGTCAACTGGTGGCACCAACGACAACCGCCCGGCCGGAGCCGGGCGGAGAATGTCGGAACGGGCGCGTAGCCCAGGTCGGTCAGACCCGGTCGGGCGACCAGTACTCGAGCATCTCGGCGAATGTCGCGAACGCAGGCTTGGAGACACCGTAGGCGACCTCGAAATGGACGCTCAACGGGAAGCCGAGCGCACCGACCCCGTCGATGACCCGCTTGTAGAGATCGACCATCAGGCGCCGCTTGTCCTCGGGCTCCTGTCCGGCCAGCCGGCCCACGAACTCCTGCTCGGCCGCCACGGCCGGATTGCCCGGATCCTGGATGAGCCACCTGATCAGCCCGACCTTCGTCTCCATCTTCGGCACGAAACCGAAGGACAGCAGGATCTCGGGTCGGTGCTCGGTGGTCCGCGCGAACTCGGTGAGGAAACCGACGATCGCGTCGGAGTACAGCAGCTGGGTCATGCCGTACGTCGCGCCCTGCTCGCACTTGAAGTTGAACCGGCCCTGCTCCCCCTCGCGGGTCGGGATCAGGATCGCACCGCGGTTGGGTACCAGGTCGGCGTACTTCGACAACGCGTCGGTGGGTGCCACACCCTCGCCCTCGCCGTCCTTCATGGTGCGGGGTACGCCGACGAAGGAGATTCCGTCGAACCCGGCCCCGCTGAGATCCGTCAGCCGCGTCCG
Source organism: Mycolicibacterium goodii (assembly GCF_001187505.1). Next base: position 1,078,964 of record NZ_CP012150.1, read on the forward strand.
CAGCGCCTCCTCACCCAGAAACGACGTGACCTGCGTGCACAGTCCCCGCATGCCGGGCAGCTCGGGCCGGATGATGTTCCAGTACTCGAGCACGTCCATCTTCGGCTTCATCTCGATGGGACGGTCGTCGTCCTCGTCGATCATCCCCGGGATCATCACGTGGCGGATGCGGCCCTCGATGCCCGTCTCGGCGGCAAGCGCCAGAACCTTGTGGGCCTCTTCGACCGCGTACGCGGCGCCGCGCTCGATGTTCGGCGGCACGAGCTCCAGCGCGATGGTGTTCAGCGGCACGGACCTGCTCCCATTTCCCTGACGACTTCACAGGTGGACCTGCCTACCCTACGGAGTCGGCCTGCGAGTCCGCTCAGGACGTCGGCGATCGGCTGCTCGGACGCGCACACCGGCCGCGGGCCGTGATAGACCTCCCCCATGGCTGAACGCGTCAGATTCCCCAGTTCGACCGGCCCGATGCTGGCGGGCGCGATCGATCCGCCCGAGGGGAACGTGCGGGGCTGGGGGATCTTCTCGCACGGGTTCACTTTGGGCAGGAACTCACCCGCCTGCTCGCGGATCTGCAAACAGCTGGCCAGTGAAGGCATCGGCATGTTGCGGTTCGACGCTCTCGGTCTCGGCGAATCGGAGGGCGACTGGGGAGACGGATCGTTCACGGTCAAGGTCAACGACATCATCGAAGCCGGCCGGTTCATGGCCCAGCGCGGGACCCCGGCCGACATCCTGGTCGGGCATTCGTTCGGCGGCGCGGCGGTCCTCGCGGCGGCCCGGCAGATCCCCGGCGTGCGGGCCGTCGTGACGGTCGGGGCTCCGGTGGATCCCAAGCACGTCGAGCACCAGTACGACGCATGCCTGGAGCAGGTCCTGGCCGAGGGCAGCGGCGAGTGGATGGTGGGCGGGCGCACCCTGACCCTCAAGCGCGCGTTCGTCGAGGATGTCCGCGCCGCACAACTGCGCGACAAGATCCGGTCACTGCGCCTGCCGCTGCTCATCCTGCACTCCCCCACCGACAACACCGTCGGCATCGAGAACGCCAGCCACATCTTCCAGACCGCACGCCATCCGCGCAGCTTCGTCTCCCTGGAAGGCTCCGAACACCTGCTGACCGGGCCCGGGCAGGCCCGCCGGGCCGGGCGGATCATCGGGGCCTGGGCGGATGCGTATCTGGGCGACCGCTGACGGCGTGACATAGTTCGCTACATGTCTGACGCCACCCAGATCGCGTTCGTACAGGCCACCTGGCACCGCAACATCGTCGATCAGGCACGGACCGGGTTCACCGACCGGATCCGCGACCTGGGGTTCGACGACGACGCCCTGGAGTTCTTCGAGGTGCCGGGGGCGTTCGAGATTCCCCTGGCCGCCAAGCGGCTGGCCCGCACCGGGCGTTACCGCGCGATCGTGGCCGCGGGCCTGGTGGTCGACGGCGGCATCTACCGGCACGAGTTCGTCGCGACCGCCGTGATCGACGGCCTGATGCGCGTGCAACTCGACACCGACGTCCCCGTCTTCTCTGTGGTGCTCACCCCGCATCACTTCCACGAGCACGACGAGCACGTGCGGTATTTCACCGAGCACTTCGTCAAGAAGGGCGCGGAGGCCGCCAACGCCGTCGCCGCGACCCTGGAACTGCACGCCTCGCTCGGCTGACACCTCCCAAAACCGACCGCCCGCTATTGCCCTCTGGCCGTAGCTCTTTGAGCACGCAAGGGGCTGGTTACGTCAGGGTAAATTTCGGCTGACTCCGCCGAGTGCACGCGGTAGCCTTTATCGGGCAGGAGGCGGCCGTGACCCCTGGTGAGAACAGTGCGCTCATCGACGAATTGCTGGACCGCGCGGTGCGGGCCATCAACGAAGGGGATCGGGCCACGGCCGCGACGCTGGCCGGTGAGGTACTCGCCGTCGATCACGACAACCCGGACGCCGAGGATCTGCTCTCCGCCTCGGATCACGGCGAAATACGCCGTCTCACAATAATGTTCGCCGACCTTGTCGATTCGACCGGGTTGTCCACCCGGGTCGAACCCGAAACCTATCACGCGCTGGTCGGGCAGTTCCGCAAGCACGTGGTCCGGATCGTCGGCAGCTACGAGGGCCACATCAGTTCGGTCAAGGGTGACGGTGTGCTGGTGCTGTTCGGGCATCCCAAGCCGCACGAAAACGATGTCAGACGGGCGATCTCGGCCGGTCTGGACATCGCCGGTGCCGTCGCGCATCTCAGCGAGCAGGCCGAGCGCAAGTTCGGGGTGACGATCGACGTGCGCATCGGAATCCACCGCGGGGTCGTCTACCTGGATGTCGAGCAGGACGACATCTACGGCCTCGCGGCGAACCTGGCATCACGGTTGACCGCACTCGCCGAACCCGGCAGCGTTGTCGTATCGGACGCGGTGGCACCGTTGGTGCGCGAGCATTTCGAACTCGACGATCGTCCGCCCGTACCGGTGAAGGGCATCGACGGCGTGCTGGCCCACCATATCGTCGCCGCGGAACGGTCCGCGGACACCCCGGCCCGCTCGGTGCCGCTCATCGGCCGTGCCGGCGAACGCGCATGTCTGCGCGAATGCTGCCGCCGAGCGCACGAGGGGACGCTGAACGTGCCTGGCGTCGCCTTCCGCGGTGAGGCGGGAATCGGCAAGACCCGCCTGGCGGTCGAGGCCGCCGACATGGTCAAGGCTTGCGGCGGAACGGTCGTCGAACTGCGCGGCTCACCGCTGCACACCGACACCGGCCTGTACCCGGTGCGCAGGTTCATCGAACGGCGTTGCGGCATCACCAGACTCACCGACGGAGCGGCCAGGCTGCGGCTGCTGTTTGACGAATTGCGTTCGCACAACCTGGATCCCACTGCAGCGTTACCGCTGCTGGCACCTGTTCTGGGAGTGGGCCCGGAACACGGCTACCGGCAGGCAGCGGTCGAAGGCCGCACACTCTACGAACTGATCGCCGCGACCGTGCGTGACTACCTGACGGCGTGCCTCGGCACCGGGATGAACCTGCTGATCACCGAGGACCTGCACTGGTACGACCCCTCCACCATGGAACTGGTCGGGTCGATGCTCTCGAGCGCAAACGGGCGGCGACTGGTGGTGATGACCGGCCGCGACGGCACGTGGCTGCGCGACGACTGGCCGGTGCACACCTTCGACCTGACACCGCTGAGCGACGCGGAATCCGACGCGTTGATCCGGGCGCTCGACCCCACGGTGGGCCGACAACAGCGGGCCGAGGTGTGCAGACGCTGTGACGGCGTGCCGTTCCACATCGAGCATGTGGTGGCCGGGATCGGCACCCTGGAGGACCAGGCGCGGGTACCCGAGGCGCTGTATGACCCGTTGTTCACGCGCATGCACACCGATACCGATGTGGTGCCGGTGCTGGAGGCCGCGGCCGTGATCGGGCGCACCGGTGACCTCGCGCTGCTGCGGTCGGTGCTCGACGACGGCGCCCGACCGGATTCCGCGGCCGGTGTCGACGTCGAAGGCGTCGTCGCCGAACTCACCGCCATCCGGGTCCTCGAACCGGTCGGCGCCGACGGATGGCGGTTCCGGCACGAACTGCTCCGCGAGGTCGCGATCGAACTCGCACCACCCAGCGTGCACCGGCAACTGCACGCACGCACCGCCAACGCGCTGGTGCGCGCCGCCGTCGATGTGGAACCGGACTGGCCGGTGGTGGCGGGCCACTACGCGCAGGCGCACCGGTTCGCCGAAGCGGCGCAGGCGTACCAGAAGGCGTCCGTCGTCGCGCGCCGGCGCGGCGCGCTACAGGAGGCGCTGGACTGCCTGACCAACGCCCTCACCCAGATATCGAACTGCCGTCCCGGTCCGACCCGTGATCGTGCCGAGTTCGCCGTGCGGTTGGAGCGCGGTTTCATCCTCGGCGCCTCGCTGGGCACGATGAGCGGCGAGGTTCCCCGCGAGTTCCAACGCTGCCTGGATCTGGCGAACGCGGGCAACAACGACGACGACCTCTTCGCCGCGCTCAGCGCCCTGGTCAGCTACTACGTTCCGCGCGCGGAACTGCAGCGTGCCCGAGATCTTCTGGAGTCGCTGCCGGGACGGCTCACCGAGAACCGGAGGTGGAGTTACCCGGCCATCTCGTCGGCGCTGGGATCGGTGCTGTGGCTGCAGGGCGACTTCGCCTCGGCGCGCAAGTATCTGGGCCGATCCCTCGAGGAATGGGTCGAGCACGATCCACGCGAACTTGACAACGCCTGGTGGGTGAACTCGGACCCCGTGTCGACGGCGCACACTTATCTGGCGCTGACCCACCTCGTCCGTGGCGATCTCACGCGCGCCGAGGAGGAACTCACCGCGTCGGTGAACCGTTGCGAGAATCTCGAATACCCGCAGAATGCGTACAACCGGCAGCACACCTACTTCAAAGAGATCTGGGTGTGCATCGAGTGCGGGCGGCTCGACGAGGCGGCCGCCGCGGCTGCCGAGATGCGCCGCAGCGCCGAGCAGACCGGCCTCGATCTGTGGCGCATGGTGAGTTCGACCGAGTATGCGACGGTCAAGGCCCTGATGGCGTTGCGTGACGGCGCCGATGCCGACGCCTTGCAGGTCCACGCCGATCGGCTGATTCGCCGGGTGGACGGATCGCGGATGATGAGCCTGAACGTCTACCTCACCTTCCACGACGCCGTGATCGGCAGGCTGCTGACGGCGGCAGGCCTACCCGGCCGGGCGCGCGAACGTCTTGATCTGGCGCTGCAGCATGCGCAGGAGACGGGGATGCACTTCCACGATGCCGAGTTGATGCGCGAACGTGCACACGCGCTGGCAGATCCGGCGGATCGGCGGGCTCAACTGGACGCCGCGAAGCAGCTGGCCAACCAGCAAGGTGCGACATTGTTCGAATTGCGCTGCGCACTGGACTGTTTCGACATCACCGGTGATGAGGTGTCGTTGCGTAGCACCCTGCAACGATTCCCCGGCGACCGGAGATGGCCGGAACGTATTCGTGCAGAGAGGATTCTGACATGACCTCGGTCGCGGTTCTCGGCGGCGGAGTCGGCGGGCTGACCGCCGCACATGAACTCGCCCTACGCGATTTCGACGTCACGGTGTACGAGTCGCGCCGGGAGTTCGGCGGAAAGGCGCGCTCCATGCCCGACCCGGGATCCGGAACCGGTGGACGCCAGGACCTTCCGGCCGAGCACGGGTTCCGGTTCTTCCCGGGGTTCTACCGCCACGTTCCCGACACCATGAGCCGTATCCCGCATGGACAGAACAAGGTTGCGCACCACCTGGTTTCGGCCAACTCGATGCTTCTGGCTCAAGGAGATGGACGCAACGAGATCATCACCCCGCTGCGCGCACCGACCTCGCTCGACGACTTGTCGACGACGGTCCGGTTCATCTGGAAGATCGGCACCGACGTCGGCGTTCCCCCACACGAGTTGGTGGCGTTCGCCGAACGACTGCTCACCCTGTTGTGTTCGTGCGACGAACGCCGATTCGGGCAGTGGGAGAACCTCAGCTGGTGGGAGTTCATGGACGCCGACCATCGCTCCACGGCGTTCCAGAAGTTCCTCGCCGACGGTATGACCCGCACACTCGTCGCCGCCAAGGCACGGGAGATGTCCGCGCGTACCGGTGGCCTGATCCTGTGTTAGCTGTTGTTCGACATGGTGCGTGCCGACGGCCGCGTCGACCGGGTGCTCGACGGGCCCACCAGCACGGTGTGGATCGACCCGTGGGTCAAGCTGCTCGACGAACTCGGGGTCAAGATGCACGGCGCCAGCCCGGTCACCGCAATCGACTGCGACGGGCACCGCATCACCGGCGTGACGATCGAAGGCTCGACCGGACCCCAACACGTGACGGCCGACCACTACGTGGTGGCGCTGCCGAAGGAGCGGCTGGAGGAACTCGGCACGCCCGCGCTGCTGTTGGCCGAACCACGGCTGGCGGGTCTGCCCGAGCTGAAGGTCAGTTGGATGAACGGCGCCATGTACTACCTCGACCGGGACGTGGAACTGGTCGACGGCCACGTGTTGTTCGTCGACTCGCAGTGGGCGCTGACCGCGATCTCACAGGCCCAGTTCTGGCCGGACATCGATCTGAGGAACTACGGAGACGGACGCGTCGAAGGCATCCTCTCGGTGGACATCTCCGATTGGGAACGCCCAGGCGGGCAGGGCCTGCCACCGGCGAAGAACTGCACGAAGAAACAGATCGAGGCCGAGGTGTGGCGCCAGCTGGCCGACCACATCGACGACGGCAGCCTGCAGCAGTCCAACGTGCTCAGGGTCTTCCTCGACCCGGCGATCCAGTTCCCCAATCCCACCGCAACGACGAACCTGGAACCGCTGCTGATCAACACCGCCGGGTCGTGGCAGCACCGACCGGAGGCGGTCACCACGATCCCCAACCTGTTCCTGGCCGCCGACTTCGTGCAGACCGCGACGGATCTGGCCACGATGGAGGCCGCGAACGAGGCGGCCCGGCGCGCGGTCAACGGAATCCTCAAGGCCACCGGATCCACCAAGGAACCATGCGAGATCTGGCCGCCACGAGAACCCGCGATCCTGACGCCGTTCCGTAGGCTCGACCGGATCCGGTGGCAGCTGGGCCGGCAGGTGGCCCGCCCGCCCGTCGAGATCGACCTCAACGGTGAGCTGCACCCCACCGGTCCGCTGTCACGGGGTTTGTTCACCCTGCTCAACCGGTTCGGCTGAATCGGTCAGGCGTTCACACGCTCTCGGGTGACCGGAACCGCGTCGAGGGCGCGCAGATTGGCGGCCACGTCCGGGTTCTCCCGTTTCGCGATGGTGCGCACCAGCATCGGCAGCGCCGCGAACTGCAGTGCGCGCTTCTTCGTCGGATGCAGATACCAGTCGCCGATTATCGCGGTCCACGCCTCGTGGCTCACCGTCCGTTCCCTGGCCTGGTCGGGATGCAGCACGATGAAGGCCGCGTATCTGAATCCGGCCGTTCGGAAGGCGACCAGCGTTTTGCCGATCACCCTGACCTCGTTGGGAATCAGGCGTCTGAGCCAGAGCACACCCGGCGAAAGCCGTTCCACGGCATCGAGCATGTCGCGGATCTGCTCGGCCACGATGTCGTTGATGAGGTTGAAGTCGTACTCGAAGTCGCCTTGTTCGGCCGGTTCGGTGACCTCGACGGCCGCGATGCCGAGGTCGAAGTTGATGTGCGCGCTCAGCCCGGCCACCATGTGCTGCAGCATGGTCGCCCCGGTCTCGGTGTGCCCGACGAACGCGACCTCCCACGGCAAGGTCAGCCGCCCGCTCTCGGACGGGTGGAAGTACGCGTTGAGCGCGTCGAAATAACGCTGCGCGAACACCGCATCGAAGCGCTGCATCCGCTCGGCGTCGCGGAACTTCCCTTTTACGAGCGCATTTCGGACGGCGAGCGTGGACTTCTTGTACAGAACCGCGAAATAGCCGATGGTGCTGTGCGCGCGGATCGACCAGTCGATCACCTGATCGAGGTTGCGTACCACATCGTCGATATCCGTGGCTGGCGCCAGCGGGGTGAGGGTTGGTGATGGCCCAGACATGTCACCGGAACCTCCGTGTTCGTCATCGGATGCTGAGGACAAGTGTCCGCGCGGTGACGAAGGTTCAGGTAAGTAGCGGCCTACCCTAACTGCTCGCCTTGGCCGCGCTGCCGCCGACTTCGGCCGGCAGCGGCGGCGGCAACGGCGTGGTCGGTGTCGTCGATCTCGGTGCGCTCGCACCCGCCCCCGAGCCGGTCTGCGCTTCAGCCCCCGAATCCGGTCCCTGGAAGTCGACCATCGTCTCTTCTCTGATCACCTGCTCGCCGACGCTGACCACCAACGACTTCGCGGTCACCAGATACTCGACCCCGGCGTTCTCGGCAACGAAGGCGCCGTCGTTCGAACGTGTCGCGGGAATGATCAGCTTGGCGCCGTCGCGCAGCCGCACCCCCCGGTACTCGTAGTTGCCGCCCGACACCTCGCAGATCGCGATCCGGGACAGGTCGGTGCTGCCGAACAGCACCGTGGCGTCGGCGCTGGGGCACCGCGCCGTGGAGTCCACGTAGCCCTGCCCGTCGCTCGTGGGAGCGGCCGCCGCAGGTGGCGCGGACAATCCGAGCGCTGCGATCGCCGCCGCGGCGGCGACGGTATGGACACCGAACGAAGAAGCCATGGAGAACATCGCTGCCCACTCAACCACCGCTTTGCTGCTGACGGTGCCGTCAGCGCCGTGGCGCCACCGAATCGTTAGATGCCTGAGACCGTCTCGTCAGCTTGAGCGGCCGCTGCGCCGCGCGACACTAGATCAGCTCGCGCAGTTGCTCGATGAGCTTCACCCGGTCGGCCGCGGTCTCACCGAGCGGGACGACGTTGAGCGTGGTGACCCCGGCCTCGCGGTAGGCCGCGACCCGGTCCTTGACGAACCCCGCGCTGCCGATGAGGTTCACATCGCGCACGAGATCGTCGGGAACGGCCTTGGCGGCCGCCTCCTTCTCCCCGGCCAGGTACAACTCCTGGATGCGGTCGGCCTCGGCGCCGTAGCCGTAGCTCGTGGCCAGGGAGTGGTAGAAATTCTTGCCCTTGGCGCCCATGCCTCCGATGTACAGCGCGAGGTGCGGTTTCGCGAACTCCCGCAACGGTTCGACGTTGTCACCGATCGCGAGCACCGGTCCGGCGTAGACATCGAGGGTGCCCAGGGACGGATCACGTTTGGCCTTACCGGCTTCCAGTGCCTCACCCCACACCGTGGCGGCCTTCTCGGGAAGGAAGAAGATGGGCTGCCAGCCTTCGGCGATCTCGGCGGCCAGCTCGACGTTCTTCGGGCCGAGCGCGGCGAGCAGCACCGGAATGCGTTCGCGGACCGGTTGATTGATGAGTTTGAGGGCTTTGCCAAGGCCGGTGCCCTGATCGGCAGGCAGTGGCACGGTGTAGTGCTTGCCGTCGTACTGCAGGCGTTCGCGTCGCCACACCTGGCGGCAGATCTCCACCACCTCGCGGGTCCTGGCGATCGGGGCGTCGTACCGCACGCCGTGGAACCCCTCGATGACCTGGGGCCCCGAGGCGCCCAACCCGAGGATGAACCGGCCGTCGGACACATAGTCGAGCCCCGCCGCGGTCATCGCGGTCAAAGTCGGTGTGCGCGTGTACAGCTGGAGGATGCCGGAGGCCAGCTGCACGCGTTCGGTGCGGGCCGCCAGATATCCCAGCGCGCTCACGGCGTCGAACGAATACGCCTCGGGCACGAAGACGATGTCGAGGCCGGCCCGTTCGAGGTCGGCGACCTCGGCCGCAACGTCTTTGAACCCACCGGCGTAGTTGATGGACAGCCCGATCTTCATGCTCACGCTCCTCCGAGTGCTTCCTGTTGGATCCGGTCGAACTGCGCGCCCATCGCCGCCGCGAGGGCCTGTGCGCCGGACAGCGGCCGGACCATGACCATGAAGTCGTCGATCAGACCGGCCTCATCGGTGTGGATGAAGTCGCAGCCGTTGACGGTCTTGCCGCCGACCTCGGCCTCGAAGATCAGCGCGTGGTCGCGGCCGTCGGGATCGCCGATCTCGCGGACGTACCGGAAGTTCTCGAACACGCGCAGCACGCCGCGCAGGATGGCTGCGGTGATGGCCTTGCCCCGATAGGGCTGGTACGCGACCGGGCTGGTGAACACCACGTCGTCGGCCAGAAGCGCGGTCATCGCGGCGGCATCACGGGCCTCGACGGCTTGACGGAACGGGTGCATCCCCGACCCCCTGACTGTCACTTTGTCGAATGGTGAGCCTGACGCTAGGCATCCGACCTGCTCATGTCTATGTGCGAATAATCACTTTGTTGACTATTAACTTCGCTACCTATTCGGCGGCCCGGCCCGTATGGTGTGGCCGTGGCGCTACGCGACGCGGTGCTGGCCGCCCTCCTGGCGGGCGAGTCCTCCGGCTACGACCTGGCGAAGAGTTTCGACGCGTCGGTGGCCAACTTCTGGACGGCCACGCCGCAGCAGCTGTACCGCGAACTCGAGCGACTGGCCGCCGAGGGGCTGATCGAGGCGCGCATCGTGCAACAGGAGCGCAGGCCCAACAAGCGCATGTACTCGCTGACCGGCGCGGGACGCGCGGCCCTGCGCGCGTTCACCGCCAAGGCGCCCAAGCCCTCCACCATCCGCGACGAACTGCTGATCAAGGTCAATGCGGTGGACGCCGGTGACATCACGGCGGTCCGCGACGCGGTGGCCGAACAACTGCGTTGGGCCACCGAGAAACTCGCCCGGTACGAGCGCATGCGGATCCGCATGCTCGCCGGCCGCAGCGAGGACGAGTACGCGGCGGGCACCGACCGCATCGGCCCCTATCTCACGCTGCTGCGCGGCATCTCGTTCGAACAGGAGAACGTGCGGTGGGCCGAGCAGGCACTGCGGTTGCTCCAGCGCCGGATCGGCCCGGCCGACTAGGGCCGCATGCTGCGCAGCGTGCGCCGCACATAGTCGTCGAGCAGGTCGGCGCGGGTGGGCCAGTCGTTGGTGGTGACCAGCAGGGCGTAAAACCCCAGCAGGAAGAACACCGCGCTGTTCACCGGGTTGACGTCGGCCGCGACCTCTCCGCGCTGCTGCGCCGCTTCGATCTCCTCGGCCACCTTGGTGATCACCGGATGTTCCATGCCCTCGTCGACGCGCGGGCGGGTCTGCGAGAAGTGCAGCGCCAGAATGTCTTTGAACAGCAGATCGCCGAGCCGCCGCTCCAGGCCGATCACCAGGCGCATGGATTCGCGCAGCGCAGCCTCCAGATCGTGAGGCTTGGCGAGAAACTGTGCGAACCGCTTGGCGATGCGCTCTTCCTCACGCTGCTCGAGGGCCAGCAGCACATGTTCCTTGGTGGGGAAATGGAAGAAGAAGGTGCCGTGCGCAACCCCGGCAGCGGCCACGATCGCGCCCACATCGGCATCGGCCATGCCGGTCCGTTTGAACTCGGCGATCGCCGCGCCCATCAACCGCTCACGAGTCTGCAGGCGCTTGGCCTCGCGCCCCGTCGGCCCGTTCGCCCCTGCCATGCCCATCCTTCACCCGAGAAACGTCCGAGGTGGACCCTATCCGAACCGGGTCACCCCGCGGCGTCGCGCAGGATCTGCCGCAGCCGTTCCAGCGGATCACCTGTTCCGGGATCGAGCCGGTTGCCGGTGTCGGTGTCCGGTGACCCGCCGCCCACACCCGGTGGCGGTGCGCCCGCGGCCGCCGGGGGCGGTGGCGGCGGTACCGCGGTACGCATCGCGGTGAGCTTGCCGTCCAACCGGACCGCGGCCTCGTCGCGGATGACGCGGCGCTGCGCGTCGGCGTCGTCGTTGCCGGCGAAACAGCCCTGCGGCGCCCGCGCCACCACGTCGCGCGCGGCCTCGTAGTACGCGATGGCGGCCGGGGTGTCGAAGCGCGACGCCGCCCGGTCGCCGAGCGTCTCGCGGACGAGTTCGAGATCCACCCGCACCGGGCAGGAATCCGCGATCGACAGCGCCTCGCCGTACTGCGCATCGGCGTCGACCAGCCGGTCCTCCAACACCGCACGCGCCCCGTCGGCGATGTGGACCCTGGCGGGTTCGACGACGTTGAACAGGCGCAGCACGGCGATGTCGCCCGCCATCGCGCCCGCGTCGCGCCCGGCGTGGTCCGACACCACCGACCGCCCCGCCACCACGACCGACACCAGCTTGAGGATGATCAGCACCGTCACGAGCGCGACGGGTGCCGAATACACCAGCAGGCGGGTACGCCGGTTCATGTCGGCACCACCGTCTCGGTGTTGCGCCGCAGCTCGCGCAGCACCAGGTAGAGCTCGATGAGCACCAGCACCGCGGCGATACCGGCCGGGGCCCAATAGATCTCGACCCGTGACGCACCGGCCGGCGGTGCGCTCGCGGCGGCCTCACCGGCATCGTCGGCCGGCAGCTCGGCCAGCGGTGCGGTTCGGCCGACATACGGCACCCCGATCTGACCGGCGACCGCGCGCAACCGCTGTGCGCCCGCGGCGCCGTAACCCACCACGGCGCCGCCGTCGACAGCGTCCTCGGGCAGGTCGAAATCGCGTTGCGGCGCCTGCGATTCCGGTGCACCCGCCCCCAGGTAGTACACGAGATTCGCCGCCCGCGGGAACTGCTGCTGTGCGCTGATGAGTTGGTACCGCAGCATATTGCCCGCCGCCCCGACATTGGCCTGCTCGACGTCGGTCCCCAGGTCGACGTCGAGCGCCTCGACCACGGGGCGCAGGCTCCAGGTGTCGGCCGACAGCGGCCAGGACAGCGTCGGCCGAGACGTGAACCCGATCACCGCGAAGCGCGCCTCGGGGTGCCGGTCGATCAGCGTCGCGATGTCGGCGCGCACACCGGCCATGTGCGGGCCCATGTCCGGGGAACGGTCGACGACCACGAACACATTGGGCTCCCGGTCACCGGCCGCGCGCACGGCCTGCTGGCCGTCGTCGCCGAATGTCGGGCGCAGCGCCGCGATCAACAGCAGGAGCGCGGCCGCGGTGATCCCGGCCCAGCGCCACCGGGCGGCACGTCCACGCGCGCGGCCCAGCACCGCGGCCCGAGCGGCGAGCACCGCGGCGGCGACCGCCGCGAGCGCGAGGGCCGGCAGCACGGGGTGCAGGTTCATCTCCGCCCCCTCAGCAGCGGCAGGACCGACACGGCCAGCACCGCGCCCAGCGCCACCAGCAGTGCGATGTCGGGGGTCTCGGCCGACCGCACCTGCGCCTCCCCTTCCACGCGGGCATCCGGCGGGTGCTGCCGGATCTCGGTGAGCGCCGCGGCCACATTGGCCTCGTCCCGGTAGGACCGGCCGCCGGTGCCTGCCGCGAGTGCGTCGAGTTGCCCCGCTCCGTCGCTGATGACGTTGACCTGCACACCCGCGGTGCTCGCCAGCTCACGGATCCGTTCGGTGCTGAACAGCTGCCCGGGAGAGGGTTCTGATTGCGGGCCGATGTAGATCAGCGAACGACGTTGCGGCGCCGCCTCGTCGAAGTCCGGAAAGCCGGTAAGGCACAGGGCCATGAGGTCGTCGACGTTGCGGGCGTAGTCGGTGTAGGACACCGGCGCCAAGAACGGTGCGCCGCCCTCGTCGGCCGCGTACCCACCGAATTGTGCTGCCGCATACTGATAGTCGCGCGTGAGCGGTACGACGCGCCGGTTGCCTGAGGTCAGGCCGATGCGTTCGGTGCCGAAGGTCGGTATGCGGCCCGCGAACCAGCGCAGCGTGGTGGCGACCGCACGGTCGTCGAGCGGCGCACCGACGCACACCATGATGTCCTCGGGTTGTGCGGCCGGGGCGTTCTGCGTCGCCGACGGCAGGCCGGTGGGACGCGCGGCCACCGCGACCGCGGCGACGAACGCGACGACGAGCAACGCCGCTGCCGCGCAGGCGATCAGGACCCGCGCCCGGACGGCCCGCACGTACTCCGGCAGCCGGGTCAGCCGCGCGGTGTTGGCCAGTGGACGCAGGTCGGCGAGGGATTGCGCGCGGGGCCACAGCAGCGCCGCGAGCACACAGGCCGCCAGCGCCACACAGCCCACGATGGCGACGATCCACCAGCTCAGGTCCATGTGCGGATCAACTCCTCGGCGCTGCGGCCCGCGGCCTCGGCGTCGACTGCGGTGTGCCGGTTGAACTGCAGATCCGTGAGGTCCCTCAGCAGCGGCGCCGCGGGTGCCAGTGCACCGTCGGCGATGTCGTCGACCTGCAGGTACTGCGCCCGCACTCCCGTGACGGCATGCAGGAAGTCACGCACTTCGCGGCTCAGTCCGGCGGCGGCCTGCACGGGCGTGAGCTCACCGGCGCGCAACCGTGCGCCGATGCCGCGCACCGTCCGGGTGGCCCGGCGTCTGGCGAGTTCGGTACGGGCCGCCTTCAGTATCGGGGCCTCCCGGCCCGCGCGGGTGAGGGCGAAAACCGCGGCATACCAGGCGATCAGGGCGATCGTGAGCGCGACGGCGACCCACAGCCACACCGCCGAGTAGGGCGTCGGGCCGATCAGGTGGCCCAGCACGTCGTCATCCGGCACGGGCGTACACCCCGGTCATGGCGGTGAGGGCGGTTCGGATCCGCGCGCTTGCGGTGACCCTGGTGTGCGGGACCCGGTGGCCGGTCAGGAACTCCGAAAGCCGTTGCCGCCGTTCGGTCTCGGCATGTCGGTAGGCCCGCAGCACGTCGGGGCCGAGATCGTCGGCGATGAGCCTGCCGTCGGTGACCTCGTACCCCCGCTGCTCGCCGGTGCCCAGCGCGGGCATGTCCGCGATCATCGGCCATAGCACGTCGTGGCGGGCGGTCAGCGACCGCAGCACCGCGTCGAGCCGGTCGGTGATCTCGGGCTCGTCGGACACCACGAACACCAGCAGCCGGTGGCGGTGGTGGCGCGCCACCCATTCGAGTTGCACCGCAATGTCACTCGGCCCCGGTTGGTCGGTGGCGTGGTGGTGGAACCGGTGCAGCATGCTCTCGATGTGGGTCTCGCCGCGGCGCAACCGGATGTCCACGCAGCCGCGCCGATCCCCCACCACCATGCCGAGCTCGTCCGATCGCGGCAGCGTGATGAGGCCGATCGCGCCGATGAGGTTCAGTGCCACATTCCTTTTCAGCTCGGTCGACGGTGCCATTGCCGCCATGTTGCGCCCGCCGTCGGCCACCACCAGGATCTTGTGGTGCTTGTCGGAGACGAAGCGCTTGATCAGGGTGTGCCCGGACCGCGCGGTGGCCTTCCAGTCGATGTCACGGACGTCGTCGCCCCTGACGTAGGGCCGCAGTTCGTCGAATTCGAGGCTGCGGGTGTGGATCAGCGAGTAGCGCCCACCTTCGAGCAGTCCACCGGCGTCACGGCCGAAGTGCGCCTTCGCGGCGTCGAGATGTCTACCCACCCTGGCCCCTTCACGGCACCCGAACGGCGGCGAGCACCGCGTCGATCACCACGTCCGGGGTGATCCGGGCGCTGGCGGCCTCGAAACCCAGGATCAGGCGGTGCCGCAGCACGCGGTGTGCGAGCCTGGCGATGTCGTCGGGAACCACGTGGTCGCGGCCACGCAGCAGCGCGAGCGCCCGCGCGGTGCGGCACAACGCGATGGTGGCCCGGGGACTCGCGCCGTACTCGACGAGCCGGGCCAGGTTGGCGGGCAGGTGGTTCTCGGGATCGCGTGTCACGCCGACGAGACGGCCCGCGTACTCGACGAGTGCGCGGTCCAGGTAGACGGATTCGACGATGCGCTGCACCCGCTGGATGTCGTCGATGCCGACCACGGGTGTGTCGTGCCTGCCCCGCTCGTACAGCCCGGCGTCCATCCGCGCGATGATCTCGACCTCGTCGGCCACCGACGGATAGCGCACGATCTCCTTGAGCATGAACCGGTCGGTCTGCGCCTCCGAGAGCGGGTAGGTGCCCTCCTGGTCCACCGGGTTCTGCGTGGCGATGACCAGGAACGGTTCCGGGATCGGGTATTCGACGCCCGCGATGGTGGTCTGGCGTTCCTCCATCGCCTCGAGCATCGCGCTCTGGGTTTTCGCGCTCGACCGGTTGATCTCGTCGAGCAGCACGATGTTGGCGTGCACCGGGCCGAGCTGGGTGGTGAACGAATGCGTCGCGGCCTCGTACACCTGGGTGCCGACGATGTCGCTGGGCAGCAGATCCGGCGTGCACTGGATGCGGTGGAAGCTGCCGTCGATGGATTCCGCGACGACCCGCGCCGCGGTGGTCTTGGCCAGGCCGGGGACGCTCTCCAGCAGCAGGTGCCCGCCCGACAGCAACGCGACGAGCATCGATTCACGCAGGTGGTCCTGGCCCACCACCTTGGCGGAGAAGGCCGAGGTCACCGCACCCACGATCTGCTGGGCTTCGGCGACGTCGCGCTGGTCGAGCTGCAATCGTGGTGTTGTCATGGGTCCTTCCGTCGGGGCGTTTCCCCAGCGGTTAGTACCCAGAGGCTGCCGAACTCATGCCCTGGCGAGGCGCTCCGGCGCTGTGCGGTGTGCGGACTGCAGCCAGGCCGCGAGGTTGCGCACGTAGTCCTTGAACGCCGTGAGGTGCTGCGGGTTCGCCTTCATCCCGCCGCCGGGCAGCTCGGTGACGAACGTGGGTGCGCCGCGGTCGACGTCCCAGTTGTAGTCGGCGAAGTGGTGGAATGTCGATTCGGCCACCGCGCGGCCCATGGGTGCGCCGCCGTCGGTGGTCTCGCCGTCGAGCACCACCGCGAGGTTGAACTGTCGGCCCGTCGCCGTGCTGCGGCCGCGCGCCAGCACGGTCGCGAACGGCAGGTCGGCCGACACCGCGCCCTCGTGCGGGTGCGCCGGGAACCACTCGATGCGCCCGCTGGCGGTGTGGTCGGTGCGCAGCAGTTCGTGCACCGAGTCGCCGGAGTCGTCGACCAGGACGGGCTGGTAGTCGCCGTTGGCGCCGGAGTGGTAGTTCGGCCACGAGATGTCCGGGTTGTCCTGGTCGTCGCACATCGTGGCGGGGTCGACGCTCGCATCGAGAGACCCGTGGAACTGGTTGACCAGGCCGAGCGATCCGAGCCCGAGCAGGCAGCTGCCCAGGTCCTGGTGGTCGCGCGCGGTCAGCACACCGCCGCCGTTCTCCCGGAACCGCCGGATTGCGGCGCATTCGGCCGCGGTCAGACCGGTGCCGACGTCGACGGCCATCAGCCACAGTTGGTCGAAGTCGAGCCGGTCCAGCCGGCTCAGCACCGGGTCGTCATCGGCGTGGGCCCGGTTGCGGGCCGTGACGTCGTGGCCCGCCGCGCGCAGTTCGTCGGCCAGCAGGGAGAACCGCGTGACGTCCCAGTCGTCGAGGTTCTCCGTGATCGTGGTCTGCAGCAGAATTCTCGCCATCGGAGTCATCGCCTCTCGGTATCCGCCGAATCCGCATTCCATCAGGCCTCTACTCGCACTTCTTCTGCTGGAATGACGTTTCGGCGAGGGGGTCGTGTCGCACTTCAGCGTGACGCGGACGGTGCGCGGCGCGGACCCTTGAGAATCCGTGGTTCGTTGATCACTGGTCGGCGTGCAACGTGATCACGCTGATGTCCGGTGGCGCCCCGATCCGCACCGGCGGGCCCCAGAAGCCCGCACCGCGGGTCACGTACAGCTGGGTGTCACCGACGGTCGACAGCCCGGCGAGCGAGGGCTGCGCAGCCGACACCAGATAGTGGAACGGCCACATCTGGCCGCCGTGGGTGTGGCCCGACAGCTGCAGGTCGACGCCGCGCTGGGCGGCCTCGGCGACCTGGACCGGTTGGTGCGCGAGCAGGATCCTCGCCTGTGACGGCCCGACGCCGGCCAGTGCGCGGTCGAAATCCGGTGGGTCCGAGCGCTGTTCGCCAGCGACGTCGTTGACGCCGACGAGGGCGAACGACGCGCCGCCGCGACGGATGGCGGTGTTCTCGTTGCGCAGGGGTGCTACGCCGAGGCGCTCGAGCTCGTGCAGCCACGCACCGGTCTCGTCGGTGAAGTACTCGTGGTTGCCGGTGACGAAGAAGCTGCCCTCGCGGGCGGCCAAGTCCTGCAACGGTTCCACCGCGGAACCCAGTTCGTCGACCGTGCCGTCGACGAGGTCGCCGACGATCGCGACGAGGTCGGGTTCGGCCTCGTTGATCATCCGGACGATCCGCTCGGTGTGCGAACGGCCCAGCAGCGGCCCCAGGTGCACATCGGACACCACGGCGATACGGAAACCGTTGAACGCCGGGTCGATTCGCCCCAGACGGACCGGGACGGCCAACACCTTCGGCGGTCCGAGCGCGATGGACGCACCGGTGCCGACCAGCGCGACCGACGCCACGCCGGCGGCCACGGCGCCGCCGCGCGCGAGGAACATCCTGCGGTTGACCTCAGCGGACCCGTCGTCGGTGTCGGTGTCATGGGCAGGTGGTTGTGCCCCGCCGCGGCTGACCCACCGCCGCAGCACCAACCGCACGGGCTCGAGCACCAACAGGATCAGCACGAGATAGAAGACCAGCGCGAGCCACACGAATCCCGGCCAAGCCAGCCAGGACGCCTCGCGGGTGTCGAACACCCTCGGCCCGATCAACCCCGCGAACAGGATCGTCGTCGGGATCAGGAACAGCACGGTCGCCACATATCGGGAGCGGCCAGGGGCGGTGGTGTTCTTCGCCAACCGGGTCCACACATAGAAGTGCATCAACGCCAGGACCGCGACCAGCACAACGATGAACATGCACTTCCTTCCGGAAATGCCGTCAGCTTAGTTCGCGGCGCGCCGGACCAACTCGTCCATCGCCGACGGGTCGTCGGTGTCGACCACCGGAAAGCCCGACCCGGGTTCGCCTTCCCAGTGCAATTCGATCCCTGGGTTGTGGACGTCGGAGCCGTCGGCCAGGAAGAAGTGCGGGCTGCCCTGGACGTCGTCGGCGTGTGCGCGGTAGGTGCGCATCATCTCGGCCCGCGCGGTGCCCTCGTCGAGGTCGCGACGCAACGCGTCGGTGTCGACGGCCGGGCATCGGCCTGCGATGTCGACGATCTCGTGCAGCAGGGAGATGGGCCTGCTGTCGGTGAAGAACGCATGCCGGATCGCCATGTCGAGTTGTTCGGCGGCACGCGGGGATTGCCGCTTGGCGGCGTGCACGGCCTCGTTGGCGAGCAGCGAGGTGATCGGCCATTCCGACGCCTCACCCTGCCACGGCGTCCACCCGAAGTCCGGCGCCAGGGTGCCCACCACGGGAATCTCGCTGTCCAGGAAGCGTTTCGGGATCGGGAACCGGTTGACGTCCTCCAGCAGGTACAGCTGGTGGTCGACGTGCAGCGAATCGGTCAGCCCGGCGCGCTCGCGGGCCTGGTAGAACCGGTGCAGCGCGACGGTGGCCCAGCCGCACACCACATCGCTGAACAACACGACGGTGTTCGGCTTCACCTGCACGCTCATGGCTTGAGGATGATCTTGACGGCGCCGTCCTGCTTCTTCTGGAAGATGTCGTAGGCGTGTGGTGCCTCGTCGATCGGCAGTACGTGGGTCGCGAAATCGTCGACGCCCAACGGGTCGTCGTCGCTCAGCAGCGGCATGATGTCGTCGACCCATCTCTTGACGTTGGCCTGGCCCATGCGCAGCTGGATCTGCTTGTCGAACAACGTCAGCATCGGGATCGGGTCGGCGGTGCCGCCGTACACGCCGATCAGCGAGATCGTGCCGCCGCGGCGCACGATGTCGATCGCCGAGTACAGCGCGTCGAGCCGGTCGACGCCTGCGTTCTGCATCATCGGCTTGGCCACCGCGTCGGGCAGCGCGGCGGCCACCCGCTGCATGATCTTCGCAACGGGTGAACCGTGGGCCTCCATGCCGACGGCGTCGATCACCGAGTCGGTGCCGCGCCCGTGGGTCAGTGACCGGATGACGTCACCGAGCGGCTCGTCGATCGCGCCGAGGTCGATCGCGCGGATCCCGCGGTCGGCGGCGCGGCGCAGCCGCTCGGGCACCCGGTCGACGCCGAAGACCTGATAGCCGAGATGGTGCGCGATGCGTGCGGCCATGTCGCCGATCGGCCCGAGGCCCAGCACGGTCACCGATCCCCCGTCCGGGATGGCCGCGTAGGCAACGGACTGCCATGCGGTGGGCAGCACGTCGGACAGGTACACGTAACGCGAATCGGGCGGCCCTTCGGGCACCTTGATGTGGGTGAACTGGGCCTGCGGCACCCGCAGGTACTGGGCCTGGCCGCCGGGGACGCTGCCGTACAACTGCGAGTAGCCGAACAGCGCCGCGCCCATGCCGTGCTCGCGCACCTGGGTGGTCTCGCACTGCGTGTACAGCTTCTGGTCGCACATGAAGCAGTGCCCGCAGGAGATTTGGAACGGGATGACGACGCGGTCGCCGACCGACAGGCCGTCGACGGCGGAGCCGACCTCGCGCACGATGCCCATCGGTTCGTGGCCGAGGATGTCGCCCTCGTCCATGAAGGCACCGAGCACCTCGTACAGATGCAGGTCGGATCCGCAGATGTTGGTCGAGGTCACCTCGATGATGGCGTCGGTGGGTTGCTCGATCTTCGGGTCGGGCACGTTGTCCACGCGCACATCGCGCCTGCCATGCCAGGTGACCGCTTTCACGTGAGTTGCTCCAATCGGTTCCGGGTGCAATTGGGCTACCCCGGCAGGCGCGGTCCAAACCGCGTGGGCACCAGGTCGAGCAGGGTTTTGAGCATCGAGTCTCCGGTGTGTGCGGACACCCCCTGTGGCAGTACCCGCTCGCAGGGCCGTACACGCAGGCGGTGGGCGTCCGGCCGGTCTGGCACGCTGGTGGCCACGATGAGCGACACTTCTCAGCTACTTGCCGATCCGGCCGATCTGTCCGGCGTGCGCGCGATCGGTGCCGATCCCGACGAGTTGTTCGCATCGTTCGCCGCGTGGGCCGAGGCCAACGGCACCGCGCTGTACCCCACCCAGGAGGAGGCGCTGATCGAACTGGTCAGCGGCGCGAACGTGATCCTCGCGACGCCGACCGGGTCGGGGAAGTCCCTCGTCGCGACCGGCGCGTTGTACGCGGCCCTCGCCGCGAACCGTCGCAGTTACTACACCGCACCCATCAAGGCGTTGGTCAGCGAGAAGTTCTTCGCGCTGTGCGACGTGTTCGGGGCGGTCAACGTCGGCATGCTGACCGGCGATGCGGAGGTCAACTCGGATGCCCCGATCATCGTCTGCACCGCCGAGGTGCTCGCCAACATCGCGTTGCGTGAGGGCGGCGACGGGCCGCTGGGCAGGCAGCCGTGCATGGTGGTCATGGACGAGTTCCACTTCTACGGCGATCCCGACCGCGGCTGGGCCTGGCAGGTGCCGCTGCTGGAACTGCCGACGGCCCAGTTCCTGTTGATGTCCGCGACGCTGGGTGACGTGACGTTCCTGCGTGCGGATCTCACGCGCCGCACCCGGCGGCCCACCGCGCTGGTGGCCGACGCCGCCCGGCCCGTGCCGCTGTTCTACAGCTACGCGACCACGCCCATGCACGAGACGATCACCGATCTGCTCGACACCCGGCAGGCGCCGATCTACGTCGTGCACTTCACGCAGGCCGCGGCGCTGGAACGCGCCCAGGCCCTGATGAGCATCAACGTCGCCACCAAGGACGAAAAGGCCGCGCTGCGCGACATGATCGGCGCGTTCCGCTTCTCGACGTCGTTCGGGTCGACCCTGTCGCGTCTGGTGCGGCACGGCATCGGCGTGCACCACGCGGGCATGCTGCCCAAGTACCGCAGGCTCGTCGAGCAACTCGCGCAGGCCGGGCTGCTCAAGATCATCTGCGGCACCGACACCCTCGGCGTCGGGATCAACGTCCCGATCCGCACCGTGGTGTTCTCGGCGCTGTCCAAGTACGACGGCACCCGCACCCGCCTGCTCAACGCGCGTGAGTTCCACCAGATCGCGGGCCGGGCCGGGCGGGCCGGCTTCGACACCGCGGGCACCGTGGTGGTGCAGGCACCCGAGCACGAGGTGGAGAACCTCAAACAGTTCGCGAAGGTCGCCGACGATCCGAAGAAGCGACGAAAGCTGGTGCGCCGCAAGGCCCCTGCGGGCATGGTTCCGTGGGGCGAGGCGACCATGACGCGGCTGGTGGAGGCGCCGCCGGAACCTTTGAGCAGCAACATGCGGGTGACGACGTCGATGATCCTCGACGTCGTCGACCGCCCCGGTGACCCGTTCGTGGCGATGCGCAGGCTGCTCACCGACAACCACGAGCCCCGCAAGCGGCAACTGCAGCTCATCCGCGAGGCCGTGGGCATCGCCCGCTCGCTGCTGCAGGCCGGGGTGCTCGAGCGCCTCGACACCCCCGACGCCGACGGCAGGCGGTACCGCCTGACCGTCGACCTGCCACCGGATTTCGCGCTCAACCAACCGCTGTCGACCTTCGCGCTCGCGGCCGTCGACGTCCTCGACCCGGCCTCGGACACCTACGCGCTGGACGTGGTGTCGGTGATCGAGGCGACGCTGGAGGATCCGCGGCAGATCCTGGCCGCCCAGCTGAACAAGGCCAGGGGCGAGGCCGTGGCCCAGATGAAGGCCGACGGCATCGAGTACGACGAGCGCATCGAACTGCTCGACGACATCACCTACCCCAAGCCGCTCGAGGAGATGCTGGAGCACACCTACGAGGTGTATCTGCAGACCAATCCGTGGGCGGCCGATGCGCGCCTGTCACCCAAGTCGGTGGTGCGGGAGATGTGGGAGCGGGGCATGACGTTCCGCGAGTACATCAGTGCCTACGGTCTGACCCGGGCCGAGGGCGCGGTGCTGCGGTACCTGTCCGACGCCTTCAAGGCGCTGCGGTCCGGGGTGCCCGCCGCGGCCCGCACCGACGAGGTGACCGACATCGTCGAGTGGCTGGGAGAGCTGGTGCGGCAGGTCGATTCCAGCCTGCTCGACGAGTGGGAGCAGCTCACCAGCCCGGACCAGCCGCTCGACGCACCGGTCGCGGTGCCTGCGCGCCCGCGCCCGCTGACCGGCAACGAACGCGCGTTCACCGCGATGGTCCGCAATGCGCTGTTCCGCCGTGTCGAGTTGTTCGCGCGGGAACGCTGGGACGAGCTCGGCGCGCTGGACGACGAGTGGAACGCCGAGCGGTGGCGCGCGGTGGGCACCGTGTACTTCGCCGAGCACGACGACGTCGGCATCGGCCCCGACGCGCGCGGACCGGCGCTGCTGATCATGGACCGCAGGCCCGGGGTGTGGCATGTGCGCCAGATCCTCGACGATCCGGCGGGCGACCACGACTGGGGTTTCACCGTCGAGGTGGATCTGGCGGCGTCCGACGATGAGGGCACCCCGGTGTTGCGGATGGTCGACGCGGGTCGGCTGGACTGAGCCGTCCGGGCGCTACTTCCAGGCGAACACGGGTTGTTCGAGGTCGTACACCGGATCGGGGCGGCCCTCCAGGCACAGCCACCGGACCTGCAACAGCACCGCACCGGTCGGGGCGTGGATGAGGTCGTTGCCCAGCGGTATCTGCACCACCGGTCGCGGGCTCTCGGGGATCTCGATGAACCGCGGCGAGTCCTCGCGTTGCAGCTGGTGCAGCCCCACCCGGTAGGCCGCCACCACCTCGTCCGAGGCCGGACGCACGTCGAGCCGCCCACCTCCCCAGATCACCACCGGGGTGATCACGTAGCCCGACCGCGTCGGGTAGTCGTCGAGCAGACCCAGCACGGTCGATTCCGGCAGCCGGACACCGAGTTCCTCGTCGAGCTCACGCAGCGCGGCATCGACGACCGTCTCCCCCGGGTCCACCCGGCCGCCCGGCAGCGCCCACTGCGCGGAGTGGGACGTCAGCCGCGCGGCGCGCCTGCACAGCAGGAACGCCGCACCGCCGGACACGTCGACCATGCGGCCGTCCAGCCCGGCCTCGGGCATGGGTCGGCCGGCGATCCAGTCCTCGACCGGCGCCGGATCGACCCGGTCCTCGCCGACCTCGGAGTTTACCAGGACCACCGCGACGGCCGCGTGCCGCTTGGTGGGGTCGGTAGTCACACGGCGTACGTGACCTGCCAGATGGGTGCGGATCCGGGTCCGCAGGGCGTCGTCGTAGGCGATCGTCACCGCTCGACCATATGTGGTGTTCTGCTCGCGGCTCGGGCCGCTACGGTGTGTCCTTGCGGCCGGCCAGGCGTTTGATGGCGCGGATCTCGTCGTCGCGGTACGGCCTGCCGTCGGTGTGGAACAGGTCGTGAAACCACGGATTGGGCGGCACCGGATACGGGTGATCCCAGGAATCCCACGGCAGGTAGGTCTGCGTCTTTCCGGCCACGAATCCCCAGCAGTAGGCGCCCACGTTGCGTCGTTTGGCGATCGGCAGGATGCCCTGGACGGTGCTGCCCTCCGAGCGGGCCATGTACTCGGTGCACAGCATCGGCCGCCGCATCGGGGCGAGTTCGCCGATCCGGTTCTCGAACCCGGCCGGGTTGTCGTAGCTGTGGAAGGTGATGATGTCGGAGTTGTCGAGCTGGATCTTGCAGATGTCGGTGCGCTTCGCGGGATCGGCCCACTCGCCCTCCCACACGCCGCTGGTCAGCGGCTGGATCGGGTCGACCGAGCGGGCCCAGCGGAACACCTGGGGTAGCAGGTCCGCGACGAACTCCAGTTTGTCGCGGCGTTCGACGTCGCGGTACACCGCGGCCGGGTTGTCCGGTTCGTTCCACAGATCCCAGCCCAGGATCCGCCGGTCGGTGCGGAAGCGGGTGATCACGCCGATCACGTACTCGCGCAGGTGACGGTGCCTGCGCCGGTCGAGGTAGACCGCACCGGGGCTCTGCACCCAGCCCGAGTTGTGCACGCCGGGACGCGGCGCGTGCTGACCACCCAGCTTGGGCAACGGATCCCAGCACGAATCGAAAAGGACGAACAGCGGTTTGATGCCGTGACTGGAGGCCAGAGCAACGAACTGTGCGAGCCGTTCCAGGAAGCCGACGCGATCCTGGCGCCACAGCAGATCGTGCAGGAACACCCGCACCGTGTTGAATCCGATCAACCTGGCCATGCGCAGTTCCCGGTCGATCTGTTGCGGATCGTAGGTGTCGGGCTGGAACATCTCGAGCTGGTTGATCGCGTTGGACGGTATGAAGTTCGCGCCGATCAGCCAGCCCTGCGCGGCGTACCAGCGGTTGGCCCGCTCCACCGACCAGCGGGGCGCCCTCGCCTCGGCCCGTGGTGTCGCCGACAACGCGCCGAGCCCGGTGATCCCGGTGAACGCGAGAGGGAGTTTGAGCAGGTGGCGCCTGGCCATGGCTCGACCGTTCGGGCCGGACGTCATACTGTGCATGCGAATCAAACTGCGGTCCTTCATGTTCGGGGACGGTGACCGTACTTCACGGTGTACCCCGCGAGCACCCCGGATCACACGGATGTGCGACCGCACCGGACGGATCAGCCCAATGCCCGCCAGTGCTGGTCGTCGTCCTGTGTGCGCTCCGCAGCATCGAGGCGGCGCCACAGGTCGGTCAGATCGATGTCGTTGGCCTGGCGCGGACGGCGCCGGTAGAACTTGGTCTCGTCGAAGCTGCGCGGGCAGGCGAACTTGTGCAGGGTCAGGCAACGCACCGGCCAGCGGGCCTCGTGCACACAGTCCAAGTCGACCACGAGCCGCAAGCGGCGGTCCACGGCGAAGCGGTTGCCCTCAAAAGTGTCCTGCGTCAACCTCATTGACGCATCGAACAAATACCAGCCGCCGTAGACCGTCTTCAACCACACGGTGTCCGCGTCACAGTGCCGGCACGGTGCCACTACCGAGGGTGCATCGCTGTCTACCAGCATGCGCCCCAGGCTACAAGAAGACGCCGACAGATCGACCCGGTGCCCGACGCGCAGGTCAGCCCGATTGGGGGAATGGGCGCCGGTGGCGTCCCGACGTCCAGGCGGTGTGAAACCGATCGTGTCGAGGCTATCTGGCTAAGCTGTAACCGAATTCGTCTCGAGGAGGCAATGATGAGTGACCACGAAGTCAAGATGGTCGTCCTGTCGACCGAAAATCTCGACGAGTCGATCAAGTTCTACCAGACCCTGGGGTTCTCGCTGAAGTTCCGCGACGGCGCCCACTTCGCAGCCCTCGACGGCGGCGCGGTCACCCTTGCCCTGGCCACCCCGGTGGACCATCCGATCCCGGGCAAGGTGGTCGTCGGCATCAAGACCGCCGACGTCGACGCGGCCGCCAAGGAGGTCGAGGCCAACGGCGGCGCAATCATCAAGGGTCCCTATGACGATGCCCATGAGCGCCGCGCCGTGGTCTACGACAACACCGGCAACGGTGTGGTCTTCTACAGCCCGCTCAAGCGCTGATCGGGACGTTTCCGGCGGCTGTCCTGAGTCATCCGAGCGACCGGGCGGCGGCGAGGATCACGTCGGTCACGGCATCGGGGTGGCTGACGAGCGTGAGATGTGAGCCACCGGAGAATTCCGTGACGTCGGCGTCGGCGCGCTTGGCCATGGCGTGTTCGGCTGCGGGCGTGATGATTTCGTCTCCGGTGCTGATGAAGTACCAGGACGGGATGTCGTGCCACGCGGCCCGGGTCACCGGGGTGTCGAACGCCGCTGTCGCCGCGGTGCGCTGGGCGGCCCACAGTTCGGTCGCCCGGTCCTCGGGGAAGTCCTTGGCGAAGTTGCGCACGAAGACGTCGCGGCGCAGGTAGAGGTCGGTTTCGCCGGAAGGCCCGGCCACCTGCTCGAACAACTCGTGATCGGGGAGTCGTTTGAGCACCGAGTCGCCCCCGGACAGCGAAGGCCCGGGTGTCGTAGCCGTTGCCTTTTGGTGAGCGGATGTGAGTTCGCTTGCTCCATTAGGCAGCCTCGCCTTGCGGTGAGGCGGTCCCCGTCTGATCCACCGGGTGGTGGTGCGGGGTTGACGTTTCACGGCCTGCTGCGTCGCCCGCTGGTGCGGGTTCGGTCTCATGCGTGGCTCCACGTCCTGCCGCCGGGCCACTCCCGGCGGGACTCTGTTCACCCCAGCAGGGTTCGCCGAGTCGGGCGAGGTTGATCGCAGCGCCCAGATCACGATCGATCCGCACACCGCAGTGCTCGCAGTCAAAGACACGATCGGCCAGCGTGAGGTTTGGCTTTCGCCTCCCACAGCCCGTGCACGTCTTCGACGACGGAAAATACCGGTCGGCTTCGATCAAATCGGAACCGTACCAGCGCGTTTTGTAACTGAGCATGCGCCGCACCTCAGCCAGCGCGGCATCAGCCAAGGCTCGGTTCAGACCCCGCTTGCGGGCGCCTCCCTTGGCACGCATGCCAGCAGCGTGCAGCGTTTCGACCACGATCACCTGGTGGTGTTGGGCCAGCGTGGTGGTGGCCTTGTGCAGCACGTCACGGCGCACCGCCGCGGCATGAGCATGGGTGCGGCCGATGCGCGCCTGGGTGCGCAGCCACCGCTTCGACGGCACCTGCTTGGTCTTGGTGGCCGGGTCGTAGCGGCCGTGCTGGCGGGCGGCGCGGCGCTGCAAAGCCCGCAACCGGAATTGCGCGGCGGTCAGCGACTTCGGCGCCGGAATGCGGTCGACCTCAACACCATCGGGGGTCGCCACCACCAGCAGCGCGTCGGCTTTGACCCCGACGTCGACACCGACCACCGGATGCGCCGACCGTTGCGCGTGGGCGGGCCGCGCCTTGGCCTCGACAATCACCTGCAGGGCGCAGTGCCAGCGCCCGGCGCTGTCCTGGCGCACGGTCGCCGACAAGATCCGCGCCGTGCCGGCCTCGATCCGGCGGGCCAGCTTACGGGTCGACTCATGGGTGCGGATCGGGCCCAGCCGCGGCAGGGTGACGTGGCGGCGGTCAGCCTCAACCCGGATGGTCCCGGTGGTGAACCGCACCGCCTTGCCCGCCCGGGCCGACTTGAACCGGGGGAAGCCGACCGCACGCCCTTTGCGTTGACCCGTCCGGGACTTCGACCACGCGTCCAGCCCGCGGGCCAACGCGTCCATGCCGGTGTTGTAGGCCTCCTTGGAGTTCTCGCCCCACCACGGCGCACACCACTGTTTGCGCTGATTCCACACCCGCCGCAGCGCCGGCAACGACCACCCCAACACCGGCGTCAACTCTGCTTCGGGGATGCCGTAGCTGCGCTCAGCAGCCCGCTGATCCATCACCGCCTTGACCAGGGCGAGCATGTGGTTGTGGGCGAACCGTGCCGCACCAGCATGAGAGGCCAACCCGCGCAGCTGTGTTGGTGTGGGATCCAGGGCGAAGCGGTAGGCCTGCACCATCCAACCCTCGGGTACCTCGAACCCAGCCATCAGCCCACCGCCCCGGTCTGCTTGGCCGCGGTCACCGCCCGCATCGCCCGGTTGCGCGCCCCACGGCGCCCATACAACCGCGCGCACATCGAGGTCAACACCTCGATCATGTCGCGCACCAGATCATCGGTGGTCTCGCCCTGGTCGGCAACGATGATCCTACGGCCCTGTGCGGACAACGCGGCTTCCAGATGCTCCACACCCAAGCGCGCCAACCGATCCCGATGCCCCACAATCACCACCGAAGCAGACGGGTCCGACAAAATCCGGCGCAACTTCGGCCGTCTCCCGTTCACACCCGACCCCCACCTCACACACCACCTCGCCGACCACATGACCATTCGAGGTGGCCCAATCAGCAAGTCGCGCGACTTGGCGGTCCAAATCCTGCCGTTGATCATGCGAGCACACCCGCGCATACACCACCGCGCGACCGGCCTCCCCCGCTGCTGGGGCCTCGACCCAAATCGTCCCCGACTCCAACCGGCGAGCCGGCACCGGCATCCGGTCCTCACGAAACCACCGATACGCCGTCTGCGGATGCACACCATTCGCACGCGCCCACTCGGCCAGCTTCCAGTAAAACACACATTCGATCACGTTTACTCACATACAACCGAACAGATCACAACCCTGGCTGCGCAGTGCCGTCAGCTCGCCGTCCCAGCTGGAGGTGTCCGCCCAGGCCCCGTGCACCAGCACGATGGTCGGCCGGTGGGCCGGTGCCGGGGCGGCGACCGAACGGGCGTCGTCGCCGAGGAGGGCCACGACGGCGACCGCGGCGGCCGCGGTCAACAGGGCGATGGCGCAAAGCACCGGGCGGATCGCGGCGTTCATCTGGTCACTTCCTCGTGATGGGGGTCACGGCTCCCAATGAGCGTCCGGCATCCGGGCAGCCCAGTCATTGCCAGTGGCGAGAAACCGGCATACCGGCCAGCCGGAAAAACCGGCCGCCTCAGCTCGCGCCGCACCGCCCTTACCGGGCAAATGTTTCGCGAAGGTTTACAGGACACATCCGCGACTCGGCGGGCAGAAGTCCACGCGCTGTCCGAAGATGACAGCCAGAAGTTTCTGCCTGATCCACGAACGGAATCGACGTCATGTCCGCTACCGCCACCGGGACGCCCCAGCCGGGCACCACCGAAAGCCTCGAATCCGACCTGACCGTCATCCCCGAATCGGGCCGGACGACGGATCTGCGCGGACAGTTCTGGATCTGGGCCGGGGCCAACATCGCCCCGATCAACTGGCTGCTCGGTGCGCTCGGCGTCACGATGGGGCTCGGCCTGTTCGAGACCGTCGCGGTGCTCGCCGTGGGCAACGCGATCGGCATGTCGCTGTTCGCCACGTTCGTGGTGATCGGGCAACGCACCGGCGTGACAGGGATGGTGCTGTCGCGGGCCGTGTTCGGCCGGCGCGGCGCGTACGTACCGGCCGCCGTGCAGGCCCTGGTGTGCATGGGGTGGTGCGCGGTCAACACCTGGATCGTCCTCGACCTCGTGATGGCGCTGCTCGGGCGCATCGGCATCGTCGATTCCGACAACGCCTCCGCCGCGCCGCGCATCCTGGTGGCCGCGATCCTGATGGCGATCCAGGTGGCCATCGCGTGGTTCGGCTATCGCGTCATCGCGACGTTCGAACGCTGGACGGTGCCGCCCACCGTCGTGGTGCTGGTCGCGATGACGCTCGTCGCCTGGTTCGCGCTCGACGTCGACTGGGGTTACACCGGTGCTCCGACGCTGAGCGCCACCGAGCACATCGCCGCGCTCAGCGCGGTGATGACGGCGATCGGGATCGGTTGGGGTATCACGTGGTTGGGCTACGCGGCCGACTACTCCCGGTTCGTCTCCACCTCGGTGCCGTCCGGCAAGCTGTTCGCCGTCAGCGCGCTTGGGCAGTTCATCCCGGTGATCTGGCTCGGTGCGCTCGGCGCGACGCTGGCCACGCTGAGCACGTCCTCGGACCCCGGTGAGATCATCGTCGATGCCTATGGCGCACTGGCGATCCCGGTTCTGCTGCTGGTCGTCCACGGGCCGCTGGCCACCAACATCCTCAACATCTACACGTGCACGGTGTCCACGCAGGCACTCGACATCCACATCAACCGCCGGGTGCTGAACCTGGTGATCGGCGTGGTCGCGATGGCGATCGTGGTGTTGTTCGTGCTCAACGGGGACTTCGCCGCGACCATCGACGCCTGGCTGGTG
Organism: Mycolicibacterium goodii; assembly: GCF_001187505.1. Next base: position 1,108,888 of record NZ_CP012150.1, read on the forward strand.
GGCATCGTGGGGTGGCTGTCGCCGTGGGCCGCGGTGATGCTGGTGCACTACTTCTTCATCGCCCGCCAGAACGTCGACCCCGAGGCGCTGCTCGCCCCGCCGGAGGCCAAGCTGCTGTCTGCGGTGCGCCCGACCGCGCTCGCGGCGCTGGCCTTCGGCGTGGTGTGCACGTGGCTGTTCATGTACGGGATGACCCCGCTGCTGCAGGGCCCGGCCGCGCTTGCGCTCGGCGGCATCGATCTGTCCTGGCTGGCCGGTGGTCTGTCCGCCGGGATCGGCTACCTCGCGCTTGAGGCGATCAGCGCGCGGCGGGCGACCGTCAGCAGCTGAGACCCGTGGCGTAATCCGCCCCGTAATCAGCCCCGGCAGCGGTGTCTCGCTGCGCCCTGACCGCGGCCAACCGTGCGGTGAGTGCCTCGGTGATCAGGTTCCACGCATCGGATCCGAGCACGAGACGCCGCGGCGGATCGTCGGAATCGGCGGCGCGCACGATCGCGGCGACCACGCGTTCGGGGCTGACGATCATCTCGTCGACCGACAGCGGTTCCGGGTCGGCCGGGCCCCCACGGTAGGGGGCACTCGGCGCCATGCGCGGGGCGGCGTCGAAGAATCCGGTGCGCACCACGCCCGGTTCGATGAGGGTGGTGCGGATGCCGAACGGCGCGACCTCGGCCGACATGGCTTCGTAGAAGCCCTCGATGCCCCACTTGGTCACGTGGTAGAGCGAGAAGCCGGGAAACGCGAGCTGAGCGCCCATGCTCGACATCTGCATCAGCAACCCGCCCCGCTGGTTGCGCAGATGCGGGATCACGGCCCGGGCCAGTTGGATGGATCCCGTCAGGTTGGTCGCGATGATGTCGTCGATCTGATCGTCGCCGAGATCCTCGGCAGCGGCGAACACCCCGTAACCGGCGTTGGAAACCACGACGTCGATCCGCTCGTGCGCTTCGAACGCCGCGTCGACCACGTTTCGGACCGCGGCGGTGCCGGTGACATCGAGCGCACGGCGCCACAGCCGGTCGCCGTGACGACGGGCCAGCTCGTCGAGTTGTTCGGGCCGCCGCAACGTGGCGGCCACGCGATCGCCGCGCTCCAGAAGGTGCTCGACGAGTTCGCGGCCCATTCCGCGCGAGGCGCCGGTGATCAACCACGTCTTGATGTCTGTCGTGTGCGTCATGGCTGGTTCAACCACCGGCGGCGAACCGAACAATCCATACCGGCCATGAGGGTTTTGAAGACTACCCATACGCTAGACGCATGCCTATCGTGAGGCATGGCGGAGATGACGTTGGAGGGATTGCGGGTCTGCCGCGAAGTCGCGCTGCTCGGGTCGTTCACCGCGGCGGCGCATTCGCTGGGCTATTCGCAGCCCGCGATATCCCGGCAGGTCGCCGCGATGGAGGCCGCCGTCGGCTACTCCCTGTTCGACCGTGAGCCCCGCGGCGTGAGCGTCACCCCCGCGGGGGCGCTCGTCGCCGAGCACGCCGCCCGTGTCCTCAACGGCGTGACGGCGCTGAGCCGCGATCTCGACGGGCTCGGTGATCGCCTGGCCGGCCGGGTGGCCGTCGGCGCCTTTCCCGCAGCGATGGCGGCGCTCATCCCCCATGCGGTCGCTCACCTGGCCGTCGCGCACCCGGGCCTGGCCGTCACACTGGCCGAGGAATCCACGCCGGCCCTGCTGCGGGATCTACGCGGCGGGCGGGTGCAGGTCGCAGTTGTCGGTGTCGGCACGGGTCTGCCCAACTACGACTTCGAGGGTCTGCGGCAACATCCGATCCCTGCAGGTGATCTGTGCGTGGCTGTTCCGGCGGACCACCGACTGGCCGGTCGCCGTGCCGTGCCGGTACGTGAGCTCGTCGAGGAGCCGTGGATCGCCGGTGCCGGCTCGGCAGGTGATCCCCAGTTCGCGGCGTGGCCGACGCTGACCGATCCACTGATCCGTCACCGGGTGCGCAGTTGGCCCGCGCGACTGGGACTGGTGGCCACCGGTTTGGGGATCTGCCTGCTACCGGAACTGGCAGTGGCCTCGGTGCCTCACGGTGTGGCCACCGTGGCGGTCGACGATCCGGCGTGGCCGGGACGCCGGACCGTGGCGCTCACCGCGCCCGACCCGGGCCTGGCAGTGCTTGCTGTGGTGGCCGCCGTGCGGGCGGGCGCCGAGGATCTGCGTCCCGGCGCGACGTGAGCCGGACGCCACAAGGGCCAGCAGATGGCGCTGCGCTCACCGGCTTTCGATCGCGCGGCCGTCGGATACCGAGTTCGGTTGGCTGACCGTCGACTTCCAGCACCGCCGAAGGCCTGTTGATGTACCTGGCGCCAGAGGAGTCGATGGGTCTGATCAAGCAGTGCGCCAAACGATTTGCGGGCGGCCTGACCAGGGTCGACCGCCCGTTCTGAGACCGAACCGTAATGCTTACGGTGGAGCACTGCGTATACGGTCTGGGTATGCGCAGAGTGTCGGTGATCACCGGTGGTGCCGGTGGTATGGGTGTGGCCACGGCCAAGCTCGTCGGTAAGGAGCACGCGGTCGTCCTCTGCGACGTCCGGCAGGACCGGCTGGACGCAGCGACGGCGACGCTGCAGGAAATCGGGATCACCCCGACCGTCGTCAACTGCGACGTCACCGACCGGCACGCGGTGAACCGGTTGTTCGCGACCGCTGCCGGGCTGGGCAGCCTCGCGTCGGTGATCCACACCGCCGGGGTGAGCCCCAGCATGGGCGACGCCGAGTACATCATCCGGACCAACGCCCTCGGCACGGCCACCATCAACGAGGCGTTCTATGCGGCGGCACCCCGGGGCTCGGCGATCGTCAACGTCGCATCCATGGCCGCGCACATGCTGCCCGAGGAGATGATCCCGACCAGCGTGTTCCCGCAGGCCATGCACGCCCCGGACGCGTTCCTCAAGGACATGCTCGCGGCCTGCGAGATCGTCGCCGAGGAGGCCCGGCCGGGTGTTGCCTACGGGCTGAGCAAGAGCTTCGTCCGCTGGTACAGCTCGGCGCAGGCCGAACGGTTCAACGGCCGCGGGCTGCGGATCGTGTCGGTGTCGCCGGGGTCGGTCGACACCGAGATGGGCCGGCTCGAGGAGAAGACCGGGGCGGGCGCGGTGGTCGCCGACGCCGCGGTGCCGCGCTGGGGCACGCCCGAGGAGATGGCGGAGCTGTTCGCGTTCTGCGCCGGCGACCGGGCCGGCTACCTCACCGGCACCGACATCCTCATCGACGGCGGGGTCGTCGCGTCGATGCGGGAACGCGCGCGGGTCGCGGCCGAGGAGGGCTGAATTCGGTTCTACTCGTGCCGCAGGATCAGCAGTTCCCCGGTCAGACCGCCGTCGCCGAGCAGATCCCCGATCTTGCCGCTCTGTTCCTCGGCCAGCTGCCATGCCCGTTTGTGGCCGTACCGGTCGGCAAGTGCCTCGTCGACCGCCGCGACCCGCTCGTTCCAACCGTCCGGGATGGCGGGCAGGTCCGCGGTGCACAACTGCTGTTCGACGATCAGGTGCGCGGCGTCCACCAGCTGGGTGAGCCGCTCGGGCGTGGGAAAGTGGTTGCCGTCGAACTCTTCTCGCGGGATCTCGCGGTGTGCGACAAAAGCCAGCAGACCGATGCGGCCGCCGGGACGCACCACCCGGTGTAGTTCTTGCAGCAGACCCAACTGGTTCGGCGTCGTGCACAGCACGCCCAGGCACCATGCGGCGTCGAAACCGTTGTCGGCCAGCGGCAGCGCGGCCGCCTGCGCCTGCAACACCGGATGTCCGAACAGCGTGTGCGCGGCCCGGCAGGCTCCGGCCTCGGGCTCCACCAGCACCGGATGTACCGAGACCGCCTGCGCCGCATAGGCAGCGGGACCACCGACACCGGCGCCGCAGTCCAGCAACCGCAGCCCGGCCGCGAGTTCCGTGTGCTCGATGAGCCAGTCGAGCGCCGCGGGGCTGCCGCTGCCGCGACAGCCCGCCGGAATGTGGTAGTCCGGCCCGAGGTCGGCGGCCACCTTCGCGGTCCACTCCGCGACGGTGTCGAACTCGGCTTCCATGGCTTCGCTCACGGTGCCTCCCCTCGGGCCTTTGCGATACGTAGATTCTTGATCCTCCGACCGACCTCTGCCTTGATTTCGGCGCCGACGCGCGTGCCGGAGGACGACGCGGATCCGGAGAGGTTGACGCCCTCGACGCCGTCGATCGACAGCAGGGCGTGGGCCTCGTCCACTGCGGCTTCGATCCCGGATTCCACCGGGTCCGCGGCACCCAGCACCCGTTCGGTGACCACCGGGTCGAGTTCCAGGCCCGGCAGTCCCTGCAGCACGGCCGCGGACACCGAGTCGGTGAACACCGCGACCGCGGCGATCACCGGAATCGTCAGCCCTTCGGACCGGGCGGACTCCGCGAACCGGGCGACGGTCTGCGGGTGCGGCACGTGGTTCAGCACGGCGATGCCGGCACCGGCCTTCTGTTTCTCCACCAGGCGGCGAGGCCGCGCGGGCACGGGCGGGGCGGTCGGGGTCTCAGGCACGGCCGCGACCATGTCGAGTGCTGCAGCCAGCGCCACCAGGCGGGGACCGTCGAGATCGAACGTCTGCGTGACGTCGGGGCGCACGTCGTAGCCGCGGCCGTCGCCGGTCACGCACATCACGGTGTTCAGGCCGATGCTCCGAAGGCCTCGCAGTTCCTGTTCGAGCACCACCCGGTTGCGGTCGCGGCACGACAGGGTGATCCACGGGGCGACGTCGGATTCCGACAGCGCGTCGAGCAGGATCCGCCCCATCAGGGTGGGCGGGAAGTCCGGTTTGTTCTGGTGCTCGCCGACCAGCACGGCGTCACAGGACCCGGCGAGGATGTCGGCCGTTCTGACCACGTCGGCCTCGTCGAACGGGGCGCAACTGAAATCGGTGAGCACCAGCGGGGCGCCCACCGGGGTCGGTGTTGCCAACGGCCCGTCCCAGGACACGACGTCATCGAATACGCAGTCCCCGGAACGCATTTCACACTGCCCATCGGGACGTACCCCGCCGCACGGCCCGTAAGTCATCCGCTTCGGGCACGCATTCGCCCCCGAAGGCCTCACGCGTTGTCGAGCTCCTCGTCGGTGATCGCCTGGAAGCCCTTGGCCTGGGCACGGGCCAGCCCGGCACGGATCACACCGACGATCAGGCCGTGGATTGCCGCGGCGATGATGGCTTCGCGCGTCGACCGTGACAGATCTTCCGGCTCGGGAGGTTCCTGATCGGTCCGGCTGACCCGTTGCCAGATCTCGCTGAACACCTTGCCCGCCAGCAACCCGCCGGCGACACTGATCGCCATCGACAATGGCTTGTAGATCGCTTGGGACGTACTCACCAGAGAGAAGTTCCCCCGGGCAGGTTGTTCAAACCCTCGTCTCGTCGCCCGTCGTCATGATGGCGCGATCCGCACCACGACTTTTCCGTGAGACGTGCCATTCTCGACGGCGTCGTATGCCGCCTCCAGGTTCTCGAAGGTGAAGGCCCGCTCATCCAGACGCGGCACCAACCGGCCCGCATCGGCCAGCCGCGCCGCCTGCCGGAGCACCCGACCATGGTGGGCACGCCGGTGGCCGCTCAGCAACGGCTGGAGTGTGAACACTCCGGAGTAGGTGCCGCCACGAAAAGACAACGGGGCCAGGCTGTGCGTTCCCCAACCCAGTGCGCTGACCACATGGCCGGTGTCGTACCGGACGGCGGTGAACGAAGCGTCGAGCGTTACTCCGCCCACGGTGTCGAACACGACGTCGAATCCCGCACCACCGGTGTATTTCTGCACATAGTCCTCGACACGGGTCGAGGTGTAGTCGATGGCGACCGCGCCGGCAGCGGTGATCGCCGCCTGGCTGGCCGGACCACCTGTCGCATACACCTGCGCGCCGCGCGACCGCGCAAGTTGCACCGCGATGCACCCCACCCCTCCGGCGCCGCCGTGTACCAGGACCTGAGCACCGTCATCGAGATGAGCACGATCGACGAGGGCCTCCCACGCCGTGATGAACGCCAGCGGGAGTGCTGCGGCCTGGACCATCGACAGGGACCGGGGTTTCGGCGCGATCAGCGCGGCGTCGACGGTGACGTACTCGGCGAGGGTCCCCTGCAGCACGCCCACACCACCCACCATTCCGAAAACCTCATCCCCATCGCGGAACTCGGTCACGCCTTCCCCGACCGACACCACGACACCGGCCATGTCGATCCCCAGGATCGCGGGTGGGGTGACCCGTGCGTGCGCAGCCTGACCCCGTCGGATCTTGGTGTCCAGCGGGTTGACTCCGCTGGAGACGACTTGCACCAGCACCTCGCCGGGCGCCGGAGAGGGTATGGCGATTTCCCGGATCTCCAAGGGATCCCCCGGCGCCGTGAACACCGCTGCTTTCATGGACATGGGCCTGCCTTCCAGCTGGACGGGGTAGGTAACACCGGTCAGTGCCTCGGACATTCCCACCGAACCCGATGTTCCACGGCAGTGGGGCGCCCAGATCGTCGCGCGAACCGCCGAAACCCCGGCCCAAATTGGTCTATACCAAAGTTTCACCTTCTGTTACTCCCTCGCACACTCCGCGGACAAGGCGACGTCGCGGTCCCCGGAGAAGGTCGCAGCATGGCGCGGCTGCATCAGCAGGCGCCGCGGACCTCAGGAGGACAAAGGTGCGTCAACAGACATGGTCACGCCGGCTGGCGATCGCCGGGCTGGCCGCGATCACGCTGCCGCTCGCGGCATGTGGCGGATCGGCGGGCGGCGCGGCGGTCGATGCGTCGTCACCGCCGGACATCAACGCCGCCAAGGAACAGGCCAAGCAGTTCCGGACCGCGGGCATGCCCGACGACTGGATCAACTTCGGCGAGTTCTACCAGTCGGTGTGCGACACATACAAGCTGGGCTGCAACGGTTTTGCCGTACAGGGCGTCAACCGCGTCGACACCGACATGAGCTCGGCCGAGGAGATCGCGGCGTTCAAGAACGAGACCACCAATGCGCCGATGTGCTCGGACATCGGTATCGCGTTCGGTCAGGTCGCCGAGGCCGAAGGCGTCCTGCTGCCCTACACCCCGGCCGCCGCGGCCGATCTGCCCGCCGCCTACAAGGCCGCCGACGGTGGGTGGGTCGCGACCGCCGTCGGCGTCATTTCGATCATGACCAACACCGACGTCATCCCCAACCCGCCCCGATCCTTCGCCGATCTGCTCAAACCGGAATACAAAGGCAAGGTCTCGATTTCGAACCCGGTCACCTCGGGCACCGGACAGGCGACGGTGTTCTCCACCGCGGCGGCGCTGTCGAAGAACAAGGGGCAGTTCGACCTCGACGCCGCCATGGACTACTGGGCCGAGTTCTACAAGCTCGGTCAGCGCAACGAGGCGGAGTTCTCGGCGGCCTCGTTCGAGCGCGGCGAGACCCCCATCCGGCTCGCGTACGACTTCGTCAACATCCAGACCGCGAACCTGGTGAAGGACAAGGGCATCCGCACCGAGAACGTGATCCCGTCCGAGGGCGGTGTGTGGCAACCCTCGGCGACGATGTGCAACAAGAAGACCGAGGATCCCGACCTGGCGAAACTCGTCCTCGACCACACCCTTTCGAAGGAAGGGCAGCTGACCTTCGCCAAGGTGGGCGCTCGCCCGGTGCTCTACACCCTGGGCAAGCTCGACGTGCCCGCCGAGCTGAAGGCCAACTGGCTGCCGGAAAGCCAGTACGCCAATGTCATCCAGTACCCCGATGACACGTGGCCGGATCCCTCGGTGGTCGCCGACCGCTGGGAGAACGACGTCCTCACCGCGGGCGGATGACGACCGTCAGCCGTGAGGTGGCCGGCCCCACCGACGACGTCTCGGTGGGGCCCGGCTTCTCGTCCGTGACGCCCCGGCGCGGATTCGACGCGGTCCGGCGCATCGTCACCCAGTGGGGCCCGGCGGTGCCGTTCCTGGTCACCGCGGGCGGAGTGCTTGTCGCAGCGGCGCTCTGGCTGATCCGCACGAGTTTCTCCGGGCCGGGCGGCGGGTGGACCCTGCAGCCGTGGCAGGACATCTTCGCCCAGCAGATCACCCGCGCCGCCATGGTGCGCTCACTCGGGTTGTCCGCGGTCGTGGCGACGCTGTGCCTGGTGATGGGGTCGGTGCTGGCGTACCTGGTCTCGGGGCTGGCCCGCCGTGGCCGCACCGCCGCGCAAGCACTGCTGAACGTGGCGGCCAACTTCGGTGGCGCCTCGCTGGCGATCGCGATGGTCTCGACACTGGGCGCAGTCGGTTTCGTGCGTCTGCTGCTGCAGGACTGGTTCGGGTACACGCTGGGTTTCGACCTGTACTCGTTCTGGGGTCTGGTGGTCACCTACCTGTACTTCATCCTGCCGCTCTACGTGCTGCTGGTGTTGCCCGCCATGTCGGTGCTGCGTGCCGAATGGTGGGACGCCGTGCAGGCCGCGGGCGGGACCCGGTGGCACTACTGGCGCCGCGTCGGGCTGCCGGTGTTGTTCCCGTTCCTGCTGTCGGGCTGGGTCCTGACCTTCGCGTGGTCGCTGGGCCAGTTCTCGGTGCCGTACGCACTTCTCGGTGATACGTCGGCGACATCGCTGATCACGACCCGGTTGGGCAATTTCCTGTTCTCGGCGACGGGCGGGACGAACCGCTTCGAGCGCGCCGCGGCGCTGGCCGTCTTCCTGATGGCGATCTCGGCGGTGGCGCTGGTGCTCTATCGGCTCATCGCCAACCGGATGCTGGCGCGATTGGAGAACCTGCGATGACCCGCGCGTCCCGCTGGGCGCTGCTCGGCCTGTGGGCGGTGTTCCTGGCGCTTCCCGTCGTCGCGACGGTCCTCTACTCGCTGGCCACGGTGTGGCGCGGACGGGCGTTCCCGGACGGATACACCCTCGGATGGTGGGTGAGTGCCTTCAGTGAGCCGCGGGTGGTCTCGGCGCTGCTGCGGTCGACCTGCCTGGCGCTTCTCACCGTCGTCGTGGTCGCGGCCGTCGTGCTGCCCGCCCTCTACTGGGGTCACATCCGCAATCCGCGCATCCGGACCCTGATGCAGTTGTGTGCCCTGCTGCCGTTCGCGTTGCCGTTCGTGGTGCTGGCGTACGGCATCAAACGCCTCGCCGGTGCCAGTGAGTTCACCCAGCCCTGGGAATCCAGCCCCGCGCTCGTGGTGCTGGGCCATGTCGCGCTGGCGTTCCCGTTCTTCCTGTGGCCGGTGGACGGCGCGATGTCCGCGGCGGGGGTACGGCGGCTGTCCGAGGCCGCCGAAACCTCCGGAGCTGCACCGGTGTCCACCCTGTTCCGGGTCGTCATCCCGAACATCCGCACCGGAATCCTCACCGGCGCGATCCTGACCTTCGCGACGTCGTTCGGTGAGTACTCCATCGCCAGGGTCATCACCGGCAGTTCCTTTGAGACGCTGCCGGTCTGGCAGGTCGCCGCGCTGCAGGACACGCGTGGCAACCCCAACGGCGTCGCCGTCATGGCGATCTTCACCTTCCTGCTCATGTTCATCGTCTCGGTGCTCATCGCGCGGACCGGCAAGGGCCAGCCCCTGCGCCTGCTGCCCGGCATCGGCAACACACGTTAGGAGTCCCACGTGCCCAGTGCGGTTCGGGTCGAATCGGCCACCAAGGTCTACGGGTCGAGCCACGGCTCGACCAAAGCCCTCGACAATGTCTCACTGCACATCGAGCCCGGCCAGATGGTCGCGCTGCTCGGGCCGTCCGGCTGCGGAAAGACAACGCTGCTGCGGGCCATCGCGGGCCTCAACCCCATCGACCGCGGCGCCATCCGCATCGGTGATCGTGATGTCACCATGGTGCCTGCGCGGCTGCGCCCGATCGGCATGGTGTTCCAGCACTACGCGCTGTTCCCGAACATGACGGTGGCGGAGAACATCTCGTTCCCGCTGACGATCCGCAAGCAGCGGCGCGCACAGCGTGCCCAGCGCGTCGGTGAACTGCTCGAGCTGATCGGTATGACGGCGTTGGCCGAGCGGTACCCCAACCAGCTGTCCGGCGGCCAGCAACAGCGGGTGGCGCTGGCTCGGGCACTGGCCCCCGAACCCGATGTGCTGCTGCTCGACGAACCACTCGCCGCACTCGACGCCGCGATCCGCAACGACCTGCGTGACGAGATCCGGCGCATCCAGCACCGGGTCGGCACCACAGCGGTTTTCGTGACGCACGACCAGTCCGAGGCGATGGCGGTGGCCGACCGCGTCGCGGTCATGGACCGCGGTCGCATCCTGGAAGTGGCTGCGCCTGCGGAGATCTACGAACGGCCCGCATCGCGCTTCGCGGCCACCTTCGTCGGCTCCTGCAATGCGCTGGAACTGCCCGTCGACGCCGACCGGGTGGTGCGGTGGGGCACGGCGTTCGAGGTTCCGGCCCCGCGTGAGGCCGATGGTACGGCTCTTGCGGTGTTCCGACCCGAGGATGTGCGCCTCACCGCGCAGCAGGGCGTGACCGGGACGGTCGACGTGGTGGTGTTCCTCGGCGCGACGAGCCGGGTCTACGTCACCGTCGCCGGGGATCGAGGTGACCAGACCGTGCACGTCGATCTGCCGTCCCGTTCGGCGTCGAATTTCACGCCCGGGCAACGGGTTTGCGTGCTCGTTGCGCCGGAGAAGGTTCGGGTGTTCGCGTCATGACCGCGCCGATGGTGGTTCTGGTGATCCTCGACGGTGTCGGCGCGCGGCAGGTCCGGCCGGAGACGATGCCGACGCTGCACGCCCTCGCCACCGAGGGTGCTTGGCGTCCCGACGGTTCCGAGGCCGTGCTGTGCTCGGCGACCTACCCGAACATCCTGACGCTGGTGACGGGCAGTTCGCCGACGCAGCACCGGGTGTTCGCCAACCCGCTGTTCGGCCATGAACTCACCGCAACAGCCTCGCCGACAGCGATTTTCGAGCGTGTGGGCGGCCGCGACACGGAGTTCGTGGTCGGCGATCAGAACCTGATCGCCGTCGGGCGCGGGCGTACCGCGGGCCGGCACTGGCCACCGGACGGAATCCTGCCCGACGGCGCCCGCCGCGACGAGTTCGGCTACGCCGTCGACGCGGAGGTGCTGCCCCACGCGCTGGCCGCCGTAGAGCGTCGTCCCGATCTGCTCGTGGTGCACCTGAACGGCCCGGACACGGCATCTCATCTGCACGGGCCGGACAGCGAGGCCGCCGTGGCGTCCTACCGCACCTCGGACACCGCGCTGGCATCCCTGGTGGATGCGCTGCGACCGCACTGGGACCGCCTGTTGCTGCTGGTGGTCTCCGACCACGATCAGGAGACCATCCACGACGACCGGCGCATCGACCTCGCCGGGTTGGCGGGCGCGCGCGGCGTCGACGTGACGGTGTTCCACGAGGGCACCGCGGCCGTGGTCACCGGGCCGGGTGCCGCCGACGCGGGCTGGCTGTCGGGCGTGGCAGGCGTCGAGCGGTCGTGGCTGGTGGAGCCCGAGGTGCGGATCGTCGCGAGCGAGCCGCAGCACTGGTTCGCCCGGCCCGACAACGCCACCCGCGGTGGCGCCCACGGCGGTCCGAGGACCCGCGGGCAGGTCGCGGTGGCGGCAGGAGGGCACCCGATGGTCCCGCAGATCGCGCAGGCCTGGCGCGATCGGCGGCCGCGCGCCGAGCATTGGGCGGGTCTGGCGCTTTCGGTCTTCGCCTGATGCGGGTGCGGTGAGGAATCCGCGGTGTCCGCCCGGGCACGGGCGCGCCCGAATCAGGTCGCGGCCGTCTACGGTCGAACGGTGAACTTCGACGAGTACCGCACCTTCGACGCCACCGGACTGGCCGAACTCGTCGCCGCCGGTGAGGTGACGGCGGCCGAGCTGCTGGAGGTGGCGCGGGCGCGCGCCGCCGCGGTGAACCCGAAGATCAACGCGATCGTGGCCGACGTCCCCCCGGCCGGCGCCACCGCGGGCCCGTTCGCCGGGGTGCCGTTCCTCATCAAGGACCTGGGCCAGGATTACAAGGGCCTGCCCACGTCGCGGGGTTGCCGTGCGTTGAAGTCGATTCCGGTGACCGAGCACGCCACGGTGGTGCAGCGTTGGCTCGACGCGGGCCTGGTGATCTTCGGCAAGACCAACACGCCGGAATTCGGCGCGAAGGGCATCACCGAACCCGAGGTGTGGGGCCCGACCCGCAACCCGTGGGATCTGGGCCGGACTTCCGGCGGATCCTCGGGCGGTTCCGCGGCCGCCGTCGCCGCGGGCATCGTGCCGTGCGCAGGCGCCAACGACGGCGGCGGGTCGATCCGCATCCCGGCCGCCTGCTGTGGGCTGGTGGGCCTCAAAGCGGGCCGCGGGTTGACGCCGATGGGCCCGGCCGTGGCGGAATCGCTACACGGCTCGGCGGTGCAGGGCGTCGTCTCCCGTACGGTGCGCGACACCGCGGCGATGCTCGACGTGATCAGCGGCGGTGAGTCGGGTGGGCCGTATGCGCCGAAACTGCCCGAGGCGTCGTTCGCGTCGGCCGTCGGCGCCGACCCGGGCAGGCTGCGGATCGGGGTGCGGATCCCGTCCGCGATCAATCCCGACCCGCATCGTGAGGCGTATGCGGCGGTCGAGGCCACCATGCAGACGCTCACCGACCTCGGCCACCATGTCGAGGAGCTTCCGCAGGCACCGTTCGACGACGCGGCGCTGGCCCGCGAATTCCTGCTGTCCTGGTTCGTCTACATCGCATGGGAACTCGACGAGGCCAAGCGGATCTCGGGGGCAGGCGACGACGGGTTCGAGCGCGACACGCGCATCCTGGCCGCGATCGGTCGCGCCACCAGCAGCGTCGCCTATGTCGACGCCGTGCAGCGGCGCCACGACCACACCCGCCGGCTCACCACGTTCTTCGAGAACTACGACCTGTTGCTGACGCCGACGCTGGCCACACCCCCACCCCGGATCGGCGAGTTCGATCTGCCCGCGCTGCTCAAGCACGGGTCGGATGTGCTGCTCAAGACCCGCACCGCGGGTCTGCTGCGCTTCACCAAGATCCTCGACGACAGCGTCGACGAGAATCTCGCGTGGGTGCCGTACACGCAGCTCGCCAACATCACCGGGCGGCCCGCGATCTCGCTGCCGCTGCACTGGACCGCCGAGGGCCTGCCGCTGGGCGTGCAGTTCGTCGCACCGCTGGAAGGTGAATCGCTGCTCATCAAGCTCGCGGCGCAACTCGAGGAGGCCAAGCCGTGGAAGGACCGCGTCGCCCCGGTGTAGTCAGACGGTGAGTTCCAGAACCGTGCTGCGCAACCACAGGTGACTCGCGTCGTGGTCCATCCGCGGGTGCCACACGGCGTAGAACGGCAGCTGCGGAAAGCTTCTGGGCGCGTTCAGTATTCGCACACCCGAAGGGTTGGCGAGCTTGGCGACCAGGCGGGCCGGGAAGGTCACCACCAGGTCGGTCCCGGCCAGCATGTCCACCGCGAACGTGTAGAACGGCGTGGACACGGCCACTCTCCGCGGCCCGGGCAGGGCGTCCTCGATGAGGTGGGTGGTGCCCTGTTCGATCTCGATGCGGATGTGCGGAAACGCCAGGTAGTCGTTGATCGACAGCTGCCCGCGGTCGGCGAGCGGATGGTCGTGGGCGACCGCGCAGACGAAGTGGTCGGTGAACAGTTCCTGACGGGCGAACTGCGACGGCGTGGGCCTGCCGACCACCAGCAGGTCGATCCCACCCGCGTTCAACTCGGCGAAGGCTTCGTCGTCGAGTTGCTGGTACACCACCGACGATCCGGGTGAGCGCTGATGGATCGTGCGCGCCAGGTCGGCACCGAACAGGGCGACCGAGTAATCGCTGAGTGCCAGTCGGTAGGACTCGGTCGCGGTGGCCGGGTCGAAGTGTTCCGGCCCGAACAGCGCGTCGAGTTCCGGCATCACTCCCGCCATCCGGGCCCGTAACCGCTCGGCGCGCGGTGTCAGGGTGTAGCCGTCGCGGCCGGGCACGAGCAACGCGTCGTCGAAGGTGCGCCGCAGTCGCTGCAGTGCGCGGCTCATCGCGGGCTGACTGAGGCCGACGCGCGCCGCGGCCCGCGACACCTGACGTTCTTCCAGCAGCGCGGACAGCGCGGGAAGCAAATTGAGGTCGACACCCGCTATATGCGTCTGACGCATACCGCCAATACTAGGAATTCATTGGGCAGATAGCACGGACACGCGCACTCTCTTGGTACGGCGACTGTCGGGTGAAAGGAATCGGTGATGCAACACCTCGCTCCCGATGTTCGCACCGGCCTCGCTGCGGGTACCCCTTCAGAGCCTGTCCCAGCGCGACAAGCGGTTGCTGCGCGGTTGTCGACGTGGTCCAAACAGTCTGCTGACTCCAAGTGGGACCATGGAACGAGACAGACCAGGAAGGGACCGGGGAAGGGAGGGAACAGTGCGCTCCCACGGCACCGACCACGAGGGTAGGACCACCTCGGGGTCGGCCGACGATCCAGGATTCTCCACGTTTGCTCTGCGGCCGCCACGATGGCCGGTCCTGGTGCGTCTGCGCGGCCGCGACCCCATGGTCCGTGCCATCGACCGCGTCGAGGCGCTGATCTTCGCCCTGGTTGTGGTGGCGGCGGTTCTCTGCGTACCGGTCGTCGGAGCGATCGGCACCGCGGTCCACGACGCACGCAGCCAGCACAACGCCCAGCTCGCCGCGAGCCGCACCGCGGTGCAGGCCACGGTCATCGATGTCACCACCGACCCCGGTGACGCCTTCGCCAACACCCGGACCGCGACGGGCCGATGGTCGGTCGACGGCGCCGAGCACTCGGGCGTGGTTCCCGCACCACCGAACGTGGAAGTCGGTGACACCCTGCAGATCTGGGTCGACCAGTCGGGCGCCTGGGTTCCCGCGCCGCCGCCGGCATCAGGCGCCGCCGCGGACGCCATCACGGTCTCGGTGCTCACCCTGTTCGGGGTGGCCGGTGTCGCGCTGACGACGATGGTGCTGACCAGGAAGTGTTGCGACCGAGTCCGGTTCGCCCGCTGGCAGCACGGCATCGACGCCTTCATCGACCACGGCGACGGGCACACCAGCCGGTCCTAGCCCGCCACCCTGATGCCACCCGAGTGCCACTCGGGTCAAACGACAACGACCGCAGCCCAGGCGGAGCACGATGGAACCGTGCCGCGACAACGGATGGGCACGGGAGCGCGCGCAGCCAGCCCCTTGGTCCGTGGTCGAGCGGCCTACCGACAGCGGGCATGGCGGCAGGCCGTCGACGAGTTGACCGCTGCCGATCACCACCGCCGGCTGTCACCGGCCGATCTGGAACTCCTCGGGATGTCGGCATACCTCGTCGACCGCGATGACGACGCCTTCGAGGCCTATGAGCGCGCGCACACGCTGTACCGCGAGCGCGGCGCGGCCACCGACGCCGCGCGGTGTGCGTTCTGGATGAGCCTTGGCCTGCTCAATCGAGGCGAACTGGCGCGTGCTCACGGTTGGGCGGCGCGCGGAGAGCGCCTGCTTTCCGCGCAGGATGCAACGTGCGCCGAACGCGGCTACCTGCTGGTGCCCGCCGTGCTGGTCAACCTGGGCGCCGGAGGCAACCTGGACACCGCCTACACCGACGCGGTCACCGTCGCCCGGATCGGCGCACAATGCGACGACGTCGATCTGGTCTCGTTCGCGCTGCACGCGCAGGGCCGGGTTCTCATCAGGCGGGGCCGCATCGACGACGGGCTCGCACTGCTCGACGAGGCGATGGTCGCCGTTGCCGCAGGCGATCTCGCGTCGCCCATTTTCACGGGCCTGATCTACTGCCAGGTGATCGACGCCTGCGAAGAGGTGTTCGACGTGCGACGTGCCGAGGAGTGGACCGCCGCATTGGTCGGCTGGTGCGATGCACAGTCGCAGATGGCCACCTTCTCGGGCATCTGTCGCGCACACCGGGCCACGCTGTTGCAATGGCACGGCGCCTGGCCCGCGGCGGTCGACGAGGCCCGCGAGGCGTATGCCCGCTGCAGGCCCGGCAATGTGATCGCCGGGGCGGCGCGCTACCGGGAAGCCGAGATCCACCGGCTGCGTGGCGCATTCGCAAGTGCCGAACGCGCCTACCGGGAGGCCATCGAACTGGGCTGGGAACCGCAACCGGGACTGGCCCTGCTGCGGTTGGCCCAGGGCCGGACGGCGGATGCCGCGGCGGCCGTCCGCAGGCTGCTCTCCGAAACCGGTGACCGTGCGCGCCGCGTGCGCATTCTGCCCGCCTTCGTCGAGATCATGCTCGCCGCAGGCGATCTCGTGGAGGCCCGCCGGGGTTCTGACGATCTGTCGGCGATCGCCGCCGATTACGGGTGTGACGCGGTCACGGCGATGTCGCTGTCCGCCCTTGGCGCGGTGGCGCTCGCCGAGAACGACGCGGGCGCCGCACTGATCCTGCTGCGGCAGGCATGCCAGGCGTGGCAGAGCGTCAACGCACCGTACGAGGTGGCACGGGTGAGAACGCTGCTCGGCCTCGCGTGTCACGAACTCGGCGACAACGATTCCGCGGTGTGGGAGTTGACCGCCGCTCGCGACACATTCGACCGACTCGGCGCCGTACCCGACACGGCCCGGGTGACCGCCCTCGTCGACGACGCGGCAGCACCGGCAACCTGCGGGCTCAGCGGCCGGGAGCAGGAGGTGCTGCGACTGGTCGCCGAAGGCAAGTCCAACAAGGCCATCGCGGCCCAGCTGACGCTCAGTGAGCGCACCGTCGACCGCCATGTCAGCAACATCCTGGCCAAACTCGGGGTGCCGTCGCGCACCGCGGCGACCGCATACGCCTTCACCCACCGACTCGTGTGACTGGGTGAAATCACCCATGCCGAGCCCTCCGCAGGTTTGGGTGGTCACGCCGATGCCGCCCGAGCGCGCCGCGGACATTCTTGACCCATGCGAACCATCGATGTCCGATCCGCCGGTGACACAGCCGAGGCCGTGCGGCGCCTGGCGCCGAGGATCAGCGCCATGGCGGCCGAGATCGAGGCGGCGCGACGGGTGCCCGACGATCTGTGGGCCGAGCTCAAGGCGGCCGGCTGCCTGCGAATGCTGCTGCCGCCCAGCCACGGTGGCCTGGGCGTGGCGCTGCCTGACGCGTTGCGCATCTGTTCCGAACTGGCCCGGGCCGACGCATCCGTCGCATGGACCGTGGGCAACTGCGCGGGCTCGTGGTGCGACATCGCCGGGCTGCCGCTGGACACCTTCGACGCGATCTTCGCCGAAGGTGCCGATGTGACGGTCGCGGGGGTCTTCGCGCCGTCGGGTGTCTCGATACGCGTCGACGGCGGCTATCGCGTGAGCGGGCGATGGGCCTTCGCCAGCGGTTGCCTGAACTGCAACTGGATCTACGGCAACTGCCTGGAGGATCTGGCGGGCGAGCAGCGCATGCGCACCGTGGTGTTCCCGGTCTCGGAGGTCACCGTCGAGGACACCTGGTCGGTATCCGGTCTCTGCGGAACCGGCAGCCACCATTTCAGCGTCGACGACGTGTTCGTGCCGACCGCCCGCACGTGCGCGACGATGGAGGCCGAACCCTGTGTGGACGTGCCGTTGGTCCGGATTCCGCCGGTGTCGTTGTTCGCGCTGTCCATCACCGGCATCGCCGTCGGCATCGCGCGCGGAGCCCTCGATGACATCCTCGCGCTGGCCGGCCGCAAGACCCCGCTGTTGGCCACCCGGCCTTTGGCGGACAACCCGCTGTTCCAGTTCGAGTTGGCCACCGCCGACACCGATCTGCGGGCCGCGCGCGTACTTCTCGACGGGGAAGCCGGCGCCGCCTGGGCCACGGCCGTCAGCCGTGCGCCGTTCACGCTGGAACAACGCGCACGGATCCGGGCCACCGCGGCGTGGGCGACCGCCCGCGCCACGGCCGTCGTCGACTTCGCGTACCACTTCGGTGGCGGAACCGCGCTGTTCGCCACGAGCTCACTGCAGCGCCGGATGCGCGACATCCACGCGCTCACCCAGCACTTTCTCATCAAGCCGGACACGCTCACCACGGTCGGGGCCGTACTCACCGGGCACGACGTCGATCTCCCGGTCTTCTGAACCCGGGCTTCGAGTTCAGAGCCCGAGTTCGGCGACCTGGTGCAGAAACGCCCGCGCCGGGCCCGAGGCACTCGCCGAGACGGCCACCCCCAGGTTCCGGAACGTCGCCGGGGTCAACGGCCGGGTGAGCACCCCATCCGGCAGATCCGGTAACCCGGCGCTGGGCAGGATGCTCACGCCCAGACCCGCCCGCACGATCTCCAGCACGGCCGAAAGCCCACGCGCTTCGAAGGCGACGTCGAAGTCCACGCCCACGCTCTGGGCGACCGGCGTGAAGGTGTCGGCGCAGCCGCCCGTCGACCGGACGAACGGTTCCTTGGCCAGTTCGACGTAGTCGACCGCGTCCCATCCTGCGAAGCGGCTGTCGGCGGGCACCACCGCGACCATCTCCTGATCGCCCAGCACGGCGGATTCCAGGCCCGTGACGGGCAGGCTCACCACGCCGACCTCGGCGGCACCCTGATCGAGCCAGTCGCGCACCTCCTCCTCGCTGCCCTCGAGGAGCCGGACGACGACCGCGGGGTGGCGTTCCTCGAACTCCCGTATGTGTGGCGCGACAAGTGTCGGGGTCACGCTCGGCAGGCTGGCCAGGGTCAAGGTTCCGGTGAGCGAATCGGCGAGCGCCGCAATCTCTTTGCGCATCGAGGTGAGGTGACGGACGGCTTCCCGGGCGTGCACCAACGCGACTTCACCGGCCTCGGTCAACGACACCCCGCTGCGATCGCGGACCAGCAACGGCACGGCCAGTTCCTTCTCCAGCGCGGCGACGGCGCGGCTGACGGCAGGCTGGGAGAGCCCCAGTTCCCGGCTCGCCGAAGTGAAGCCGCCCGCGTCCACCACCGCCACGAACGCCCTCAGCTGCAACAACGTGGACATCGCGCCGCCTGACACACGATCGACATACCTGTATATCGATAACGGTATGCAAATTACTCCCGTTCAGCGCGTTTCAGAAAAGACACCGAAACACGCCACAGGAGGAACCATGCCGCCACCGCAGCAACACACGATCGGCCGCGCCGCCGACCCCGCCGCCGTGCGGACCCTGACCTTCGACGGCGTCGCCGTCACCTACGCCGTGGACGGCGTGATCGCGCTGCGCCCCGAGGTGTTCTTCCCCGCGATCCCCACCGACGCCTGGACGGACCTGCGGACCGCGAACGGGGACCTGCTGATGAGCGCCGGCGGGCTGCTGGTCGAGATCGCAGGGTCCGTCGTGCTGATCGACGCAGGCGTCGGCGAGATGACAGCGCAGCTCTCGTTCGGCGACGTCGACTGCGGTTCACTGATCGATGGGCTCGGCACGCTGGGCGTGCACCCCGGCGACATCGACGTGGTGGCGTTCACCCATCTGCATTTCGACCATGCCGGCTGGGCGTTCGCCGATGGCACCAAGACGTTTCCCAATGCGCGCTATGTGGTGGCGGCCGCCGAACTCGCGCCGTATGCCGCCGCCGAGCGGGGTGACGACCCGACGGTGCCGTGGGACGTCATCGCGCAACTGGCCGGGGGCGGCCGCGATGTCGTGCTCGTGGGCGATGGCGAGCAGGTGGTGCCGGGTGTGCACGCGGTGGTCACGGGCGGTCACACGCCGGGCCACACGTCCTATGTCATCACCTCGGCCGCGGGTCATCGACTCGTCGTGTTCGGCGATGCGTTCCACACGCCGGCCCAGATCACGCATCTCGACTGGCTGTCAGCCGTGGATCCGGATGCCGACAGCGTCGCGCGTGCCCGCCGCCTGCTGCTGACCGAGCTGCACCGGCCCGACACGCTCGGGTTCGCGTTCCATTTCGGCGATCAGCCGTTCGGCCGCGTCGTCCCCGACGCGTCCGGAGCCACGGTGTGGGATCCGGTGCCGTCGCACGTGGTCGCCCCGGCGCCGCGATGGGGGATCACCGCACGCGGGCCCGCATCGCCTCACCGAGGCTCCACACCGACACCCCGATCAACACCAGATCTTTGAGCAGGAACTGGCCCGGCATACCGGACAGCACCGGGATCGGGCCCGCGTGGGTGGCGATGACACCGGGAGTGGTGAACAGGAAGCTCAGCGTGCCGAGGAACAACACGATCGCCATCGCACTGCCGATCACCGTGGCGCGGGCCGAGAACGGGCGCGCGGCAATGAGAATCGCGGCGACGATCTCCGCGGTCCCCAGGCAGTAGGCGACAGTGGTCACGCTGAGGAAGTCGTACAGCCAGCTCATCAGCGGGCTGTGTTCGATCAGCACCCGGCTTTCCATCTTCACGTACTTGCCCACACCGATCCAGGCCAGCACGACCACCAGGCCGTACCGGCAGATCAGCTGCCCGGCGGTGGTGATCCGATCGGCGATGGCGCGGTCGGCGGTGGTGATGGTCATCGATCAGGCTCCCTCGGCTCCGGTGTCCTCCGCGGCGATGGCGGCCAACAACCCGTCGAAGTCCTCCGCGCACGGCCCACACGCGCACAGGTGGGCAGCGACGCCCGGATACCGCCGGGCGCGTACACCGGCCGGCAGGTCGGCGTAGACGTGCAGAACCTCCATCGCCTCATCGCAACCGACGTCGCGCGGATCGGTCGCGAGGAACCGCTGAATTCGGGTCCATCCGGTCACGGTCGTTCCAATGCCACGTGGTTGGTCAGATACTGGTTGGTGACGAGAAATTCGCGGATCTTACGTCGCGCGTCGAAAATCGTTTTGTAGACGGCGTTCCGGCTCACGCCGAGCTTGTCGACGAGCGCGTCCAGCGGGATCCCCTGCACCACGATGGCCACGAACATCTGCCGCTGCCGCTCGGTCAGGGTCGCCTCGACGGCGTGGCGGATGGCCGCCGACAATTCGGCGGCTTCGGCGTGCTCGCTCGGATCGATGCCGAAACGTTCCGGCAACCGGTTCCATTCCTCGGTGTCCAGCGCGACGGGCGGGTTGCGCCAGTAGTGCCTGCCGAGCTTGTTCGACACCTCGAGGATCACGAACTTGTATGCCCATGTCGTGAAGCGGCTCTCACCACGGAAACTGTCGAGTTTGCCCAGAATCGACAGTGTCGCGTCCGACGCCGCCTGCTGCGCGATGTCGTCGAGTTCGGTGCCCGCGATCGCGGTGTGGCGCCTGCGCACCTCACGCCGTGCCACCTGCAGCAGCACCTCGTGCAGGCGCTCGATCGCAATCCTGCGATCAGCGCCACACGCGCCGGCGTCGAGAAGCCGCAGCCATTCGCGGGACTCGGCGTCCACCGTTGACTCCTCCGGTCGTCGTCGCTGTTCCAACGAGGCACACCCTCGAAAGGTTCGTGTCACCGGCGCGACCGTGTCTTACCGAGTCTTACCGAGTTCGGTGAGATTTTTCGTCGTAAGAAGAGTGGCTCGACAGGTCACCAACGATGTATGACCCTGCTGCATCCCGGTGACCCGTTCCCCCACCTGCGGGTGGAACCCTCCGACGCCCCCGCCATCGACCTGCCGGACCACCTCCATGGTCGCTTCGGGGTCGTGCTGTTCTTCCGCGGCGCGTGGTGCCCCTACTGCGTGGCCCAACTGCGTGCCTTCGGCCACGCCGCGGACGAACTGCGGCAAAACGACATCGGGGTGGTCGCGATGTCGGTCGATGACGAGGCCACCACGGCGAAACTGATCGCCGAGCACCGCCTGGCATTCCCGGTCGGGCACAGCGCCGACGCCCGCGCCATCGCCGATCGGACCGGCGCCTTCGTCAACGCCGAACCACTGCACCTGCAGTCGACCGGCTTCGTGCTCGATCCGGTCGGGCGCGTCGCGGTCAGTGTCTATTCGAGCGGCGCCATCGGGCGGTTGGTGCCGTCGGACGTCGTCGGTATGGTCCGGTATCTGCGCGAACACGCTGGCTGACACCCGCCCGTCCGGCGGGCAACGCTGCCCTTGTCCGGAATTCTTGAGATGGACGTGATGTACATGCCGTGATGCTTGATTGTCCGTGACGGCGGTGCGCAACCAACCGCATCCGTGTCTAGGCTCACGGCCATGACAGCCACACTGATGGGCGGCCCCGACCTGCAGCAGGCCCGCCGGATCCAGACCGAAATCCCCGGCCCGCGGTCCCGTGAACTGGCCGAACGCCGCAGCGCCGCACTTCCCGCAGGCCTGGTCAGCTCGGCAGGCGTCTATGTGGCGGCCGCGGGCGGCGGCGTCGTCGTCGACGTCGACGGCAACTCGTTCATCGACCTCGGCAGCGGGATCGCGGTCACCACCGTCGGCAACGCCGCACCCGCCGTCGTGTCCCGGGCCGGCCGGCAACTCGCGCAGTACACCCACACGTGCTTCCTGGCCACACCGTACGAGCCCTACATCGAGGTCGCCGAGCGGCTCAACGCCCTGACCCCCGGCGACCACGAGAAGCGCACCGCACTGTTCAGCACGGGCGCCGAGGCCGTCGAGAACGCCGTCAAATACGCACGCGCTGCGACCGGTCGCGACGCCGTCGTGGTGTTCGACCACGCCTTCCACGGCCGGTCGCTGCTGACCATGACCATGACGGCCAAGAACCAGCCCTACAAACACGGTTTCGGCCCGTTCGCCCCCGAGGTGTACCGCGCCCCGATGGCCTACCCCTACCGGTGGCCGTCGGGTCCGCAGAACTGCGCAGACGAGGCGTTCGGCATGTTCACCCAACTCGTCGACGCGCAGATCGGCGCCGACCAGGTGGCCTGCGTGATCGTCGAACCGATCCAGGGCGAGGGCGGCTTCATCGTCCCGGCCGAGGGCTTCCTGCCGCGGGTCGCCGAGTTCTGCCGTGA
This sequence comes from Mycolicibacterium goodii, assembly GCF_001187505.1. The sequence continues at coordinate 1,131,634 of NZ_CP012150.1, forward strand.
GCGCGGCATCCTGTTCGTCGCCGACGAGGTGCAGAGCGGCGTCGCGCGCACCGGCGCCTGGTTCGCCAGCGAGCACGAGAACCTGGTGCCCGACCTGATCGCCACGGCCAAGGGTCTGGGTGGGGGCCTGCCGCTGGCCGCGGTCACCGGACGGGCCGAAATCATGGACGCCGCACACGCAGGCGGCATCGGCGGCACCTACGCGGGCAACCCCGTGGCGTGCGCCGCGGCGCTCGGCGTGTTCGACGAGATCGACAACGGCGGCCTCATCGAGCGCGCCACCGCGATCGGCGACGTCATCATGCGGGAACTGCGCAGCATCGCCGAAACCACCGACATCGTCGGCGAGATCCGTGGCCGCGGCGCCATGATCGCCGTCGAACTGGTCAAACCAGGCACCCGCGAACCCAACAAGGACGCGGTGGCGGTGCTGGTCAAGCACTGCCAGGACAACGGCGTGCTGACCTTGACCGCAGGCACGTTCGGCAACGTGCTGCGCTTCCTGCCGCCGCTGTCCATCTCCGACGACCTGCTCGCCGAGGCCTTCGGCGTCATCCGCGACGGCTTCGCCGCCCTCTAGAAACCAACAGGAGCCCACCATGACCCTCACCGCACCCTCGGCCAAGAAGTCCAGCTACGCGCCGCTGGAACTGTTCGACACCGACCGTCTGCTCGATCAGGACGAACGTGACATCGCCGCCACCGTCCGGCAGTTCGTCGACACCCGGCTCAAGCCCAACATCGAGGGCTGGTTCGAATCGGCGACCCTGCCGCGCGAACTGGCCAAGGAATTCGGCAATCTCGGCGTGCTCGGCATGCACCTGCAGGGCTACGGCTGCGCAGGCACCAACGCCGTCAGCTACGGGCTGGCCTGTATGGAGCTGGAGGCCGGCGACAGCGGCTTCCGCAGCTTCGTGTCGGTGCAGGGCTCGCTGTCGATGTTCTCGATCTACCGCTACGGCTCCGAAGAGCAGAAGAACGAGTGGCTGCCGCGGCTGGCCGCGGGCGACGCGATCGGCTGCTTCGGCCTCACCGAACCCGACTTCGGCTCCAACCCGGCCGGCATGCGCACCCGCGCCCGCCGCGACGGCAGCGACTGGATCCTCAACGGCACCAAGATGTGGATCACCAACGGCAACCTGGCCGATGTCGCCACCGTGTGGGCGCAGACCGACGAGGGCAGCGGGGGAGTCAAGGGCTTCCTGGTCCCCACCGACACACCGGGATTCACCGCCAACGCGATCCACCGCAAGCTGTCGCTGCGGGCCTCGGTGACCTCCGAACTGGTGCTCGACAACGTGCGTCTGCCCGCCTCGGCGCAGCTGCCGCTGGCCGAGGGGCTCTCCGCGCCGTTGTCGTGCCTCAACGAGGCCCGGTTCGGCATCGTGTTCGGCGCGCTCGGCGCCGCCCGCGACAGCCTGGAGACGACGATCGCCTACACGCAGTCGCGTGAGGTGTTCGACAAGCCGCTGTCGCACTATCAGCTGACCCAGGAAAAACTGGCCAACATGACCGTCGAACTCGGCAAGGGCATGCTGCTGGCGATTCACCTGGGCCGCATCAAGGATGCCGAGGGGGTACGCCCCGAGCAGATCAGCCTGGGCAAGCTCAACAACGTCCGCGAGGCCATCGCGATCGCCCGCGAATGCCGAACCCTGTTGGGCGGCAGCGGGATCACGCTCGAGTACTCGCCGCTGCGGCACGCCAACAACCTGGAGTCGGTGCTCACCTACGAGGGCACCTCCGAGATGCATCTGCTGTCCATCGGCAAGGCCCTCACCGGACGGGCGGCGTTCCGCTCATGAGCCCGGTGACCATCAACCACCTCGTCGCAGGCGAATGGGTGGCCGGTGCCGGTGACGCGCTCGCCAGCGTCAACCCGGCCAGGCCCGCCGACGTGGTGGCCGAAGGGCACAACGCGACCACCTCGCAGGTCGACGCCGCGGTCACCGCGGCCGCCGAGGCGTTGCGCCCGTGGGCGGCGACGCCGACACACCAGCGCGGCGCGGTGCTGCTGGCCGCGGCGCAGATCGTCGACCGCAACGCCGAAACCTGGGGTCTGGAACTGGCCACCGAGGAGGGCAAGACCAGGGCCGAGGGCATCGGCGAGGTCCGCCGCGCCGCACAGATCCTGCGGTACTACGGCAACGAGGGTGACCGGCAGGCCGGGGAGATCTTCTCCTCGCCCCGCGCAGGCGAACAGATCCTGGTGACGCGCAAGCCACTCGGCGTGGTCGCCGTCATCACGCCGTTCAACTTTCCCATCGCGATCCCGGCGTGGAAGATCGCGCCCGCGCTGGTGTACGGCAACACCGTGGTGTGGAAGCCCGCGAGCACCGTTCCGGTGCTGGCGATCCGCCTCGCGCAGGCGCTCACCGAGGCGGGCCTGCCCGCGGGCGTGCTCAACCTGGTGATCGGCGACGCCGAGACCGGCACCGCGATCGTCGACCATCCCCGCATCGACGGCCTGACCTTCACCGGGTCCACCACGGTGGGCCGTCGCCTCGCGGCCGTGGCCGCCTCATGCGGCATCCCGATGCAGGCCGAGATGGGCGGCAAGAACGCCGCCGTGGTGCTCGACGACGCCGACCTGGACGTGGCCGTCGAGCAGGTGCTGCTCGGCGCGTTCCGGTCGACCGGCCAGAAGTGCACCGCCACCTCACGTTTGATCGTCACCGACGGAATCGCCGAACGGTTCACCGAGGCGGTGGTGGAGCGGGCCCGTGCGCTGCGCGTCGGCGACCCCACCGACGACGCGACCGAGATGGGTCCGGTGATCACCGGCGCCGCCCGCAGCTCCATCACGGCGGGCATCGACACGGCCATCGCGCAGGGCGCCACGGTGCTGGCCGGCGGGCAGCCCTACACCGAGGGGCCGCTCGCCGACGGATACTTCGTGGCCCCGACCGTCCTGGAGCTCGACGGCTCACCGGCCAAGGTGTGGAGCGAGGAACTGTTCGGCCCGGTGCTGGCGATCCGCCGCGCCGCCGACGCCGACGCGGCGTTCGAACTCGCCAACGACAGCGAGTTCGGCTTGTCCGCAGCGGTTTTCACCCAGGACCTGACGCGGGTGTTGCAGGCCATGGAGCAGATCGACGTCGGTGTGCTGCACGTGAACTCCGAATCGGCGGGGGCGGATCCGCATGTGCCGTTCGGCGGGGACAAGAAGAGCGGCCTCGGCCCCAAGGAGCAGGGTGCCGCCGCGCGCGACTTCTTCACCCACACCACCACCGTGTACCTGCGGGGCGGGCGGCCGGGCGCATGAGCGGGGCCGCCCTTGAGGGCATCGTGGTCGCGGACTTCAGCCGGGTGCTGGCCGGCCCGTACGCCACCATGATGCTCGCCGACTTCGGCGCCGAGGTCATCAAGGTCGAGCGGCCCGGCACCGGGGACGACACCAGGCACTGGGGTCCGCCGTACGACTCCACCGGTGTGGCAACGTATTTCAACTCGGTCAACCGCAACAAGCGCTCCGTCGCACTGGATCTGGGCAGCGAGGAAGGGCGCGAGCAGGCGCGCGGGCTGATCCGCCGCGCCGACATCGTGGTCGAGAACTTCCGGCCGGGCACCATGGAGAAACTCGGCCTGGGCTACGACGACATCCGCGCGATCCGCCCCGACGTCATCTACTGCTCGATCACCGGATTCGGCCACGGCGGCGGCGCGGGCCTGCCCGGATACGACCTGCTGGTGCAGGCCGTCGGCGGACTGATGAGCGTCACCGGCACCGAACCGGGTGATCCCACCAAAGCCGGTGTGGCGCTGGTGGATGTGCTGGCCGGTATGCACGCGCTCAGCGGCATACTGGTCGCGCTGGCCCACCGGGACCGCACCGGCGAGGGACAGCGCGTGGACACCAACCTGTTCTCGGTGCTGCTGTCGTCGATGGTGAACCAGGCGTCGGGCTATCTGGGCGCCGGTGTGGTGCCGGGCATCATGGGCAACCGCCACCCGAGCATCGCGCCGTACCAGACCTTCGACACCGCCGACCGGCCGATCGCGGTCGCGGTGGGCAACGACAAGCAGTTCCGCGCGTTCAGCGAGGTGATCGGCAACCCCGAACTGGCCGACGATCCGCGGTTCGCGACCAACCCGCAACGGGTGGCCAACCGGGATGTGTTGTGTCCCTTGATCGAGACCGCGCTCAACGTGCACGGTGCCGATCACTGGTATCACGCGCTGAATGCGGTCGGGGTGCCTGCCGGACCGATCAACGACCTGTCCGAGGCGTTCGCGTTCGCCGAGGAACTCGGCATCGAGGCCGTGGTGCAGATGCCGGACGGCCCCACCCCGCAGGTCGCCAACCCGATCACGCTGTCGGCGACCCCGGTGACCTACCGCAACAGCCCGCCTCCGCTCAGCTGAGGCCGGGCCGCTCGCGGCTCACCAGCAGCTGCCAGGCGCGCACCGCGAGCCACAGCTGGGCGCGGGTGTCCGCGGTGTCGAGGTCGTCGGCGAGCAGATCGCCGATGCGCCGCATCCGGTTTCGCATGGTGTGGCGGTGGATCTGCAGTTCGCTCGCCGCGGCTTCGAGCTGACCGTTGTGCCGCAGGAACGCCGTCAGGGCGTCGAGAAGTTCGTCACCACCGGCCAGCACCGGTTCCAGCGGCTGGGCCAGCACGCGCAGCTCGGCCGTGCTGCGACCGCCCAACAGCGTGCCGAACACCTTCACGTCGGCGAACTCGGTGATACCGCGCCGGGATTTCGAATACGCGGCGATCCGGGCCTGTTCGACGCCGACGACCGCATCGGCCAGGCGCACCGGCCTGCTGGCCCCGCCGCTGACGGTGCGCCCGGTGACCCGACCGAACTCCTCGACCGCGGCGTAGACCCGCCTGCGCCGCGCCGCGGGCACGATGATGGCGAACTCGTCGCCGGTGCTCGTCATCAGATACGCACCGGCAGGCGCGAGGCGCTGCCCGAGATCGTCCTGCGCCGTGAGCAGCGGCGTGAAGCCGGTCAGCAACAGCACCACGACCTCGTCGTCGGGCCGAAACCCCAGATAGCGCAACACGGCGGTGTCGGTGGTCCCGGTTCCGGACAGGAGGTCGCGGGTGACCGCCGAGCGCAACCGGTCCTCGGCGTCCACCACGCGTGCGGGTTTCTCCAGTTCGATCGAGATCAGCGACACAGCATGGGCCACCAACAGCCGCTGCGAATTCGACATGGGCTGCCCGGTGCGCACCGCGAGATGCCCACGGACAACCTGGGCGGCGCGCAGGCTCTGTACGGTCACGAAACCTTCGGCGTCGGCGACCACGCTCGCCTGGGTGCGGGCGCCGGTGCGCCGCGACGATTCCAGCACGTCGATCAGTTGTTCATCGGCGCCGCCGCGGGTGGCCAGGATGCGGCCCTCGATGTCGGCGACCACGACTGTGCCGGACAGGCATTCGGCGAGCGCGTTCACCACGGCGGGGATGCCGCCGCGCAAGGTGGCCCGCACCAGCACCTGCTGCTGGTCGACCACCCGTTGCACGGCGCGCAGTTCGTCGGCCTTGACCGCGTCGATCACGACGCGCGCGATCGCGATGAACGGTGTGGAGGCAGGCACCGCGAGCACCGGCAGCCCCAGTTCGTCACCGGCGGCCAGCACGGCAGCCGGGACCTCCCGCAGCGTGGTGCCGGTGTCGACGGCGAGCGCCGCGATGCCCGCCGCCGCCAGCCGTGCCACGTAGTCGCGTTGTTCGGCGGCCCCGGCACCGATGTTGATGCCGGTGGTCATGACGAGTTCGCCGCCCTCCAGATACGGTGTGGGATCTGCCAACTCGTTGGCGTGGGCCCAGGTGATCTCCCGGTCCGCGCCGTGGGCTCCCGCGAGCAGCACCAGGCCGAGCGCGTCGACCTGTGCCAGCCCGCGCGCGGTGATCACTCCGCCGGTGCCGCCGCGACAGCTGTGGACTGGCGGGCCTGTTCGGCCGCGTCGACGAACGCGCCGAACAACCGCATCCGGTCGGCCGGTGAACCGTCGGTGTCCTCGGGATGCCACTGCACGCCCAGATAGAAGCGGTCAGGGTCCTCGATGCCTTCGGTGATGCCGTCGAGCGCCCGTGCGGCCACCACCAGATTGCGCCCGAGGCGGTCGACGGCCTGGTGGTGTCCGTTGCGGCCGACCACGCGTTCGGCGCCGAGGATCGCGGCGAGTCGCGTACCCGCGACCACATCGATGGGCTCGTCGACGAACACCGGTTCTCCGGGTCCGCCGTGGTGCAGTCGGTAGTCCTCGATGTCACCGATCAGGGAGCCGCCGCGGGCGACGTTGAGCAGCTGCGAACCCCGGCAGATCCCGAAGATCGGCCTGCCGGCGGATTCGGCCGCGGCGATCACGGCGAACGCGTCGCGGTCGGCACGCAGGTCGACCCCGTAGGACTTCGGGTTGGGTTCGCACACGCCGTAACAGGACCCGTCGACATCGCCGCCGCCGAGCAGCAGTACACCGTTGAAATCGGCTGCCGCCGAAGGGTTTTCCAGCGGCGTGCTGGTGTCCCACAGCTCGAACGACGCACCGAGTGAGACCAGGGTCTCCAATGCGGTGCGGGTGAACCGCCTGACCAGTCCGGCGTCGTGCTCGTCGATGTCGGGATAGTTCAACGAGGCCAGGACGCACACGTGGGCGCGCGCCGACGCCGGTTCCGACGGGTTCGGGATGACGTCTTCGCGCCGTACCCGAATGGTCATCGCGATGCCTTTCTCTTACGGGCCCGGTCGACCAGGTCGGCGAACAGGGCGGCGTCGGTGTCGGAAGTGGCATGCCGGTCCTCGGGATGCCACTGCACGGCGAGGATATCCGCCCTGGAGTGCTCGACGGCCTCGATCACCCCGTCGGCGGCCACACCCGTCACCGTCAGACCGCCACCCAGTCGGTCGATCGACTGGTGGTGATACGACGAAACCTCGACGGTCTCGGTGCCCACGATCGAGTGCAGCCGCGAACCGCCGACCACCCACACGGGATGGATGGCGTTGTGATGCGGCGTCGTGGTCTCGGTGATGTGCTGCACCAGGGTGCCGCCGAGCGCCACGTTGAGCACCTGCAGGCCGCGGCAGATCGCCAGGGTGGGCAGCTCCAGATCGAGCACGGCGCGGGTCACCCCCAGGTCGAAGTCGTCCTGGAACGCGACGGTGTCCTTGGTCTCGGGTGCCGGTTCGGCGCCGTAGCGGCACGGTTCGACATCGGCACCGCCGGGCAGCAGCGCCCCGTCGAACCCGCCCAGCCGCTGCGGCAGTTCGGCGAGCGGGTCGGCGGCGGGCCCGTGCAGGATCACCGGCTCACCGCCTGCCGCCCACACCGCCTCGCAGATGGCCTCGGCGGCCAGGGTCGCCGAGAACCGCAGGATCGGCACGCTCTCGGCACGCCGGCCCGGCACCCCGATCAGCGGGCGGTTCACTCGCCGAAGGGGTAGTCGAGGGTCGGCAGCCACTCCTTCCAGACATCGCGCAGCCGCCCCGTCTCGATGAGACGCGCGAGCGCCCCGTCGATTTCGGCGAGGGTGTCCGGACGGTCCTTCGACACCGCGATGCCCCACTTGTTGGCCGTCTGCACCGTGAACGCGAGTTCGTAGTCGGGATGCGTCGCGCCGAGCGGCACGAACACCACGTCGTCGTCGACGACGGCGTCGACCTCTTCGGCCAGCAGCGCCGCGAGCATGTCCGCGTACACGTCGTCCGAGCCCGCACCGAACGGCACGCCGATGGCACCGGTGAAGGTCTCGACGAGCTTCATGTTGGTGCTGTTCTCGATCGCGGCCACCTTGCGGCCGACGAGATCCTCTGGACTCCTGATGCCGGTTCCGCGACGGATCAGCACACCCTCGTGGAACACCGCGTAGGGGCGGGTGAAGTCGACCTGCGCCTGCCGCTGCGGGGTGATGCCCTGACCGCACAGCACGGCGTCGGCGTCACCGCGCTGCACCGCCGGGATCATGTCGACCCACGGGACCCGCACCCATTCGACGGGCCTGCCGAGTTCGGCACCGAGCGCCTCGGCGACGCCGGGCTCATACCCGGTGCGGCCCTCCTCGGGTGTCCACAGCGAGAACAGCGGCGGGGCCTCGGCGTCGAGGCAGGCCAGCCGCAGTGGCTTGCGGGTTGCGGTTTCGGTCACGGTGCGTCGCTCCAATACATTTCGCGTTCCCACTCGGTCACATAGCCACAGAACCGGGCCCACTCGTCGGCGTGGAAGTCGACGAGCAGCGACGAGAGGTCCGGACCGAGCGCCTGGGTGAGCACCTCGTCGGCGCGGAAGGCGTCGATGGCCTCGCCGAGCGTCAACGGCAGTGCCGGGAAGCGGTCGTCGACCGGCGCGTCATAGGACGATCCCTGCGTCGGCTCACCCGGGTCGATGGCGTTCTTCATGCCGTCCTCACAGGCCGCCAGGATGACCGCGTGCGACAGATAGGGGTTGACCGCGGCGTCGGGCAGCTTGTACTCCAGGCGCCCGACCGCGGACAGCCGCACGGTGCAGGTCTTGTTGTCCAGACCCCAGTTGATCCGCGACGGCGCGAATTGTCCGGCGTCCCAATACCGTTTGTACGAGTTCACCGTGGAACCGTTGATCAGCATGGCCCCTGCCGAGTGCGCCAGCAGACCGCCGAGCGCGTGCTGACCGAGTTCGGACAGGTGCAGTTGGGTGACACCCGGCTCGGCGAGGACGTTGACGTCGTCGCGCCACAGGCTGAAGTTGTGGTGGCAACCGTTGCCCATCATGCCGGTCGCGGGCTTGGGCATGAAGCTCGCCTCGATGCCCAGCTCACGCGCCACCTGCTTGCAGATCTGGCGGTAGGTGATCAGCCGGTCGGCGGTGAGGTCGGCCCGGTCGTACATGAAGTTGAGCTCCACCTGGAACTCGTCTTCGTAGTCACCCTCGATCATGTCGAGGCCGAGCGCCTGGGCGTATTCGATGACCTTCTTGACGATCGGGCGGTTCCGCTCGAGATGCTCGATGTGGTAGGCCGGGCTGGAGCCCGGACGGAACTGCGCCTGCAGGCCTTCGCCCTGCCAGGTCATCTCCGGCTCGCAGCCGGTGCGCAGCTCCAGACCGGTACGGTCGGTGAAGCCCGCATGCATCCGGCGCAGCACTCCCCGTGAGTCGCAAGCGAATTCGGCACCGGCACGTTCGGGAAGGTGGTCGGGTTCATACAGGCGGCAGAACACCCTGGCGAAGCTCGGGTCCCACGGCAGCACCGCGAACGTCTCCAGGTCCGGGATGGCCGTGTACTCAGGGGCGTTCACGCCGCCGGCGAGCAGCACACCCTCGCGGGTGCCCTGCAGGTTGGCCACCGCGGTCTGGTGTTGCTGCACACCCTTGACGGCGAGGCGTTCAAAGTGCCTGGCGGGAGCGACCTTTCCCACGACCCGGCCGGTGATGGTGACGGCCTGGAAGTAGACGAACTCGACTCCCCGGTCGGCGATGGTCTCCAACGCGGCGGCGAGGTGCGGGCTGGTGGCATTGGCCTGCCGGTGCACGTCAAGGGGTGAGATGGTCATGGTGATCAGTCCTCGATCGTGATGGCCTGGAGCGGGCAGACGTCGGCGGCCTCCTCGACCACGGACCGCTCGGAATCAGAAGGCGTGCTGATGTATTCGAGCACGCCTTCGTCGGTCATGGAGAACACCGATGGTGCGGCGATGACGCACTGGCCGTGGTCCTGACAGCGGGTGAGATCAACCGAGACACGCATTTTCGATCCTTTCTGAGCGGGTGGGCTGTTGCGGATTCAGGGGGCGGGGGTGAAGCCGATCGGCAGAATGCTCGGCCCGGTGTTGCCCGAGTCGGGCAGCCAGGTCGCGCCGGGCAGTTGGTAGGGGTCGCGCAGGCGGCGGGCCAGCAGCGGCAGCGCCTCGCTCATGTCCGAGCGGGCCACGAAGTGGCCGAGGCAGTGGTGCACGCCGCCGCCGAAACCGAAGTGCGGCTTGCGTTCTGCGGCGATGTCGAAGCCGGGTTCGAACACCCGCGGGTCGGTGCCCGCCGATTCGCTGTACAGATGCACGGTGGTCCCGGCGGTCAGCGTCACGCCTTCGTACTCGAAATCCTCGATCACCTCGCGGGTCACCCACCGCACCGTGGGGTTGACCCGCATGACCTCCTCGACGGCCTTGCCGCCGAGGTCGGGACGTTCGGCGAGCAGCCGCCACTGGTCCGGGTTCTTCATGAACGTCTGCATCGCCAGGCCGAGCTGGTTGCGGGTGGTGTCGAAGCCGCCGAAGATCAACAGCAGGATGGCATCTCGCAGCTCGGTGTCGGTGAGCCTGCCGTCATCCGGGCGCGACGCGTTGACCAGCGTGGTCATGAAGTCGTCGCGCGGGTTGGCGCGACGGTCGGCGATCAGCTCGTCGCTGTACTCGTAGAGCCGCTGCACGGCCGCCTCGATCTTGGGCAGGTCCTCGCGCAGGGTGACGCCAAGGGACAGGCCGATCGTGGTGGACTCGGTCGAGATGACCTTCCACTCCTGTTCCGGCAGGCCGAGCATGATCGCGATGACCCTGGCCGCGTACGGCTCGGCGAACTCGCTGACGAACTCGCAGCGGTCGGGTTCTGCGAAGTTGTCGATGAGTTCGTTGGCCAGCGCCTGGAATCGGGGCACCAGCGATCCGATCAGCTTGGGCGAGAACGCCGGGTTCATCAGCCGGCGCAGCCGGTGGTGTTCCTCGCCTTCCTTGTTGAGGATCCAGCTGGCGAACCACTCGGCGAACGGCCCCTCGGTGACGCCGTTGTGGGCCGGCCACGCGGCGCTGCCCTGACGCAGTTTGGGGTGTTTGATCAAGCGGCTGACCTGCTCGTAACGCAGGACGGCGATCCCGTACGGGGTCGTTGCGTACCAGCTCTTCTCGCGGGCCTGATGGACCTCATCGGACGTGATCGAAAATGCCGGGTCCGTGACATCAAAGCTGGGGACGGAGTCGAGTGTGGTCGACGACATCAGTGCTACCTCCGAGAGTTCGCGACCGGGCGGTCACCAAATACTCTAAAAGTAGATTGTTAAAGTCAATAGCTCGACGACGGTCAATTTCCGGCGATTTCGTCAAAGCTGGATTACGCCTGTTAAAGAGCTGTTACCGGCCGGTAGTCAGCGGGCGATCGCGACGACCCAGCCGGTGCCGAGCGGCATCTCGGCCACCTCGCCGAACTCACCGGCGTCCTTCCCGGACGCCGTCCGCGGCATCTCGGCGAGCCGTGATCCGACGAACCATCGCGGCGTGTTCGCGGCCAGCACCCGGCGCTCGGTGTTGACCACCACGGCGTCGCGGCCGGTCTGGCGCAGCACCGCGAGCAGACTGCGCTCCACCTCGCCGACCACGAGGTCCGCCCCGGCGATCCCGAGGAAGGTGCCATCGGCGACCACCGGAACCGTGGCCGTGATCGTGTACATGTCGGAGCCGCTGTAGTCGACATAGGGCCCGTAGGCCACCCGCGCCTGCCCGCGTTGTGCCAGTTGGTAGAAGTCCATCTGCAGGTAGTCGTAGACGTCGACGCTGGTCGGGTCGAAGTTGAGCCGCAGCCGGGCCACCCGGTCGTCGGCGCGACGCTGCCACCAGGCCAGATAGCGCTCCTTGCCCTCGACCACGAACGGCGCGGCGATGAACCCCATGCCCCACACGTCGTGCCTGCCGTGCAGCACGTCGGCCAGCCGGCGCTGCAGTCCGCCGAAGTGCGCCTCGGTCAGCGGTGCGCGCGGCGGCCTGCTGCGCAGCACCTCCTCGGCGATGCTCTCGAGCAGCCGGTACAGCGGCTCGAGCGCGTCCGACGCCTCCCGGGCCAGGTGCCGGGCCAGCTGGTTCTCGCTCATCCGCCGGCCTCCTTCGCCGTGAGATCCAGGTTGATCCGGGTCAGGCGGGCGAGCTGGCCCATCACATGAGCCTCGGCCAGTTCGCGGGCCTCTGCGGCCTTTTCGGCGGCGATGGCGGCAGAGATCGCGTGCTTCTCCTCCACATAGGCGGCGACGTCGATGGCGGGTCCGATCGGCAGCCAGATCAGGCCGGACACCTCAGCCTGCAGGTTCGCCTCGCGGCGCGCCAGCCGGGCCGACTGGGCCGCGACCGCGACCTGGATGTGGAACCGGCTGTCGGCGCGGATCCGGTCCCGCAGCGACGTCGCGGTGTCGAGTTGATCGGTCAGCGCGAACAGCCGCCGCACGGTCGACGGCGCCGCCCGCTCCGCGGCCAGCCGGGCCGCCTGACCCGCGACCGCGGTGTGCTCGTCGAACAGATCACGCAGGTCAGAGGCGCTCATGGCGGCAAGCCGGGCGGTCAGCGTCTCGACCGGCGGGCCCGCGGGTCGGCGCACGAAGGACCCGCCGCTGCGGCCGCGACGGGTCTCCACCAGTTCCAGTTCGCGCAGTGTCGCCAGCGCCTCGCGCACGGTCATCGGGGCGACGCCGAACTGCGCGGCGAGATCGACCTCCACCGGCAGACGCTCGCCGTCGTCCAGCAATCCCAGGTGGATGGCCTCGGTGATGCGTTGCACGATCTCGTCGGCGCGGCCCACCGGGGCCTCGGGCGCGACGAGCGGCGACAGCGACACCGGCGCTTACTCCTCTTCTTCGTGGTCTTCTTCGTGGTCAGAGAGGTCTTGTCCAGGTACAGGCGGGCGATCCCAGCGGGACCGGTTGGCCGTGCCGGCCCGTTCGATGTCGGCAATCTACCCGATTTGCGACGAATTCTGCCGTTCCTATTGCTCGATAAACAATAGGAATGTAGTTTTTCGCTCACTTGGCGCAGCACCTCCAGCAGAAAGCAGGCTGATGTCTATTTCCAAGTCCCCTGTCAGCCCCTCGGAAGGGGCTCCCGCGTCCGATCCGGACGCCGCGCATCTGGACCAGCTCGGCTACAAGTCCGAGTTCAAACGCGATATGAGCCCGTGGGCCAACTTCTCGCTCGGATTCACCTACCTGTCGCCCGTGGTCGGCATCTACACGCTGTTCGCCTACGCCCTGGCCACCGGCGGACCGCCGATGATCTGGAGCCTCCTGATCGTCGGCGTGGGCCAGCTGCTGGTCGCGCTGGTGTTCAGCGAGGTCGTCGCCCAGTTCCCGGTCGCCGGTGGCGTCTACCCCTGGGCACGCCGACTCTGGGGACGCAAATACGCCTGGATGACCGGGTGGGTGTACCTGGTGGCCCTGCTGGTGACGATCGCGTCGGTGACCTACGGCTCCGGTCCGTTCATCGCCGCGACCTTCGGCATCGACGCCACCGTGAACAACACCATCGCCTTCGCGCTGCTGCTGCTCGCCCTGGCCACGATCATCAACTTCATGGGCACGAAAGTCCTCGCCAAGGCGGCGATCATCGGTTTCACGGCCGAGATCATCGGTGCGCTGGTGGTCGGCGGCTGGCTGCTGATCGCACACCGCGAGCACAACCTCGGCGTCATCTTCGACAGCTTCGGCGCAGGCGGTGACGGCAGCTACCTGTGGGCGTTCGCGGCCGCGGCGCTGATCGGCGTGTACCAGTACTACGGTTTCGAGGCCTGCGGCGACGTCGCGGAAGAGGTGCCCGATCCGGGGCGCCTGATCCCCAAGGCCATGCGCCGCACCATCTACATCGGCGGTGCCGCAGCCACTTTCGTGTGCCTGTCGCTGGTTCTCGCGGTCACCGACATCCCCGCGGTGATCGCCGGTGAGGACGTCGACCCGGTCAGCACCGTGCTCACCGAGGCATTCGGCCCGATCGGCTCGAAGGTCATCCTGGTCATCGTCCTGCTCTCGTTCCTGTCCTGCGCGATGAGCCTGCAGGCCGCCGCGAGCCGGCTGGCCTACTCGTACGGCCGCGACGGCATGATCATGGGCAGCAGCCTGCTCAAGAAGTTCTCGGCCTCGCGTCACGTCCCGCCGTACGCGCTGATCCTGGCCGCCATCGTGCCCGCGATCATCATCATCGGGTCGAAGATCTCCACCGACGCGATCACCAAGATCATCAGCTTCGCCGCCTTCGGCATCTACCTGGGCTTCCAGATGGTCGTGCTGGCCGCACTGCGGGCCCGGCTGAAGGGCTGGGTGCCGTCCGGAAAGTACACGCTGGGCACGTGGGGTGTGCCGGTCAACATCGCGGCACTGGTGTACGGGGTGATCGCGATGATCAACATGGCGTGGCCGCGCACCCCCGACGCGCCCTGGTACGACAACTGGATCGTCGCCCTGTCGGCGGCCGTGGTCGTGGTGACCGGCCTGGTGTACATGGCCGTGCACCCGCTGCACGACCGCAGCACCGCGCCGTACTCCGACGCCATCCCTTCGAGGTAGGCGCAACCGTCCGCCCGCTCACGATCGAAAGAAATGACTTGACCACCACCACTCAGCCGCCGTACCGCAGCACCAACCCGGCCACCGGTGAAGTTCTCGCCGAGTTCGCCACCACCACCGACGATGAGGTCGCGGCGGCCATCGCCGCCGCCGACGAGGCGTTCCGGTCCTGGCGCACAACGCCTTTGGATGAGCGCGTCGACGTCGTTCGGACCGTCGGGAAGCTGCTGCGCGAACGTGCCGACGACTTCGCGAAGTTGGCCCAGCTGGAGATGGGCAAGAAACCCCGTCAGGGTTCCGGCGAAACCCGGTTCTCTGCATCGATTTTCGAGTTCTACGCCGACCGTGGCGCCGACCTGCTCGCCGACGAGCGCATTCCCACGTTCACCGGCGGGCAGGCGGTGATCCGGCGTCAGCCGGTCGGTGTCCTGCTCGGCGTCATGCCGTGGAACTTCCCGGTCTATCAGATCGCGCGCTTCGCGGCGCCGAACCTGGTGCTGGGAAACACCCTGCTGCTCAAGCACGCCGAGTCGGTTCCGCAGTGCGCACTGGCGTTCGCCGAGTTGATGCGCGACGCCGGTGTGCCCGACGGGGTGTACACCAACCTGTTCGCGACGTTCGACCAGGTCGCGACGATCATTGCCGACCCACGGGTGCAGGGAGTCTCGGTCACCGGGTCCGAACGGGCCGGCGCGGCCGTGGCGGGGTTGGCCGGGCAGGCGCTGAAGAAGTGTGTGCTGGAGTTGGGCGGATCGGATCCGTTCATCGTGCTCGACGGTGATCCGAAGGCGCTGGCCGCCACCGCGTGGAACTTCCGGATGCACAACATGGGGCAGGCATGCAACTCCAACAAGCGGATCATCGTCCTCGACGACATCTACGACCAGTTCTTGGCCGAGTTGGTCGCCGCCGCAGCGGCTTTCACCGGTGACGAGGTGGCACCGCTGTCCTCGCGCGCGGCCGCGGAGAACCTCGCCGCGCAGGTCGCCGACGCGGTGGACAAGGGAGCGACGTTGCACACCGGCGGGGTGCTGTCCGAGGCACCCAAGGCCTTCTACACGCCAGCCGTGCTGACCGGTGTGACACCGGGCATGCGCGCCTACACCGAGGAGTTGTTCGGCCCGGTGGCCGTCGTGTACCGCGTCGCCGACGAAGAAGCGGCGATCAGGCTCGCCAACTCGACCGAGTTCGGGCTCGGCGCCTCGGTTTTCAGCTCCGACACCGCACGCGCCGAAGCCGTGGCACGCCGCCTCGAGGCGGGTATGGTCAACGTCAACACCCCCTCCGGTGACGGTCCGGACATCCCGTTCGGCGGCATCAAGCGGTCGGGCTTCGGCCGTGAGCTCGGCACCCTGGGCATCGACGAGTTCGTCAACAAGCAGGTCTACGTCGTCGCCGATTGAACCGGCAGGGAACACCGGCGGCGCGGGCGCGGTTGAGTCGAAACGTGGCCCCATCGCCGCGGTGAACGCATTCGGGCGATTCGCCGATGGCCGCGCCGCGCAGCCCTATGTTTGTGGGTAGCCGACACATCCGCCCGGAAGGAGTCCCCCATGGCCGGCAACACCAGCGTCCCCGGAGCGACCGTGGGAAGCCGGCTGTTGGCGGTCCTCGACTGCTTCGATGTGGACCACCGTGAACTCACCCTGACCGAGATCGCCCAGCGCGCCGAGCTGCCGCTGTCGACCGCACGCCGACTCATCACCGAACTCACCGAATGGGGTGGTCTGGAACGACTCCCCAGCGGCTCATACCGGATCGGGGTCCGCCTGTGGCAGGTGGGTTCTCTTGCTCCCCAGGCCCGCAACCTGCGCGAGGCCGCCCTGCCGTACATGCATGACCTGTTCCAGGCGACCCGGGAGAATGTCCAGTTGGCCGTGCTGGACGGCATCCAGGCGCTGTGCATCGAGAAGATCACCGGCAGCAAGGCCGTACCCACCGTCACTCACGTCGGTGGGCGGCTTCCGCTGCACACCACCGGCGTCGGGAAGATCTTCCTCGCATTCTCGCCGCGTGATCTGCTCGAAGCCGCTGTGGCCCAGGGGCTGGAACGCAGCACCATCCACTCGATCACCGAGCCGGGCCGGCTGGCGACGGCATTGGAGCGGGTCCGTCACACCGGGCTGGCCTACTCCTACGAGGAGATGACACTCGGGGCGATCTCGGTGGCGAGCCCGATCATCCACGCGGGCAGACTGTCCGGCGCCATCGGCATCGTCACGCACTCCGGCACGTCGCTCGACAGGCTCGCCCCCGCGGTTCGCACCGCGGCGCTGGGCATCTCCCGCAGTCTGTTCTAAGGCGCACCGTTGGGCCGCGACGACACGGGTACGGCCGCGACCTCCCGGTAACCGAAGAAGGACGCCATGTGTCCCGCCTGAGCGTCGGTCATCTGCGCGCCCACCTGTACCCGGCAACCGCGCCGGGTCGCCTCCTCGATCAGCGGGGTGACGGCAGGGTCGGTGATGACATCGGCCACTGCCGCGTCGGCGCCCACACCGCCCAGGTCCACCGGGACGGGGTCGGTGCCACGCATCCCCGCCGGGCTCGCGTTGACGATGAGGTCGTAACCCCGCCCCAGCGGGGCCACGGGCCGCGACGCCACCCCGGCCGCGGCAGTGCGTTCGGCGAGTGCCGACGCGCGCCCGTCGTCGACGTCGGACACGTCGACCGCGGCGGCGCCGCCGTCGGCGAGTGCCAGCGCGATCGCCGAACCCGCTCCGCCGCAACCGATCACCAGGGCACGGCGCCCCTCGACGGGTCCGATGCCGTTCTCGAAGGCGGTGACGAAGCCGACTCCGTCCAGCATGTCCGCGACCCAGCCGCCCGGACCGGGCTTGAGGCAGTTGACGGCGCCGACCCGCCTGGCCCGCTCGGACAGTTGCGTGGCGAACCGCATCGCGGCGCCCTTGTGCGGCACCGTGATGAGCAACCCGTCCAGATTGCGCCAACGGCTCGCACCGTCGAGAAACGCCGCGAGGTCGTCCGGCCTGACATGGAACGGCACGCACACCGCGTCGATGCCGAGCGTGCCGAACTTTTCACTCCACAGTTCCGGTGCCCGCACCTGCGCGACGGGATCACCCACGACGCCCAGAAGACGGGTCCGTCCGGTCAACTTGGTCACCGCCCCATGCTCGCCCCGCCGTCGCCGATCACCGAGCACTCTTTGCCGCTCAGCGGCAACTCGTTGTTCGTATCGCGGTGGTGCCGCCGTAGCGTCGACCCCGACCAGGGAGGGAACGACACATGCTGCACGACCCGATCAACAGGGTGACCGTCAATGACGTCGAACTGGCGTACCGAGTGCGCGGCGACGGCCAGGAGCCGATCGTCCTGCTGCACGGCTGGCCCCAGACCGGGCTGTGCTGGCGCAAACTCGTCGAACCGCTGTCCGAGCGGTACACCGTGATCGTGCCCGATCTGCGCGGCTACGGCGCCTCGGGGTTGGCCCCCTCGGGTTACGACAAACGGACCACCGCGTCCGACCTCAGTGCGCTGCTGCACCACCTCGACCTCGACAGCGCGATCGTGGTCGGGCACGACCGCGGTGCCCGCGTCGCGCACAGGTGGGCACTGGACCACCCGTCGCAGGTCAGTGCGCTCGCGCTGCTCGATGTGCTGCCGACCCGGGTCGTCATGCGTTCGTTCGACCGGCATTCCGCGGCGGCGATGTGGCACTGGTTCTTCCACCTCCAACCCGATCTGCCCGAACTGCTGGTGGCGGCCAACCCCGAGGCCTATCTGCGGCACTTCCTGCGCGGCGTGCTCGAATCGGGCGCCGTCGACGAGGTGACCTTCCGGCATTACGTCGACGCCTGTTCCGATCCGGACCACCTGCACGCGACGTTCGAGGACTACCGCGCCGGTTTCACCTCCGACCTCGCGCTCGACGATTCCGACCACGCACGCGGGGTGCGGTTGCACTGTCCCCTGCTGTTGTTGTGGGGCGCCGAAGGCGGACTCGCCGGAGCCGACGTGCTGGGCATCTGGCGTGAGCACCACGCGGATCCGGCCGCGGTAAGCGGAACACCGGTGCCCGGCGGTCATTACCTCCCCGAAGAGGCACCGCAAGCGGTGCTCGACAGCCTCGACCACTTCCTCGCAGAATCACCACGAAAGGAACCGAACCCATGCGGTTAGCAGGCAAGATCGCGCTCATCACCGGCGCGGCCAACGGAATGGGCTGCGCCACCGCCGAGACCTTCAGCCGTGAGGGCGCCGTCGTCGTCGTTGCCGACGTGGACGACGAGGAAGGCGTCCGGGTCGCCAAGCAGATCAAGTCCTCCGGTGGCACAGCGGATTACGTCCACCTCGATGTCACCGATGAAGCCGCGTGGACCTCGGCCGTCGACGGCGTGCTCGCCGGATATGAACGCCTCGACATCCTGGTGAACAACGCAGGCATCAGCGGCACCTTCGACCCCGACCCGACCAGCACCGAGTTCTTCGACCGGCTCATCGCGGTCAATGCCCGGGGTGTGTTCCTCGGTATCAAGCACGGCGCGGCGGCGATGAAACCCACCGGCGGCGGATCCATCGTGAACCTGTCCTCGATCTCGGCGCACATCGGCCAGCTCGGCGTGCACCTCGGGTACGGCGCATCCAAGGCCGCGGTGAAGGCCATGACGACAACAGCGGCAGTGCATTACGCCGGTGACGGTATCCGCGTGAACGCCGTCGCACCGGGCATGCTGCCGCCGATGCGCACCTCGCGCGGGTCGGCCGATCCGGCGTGGCGGGCCGCGCAGATCGCCGGGGTGCCCCTGAAGCGGGAGGGCAAGGTGCAGGAGGTCGCCGATGCGGTCCTCTTCCTGGCCAGCGACGAGGCCTCCTATGTGACCGGAACCGAACTCATGGTGGACGGCGGCCTGACGGCCGTCTGACGAAGGGAAATCTGGTGAACCAATCACACTCCACCCTGGTCGTGTTGGTGCACGGCGCCTGGCACTCGTCGGTGCACTGGGCGGCCACCCAACGCGGCCTGGCCCGGCGCGGTGTCGCGAGCGTCGCCGTCGACCTTCCCGGTCACGGTCTCGATGCGCCGGTGCCGTCGGGATACCTGTCGCCCGGACAACCGGGGCTGGCGAGCGAGAAGTCGGCACTGGCCGACGTCACGATGGACGATCTCGCCGACGCGGTCCTCTATGTCCTGGCCGGCGTCCGGCCCAGGTTCACCCGCGTCGTGCTCGTGGCGCACAGCGCAGGTGGTGGCCCGTGCTCGCTGGCGGCGGAACGGGCGCCCGAACTCGTCGACCACCTGGTGTACCTGGCGGCGTTCGTGCCCGCCGGACGACCCCGCTTCACCGACTACACCACCGCGCCGGAGAATGCCGGCGCCGTCGCGCTGCCGACCTTCCCGAACGCCGCCGAGCTCGGCGCCTACCGCCTGAACCCGTTGTCGACCAACACGATCGAGGTCGAGACGATCCGGCGTGCGTTCCTCGACGATCTGCCGTCCGACGCTTCGGAGGGGTGGCGTCAGCTGCTGCATCCCGACGAGCCGTATGCCAGCCTGTCGGCACCGGCGCCCGTGAGCCCGCAGCGGTGGGGACGCGTCCCGCGCACCTACATCCGCCTCGAGGACGACAGGGCGCTGCCGCCGGTGACCCAGAACCTGATGATCGCCGAGGCCGATCAGGTCGCCCCGGAAACCCCGTTCGACGTGCGTTCGATGACCGGTGGCCACTCGCCCATGGCGGTGCGGCCCGACGAACTGGCCGAGCTGCTGGCCGCTATCTGACCGGCACACAACGAAAGCCGCCCCGGTTTCGCGCCGGGGCGGCTTTCGTATCAGCGCTCACGCGGGCAGTTGCGCCTCCGTCGAGTCCGCGGACGACACGTGGACGGCGCCCGCGGTACGCGCGTACCTGCCCTTGGCCGCGACGGCCGCGATGCACACCGCAACCGGGATCAGCAGCGCGAGGAACACCTGTTGATAATGCATGCCGAACGCGACGAGCACCGTGCCCGCCGCCGCTCCGGCGATGGCGCCGAACCGGGCGACGCCGGTGGCCCAGCTGGTGCCGGTGGCCCGGATCGCCGTCGGGTAGAACGCCGCCGCCAGGATCGGGAACCCGGTGGCCACCGAGTTGGTGAACATGCCGAGCACGAAGATCAGGACACCGATGACCACGACCTCCTGCGGGGCCACCGAGATGAGTGCCAGCAGCACCCCGGCACAGCCCATCCCGATCGCGACGATGCGGTGCAACCCGAATCGGTCCATCAGCCAGCCGATTCCGATGTTGCCGATGGTGCCGCCGACCTGCAGCAGCAGGCCTATGGTGGCCGCGGTGCTCAGCGCGAAGCCGACATCGGTCATCAGGATGGGCAGCCAGCTGTTCATCAGATAGACGATGAAGAATGCCGCGATGAAACCGGTCCAGATGGTCAGCGTGCCCAACCGGAACCGCCCGCCCAGCAGGGCCACGAACGGTGCGCGGCTGCCTGCGGGCGGCTCATCCAGCATGAACTGGGTGTCGGCCGGAATGGGTTCGGGCACAACACGGTCCATCAGGGCGTTGAGTTCGGCACGCCGTTCGGGCATGCGGGCCAGGTATTTCGGTGACTCCGGCAGGGCTGCAGCGATCACCACGGCGTAGATCAGCGGGAGCACGCCGCCGACCACCAGAACCCAGTGCCAGCTCGCGATGTCGACGATGACACTCGTCAGGTAGCCGGCGATCGCCGAGCCCAACGTCATACCGCAGTACGTGATGGCCATCATCGCGCTGCGCCGTCGGGCCGGTGCGTACTCGGAGACCAGTGTCGTCGCGTTCGGCATGGCCGCACCCAGACCGAAACCGGTGAGCACCCGCAGGAGCGAGAATTCCAGGACACCACCGGCCAGGGCGGTGGCGGCGCTCATCAGCCCGAAGAACACCAGCGACCCGATGATGATCCTGCGGCGGCCGAACCGGTCCGCCAGCGGGCCTGCGACCAGCGACCCGACCGCCAGGCCGAGCAGTCCGCTGGTGACCACCGGACCGAGCTGAGCCTTGCTGATACCCCAGTCGGCGATCAACGACGGCGCGATGAAACTCACGACGGCGACATCGATTCCGTCGAGTACCAGTACGCCGAGGCACAACAGCAGCACCCTGCGTTGCAGCCGCCCGACGGGGTGACGGTCGATGACGTTCTGTAGCTCCAATGTGGTTGACATCGCGGTCCTTATCGTGGGGTGGGTTCGGTATGCGGGGCAAGGCCCGCGAAGGCGTTGCCGAGAAGGTGATGCAGTTCGGTTTCGGTGATGCGCACGGGATTGTGGTAGGGCGCTGCCAGCACCTGTTGCCCGACGGCGGCCGATCCGGTCTCGGGCATGCCGAGGTTTTTCAGCGCCATCTCGGCGCCGAGACCTCCGGCGAGTTCGAACAATCGCGCCGCCGGATCGTCGGCGTCGAGGGCACGCTGCAGGGCGTTGCGGGCGTGCGGTGCGGCGCTGAGGTTCAGCGCGAGCACATGTGGCAGGACAGCGGTGTGGGTCTCGGCGTGCGGCAGATCGAATGTGCCGCCGAGGATGTGGCACAGCTGATGGTGCAGCGACATCGTGGTCGCGCCGAGCGCCACGCCCGCCAACCAGGCACCGTAGAGCGCCTCGGACCTGGCGTCGAGATCCTCTGGGTCGGCGACCACGCGGGGCAGAGCACCGGCGAGGGCGCGCACCGACTCCGCGGCCACCAGCGCCGTCACGGGTGAGCAGTCCGGCGCGTACAGCGCCTCGGCGGAGTGCGCGATCGCGTTGAACCCGCTCGCGACCGACGTCGCGGGCGGCACCGCCACGGTGAGTTCGGGGTCGTAGACCACCACCGCGGGCAGTACCCGGTCGTCGCGGCCGGTGCTCTTGCGGCGTCCATCGGTCACCCCCCACACCGTCGTCATCTCCGAACCCGCGTACGTCGTGGGCACGGCGACGATCGGGATCCCGGTTTCGCGCGCAAGGGCCTTGGCCAGTCCGATCGCCGATCCCCCGCCGACGGCGAGGCAGCCGTCGGCGTCCACCCGCCGGGCTTGGGTGACAGCCGCGTCGGCGATCGCGCGCGGGACGTGCATCGCCGCGTGCGGATGGACGGCGGCGACCCGCTGACCGAGCGGGGCGGTGACCGCGGCCGCCAGCCCGCTCTGGCCCGGGGTGGACACCACGATCAGCCGTCGTATGCCCAGACGCGTGACTTCCCGGTCGATCAGGTTCCGGGCCCCTGGTGCGAAAACCACCCTGGCAGGGCGGCTTTCGTGGACGAACTCATGGATCATGCCGTCACCCGGTCCAGGATGACGTCGAACTCGATGAGGCGGAACGGGTTGGCGATCTGATAGTGCTCGGCACGCTGCGGGTCATCGACCAGCACCACCGGTCGGATCAACGACTCCTTCACCCCGAACACCGTGTCGGAATCCAGATACGGGCTGTCCTCGACGAACACGTGGGTGGTCACCGGTGCGTGACCGTCGGCCTCGGCGATGACGTGGATGTGAGCGGGCCGGTTGGGGTGCCGTTTCGTCGCCGCCAATAGTCGGCCGACCGGGCCGTCGTCGGGGATCGGGTAGTACCGCGGAACCACCGTCCGCAACCAGAAGCGGCCGTCGTCGTCGGCGACGAACAGGCCACGCAGATTCCGTTCCGGTTGCAGCCCGGGTTGTTGGACGTCGTAG
The DNA here is from genome assembly GCF_001187505.1 of Mycolicibacterium goodii. The sequence goes on from NZ_CP012150.1 coordinate 1,154,523, forward strand.
AAGCCTGCGCCGTTGGCCTGCCACACGTCCACCCGCGCACCGCCCAAGGGGGTGCCGTCGGACGAGCGCACCTGCCCGGCGAACACACAGGGCTCCCCGACCGCGTCGAGTGAGATGTTGGCGCCGAGGTCACGGGGCGGTGAGGCGACCATGTGGAACGGCCCGAGGACCGTGGTGTCGGTGGCGGTGGCGGATCTGCGGTTGTTGATCGCATCGACGAGCATCGACACCCCCAGCACGTCGGAGAGCAGTACGAACTCCTGGCGGGTGTCGTCGCACATGTGCCCGACCTCGGTCAGGAAGGCGATGCCGCGCTCCCATTCGGCGTGGGTCAGGTCGACGTCCTTGACGAATCCGTGCAGATGCTCGACCAGACTGCTCAGCACCGCCTTGAGTCGCTCGTCGGGGGTGTCGCGCAGGCTCTGCACGACGACTTGGGCCGAGTTCTCCTCGCGCAGGCCGGTGACGGTCATCGGGGATCCCCCGGGGTCTGCGACCCGGCCAGCCACTTCTCGCCTTCCTCGTAGAGACGCTGCACCGCTTCACCTTTCAGGCCGGGTAACCCCGGTTTCACCGTGAAACCGGCCTTGGTCTGCAGATAGCCCAGATGGCGGTAACCGACCGGGAACCGCGCGAGCAGGTCGGCATCCAAGGTGAGCGTCGCCGACGGATCGACCACGTCGAGACGGTCCTTTTCGTAGATGGGCTGGCGCCGCACAATGGTCCACCTGCCGCCGTGCCGCGTCAGGAAGTCGTAGAAGCGGCCCGTGCAGGTGACGTCCACTTCCACACCGTCGACCACGGCGCGCTGGCTGATGGTCATCTTGGTCTGCGCAATCGCGCGGTCGTAGGCGATGTCGGCCGTGTGGCCGCCGAGGAAGTGCAGGATCGACACGCCTGCGTCGAAGCCGCGACGGCTCTGCTCGATGAATTCCGTGGCGGGTCCCTGGAACCACGTCGCGCTCATCCATCCGTCATCGGGATGCCATACCGTGGCGAACCGCTCCCAGTCGCCGGCGTCACGCCACATGACCCAGTTCTCGATCAGGTGGCGGATGGCCGTTCGGTCCAAGTCTGTGTCGGGCAATTTGACCTCCGGTGGTGTGAAAGTTCGTTGTGCTGCACTGCATCGTGCGGCCCGAGTGGAGACGGGGAACACACCCGACTGCCGCTGAGTGGCAGTTTGCGGGTGGTCGATGCCGTCGGGCGGGCCTACAGTCGCTATGACGGGATACGACCGATCGAATCCCGTGGCCCCAGCACAGAAGGATCGCCTGGCTCATGTCGGAACAAATTGCCGCGCAGCACCTTTCGCTGCACCACCTGACAAGGCTCAATGCCACGCCGGTGGAGCTCGTCGACGCCGCCGCCGACGGCGGATTCGACATGTGCGGCGTGCGCATCGTCCCGGTGGACAAGGGAGAGCGGGTGTTCGACCTCGTCGGCGATTCGCAGCTGCGTCGGCGATTCGCGCGCCGCCTACACGAGCGCGGAGTGCGGCTGCTCGACGTCGAAGCGGTGTGGATCCGGCCGGAAACCGAGGTCAAGAGCCTGGTTCCGGCACTTCGGACCGCCGCCGAGTTGGGCGCGCAGTACGTGCTGACGGTCGGCTACGACGAAAACCGGACCCGGCTGGTGGACACCCTGGGACAGTTCGCGGACCGCGCCGCGGAATACGGCTTGACGGTGCCGATCGAGTTCATCACCTATTCGGCGATCACCGGTCTCGCCGACGCCGTCGACGTGACGCGCGCGGTCGGTCGCGGCAACCTCGCGGTGCTCATCGACTTCCTGCAGTTCTTCCGCGCGGGAGCGGAGTGGGACGTGCTGGCCGGCATTCCGACGTCGGCGCTGCCGTACGCACAGATCAGCGACGGACCGGCCGCGGCCCCGCCCACGGTGGACGCGCTCCGCCGGGAAGCCCGGTCGGCCCGGATGGTCCCCGGCACCGGTGAACTCGACCTCGAGCGGCTCATCGCCGCCCTGCCTCCCGGCATTCCCCTGTCGGTCGAGGCCCCCACGGTGGAGTTGGCCGAACAACCGTTGGGTGCCGCGGCACGCATCCTGGGCGAGGCGACCCGCAAAGTCCTCGCGGCATCGGCCGCGAACGCGAGGTCGTGACCGCCCGCTGAACAAAGCGCCGAAAACTGAGAACGAGTGTGTGCAGTTTTGGTGGATCTGTGACACCATCAACCCGTGGGCACGACCCGACGCCAAAGGGGACAGGTCATGCGGCGGAGGCAGACGCCGGTGGAGCTGGCAGATCTGCTGACCGTGGTGGGTCTGACCAATCAGGTGGCAAACATCATCATGCAGCTGGCCATGCCCGGCGTCGGCCACGGCGTCCACGAGAGCCGGGTGGTCTCCGGCAGTCCGCGACGGCACCCGATCAAGCGGGCCCGCACCACCGGGCAATACCTCGCGCTGGCGCTGATGGGCAGTGCCGAGGACCGCGACGCGTACCGCCGTGAACTCGCGCTCGTCCACGCGGCCGTGCACGCCACACCCACCAGCCCCGTCCGCTACAGCGGAAATGCGCAGCAACTCCAAAAGTGGGTCGCCGCATGCCTGTTCCGGTACTACCTCGACCAGTACACGTTGCTGTACGGGCCGCTCGACACCGAGACACTGGACCGTCTGACGGTCGCGGCGGCGCCGCTGGCCACCGGCGTCAACGTGGAACACGGTGACTGGCCGCGAAACTGGGCCGAATTCACGCGGTACTGGGAGCAGCAGTTGCCCCAGCTGTCGATCGCGCCGGAAGTCCGTGAGGATTTGGTCTCGCTGGCGAATCTGCGCTTCCTGGAAGAGGCCTGGGGCAGGCCGGCCCGGATCGTCACCAGACCGCTGGGCGGGCTGTTCTCCTTCGGCACCCGCGCCAGCCTGCCGCCGGAGTTCCTGGATCTGATGGGCTGGACCTTCAGCGACGCCGACCGACGCCGGTACGCGCTGCTGCTGGACGCCCTGCGGATGGTCGACGTCCTCAATCCCTTTGTGCTCAAATCCTTTTACCGGGCCTACATCGTCGATCTGCGGCTGCGTCGCCGGCTCCGCCGAGACCCGACGACGCCGATCCTCGGCAGGCTCGAGGTCAGGTTTCAACGGCCGACCTCGCCTGATCACCGTTCGTAACACCACGGCGGAAAATCGGCCGGATTTCCGCCGTGGCGTTACGAGCGAGAACGGCACACGAGAATCAGGTCGGCACCACCACATCGGCCACGGCGCGCGGATCGTGGCGGGCGATGAACTCCTCTTCCTGTTTGGCCCATCGGTCCCAGTGCGGTGCATAGGTTTCACCGTCGCGCAGCAGTGCCCGGCGCTTGCGGTCGGGTCCGGCAGCCTCCAGCCAGATGCCGAGGTCGGCCAGCGCCCGGTTCGCCGCGGTCAAAGCGCCGACGCCCTCGACGACGACCCGCTGGTGTGGGTCGACGGTGTGCCACTCGGCCGGGCGCCCACCGGCCCAGTCCCAGCGCCGCCACCGGCCGGCCCGCCCGAGCGCGCGAGGTTCCAGCAGATGGCCCCGGATGTGCTCGACGGCCCAGGCCAGTCCATCCCAACCGGGATAGATGTCGTCGAGGCTCACCACCACGCTGGACGCCCAATCCCGGCTCAACTGCCGGGCCAGCGTCGTCTTGCCGGAGCCGGAGCGGCCGTCGATCAGCACCGTGCGCGCGTCGTCGCCCAGCACGGCCAGCACGTCAGCGGTGTCCAATGAAATTCCAGTGCCCGGTGCTGACGGACACCGCGATCGCCACCGCCACGATCACGAAAGCCGCCAATATCAACAGCGATTCCCGCATGCCGAATCGCGACGGCCGGGCCCAGGTCCGGGTGCGGTGGGCGCCGAACCCGCGGGCCTCCATCGCGGTGGCCAACATCGAGCCCCGGCGTACCGCCGAGACCAGCAGCGCGAAACCCTGTGCGGTGAAACGGCGCAACCGGTCCTGATCGGCGACCCCCCTGGCGCGGCGCGCATAGCCGAGATAACGCCAGTCCTGGCCGAGCAACCCGACCAGCCGCAGCCCGGCCAGCGCGCCCAGCACGAACCTGGCGGGCAACCGCAACACCTGCCCGAGTCCGTCGGCGAGTTCGGTCGGATCGGTGTCGACGAACAGGATCACCGACGGCAGCGCGATCGCCAGCACGCGAAGAAATGTGGCCAGCGCCAACGAGATCGACCCGTCGCTGACCGTGACGAGCAGAAAATGCCAGTGCACGGTGCCGCTCGGTTCGCCGTACAGCAGGATCGTGATCCCGGTCAGCGCCGCGGCGAGCAGCACGAAAACACCGCGAGTCAGCATCGTGCGCAGGGGTATCCGCAACACCACCATGAGCAGGACTTCCAGCACCAGCGCGGTCGCGGCCGACACCCAGTCGACGCTGAACACCAGACCCAACGCGATGACGAGGGCGGCCGCGAGTTTCGCGACCGGGTTGATCCCGACGCGCCGGATCGGCGCACCGTCGACGGTGATGCTCACAGCCCGGCCTTCGCGAGCGCCTCGGGCGCCGAAATCTCGACGTGCCGGTCGGCCAGCAGCTCGGCGAAGTCGAGGTCGTGGGTGACCGCCACCACCGCGGTGCCGTCATCGGCGATCTCGGCGAGCAGGCGCACCAGCTCCTCCCAGGTGGTGCGGTCCTGCCCGAAGGTGGGCTCGTCGAGGACGATCAGGTGGGGCTGGGTGGCCAGCACCGTGGCCACCGACAGGCGGCGCTTCTGCCCGCCCGACAGGGTGTAGGGGTTCACGTCGGCCAGCTCCGCCAGGTGCAGGCGCTCCAGCAGTGCGTCGCAGGCCGCGGTGACCGACGCCGGGTCGCGCTTGAGTGCGCGGGGGCCGAGCGCCAACTCGTCGCGCACGGTGCCGGTGAGGAACTGGTGCTCGGGGTTCTGGAACACGCTGCCGATGCGGGTCAGCAGTTCGCGCGAACGCCAGCGCACGGGTTCACACCGGTTCGGGGCGGGCGCGAACGCTGTGTCGGCGCAGAACCGTCCGCCGCGGGGTGGTAGCAGACCGCCGAGTGTCAGTGCGAGAGCGGACTTTCCGGCCCCGTTGGGACCGGTGACGACGGTGGTGGCCGCGCGGTCGACGTCGAAGGTGAGCCGCTCGGTGACCGGTCCCCCGCGGTGGCCGACGGCCAGCTCGGACGCGGACAGCAGCGCTGGCCCGGGTTTTCCCGCGCGTGCGATCCGCGGCAGCTCGACACCGGGCACCCACACACCTGCGCGGGTCAGCTGATCTTGTTGCTGGGCAAGGGTTTCCGCGGCTGGTCCGTCGGCGATGAGCTCACCCGCCGCACCAAGCACGATGACCCGATCCACCACGGGAAGCCATACCGCGGTGCGATGTTCGACCACGATCAGGGTGGCACCGGTCTGGTCGGCGGCCGCGGCAACGGCGTCACGAACCTCCAGCACACCGGCCGGGTCGAGGTTGGCGGTCGGCTCGTCGAGCAGGATCAGGCCGGGGTCCATCGCGAGCACGCCTGCCAGTGCCAACCGCTGCTGTTGGCCGCCGGAGAGCCGACCGGTGTCGTGCAGCAGCGGAAGCGTCAACCCCACCGCGGCGAGCGCGCGTCGCACCCTGGGCCAGATGGCCTGCGGCGCGACGTTGAAGTTCTCCATGCCGAACGCCACGTCGTCGCCGACCCGCGACAGGATGACCTGCGAGTCCGGGTTCTGCAGCACCATGCCGATCCGGTCGCGGCGCTTTGCGGGCGGCACGCCGTCGACCAGCAGCCGACCGGCTTCGTCGCCGTCCTCGCTGTCACCGAGCAGGCCGGCCAGGCCGTGCAGCAGCGTCGACTTGCCCGAACCGCTGGCGCCGAGCAACAGCACCCGCTCACCCGGTTCGATCGCCACGTCGAAATCCCGCAGCGCCCAGCGCGACCGTCCGGCGTGGCGCCAGGACCAGCCGTTCGCTGCGACGGCCGCGCCGCCGGTCCGCGCGCTCATCTGGATGCGTCGGTGCGCGCCCCCACCCGGCCGGACGCGAACCGGGACAGGGCACCGGTCTTGGCCAGGCCGCGCACCGCGTACCACGACAGGCCCCCGGCGACGACGGCGCCGGACACCACGGCCGAGATCGTGTAGATGAGCGAGAACGTCGCCGCCGAGCCCGGATACCAGAGGATGAGGTCGTTGATCGCCAGTGCGAGGCCGGCGACCGCACCCGACAGGATCGCCACCGGCAGGTTCCACGCGCGGTACAGGAACACCGCGAACACGAGCTCGGCACCGATCCCCTGCACGAGCCCCGATTCGAGGGTGAGCGCGCCCCACTGATTGCCGACGAGCGCCGACACCGTCGCGGCGACCATCTCGCCGTACAGCGCGGCGCCCGGCTTGCGGATCACCAGGGCGGTGAGCACACCGGCGAACAGCCAACCGCCACCGAGCAGGGCCTGCAGTCCGGGCAGCGCCGCCGACAGCGGCGCCCCGATCGGGTTGGACGCGATGTTCCACATCACGAACACCAGACCCGCGGCGACCGCGAGCACGCTGGCAACCACGATGTCGATGACGCGCCAGCGGTAGGAGCGCGGCCGCTCGCCTGCCGCGAAGCGCACCGGATCGGACCCGGAATCGGGTCGGGAAATATCGGTCATCGCGTCACACTCCCTACGCCGGCATTACCCGGACAGGTTCATACGGTCGACGGCCCTCAGCCGTCCTCTCAGCGCACTCGGTGTGCACTCCCGCGTGGGTTGTCGCTGACAAACCTACCCGAAGTCGCAGCCTGTGTGCGTATCGGCGGGCTTCGGTGGGTACCCCTCACCGGCGCTGCGTGCGCGAGGGGCTACGGGAGGAAGACATGACCGCAGAGGCGACGGCACACGAAAACACCGGGGGCAGGTCCGACACCAAGCTCGCCAGGAGGATCACCGGTCCGCTGCTGTTCCTGTTCATCCTCGGCGATGTGCTCGGGGCAGGGATATATGCGCTGATGGGCGTGCTGGCAGGCAAGGTCGGCGGCGCGGTGTGGGCGCCGCTGCTCGCGGCGCTGGTGCTGGCGCTGCTCACCGCGGGGTCGTATGCCGAACTGGTCACGAAGTATCCAAGGGCCGGTGGCGCCGCGGTGTTCGCCGAACGCGCCTTCAAGCTTCCCCTGGTCTCGTTCCTCGTCGGTTTCAGCATGCTCGCGGCGGGGGTGACCAGCGCGGCCGGCCTGTCGCTGGCGTTCGCCGGTGACTACCTCGCGACGTTCATCGACGTTCCGGCAATACCGGCGGCGATCGTGTTCCTCGCGCTCATCGCGGCGCTCAACGCCCGCGGCATCAGCGAATCGGTGAAGAGCAACGTCGTCATGACGGTCATCGAGTTGAGCGGCCTGCTGATCGTGATCATCGCGGGCGCGGTGATGGTCGGCGGCGGGCGCGGCGATCTCGGCAGGCTCGGCCAGTTCCAGGAGGGCACGGCACCGGCGCTGGCCATCCTCGCCGGCGCGATCATCGCGTACTACTCGTTCGTGGGGTTCGAGACGTCGGCCAACGTCGCCGAGGAGATCCGCAACCCCAGCAAGGTGTATCCGGCGGCGCTGTTCGGATCGCTCATCACCGCCGGTGTGGTCTACGTGCTCGTGGGCATGGCCAGCGCCGCCGTGCTGACCCCGGGTGAGCTGGCGGAGTCGTCCGGGCCGCTGCTCGACGTCGTCTCCGCATCGGGTCTCGGGGTTCCCGACTGGGTGTTCAGCGCGATCGCCCTCATCGCCGTCGCCAACGGCGCGCTGCTGACCATGATCATGGCGAGCCGGTTGGCCTTCGGCATGTCCGAGCACCGTTTGCTGCCCGGCGTTCTCAGCCGTGTCCTGCCCAAACGGCGCACGCCGTGGGTCGCGATCCTCGCGACGACCGCGGTGGCGATGGTGCTCACCCTGATCGGAGAGCTGTCGACGCTCGCCGAGACGGTCGTGTTGCTGCTGTTGTTCGTGTTCATGTCGACCAACATCGCCGTGCTGGTACTGCGCCGGGACACGGTGGACCACGACCATTTCCGGGTTTGGACGGCCGTGCCCGTGCTGGGTGTGGCGTCGTGTGTCCTGCTGCTGACCCAGCAGACGGCCAAGGTGTGGATGTTCGCGGGCATCCTGATGGCAATCGGGGTGGTGCTCTATTTCGTGGCCCGCGCGGCGACCAACCGCACCGCGGCCGAAACCGCGTGAGCCGTGCAGACATTCCTACCGTGTGCCGACTTCGCCGAGACCGCGCGGGTGCTCGATCCGCGCCGGCTTGGGAAACAACGCGCGGAGACCATCCAGGTGCTGCGGGCGCTCACCGTGCCGGGCTACGGGTGGCGGCACCACCCGGCCGCGGCGATGTGGGCGGGGTATGAGGAGGCGCTGGTGCGGTACGGCCTCGCGGTGTGTGAGGAATGGATCGCCCGCGGCCACGCGGACACCAGCGCGGCCACCCTGCTGCTCGACCTGCAGACCGGGACGGGCCTGACCGCGCCGCGGGGACAGCAGGAACTGGCGCTCACGGCGGATCTGCCACCGTGGCTCGGGGACAGGGACTTTCACCTCAGCCACCAGTCGTCGCTGGTGCGCAAGGATCCCGTGTTCTATCGGCCGCACTTCCCGGACGTCCCCGACGACCTGCCCTATGTGTGGCCGAAGTCGGACCGCGAGCGCCGCGTGCCGATCACCAAGGTGTGACCGGGTCTGGGGGGACGAAACGCACCCCCTCACCTGCGGCGGCCCCGGCCTAGCTTGGGAGTCGACCAGCTATCGAGCAAAGGATTCCCATGACCGCCACCGCATATCGCGAAACCTTCGACATCGCCGGAAAGACCGTGTCACGGCTCGGATTCGGGACCATGCGCTTCACCGGCCGCGGCATATGGGGTGAGCCCGCCGACCGCGCCGAGTGCATCGCGGTGATGCGGCGCGCGGTCGAACTCGGTGTGCAGTTCATCGACACCGCGAACTCCTACGGACCGTATGTCGCCGAGGAGATCGTCAAAGAGGCGCTGCACCCCTACCCCGACGACATCGTCATCGCGACCAAGGCGGGTCTGACCCGCAACGGCCCCGACGTGATCGACACCCCGGACGGCCCCAAGCGCCTCGGCCCGGCCGCATGGCCACCGGTCGGACGCCCCGAGTACCTGCGCCAGGAGGTGCTCATGAGCCTGCGCAGGCTCGGGCTCGAGCAGATCGATCTGCTCCAACTGCACCGGGTGGATCCCAAGGTGCCGCTGGCCGATCAGGTGGGCGAGCTCAAGGCTCTGCAGGACGAGGGCAAGATCGTCACGATCGGCCTGTCACAGGTGACTCCCGAACAGCTCGCCGAGGCCCGGCAGATCGCCGAGATCGTCACGGTGCAGAACCGGTACAACGTCATCGACCGCGGTTCGCAGGCGGTGCTGGAGATCTGTGAACGCGACGGCCTCGGGTTCATCTCGTGGGCCCCGGTCGCGCAGGGTGGCCTGGGCCAGGCCGGCGACGTCCTCGCCGAGATCGCCCGCGCACACGGATGCACCGTCGAGCAGGTGGCGATCGCGTGGCTGCTCCAGGTGTCGCCGGTGATGATTCCCATTCCGGGCACATCCCAGCGCGGGCATCTGGAGGAGAATCTGGCCGCCGCCGAGGTTCAGCTGAGCGCCGACGAGCTGGCCCGGCTCTCCCGATCCGGCTCATCGGGCAGCTGAGTGCGGTTCCGGCACACCGAACGTCTGGTGCCCTTCCCGTCCGGGCGACGCGCTGAGACTTGTGCGTCTACCTACCACTAGGTAGGCTGCGTTTCGTGCCCACCGCGACCGACACCGCCGATGACATCCTGCGCTGTGCGCGCACGCTCATCATCGTCGGCGGCTACAACGGCTTCAGCTACGCCGACATCGCCGCAGTCGTCGGCATCCGCAAGGCGAGCATCCACCACCATTTCCCCACCAAGGTCGACCTCGTCCGCACGCTGCTGCAGCGGTACCGCGCCGAGGTCGACGCGGGCATCGCCGAGTTCGAACGCCGCTACCCCAACCCGCTCGACCAGTTGCGCGCCTACGTCGGCTACTGGGAGTCCTGCGTCGGGGATCCGACCACGAGTTTCTGTGTATGTGCTCTGCTCGCGACGCAGATTCCGGTGCTGCCACAGGAGCTCGTCCTGGAGTTGCGTGCTTACTTCCGCACGCTGTCGGCGTGGTTGGCCTCGGCGCTCGAGCGCGGCGTCGAGCAGGGCACGATCACCTTGACCAGCACCGCGCACGCCGAGGCCGAGACCTTCATGGCCACGATGCACGGCGCGATGCTCTCGGCGCGCGCCTACGGCGACCCGGCGATCTTCCAGAAGATCACCACACCGCTCATCGAACGGCTCGCCGCCTGACCCGATCGGCCCCTGCCCGCCCAGCCTGCGCCTCACCGCGCCCGCAGTCTCCTACCTTCCGATAGGTAGGTACATCCCGCCCGAACCGCGACGAACAGGAAGTTCATGGCAAATCACACCGTTTCGAACCCGAGTCCCACCGCCACCGACGATCAGTGGCTGCAGTCGTACTACCTGCTGCGCGCCGCCGTCGCAGGCGTGTGGGTCGCGGCCGCCTTCATCGTCGGCACGCAGGTGTCCGCGGTCGCCGCGGCGCTCCTGCTCATCTACCCGGCCTGGGACGCGTTCGCCAACTACCTTGATGCGCAACGCACCGGCGGTCTGCGCCACAACCCCACGCAGGCGCTGAACGTCGCGGTCAGCGTACTGACCACCATCGCGGTGGCGGCAGGGCTCGCGATGAGCATGAACGCCGTGCTCGGGGTGTTCGGTGTGTGGGCGTCACTGTCCGGCCTGTTCCAGCTCTCGACCGGTGTGCGCCGGTGGAAAGGCCATGGCGCGCAGTGGGCGATGATCCTCAGCGGCGCGCAGTCCGCGCTCGTCGGCGTGATGTTCCTCAAGCAGGCCGGCGCACCCGAGGTGCCCGGTATCGCCGACATCGCCCCCTACGCCGCGTTCGGCGCGCTGTACTTCCTCATCTCGGCCGTGTGGTTGCTGATCGCCGGGGCACGCCGCCGCCTGCCTGCCTGATCAGGTCAACCGGTACAACTCCGGCCGCCGGTGCCTCAGGTAGTCGACAGCGTCATCGGTAGGGGTGTCGGGACGCAGTGTCACCCGGCACCGCGCCACCGATATCCCGCCACCGCATTCGGCGACCACTTGCCCGTCGCCGCTGACCACCCGCGATCCGCCCACGAATTCGAGACCGGCCTCGGCGCCCACCAGGTTGGAATACACCAGCGGAGTACGGTTCTCCAGCGCCCGCGACAGACACGCCACGCGGTGATCGTGGTGGTAGGGGTGCATGTTGGCCGACGAGACCACCAACAGGTCCACGCCCGAAAGCGCCAGTGTGCGAGCGATTTCCGGAAACTCGACGTCGAAGCAGATCATCGGCCCGAGGCGCAGCCCGGCCACCTCGATCGGCTCGATACGGTCCCCGGCGGCGAAGGCGTCGCATTCGGCACCGAACAGGTGCGTCTTGCGGTAGACACCGGCCACCGCACCGGTGCGGTCGATGCACAACAGCGAGTTGTACACCAGATCGCCTGCCCGCTCGGCAAATCCGCCGATGACGACGGTGTCGTTCTCGGCGGCCGCCGCACACAGGTCGGCGACCGGCCCCGATTCCGGGGCCGAGGTCACCTCGATCGCGGCGTCCGCCACGACGTCGAGGCGGTATCCGCACAGGAACAACTCGGGCAGCACGACGAGGTCGGCGCCCCGATGCTCGGCGAGGACCGCCGCCGTACGACCTACGTTGGCGGCCACGTCGCCGGCAACCGCGGGCTCCTGGACCACCGCCACATCGAGGGCGCGAATGTCAGTCACCACGCGAGGTTAGCGCTCAGAATTCGCGGAGCGTCTCGCGCAGGGTCTTCTGGGTGTATTCGGTGCGCACCACATCCGTCGCTGCAGTTCCGGGACCAAACCGTCGGTGACCTCGATGACGTGCCTGCGGCTCACGCCATGGGCGCTCAATCTAGGCGACCTCGACCGGTCCGGTCAGCAATTGTCCGATCACCGGCGCGGTCCAGCGGATCAGGTCATCGCGGGAGAGCCGCGCGACCGCGGGATTGGCCAGGACGTAGCGCGTGGTGGCCAACCCGATGACGAACGCACCGAGCAGGCCCGCCCGTTCGGCGGGATGGTCGGGCGTGACCGCGGTGAGCGCGGGCGCAACCTGCGTGGCGAACACCGTGCGCATGGTCTCGGCCGCGGTCGCACTCGTCATCGCTGCCCGCAACAACGCCAGGAACGTGGTGTCCTCCTCCCACACCGCGAAGAACGTGGACACCAGCGCCCCGGCGAGTCGGTCCGGCGGCAGCGCTGCCAGATCGGGGAACTCGATGGTGAACTCCGCTGCGGCCGCGAACAGATCCTGCTTGCTGCCGAAATAGCGGATCACCAGCGCGGGGTCGACACCGACGTCGGCGGCCACCGCCCGCAGCGTGGTGCGTTCGTAGCCCTCGGCACCGAAGCGTGCCCGGGCGGCGGCCAGGATGTCGGCCCGCGTGGCGTCGGCATTGCGGGGGCGGGTTGTCGGCATACCGCGATCCTATGTCACCAACGGTTGACTTGGCCTCCGGCAGGTCGTAGCGTTCAGGTCACCGAGTGTTGACTTATAGCTGGGAGGTCTCATGTCCCGTGTCACCGCCATCCAGATCGGCCTCGACCCCGAGGTGATCGACTACTCCTCGCCCGACTTCGCGCAATTCGAAGGCCTGTCCAGGCAACGGCTTCGGGCCGCCAACGATGACAATGTCGCCGGGTTGCGCGCGGCCGGATACGACGTCGACAACTGTCTGATCGACTTCGGCGAGGCGGGCGCCGAGAAGGCCGGGCAGTGGCTGGCCGCCAAACGCTACGACGCCGTGCTGATCGGCGCCGGGGTGCGCCTCGTCGCGGCCAACACCCTGCTGTTCGAAGCGATCGTGAACGCCGCGCACACACTGCAGCCCGGGTGCCGGTTCGTCTTCAACCGCGGCGCGGCGTCCACCCCGGACGACATCCGGCGGTGGTACCCGGATCCCCGAGGAGCGCTGCGATGAACGTCGTCGATGTCGTGGTGGTGGGCGCGGGCCCGGCGGGTCTGACCGTCGCCGGGGACCTCGCCCGCACGGGGCGCTCCGTCGTCGTGCTCGAACGCCGCGGCGCCGTCAACCCGGCGAGTCGCGCGTTCGCCGTCATGCCCCGCACGCTCGAACTGCTCGATGCGCGCAGCCTTGCCGACGACCTGATCGCCACCGGACACCGTGCCCCGGGTGTGCGCCTGTTCGCGGGTGCCCGCGTCGACCTCACCCATCTCGATTCGCGATATCCCTTCGTGCTGATCACCCCGCAGACGAATGTCGATGCGGCACTGGACCGTTACGCCACCGCGCAGGGCGCCGAGGTACGCCGCGGCCTCGAGGTGACCGGACTGCGGCAGGACGCCGACGGGGTCACCGTGACGGCGCAGCCGGCCGACGGCGGGCCGAACCTGCAGTGGCGCGCCCGCTACGCGGTCGGTGCCGACGGAGCCCACAGCACCGTCCGCACCCTGCTCGGCGTCGAGTTCCCCGGAAGGACCGTGCTGACCTCGATCGTGCTGGCCGACGTCAAGCTCGCCGACGGCCCCACCGACGGCGGGTTGACCGTGGGCAGTACCCGCGACGTCTTCGGGTTCCTGGCGCCCTACCGCCGCAGCGACGCCGACGGATCCTGGTACCGCGCCATGCTGTGGGACCGTCACCGCCAGGTGCCCGATTCGGTCCCGCCGTCCGACGCCGAGATCGCCGACGTCCTCGCCAGGGCGCTGGGTCCCGGGCTCGGCCTGCTCGACGTCAGTTGGCGGTCGCGGTTCCACTGCGACGAACGGCAGGTGGACAACTACCGCCACGGTCGGGTGTTCCTCGTCGGCGACGCCGCCCACGTGCACTCCCCCATGGGCGGGCAGGGCATGAACACCGGGATCCAGGACGCGGTCAACCTGGCCTGGAAGATCGACGCGGTGCTCGGTGGGGCCCCGGAGCGCCTCCTGGACACCTATCAGGACGAACGGCACCCGATCGGCAGACGCGTACTGCTGCAGTCGGGTCTGATGGCGCGCGGCATCACCCTGCATCCACGTCCGGCACGGTGGCTACGGAACCTCTTGGTACCGCGGTTGTTTCGGATCCCGCGGATTCGCGATGCCGTCGCGGGCTCGTTCTCCGGCATCACGCTGCGCTATCCGCGCGTTCGCGGGGCGAACGCACTGGTCGGGACCCGCGCGGCCCAGATCCCGCTGGTAGCCGGGCGGCTCACCGAGATTCAGCGTCGTGCGGGTTTCGTGCTGGTACGCGAACACGGCAGCGACCCGGTCGACGGGCATGACCTGGTGCAGGCCGAACGCGCCGATTCCGGCCCGGCACTGCTGGTCCGCCCGGACGGCTACATCGGCTGGGTGGGTGATTCGACGAGCACCGTCGAGGTGATTTCGGCACTGCGCCAAGGCGGAACACGTGTGCTTGCTCGCTAAGCGTGGCAGGCGGGGGCGATCCTGGTCGACAATCGAGGTATGCGAACCACTCGGCCGCTGGGTTGTCGATGAGCTGTCCGTACTGCGGCTTCGAGGTCGACACCGACGGCACCTGCAGTCGGTGTGGCCGCGCAGAGTCGTCGATCTCGTTGTCCGGATGGCGTCCGGACCCGACCGCGCGGTACGAGGGGCGGTACTACACGGCCGGGCGTCCGACGAACCGGGTACGCAACGGCAAGGACGAATCGTCCGATCCGGTCGGTGGCCGGATGCTGCCCGACTACGTCGAACTGCCCGCGTCGCGGTCGAGCATCCGCTCGACGTGGATCACCACCGGCGCGGTCACCGTGATCATCGTGATGGCCGCGGCGATGGCGTGGGGTCTGCTGGTGGCACACCGGCGCCCGCCGCCACCACCCGAAACGGGTTACCTCGCGGCGCTGCGCGACAGCGGGCTGATGAAGGAGTTCAACTCCGACGCCAACGCCATCGCACACGGACATCAGGTGTGCCGGCGGTTGGAGGACGGTGAACCGCAACAGGGTCTGCCCGCCGACAAGATCGCCGTCGACACGTTCTGCCCGCACTTCGCGCAGGGATTCCGCGTGCTCGACACCGTCAAGGTGCCCGGGATCTTCGTGCTCAGCGACAGCGTGGGTGCCGGCGGGATCGTCGTCGACGGATCGGCGTGCACCGGAGCCAGCGGCTACTCCGACATCGGCCCCAATACCGACGTGACCGTGAAGAACGGCAAGGGAGAGATCCTGACCACCACGGCGCTGGGCCAGGGAACGGGTGATTCTGCCGAATGCCGGTTCTCGTTCGCGTTCCCGGTCACCGAGGGTGAGGACCTCTACGTCGTCTCGGTGGGCCGTCGCGGCGAGTTCCGCTACAGCTTCGATCAACTCCGCAGCCACGGCGTGCAGGTCCACCTGGGCACCTGACGGCCCTCAACTGGTGGCGTTCAGTTGGTCGACGAGGCGCGACAGCGTCTGCCAGTTCTGCTCGGTGGCGGCCGCGGCCCCTTCGGCGTCGCGCTTGCGGCACAGGCTCACGATCTTGCGGTGCTGCTCGATGGACTCGCGGCCGGAAAGCGCTGAGAAGCGCAGATATTCGAGGCGCCGCAGGACCGGGGTGACCTGTTCGAGCACGTGCTGGATCACCTCGTTGCGGCTGGCCTGCACGGCGACACCGTGGAAATCGTCGTCGCTGCGCATGGCGGCCTCGGCGTCACCACGCGAAATCGCTTGGGCGAATGCATCGTTGGCCGCGGTCATGGCATCGAAGTCGCTCTTGTCCATGAGCGGCACCGCGGTGCGAACCGCGAGTGCGTGCATGGCCGCGGCGACGCTCTGCGCGTTGAGCACCGCCTGCGGTTCGATCGCGGCGACCACGGTGGACCGACCCGGCGTGGTGTGGACCAGGCCTGCGGTCTCCAACCGGGCCAGCGCCTCACGGATCGGTGTGCGGCTGATGCCCAGCCATTCCTCGAGCTCGGGGTCCCGCAGTTTCTCTCCGGGAGCCAGGGTGCCGTTGACGATGGCATCGCGTATCGAGGCGTAGGCCTGATCGCGCAACAGCGACCTGCGGTGCTTACCGCGCTCTATGGGCACCGGCATGCGACGTATCGTATATCGCTCTTTGCTGGGGGCGGCCTGTCGGTGGTCTGTGGCCTACTTGTTACGCAAGTTTGTCCCATCCGTCACAGGGGTAACTTTGATAACAGACGCGGAGAACGCGCCCACCGTCACGAAGAAAGAGTCGAATGGAACACGCTCATGAACACCGTCCTGTACCTCAGCGCCTCCGGCGCGACCTATGAAACCGATGCATACACCCCAGCCGATATCACCCGCCTGGTGCGCGGCCACGGTCTGCATTCCCTGAGCAGTTCCGATCTGCAGTTCGATTTCTGGTTCAGCCCGGTCCTGACCGGTTGCCAGCGCCGCGTCAACCACGTCGCCACCGAGTTGCTGCTGGCCACAACCGGCTTCACCCCGAAAGACGTTCCGATGCTGCGCGGTGCGGTGGTGGTCGCCACCCATGACGGCGACGGCGACCTCGACGGTCTCAGTTGGCAGCAACTCGATGCCCTGGTGGCCCGGCACCGCGCAGTGAGCAAGCGCGACCGCAAGGCTTTGCGCCGACGCATTGCCCGCGACGCGCGTCGTCACCCCGTCATGGACCCCGCGATCACCCCGCAGGCAGGTCGCCCGCACGCGCCGGCCTAGCGCACGGGCCGATCGACCGCTTGACACGCCGGCTGAGAGATGTCCAATATATTGCACATCATCAGCCTGATGGTCGGTCCGTCGGGTGCGTCCGCACAGAGTCAGGAGAACCCATGGCGATCGCCGACTTTCCCCGCTACCCGCTGACCTTCGGCCCCAGCCCGATCCACCCGCTGGAACGGCTGAGCAAGCACCTCGGCGGCGCCCAGATCTGGGCCAAGCGCGAAGACGTCAACTCCGGACTCGCCTACGGCGGCAACAAGACCCGCAAGCTGGAGTACCTCGTCCCTGACGCCATCGCGCAGGGCGCCGACACCCTGGTGTCGATCGGCGGCGTGCAGTCCAACCACACCCGCCAGGTCGCCGCCGTCGCCGCCAAACTCGGCATGAAAGCCGTTCTGGTACAGGAAAAATGGGTGGACTGGCCGGATTCGGTCAACGACAAGGTCGGCAACATCCTGCTGTCGCGGATCATGGGCGCCGAGGTCCGGCTCGACGCGTCCGGATTCGGCATCGAGTTCAAGGACAGCTGGCGCAACGCCATCGAGGACGTGAGAAACGCCGGCGGCACCCCGTACGCCATCCCCGCCGGGGCGTCCGATCATCCGCTCGGTGGGCTCGGCTTCGCGAACTGGGCCTACGAGGTGCAACAGCAGGAGCAGGAACTCGGCGTCTTCTTCGACACCATCGTCGTCTGCACCGTCACCGGTTCCACCCACGCGGGCATGATCGCCGGTTTCGCGGGCCAGGACCGTGCGCGCCGCGTCATCGGCATCGACGCGTCGGCGACCATCGACAAGACCCGCGAGCAGGTCACGCGGATCGCGCGCAACACCGCCGAGCTCATCGGGGTGGGACGCGACCTGCGCGACGACGAGATCACCGTGCTCGAGGGCTGGGCCGGCGACCTGTACGGGATTCCGGTGCCGTCGACCATCGACGCCATCACGCTCACGGGCCGCCTCGAAGGCGTCATCCTCGACCCGGTCTACGAGGGCAAGTCCATGGCCGGGCTCATCGACCTGGTCTGCTCCGGTGAGATCCCGCCGTCGTCGAATGTCCTCTACGCGCACCTCGGCGGCCAGCCGGCACTCAACGCCTACAGCGGCATCTTCTGAACCGGCGGAATCAGTCCCGGGACTCGATGATCTGCGTGGCGATCTCGGCCAGCCGCGTGTTGTTGTGCTGGGACAGTTGCCGCATGATCTCGAACGCCTGGACGTCGCCGACCTTGTAGCGCTCCATGATGATGCCCTTGGCCTGCCCGATCCGGTCCCGGCTCAGCAGCGCGGTTTTCAGCTGCTCTTCCTGACGGCTCGCGACGATCGCGGATGCGGCATGCGCGGCCAGCACCATGCCGGTGGTCACCGAGTCCTCATCCCATTGGTTGGCGCTGAAGCCGAACAGGTTGAGCGCACCCGCGGTGCGGTCAGCGGTGTAGAGCTTGAACGACAGGCCGCTGAGCACCCCGAGTTCGACGCTGGCCGGCGAGAAGTGCGGCCAGCGCTCTTCGCGCCGGAAATCGTCGGTGCGCACGACGACGTCCTGCAGGGCCGCCTGGCGGCATGGGCCCTCGTCGAAGCGCATCTGCAACTCGTCGAGTTCGTGCGGGATGTCGTCGAGGACGGCGAGCGACTCGAAGCTGTTGCCCGGCCCGATCAGCAGGACACCCGCGGTGTCGACGCCGGGAATCAACTCCTTGGCCGCGGCGGTGACCCCGGCGAGGACGTCGTGGAGGCTGCGGGGACTGGCGACGGCACGCGCCAGGTCGGCCATGCGCATCGCGAGTTCGCGGTTCTGCCTTTCCTCCATCCCGGCATTCTGCATGACACCGCCGTCGGCGGATCGGCGGATGCCGATCTCAGCGTCCGGGTCGGCGGGAACTCGCAGCGTGCCGCGTCTTGGCATAGTGCCGCGCGGCGCGCGCCCGGTTGCCGCAGGTGTTGCTGCACCATTCGCGGCGGCCGTCGGACAGGAAATAGAGGATGCAGTTCGGTCCGGGACAGCCGCGCAGGTCGTAGCGCATCGGACCACCGAAGATCTCGATCGCGTTGTCGGCGATGACGGCCAGTGCGGTCTGGACGGCGCTGCCGCTGCTGCGCTGGGTCACCCGCGGTTCGGGTTCGACGGTGAGTTCGCGCCACCGCGCCGGGGCGGCCGCGTGCGCGTTGAGCGTCGCGACGGCCCTGGCATCCCACTGCCCGCCGTCGGTGGCGGCGGCCGCGATCGCCCGGATCGCCGTGCGCAGCGCCCGCGCGGCGTCGAGATCGCCGACGGTGACATCCTCGGCCGCAAAACCCTTGTCCTGCAGCCAGTCTGCCAGCGACCGCGGTGACTCCAGCCCCTCGGTGGGGCGTCCGCGCACGGCGAACACCGTGTTGGCGAACTCGATGGCCACCGGCTCACCCAAGAGCGGCGCGCCTCCCCTCGACCTCTGCATCTTTCTAATGCTACCGAAGTGTTGACAGCGTTAGAAACATATGCCTACTCTCTAATGTGTCGACAGACTTCAAAGCATTAGAAAGGGTTCTCATGGTTGCCTTCTCGCTGGGACACGCCGGGATCAACGTGACCGACCTGTCCCGCTCGAAATCCTTCTACCAAGCGGTCTTCGGCTTCGACGTGCTGCGTGAACACAGCGACGGCGACAAGCGGTTCGCGTTCCTCGGCGCCGACGGCGAACTCGCCGTGACGCTGTGGGAGCAGAGCAGCGGCGTCTTCGCCACCGACCGGCCGGGCCTTCACCACCTGGCGTTCCTGGTCGAGGACATCGAAGCGGTCCGCGCGGCCGAAACCCGGGTGCGCGACGCGGGTGCTGAGGTGCTGCACGGCGGCGTCGTCCCGCATCGGGAGGGCGCCGGGTCCGGCGGCATCTTCTTCACCGACCCCGACGGCACCCGCATCGAGATCTACGCGACGTCCGGGGCCGACACGTTGGCCAACGCCGGGGCGGCGCCGTTCGGCGACGCCCCCACCTGCGGATTCTTCTGATGAAGCATCCGGGTGAAACCGACCTGCAGGGCCGCGCCGGCATGTCCGGGCGGCCCTGGGGGTCGGCACACGTCGGCCCGACGATCCCCCCGATCGCCGCGGAGTTCCTGAGCGCGCAGCGGTTCGCCGTCGTCGGCGCCCGCGACGACGCGGGACACGTCTGGGCCGGCGCGTTGACCGGGTCGCCGGGTTTCCTCTCCGCCCCGGACGAGACCACCGTGGTCGCCGACGCGCTGCCCGCGCCGCTGGATCCGCTGGCGGGCGCGTTCGACACGGCGCGCTCCGTGGGCATGCTGGTCATCGACTTCACCGCCCGCAGGCGCATGCGGATCAACGGCGTCGCGACGCGTCAAGGCGAGCGCCTGGTGGTCGAAACCGATCAGGTGTATGCCAACTGCCCCAAGTACATTCAGTTGCGCGAGCCCGCCGACGCCCCGGCGCCGCTGCACCCGGATCGCACTGTCGGCGGGGAACTCACGGTGGCCCAACGCGAGTGGATCGAATCGGCGGACACATTCTTCGTCGCCACCCAGGCCGATCCGTACGGAACCGACGCGTCGCATCGCGGTGGACACCCGGGCTTCGTCACCACCTCCTCGGCCCACCGCCTGTCCTGGCCCGAGTATTCGGGCAACCTGATGTACATGACACTGGGCAACCTGCAGGTCGATGCGCGGGCCGGATTGCTGTTCGTCGACTGGGAGCAGGGGGCGACGCTGCAGCTGACCGGGCGCGCACGGACCGACTGGGAACGCCAGGTGGTCGATTTCGACATCGAACAGGTGGTCCAGATCGACGCGGCCTTGCCGCTGACGTGGAGGTTCGTCGAGTACTCGAAGTTCAACCCGGCGTAATCGTCCGGCAACGACGGGGTTCGGCCCACTTGTATAGTCAGGCGCGTGGCCGAGGCACTGCACGTCAAGATCGCTCAGGACCTCCGCGACCGGGTCCGCCGCGGCGACCTGGCGCTGGGTGGCGCGCTGCCGTCGGAATCCCAGTTGTGCGCGCAATGGAAGTCATCCCGGGGCCCGGTGCGGCAGGCACTGGCCACCCTGCGGGCCGAGGGACTGATCACCGGCGGCCCGGGCAAGCCGCCGGTGGTGTGCTCTACGGCCGTCGGCCAGCCCTTCGACACCCTGCTGTCCTATTCGGCCTGGGCGCACTCGATCGGGCGCACACCCGGCCAGCACACATTGGAACTCAGCCTGCGCAAGGCCGACGAACATGCCGCGGCGAACCTGCACATCGAGGTGG
This sequence comes from Mycolicibacterium goodii, assembly GCF_001187505.1. Next base: position 1,175,484 of record NZ_CP012150.1, read on the forward strand.
GAACCCCCGTGGTGCAGGTGCTGCGTCTGCGTCTGCTCGACGGCGCCCCCGCGATGCTGGAGCGCGCAATGCTGGTCGAGCGGGTCGGTAGGCTGCTGTTCGACTTCGACTGCGACTCCGGATCGATCTGGTCCTTCCTGCAGTCCCGCGGCGTTAAACTGGCGACCGCGTCCCACACCATCGACGCCGTCGGAGCCGATCCGATCGACGCGGCGAACCTCCAAGTGCCCGAAGGCACTCCGCTGCTGCGGCAGCGCCGCACCACCCGGGGCGGCGACGGCGAGGTCATCGAGTTCCACGACGACCGCTACCTGCCCGGGGTCATAACCTTCACCCTGGAGAACACGTTGGACACGCGAACCTCGCTGGCCCGCAACGCGACATCGTAGCGGTCAGACGTCGGAGCTCTCGCGCCACAAATCGATGCCGGAATCCTTTGCGTACTGGTCGATCTGGCTGAGCTCCTCATCGGAGAACTCCAGATTGTCCAGTGCACCGAGGTTTTCGTCGAGCTGCTCGACGCTTGACGCACCGATCAGCGTCGAGGCCACCGTGGGCTCACGCAGCACCCAGGCCAGCGCCAGCTGAGCCAGCGTCTGCCCGCGTCGCTTGGCGATCTCCGCCAGGCCGCGCAGCTGCTCGCGGACCTGATCGGTGACCTTGTCGTCGTCGAACGTCGGGCGCGCGGTGGCGCGGTCGATCTCGCCCGCCGGTTTCTGCAGGTAGCGGTCGGTCAACAGGCCCTGGGCCAGCGCGGTGAACGCGATGGCACCCATGCCCGCCCCGCGGAGCTCGTCGGTGAGCCCGCCCTCGATCCAGCGGTTGAGCAGCGAGTACGACGGCTGGTGGATCACCAGCGGGGTGCCAAGCCGCTTCGCGATCTCGGCTGCCTCGGCGGTCTTGGCGGCGGAGTAGGACGAGACGCCGACGTAGCGCGCCTTGCCCGCGCGCACCGCGGTGTCGAGCGCACCGATGGTTTCCTCCAGCGGCGTCACCGGGTCGATCCGGTGCGAATAGAAGATGTCGACGTAGTCGATGCCCATCCGGTCGAGCGACTCGTCAAGGCTGGCAAGCAGATACGCCCGGCTGCCGAGCTGGCCGTACGGGCCCGGCCACATGTCCCAGCCGGCCTTGGTCGAGATGATCAGCTCGTTGCGGTACGGCTTGAAGTCGCGCCGCAGCATCCGGCCGAAGTTCTCCTCGGCCGAACCGTAGGGCGGGCCGTAGTTGTTGGCCAGATCGAAGTGCGTGATGCCCCGGTCGAACGCGCGGCGCAGCACCGCACGCTGCACGTCGAACGGGCGGTTGTCGCCGAAGTTGTACCAGAGCCCCAGGGAGATGGCGGGCAATAGCAGCCCCGAGGTTCCCACCCGCCGATAGGGCATGGTGTCGTAGCGGTTTCGGGACGCCGCCCAGGGGTCGTGCGTGAAAGGAACGTCGGAAATCACCAGATCGTCGGCCACGTTCGTATCGTACGACTCCGCCGAGCGGTGTCGGGCCCGGCAGAGCCTCGCCTCGGTGGAGTAAATGCACCGGCTTGTGTGTTGGGACAGACACCTCGACGATTGGAGAGCGCAGATGCCTCGTACCGTGCAGTTTGCCGAATACGGCGATCCCGAAGTACTGACCGTTGTGGACACCCCGGCGCCCGAGCCCGGGCCCAACCAGGTGGGGGTCCAGGTCCGGGCCGCGGGACTCAATCCAATCGACTGGAAGATCGTCGCAGGGTTCATGCGTGAGATCCAGCCCATCGATTTGCCCGCGGGTGTCGGATCGGACGTGGCCGGCGTCGTCGACGCGGTCGGGTCCGAGGTGACCGGATGGGCGGTGGGCGATGCGGTGCTGGGCCGCTCGGTCACCGGCGCGTTCGCCGAGTACGCCCTCGCCGAGGCGGGCGAACTCGTCGCCAAACCCGACGGAATCGACTGGGACGTCGCGGGATCGCTCGCGGGTGCGGGCGGCACGGCGTACGCGGTCCTCGACGAGCTCGACCTCAAAAGCGGTGAGACGCTGCTCATCCACGCCGCCGCGGGCGGTGTCGGCACGTTCGCGGTCCAGCTCGCCCGCGCCAGGGGCGTCAACGTCATCGGCACCGCGAGCGAGGGCAACCACGACCATCTCCGGTCCATCGGTGCCACGCCCGTGCTCTACGGTGACGGCCTGCTCGAGCGGGTGCGCGCGGTGGCACCGCAGGGCGTCGACGCGGTGCTCGACGCGTCCGGGCACGGCGAGATCCCGCTGTCCATCGAGCTCACCGGGAACCCCAAGCGGGTGCTCACGATCGTCGCGTTCGATCAGGCAGACAAGGGGATCCAGGTCCATGTCGGCGGTGCGGGCGCCTCGCTGGGCAAGGCGCTCGGCGATATCGTCGCGCTCATCTCCGATGGGCGGCTGCAGGTTTCGGTCAGTGCCAGTTATCCGCTGGAGCAGGCCGCCGCTGCGCTCGCGGCCAGCCGCACCGGGCACGCCACCGGCAAGATCGTCGTCCTCCCCTGACCCCCTGGTTACCGCTTCACGGCGAACCAACAACTACAGCGCGTACAGCAGCGCCACCAGGACCGCCAACGCGAAACCGGCCGTGGCCGCACCCATCAGCAGAACCTCCACGCCGGGGACGGGCAACGATGTTCGGCCAGGGACAGATGGGGCGGATCCGATCCGGCGGGACCGGTGGTAGCCCAGCCCAAGGACCAGCAGCGCCAGCAGCGCCGCGAGAATCGCCAGCAGGGTTCGCGTCATGCTCAGCGGACCGTGGTGGCGTATCAGCAGCAGGGCACCGCCCACCAGGAACCCGAAAGAGCTTCGCTCCCAGGACAACAGGGTGCGCTCGGCAGGCAAGCCGGGCTTGCTGGGTTCGCGGCGCGCCATCTCACTGCCCGGCCGGCGGCCACACGATCAACACCACGACCACCGAAACGGTGACCAGGAAGATCGCACCGCCCAACAACAGCGGGACATGGGTGGGTGGTAGATCCTCGTCGCGGCGAATGGCCGCCTGGACGCGTTGCCACCGCCGCACCGCCAGGGCAGCCAGCAATCCGCCGCCCGCGGTCAGCGCAATGCTGAGACCATGGCGCACCCCGGGAATCCCGAACGACGGCACGAACTGCACGACGGCGATCCCACCGGCGATCAACGCCAGTGCGGTCCGGATCCACGCCAGAAACGTCCGCTCGTTGGCCAGCGTGAAGCGGTAGTCGGGCTCCTGCTCGGCCGCCGGGTCACCCGGTCGGTCCTGATCGCGGGAACTCACCGGTTCGCATTTCTGCGGGCACACATCGCTGTCAGGGTACGTCGCCTCCTCCGGGTGGGTACCCGGCACAGCATGGAGGAGAACTGGGAGGTCGTGGTCGCCGGTTCGAATACCTTCGGCGACCCACACGACACCAAAGAAGAGATCCTGATGCGCGGGTCCGAGGACGAGGCGCGACGGGTGTACGTCGACAGGACGGCCGACGCGGCCGAGCACGGCCACGCCTACGTCAAACTGCGGCACGACGGCACCGACGTGGAGACATGGCCCCAGTTGACGGGCTGGACCGTGTGACGGCTACCGTCCGGCGTTGCGCGCGAGGTCGATCGCGTACTGGCTGACGAATGTGCCCGCCGAGGGTTGCCCGTTGCAGGATCCGTCGGACTCACCGGGCCGCTTCACCCACAGGTAGGCATCCGCGTGCGGGCCTGCGGTCGCGGTGGTCGGCGGGGAGCCGAGTGCCCGGCCCGGCGGGTTGCACCACGAGTCACTGTCGACGGGGCCCACCCCGTTGCGTGACGTGTCGATCACGTAGTGCGCGCCGTTGGTGAGGCCCGAGATCGCCTCGCCGTAGCCGATCTCCTCCTCGGTGGTGAAGAAGTTCGCGGTGTTGAGGGAGAAGCCCCGCGCCTTGGCCACCCCGACGTCGTTGAGCCGGGCGGCCATGTCCTCGGCCTTCACCCAACGGGAGTGCCCCGCGTCGACGTACACGGCCGTGGCCGGGTTGCGGGTCAGGGTGTCGACGGCGTAGCGGATCAGGTCGAAGCGTTCCTGCCGCTGGTCAGCGGACAGGCAGTCGGCCATCGCGAGCGCGTCGGGTTCGAGGATCACCGCGGCCGGGCCGGACCCGATCGCGCCGGCGACCCCGTCGATCCACCCCCGGTACGCCGCGGCCGAACCGAAGCCGCCCGCCGCATAGCTGCCGCAGTCGCGGTTCGGGATGCCGTACAGCGCCAGGATCGGCATGGTGCCGGCGGCCTGCGCCGTCTGGATGTACTTGGCGTCGACCGCGAACGTCGACACGTTGTCCATCCAGTACGCGTGCGGCGTGTTCGCGATCATCTGCAGCTCGGGGCTGGGGTCGCTCTTGGCGGCACGCATCGCCTTCGAGTTCGGGTCGACGTAGAACGTCTGCCCGGCCAGCGGGTTGCCGTCGCTGGCGAGGTGCACCTCGATCACGGCACCGGGATGCACCGGTTGCGCGAGCGCACCGGCACCGGCGAGCGCTGTCACGGCAAAGAGCGGGGCGATCCATCGCGTGGCTGTACGTGCAGCTGAGGACTTCACCCGACGAAACCTAGCGTCGGGCGCTCGACATCGCCAAACGGGGGCGGGAAGCAATCCCGCGCCCGCGCGCTTGAACCTCTCATGGAACTCACGGGACAGACCGCGCTCGTCACCGGCGGTACAAGTGGCATCGGTTTGGAATCGGCACGCCTGATCGCCGCCGAAGGCGCCGAGGTGGTGATCACCGGACGGGATCGGCAGCGCGGTGAGCGGGCCGCCGCCGACATCGGCGCAAACGCCCGGTTCGTGCCTGCCGACCTCGGTGACATGGATTCGGTGGCCAACCTGATCGCCGAGGCCGGCGATCTCGACATCCTGGTCAACAACGCGGGGATCTATCCCCAGGCGATGACCTTCGACCAGGATGTGGCGGGTTTCCAGCAGTTGTTCGACACCAACGTCCGCGGCACGTACTTCCTGGTGGCCGCGGCCGCCAAGGGGATGGTGCGGCGCGAACGCGGCAGCATCGTCAACATCACCACGCTCGCGGCCCACAAGGGTTTCCCAGGTACCTCGGTGTACGCCGCCACCAAGGCGGCGCTGGACTCGCTGACCCGCACGTGGGCGGCCGAGTTCGGCGCCAAAGGCGTTCGGGTGAACAGTGTTTCGCCCGGGCCGACGCGGACACCCACCACTCTGGAGCAGCTCGGCGATTTCATCGACGAGGTCGCCGCCGGATTGCCGTTGCGCCGCACCGCCGGCCCCGAGGAGATCGCGCAGGCGGTGTTGTTCCTGGCCTCCCCGCGCGCCAGTTTCGTCACCGGTTCGACGTTGTACGTCGACGGCGGTGGATCGGCGGTATGAACCGGACCGAGGCGCAGCCCGCCACCCGCAGAACCGTGATTTGCCTGGTGCCACCGGACACCAGTCACGATTGACCACCAGGTCAAAATTTGCCCTGTGCCGACGCATCGCGGCCGGTGGCGCGGTTCCCGTTGCGGGCCCGACCTTTCCGGCCACCTCGCGGCAGAACAGGGGTTGCTGCGCGCGGGCCGACTCGGAATGCGCAGGTCACGCATTTCGGGGCGGCCCGGCTCGCGCGCTAGGGTGCTTGGGTCGCTCCGAGCGCGCAACCCGATAGAAAAGTTGAGCAGATTCATGACCGCACCAGCAGATACGTCCACGCTCGAATCGCGGGTCGGCCACTACTACCAGATGGAAGACACCTATCTGGTGGGCCGTGAGAAGGTACGCGAGTACGCCCGCGCCGTGCAGGACTACCACCCCGTGCACTGGAATCTCGCCGCCGCGGCCGACTCGGGCCACCCCGGGCTGGTTGCGCCGCTGACGTTCACCTCGGCGCCCGCCATGGCCTGCAACCAGCGCATGTTCGAGTCGGTCGTCGTCGGTTACGACATGTATCTGCAGACCGAAGAGGTCTTCGAGCAGCACCGCCCGATCTGCGAGGGCGACGAACTGCGCATCGACATCGAGTTGACGTCGGTGCGCCGGATCGCCGGACGCGACCTGATCACCGTCACCAACACCTTCACCGACACCGCGGGCGAGGTCGTGCACACGCTGCACACCACGGTGGTCGGGATCACCGCCGAGGACGTCGACCCGGCCATCCGGCCTGCCGTGTACGGCGTGATGATGCACGGCATCAACATGCTCGGCGTCGAGGAGATCGACGCTCCGTATGTGAAGACGGTGCGGCCCGAGGGCGAACTGCGCATCGCCCAAGGCGGTGCCACCCGCACCCCGTCGTCGCTGTCGTTCGACGACCTGAAGGTCGGCGACGAACTCCCGGCCCGCGCGACCCGCCTGTCCCGCGGCGACCTGGTCAACTACGCCGGTGTGGCAGGCGACGCCAACCCGCTGCACTGGGACGAGAACATCGCCAAGCTCGCCGGCCAACCCGACGTGATCGCCCACGGCATGCTCACCATGGGTCTGGGCGCCGGGTTCCTGTCGTCGTGGACGGGTGATCCGGCTGCCGTCACGCGCTACGCGGTGCGGTTGTCGCAGCCCGCGGTGGTGCCCGCCGAGGGCACCGAGATCGAGTACAGCGGCCGCATCAAGTCGCTGGACCCGGAGACCCGCAGCGGCGTCGTGATCGTCGCCGCGAAGTCCGCAGGCCGCAAGATCTTCGGGTTGGCGACGGCCAACGTCCGCTTCAGCTGATCCTCACGAGGCGCCGACGCGCCCGTCGCCCCAGCTGATGGCCAGTTGTACGGCGCGGTGCCAGTCGTCGAGTTCGCGTTGGCGACGCGCGGGGTCCATGCCGGGCCGCCATTCGGCGGCGCGGCGCCAGTTCGACCGCAGCACCGCGCGGTCGGACCAGTAGCCCGCGGCCAGCCCGGCCGCGTAAGCCGCTCCGAGAGCGACGGTTTCGGCCATCATCGGTCGCACCACCGGCGCGTCGAGGATGTCGGCGACGAGTTGCATCAGCAGGTTGTCGGCCGTCATACCGCCGTCGACGTGCAGTGACCGCACCGCGATGTCGGAGTCGCATTTCATCGCGTCGATGACGTCGCGGATCTGCCATGCGGTGGCTTCCAGCACGGCTCTGGCGATGTGGCCCTTGGTGACATAGGACGTCAGCCCCACCACCAGGCCCCGCGCCTCGGTCGCCCAGTACGGCGAGTACAGGCCGGAGAAGGCCGGCACGATGTAACAGCCGCCGTTGTCGTCGACGGTGCGCGCCAGCGTCTCGATCTCGGCGGGGGTCTTGACCAGCCCGAGGTTGTCGCGTGACCACGCGACCAGCGCACCGGCCACCGCAACCGATCCCTCAAGGGCGTACACCGCGGGTTCGTCGTCGAACTTGCGCGCCACGGTGGTGAGCAGTCCGCGATGTGACCGGACGATGTCGCTGCCGGTGTTGAGCAGCACGAAGCTGCCGGTGCCGAACGTGCACTTGGCCTCGCCGGGATCAAATGCGGTCTGGCCGAACAGGGATGCCTGCTGATCGCCGATCACCGCGGCGATCGGGACACCCGCGATGGGATCGACGGTCGCCGGGAACGGTCCGGTGTTGGGCCGGATCTCGGGCATCATGCGGCGCGGGACGTGCATGGCGGCGAGCAGTTCGTCGTCCCAGTCCAGGGTTTCCAAGTTCATCAGCATCGTGCGGCTGGCATTGGTCACGTCGGTGACGTGGACACCGCCGTCGATGCCGCCGGTGAGGTTCCACAGCAACCACGAGTCGACGGTTCCGAACAGCAGATCGCCGTTCTCGGCGCGGGCGCGCAGGTCACGATCGCCGTCCAACAGCCAACGCAGTTTCGGCCCGGAGAAGTAGGTCGCCAGCGGCAGTCCGCTGCGGGCGAGCAAAGTTCCGTCGCCGAGTTCGGTCGCGATGTCGGGCAGCAGACCGGCAGTTCGGTTGTCCTGCCACACGATTGCCCGGTGCGCGGGTTTGCCGGTGTGGCGGTCCCACACCACGGTGGTCTCGCGCTGGTTGGTGATGCCCAGCGCGATGATCTGGCGGGCATCGACGTCGGCGTCGGCGAGGGCCTGCGGGACGATCCGTCGCACGATGTCCCAGATCTCGGTCGGATCGTGCTCGACCCAGCCCGGTCGCGGGTAGTACTGGCGGTGTTCGCGCTGCGCGACCGAAACCAACCTGCCGTGGTGGTCGTAGACGATGCAGCGGGTTGAGGTGGTTCCCTGGTCGAGCGCGGCGATGTAGCGCTCGGTCACAGTTCCCGCCCGTGACCGAATTCGCGGGACACCGAGCGGCCCGCGCGCACCACGAGTTCGGCGAGCCGCTCCAGGGGCCGGGCCCGGTGGTCGCAGAGCCGTTCGACGTCACCGCTGATCCCGATGCTGGCCACGACGTAGCCGCCGCGGTCCCGGATCGGTGCGGCGATGCTCGCGAAGCCGGGTTGCTCCTCTTCGACCGACGCGGCCCAGCCCCGGTCGCGGGTGTCGGCCAGTTCGTGCTGCAGCTGGGCCCGGTTGGTGATGGTCCGGTACGTCAGGCTCTCCAGGGCGCCCAGGCTGCGGGCCGCACCGGGATCGAAGGCCAGCAGCACCTTGCCCAACGCGCTGGCGTGCAGCGGCACGGTCGAGCCGACCTCCAGCACCTGGGCGGTGGCGTCGGCGCGGAACACGTGGTGGGCCACGACCGCCCGGCCGGCCCGGAACGCCGCGACACGCACGGCCTCCCCGGTCCGCGCGGCCAACGCGTCGGCCCAGTTCAGGGCCCGCGCCTTGAGCTCGTTGAGATCGAGTTGGGTGGAACCGAGATGGAACAGGTCGGGACCGAGTCGATACCGCCCGGATTCGTCCTGCTCGACGAAACCGACGCCGTGCAGGGTACGCAACAACCCGTGCGCGGTGCCTTTCGCCAATCCGAGCGCACCTGCGATCTGAACGAGCCCGAGGGACTCGTCTTCGACCCCGAGTAACTGCAATATCGCCGCGGCCCGTTCCACGGACTGCACAGTGCCTGGCACAAGCTTCAGCATCACCAAATCGTTCGACCATGTCGACCCGGCAGGTCGGCATTGTCGACCCGGGCCGGGTTCGGCGATGCCGAACGACCGGTGGTGCCCGGCCGACCTCCGCCTTCTAGGTTCACAACGCACGCCGCATGTGATGCACAACACAGGCGGTTCAAGAACCTAGGAGCCCAACATGTCACGACGAACCATCGTCGGAGAACTCTGCGCCGAGTTCGCCGGCACCCTCATCCTCATCCTGTTCGGAGTCGGCGTGGTCGCGCAGGTCGTCACCGGTGACGGGACGCTGGGTGACCACGATTCGATCTCGTGGGGCTGGGGTCTCGGCGTCATCCTCGGCGTCTACACCGCGGCCCGGATCAGCGGCGCCCACCTCAACCCGGCCGTCACCCTGGCGATGGCGGTGTTCCGGGACTTCCCGTGGCGCAAGGTACTTCCGTTCAGCGTCGCTCAGCTACTCGGCGCCTTCGCCGCCGCGTTGATCGTGCGCGTCACCTACAGCGAAGCCATCACCAACGTCGACCCCGGTCACACGATCGCCACGCAGGGCATCTTCTCGACGCTTCCCGGCAACGGCGCACTGCCCATCAGCCAGGGCACCGCGCTGCTCGATCAGATCGTCGGCACCGCGATCCTGCTGTTCCTCGTGATGGCCCTGACCGACGCCCGCAACCACGGTCCGTGGACGCGGCTCGCCCCGGTGATCATCGGACTCGTCGTGGTGGGGATCGGTATGGCGTGGGGCACCAACGCGGGCTACGCGATCAACCCCGCACGCGACCTCGGTCCGCGGTTGGCCTCGTTCATCACCGGCTACAGCACGGCGTTTCAGGATCAGTACGGGATGCTCTATTTCTGGGTGCCCATTGTCGGACCGCTGATCGGCGCACTCGTCGGGGCCGGCGCCTACCGATACCTGATCGAACGCTTCCTGCCCGACGAGCCACCTGTACTCGACGACGAAACTCCCCGTCCCGCAACCGCATCCGCGGTCTGACCGCCACCCGAAAGGACTCATCCATGGCTGACTTCGTCGGCGCCATCGACCAGGGCACCACCTCGACCCGATTCATGATCTTCGACCATGCCGGCAACGAGGTGGCCCGCCACCAGCTCGAGCACGAACAGATCCTGCCGCGTCCCGGCTGGGTCGAGCACAACCCCGTCGAGATCTGGGAGCGGTCGAGTTCGTCGCTGCAGAGCGCACTCAACACCGCCAAGCTGCAACCGAGTGACCTTGCCGCGCTCGGGGTCACGAACCAGCGCGAGACCACCGTGGTGTGGAACCGGCGGACCGGCAGGCCGTACTACAACGCGATCGTGTGGCAGGACACCCGCACCGATTCGATCGCGGCGGCACTCGACCGCGACGGCCGCGGCGACGTGATCCGCGAGAAGGCCGGCCTGCCGCCGGCAACCTACTTCTCGGGCGGCAAGATCCAGTGGATCCTGGAGAACGTGCCGGGCGTCCGTGAGGACGCCGAGATGGGCGAGGCGCTGTTCGGCACCACCGATTCGTGGCTGCTGTGGAACCTCACCGGCGGACCCGCGGGCGGCGTGCACGTCACCGATGTGACCAACGCCAGCCGCACCATGCTGATGGATCTGGAAACCCTCGACTGGGACGACGAACTGCTCGGCTTCTTCGGGGTGCCCCGCGCGATGCTGCCGCAGATCCGCCCGTCGTCGGATCCGGCCGGTTACGGCACCACGGCGAGTTCCCGTCCGTACGGCGGGATTCCGCTCACCGGCGACCTCGGCGACCAGCAGGCCGCCATGTTCGGGCAGGTGTGTTTCGCGCCCGGCGAGGCCAAGAACACCTACGGCACCGGCAATTTCCTGTTGCTCAACACCGGCACCACCCCGGTGCGCAGCAAGAACGGTCTGCTCACCACGGTCTGCTACCGCCTGGGCGACGACGCACCGGTCTACGCACTGGAAGGGTCAATCGCCGTGACCGGTTCGGCCGTGCAGTGGCTGCGCGACCAGATGCATGTCATCGACACCGCGGCCGAGAGCGAATCCCTGGCCCGCCTGGTCGACGACAACGGCGGTGTCTACTTCGTGCCCGCCTTCTCCGGACTGTTCGCACCGTACTGGCGCAGCGACGCCCGCGGGGCGATCGTGGGGCTGAGCCGCTACAACACCAACGCGCATCTGGCGCGCGCGACGCTGGAGTCGATCTGCTACCAGAGCCGCGACGTCGCCGAGGCCATGGAGGCCGATTCCGGTGTGCACCTCGATGTGTTGAAGGTCGACGGCGGCGTGACGGTCAACGACCTGTGCATGCAGATGCAGGCCGACATCCTCGGTGTGCCGGTGAGCCGCCCGGTGGTCGCCGAGACCACCGCGCTCGGTGCCGCATACGCCGCGGGTCTGGCCGTCGGGTTCTGGCGCAATACCGACGAATTGCGCGAGAACTGGAACGAATCCCACCGTTGGTCGCCGCAGTGGAGCGAGGAGCAGCGCACGACCGGCTACGCGGGCTGGCGCAAAGCCGTTGAGCGCACGCTGGATTGGGTTGAGGTGCAGTGAGCGGTCCGGTGAACGCACATCCGTTGGGGCCGGACCAGCGCGCCGAGGCGCTCGGCCGGTTGGGCAGCGACGAGTTCGACGTGCTCGTCGTCGGGGGCGGTGTGGTGGGCGCGGGTGCGGCCCTCGACGCCGCCACCCGCGGTCTGCGGGTCGGCCTGGTCGAGGCACGCGACTACGCCTCGGGCACGTCGAGCCGGTCGAGCAAGCTGTTCCACGGCGGGCTGCGCTACCTCGAGCAGTTCAACTTCTCGCTGGTCTTCGAGGCGCTGCGGGAGCGATCTCTGGTGCTCAACACGCTGTGTCCCCATCTGGCGCGCCCGGTGCCGTTCATCTATCCACTGCGGACGCGGTTCGACCGCGCCTACGCGGGTTTGGGGATCGGCGTCTACGACGCCATGGGTGCCGGACGCGGCGTGCCCGGACACCACGAGCATCTGGGCCGCGGGCGGACCCTGGAGTCGTTCCCGTCGGGCAGTTCGGCGATCCGTGGCGCGATCCGCTTCTACGAGGGGCAGGTCGACGACGCCCGGCACACCTTGACGTTGGTCCGCACGGCCGCGCACTTCGGGGCGTCGTGCGCGAACAGCACCCGGGTGACGGGGTTCTTGCGCGACGGCGACCGTGTCGTCGGCGCCCGGGTTCGCGACCTGGAGGGCGGAGCCGAATTCGACGTCCGCGCACGGCAGGTCATCAACGCGACCGGGGTGTGGACGGATGAGACGCAGGGCATGGCCGGTGGTCGGGGCCAGTTCCGGGTGCGGGCCTCCAAGGGTGTGCATCTGGTGGTGCCGCGCGATCGGATCAATTCGTCGACCGGCATCATCACCCGCACCGAGAAGAGCCTGCTGTTCGTGATCCCGTGGGGCAGCCACTGGATCGTCGGCACCACCGACACCGACTGGTCACTGGATCTGGCGCATCCGGCCGCCAGCCGCGCCGACATCGAGTACCTGCTCGGGCACGTCAACACGCTGCTCGCCGATCCGCTCACCGAGGACGACGTCGTCGGTGTGTACGCCGGTCTGCGCCCGCTGCTGGCCGGCGAGTCGGACTCGACCAGCAAGCTGTCCCGCGAGCACGCGGTCGCCGGCCCGGTTGCGGGTCTCACGGTCATCGCCGGCGGCAAGTACACCACCTACCGTGTGATGGCCAAGGACGCAGTCGATCTCGCGGTGGCCGGGCTCGGCCGTCCGGTGCCTGCGTCGTGCACCGAACGGGTGCCCCTGCTCGGTGCCGACGGGTATCCGGCCGTCTGGAACGCGCGCCGCCGCACCGCCGAGGACACCGGGTTGGACGTCGCGACCATCGAGCATCTGCTGGGCCGCTACGGGACGTTGACCGGCGAGTTGCTCGACATCGTCACGCAGCGCCCCGAACTCGGCGCGCCGCTGTCGGGTGCGCCCGAGTATCTCCAGGTCGAGGCGTACTACGCGGCCACCCATGAAGGGGCCCGGCACCTGGAGGATGTGCTGACCCGGCGGACGCGGATCTCGATCGAGGTGCCCGACCGCGGCACGGTCGCCGCGCGTGAGGTCGCCGGCCTGATCGCACCGGTGCTCGGGTGGAGTCGGGACGACATCGCCAGGGAGATCGAGCATTACGATGCGCGGGTGGCCGCGGAGCGGGAGTCCCAACACCAGCTCGACGACGACACCGCCGACGCCGCTCGCCTCGGCGCGCCGGACGTGCGGGTCGGTATCGGGTGACCGGCGGTCGAGCCCCGATCAGCCCGTGATCAGGTCGTCGATCTGGTTGATCGCCGACGACGCGCCCTCGACGACGCCCATGTCGAGCACCTGCTGCAGCGCCTCGGCGGACGCGTAGGTGCTCACATAGGTCGCGCGGGTGCCGCCGTTGTGCTCGGTGAAGGTGAAGACGTTCGTCGACACCGGCAGGTCGGGATTCGGGTTGAAGTCCTCGTCGGCGAACCCGTCGAGGAACGAAAAGCTGTGCGGCTCATCGACGCCGGTGATCTCCCAGTAGCCGGCGTACTTCTCGCCCTCCGGGCCGGTCATGAAGTAGGTGACGCGGGCGCCGACACGGAGATCGTGGTCGACCACGGTGGCCGGGTGGCTCGGCGGGCCCCAGATCTTCTCCAGTTGGCGCGGATCGGCATAGACCTGCCAGATGCGGGCCACCGGTGCCGCGAAGTCGGCGGTGATGGTCAGGGTGAGTGCGTCGAGGTCGTGCTGGACATCGGTGACGGGCATGTCAGTTCTCCTTGGGGTCGGATGCGATGAGTTCGTCGATACGCGCGATGCGGCCGCGCCAGATCTGTTCCAGCTCGGCGAGCAGCTGCCCTACCGACCGCACTGCCGCCACGTCGCCGCTGGCGAGCTGCTCGCGACCGCGGCGGCGTTTGGTCAGCAGGCCGGCTTTCTCCAGTACCGCAACGTGTTTCTGTACCGCTGCGAAGCTCACGTCGTACTTGGAGGCAAGCGCGGAGACCGATTGCTCTCCGGCCAGCACGCGGCGCATGATGTCGCGCCGTGTGCGGTCGGCGAGCGCGTGGAAGAGCGCGTCGGCTCGGTCCTCGTCGAGCGTGGTCACCCCTATAACGTACAACCAAATGGTTGTAGGTTGTCAAGCCCCAGTTGCCCGCCGTCTCAGCGCAGGCTCGATGCCAGGATCGCGATGGCGGACATCGCGCTGACTGAGCACGCCCCCGCGAACATGCAGAGAGCGGCGCCACCCGGCAGCGCCCGGCCCACCCTCAGCGCGGCCTCCACCACCCGCGAGCGCCGGATGCAAACGACGGACACGATGACGATGCAGCTCAGCGCTACTGCCACGTAGAAGATCGCCGACGCGCCCGTGACGCGAGTCAACCCTCGCAGACAAACCAACGACGCCACCACCAGCGACATCACGGAACGTCGCCAGGCCAAGCGTGTGCGTTCGGCCTGTAAGCCGGAATCGATCAGATAGTTCCTCACCCCAGGACCAAACCCACCGCCATGAGTGACGCGACCACCACCAGGACCAAGGCGAGCGGCAGCGCGGCGAGCGGCGCGGGCAAGGGCTTCCGCTCGCGCAGCGCCCGCTCTGTGGACGCCCATGCGGTCCAAGCCATGAGGGGTAGGACCATCGCCACGACAATCGAGGACACCGACGCTGCCAGTCTGAACTGACCCTGTATCGGCAGATCGAAGGCCTCCAGCGCCACCCCGCCTGCCAACAGTGCGAGAGACGTGCGTAACCAGGCCAACAATGTCCGCTCGTTCGCGAGGGTGAAGCGTGGATCGGGCTCGTCACCTCTGCCGTAGACCGATTCGGGAAATCGTCTACGCACGCCGGCTGCCGGTTGGCCGTCGGAACAACTCACCTGGCGCGCTCCTTTTGCTCCGCGGTCGTCAGCTCAACAGCCTGCGCACCGGCCAATCGCAACGGGTTGAGCAAGTCCGCGAGTTCGTCGGCCTCCAGATGACCTGTGGCAAGCGCCAATTCGCGAACACTGCGCCCGCTGGCCGCGGCCTCGTGAGCCAGCTGTGTTGCACCCGCGTATCCCAGCAACGGACTCAGCGCCGTGACCACTGCGATACCGCTGTTCACCGTATGGGCGAGGTGTTCAACGTTGGCCGTGATGCCGGGGACACAACGTGTTCCCAACGCCGTGCACGCACGGGCCATCACCCGGATGGATGTCAGGAGCTTGTCCACGATGAGCGGTTCGAACGGGTTCAGTTGGAACTGGCCTGCCTCGGCCGCCATGGTGATGGCCAGGTCATTGCCGACGACCTCGTAGGCCGCCTGGTTCACCGCCTCGGGTATCACTGGGTTGACCTTGCCGGGCATTATGGACGAACCCGTCTGCAGCGCAGGAAGATTGATTTCTCGAAGTCCGGCGTACGGCCCGGACGCACTCAACC
Source organism: Mycolicibacterium goodii (assembly GCF_001187505.1). The sequence continues at coordinate 1,190,840 of NZ_CP012150.1, forward strand.
GTAGATCGTTGCAGGTCTTCGAGAGTGTCAGCGCCAGTGACTTCAGGGCACCCGAGACGCGAACGAAGGCACCGACATCCGGCGATGCGGCGATGAGATTTTCCGCAACGTGCAGCTGCACTCCCACCAGTTCGGACAGCCGGGCGCACGCGAGAGCACCGAACTCCGCGGGTGCGTTGATTCCGGTGCCGATCGCGGTGCCACCCAGATTGATGCACTGCAGATGCACTGCCTGCGTTTCGATCTCGCGTCGACACTCGCGCAGCGCGTGAGCGTAGGCGCGGTACTCCTGCCCGAGCGTCATGGGGACCGCGTCCTGAAGCTGCGTGCGGCCCATCTTCACCACCGCGGCCAACTCGTGTCCCTTCGCCTCGAAGGCGTCGATCAGCTCCCCGAGTCCCCGGTACAACGGTTCCAACGCAGCTATCGCGGCCAGCCGTGCCGCCGTGGGGTAGACATCGTTCGTGCTCTGCGAGAGGTTCACGTGGTCGATCGGGTGGAGGTGCTCGTAGGCGCCGAGCGGGTACCCCAGGTGTTCGAGCGCCCGGTTGGCGATCACCTCGTTGGCGTTCATGTTGGTCGACGTGCCCGCTCCGCCCTGAAGGATGTCGACGACAAAGCTGTCGTGGAACCTGCCGGAGCGGATTTCCCTGCAGGCGCGGATGATCGCCGCAGCCCGAGCCTGATCGAGCAATCCGAGGTGGCTGTTGGCGCGTGCGGCCGCATCCTTCACCGCAGCGAAGGCCACGATGAGCTCGGGATGGTCGCTTATCGGTCGGTTGGCGATGTCGAAGTTCTCACTCGCCCTCGCGGTGTGGATACCGAAGTAGGAGTCAGCCGCCAGCCGCCGCACGCCGAGGGAATCCTGCTCCGATCGCAACGCGGCGTCACCGTGCCGGGTGTCCCGATCGGGACCGTTCACGCCATCACCTCCGCAGCGTGTGCGGACCTGATGCGCTGCTTGGCCGTTCGCACACCACACCCGTAGGCGACCAGTGCGATGACCGCAACGAGCAATGATCCGAACGGTTCGGTCACCAGTTCGCGTCCGCCGTAGGATCCGAAACAGCCGACCACCGCGACGCCGACGATCATCGACGCGAACCACAGCCCCTCGCGCATTTCGGTCCACGCGAGCCGCAATCGACCCCGCTGGCTGATCAGCAGGTAGGTCACCAGGAGCGCGGCGAGGATGATGACCCCGTCCCGGCTCTTCTGCCAGCCCGCCCAGTAGATCAACAAGGCGGAGAAGGTGAAACACAGTGCGCCGAGTATGCGTGCATGCCGCAACCACGGTCGGGTATGGGGACGGCCGGGATGCATGTCTATGGTTCCGGCCGCGATGGAGGCGCCGGCGTAGACGATCGCGAGGAAATATCCGGCGATGGAGGCGAGTTGATGCCACGACTGGAATACCAGCAGGAAGATCGTGGAGATCGCGAAATTCAACAGGAGCGCACGACGCGGAATTCCGGAAGCGGCATGAACGAGGCCGATGGGTTTCGGCAGCATGCGCTCCTGCCCGAGCCCGTAGGTCACCCGACTTTTCCACCCGGTGCTCGTGAACAGCGTGCCGCCCGGCGCCGCCGCCGAGTCGATGAGTACCAGGGTGCTCAACCAGTGCAGGTTCAAGAACATCGCGATCTGGGCGAACGGCGAGTTCAGATCTACACCGCTCCACCCGGTTTCAGCGAGCAGGTCAGACGGTAGTCCGACGATATAGGCGATCTGGAGACCGACGTAGGACACCAGGACCGCTCCGACCGCCAGCATGGTGCCCAACGGAACGTCTCTGCGCGGGTTCCGAGCCTCGCCGGACATCACCGCCGGTGTCATGACACCCGCAAAGGAGAACAGCAGACCCGCGCTCGTCACCGCGGTGAGAGCGGCGCCCAGACCGTTCGGCGCCGGTCCACCCCCGACTTCGAGGTTGGCGGAATCGAATCCACTCGCGATGAACATCACGATGATGACCACGGGAACGAGGATCTTGAAGATCACCAAGACGTTGTTCAGTCGCGCGAGGGTGACCACGCCCAGAAAGTTCAGCGCCACACAGACCGCCATCATGGCGATGGCGACGCCGATGCCGAAGGGCGTCAGTCGTCCGTGGTCGAACACCCCGTGCAGCCACTGGGACGCGTACTGCAGTATCGCCGTGGCCTCACCCGGTGTGGCCACCGAGATCTGGATGAACGCGGCCCATCCGACGATCGCCCCCACGAATTGCCCCGAGGTCAGCCGCGGCCACCGAACGTTGCCGCCTGCCAGCGGCCACGCCACCGCCAGATGTGAGTAGACCAGACCGACCATGATCGTCGCGAATCCGGCGATCAGCCAGGACACGACGGCCAATGGGCCCGCGATCTGGGCCGCATAGTGGGATGCCAACAACCAGCCGGAACCCATCATCGTGGTGAATCCCATGGCGGCCAGCGAAGGCCAGCCCAGTTTGGTTTTCAGCAGCTCGTCGCTGTGATCGAGGGGTGACGTCATGACCGCGTCGCCGATTCCCGCGGCACCGAATGCTGTTGTTGTTGCAGCACTGTCTGGATGGATGACAACTCTCTGACCGCGAATGCCGGGCCCTCCCGATTCAGGCCGGCTGTTCCGTCACCGCCGAACGGCATCCCGTCGAACCGCACGTCGGCGTCGTTGATCACCACACTGGGCTGACGCAGGGTGGCCACGGCCGATTCGGCTGTGTGCACGTTCGAGGTGAACACCGACGCCTGCAGACCTCCCGAGTGGGCGACGGCGCGCAACCCGGCGGCGACGTCGGTGACGGACCGCACCGCGGTGACGGGCCCGAAGACTTCCTCGGTCCAGAGTCGAGCATCCTGACGAACATCCCGCAACAGCAGCGGTTGACGGTGCAGCGGTGTGACGGTCGGTGATCCGCCCGTCACGGGACGGGCACCCTTGTGCAGGGCATCGGCAACGAACGCGTCGACGCGCTGCGCGGCGGTCGAGTCGATCAACGGTCCGCAGGCCGACGCCGCGTCGAACTTGTGTCCCGCGCTCCTCGCATCGAACCGATGCTGCAGTCGGCGGACGAACGCCTCGTAGACCGCGTCCTCGACCGCGATGACCTGCGGGTGCAGGCAGTTCTGTCCGGCCGCCGAAAAGGCTCCTGCGGCAAGCTTCTCGGCGGCGAGGTCGAGGTCGGCGTCACGGCCGACGACCGCCGGGCACACACCGCCGAGTTCCAGGATGAGTTTCCGTGTGCCGATACTCTGCTCCACCGCGCGGGCCAAACGTCCCCCGCCCGTTGCCGTGACAGCTCGGACTCGGCTGTCTCCCAACAGTGTCGGCACGATCTCACCGCCGTCACCGAGGAGAACCTGCAGTGTCGACACCGGTGTGCCCGCTCGCCAGAAGGCACGGCACAACAGCAGAGCTGACAGTGGAGTTCGCTGGTCGGCGTAGAGCACGACGCTGTTACCGGCCGCCATCGCCGGCCCGAGTTTGTGTGCGACGAGGTTGAGCGGATCGTTGTACGGTGTCAGCGCCGCGGTCACGCCGATGGGTCCGTACCGGTAATAACCGTGGTGGGCGGTCAGCCGCGCCGTCGAGCCGAGCGGCAGCAGGGCGCCGGTCAGCGCGTGCGCAGCCATCGCGCTCAATCTGAGAGTTTGTATGCACCTGCCCACTTCGGCGCGGGCCTCGGCGTAGGTCTTCACGCCCTCCGACGCCAGCGCGTGCGCGAAGGTGGTGGCCTCGTCAGAAACCGTCTGTGCGACCGCGTCCAGGATGCGGATGCGTTCGTGCAGGGGCAGCGCGGTGTCACGCATATCGTGCTCGGCCCGGGCCACCGCCGCGGCCACCGCGTCCGATCGCTGACTCGGCAGGACTGCGATGACGCTGCCGTCGTCGGGGTCGACGACATCGAATGCGCCGTCGGCGTCGAGATCGGCACGGCGCAACGCATCCTCGACCGCGTCCACCAGGGCCATGCCGAGCTTGCCGGTTTGGGCTGGGCTTGCGACGTTCATTTGGCTGCGCCGATCGAGTCCAGTGTCGCGACGACGTCCTCGACGACATCGTCGGCATCCTCGATGCCCACCGAGAAGCGGATGAGGCCGGGGTCCACTCCGGCGGCCTCGAGTTCGTCGGTCGTCATCGCTGCGCCCCACATCGCCGCCGGGTGGATGACCAGTGAGCCGATATGGCCGAGGCTGGATGCGTGCCGCGCGTACTTCAGGTTCGTGACGAACTTGGTCGCGGCGTCGTAGCCGCCTCGTAGGGTGAACGACAGCATCCCCCCGAATCCCTTCATCTGCCGGGCCGCGATCTCGTGGCCGGGGTGACTCACCAAACCGGGGTAGTTGACCTGCGCCACTTCGGGGTGCTCTGCCAACGCTGTGGCCAACGTCATCCCGTTGCGGTTGTGGCGTTCCACCCGCACCGACAGCGTGCGGATGCCACGCAGCAGCAGCCACGCGTTGAAGGGCGCCAGAATTCCGCCGGTCACCTCATGGGTGTGCCAGATCCTCTCCACCAGTTCCTGGCTTGCGGTGATCGACCCCGCGAGCAGGTCGGAGTGTCCCCCGAAATACTTGGTGCAGCTGTGCCAGGTGATGTCGCTGCCAAGGCTCAGCGGGCGTTGGTTCAGCGGTGTGGCGAACGTGTTGTCGGTCGCGACGAGGGCACCGGTCCGGTGGGCGATGTCGGCGACCGCCTGGATGTCGGTGATCTCCAAGAGCGGATTGCTCGGTGTCTCAAGCAGTACCAGCCGGGTGTTGTCGCGCATCGCGTGCTCGAATGCCTCGGTCGATGTCTGGTCGACGAAGGTGCACTCGACGCCGAGCCGCGGCAAGACGTTGTGGCACATGTTGCTCACGCCCGCGTAGATGCTGTTCTGCAGTACAACGTGATCGCCCGCCTTGACCAGCGCCAGCACCAGGGTGCTCACCGCGGACATTCCCGATGCCGTCATCAGGGTCCGCTCGCCACCTTCCAGACGGGAGATGATCGACGCGATTTGCTCGTGGTTCGGGTTCCCCTTGCGGTTGTACATGTACGGGTACAACGGCTGGGTCGCCACCTCGGCGAGTGTCTCGTGGCTGGGCAACTCCCAGTTGGAACCTTGCGCTATCGACGGTGTCACCGCCGCGTCCCAGTGCAGGTGATCGTCGCCGTGAATGAGGGATGTAGTGATGTCCACGCAGCGACGGTAAGAGACACTGGCCTGCACTGGTAAGAGGTCAACTGGCCCGATCTGGTATGTTTTTTCCGTGACTGGCCACCAGGACGTTGCGCCTTTTGACTCCCTGGCCTGGTTCGTGCGCGCTCTTGGACCGTGGCAGAACAGGCCAGGTCCGCTGTATCAACGGGTGGCGGACGCATTGAGTGAGGCGATTCTCAGTGGGCGGCTGAGCCCGGGTGACCGACTTCCGTCGCACCGTGAACTGGCGTCCGAACTCGGATTGAGCCGCAGCACCGCGGTGCGTGTCTACGAGGAGATGCGGGCGAACGGTCTGCTCGAATCGCATCCGCGGTCCGGCAACTTCGTCAGCCTCAGCACGGGTGTCGCCACACCGAGTGGCGGATCGTGGATGCCCAGTCCAGTCGGTCTGGCGAATCCGATCGACCTTTCGAAGGCGACGACAAGAGCCGATGACGCCATCATCGAGGTGATCCGACGGTCCGTCGATGACATCGGCACGGTGCTGACCCGCGACGGATACGACGTCCTCGGAACCTCGGAGCTTCGCCACGCCGTGGCCGAGTCGTATGAGCGTCGCGGGGTGGCAACATCTTTCGACCAGATTCTGATCACCACCGGAGCTCAGCAAGGCATCGACCTCATTGCCCGGCTCCTGGTGCGTGCCAACGACGTCGTGCTGGTCGAATCGCCCACCTACGCCGGCCTCGTGGACCGTATGCGGCACGCCCAGGCCGAGCTGATCGGGCTTGATGTCAGCGAAGGACCATGGGATGTCGAGCGATTCGCGCACAACCTCCGCCGCACAGGTGCGAAGTTGGCGTTCTTGACCCCCGATTTCCAGAACCCGACCGGCCGTTTGATGGATGCTCAGATGCGCCGCGACTTCGCGATGGCCGCCGACCGCGCCGGTGCCACGATCGTCGTGGACGAGACCAACGTCGAACTCGGGCTCGACGTTCCGCTTCCCACCACGCTCCCGTTCGCCGCCTATGCACCGGACCGCGTGTCGATATCCATCGGCTCATTGAGCAAGTGCCTGTGGGCCGGACTTCGTATCGGCTGGCTTCGCTCCGATGCGAACACGATTCAGGCGCTCGCCAACCTCAAGATCACCTCGACGCTGGCGAATCCGCTGCTCGAGCAGATCGCCGCGGTGAACCTGCTGAGCCCGGAGTGGTTCGGTCCTCAGATGGAAAGTCGTCGTGCGGTTCTTCGAGTCAAGCGGCAACGGATGGGGCGCTCACTCACCCGTATGGGCCTGGTGGCCGACGAACCGGTGGGCGGGTTGTCCTACTGGGCCAGGTTGCCGCGCGGGTCCGGTCGTTCACTCGCCCAGCTTGCGCTCTCGCGTGGGCTGCTCCTGTTGCCGGGGAGTCGTCTGTCACCGGACGGCATCCTCGACGGCTATCTGCGCCTGCCGTTCTCGCTGCCGAGCGAAGAACTGGAGGAAGCCTGCCAGACGCTGGAGTCGGTGTGGGCGGACTTCAACGGGACGTCCCGGACGCACGACTATTTCCCCGGCCCGGTCATATGAGTCCAGGGCCGAAGAACAACGAAAGGACACCAGCCATGTCAGAGCAGAGCGGCACGTCGGTCACGGCGGCTGTCAACGGAAATCCCACCGAGAAACCGGTCCGCCTCGGGACCGCGCGGGTGAAGCGCGGGATGGCCGAGATGCTCAAGGGTGGGGTGATCATGGACGTGGTCACCCCCGAGCAGGCGCGTATCGCCGAGGCCGCCGGCGCGGTGGCGGTGATGGCGCTGGAGCGGGTGCCCGCCGACATCCGCGCCCAGGGCGGGGTGTCGCGGATGAGTGATCCGGACATGATCTCGGGCATCATCGAGGCGGTCACCATCCCGGTGATGGCCAAGGCCCGCATCGGGCATTTCGTGGAGGCGCAGATCCTGCAGTCGTTGGGTGTGGACTACATCGACGAGTCCGAAGTGCTCACCCCGGCCGACTACACCAACCACATCGACAAGTGGAAGTTCACCGTGCCGTTCGTGTGCGGGGCGACGAATCTGGGTGAGGCGCTGCGGCGGATCACCGAGGGCGCGGCGATGATCCGGTCCAAGGGTGAGGCCGGCACCGGGGACGTGTCCAATGCGACCACGCACATGCGCAAGATCGGCGGGGAGATCCGCCGGTTGACCTCGCTGAGCGAGGACGAGTTGTATGTGGCGGCCAAGGAGCTGCAGGCGCCCTATGAGCTGGTGGTCGAGGTGGCCCGGGCCGGCAAGCTGCCGGTGACGTTGTTCACCGCCGGTGGCATCGCGACCCCGGCGGATGCGGCGATGATGATGCAGCTCGGCGCCGAGGGGGTGTTCGTCGGTTCGGGCATCTTCAAGTCCGGCAACCCCGAACAGCGCGCCGCCGCGATCGTCAAGGCCACCACGTTCTACGACGATCCCGACGTGCTGGCCAAGGTCTCCCGCGGCCTGGGCGAGGCCATGGTCGGCATCAACGTCGAGGAGATCGCCCAGCCGCACCGGCTCGCCGAACGCGGCTGGTGACGCGGTAGCCGAGATCGGTCCGTTGGCTGACCAGGGCCGCCACGCAAACCCGATCAGACAGATCCACCGCAACGGCACAGAACCTTCGTTACGATCCGATGCGTCAAGGCCTTTCGGATGTCCGCACCTCCAGGTGATCACCGGAATCGCGACTGACGAGAAGGCACCTACAGGCGACGATGCAAAGGTGGCGTGCGATGGACGAATTCCTGCAGGACTACCAACTTTTCGAGCTCGGCGACGTGACCTTGCAGCACGGAGCGACGCTGCGCAACGCCAAACTCGCGTACAAGACCTACGGCGAGCTGAACGCCGACAAGTCCAACGCGATCGTCTACCCCACCTGGTACTCGGGGCGGCACTGGGACAACGAGTGGCTGATCGGCGAGGGCAAGGCCCTCGACCCGGCCAAGTACTTCATCATCGTGCCCAACATGCTGGGCAACGGCCTGTCGACGTCGCCGTCGAACACCCCGCCGCCCTACAACGCCGCACGCTTCCCGAACGTGACGTTCTACGACCAGGTCGAGGTGCAGCACAAGCTGGTCACGTCCTTCGGCATCGAGACCCTCGCGCTGGTCACCGGGTGGTCCATGGGCGCCGGGCAGACCTACCAGTGGGCCGTCAGTTACCCCGACATGGTGCAGCGCGCGCTGCCGTTCTGCGGCTCGTCGAAGACGAGTGAACACAACATCGTGTTCCTCGAAGGCGTGAAGACCGCGCTCACCGCGGACGCCGCGTTCAAGGAGGGCTGGTACACCGAGAAGCCCACCAAGGGATTGCGCGCCGCGGCCCGCGTCTACGCGGGATGGGGCTTCTCCCAGGCCTTCTACTGGCACCAGGAGTACAAGAAGATGGGCTACTCCTCGCTGGAGGACTTCCTCGTCGGGTTCTGGGAGGGCTTCTTCCTGGACCGCCGCGACCCCAACAATCTGCTGACCATGTTGTGGACATGGCAGAAGGGCAATGTCGGCGACACCCCGGGGCGCGGGTTCCACGGTGATCAGGTGGCGGCACTGAAGACCATCAAGGCAAAGATGATCGTGGCGCCGGCCGAGAAGGACCTCTACTTCCCGCCCGAGGATGAGGAGTTCGCGGTCAAGCACATCCCCAACGCCGAATTGCGCGTCATCCCAGGCATATACGGGCACTTCGCGGGTGGTGACGCCAACCCCGAGGACAACAAGTTCATCGACGACCTCGCCAAGGAGTTGCTGGCGCGCTGAGTCGCGTTAACCAAAAGTCAAAGCCCCCAGCAAATAAAGTCGATTGTCTTTGTCGGCAACCTCTCCTTAACTTGATTTCACCGAACGACCGCTCGTCGAAGAAATCTGGAGAGAATGTTCCGAGAAAGTATGCGGGGACTTCGCGTTCTCGACTTCACCCATGTCGTCGCGGGTCCGCTGTGCACGATGACGCTCGCCGACCTGGGTGCCGACGTGGTCAAGGTCGAGCCGCCGACCGGTGAGATCGGCCGCCTGATCGGGCCGCCGTGGCGGGGCGGGCAGAGTGTCATCTGGCAAAGCGTCAACCGCAACAAGCGCAGCCTGACCATCGACCTGAAGACCTCGGCGGGCCGGCGCACGGTCCGGCGCATGGCCCGTCAGGCCGACGTGGTGGTCGAGAGCTTCCGCCCCGGAGTGATAACCGCTCTGGACCTCGGGTACGACACGTTGGCCGCCGCCAATCCCGCACTGGTCTACTGTTCGATCTCCGCGTTCGGCCAGACCGGTCCGGCCAGCGACCGGCCGGGTGTGGACGGGATCATGCAGGCCGTCACCGGTTTGATGAGCACCCTCGGCGATCCGGACTCCGGCCCCGCCAAGGTCCAGGTGCCCGCGGCCGACATGGTGACCGGCTACCTGGCCTCGATCGCTGTGCTGGCCGCACTGCACGAGGTGCGCGACGGCGGCCGCGGGCAGCATCTCGACGTGAGCCTCTACAACGCCACAATCCTTCTGCAACAGACCGGGTTTGCGTCCTTCCTCGCCTCGGGTGACGAACCCCGGCGACTCGGGAGCGCCGCCCCTTACGCCGCGCCCAACGAGGCCTTCCCCACCGCCGACGGCTGGATCATGATCGCCGCGTACGACCCGGTGCGCTGGTCCGCCCTGTGCGACGCGGTCGGCGCGTCCGGTCTGAGTTCGGATCCGCGCTTCGCCACCAATGACGACCGTGTCCGCAATCGCCCGGCGCTGCGCGATGAGCTGAGCCGACAGCTGCGGACCCGCACAACGCACGCGTGGCTCGACACCCTGTCGGCACGGGACATCCTGTGCGCACCGGTCAACGGCTACGGCGAGGTTGTGGCCTCCGCGGAGTATGCCGCAAGCGGTCTGCACCGGCCGACGGGTCCGATCGACACACCCGGCTTCGTCCTCGGCCCGGCGCAGCCGGCAGGCCCACCCGACACCGCACCACCCGCACCGGGCGCGCACTCGGCCGAAATCCTTGCCGAGTACGGGCTTTCGGAATCCGAGGTGATGACCCTGATCGAGTCCGGCGTGGTCGATGGCGCAGGCGCACGATCCCGAGCAGCGAGCTGAGGAGTTCCGATGACCGCACCCCTGATCCGCACCGACGTCGCCGACGGCGTCTTCACCCTCACCCTCGACGCGCCCGACACCGGGAACGCGCTCGACATCGCGATGACCGATGCCATCGCCGATGCGCTGGAACGCGTCAACACCATGGCCGATGTGCACTGCGCGCTGATCCGCTCAAGCGGACGGCATTTCTGTACCGGGGGAAACGTCAAGGACATGGCCCGCGGCGCGGACCTGATGGCCGGGACTGCGGCCGAAGTCCAGCATCGGCTCCGCACGGGATTGCACCGGATCACACGGGCGCTGCACGGGCTCGAAGTGCCCTGTATCGCGGCCGTCAACGGCGCCGCCGTCGGGGCCGGCTTCGATCTCGCGCTCATGTGTGACGTGCGGATCGCCGGGCAATCCGCACGGTTCGCCGAGAGTTTTTTGCGGCTCGGTCTGGTGTCGGGTATCGGCGGGGCGTGGTTCCTGACGCGGATCGTCGGTGTCGCCAAAGCTATGGAACTCACCCTCACCAGCGAGTTCATCTCGGCGCAAACGGCACGGGAGCTGCACATCGTTTCCCGGGTGGTGCCGGACGAGGACCTCGACCGTGAATGCGCGGCGCTGGCCCGCAGGGTCGCAGGCAATCCGCCGCAGGCGCTGCGGATGGCCAAGCGTCTGGTGCGCGAATCCGCCGAGTCCGGACTTCCCGCCGCGCTGGAGATGGCCGCATCGATGCAGGCGATCCTGCTGTGCGGCGACGAACACCGCACCAAGGTCCAACAGTTCCTCGCCGCGAGGAATTGACCATCTCAACGAGGAGATACCATGTCCGACAACGCATCCAGAACCGGGATCAGGCGGATCCTGAGTACATCGAGTATCGGGGCGATGCTCGAGTACTACGACTTCTTCGTCTACGTCGCTCTCACCGGGACGCTCACCGAACTGTTCCTGCCCGCCGAGGACAAGACGGTCGCGATGCTGCTGGGCGCGGCGACCTTCGGAGTCTCCTACCTGGCCAGACCGCTCGGCACGGTGATCTTCAGCCCGATGGCCGACCGGATCGGCCGTAAGAAGACGTTCGTCGTCACCCTGGCGGTCATGGGCGTCGCGACGGTCGCGATCGGATGCCTGCCCACCTACGCCGCGATCGGGGCGTGGGCGCCCGCGATGCTGCTGTTCCTCCGCATCGTCCAGGGTGTGGGACTCGGCGGTGAGTACGGATCGGCGGTGGTGTATGTGACCGAACACGCACCCGCCGAACGTCGGGGGCGCTACACCAGCGTGCTGCAGAGCACGGCCACCGTCGGCCTGCTGTTCGCACTGGTGCTCGTGTCGCTGCTCAAGGTGCTCCTGTCCGACGAGGCGTTCACGAGTTGGGGCTGGCGTGTCCCGTTTTTGGTGTCCGCACCGATCGTGCTGGTCGCCATCCTGATCCGGCTGCGGATGCGCGAAACTCCGGTGTTCACCGCGCTCAAGCACTCCGGGCAACTGTCGAAGTCGCCCCTGCTCGACACCGTGCGCAGTTGGCAGTCGTGGAAGTCGATCCTGCTCGGCACGTTCGGCGCACAGGGCGGCACGTCGGTGACCCTGTACACCTCGATCATCTACATGCTGTACTTCCTGCAGCACGTGCTCAAGGTCGATCAGACCCACACCAATCTGTGTCTGGCGGTCGCCATTGTGATTGCGGCACCGTGCTATCCGCTGTTCGGCGCGTGGTCTGACCGCATCGGCCGGTCCCGGGTCATGCTGACCGGCATCGTGTTGTGGATGCTCGCCGCGTACCCCGCGTTCGCGGGTATCCGCACCGCCGTCGAAGCGTCGTCGTGGGTCACCGTCTCGGCGCTCATCGCGGTGCTCGCGGTGCTCACCGCGATGGTCATGGCCCCACTGCCCGCGTTCATCACCGAGCAGTTCCCGCCGCAGAGCCGCACCACCGGCTTCGGCTTCGCCCAGCAACTCGGCAACATCCTGTTCGGTGGTTTCCTTCCGTTGATCAGCCTGTCCCTGGTCGACGCAACCGGGAATCAGCTTGCCGGAGTCGGATACTCGATCGTGTCCCTCGTGCCGTGTCTGGCGGTGACACTGTTGTGGGGTCTGCGCTCCGAACGGTCCCGCCCGCACGGCGTCCCGGTCAGCCCGGCACCCGTCGTCCGACGTGAACCCCAGGCGCTGTGAACCCGCGTACGATTGACGGGCGTGATGGCCCGCCGGGACCAGTTACCACCCTTGAACCCCACCAGGGTGTTCGAGGTGACGGGCAGGCTGCTGAGCGTCTCGAAAGCCGCGGCGGAACTGTCGGTCACACCGGCCGCGGTCAGCCGGCAGGTTCGCGCGTTGGAGCGCTTCCTGGATGTGCGCCTGTTCAACCGGGTGCCCGGTGGGCTGGAGCTGACGCCCGCGGGGGCGCGCTATCTCGCCGAGATCGGTCCACTGTTCGCCGCTTTGGAGAAGGCGACCGAGTCGGTGCGGCCCGGCGCCCGGGGTACGACGCTCAAGATCCGCTCTCCCGCCACGTTCGCGGTGCGGTGGCTGATCCCACGGTTCGCGAGCTTTCACCGCCTGCACCCGGACATCGACGTCCAGCTCACCACGTCGCCGGCGCCGATCGACCTGGACCGCGAGGATCTCGACGCCGGCGTGCAACTCGGCGACGGCGACTGGCCCGGGGTCCGTACCCAGCCGCTCATCCCCAACGAACTCGTGCCCGTGGTGGCGCCGCATGTGCGCGCGGCACTGACCGACCCGGGCGCACTGGTCAACGCCACGCTGCTGCACTCCCTCGCCCGGATCGACGACTGGGCGCGATGGTTGGCGGCGGCCGGTGTGGACACCTCGACCGCGCACAGCGGGATGAAGTATGAGACGTCGCTGCTGGCCTATCAGGCCGCCATCGAGGGCCACGGCGTCGCGATCGCGCAGAAGGCGTTGGTGGAGAAGGAACTTGCCGACGGCTCCCTGGTCATGCCGTTCGATTTCATCCTCGATGAAGGCCGCCGCACCTACTACTTCGTCTGGCATGCGCATCGCAGGCCCTCGGCGGCTCTCAGCGCCTTCCGCGAGTGGCTCACGTCCGCTGTCGGCAACTGATCACCACTGCCCACCACTGCCACGACACGAGAGGCTGGTCGCGCTGTGACCACCTACACGACGATCGAGATCAGCCGGCCGGCGGCCGGGGTGGGCATGATCCGCCTCGCTCGGCCGGATGCCCTGAACGCGCTCAATCAGACACTCGAAGCCGAAGTTCTCGATGCCGCAGTCACTTTCGATGCCGACTCGGCGATCGGCGCGATCCTGGTGACCGGCTCGGAGCGCGCGTTCGCGGCCGGGGCCGACATCGCGGAGCTGGTGTCGCTCACGCCGCAGGAGGCAAGAGCGCGAAAACTGTTGTGCGGCTGGGACGCACTGGCCCAGATCGGTACACCGGTCATCGCCGCGGTGTCGGGTTACGCGCTCGGCGGCGGCTGTGAGCTCGCCATGCTGTGCGACCTCGTCATCGCCGCCGACACCGCCAGGTTCGGCCAACCCGAGATCACGCTCGGCATCCTGCCCGGACTCGGCGGAACCCAACGGCTCACCCGGGCGATCGGGAAGGCCAAGGCCATGGACCTGTGCCTCACCGGCCGCAGCCTGACCGCCGAGGAGGCCGAGAAGGTGGGCCTCGTCAGCCGCGTCGTCCCGGCCGACGCCCTGTTGCAGGAAGCTCTTGCGGTGGCACAGCGCATCGCTGGCATGTCCCGCCCGGCCGGCAGGGCGGTCAAGGACGCGATCAACAACGCATTCGACACCACCCTGACCGAAGGCATGCGGTACGAACGGGAGGCCTTCTATGCCCTGTTCGACACCCACGACCAGACCGAGGGCATGACCGCGTTCCTGGAGAAACGCCCGCCGCGGTTCACCGACCGGTGATTCGGGACAGGGCCCGATCAGGGCCCGATCAGGGCCCGATCAGGGCCCGATCAGGGAGTTACCCGCATCTCCTGGCCCGGGTGCGAGCTGAGGGTGACCACCACGGTTCCGCTGCCGGGGTCGATGGTCTTGTTGGCGTAGCCGATGAAGCCGTAGTGTCCGTCGATCGTGGACACCGCGGTGATGTCCTCGCTCCCCGACGCGCCGGTGTCGAGGTTCTTCCAGTCGGCGACCACGGTGATCTTGCACGAGCCGTCGTAGCTGCCTGCGTCGTAGTTGATGCTCACCCGCACCCCGTTGCGCACCTGGTAATCGACCTGCACCGGCACCACCATCGCCTCACCGCGGACGGTTCCGCCACATGTGGGCGACGCCTGAACGGGCACCGGGTCCAGGTACGCGATCTGCTCGGCGTGCGCCGCGCCCGGCCACAACCAGGGCGCGGTCAGGGCCACGGCGAAGGCTGCGGCGGCACGGAAAGCAGTCATGTTGTCCTTATCGACGGCGGTCCTTCTCGTGTTAGCTCGGGCACTCACCTCAGCCGGGACCGCAGCACCGCCACACCGGGTCCGGTGAGCCGATCGAGCGCGACGGTACGCCCGCACACGGCCAGCATCACCGCCACGCCCGGGCCGCGGATCTCCTTCCCTGTTCCCCACCTCCGCCCGGTGTCCACGTCGTGCAGCGCGATACCACGCAGACGCCGCTGCGGGAAGAAACCGAATTGAGTTCGGCTGGTGAGGAAATCGAGGACCCACCCGACGTGGTCGGGGTCGGGGAGGTGCGCAAGCCCCAGCGGGATGCGGATGTCGGCGCCGTGGACCAGCACGTCGGTGAGTCCGGACAACGGGCCGGTGATCGGCTGGCTGAGCCGGAAATCCGCCTGGGTGCGCAACATGTCGGCGATCTCGGCCGCGGAGGCTTGCGCGCGCCGACGGGCCAGGGCGTCGATGCCCTTGTCGATGTTGCGGTGCCGGATGCCGCTGGCGAGAAAGCCCCAGAAACCGTCGGAGAAATCGCTCACCAGATGCGCGGCCACGGTCTTGACGTCCCATCCACCGCACAGGCTGGGCGTCGCCAACTGCTCCGGCGTGAAGCTGTCGATCAGATCCGCGATGCTGCGGCGTTCGTGGGCGACCGCGTCGAAAACCTGGTCGCGCCGTGCTGTACTCAGCCGCACATCCGCAGATTACCCGGCGCGTGGAACCGCGTGGAACACTGAGATTCCATGGATCTCGCTTACAGCCACGTCGACGTCTTCAGCCGAGTTCCGTTCGGCGGCAACAGCCTGCCGGTGTTTCCCGATGCCCGCGGAGTCAGCGGCGAACAGATGCTGCGCATCACCCAGGAGATGCGGCATTTCGAAGCGATTTTTCTCCAGCCCACCGATGAGCCGGATACCGTGCGGGCACGGATCTTCGATCTGTTCGACGAACTGCCGTTCGCCGGGCATCCGATCATCGGCGCGGCCGCGGTGCTGCACAGACGCTCCGGCATCGGCACGCCACACACCTGGCGGTTCCGCCTGGCCGCCACGACAGTCCAGATCACCACAGAACCCACGGCCGCGGGCTACTCAGGTGTGCTCGATCAGGGCGCTCCGGAGTTCCTGGGCCGGGTGGATGACCGCGATCGGGTCGCTGCGGCGTTCAACCTTGCGCCGGATGATCTCGCCTCGAGCCTGCCCATGGAGGTTGTGAGCACCGGGCTTCGCTACCTGATCGTCCCGGTCCGCCCGGGCACCCTGGAGCGGGCCCGGATATCCCGGGACATCACCGAGATGTTGCGTGGCTTCGGCGCCCAGTTCGCGGTGTTGTTCGACGAATCCGCCGTCGAGGTACGGCACTGGAACAACGACGGCATCATCGAGGACGTCGCGACGGGCAGCGCCGCGGGCGTGATCGGCGCTTACCGCCTCCGCCACGGCCTCGCCGGCGGCGGCGAGTCCTTCGTGCTGCGGCAGGGGCAGTACACCGGTCGTCCCAGCGCCTTGCGGGTACTCCCCGAGGGCACCGCCGGCCGCGTCGCGATGGTCAAGGTCGGCGGCGACGTCTCGTTCGTCGGGCACGGCGTCATCGAGGCGCTTCCGTGATCACGCCGCACCGCTCACCACGTCCCGTCGGTTACCGTGTCCGCGCTCGCACCACCGATCGGGACCACCGTGCCGGGTTTGACCGGCACGAACGGATCATCGTCGATCTCAAGCTTTTCCCCGACGCTCTTCACCCGCGACAGCACCTCGGAGGCCGCCAGGTCACGCGCGTCGGCGTCGTAGTAGTCGAACCACGGCAGGCCGCTGCGGACATAGGCCTCCCGGTCGACCGGCGTCGACGGCGGCACCTCACCGGTGATGGCGGTCCACTGCGCAGCCGAGCACAGGTGCACGAACACCCGCAACGCATCGCCGTCGGCGTAATCGGTGAGCGGACGCTCGTCGGCGTAGACCTCCTGGCGCATCCGGCCGCCGGCGCCCAGACCCATGTCGGCACCGGCCGGGGCGCCCAGCAGTGGACCGCCGCCGCAATCCTCGGCGACCGGCAGCACCTCCCGGCGGGCGGCCTGTTCGGCCCGCCACCTCTCAAGGGCTTCGTCGGTCAAACCGACCGCGCGGAACTGGATCCCGCCGTGTTTCTCCTCGCCGGTGACCTGCCCTTCGACGGTGGCGCCCGACCCGAGGGGCACCGCGACGAACTGGCGGATGAACCCGTCGCCTGCGTTGATGCCGTCGAGCCACGGCTGACGGGGCAGGGCAACGTAGTTCTGCGGGTCACCGATCAGCCGGTCGACCCACGGCAGGCCGCTGACCGCGCACACCTTGCCCACGCCGACCTGCAGCGCGGCGGGCTCATCGGAGTCGAACGACAACCACATCGCCTCACGCTGGTAGATCGGCAGCATGACACCGCCGCGTTCCAGCCACTGCGCGGGTGCGGTGTCCGGATAGTCCTCGACACGGCGCAGCGGGAACCGGCCGAGACCGGGTGGCAGCGGATGCAGACCCACCTCGGGGATGCGCAGGGTCCGCTGGAACGTCACCGTCACCGGGCCCAGCTCGAGACGGTCCCTGACGACCTTGACCGGCGCACTCCGCGTCATGATTTACCTCCGTGTCGGTGTTTGGCCCACATGAGTAGCACCGGCCACCGACAAGTGGCGTCACCGTCACGGTTGGAGCAGCGCCCTACCCGGTGACGGCACTCGCCTTGGGGTGAGCCGCGGCCATCTCCAGGATCCGCAGGTATCCGGGCAGCTGCCAGGCGGCTCGGCCGATGAACAACCCGGTGACGTGTTCGATGCCGAGCAGATCCTCGGCGTTGTCGGGGTTGACCGATCCGCCGTAGAGCAAACCCAGTGTGCGGCCGCCGTATTCGCGCCCCAGGTCGGCGAACGGCTGGCGCAGTTCCTCGACGGTGGCCGGGCGGCCGTTCTCGCCGATCGCCCAGATGGGCTCGTATGCGATGAGAACGCGGCCCAGCTGCTCGTCGGTGAGACCGTCGAGCGCGCCTGCGGCCTGATCCAGGATGAATCGCGACGACTCACCGGCACGCTTGGTCTCGGCGCTCTCGCCGATGCACAGCAGCGGCACCAGACCGTGCTCCAGGGCCGCGGCCACCTTCAGCCGCGTGGTCTCGACGGTTTCGCCGAAATGCTCGCGACGCTCGGAGTGACCGATCTCGACGAGCTGCGCCCCGGCGTCCTTGGCCTGCGCGACCGACACCTCACCGGTCCACGCCCCGTGGTCCTCCCAGTGCGCGTTCTGCACCCCGACCAGCACCGGCGACTCGTCACCCAGCTCGTGACGTGTGGTGGCCAGCGCGGTGAACGACGGGATGATGAACGGCTGCACGCCGGTCATCGGGTTCGCTTCGACGTAGTCTGCGAGCCCACGGGCGTAGCGCCGGGACTCGGCGAGCCCCTTGTTCATCTTCCAGCTGGTGCCGATCCACAGCTGCGCGGCGCCGAGCGCCCGCGGGTCAGGCACCCTCGTACGCACAGATGTCATTGACCTTGGCGGCAGAAGCGGACTGCGGGTCGAATTCCAGGCCGAGCCATTCCTTGACGAGGGTGCGTGCGAGCTCCAGTCCCACCACCCGCTCGCCCATGCAGAGCACCTGCGCGTTGTTCGACAGGACGGACCGCTGAACGGAGTAGATGTCGTGGGCGGTGACCGCGCGGATGCCCTTGACCTTGTTGGCGGCGATCGCCACGCCGAGCCCGGTGCCGCAGATCAACAACGCACGGTCGGCTTCGCCGCGGGCGACCTTTTCGGCCGCCGCGACCGCAACATTCGGGTAGGACGTGTCGTCGTCCACACCTGCGACGCCGACGTCCTCGACGCTGGCCACGCGCGCGTCGGACTCGAGGTCCTTGCGCAGTGCCTCCTTGTACCTGAAGCCGGCGTTGTCGCCGCCGATGACGATTCTCAGCGCCATGGTTGTCTCCTGTTCTCGTCTATCGGGTGAGGTGTTCGCCCAGGGCATTCATCAGCAGCGCGAACGACACTGCCCCGGGATCCGGTGTGCCGACGCTCTTTTCGCCGAGTACCCGGGCGCGGCCCAGCCGCGCGGTGAAGTCGGCGGTCTTCTCGGCGGCCTCGCGCGCCACCTGCGCGGCGCTGGTGATCGCGGGACCGGCCTGGGTGTCGAAGGCCTGCCGGAGTGCATCGCGGAACGGCACCGCGGCGTCGACCATGGTCTTGTCGCCCGGTTGTGCGCCGCCGAGCCGCAGGATGGCGTCGATGCCTGCGTAGACGGCGTCGACGACGGTCTGGTCACCCGCGCCGTCGGTGTCGGTGAAGACGCCTCCGGCGCTGGTCAGTGCCGCTCCCCACAGGGCGCCGGAGGTTCCGCCCGCCGCGTCGGCCCAGGCCTGCCCGGCCAGCAGCAGCGTGGTGCGCGCGCCGGCGTCGTGTTCCACGGCGTTGCGCGCGGCCTGTGCGGCCCCGCGCGAACCGAACGCCATGCCCTGGCCGTGGTCTCCGTCGCCGGCGACCGCGTCGATGCGGCCGAGTTCGGACTCGTTGTCGGCGCACACCTTTTCGAAGGTTTCGAGTACCGCCGCGATCGCGCGGGCGCATTCGCGTGAGTCCTCGCTCGCCTGCGGGATCTTCGTCTCCGCGGCGTCCCAGATCGCGGTGCGCGGGGTGCGGTCCACTGCAGGCATCGCGCCGCGCCGGTAGGCCGGGGTCTCGACCGGTGCGGTCCACAGCCGTTCGAGTTCGTCGTCGAGGAAGACCATGGTGAGCGACACACCGGCCATGTCGAGGCTGGTGACGAACTCCCCCACCTCCGGCCGCACGGCGGTGAACCCTTGCTGTGCAAGGCGTTCGGCGATGCGTCCGTACACGACGAACAGCTCTTCGTATTTCACCGTGCCCAGGCCGTTGAGGATCACCGCCACCCGGCCGTGGTACCCGTTCTCGCCGCGCGCGGGCTCCTCCGCCGTCACCTCGTCGAACAGCATGTCGGCGACCTCGGCCGCGGTGCCGAGGCGATTGTCGCGGACACCGGGTTCGCCGTGGATGCCGAGTCCGACGCCCATCCAACCCTTTTCGACGTGGAACAGCGGTTCGGTGGCGCCGGGCAGGGTGCACCCCTCGAAGGCCACGCCGAACGAGCGGGTCGCATCGTTGGCCTTCCACGCCACCCGCTCGGCCTCGTCCAGATCGGCACCGGATTCGATTGCGGCACCGGCGATCTTGAACACCGGCAGATCGCCTGCGACGCCGCGTCGGTCGCGGTGGTTGTCCGGGCTGTTGGAGGCGATGTCGTCGCTGACGGTCACGATGCGCACGTCGATGCCCTCGTGGCGCAGCTTCTCCGCGGCGAGGCCGAAGTGCAGGACGTCACCCGCGTAGTTGCCGAACCCGAGGATGACGCCGCCGCCGTTCTCGGCGTTGCGCACCACGGAGTACACCTCGGAGGCCGACGGCGAGGAGAAGATGTTGCCGCACGGGGCGCCGTGGCCCATTCCCGGGCCGACCCATCCGGCGAAGGCCGGGTAGTGGCCGGATCCGCCGCCGATGACGAGCGCGGGTTGCCCCTTGGGCGTCTCGGTCGACCGGACGACGCCGCCGGGGACCTCGGTGAGCAGATCGGGGTTGGCCGCGACGAGGCCGCGTACCGCCTCGTCGGCGAAGTCGTCCGCGGAGTTCAGGAGGTACGTCAATGTTCCGCCCTTCGGAGTGGGGTCCGGTCAGCGCGCAGCGGACACAGTGATGCGGTCGGCGCAACTCAATCCTATAGGATTTTGCTCACCAAGTCAGGTGTGTCGAGCCGCGGTCGATCAGCGCAGGCGACCCATCCGGGCCGTCCGCGCGAGCCCGGCCTGAGCCTGCTCGGACAACGCGCGTTCCTTCACGCCGCTGATGTGGGCGTGCATGATGCGGTACACCTCGGGCCCGTACCCGCGCCGGAACGCGGCAAGGAGTTCCCGGTGCTCGGCGATCGCGGAATCGGAATCCTGCACACCCACTCCGATGAACAGCCGGAACCGCTGGCCGTGCCCGCCCAGCGCGTCGTAGGCGCGCAGAAGTGCCGCGTTACCCGCGCGTTCGGCGATCAGCCTGTGAAACTGCTCGTCGGCACGATGGTACTTCCTGATCGCCGGGGCGTCCGCGGTGTGCGGCGCCCTCTCCTGCTCGTCGATCGCCTGCGCCAGCGCATCCAGCCATGGCGGATCGGCGTGCGCGCAGGCCAGTTCGGCCAGTTGGGGCTCGATCAGCAACCGGGCGTCCATGATGTCGGCGATCTCCTTGGCATCCGGCATCTCCGGCACCCGGTATCCGCGCATCGCGACCCGGACGACGAGGCCCGTCGACTCCATGCGGGCCAGCGCCTCACGCACCGGAGTCTGCGAAACGCCCAGGTGACGGGCGGTTCCGTCGATGCTGACCGGATCTCCCGCCGTCAGGGTGCCGTCGAGGACCAGCTCCATCAGCCGCTCATAGACCTGGTCGACGAGCGTGCTGCGGACCGGCCTCGGGTCCCCCTCGGGTTCCCGGCCCGCTTCCAGGTCTGCTTCCGGATCTGCGTTCAAGACTGCTTCCAGGTCGGCTTCCACGTCACCGCGAATATCGCTGCGGATATCGCGTGAATCAGCGAAGTCTAACCGGGGCCGAGACGGCGTTGACACGGCACGCCCACATCCCTATATCCTATGTGATTTAACAGGCACGTTGTGACACAAACCACTTGGAGGACCAGGGATGTACTCTGCTCACACCTGGCCGATCGCGGCGAACATGCTGGGATTCGGCAACCGAGCGCCCGACGGCGGCCACATCAAGGACGCCCCGGCCGGCGTGTGGGCGAAGCAACTGCGACAGGTCCGTGAACTGGGCTTCGACCACATCGACCCGACCGACGCCTGGGTTCCGCTCGCCGCGCTGTCGGACCGCCGCATCGAGGAGTTCCGCACCGTCCTGCGCGACGAGGGCCTGGCGATCTCGTCGATCTCCATGACCCGCAACTCCGTCGTCGACGTCGAGAACGGCGAGCAGAACCTCGCCGACGCTCACCGCCTCATCGACCTGGCCCCCTCGTTCGGCGCCACCATCGTCAACACCGGCTTCATGCAGGCGCTCACCCCCGAGCAGAACGAGCAGATCTGGTTCTGGTTGGTGCAGGGGCACGTCGACGACCCCGCCCTGCGGGACCTGGCGATCGAACGCGTCCGGGAGCTCGGTGACCACGCCCGCACCAACGGCATCCAGCTCAGCCTGGAGATGTACGAGGACACCTACATCGGAACGCCGGACGACGCGGTGGCGTTCATCCGCGACGTCGACCACGACGCGGTGGGGCTCAACCCCGACCTGGGGAACCTGGTCCGGCTGCACCGGCCCATGCCGCACCCGTCCGAGATGTACGCCAAAGTGCTTCCGTACTCGAACTTCTGGCACATCAAGAACTACTCGCGCGACTTCGACCCGGCGACCGGCGCCTACAGCTCCGCGCCGCTGCCGTTGAAGTACGGCTACGTCAACTACCGCCAGATCATCCGTCTCGCACTCGAACTCGGCTACTCCGGACCGTTCTGCTGCGAGCACTACGGCTCCGATTCTCTGGGCGTGTGCGCCGAGAACCGGGAGTACATCCTGCAGGTCCTCACCTCCGCACTCGCCTGATCCACCACATCCGAGGGACATCTCATGCGCAAGATCAACACCGTCACAGTCGTCGGCGCCGGTTACATGGGCGGCGGGATCGCCCAGGTCCTGGCCCTCAACGGGTTCAAGGTCCAGATCGCCGACGTCAACGCCGAAGCCACCCACGAAGCGCTCAAGCGGTTGGACCGGGAGGCAAGGGAATTCGAGGAGCAGGGCCTGTTCGGCCCTGGCAGCGCCGACACGATCATGAGCAACCTCACGGCCGGCGAAAGCCTGGAGGCCGCCGTAGCCGACGTCGACTTCGTCATGGAGGCCGTCTTCGAGGATCCCGACGTCAAGAAGGACGTGCTGGCACGCGTATGTGCCAGCGCCCGCCCCGACGCGATCATCGGCACCAACACGTCCACCATCCCGGTGAAGGTGCTCGTCGAAGCGGTCACCAACCCCGAGCGGTTCCTCACCGTGCACTTCTCCAACCCGGCACCGTTCATTCCCGGAGTCGAACTCGTCGCGGGCGAGGCCACGACCCAGGAAGTCATCGACTCGGTGAAGGACCTCCTGGTGCGGGCCGGGCGTGAGGGCGCCCAGGTGGCCGACACACCCGGCATGGCGCTGAACCGCCTGCAGTACGCCCTGCTCAAGGAGGCGACGCTGATCGTCGAACAGGGCGTGGCCACAAAGGAGGACGTCGACACCATCGTCCGCACCACCTTCGGATTCCGACTCGGCTTCTTCGGCCCGTTCGCCATCGCCGATCAGGCCGGACTCGACGTGTACGTCAAGGGATTCCGCACACTGGAGAACGAGTTCGGTGAGCGCATGGCCACCCCGAAGCTCCTCACCGACAACGTCGACGCCGGCCGCCACGGCACCAAGAACGGCAAGGGGTGGACCGGCGACTTCGACGACGACACCAAGGCCGCGGTCATCGCGTACCGCAACAAGGCGTACTCCCGCATGGGCCAGTTGCTGCGTGAACTCGGCCCCGCCCCGAAGGGAGCCTGACACCGCTCGACCGGCCGTCGCCCACCGACGGCCGCCCTCCCGCTCAATAAAAACGAAGGGTCCCCATGGACGAGATAGCCCTTGCGGAGCGGCCTGCCGCTCTGTTGATCGTCATTGCGCTTGTCGCCATCGCGGTTCTGCTCTTCCTGATCATCAAGGTCAGGCTGCACGCCTTCTTCTCGCTGATCGTGGTCAGTGTGCTGACCGGCCTGGCCGCAGGCATCAGCATGGGCGACGTCATCAACGTCGTCATCGCCGGCTTCAGTAACACCGTCGGCACCGTCGCATTACTCGTCGGTTTCGGTGCCGTCCTCGGGCGACTCGTCGAGATGACGGGCGGGGCACAGGTTCTCGCCGACAAAATGCTCGACCGCTTCGGCGAGCGCAAGGCACCGCTCGCGCTCGCCGTGGCGTCGCTGTTCTACGCGTTCCCGATCTTCCTCGACGCCGGCTTCATCGTGATGCTGCCGATCATCTACACGGTGGCCCGACGCCTCGGCGGATCCTTCATGCTGTACGTGCTGCCGTCCATCGGCGCGTTCCTGATGATGCACGCGCTGACCCCACCGCATCCGGGACCGACCGCCGCGGCAACCGTGATGGGCGCCGACGTCGGCATGGTGGTGATCGTGGCCCTGCTCGTCGGCCTGCCAACCTGGTACCTCGCGGGCTACCGGCTCAGCCTGATCATCGCCAAGCGCTACCCGAACATGCCGGTGCCGTCGCTGCTCGGCGAACCCAAGGACTATCCGGAAGACGAACGGCCCGGGTTCTGGACCGTGATCCTCGTCCTGCTGCTGCCGTTGGTATTGATCTTCTTCAACACCGTCTTCTCGACCCTCGAGGCCGACGGCGCGGTGACGAAAGACAATATCGCCTACCAGCTTTCGCGTCTGATCGGCACCACCTCGATGGCGTTGTTGATCAGCGTCCTGCTGGCGATGGTGCTGCTCTACATCCGGCCGCGCCGACGCCGCGGCGAACGGATCGGCGGGCTGTTGGAGAACCTCGTCGACGACGCGCTGGCGCCGGTCTGTTCGATCATCCTGATCACCGGTGCGGGTGGTGCCTTCGGCCGCATCCTCACCGAGACCGGGATCGGCAAGACCCTCGCCGACGGCCTGGACGCCCTCGGCCTGCCGGTCATCCTCGCGGGCTTCCTGATCGCGATCGCCTTCCGCATCGCGCAGGGCTCGGCGACCGTCGCGGCCACCACCACGGGTTCGATCATGGCCCCGGCCGTCACGGAGATGAACCTCGGCGGCGTCGCGCTGGCCGCGGTCGTCGTCGGCATCGCCGCGGGCTCGATCACCTTCTCGCACGTCAACGATTCCGGTTTCTGGCTGATCGGCCGGTTCTGCGGATTCGACACGCTCACCACGTTGAAGACCTGGACGGTCGTCGCGACCGCGATCGGCTTCATGTCGTTCGTGCTCGCGTCGGCGGTTTACCTGGTCGCGAGCTGACGCCACACCCGCCCGGTCGGCATCAACCGGTGAATCCCTGACCCGATGCCGACCGGTCGTGGCGCAGGTCGGCGGGACGTGCGGCGGGGTTCCGCACCGCTGCCACTGAACGGCAGCCCGGGATCGACTTGTCCCGGTGTGTCCTTCTAGCTTCGTATTCATGCCGGACACCCCGCCCTCAGCCAGCCCTGCCCACCTGTCGATGGGCGCCATCAGTTTCCGGGACCGGCCCTTTCCCGACATCGTCCACGCCGCTTCTTCGAGCGGTTTCACCGGTATCGGCCTCACCGTGGGCCAGTGCGTATCCGCCCTGGAACGAGGCATCGGACTCGACGAAATCGGCCGACGAGTGGCCGACGCGGGGCTGCGCGTCGCCGAACTCGAACTGATCCGACTGGGCGACGGGGGCCCGGTGCGGCACGCGAACTCTCTGGTCGAGGATCTCAGCCGCACGCTGAACCCCGATCGGGTTCACGTCGCCGCCTTCGCCGGTGAATACTCACGCATCCTCGCCGAGTTCGCGGCGGTTTGTGAGCGGCTGCACCCGACGCCGGTCGCCTTCGAGTTCATGCCCTACAGCCAAGTCACGAACGTCCGGCAGGCGGTGGACCTGGCCAACAGCACCGGCGCTGCCAACGCCAGGGTGCTCCTGGATGTGGTCCACTTCTTCCGATCCGGCGGAAACCCCGTGGAGATCACCGGTGATCTTCTCGAACACATTGCGGCCATACAGCTTTCGGATGTCACCGACCGCCATGGCGTACAGCTCTCCCGCGAGGCCCGGCATCTGCGCACCTACCCCGGCAGGGGCACGTTGGACATCGTCGGGTTCCTGGATGCGATCGGCGCAGCAACCACGACGTTGCCTCCGGTGTCGGTCGAACCGATATCGGATGCGCTGGAACGTCTTCCGCTGCCCGTGGTGGCCGAGGAGATCATGTTCTCCACAGTGGGAATACTCGCCGAGGCGGGTTGGGTCATGCAGGACGGCCGGTTCACATTCGTCACGAGCGTCGGATAGAAGGGCAGATGATGGTTGCGCAGCCGCTGCGTATCGGTGTCATCGGCGGCGGTGTCATGGGCACGAAACACGCCCAGTACATCGCCCGCGAGCAGGACGCGACCGTGGTGGGCATAGCGGATCCGTTCACCCAGACGTTGGCGAACCGTCTCGGTGTGCCGCACTACCACGACTACCGCGACTTGCTCCATGCGCCGGGCATCGATGCCGTCATCATCGCCAACCCGAACAGCGCTCATGTCGAGACCACCCTCGCGGCGATCGAAGGCGGTATTCCCGCACTGCTGGAGAAGCCCGTGGCGGTCAGCGCGGCGGACGCCGCCGGTCTGGCAGCGGCAGTGCACGAATCGGGCGGTGTGGTGCTGGTCGGCCATCATCGCCGACACCATCCGGCGGTGGCGAAGGCCCGCGAGCTCATCGCCGGTGGGGCCATCGGCCGCCTCGTCGCCGTCAACGGGATGTGGTTGACCAGGAAGTCCGATGATTACTTCGACCAGCGGTGGCGTCGCGAACCGGGCGGCGGGGTGATGCTCATCAACCTGGTCCACGAGCTCGATCTGGCCCGGTACCTGTTCGGTGAGGTGGCCACGATCCAAGCCGTCAGCAGCACCGCCCTGCGCGGATTCGAGGTCGAAGACACCGCGGCCGTCGTCGTCAGATTCACCAACGGCGCCATCGGCACATTCATCCTGTCCGATGCCGCTGTCGCACCATGGGGTTGGGATCAGGCGACACAGGACGACGAGCAATTCCCGTTCACTCCGGACGCTCCCCCGTGGTCGATCGCGGGAACAACGGGATCTCTTTCGTTTCCGCAACTGCAGCACTTCTACCACGACGGCGAATCCAACTGGTATCGCCCACTGTCCCGGCGCTACGCGGCCATCGACGCCGGCGACTCATACACCCGGCAGCTGCAGCACTTCATCTCGGTGGCGCGAGGTGAATCCGCGCCACTGGTCACGGTGGAGGATGCCGCAGTCAGCCTGGCCCTGGTCGAGACCGCGCGGCAAGCGGCCGAAAGCGGTCAGAAAATTGCATGTTCGAGCGCTTCGTGAGTTGCCCGTGGCTACCGCCACCACCGGCGTCGACTCGACGTCCATTACCCGAGAAGGAGTCTGACCGTGTCCTCGTCGCTTGCGCTACCCGTCCGCCATGTCATGCACCGGGTGAAACCCGACGTCTCATTGCATGCGGTTGTCATGGGTGCCGGTCCGGCGGTGTTCCTCATCCACGGCTTCCCGCAGACATGGCACGAATGGACCCCTGTCATGGAGGACCTGGCCCGCCACCACACCGTTGTCGCCGTGGATCTCAAGGGTGCAGGCGGTTCGTCCAAGCCTCCGCTCGGCTATGACAAGGTCACCATGGCCGCAGAGCTCGACGCGCTGCGCGCGGCGCTGGGCTTCGACACCGTTCAGGTGGTGGGACACGATATCGGCGCCATGGTCGCCTACGCCTGGGCCGCAACGCATCGGGATACCGTCACCAGGCTCGCGGTGTTCGACATCGCGCTTCCTGGAACATCGGTGTGGGACAGTGTCGTCACCGATCCGTTGGCGTGGCACTTCGCCTTTCATCAGTGCCGCGACGTTCCGGAGTTTCTCATCGCAGGACGCGAACGCGGATACGTCGAATACTTCCTCCGTAGCCGTACCGTCAATCACGACGCGTTCAGCGAGCACACGATCGAGCGTTACGCGCACGCCTTGGCTCAGCCCGGCGCGACACGCAGCGCGCTCGAGTGGTACCGCGCCTTCGCCCAGGACGACGCCGACAATCGCAGGCTGGCCGAGGACCCCCTGACCATTCCTGTCCTCGCGCTGGGCGGCTCGGATCGCTGGGGCCCGAAAATGCTCGACATGCTGGGCGAACTCGCAACCGACGTCACAGGCGGCTCGATCCCCGATTGCGGCCACTGGGTGGTGGAGGAGCGTCCCGATGTGGTCCTGACCGAGCTCGAGAAGTTCCTGCAGCGAGGCCCGACATCATGACGTCCCGCGCCGTGAACGTGGTTCACGACAGCATGTACTTCGACGACGTGAAACTCCATTACGTCACGGCAGGCACCGGTGATCCGGTGGTCCTGCTCCACGGTTGGCCGCAAACCTGGTACGCCTGGCGCAAGGTGATTCCGCTGTTGAGTGCGGATTTCGCCGTTGTCGCGCCGGACCTGCGCGGGTGTGGTGACACGTCGAAACCGGCAGACGGCTACGACAAGAAGACGGTGGCCCGCGACATTCGCCGTCTGGTCGAGATGCTCGGTGACGCACCGGTTCACATCGTCGGTCACGATATCGGTGCTGCCGTGGCGTACGCGTATGCGGCGCAATGGCCGGAGAACACGCGGACGATGACCTTCATCGAGAGCAGCCTGCCCGCCTTCGGCCAAGAGGAGCTCATGGACGTGGCCAACGGCGGCAGTTGGCACTTCGGTTTCAACATGGCCGGCGACATCTCCGAGGATCTGGTCCGTGGCCGGGAGCGGCTTTTGATCGAGTACTGGATGCGTCGCACGACCGTAGGGGTGGTCGATCCGACGTCGGTCGAGTCGCACGCCCTCGACGAGTACGCGCGGGCGATGGCACAACCGGGCGGGCTACGCGGCTCTTTCGCTCACTACCGTGCCCTGCCCCAGGACCGCGCCGACAATCGCGAACTCGGCAGGACGAAGCTCACCATGCCGGTACTGGCGGTCGAAGGCCGCAGAGGCCAAGCGGGTCACAGCATCTCGACCATGAGGAAGGTCGCCGCCGACGTCAGGACAGCTGTCATCGATCGTGCGGGCCACTACCCGGCCGAGGAGAACCCGACCGAGCTGGCCAAAGTGCTCCTGGACTTTCTCCGCGACGGTCGGTGACGTTCGCGCCGCAGGGTAGGTCGTGGGTCTGGGTCGTCAGGTGCAGCCACACGAATTGCGGTGGTGGAACGTCGTCGGCACGCGAATGTGTTGGGGTGCGGTCTCGTCGCCACCGATGCGGCGCAGCAGCAGTTCGACCGCGGTGGCACCGATTGTCTCGACATCCTGTGCCGCCGCGGTGAGCTTGGGCTCGAACAGATCCGACCATTCGAAGTCGTCGTAGCAGACGAACGCGACGTCGGCCGGAATCGTCAGGCCCAGACGGCGGATCGCCTTGAGGGTACCGATGGTCATGGCGTTGTTCATGGACACCACCGCGGTCGGCCGGTTCGCCCTCGACATCAACGCGTGCACCCCGCGTTCGGCGGCATCGGTGTTGGATTCGCCGTCGACGACCAGTTCGGGATCGAGGTCGACGCCGCGGCCGGCGAGCGCGGCGGCGTAACCGTCGAACCGCTCTGTGGTGGAGGAGATCCCGGCCAAGCCCCGCACCACCGCGATGCGCCGGTGTCCGATGTCGAGCAGATGCTCGGTCAACGCGCGGGCCGACGCGGTGTTCTCCGGGCCGACCTGGTCGCTTTCGATATCGGCTCCGCGGTCGATGAGCACCAAAGGTGTTCGGGTGCGGATGATCTCGGGCAGGACGGTCCGCTCCGAGCCGGCCGCGGGGGCCACGATCATGCCGTCGACCTTGCGGTCCAGAAGCGAATCGACCACCCGCTTCTCCGACTCCGCCTGGTCGTGCGAATCACCGACGATCAGCACATAGCCGGCGTCCGACAGCGCCCGTTCCACGGCATAGACCAGGCTCCCGAAGTACGGGTTGGTCAACGCGGAGATCGACAGACCGACCGTGTTCGTGCGGCCGGCGGCGAGCGCCCGTGCGACGACGTTGCGCCGGTACCCGGTTTTCTCGATCGCCTCCTCGACGCGCAGCCGGGTCTCGTCGTTCACCTTGCGGGTGCCGTTGAGGACATGCGACACCGTGGATGCCGAAACGCCGGCCAGACGCGCGACGTCGTCCATCGTGGTCATTGAAGTCGTACGATCCGGTCCGCTCGACTCGCGGTCGACTCGATCAACTGGGCGTTGCGCTCGTCGGGGCCGAGGGCCCAGCGCTCGGCGTCCTCGGGGGATTTCCCGAATGCCTCATGGCGGCGCCGCAGCCGGTCGTGGCGGACCTCGGTCTCGAGCATCAGAAACCACACCTCGTCGATGCAGGCGTGTGCCTGCGGCCACGCATCGCGTTGCAGCAGAAGGTAATTGCCCTCGGTGACCACCAGCGGCACCGTGGCGGGAACCGGAATCGATGAGGCGATCGACTCCTCGATCTCGCGGTGGAACCGGGGTGCGTACACCACCGGGTCGCCGACCCGCTGCGCCCGCAGGGTCGCGATCAACCGGGCGTACCCGCCGTCGTCGAAGGTGTCGTGGGCGCCCTTGCGGTCGCGGCGACCGAGGTCGATCAGCACCTCGTTGGCGAGGTGGAAACCGTCCATCGGGACCAGCACGGCCGTGTCGGATCCCAGCGCGGCGACGAGTTGTTCGGCGACGGTGGACTTCCCGGCGGCCGGAGCGCCGGTGAGGCCGAGGATGCGGCGTTCGCCTGGGACGACGAGTGCTTTCGCCCACTCGACCAGCTGGTCCAGTGTGGCCTCCTGCACGTCCTGCACGTTGGTCACCGTTCTCGCTTTCCGATCTGCTCTTCGGCTGCCAGGCCGGAGAGTTTGCTCAGCCACGCGCGTGGCCCGACCACCGAACACCGTAATGCCGCCACGCGTGACGAGCGATCGATGCGTTCGGCAACTGCGCTGTCCGGCCAGGTCGAATAGTAGGAATAGGCCCCGTGGAAGGCGTCGCCGGCACCCAGGGTGTCGACGACCCGCACCTCGGGCACCGCAACGGAACCTGACTCACCGCAGGACCACCAGGTGACGGGGTCGCCGCCGTGAGTGATGACCACGGTGCGCACCCCGTCGCCGAGCAGGGCCGCGGCCGTGGCCGCCGAACTGTCGGCCCCGGGTGCGCGGAAGTCGCCGGAGCACACCATGTCCGAGACGTACGGGACGAGGTCGGCCATCACCGGTTTCCACCGGCCGGCGTCGACGACGACGGTGATTCCCCGCGCTGCCGCGAGGCGCACGGCGGCACGGGCCATCACCGGGTGGTGACCGTCGACGAGAACCACATCGGCACGTGCCACAAGATCATCGAGGTCGTCCGGTGGTGATGCGTCCGACGTCACGGCGTCGGCCGAGACCACCGACCGGTCGCCGGTGGATTCGACGACCGCGACGGACGAGACCGGCACCGTCCGGGTCGTCCCCGCAGCCGCGTCGACGACGCCGACGCCGTGCGCGGCGAGGTCGGCGCGGATCAGATCAGCAACCGGATCGTCGCCGAGGGCGGTCACCAGGGTCGCCTGCCCGCCCAATGCGGCGAAGGTGATCGCGGCGTTTGCCGCGGGCCCGCCTGCTGCGACGAATTGCGCGGTCGATGTGGTCTTCTCGTTCGCCTCAGGCGGTTTCGTGATGCGGTGGATGACGTCGAGCGTCGCCAGCCCAACGAAAACCCCGACCGGGGCCGCCTCAGGGCCGTCTTCAGAGACCGGCGCGTTCCTCATCGGTCGGCTCCTCCGCACCGGTCATGAGCGCGACGACCTCGGACATCGAGCGCTTCTTCGGGTCGACGACTCCGGCACGTTGCCCGAGTCGGTGGATGTGGATCCGGTCGGACACCTCGAACACGTGCGGCATGTCGTGGCTGATGAGCACCACCGGGATGCCGCGGTCGCGGATCGATTTGATCAGGTCGATGACCTGACCGGATTCCCGCACGCCGAGGGCAGCGGTCGGCTCGTCCATGATGATCACACCGCGACCGAACGCCGCGGCGCGCGCCACCGCCACGCCTTGGCGCTGCCCGCCGGACAGCGTCTCCACGGCCTGACCCACCGACTTGATGCCGATCTTGAGGTCGGCGAGGTGCTGCGACGCGTCCTGCCGCATCCTGGGCATGTCCAGCCGACGGAACAGCTTGCCCGCGACTCCTTTTCGCCGGATCTCGCGGCCGAGATACAGGTTGGACGCGATGTCGAGGGCGGGTACCACCGCGAGATCCTGGTAGACCGTCTCGATACCGGCGGCCCGGGCGTCACGGGTGTTGCGGAACGACACCGGTTCGCCGTTCATCAGGATCTGCCCCGCATCGGGCACGATCGCGCCTGCCAAAGCCTTGATGAGGCTGGACTTTCCGGCTCCGTTGTCACCGACGACCGCGAGGACCTCCCCCGAGCGCAGTTCGAAGTCGGCACCGTTGATCGCGGTGACGTTGCCGTATCTCTTGACGAGTCCGCGGGCTTCGAGAACCGGTGCACTCATTGTGACCTCCTGCGCGCGAACTGATCGACCGCGACCGCCACGATCACCAGGATGCCGGTGGCGATGTTCTGGTAGAGGCTGTCGACGCCGGCCTGGGTGAGCCCGTTGCGCAGCACCGCGACGATCAGCATGCCCACCAGCGTGCCGACGACGCCGCCGCGTCCGCCGAACAGGCTGGTGCCGCCGATGACCACGGCGGTGATGGTCTCGAGGTTGGCGTTCTGGTACGCGTTGGGGTCGGCATTCGGGATGCGGCCCAACGCGGCCCAGGCCGCGATCGCGGCGATCACCCCGGTGACGAGGTACACCGAGAACAGCACCCGACCGGACTTGACGCCCAGCAGATTCGAGGCCTGCGGGTTGCCGCCGACGGCGTAAACGTGTTTGCCCCAAGCGGTTTGGGACAACGCGTACCACACGACGGCGTAGACCAGCAGCATCGCGACAACGCCGTACGTCGTCGAGAACGACCCGATGCGAAATGACGTGCCGAGGAACGTCAGCGGGCCGGACTCCACGCGGTAGGTCTCCGAGCCGGCGAGCAGCCTGGTCCCGGCCAGGATCGCGGTGAACGTTCCCAGGGTCACGATGAACGGCGGCAGCCGCAGGGTCGTGACCAGCCCGCCGTTGATCGCGCCGAACGCCACACACACCAGCAGCGTGGCGCCCAGTGCGAGGAACGGCCCGCCGGCGCCGGCGGTCTGGGCCATCACGATCGTGCCGAACACGGCCACCGCACCGATCGACAGGTCGATGCCCGCGGTGAGGATGATCAGCGTCTGGCCAACGGCAAGGATGCCGACGACCACCGACTGTTGCAGGATCAGCGACACGTTCTGCGGGTTGAGGAACGAGTCCGAGATCGAGCTGAAGACGATGATCGCGATGACGAGCGCGACGAGCGGGCCGACCAGCGGTTCACGCAGGAGTGTCCCCACATGGAACCGCTTGGCCGCCGGTGGCGGTGGCGTCGCCGCCCCCGGGGTGGTGGTCACAGAGGTCTCGGTCATCTCAGCCCCAGCAGTTCTGCTCGCCCCATGCGGTGTCCTTGGACTGGAGCCCCGGCATCGGCTTGTCGGTGATGAGCTCCGACCCGGTGTCGTTGAACCCGCTGGGCTTGGTGCCGTCCTGGGCGAACTTGACCACGGCCTGCACGCCCAGCTCGGCCATCTTCGCCGGGAACTGCATGACCGTCGCGCCGATCTTTCCGGACTTCACATCCGCGACGCCCGTGCAGCTTCCGTCGATGGACCCGATGGTGACCTGGTTTGCGCGACCGGCCGCCTGGATCGCCTGATAGGCACCGGCCGCGGCGGGCTCGTTGATGGTGTAGAGCGCGTTGACGCCAGGGGCGCGCTGCAGCAGGTTCTCCATGGCGGTCTGCGCCTTGGTCTGGTCGCCGTTGGTGTTCTCTTGGCCGACGATCTCCGGTGAGTTCTCGGTGAGACCGAAACCTTCGAGGAATCCGTCGTGGCGGAAGGTGTCGACGGTACCGCCCGGGGTTCCGTCGAGCAT
Organism: Mycolicibacterium goodii; assembly: GCF_001187505.1. Next base: position 1,224,333 of record NZ_CP012150.1, read on the forward strand.
GATGACCTGGGGCGGGGTATTGCCCAGGGCCGCCCTGACCCACTTGCCCTGGCTGACGCCCGCGGCCTTGTTGTCCGTGGCGAAGGTGGCGTCCACGGCGTCCTCGGGGTCGGTCGCGGTGTCGAGCGCGATGACGACGACACCCGCGTCGCGTGCCTTCTTGATCGCGTCGAGCACGCCGGTGGAGGAGTTCGGCGTGATCAGGATGCCCTTCACGCCCTGACCGACCATGTTCTCGATGGCCGTGACCTGACCTTCGTTGTCGCCGTCGAACGCGCCTGCGACCGCGATCAACTGGGCGCCGTCCTTGTCTGCCTGCGCCTGCGCGGCCTCCCGCAGCTTCACGAAATAGGGGTTCGAGTCGGTCTTGGTGATCAGACCGACCTTGACGCCGTCCGAACCGGAGCCGCCGCAGGCGGTCATCCCGAGAACCAGCGAGCCTGCCATGAGGACAGCCCCAACCGTGCGGGTGTTTCTGGTGACCTTTCTGAACATCTGGACTCCCTCGTCCCGGCGCGGCGCCGGGCGCGCCGCGTGCTCTGCATCACACTAGACTGCGCGCAAGCGCTTGCGTAAGCGCTTTCGCGATATTTTTCCGGAAATTTTCGGTCCTCGTGTGAGCCGGGCTGCGCCGTACGTAACGCCACGGCGGAAAAACGGGCTGTAGGCCGCCACTGCGTTACGCACGGCGAGTTACCGTCGATCGGTGAGGCTGTCCCGGTCGCGCCTTCTGGTGCTCTGCACCGTCGTCGCCGCCGCGGCGTCATCCTGCGGTCAGCCCGCACCCGCGCCGGATGCCGCGGCTCCGGTCACCATCGCCTCGCCGACCGCGTCCCCGACTCAGGTCACCTCGCCCGTGACGCCGGTGGATGACTTCTCGGCCGTCGCCCGCCTGGTTGACGACGCCATCGCGGCACGACGGCTGCCGGGTGCGGTGGTCCAGGTCGGCCACGCGGGCAAGATCGTGTTCCGCGGGGCGTTCGGTTCACGCAAACTCGACGGCGAGCCGGGTTGGGACGGAGCACCGGCACCCGCCGAGCCGATGACCGAGGACACCCTCTTCGACCTGGCATCCCTGACCAAGAGCATCGCGACGACGACGGCCGTCCTGCAGCTGCACGAGCAGGGCAAGGTCCGCCTCGACGAGCCCGTGCAGACCTACCTGCCGGACTTCAACCCGACCGCGGATCCCCGCCGCGCCCGGGTGACGTTGCGCATGCTGCTCACCCACACCTCCGGTATCGCAGGCGATCTGAGCCTGGACGGCCCATGGGGGTTGACCGCCGCCGACAAGGCCGAGGGCATCAAGCGGGCGCTGGGCGCGTGGGTGGTGTTCGAGCCCGGCGCGATGTTCCACTACTCCGACATCGGGTTCATCATCCTGGGCGCGCTGGTCGAGAAGATCACCGGAGAACCCCTGGACGGCTACGTGCGCGATCACGTCTTCGCACCGCTCGGCATGTCCGACACGTACTACCTGCCCGTGGCGAAAGCGTGTGGCCCGCACGAGATCCGGGGTAACGCGCTGGTTTTTGATCCGGACGCAGCGCCGGAGCACGACTGCCCGGCCGACTCCTGGAGCACCGATCTGCTGACCCGCGTCGCACCGACGGCGCTCGACGGGGACACCCCGGGCATCAACCCGCACTTCGGCCTGCCCCTGCGCGGTACCGTGCACGACCCGACGGCCCGCCGCATGGGCGGGGTGGCCGGTAGCGCCGGGGTGTTCACGACGGTCCACGACCTGGGCCTGTTCGCGCAGGCTTTACTTGATCGACGGGCCAACCGCCCCAGCGCTTTTCCGCTGCAGCCTGCCACGGTCGAACTGATGACCACGCCACAGCAGCCCCGCCCCGGACAGGACCTGCGGGGCCTCGGCTGGGACATCGACACCGCCCATTCGCGACCGCGCGGCACGGTCTTCCCGGTCGGCAGCTTCGGCCACACCGGGTTCACCGGGGTCTCGGTGTGGCTGGACCCTGGCTCGGACACCTACGTGATCATCCTGGCGAATGTCATCCACCAGCGCGGCGGCCCGCCGATCTCGGCGCTCGCCGGCGAGGTGGCCACCGAAGCCGCCCGCGCACTGCATCTCTACGGCACCTGACTCGGTTGTCCACAGCCCCGCACCACCCTGAACTGCGTCGACAACGAATTACACACATGTTATTCACAGGGTGAGGCATGCGGCCAGATACGGCGCGGTCCGGCTCTCGGTGCAGGCCGCGACCGCAGCGGGCGTGCCGGCAGCCACCACGGTGCCGCCGTCGTCCCCTCCGCCCGGCCCGAGGTCGATGACGTGATCCGCCCCGGCCACCACCGACATGTCGTGCTCGGCCACCACCACGGTGTTGCCTGCGTCGACCAGACGGTGCAGTTGACGTTCCAGCAGTTCGACATCGGCCGGGTGCAGGCCGGTGGTGGGTTCGTCGAGCACATAGAGGGTGTGGCCGCGTTTGGCGCGCTGCAACTCGGTGGCCAGCTTGATGCGTTGCGCCTCACCGCCGGACAGTTCGGTGGCCGGCTGCCCCAGCCGCAGGTACCCGAGCCCGACGTCGCGCAGTGTCGTCAAACTCCTTGCCGCACCGGGCAGATCGGCCAGGAACTCGGCGGCCTCGTCCACCGTCTGCGCGAGAACGTCGGCGATGGTGCGGTCGCGGTAGGTGACCTCCAGGGTTTCGTCGGAGTAGCGGGCGCCGCCGCACGCCGGGCAGGTCGCGTACGTGCCGGGAAGGAACAGCAACTCGACCGCCACGAAGCCCTCTCCCTGACAGGTGGCGCAGCGTCCCTCGGCGACGTTGAACGAGAACCGGCCGGCGCTCCAGCCTCGTTTGCGCGCTTCGGGCGTGTCGGCGAACGCTTTTCGGACGGCGTCGAACAACCCGGTGTAGGTCGCGAGGTTGGACCGCGGGGTCCGTCCGATGGGCCGTTGATCCACCGTGACGAGGCGATCGATCATCTCCGCACCCTCGACCGACACACCCACACTGGCATCGATGTCGATGTCGAGCAGTTCGGTTTCACCGTCACCGGCGTCGTCGGGGATGTCGACGGACTTCCCCAACTGCCGGGCCATCACGTCGCCGAGCACTTTGCACACCAGCGTCGACTTGCCCGATCCGGACACGCCGGTGACCGCGACGAACGCGCCCAGCGGGATGTCCACGTCGACGTCGTGCAGGTTGTGGAAGGTGATGCCGCGCAACCGCATCGCGCCTGCGGGTGTTCGCGCCCCTCTCCGAGGCGGCGGCCCGTCGGTGAACAGGTACCGCCGGGTGACCGAGGACTCGATGTCGGCGAGGCCCGCGACCGGGCCGCTGTAGAGCACCTCCCCGCCCCACTCCCCCGCGCCGGGACCGACGTCGACCACCCAGTCCGCGCGGCGCACCACATCCATGTCGTGTTCGACGACGAACAGCGAATTCCCTGCGCGCCGAAGCCGATCCAGCACATCGAGAAGGGGTTCGGCGTCGGCGGGATGCAGACCCGCCGACGGTTCGTCGAGCACGTACAGCACCCCGAACAAGCCGGCCCGCAGTTGCGTCGCGAGTCGCAGACGCTGCAGCTCCCCGGGGGAGACGCTGGGTGTGCGACGGTTCAGGCTCAGGTATCCCAGCCCGAGGTCGACGAGCACCCCGATCCGGGCCACCAGGTCCGCGGCGATCATCGTCGCGACCTCGGTGTGTTCGCCGGACTCGGTGGACTCGTAGGCCGCGGCGAACTCGGTTCTGGTGGCCGCGAGCGTCAGGACCTCGGCCAGCGTCGTCAACGGCAGCGCCACCAGGTCGGCGATGGTTCGGCCCGCGAACGTCACCGCGAGCGCTTCGGGGCGCAGGCCCGAGCCGTCGCAGACGTGACAGTCGACGCTGTTGACGTACTGCAGCACGCGGCGCCGCATCGCCGCGCTCTGCGAGTTGGCCAGCGTGTGGCGCACATGCCGCTCGGCACTGGAGAAGGTGCCGTTGTAGTAGTAGTCCGCGGTGACCGGGTGCTGGCTCGGGTCGATCTCGACCGTGGGCTGGTCTTCGGTGAACAGGATCCATTCCCGTTGCCGCTTGGGCAGTTTGCGCCACGGCTTGTCGATGTCGTAGCCCAGCGTGATGAGGATGTCGCGCAGGTTCTGGCCCTGCCAGGCACCCGGCCACGCCGCCACCGCGCCTTCCCGGATGGTCAGTGACGGGTCGGGCACGAGGGTCTGTTCGGTCACCTCGTGGATGCGGCCCAGGCCGTGGCACTCCGGGCACGCCCCGATCGAGGTGTTCGGCGAGAACGCATCCGAGTCGAGTCGCTCGGTCGCGCCGGGCGGATAGGTACCGGCGCGGGAGAACAGCATGCGCAGCAGGTTCGACAGCGTGGTGACGGTGCCGACCGTCGAGCGCGACGTCGCGGTGCCCCGCCGCTGCTGTAAGGCCACCGCCGGCGGCAGGCCGGTGATGTCGTCGACCTTCGGCGCGTCCTGCGGCAACAGCAATCGGCGGGCGTACGGCGCCACCGACTCGAAGTAGCGGCGCTGCGCCTCGGCGTAGATGGTGCCGAACGCCAGCGAGGACTTGCCGGACCCCGACACCCCGGTGAACACCACGAACGAATCCCGAGGCGCGGCGACGTCGACGGTCTTGAGGTTGTGGACGCGGGAGGCGTAGACGCGGATGTGCGGGTCGGGTGCATGCGTGTCTGGTCCGGCGGTCACCCGCCCCATTGTTCACGAGTGCGGGCGAGCTCTCCGAAGTTCGAACACCGGGATGATCCGCGCCGGTTTCGGATAGCTGTCGATGCGCGGACAGAGCTGCACGATCCGGGTGAACAGATCGTCGCGTTCGGCGCCGGTGATCTCCTGTGCCACAGCGCCGTACGCGTCCGTGCCGATCTCGACATGTACCGCTGGGTGCGCGCGGAGGTTGTGTACCCACGCCGGATTCTGCGGCGCCCCGCCCCGGGTGCCGGCGATGAGAATCCGATCGTCGACGGTGAAGTACTCCAGGGGTGTCTGACGTCGTTGCCCGGAACGGGCTCCCGTCGTGGTCAGGAGAAGCACGGCGGAGTCCGCGAACGGCCCACCAACTTTCCCGCCGGTGGCGCGGAACTCCTCGATGACCACGGTGTTGAATTCGTCGAGGATGCCCGGATTCGCCTGTGTCTCTGCATGGGTGGGGATCCGTGGGACACGTGTTCGTTCAGCCATGTGACCACTGTCGACCGGCGCTTCGCCGTCATCCAGTGTCGGCCGTATCCGGCTGTGACCGACGGGGGGTCCGCCAGACCCATGGTCCGGACCGCACCGGGAGCGTAGAGAGGAGATATGAGCAAGACCGAACTCGGGGCTTTCCTGCAGGCCCGCCGGGCGGCCGTTCCGCCGAGCGCCGTCGGGATCCCGGACACGGGTCGGCGCCGGGTACCCGGGTTGCGGCGCGAGGAAGTCGCCGCTCTGGTGGGGTTGTCCACCGATTACTACGTGCGCCTTGAGCAGGGCCGCGCCGGACGGCCGTCCGAATCGGTCGTCGAGGCGATCGCGGCGGCCTTGCTGCTCGACGAACCCCAGCGTGAACATCTGCGTCGTCTGGCTCAACCTGCACGTCGACCGACACGGCCCGCGCCGGACAACGTGGATGCCGCCACCCGCGCCCTGCTCGACACGCTGACGGTGCCCGCGCTGGTGATGACCGCCAACACGCAGGTGATCGGCTGGAACAGCCTGGCCTGTGCGGTGTTCACCGACTTCGGCGGCCGGCCCGCTCGGGAACGCAACACCGCCTGGTTGTTGTTCTGCGACGCCGACGTGGCGACCCGGCACCGCAACTGGGAGGCGTCCGCACGTGACACCGTGGGCATGCTGCGGATGGCGGCGGGCCGCAACCCCGACGATCCCGACCTGATGGCACTCGTCGGTGACCTGTCGCTGCGCAGTGCGGCATTCCGGCACTACTGGAACGAGCACCACGTGTACGAGAAGTCGACCGGGTTGACGCAAATCCGCCATCCGGAGGTCGGCGACCTCGACCTGACCTTCATCGCATGGCGCGCGCCCGCGCCGCCCAACCAGTGCCTCGTCACCTACACACCCGAGGCGGGGTCGCGTTCGGCCTGGGCGCTGGAACGTTTGCGCCGGGTCCGGGACCGCTCTGCCCGTATTACCGATGCAGAACCCTATCCCCGAGATCGACATCACGGTCGTGAGAAGCGCTCATCTGCGTTCGGAGGACGACCATGACGTCGATCTCGGTGACAGGGTCCGTCACAGAGTTATATGGGAGAGACTGCTCAGGCGACCCGGCCCACGTGCGCGGCGGATTCGCCGATGGTGGCCTCGGCCGCCTCGCCGATCATGGTGCGCAACAACTTCTGGTGCTCGCGCCGCCCCCGCGCGTCTGCCTTCTCCAGCCCGCCCGGCAGGGTGAGCGCGGCCATGCTGCGCCCGAGGTTCACCGGCAGCCGCAGCAACGGATACCACGGCAACGCATGCGACGGCAGGCCCAGCGCACGCTGTGTGCGCCGGCCCAGGAAGGCGCTGGTGATCGACAGGTGCTGTGCCCGGGCGAGTCTGCGGCGCAGCCCGGGCAGGGTGTCGTAGTGCCAGCCCAGCGGGTCCTCGACCATGGGCGCGGCCAGTTGCCTGGAGGACTCGTCGGGCTCGGCCAGGGCCGAGAGCGTGTGCGCCAGTACCCGCACGCTGTCGCGGAAACTCCCTGGCAGCCAACGGTCTTCGACGCCGATCAGCCATCCGACGTAGCGGGTCAGGTGCGCGACGGCGCTGTACTCCGACGGTGAGAGCACCACGCCCAGGCCTGCGGCACCCACCGCCGGTGCCACGAGGGCGCCGACGAGCGTCGCGGCCATGTCGGTCTGGTTGACGGGCAGGCCCCACTGGTCGGCGCGCCAGTCCGGCATCGCCGAGACGTGCCTGCGCACGAAGGAGTGAATCAGGCGGACCCGGATGGTCGACCGGTAGCCGATCCCGAGGTGCTCGAGGCCCCCTTCGGCGATGACGTCCATGGCCCACTGCATGGTCTCGGCGAACCTCTTGTTGGAGCCCTTCTCCAGCGCACCGGTGCGCAGCAGGGTCTTGTTGAAGCCGGAGAACTGATAACCGCCCAACAGGGACACGTCGCGGGCGACATACATGCCGTCGGCACCACCGCGGCGCAGGGCACGCTGCCCCGTGCGCACCTTTTCCATGTCCACCCAGGCAGGTGGGTTCTCATAGGTCTCGAAGAACTCGCGCAGCGGTTCGCCTGCGTCGGGGACACTGGCGATGCCGTCGCGCAGGGCCTGCTCGAACAGGGGCCGCGTCTGCTCCATCCCGGTGGCCGCCATCCACTCGACCAGGCGGTCCATGGGTTCGTCACCGACGGTGAGCCGTTCTCCGAGCACCTGCCACTGTTGCGGTGTCGGGTTGCGAATCGCGAGCGCCGTCGCGATGGCGCGGATGCCGGCCGGGATCGGCCGCGGACGGTCCGGATGGCGCATCGGAATCGTCACGCTCATCGCGCATCCCCCTAGCGATTTGACAACGGGTGTAGTCAGAGGCTAGGTCGATGTGGAACACCTGTCAACGAGGGGTCATCCAGCGCCCACCGCCAGCCGAGGGAGCAGCTTCAAAGCGTTGTCACGGTTGACCGCCGCGCCGTCGACGTCCTGGTGATCGTCGAGGTAGGCGTCGAGGTTCTTTGCGAAGCGCGTCGCGATCTCGGCGGTCGCGTACGGGAAGTCGCTGCCGAACACGATGTGGTCGGGCTCCGCGAACGTCAGCAGCGACGGCAGCGCGGATTCCGACGCCGACAGCGCGGTGTCGAAGTAGAACTTCCGCAACCCGTCGAGGATCGACTCCACGCTGACGTCAGGATGCTCGATCGGGACGCAGGTCGCGATGCGTTCGGCAATGAAAGGAACGAATCCTCCTGCGTGCGAGAGGATCACACGGAGGTTGGGGTACCGGTCCAGTGTGCCGTTGAGAACCATGTTGATCGCCGCGCGCGTGGTGTCGAGCAGGAAATCGGCGAAGTACGCATTGATGCCGGGGATCGAGCCACCGGGCAGGCGCGAGGGGTGCACGAAGACGGTGGCACCGCGGCGGTTCAGCTCTTCCATCAGCGGGTCGAACCCGCGGTCACCGAGGTAGGTCCCCTCCGAGTTCGCGAGCAGGACGACGCCGTCGGCGTGCAGTTCGTCGAGGGCGTAGGTCGCCTCCCCGATCGCGCTGTCGACGTTGGGCAGGGTCAGGGTGGCCCAGAATCCGAACCGGTCCGGGGCGGACCGCACCACATCGGCGCAGAACTCGTTGAGGTCGCGCGCCACGCCGGGACGCCGCGCCGGCTCCGCGGGCTCCACGCCCGGTGTCGTGATGGACATGATCGCGGTCTCGACGCCGATCGAGTCCATGAGGCGCAGGGCACCGTCGACGCTCCAGTCCGGAGTGGCCCGGCCACCCGCGTCGGCGGTCTGTGCGGCGAGCAGTTCGCGGTACTGCGGCGGGACCACGTGATGGTGGACGTCAATGCGCGCCTGGCTCATGTCACATCCTTTCATTAACTAGTTAACAATTATGTTGTTAACGGTAGCGCGCCGTAAGCTTCCTGTCCATGACGGGAAGCGAGGCGACCGCCGGTGCCGGCGTGGAGGAGCTGGCCGAGGCGGCTGACCGGCTGTTCCTCTCCATGCGGCGGGCGCGCGGCAACCCGACGGCCACCGGCGGGCTTTCACTTGCGCAGCTGTCGCTCCTGGATCCGCTGCTGGTGGCGGAGTCCCTACCGGTCAGCGAGCTCGCGTCCGCAGCCGGTGTCAGCGCGCCCAACGCAACGCGCATGATCCAGCAGCTCGAGACCAAGGGCTTCGTGCTCCGCGAGCGCTCCGCAGCCGACGAACGCAAGGTCCTGGTGCGGTTGACCGATACCGGGGCGCGACTGCTCACGCGTCTGCGCGCCAACCGACGGGCCACGCAGTCCAAGGCGCTTGCCGCCTTCACCGAAGAAGAGCGCATCCAGCTGGCCCGGCAGCTCCAGCGACTCGCCGACATCATCGACGCGGGCGTCGGCCCCAGAGGCAACTGAGGTATCGGCGAGCCACATGAGTTAACAGCAGTCTCGTTGTTAACATCCGTGCCGTGGAGCACTCGCCGGAGAGATCGCGCGGCATTTCTCGGCGCGACGCGCTGCGCTACACGGCCGCCGCCTCGGTGCTGGCGGGTCTTGGCGCGGGCGTGGCGGCTGCCCCCGCATCGGCCGCGGCACCCCAACTGATCGACTTCGCCGCGGCCCAGATCCCCGCCGAGCACATCAAGGCCGCGGGCTACGCCGGCGTCATCAACTACGTGTCCACCTCACGGCCCGGTTCGTCCTTCGGCGCCAAGCCGATTACGCGTCCCTATGCCGAATCACTGACCAAGGCCGGCCTGGTGATCGTCAGCAACTACCAGTACGGCAAGCCCGGCGGGACCGCGCCGTCGGACTTCACCCGCGGCGCCGCAGGCGGTGTCGCCGACGCGAAGACCGCATGGCAACTGCACACCGCGGCAGGCGGCGCCAAGAACGCGCCCATCTACTTCTCCGTCGACGAGGACATCGACAGGCAGACCTGGAATGACGTTGCGCTGCCATGGTTCCGGGGCATCAACTCGGTGATCGGCGTCATGCGCACCGGCGTGTACGGCGGAATCAGCGTGTGCCAGTGGGCCATCGAAGACGGAGTGATCGGCCGGTCACGCACACCCGGCAAGGCATGGGCGTGGCAGACCCGCTCGTGGTCGAACGGCAAGGTCCACCCCGCGGCGGTGCTCTACCAGCACACCATCGACACGGCATCGAATCCGGGACCGCTCGTCGGTGGCATCCGCGTCGACGTCAACGATGCCCTGGCGCAGGACATCGGCCAGTGGAATTTCCACACCTGAGGTCACATCACTTTAATCTCGGTCGGCGTGACGCTCAACGGGTGACGGCGCGCGGGGCGTCGACCGCGGCGAGCTTCTCCGGATTGGCGATGGCGTAGAGGCGGGTGATCCTGCCCGCGCTGATCTCCAGGGTCACCAGCGCGACCAGGTGATCGTCGGCGCGCACCGCGATGGCGGGAGCGCCGTTGGCGGTGACGATCTCGAAACGCAGGCCGGGGCGCATGCCCTTGATGATCGCGCCTGCCACCCTCTCGGCACCCACCACCGGTCGGCGTGCGGCACCCGGCGCGCCGCCACCGTCGGCGATCGTGACGACATCCGGCGCCAACAGGGCCACCAGGCCGGACATGTCGCCCGTTGTCGCCGCGGTCAGGAACTGCTGTGTGATCTCGGCGGCCTGCCCGGAATCGACGGGGTCGAACCGTCTGCGCCGCGCGTGCACATGTTCGCGTGCGCGGTGCGCGATCTGGCGCACCGCCGCGGAGGACTTGCCGACCGCCTCGGAGATCTCGGAGTACTCGAATCCGAACACGTCGTGCAGCACGAAAACCGCACGTTCGTCGGGTGTGAGGGTTTCGAGCACCACCAGCATGGCCATCGACACCGACTCCGCGAGCACCACGTCGGCTGAGGCGTCCCGGTCGTCGAGCAGCAGCGGTTCGGGCAGCCACGGGCCGACATAGGCCTCGCGTCGCCGCGCGCTCGCACGCTGCGCCTTGAGCGCCTGCCGCGTCACCAACTGCGCCAGATACGATTTCGTGTCGCGCACCGCCGCAAGATCGACCTGGGCCCAACGCAGGTAACTGTCTTGGAGCACATCGTCGGATTCGGTGACGGAGCCGAGGATCTCATAGGCGATCGTGAACAGCAGCGGCCGCAACAACGTGAATCGCTCTGCGTGATCACCGAATTGAATCGTCATGACCGGACCCCTTCGCGTCGGCCAGACCGGGTGACGTCACAGTCGCACCGCTCTTGAGCCACGACGCCGCACCGGGCCTCCTGCCTTCGCGGCGCAGACTCCACAGGATGCCCTTGAGGACACCCTCTTTCAACGACCCGGCGATGCGGCCGCGGAGGTGGAAGTCGAGTGGCGTGTCGTCTCTGCGCGTGAACTGCATGACCGCCGCGTGCCTGCCGAGCCCGAGGCAGGAGCCCACATACCCCAGGGAGAACGCCTTTGGCGGGGTGCCCGCGATGCGGCTGAGGATGGTGTCGGCGGCCGTGGCACCCATGGGTCCCGCCGTGTAGCAGGCCATGCGCAAGGCGCGGCCCGACGGCGCCGCTGCGTCGCCTGCGGCGAGAACACGATCGTCGTCGATGCTGGTGAGCGTCTCGTCGGTGATCAACCGGCCGAGTGTGTCGGTGCGCAGACCGCTGCGGGCCGCCAGATCGGGAACCCCGAATCCGCCCGCCCAGATGGTCAGATCACTGCGCCACACCATGCCGTCGCTGAGCACCACCGCGTCGGGGCCGACTGCCGTCACCATCGCTTCTTCCAGCACCCCCACCCCATTGTCGGTCATCCACTTGGCCACAGCCCGCCGAGCCGGGTCCCCGAGCGTGGGTCCCAACTGCCCACCCGCGATCAAGCTGACGGTGCGTTTCTGCATGGCCAGTTCGGCGGCCATCTCGATCCCGGTGAATCCACCGCCGACCACCGTGATCCAGGCGTGGGGACTGAGACGATTCACCGCCTCGTGCAGCCGCTGGGCGGACTCGTACTCGGCCATCGTGTGGGCGAATTCTGCTGCGCCTCCGACAGATTCAGGGACGGCTGCGGTGCTGCCCACGGCGTAGACGACGTAGTCGTATTCCACCGATCCGCCGGAGGTCAACTGGATCCGGCGGTTTGCCGTGTCGATGCGGTCGGCCTGGTCGACGAGCAGGCGCACGCCGGGCCCCAGCAACGCCTGATACTCCGCGGTGGCGTCGTGGGAGCCCGCGGCGGCCTGGTGCAGGCGCAGGCGTTGCACGAACCGGGGTCGCGGGTTGATGAGCGTGATCTCGACGTCGGGGTTCTGCTGCAGACGGTTGGCGGTCAAAGTGCCGGCATATCCCCCGCCGATGACGACAACGCTGTGGGTCTTGTGTTCAGTCATGCCCTCGAGACCCCGCCGCGGACTCCGCTGTGACAGATGCCCTGCAATTGTGTCGCACATCACAATCCGAATTGGGTATCCACCGGTCCATGACGAACACGAACACGCGCGGAAGAGCAGGCGACGGCGACACCGCCGAGCCCGATACCGTGGTGATCTTCGCGCCGATGCCCGTGCTCACCGTGACCGTCGAAGACCGGTCCGGCGAGGACGACATCCACGTGCATGCGGGCGGACAGGGGGTGTGGCAGTCCCGCATGGTGTCCTCGCTGGGTGTGCCGACGGTGTTGTGCTCAGCGCTGGGCGGCGAGACCGGGTCCGTGCTCGGCCATCTGCTGCCCACCACCGATGTCACGGTTCGATCCGTCCCGGTCAGTTCACGAAACGGCGCCTACGTCCACGACCGTCGCAAGGGAGACCGGGAGGTCGTCGCGGAGAGTCCCGGCAGCGCACTGGACCGCCACGAACTCGATTCCCTCTACGAACTCACGCTGACCGAGGGCCTCACCCACGGGCGTGTCCTTCTGTCCGGGCCGCAGGACGACCGGGTGCTTCCGGCCGATCTGTACCGGCGCCTGTCCACCGACCTCGGCGCCAACGGGTGCAAGGTTGCAGCCGACCTCGCCGGCGAACGACTCGAGGCGGTCCTCGCCGGCCACCCGGACCTGATCAAGGTGAGCCACGAGGAACTGCTCGACGACGGCCGGGCCAAATCGGACGACGCCGAGGACCTTGTCGCGGCCATGCGGACGCTGCGCGACGAGGGCGGCGCGGGCACGATCGTCGTCTCGCGGGCCGGGGCCGCGCCCGCCCTGGCGCTGTTCGACGACGACGACCTCGGTGCGGCCGCCATCGTGGAGGTCGTGATGCCCAAGCTCGAGCCGGCCGACCCGGCAGGCGCCGGTGACTCGATGACCGCGGGCATGGTCGCCGCGCTGGCTCGCGGCCGTTCGCTGCGTCAGGCGCTGCAGATCGGGGCGGCGTGCGGGGCGCTCAACGTCGTGCGGCACGGGTTGGGCACCGGTGGTGCGCGGGCCGTCGACACGCTCGCCGACCGGGTCGAGTTGCGGCCCTGGAAATAGCCGGAAGTAGCTGGAAACAGGAGGACGCGTGCCACGCGCATTGGTGACCAACGACGACGGCATCGACTCGGCCGGCCTGCACCAACTGGCCCTCGCCGCACGTGACTACGGGCTCGACGTGATCGTGGCGGCACCCGCCGAGCAGGCCAGCGGTGCGAGTGCGGCACTCAGTGCGGTCCGCCATGAAGGACGCACCATCGTCGAGCGCCGCGAAGTCCCCGGGCTCGACGGGATCGAGGTCTGGGCGGTGCACGCACAACCCGGTCACATCGTCGCGGCGGCGTTGAACGGCTGGTTCACGCCGCGGCCCGACCTGGTGCTGTCCGGGATCAATCACGGTGCCAACGTCGGACGGGCCGTTCTGCACTCGGGCACCGTCGGCGCGGCGCTCACCGCGAAGATCAGCGACACCCGGGCGTTGGCGGTCTCATTGGATGTCGCCTTGCACCCGACCGGCGTGCGGCACTGGGAATCCGCGGCCGGTCTGCTGGCGCCGGTACTGGAGTTGTTGTTCGAGGCGCCCGAGCCGACCGTCCTGTCCCTCAACGTCCCCGACGTGCCGCCGGAGGAGTTGAAACCGATTCGGCACGCTCGGCTGGCGCGTGGCGGCGCGGTGCAGACCCGCGTCGACGACGTCTCCGACGGCGGAGTGCGACTCGCCGAGGTCGAGATCTCGGAGGAGTTCGAACCGGGCACCGACGCCGCGCTGCTGGCTGCCGGTCACCCGACGCTCACGGAATTGCGGTCCATCGAAGCGCACGACGGTGAGCTGGTGCCGAACTGGCTGGAGGCTCGGGTCGGTGGTTGAGGCCGAGCGGGGTCAACGCCGCGGTGTCGTGGTGACGTGCACGTGGTCGAAGTGACCGTAACCGGACGCCTGCGGACCGGCGGGCGTGTAATACGTTCCGCGCCAGATCACGTCCTGCAGCCCGAACCGGGCCGCATTGCTCAATGCGAAATCGCGGATCTCGTTGCCGAGTGCGATGCCCTCGGGGCTCGTGGGGTTGGGGATCATCACGTCGATCGCCAGGCCGCTGGGATGCCACGGCTTGGAGTCCGGCCGCACACCGCCGATCTCGGCGATCTGCGGGTACCGCATGCTGATCGCCCGCGCCACGTAGACGGTGTTGGGCTGCAGGCCGGTCTCGTTCGCGACGCCGACCGGCAGCGCCTCCGGGATGTCGCCGGGGATCGCAAGGAGGTTGCGGGCAGCCGGTTCCTCGCCGGGAGCCGGGCCGGGCATCGCAACGATCGCCGGATCGACCGGCGCCGCCGGCGGCGTGTTGTCGATGACCGCCTGCTGCTGCGGTGTCAAGGCCGCATATTGCGCCTCGGCGGCGGAGATCTGCGCCAGCAGTTCCTTCCACTTGGCCTGCAGGTCGGCGCGCACCGCGTCGGCCTGCTCGGCCTTGGCGCGGGCATCGGCCGCCGACTTCTCCGACGCCTGGGCGGCGGCGACCGCGCGATCGCGTGCTTCTTGGTAGGCCTTCATCTGGTCCGCGAGCTCAGCGGCGACGGTCCGATCCAACGCCAGCTGGTCGATCAGCTGTTGGGGCGAGGTGGCGGTCAGTACCGCCGCCATCTGGCCGGTGCGCCCACTCATGTAGGTCATCGCCGCCAGACGATCGGCCGCGGCCTGATGCGGCGCAAGCTGTTCGTTGGCGGCCGCGAGGGCTTCCTGATCGACGCGGTGGCGCTCGTCGGCCGCGGCCTGCTCGGCCTGTCTGGCGTCGGCATCACGTTGGGCGGCTGTGACGGCTTCGCGGGCTTTCACGGCCTGTTGGGACAACTCCTGGAGTTTGGCCAACGCATCCGCCGCGGGGTCCGCCTGCACGGCGCCGACCGTGAACGCCAGCACCAACAAGGTGGCAACAACTCCGCACACCGCTCGCCGAGCTGTTCGGCGCACCCCGGTCATACGGATTGTCACGATCCTTCGCTGCAGGGGCCCGCTCCCGGCCCGGCTGTACATGCCCCGGACAGGCTACGAACTGGCCTACCGGATGTCCACTCCTACCTGCGCCCGCCGGCACGGTCAAAGGGCTCCGGGTCCGCGCCTCCGCCGCAGGCCGTTTAGGCTGGAAAACCGGTGGGTACAGCGTTGACCTCGCTCTCCCGGTTCAGGGATCACATCGGAGGAGACCTATGCGTCGGCGACGGCCGAGATCGGTGCTTACAGGAATGGCATTCATCGCCTGCGCGACGCTTGTCGTGAGCGGTTGCACGGCGCCTGCCGGGGGCGCGCCGCCCGCCGCCGACCACACGCCGCGAGCAACCGTCACCCCGCCGCAGGCACCGCCTCCGGTGCAGCCGCCCGCATCATTCGCTGGGCTCGACTCGCGCATGCAGCAGGCCACCGACGACGCTGCCGCATCCGGGGCGACCATCGAGGTCCTCGTGCTGGACCGCGACACCGGTGAGATCGTGTCGAACGGCAACAGCAAGCCGTTTCCGATCGCGTCCGTGGTGAAGCTGTTCATCGCCGACGATCTGCTGCTGCAGGAAGCCGAAGGCAAGACCGAGCTCTCCCCCGCCGACCGCAAGTCACTCGACATCATGCTGCGCTCGTCGGATGACAGTGCGGCGCAGATGTTCTGGGATCGCAGCGGCGGAAACGCCATCATCTCGCGCATCAAGGCCCGTTACGGACTGCCCGGCACGACCGCGCCCTACAACGGGCATTGGGACGTCACCCAGAGCACCGCAGCCGATCTCGTCCACTACTACGACATGCTGCTCAGCGGTGGCGGTGGACTACCGCGCGACAAGGCCGACATCATCGTCAACAACCTCGCGCAGTTCACGCCGTCGGGAACCGACGGTTACCCGCAACGCTTCGGGATCCCCGACGGCCTGTCCGGTGAGGTCGTCGCGGTCAAGCAGGGTTGGTTTTGCTGCTGGAACCGCGCCAACCAGTTGCACGTGTCCACCGGCATCATCGGCCCCGATCGCCGTTACCTGATGGCGATCAGCTCCCTCGACCCGACCAGTGCGGGCGCTGCCCGGGAGAACATCACCGACGCCGTGCGGACGATGTTCCCGGGCGGGACGATCTGACGCCCGTTCAGATCTGGATCTGACCTCCGTCGACGACCAACTCCGCGCCGGTCATGAAACTGCTCTGATCGGACGCCAGGAACAGCACCGCGGCGGCGACCTCGTCGGGATCTCCCAGGCGCTTCATGGGCACCTGGGCGGCCCACCCGTCGAGCTGTTCCTGCTGTTCGTCGGCGGGTACCAGGCCTTCGAGTCCCGGTGTGCGGATCGGGCCGGGGACAAGGGTGTTGACCCGGATCTTGCGGTCGACCAGCTCGGCCGCCCAGGTGCGGCCCAGTGACCGGATGGCGGCCTTCGACGCGGCGTAGAGCCCGAACGCCGGGACACCTTTGGCGGGGGCGGTGGAACCGGTCAGGACGATCGACGCGCCTTCATTGAGCAGTGGCAACACCTTCTGCACGGTGAACACCGTGCCACCGACGTTGCGATCGAAGTTCTCCCGATAGTGCTGCGGCGTCACCTCCGCGAGCGTGGCGTAGTCACCACCACCGGCATTGGCGAACACGATGTCAAGGCCTTTGCCCCGCTTGGCAATTGCCTGCGCGAGCGCATCGAGTTCCTCCGGCTTGCTGATGTCGCTCTGCAGGCCGTGGGCTCCGATCGACGCCGCGGCCTTCTCGGCGCGCACGCGGTCACGGCCCGTGATGAAGACATACGCGGCTTCCTCTGCCAACCGTTTCGCCGCCGCGTGTCCGATGCCCGATGTGCCGCCGGTGACCAGTGCCGTCTTGCCGTCGAGTTGTCCCATGTGCGTGCTCCGTTTCTGTGTTCGTACGGTCGCACCGTGCAACATAGGTGATATGTCACCTATTCCCGGAAACTCTTCTGGCCGAGCGTGGGCCTCATGCACGGAATTCGGCGGGAAAGCGTGCACAGGCCCCACGTTCGGGCCCACGGATCAACTATCTGGGTTCCGGCGGCAGCGAGCTGTTGTGATTGAGGTTGGCGTGGATGTGCTCCAGCGCGGTCGTGAACGGGCCGAGCAGATCATCGGGCAAGGGGTCGAAGAACAGGCGGTGAACCAGGTCGACGTGGCCAGGGGCGGCGTCCTCGATCGCGCGGCGTCCGGTCGCGGTGAGCACGACGATGGTCGTGCGGCCGTCCTCGGTGCTCGGGCGACGCGCCGTGAGACCTCGTTCCTCCATCCGCCGCAACTGATGTGACAGCCTGCTGCGTTCCCAGCCGATCTGCGCGGCCAGGTCGCCCACCCGCATGCCGTCCTCGTTGTCATCGCTCAGCGCAACGAGAACGTCGTAGTCGGACAGCGACAGTCCCGAGTCGGCCTGCAACTGGCGGTTCATCTCATAGGTCATCCGCAGCTGCACTCGCATATACGCGATCCAGGCGCGCTGCTGCTTCGGCGACAACCACCCCCGTTTCGGTGCTGTCTCCCGCGATCGTGCCGGCGTCACGCTGTCAGTATGACGCCCCAGGTGTGATCGCCGGCGTTGAGCGCGTCAACCCTGAACCGTGGGGCGAATGGTCAACTCCCCGATTTCCACTTCCCAGGGTTGGTCGATGACGAACTCGACGGCGCGCGCCACCGCGTCCGGGTCGATGGCGAACTCCATGCCCTGCCGGATCTGGGCGCGAACGCCAGGATCGGTGATGGAGTCGGCGAATTCGGTGCGCACGTAGCCGGGTGAGATCGCGGTCGTCTTCACCGTTCCGTCGGTCGACTCGGTGCGCAACCCCTCCAGCAGCGTGCGGACGGCGTTCTTGGTGGCGGCGTACACCGCCATCGTGGGTGAGATCTGAAGCCCCGCGGTCGACACGATGGTGACGAAGTGTCCGCGTCCCTGCTGCTCGAATACCGGTAACGCAGCGTGGATTCCGTGCAACACACCGCGGACGTTGACGTCGATCATGGCGTCCCAGTCGGTGCGCCGCCGGGCGGACATCGTCGAGATCGGGCCGATCCCTGCGCTGCTCACCAGGACGTCCAGCCGACCCCGACCCTCGACGGCGGTGTCAACCAGCCGCTGCACATCTTCTGACCGGGTGACGTCGACAGTCACCGCATCTGCGCGGCCCCCTTCGGACCGGATCTCCGCGGCCAGCGCGTCCAGCTGCTCAGTGCGCCGGGCTCCCAGTACAACCGCGGCACCGGCGGCAGCCAGCCGGCGCGCCGTCGCCGCGCCGATCCCGCTGCTCGCACCGGTGATCGCGACGACCTTGTCGTCCAGCGTCGACACGCCCTAGGCCCCGGTGCAGTTCGACGCTGCCAAAGCGTGCGCCATCGCGGCCAATGTGGTCTCCATCATTTCCGCGGTGTGCACCTTGAGCTGTTCCAGCTTGTCGTCGGTGTCACCGAGTACCGGTATCCAGTTGTTGACCTGCCACGCCACCTCGACCACCGTGGCGTCGCCGTCTGCCTGGAACGAGTAGGTCCATTGCCCGATGGACGCACCGTCGACGATCACCGTCCACTCGAACACCTCCGGTGGCTGCGCTCGGGTGATCACGCTTCGGGTTTCCCACTCCCCTTTCGGGCCGCGGTTGCGGCCGGTGAACCACGATCCGACGGTCGGCCCTTCGCCGTCGTCGTAGCGCGCCCACACCAGCTCAGGGCTCCACGCCGCCATGGCGCCGACGTCGGCGACGGCCGCGTACAACTCGGTGGGTGTTGCGTTGATCCGGATTCGGCGCCGCAGCCGGAGCCGGGAAATGTCGAGAGGATCGCTCATCTCAACCGACCTTACCGGCCGCGTGGTCCTCCTCCATCGCCTGGATGCACCGGGCCAGGCCGGCGCGCATCCAGCGCAGCCACAGCACTTTGAACGGTCCGGCGATGATCCAGCGGCGTCCCGGAAGCGGCTTGAACTCGTACGACCAGCGGATCAGTGTCCCGGCACCGTCGGGGGTGAAGGTCCATTCGCCGCGGATGCCTGCGGCGAGGTGGCGCAGGACGTTGGTGAATCCCGTGAGTTGGTAGGCGAAGCTCGAACCTTCCGCGCATTCGGTCAGTTGCTCGTCGGCGCTCGATCCGTCGGTGAACTGGGGGTTGCGCGACGGGCCCGGGTGGTCCCACGTCTCGGATTGGTTGGCCACCCCGGCGACGCCGGGGAACGGTGCCACCGGCTTGAACACGCGGGAGAGATCGATGGGCATGATGATGGCCCAGGCCTGCGCGGGAGTCAGGAAAGACCGCTGCTGCACGGTGATCGGGACCGTCCGGTCGCGTGCGGTGATGAGAAGTTGAATCGGTGCGGAATTCGACATGGGCGCAAGCTTGCATGAAAAGTGACCAGACGCACGAAGTATCCGGTCATCTGTTCGTTGTCGACCGCCCGGCGCCGAGCGTTCGTGGTCCGTGGCGCTTTTCTGATGGCACGCGCCGAACAAAATTCGGCGTGCGGTGTCACGGCTTCGCGGGCTTTGTGCGTCGTTGCTCCGCTGCCTCGCGCAGGGCGGACACCGCCGCGCTCTGCAACGGGGTGAAGTATTTCGTCTCCCGATGGAACAGCCCGATCCCCTCCACAAACCTCGCACCCCGCACCCCGACCACACGCAGATGTCCGGCGGCGACGTCGTCGGCGATGCAGTAGAGGGACGCGAAGCAGACCCAGCCGTTGGCGGCCACCGCGCGCTTGATCGCCTCGGCGTGGCCGAGCCGGATCACATAGGGCACCACAGGCATGCCGTGCGCGCGCAACTGGTCGCCGACGATCCGTTCGAACGCGACGTCGGCGGGCGGGCCGACCATGGGCAGGTCGGCTATCTCGGAGATGTCGATTTCGTCGGCGTCCGGCGGGCCGTGCGGCGACGCCGCAAGCACGATGGGCTCCTCCCAGAGCTTTTCGGCGTACAACGCGCTCAGGTCGAAGGTGTCCGACCAGGTGGCGACCGCGAAGTCGGCCTCGCCGATCTCGACGCTGCGCAACGCCGCCGCCGGTTCGCTGATGTGCACGGTGATGTCGGCGCTGGGTCGTTCCAGTCGCAGCCGGCTCATCACGGGTGGGACGAGGTAGGTTCCGATCGCCATACTGCTGGTGACCGTGAGGGTGCCCGCAGAACCCGAACCGAGATCCTGGATATCGCGCTGCACCTGTGCACTGCCCGCCAGCACCTCCTTCGCCCATGCGTAGAAGCGGGTGCCGGCCTCGGTGAGCACCAGGCGACGGCCGCTTCGGACGAAAAGGGTTGAGCCGACCGCACTTTCGAGAACCCGCAGCTGTGCGGACACCCAGGGTTGAGCGACGTGTAGGCGTTCCGCGGCTCGGGTCACCCCACCCTCGTCGACGACCGCGCAGAACAGATCCAGACGGCGAAGATGGAGATCAAGCATAAGCACGATCATATGCATCCATACAAACACTCGTAGTGGAGTTATCTGATCGGCCGCTTTAGCGTCGAACTGATCAGACAAACCAGAGGGAAGCGCGATGACGCGATCACGTCGAGCACGGTCGGCGGCGGGGACGGAACCCGTCGACGCACTGGACGACCTCGACGCGGCGATCATCACCTCGATGCAGGCCGACGGGCGGCGCAGCCACCGCGACCTCGCCGCAGAACTCGGCGTATCGCCGTCCACGGTCTTCGAGAGGATGCGCTCGCTGCGGCAGCGTGAAGTACTGCTGGGTGTGCACTACTCGGCGGACCTCACCGAACTGGGACGTCCGGTCCAGGCGATGCTCTCGGTGCGGTTGCGACCGCAGTCGCGGGAGGTCATGGACAGCTTCCGCGAGTTCGTGATGCAACTGCCGGAGACGGTGCAGGTGTTCGTCACCACGGGCGCGGACGACCTGCTCCTCCACGTCGCGGTGTCCTCGACGCATGCACTGCACGCCTTCGTCCTGGATTCACTGACAAAACGCCGCGAAGTCGCCGGTGTGCGAACCGATGTGGTTCTCGACCATGAACGCCAGCATGTCATCACCCCGGTCCGGTGACGCGCCCGATGCGACCATCCATAAGCCCTGCCGTATGAACTCATACAAGTAATCGTCGTGGTGTTATGTGGCCTTCCTCACTACCGTCGGTTGCATTCAGTTCCCTGACAAGGAGATTCACCGATGAATCCGCTTTTCGGCGACAACAGGTTGAAGTTGGGCCTGTTCTGCACCAACGGTCCCGGCGCCGCTCAAACACTGATCCCGGAAGCCCCGACGACGTCCTGGCAGATGTCGGTGCGCACTGCCCAAGCGGCGGATCGAGCGGGCTTCGAGGCGGTGGTTCCCTTCGCCCGATGGAAGGGTTACCCCGAGAACCAGCCCACCCACAGGTCCGGCGTCGTGCTGGACCCTTTCACCTGGGCAGCGGGTATCGCGGCGGTCACCGAGAAGATCGCGGTGTTCGCGACCTCGCACGCGCCGACGCTGCACCCGATCGTCGCGGCCAAGCAGGCGGCCACGGTGGACCACATCTCATCGGGCCGGTTCGGTCTGAACGTCGTCGGCGGTTGGAACAAGCCGGAGCTGGAGATGTTCGGCGCCCCGCTTCGCGAGCACGACGAGCGTTACGACCACCTCGCCGAGTGGTTGCAGGTGATCCGGCGACTGTGGTCGGAGGAAGAGGAATTCGACTTCCACGGCTCGTTTTTCGACGTCGTGGGTGGTGTATCGGCACCCAAACCGGTGCAGCCCACGATCCCCATCATGAACGCCGGCGGTTCGCCCAGGGGAATGCGGTTCGCCGCCGAGCATGCCGATGTCTGCTTCATCATCGTGCACGGGCAGACCGGCGCCGAGATCGCCGACCAGATCGGCACGTACAAGGAAATGGCCCGAGCCGAGTTCGGGCGGGACGTGCGCGTGTGGACCCACACGGTGGTGGTGCAACGCGACACCGACGCCGCGGCACAGGATTATCTGCGTCGGTTCTCGGTGGACTACGAGGACACCGTGAGTGTCGATGCATGGATGCGTCTGCAGGGGGCCAACACCCAATTGATGCCGCCCGAGGTGATGCAGGGGATGCGGCAGCGCTTCGCCGCGGGTGCGGGCGGCTTTCCACTGATCGGGACCGCCGACACGATCGCCGAACGATTGCACACGCTCAGCGCGGCAGGCATCGAAGGGGTGTTGCTCACGTGGGTCGACTACGACACCGGGATCTCCGACTTCACCCGAGAGGTGTTGCCACGCTTGGAATCCGCCGGTCTGCGCAGCCCGGCGCATGGTGGCACCACCGGTGTCGCGGCGGCACCGATCGACGCGAAGGTGTCGATATGAGGCTGGTCCGTTTCCGCACCGCCGACGGGACGCCGGGTTTCGGTGTGGTCGACGATGTCACCGAACGAGTCGCCCGTCTCGATCACCGGGTACCGTCCTTCGACGTCTTGCTGCGCAGGCCCGTCTCCCCCGAGCCGGGTGATCCACGGCTGCCGTTCGACGACATCAGCTGGGAACCGCCGATCGGCGAGCACCCGAAGATCATCTGCGTGGGCTTCAACTACGCCGCCCATGCCGCCGAGTCCGGCGGGCGCAACACCACCGAAACTCCCGAAAAACCAACGCTTTTCCTCCGCTTCCCCGACTCGCTGGTGGGTGCGAACACGCCGGTGGTCCGCCCGGCCGACGACGAGTCACTGGACTGGGAGGGCGAGGCCGCGCTGGTGATCGGCACGCCTGGGCGGCGCATCGACGTCCGCGACGCGTGGGCCCACATCGCCGGCGTGACCTGCATGGCCGAGAACAGCGTTCGGACCTGGCAACTGCACTCCCCGCAGGCGACCGCGGGTAAGAACTGGCATCGAAGCGGTGCCGTCGGGCCGTGGGTCACCACTTCGGACGAAGTGGGCACCGCCCCACTGCAGGTCACCACCCGCGTCAACGGATCGATCATGCAGCAGGACAGCACCGACCGGTTGACCTTCCCGTTCGCGGAGCTGGTCTCCTACGTCAGCACCTTCACCCCGTTGCGTACCGGCGACGTGATCGCGACGGGCACCCCGAAGGGCATCGGGTTCCGGATGGACCCGCCGACGTACCTGCGCCCGGGAGACGACGTCGAAGTGGAGGTGTCTCGCGTGGGGGTGCTGCGCCACGGAGTGGTCGACGAGATCCGCTCCGACGAACCGCAACCGGCGAACGGAGCCACCCGGTGAAGATCTGGACCGACGAGCAGGTGCGCTCGACGACCACTGTCGCTGACGTCATCGACTCACTGGAGCGGGTGCTCGGTCACGAGGCCGCCGGAACGGCGTGGAACGTCGACAAGACCATGACGACGTGGCCGGCCGACCCCGGAACCGCGAGCGCCCACGCCCTGGGCGCCGTCGACCGCGCCGGCGACCTCGCGGTGTTCAAGACCTGGGTGAACACCCCCACCGGCGCGGCCGCGTTGATGACGATGTTCTCCGCCTCCGACGGAACCCCCCCGCGGCGTCGCGGAGGCCGGTACGGCCGGGGCGCTGCGGACCGCCGCCGCCTCGGGTGTGGCGACGAGATGGCTCGCCGACGCGGGAGCCGACGAACTCTGCATCCTCGGGGCAGGACGGCAGGCACGTCGACAGGTCGAGGCCGTGGCAGCGGTCCGGCCGCTGCGCCGGGTTCGCCTCTGGAACCGCACCCGCGACAAGGCACACGCGCTCAGCGAAGAGATCCGCAGCGCAACCGAACTGGAGACGGTGGTGGCGGATTCGATCGAGGAGGCCACCGCGGACTGCCCCATCGTCACCCTCATCACCCGGGCCGAACAACCGTTTCTGCACCTGCAGCATCTCACGGCCGGGGCGCATCTCAACGCCGTCGGAGCGATCCTGCCCAGCCACGCCGAATTCGACACGGAGATCCTGCGGGCCGCGTCCCTCACCGTCGTCGACAACAAACCCAACGCCCGCCGCGGCTCCCGCGAGCTTCGCGACCACTTCGGCGCCGCACCGGACGCCGACTGGTCGCAGGTCCACACCCTCGCCGACGTCGTCACCGGCGCCACCGAACGCCCATCCTCGCCGCGGTGCACCGTGTTCAAGGGAATGGGGATGGGCCTGTCGGACCTGGCCGTAGCACTTCTGATGATCGGAGACCACCGATGAAATTCCGCAGCGACCCGGCCCAGATCCGAGGATCGATCGCCCCGCTGATCACCCCCTTCACCGACGACGGCGGGTTGGATCTCGACTCTCTGCGCGGCCTGGTGGCCTGGCAGCTCGCATCGGGCAGCCATGGCATCTCCATCGGCGGATCCACCGGGGAGCCGTCCACCCAGACGGTGACCGAGCGTATCCAGGCCATCCAGGCGGTGGCGGCCGAGATCGACGATGCGGTGCCCTTTGTTGCGGGCACCGGCTCGGCGAAACTCGAAGAGACGCTGGAACTCACCGCCGCAGCCCACGACGCCGGCGCCGATGCGGCGCTGGTGATCACGCCCTACTACGCCCGGCCGACGCAGGAGGCGCTCTACCGCTGGTACCACACCGTCGCATCGGAGTTCCCCGACCTTCCGATCGTGATCTACAACGTGCCGTCGCGCACCGCGGTCGACGTGGCACCCGACACCGTCGCGCGGTTGTTCCGCGATTGCCACAACATCGTCGGCATCAAAGAGACGACAAAGGATTTCGAGCACTTCTCCCGCGTCCTGCAGCTGTGCGGGCGCGACCTGCTGGTCTGGTCGGGTATCGAGCTGCTCGGCCTTCCGCTGCTGGCCCTCGGCGGCGTCGGCTTCATCTCCGCGGTGAGCAACCTTGCGCCGTGGGCGGTATCGCGCATGTTCGAGGCGTGGGACGCGGGTGACCACGACACCGCACGCGAACTGCACTATGCGTTGCACCCGTTGGTGGATCTGCTGTTCGTGGAAACCAATCCCGCGCCGCTCAAATGGGTCCTCCACCAACAACTTCGCCTCGCCTCACCGTACGTTCGGCCACCGCTGATCCCTCTCACCAGCGGCGCGGTCCCTCGGGTACGCACCCTGCTCGACCAGAGCGCCGCCGTTCTCGACACGCCCCTGACGAAGGAAGAAACCGCATGAGCATCATCGACGCGCACCGTGAGTCCACCATCCGCATGCTCGACATGACCGGCCGCCCCTCCGCCCAGCCAGAGCCGTGGTCCCCGGTCAAGGTCACCCGCGCCGAAATCGACGCCGAAATCGAGCGTTTGGCGGCGGCCCCGCGCCCGGCCGACGGCCGTCGAGCCAGCCGCATCGTGCACCCCTCGGCCACTGAACCCGGACTCGGCCTCGCACCGGGAGTTTCGGTCACGATCGAGGTACTGCTTCCTGGTGAAGCCACGACGCCATTCCGGGAGAACTGCCACCGCGTCGAGATCGGCATCACCGGTGCCGGGCGCATCGAAACCGTGAACGGTGAGATCGCCCTCGCCCACCTCGATGTCGCCAACCTGCCGTCGATGAAACCGTTCCGCTTCCACAACGACACCCGGGAGGTGTGGGCCCGGCTCAGCTACTCCAACGCACCGCTTCTGGAGAAACTCGGTGTCCACTACGCCGAGGACGTGCCCACCTGGACGGGCCCGGGCACGGTGGTTCCGACTGCCACCGCGGCCGCCGAAGCGGCGTTGTACACCCGCAGCACCGCCCCGGACATCGCCATCGGCGACCGCGGCGCCCGGCTGCGCGGCTACGAGTTCCTGGTCGACATCGAGGTCGTCGATTCGCCTGCGCTGCACTGGCCTTGGGCCGAGGTGGCGCCGCACCTGTCGCAACGCCTCGGCGACGGAAAACGCACCATCATGGCGCTCTACAATCCGGCCACGCAGCGGCGGCAGGGAGCCACTCCCAGCTTCTTCGTCACCGCGACGGCCATGCCCGCAGGGCGCCCCGAGCGCCCGCGTGGCCGCGGTCACCGGCACTCCTCCGTCGCGATCAACTACCACTTCGCGGGATCCGGGGTGAGCACGGTCGACGGTGTCGACATCGACTGGGAGGCCGGTGATCTGCTGTTGTCGGCGCCGGGCTGGTTGGAGCACGCCCACTACGAGGGACCGGACGGATTGGCCGTGTACACGGTGCAGGACCATCCGCTGCACATCGGCATGGAATCGCTGGTGTGGCAGGAGAAGATGGACGGCCCGGTACTCGCCCTCGGATCGGAGGCCGGCCAGACCGGTTACGTCGGGCCACGCGAAGCGGGACAGTGAGCAGTGAGCACCGACATCGGCTTCGACCCCTACGACGGCGAGCTGACCGAGCCGTCGGTGTGGGACGCCTACACCGCGGCACGCGCCACCGGCAGGGCCGCGCGCTCGGAGCAGCGCGGCGGATTCTGGCTCCTCACAGGGTATGACGACGTCCGCACCGCGCTACGGGACCCCGTGACATTTTCTTCCACGTTCGGGCACCGCATCCCGGCCGACGGAACCCAGCGGGCCATCCCCATCGACTACGACCCGCCCCAGCACACCGCCTACCGCCGGTTGATGACCGACGCTCTCTCACCGCGGCGGGTCCGCTCGATGAAGCCGTTCCTGGAGCAGACGGTCGCGGGCCTGCTGCAGCGCTTCGCCGACAACGGCGGCGGCGACTTCGTCCGCGACGTCGCCTTGCCGCTGCCCCTGCTGGTACTCACCGAACTCGTCGGATTCACCACGGACACGGTGCGCCAGTTCCGCCAGATCACCGAGGACATGTGGAAGCACCTCGGCGCCGAAGCCGACGACGTCGACTTCACCGGTGCCCGCCGACAGATCTACGACCTCATGCGCGCAGAACTCCGTCGCGAGCGCCCGGCCGACGGCTTCATCGCCTCGTTGCGAGACGCCGAAATCGACGGCCGGGCGCTGACCGAGGACGAGCAGATCAGCGTGCTGGCCACGCTGGCGGTGGCCGGACACGAGACCACGATGAATTCGGCAAGCACCCTGGTGCACCTGCTCGTGGAGCACCCGGACCGGCAGGATCGGCTACGCCGAAACCCGGAGTTGGCATCCCGCTACGTGGAGGAGATGCTGCGCCACCGCAGCCCCGCACAGAACTTTGCCCGCCGGGTCACCTGTCCGGTCACCATCGCCGACCGGGCGTTCGACGAGGGCGACACCGTCCTGCTGTCCTTCGCCGCAGCCAACCGCGATCCGGATCGGTTCGCCGACCCGGACCACTTCGACCCTGACCGCGACCCCCGCGGCCACCTCGGCTTCGGCTGGGGCATCCACCAATGCCTGGGCTCGGCCCTCGCACGCGCGGAGCTGACGATCCTGCTGACCACCCTGACGACACATCCCCCACTGCGGGCCGCAGGCGAGGCGCGCTGGAGCGGTCTTCAGGGCGGCAACCACCTCGGTCCCACCAGCCTGCCGGTTCGCTTCGCCACCCAGGGCGAGGAGTGAGCCACATGCCCTACCAGGTCCACATCGACGAGCGCGTCTGCAACGGCCACGGCAACTGCATCGTCGCCGCCCCACATCTTTTCGACCTCGACCCCGAAACCAACATCGCCGCAGTGCAGTCGGGACGCGTCACCGATGACGACGGACCGGCATTGGTCGAGGCCGAAGCCGATTGTCCGGCCCGCGCCATCTCGTTTCGTAGAACGTGAACGCGCGAACTCGAACCTCGCTCAGTTGGATGACGACTTACGTGTCCGACCCGTCCGGCAGCATCAGCCGGGTCGACCTGTCGACGGGAAAATCTGGCGTAGTCGCCGTCCTGGGCGGAGCGGCCACCGGAATCGCCCTTGTCCGTTGAATACTCACGGCGGGGCGACAGGCGAGGTCGATCAGCTGGGCCGCGGCGGTGCGGGCGTGCACCATGGGCGAAAGGTCGTTGACGGTGGTGGCCAGCGCGGTGGCGCCCTCGAAGAGCACCATCAGTTGCTGGGCGAGCTGCCAAGGGTCGACGGCGCCGGCGTCACCGGCCACGGTGGTCAACTGCTCGGTGAAGCGCCGCTTGTGATCGCGCACGAGGTCGTCGACGGCCTCGACCTCGCCGGCGAGCTCGAC
Organism: Mycolicibacterium goodii; assembly: GCF_001187505.1. Next base: position 1,252,303 of record NZ_CP012150.1, read on the forward strand.
CACCGCGTTGTGGAACGGGCAGCCGCGGAACCGCTTGACCGCCGCAGCGTCGAAGATGGCCAGCAGGCGTTCGCGGGGTGCGAGATCGAGCTGCAGGCGCCGCTCCATCGGGGATCCGCCTTGTTCCCCGATGCCCCGCAGATAGGTTTCGATCAGCGCGTTCTTGCTGGCGAAGTGCTGATAGAAGGTGCGTTTGGAGACCTGGGCGTGCGCGATCAAGGCGTCCACGCCGGTGGCGTGAATGCCGCGGCGGTAGAACAGTTCCGACGCCGCAGCGGTGATCCGCTCGCGGGCGCCGCGACCCTTCCTACGGGTGCCCGGGACACCCGCCGCTGAGATGGTCACAGCCGTAAAGCATACAGAGACGTATACCTGACGACAATGCGCAGATCGGCGAACATGCTCACGGCCGCCGGATTGCCCTCCTGCCTATTGGCAGTGGCCAGCAGAATCACGGGTGGAATGCGACGTCGGTGAAGCGCATCGCCACCATCGGCGCCTCATCCACAACGTTGCCGCCGTCGGTGGTGCGATATGCGGTCCGGGTCAGGGCCACCGGGAAACCGTCGGCGACGGTGTAGTCAGCGAGGTACTGGGTGGCGGGGAACGCACCGGCGACGTCGACGTGGTAATCGAGGCGGCGCAGCAGGCGTTCGGAGTCGAAGTAGAACTGCTGGCGGCGGCTGTGGACGGGGAGAGCGGCGGGGAACTCGGCGCCGATGCCGACCAGGACCTCCCCTCGGTGTTCGACGGGTTCCAACAGCTGCAGATGAACCTCGGGCATCGACAGCAGGAACGGGCTGTTGAGATAACCCCACAGCGCATAGCCGCTGAAATAGGCCCGCTGCAACGCCGTCCACGGCGTACTGATTCCGTGGCCGGCGAAGCTCGGTCGCACGTCGGCGCCCTCGGTGACGACCGTGCCGTCGCATTTCTCGATGGCCGTGCGCCCAGCGGTGAAGTTCAGACGCTGATCGGCGGCCCCGAACGGCTCTACCGACGTTGCGACCCGCCCCAGCTGCACCTGCACGTGCCGCGGGGTCCGGTCCGTGCGCTGACCTTTGAGCTCGTAGAGCAGGCCGCCACTGACCAACATTGCGTCGAGGTGGTCGTGGCTCTGCCAGCGTGTCAGGCCGCCATGCGCGTCGAGGACGTCGGCGAGCAAGGCGGCAAGTCGGGTATCGGTCACCCCCGAAGTAAACCACACCGATCTGTGTACCTAGCTGACAGCGCCATTTCGCCACTGCCGCCACAGCGAGGGCGTCAGCCGCGTGCTGTTGCGCGTGGAGCCCTGCCTCCGAAGGTGGATCGATAGGTGCTCGGGGAGACACCCAACTCCGATCGGAAGTGAAGACGAAGTGTTCCGGCCGTCCCGAAGCCGGCGCTGTTCGCAATATCGTCGATGGAGAGCGCGGTTCGTTCGAGCAGTTCGCAGGCGCGTTCGACTCTTCGTCTCGTCAGCCACTGCCCCGGCGAGGTTCCGATTTCCTCGCGGAAGCGGCGGGTGAAAGTTCGCGTGCTGGTCGATTCTTGCTTTGCGAGTTCCTGGAGCGTGATCGGGCGGTGAAGATTCGCCAGCGCCCATTCGCGAGCGCGCCCTGTCAAGGACAGTTGTGGAGCCTGCACCGGGTATCTGATGTACTGCGCCTGAGCGCCACTGCGGTGCGGAGGAACCACGGTTCCTCGGGCGATCTCGTTGGCAACTGCAGCCCCGTGATCCGTGCGCACGATGTGCAGACAAAGATCGATTCCGGCGGCCGCACCGGCGGACGTGAGGACGCCGTCATCGTCGGTGTAAAGCACATCGGGGTGGAACTCAACCTGAGGAAACAGGGCGCGAAACCGCTTCGAGGACCGCCAATGGGTGGTGGCGCGACGACCGTCCAACAGGCCCGCGGCAGCCAACAGAAAGGATCCACTACAGATCGACGCAATCCGGGCGTCCGAGCGAATGTTCGAGAGCGCCAGAACCGTTGATGAATCGGCGAAGGCTTCGCCGGGTTCGAAATCGAGTTGCGAGCCGGGGACAACGACGGTGTCTGCAAGTGAGAGGGCCTCGGGCCCTTGCGTTACGGCGATGTCGAAGTCAGCGTCGGTGCTCACCACCCCGGGCTCCGGTGCGCAGGTCGACAATTCATAAAGAGTTGCTCCGCTGTCCGTTCGCGCCTGCCCGAAGATTCTGTGAACGATGCCGAGCTCGAAGGAGAGCACGCCGTTACGTATGAACACCGCTACGCGGTGGCGACCACCGTCGCTGCCACTCGGCATGGCCCAATCCTAACGGATGTTGTCCTGCCGGCCACTCGTTGGCGATCGGCGGGGACCCCAGAATGGCGTGATGAACGTCTTCTGGATCACCGCACATCCCGAGCCCCGCTCCCTCAACGGCTTCCTGAAACGTGAGGGGCAGAAAGCGTTGCGAAGCAGAGGACATCGGGTCGTGGAGTCAGATCTCTATGCGATGGGATGGAATCCGGTCGTCGATGCGGCAAGTTACGGCCACGATCCGGCTGAGCGTTTACATGTCGCCACGGCAGCAAAATCGGCGCACGCCAAAGGAACTGTCTCCGCTGATATCCGCGCCGAGCAGGAGAAGTTGAACGCCGCCGACACGATCGTGCTGCAGTTCCCGATGTGGTGGTTCGGGATGCCTGCCCTGTTGAAGGGGTGGTTCGACCGCGTATGGCATCAGGGGTATGCCTATGGAAAACGCGGACCCGACGGCGAATGGATCGGCTATGGTGACGGATTCCTGGCCGGGAAAAGGGCCATGGTCGTAGTCACCATGGGGGGTCCTGCGCACATGTTCAGCGAGCGAGGAATCCACGGTTCGATCGAAGACCTGCTCTTCCCGATCCACCACGGAATGCTCTTTTATGCTGGTGCCGAAGTTCTTTCACCGGTGCTGATCATGGGGTCCGACCGGTACACCGCCGACGACGCCGAGTTGGCCCTGGCGCAGCTGCGGGAGCGGCTGGACACATTACACAGTGCGACGCCGCTGCCGTTCAGAACCCAGAACGGTGGTGACTATGAAAACTTCACACTCAGACCAGGCCTTTCCCCTGGAGAGACCGGTTTGGGCATGCACCGCACGCAGCGCGTGGCGTCGCCGCGCTGCACGGACGACTACTGCGCTTGAGGCCGTCCAGGCTGACCGAGACACAGCCGCATCGCTGATCCTTCGATCGGCCAATTACCATGTGTTTCATGGGCACTCTCGATGACGTGGCGCGGGCGGCAGGGGTCTCGAAGTCCGTCGCCTCTCGCGCTCTGACCGGCGATACCAAGGCGCGTATGAGCGAAGCCACCCGTGCGCGAATTCTGGCGGCCGCCGCCGAGCTCGACTATGTGCCCAATGCCCGCGCTCGTGCGCTCCGCCAGTCCCGCTCCGGAGCAATCGGTCTGATTGTTCCTGACGTCAACAACGCGGTGTTTGCCGACATGTTGGCAGGCGTGCAGCAGGCGACCGCCCGTCACGCCACCGACGTGCTGCTCGGGCAGGTCGATCCACCGCCGGAAGGTGCCCAACAGCTGTCTCGCCTGGTGCGGGAAGGCCGGGTCGATGGACTGCTGATCCAGCGCCGGGAGGATTTCGACGACACCATGCTGGCCGCGGTCCTGGGATCTGGCGTTCCTGCGATCACCGTCAACTCCCGGCTACCGGGCAGAGTCGGATCGGTGATCCTCGAGGATGAGCGCGGCGCGGGGCTGGCCACCCGACACCTGATCGAGTTGGGTCACCGCAAGATTGCGTTCATTTCCGGCACGCGCACGCACGACACCGCGCGCCGACGCAAGAACGGGTACCTGCGCGCGCTGACCGAGGCCGGCCTCACTGCGGACCCCGCCTGGGTGATTGATGCCGGGTGGGAGTCCGACGCCGGCGCCCTGGCACTCGATACGCTCTACCGCGTTGGCGGGCTGGGAAAACCGGACGGGCCCACGGCCGTCGTGGTCGCGAGCGTCAACGCCGCCGTGGGCGCCCTGTTCACCGCGCTGCGGATGGGCTTGCGGGTGCCAGAGCAACTTTCGCTCGTCGGGATCAACACGACGTGGGTGTCCAACACGGTGCATCCGGCCATCACCACTGTCAAGCTCCCGCTGCGTCGGCTCGGCGAAGTGGCCGCCACGATGCTGCTGGACCACCTGGCAGGAGCCGGCCTCACAGATGTGGTGGTCGAGGATCCCGCACCCGAACTGGTCGCCAAGGCGACCACGGCCCCGCCGAGTTCCTGATCCGTGGGGCGACCTAGCGGCTGAAGTCGGCCGGGCGCTTCTCCACGAACGCCGCCACCCCTTCGACGCCGTCGGCGGAGGTGAACAGCTCCATCAGTGTGGCGCGTTCGTCGCTGTAGGCCAGTGCCCGCTCGGCCCCCGACACCAGGTTTTTGGTGGCCGCCAGCGCCGAAGCCGACGACCTCGCCAGAGACGCCGCCAACTCCAGGGCGCGGGCACGGCTGGTACCCGCCGGCACCACCTCGTTCACCAGGCCGAGGTCGTGGGCCTGGGCAGCGGGCAGGCGCTGCCCGAGCATGATGAGCTGCTTGGCTTTTCGGGCACCCACTTGTGCGGTCAGTCGCTGCGTGCCGCCCCAGCCCGGGATGAGCCCAAGAGACACCTCGGGAAGGCCGAGTTCGGCCGTGTCACCCGCCACCACGAGGTCGGCGGCCAGCGCCACCTCGAAGCCACCGCCCAGGGCCATCCCTTCGATCGCCGCGACGACGGGGACGGGAACCGTGGCGATGGTTTCCACCAGGGCTCCCGCCGCGCGGGTGAGCTCGCCGATCTCGCCCAGATCGCCACGGCCGTACACTGAGATGTCCGCTCCCGCACAGAAGAAGGAGCCACCGCTGAGCACGATCACCCGGATGTCGGCCGGGCGTGCGTCGATCGCCCTGGTCAGCGATCGAACCATATCGAGGTCGAAGGCGTTACGTTTTCTCGGTCGGTTCAACAGCACCTGCAGCACGCCCTCGGCGGCCTCCGTGTCGACACTCACCGACTCCCCGATCGCCAGTGTTTCGGTCATCAGTTACCTACCTTTGCTTGAAGTCGATCGATATCTTCTGGGTCGTAGCCCAAATCAGTCAGGACAGTCCGATTGGCGCTGCCCAGGTCGGGCGGCACGTCGCGCACCCCAGGACGCTGTCCGTCGTAGAGCACCGGGTGCCCAAGGAGTTTGACGACACCCGCGGTCGGATGGTTGATCTCGATCACCGACTTGTTGTGCTGTACCTGAGGGTCCTCAACGAGGTCGGCGTAGGTATTCACCGGCGCGAACCAGACCTTGGCTGCGGCGAACACCGCACTCCATTCGTCAGTGCTTCGCTGCCCCATGTGCTTGGCCACGCGTTCGTTGACGTCCTCGCGCCGTTGGTAGGACGAATCTTCACCGACACCGCGGAACCAGTCGTCCTCGAAGACGGCGGCGAGGATGTCCAGCGCATTGAGCGACAGGGTGAGGTGGCCGTCAGCGGTGGCGAAAACTCCATATGGCGCTTTGTAATACGGCGATGAAACGCCACTGTTACTGCGGCGTCCGATGAAACCGTTCAGGAAGTAGGACAGCGGTTCGATCTGGAGATCGAGCGCGGCGCTGAGCAGATTGCTCTCCACCCGGGCCCCCCGCCCGGTGCGTTCCCGGCCGTGAAGCGCCGCCAGGATCCCGAACGCCCCCAACACCGCGCCGTGCTGGTCGACGATCGAAGCCCCGACCGGCGTTGGCGGGCCATCAGCGGCTCCCGTGACTGCCGCGATTCCTGACAAAGACTGCAGCAGCACATCCTGCCCCGGCCGGTCCTTATAGGGTCCGTCGCTGCCGTAGCCCGACAGCGAGCAATACACCAGCCGGGAGTTGCGGTGGCGCAGGCGTTCCCAGCCCAGTCCGAGCCGCTCCATCACGCCGGGACGGAAACTCTCGATCAGTACGTCCGCGTCGTCGAGCAGTCGGAGCACCACATCCACCCACTCGGGGTCCTTGAGATCGACCACCAGGCTGCTGACGTTCCGGTTGCCCAGCAGGAAGAAAACGCTCTCCCCGTTGAGGTAGGCGTCGGGGCCCGACCACGACCTTTCGAACGCACCGGCCGGTGGCTCGACCTTCACGACCTGCGCGCCCAGATCTGCCAGCATCTGCGTGGCTGATGGGCCTTGCAGAAAATGGGTGAAGCTAACGACGCGAACACCGTCGAGCATCGCCATCGGTGCCTCCTTCGATCGAATCCCGCGGGGTTGGCGCACTTCGCCACGGACCCATTCAATCAATGTGGACAATCGATTGTCCAGAGTTGCCGCCAAATTAGCGCAATCGGTTGTTCACAGGTCTTTTGTGTGCTTCACTATGGCTGCCGTGACCTGGGACACAACCCCGGCCAAGCCCACCAACCCAGCCACCAACCATGCGCACCGACAAGGAGCCACCGTGGTCAACTCATCGCCCCAGCAATCCCGCGCCACCAGCCCGCACACGGCTGACCCGCCCACGAGCAAGCTGCGAAAAGTGGTGGCGGCGTCCATGGCAGGCACCGTCATCGAGTGGTACGAGTTCCTGCTGTACTCGGCGGCCTCGGCCCTCGTCTTCGGCACGTTGTTCTTCCCGAAGACCGACAACGCACTCGACGGCGTCATCAACGCACTGCTCATCTACGCCGTCGGATTCCTCGCCCGCCCCCTCGGCGGCTTGGTCTTCGGTTACTTCGGTGACCGCGTGGGACGCAAGAAGCTGCTCCAGGTGAGCCTGCTCCTGGTCGGCGCCTCGACGTTCGCGATCGGCTGCATCCCTGGCTACAGCAGCATCGGGATGGCCGCTCCCCTGCTGTTGGTCCTGATGCGTTTCATCCAGGGCGTCGGCGTCGGCGGCGAATGGGGCGGTGCCGTGCTCCTCGTCGCCGAACACAGCCCGATCAAGAGTCGCGCCTTCTGGACCAGCTGGCCGCAGGCCGCCCTACCCCTCGGCAATTTCGTTGCCACACTTGTCCTCACCGGTCTGTCGTTCGCCATGACCGAGGACGCCTTCCTTGCCTATGGCTGGCGTATCGCATTCTGGTTGTCGGCTGTGATCGTGATCGTCGGTTACTACATCCGGACGCGCGTGGACGAGGCACCGCTGTTCCTGGAAGCCCGCGAGGCGGCCGAGAAGACCCATGAGGCCACACCCTCGGCACTGCAGGTCATCAGGGCCTACCCACGCCAGGTGCTGATCGCCATGGGCGCCCGGGTGGCGGAGAACATCATGTATCAGATGGTGGTTACGTTCTCGATCACATATCTGGCGTTCACGATCGGAGCCACCACCACCGAGATCCTGGTCCTCATCCTCGGTGCGCACGCCATCCACTTCGTCGTGGTGCCCCTATATGGCAGGCTCGCCGACACCTGGGGCCGCAAACCGTTGTTCCTGCTGGGATCCGTACTCGCCATCGGCTGGGGATTCATCGGCTTTCCGTTGTTGTCCACCGGCAACGATCTGTTTATTTTCCTCGGCATCACCCTCGGCCTCCTGATCCACGGCCTGATGTACGCCCCGCAGCCTGCGCTGATGGCCGAGATGTTCCCCACACGAATGCGTTACACCGGCGTCTCACTGGGTTACCAGGTCACCTCGATCTTCGCCGGATCGTTGGCTCCTTTCATCAGCACGTCGCTGCTGCGTTCGCATCAGTCGTGGGTGCCGATCGCTTGCTACCTCGCAGTGGCGGCCATCATCTCGACGGTGGCGGTGAGTTTCCTGAAAGAGACCAAGGGCATCGACCTGGCCGACATAGGTACCACCGCCGAGAGCGCGCCGAGGGCCGCATGAAGCCGCGGTCGGGACGTGAGTCGAGGGCGCCAAGGAGCCTTCTGTTCAAAGCGGATGGGGCATCATGAGCCACGTGCACGAAATCGAACTGGACCTCACCAAATCACTGGTGGACGACCCGCGAGCGGGCCACAATCGCTGGCATCCAGACATCCCGGCGGTGCTGCGGTGCGCGCCGGGCGACACCGTGGCGTTGCGTGCGCGCGACGGATACGACGGCCAGATCAGCAGGGATTCGACGGCGGCAGACGTACTGGCCATGGATGCCGCCCGGATCCACCCGCTGACCGGACCCGTATACATCGAGGGCGCCGAGCCAGGTGATCTCCTGGTGGTCGATGTGCTGTCGGTGGAGACCGGCGACTTCGGCGCCACCCTGAACATTCCCGGATTCGGTTTCTTGCGCGACGAATTCACCGAACCACACATCGTGCGCTGGGAGATTGCCGACGGATTCGCCACCTCGGCGGACCTTCCAGGGGTGCGGTTGCCCGGGGCCCCCTTCATGGGGGTGATGGGGGTCGCACCGGCTCGAGAGTTGTTCGAGCGCACCAGGTCCGCCGAACACCGAGTCGCCAATGAAGGTGGATTGGTCGAACTGCCGAATCCCACCTCAGCGGTGCCACCGGATCTCCCGGAGGACCCGGCCCGGCGCACGATCTCCCCCACCGAGGCCGGCGGCAACATTGACATCAAACACCTGACCGCAGGTAGCCGGGTGTACCTGCACGTCTGGGTTGCGGGCGGGTTGTTCTCCGTCGGCGACGGGCACTTCGCGCAGGGAGACGGCGAATCCTGCGGTGCTGCAGTGGAAACCACTACAAGAGTGGTGGTGCGATTCGACCTGCGCAAGCGTGCGGCGACGGCGGGCAACGTGCGTTATCTGCGCTTCGAGCGTCTCACCGCCGGGCCCCCGGAGGTGGCCGCGCGGCCGCACTTCGCGGTGACCGGTATGCCGGTAGACGACGACGGCCGGATCCACCCGGAAAATCTCAACCTGGCGACACGAAACGCACTGCGTCTGATGGTCGATCACCTGGCCGATGAACGCGGTTTCACCCGTCAGCAGGCGTATGCGCTGTGCAGCGTGGCCGTCGACCTGCGTATCAGCCAGATCGTCGACGTGCCCAACGTGTTGGTGTCGGCCATGGTGCCCACCGACATCTTCGAGTGAGCCTCATGCCGTGCGATGTCTCAACAACTTCCGGTCGAACCTGTCCAGGCCGGACAAGTAGCCGTGGCCGCTGATCCAAGGTGGTGACCCCCGATCCGGATGCCGGCCGAGAATCCATCGCGGCCGCCTTCGCCATCGCCGAGCAGGTGCCGGCCTACCGGACGGTGCTGGACGCCGTCGGCATCCTGCAAGGCAACCCCGACACCGTGAAGCGCACCACCGCGCTGTTGACCGGAATGCGGTTGTGATGCAAGAGATGAACCGCAGTCGTACAAAGACTTTGGGCAAGGCAACCTGCTGACTGCCGACATGATGCGGTGGTTCTTCGAGTGCTATTACAACGACGCGCAAGATCGTCACAAACCTCCGGGCGTGCCGGTGCAGGTCCTGACCGAGCCTGGCAAACTGATCCCCGCACTGGCCGAATTGGCCGGACCGCTCGGCCTCCGCTGACCGTCCGACACGGTTCGGATCAGTAGTCAGCTCAGGGCGCTACAGAGCGGGCTTCGTTGCAGTCTCCGGCCAGAGTGTCGTCGAGACAACCGTCCGCAGCCCACACCCTGAGTAGCCGGTTGGCGGCGTCGCTTCGGTGAGCCCCGATGCTGCGAGCAACTGGTCACGCTGCGCTTGACCTCCGGTATGTCAGTTCTGGGTGACGCGGAGCAGTAATTTGCCTGCGAGGCGGCCGGTTTCGAGGATACGGTGGGCTTCCTGCACGTCTTCGAAGGCCAGCACTCGGTCAACGCAGATGCTCAGTGCGCCGCGCCTGCCGGCATCGGCGATATAGGCCTTGGCGGCCGTGAGACGGTCGGGGAACTCGACGAGTTCGAAGAGATCGACGAAGGCGACGGATTTGCGGTCGAGGGCGACCAAGGGCACGTCGACGCGGGCGGCGCGGATGTCGGGTGAGGTCTGTGCGCCGTAGCAGAGCACATGCCCGAAAGGCGCTGTGGCAGCGACCAGTTCGGCCAGCAGCGCGCCACCCACGCTGTCGTACACCACTGAGGCGCCACGGCCGGCGGTGATCGAGGCAACGCTGCCGGCGAGGTTCTCGTCGTCGGTGGCGATGGCGTGGTCAGCTCCAAGCGCGATCAGTTCCGGCTTGCGCGCGGCGGTGCGGGTGGTGGCGATGACGGTGGCGCCGAAGTCTCGGGCGATCTGGATCAGTGCGGTACCGACCGAGGACGTTGCGGCGGTGACGATCACGGTATCACCGGATCGGATCGGCACCTTGGTGGCCAGGGTGTAGGCCTGCAACCCGGCCATCCACGTCGCGGCCTCCTGCTCGTCGGAGCGGTCGGCAGGCACCGGGACCAGGGCCTCGACGGGGACGTTGGCATGGGTGGCATAGGTGCCGGTGCCGACCGCTGGGGATTGGATCGGCAGAATCGCGACCCGTTCCCCCGCGGTGAACCCGTCGACGTCGGGTGCGGTGTCGACGATGGTGCCCACCGCCTCGACTCCGAGAGTCGCCGGCAGGACCGGGGCGAGGACGTAGTGGTCGCGCCGGAGCAGCGCCTCGAATCGGTTCAATCCGATCACGTGGATCGCGACGCGCACGTACCCGGCCGGCAGCGCCGGCAGCTGCAGTGGCTCCAATTCCAGCACCTCGGGGCCACCGAGCCGGGTGAACTGCACCCGCCGCATTGTGGTGGCGTCCCCGGTGGCATCGTCGTCAATTGTCCGTGTTTTCATCATGTTTGATCTCACTTTCCTGTTGTGGTCGGCCCGCCAATGCAGAACGGCGGCGTTCGGCGCAGACGATTTCTACCCGCATTCGCGGTCGGTGATCTGGGTGTCGGCGATCGTCTCGGCGAATCCGGCGCCGAAGACCTCCACGGGGGTGTGGAAGCCGGGCCGCGCGTCGCCGGCCAGGACCCGGCGGGCGGCGTGGGCGGCGGCCAGCGGAGTAAAGGTGTAGCCGTTGACGGTGTCTAGCACCGAAGACACGGTTCGGCCGTCCCGCCCGGTGGCCTCGGCGACCGCGTGGTACCGGTCGACGGCGCGCTGCTCGGCGCTTGGGCCGTCGGGCAGATCAGCCGGCTCGCCGTCGGAGAACGCGTCACCAGAGGCGTACACGTAGGTGTCGATGTTCGCGATTCCGGTCGCACGTCCGATGGTGATCAGATCGGGCAGTGTGACCGGCGTGCAGGCCACTTCGCCGAACCCGAAGTCGAACTCACGAACGGCATTTGGATCCGCAACGGACAGGGACCCGTCAACCCGGTGCAGGGTCTCGGTGGTGAGATTCTCGCCGGCGCTGATGGCCGATCCCCGCGACATCGACCCCGCCACGTGCAGAGCGATCCGCAACCGCTGCGGCCGTTCGACGCGGGCGACGGTATGCGCAGCCAGGCAGCCAAGCATGGCCACACTGCCGCCGCTGCCCGGCAACAGCATGACCCCGGCGGCGGTCGCGGCTCTATCGGCCGTCTCCGCCAGCCGGTAACTGTCCAGCTCGGCGGCGATGTCCAAGTAGTGCGTGCCTGCTCGAATAGCCGCATCCATCAGCGGCCGCGCCGTACGCAGAAACGGACCGGCGCAGTTCAGCAGCACCTCAGCCGGGGTGAGAGCTTCGTCGACCGCAGACTGGTCTTCGACGTCGAACACCCGGTAGGCGCAGTCCAGCCGCTCGGCCGCCGCGGCGAGCGTGTCGGCGTTGCGTCCGCCCAGCACCGGGCGCAAGCCAAGGTCTCGGGCGTGTTCGGCTGCCATCGCCCCGGTGTAACCCGTTGCGCCGTAGATCAATAGCTCACCCATGTCGGTGCTGCCAGCTCTTGTAGACGAACTCCAAGCTGTAGCCGTCGGGGTCGATGACGTTGGCAGCGTAGTAGCGGGGGTCGTAATGCAGCCGAGCGCCCGGCGCCCCGTTGTCAGCAGCGCCTGCGGCGATCGCCGCGGCGTAGGCGGCGTCCACTTCGGCCTCGCTATCCGCGACGAACCCGATGTGGGCCGCGGCGCCGTCAGCCACACCACGTCGCAGCCAGAAAATCATCCGGCCCGTGTCGGGGTCACCGAGCCCGTAGAGGTCCGGATGTCCGGGTGGTCCGTCCTTTTTGTCGTAATCCAGTCGGGTGGTGATGCCGAGCGGCCCCAGCGCAGCGGTGTAGAACGCGATCGACGCCTGCGGATCGGCGACAGTAAGGAAAACGTGGTCAAGCACGAGCAGTCTCCTTATCGGTCATGGATGACTTGAATGACGTAACCGCTGGCGACTTCGATGGTCTGGCCGTTGGTCCGTCGCTGACGGATACGAGTCAACGCCGCGAGACCACGCCGAAGAAGGGCGGTACTTCCTGGGTGCGCTGCACCCAGGATTAGTGGTCCGGCTGCGCCTGCTCCTGGCGGCGGGTCGCGCCCAGTGCTCCTAGCAGCGCCAACGCGTCAGCACTGGCGGATCCGGTGGCGGCGGTGGCGACCGTCAGCTGCTGCCCCGGGGCGCTGCGCACGTCGAAAGTTTGGAAGCTCAGCTCGAGGGTTCCCACATCGGGGTGGCGAATCGTCTTGCGGGTCGCCGACAACCCAGCCACCCGCTGGTCGTCCCACATTTCACGGAAGGCCCCGCTGCGCTTGTAGAGACGGTTCACAAGTTCGTCGACCTCCGGCACCGCCGGAACGAAGCTCTTCGCCAGGCGCAACGCACTAACCGCGGCGCGCGCCACTTCGTCCCAGTTCACGTAGTACTCGCGGGCAACCGGGTCGACGAAGATGGCGGCCAGCACACTGCTGTTGCGGCGCTGCAGCGGCGCAATCAGCGCCGCCGCAATGGGATTGGCCGTCAAGACGCGGAAAGCAGCATTGGTGACATAGGCCGCTGCATGAGGAAATGCGTCCATTGTCTGCAGTAGCTCAGGACTGATCATCTCGTTGTCACGGCCGACCTTCGGCGCCAGCCGCGCCAGGCGGAACGCGTGGTCGCGGGCATCAGCCGACATCCGCAGCGCCTCGCAGATCGAGTCCAGCACCGGCGCCGACGGACTGCGTTCTCGTCCCTGCTCCAGCCGCGTGTAATAGTCCGCGCTGACCCCGGACAGCACCGCCACCTCTTCGCGTCGCAGCCCGGCGACTCGTCGGCCCGGTGCGGCAGGCAGCCCGGCATCCTGCGGAGCGACCAGGGCACGTTGGGCGCGCAGAAACGTCCCCAGCTCGCTCGCCGAACCACGCTGCGCCTGCACCACTCGAACGGTACTCCGCCGGCCACAACACGCCAGCAAGCCCGCCGTCAACATCCAACTGGCGTCGGTCCCAATGCTCGCGCGAAGGTGTCCAGGAATGCGGCCTACTCGCCATCGCCGACAGTGACGATCATCTTGCCGACGTTTTCGCCCTTGAACAGGGCAACGAGTGCGGCCGGTAACGATGCCAGACCGTGCAGACGGGTTTCCTGCGGAACGATCTGGCCCGCTTCGACCCACGTCTTGAGCTGCTGCCTGGCCCGGGGCCAGTCCTGCATGAACAACGCCGGAGAGAGACCCTCAAACCGTAAGCCGTTCAGATGAATCGGGGTGATGTCGACCTTCCATGCGGTCTCGGTGTCGTCGTAGGTGGAGATCTGTCCGCAGTCGACGATGCGTCCCGGTCTGCGCATCTGGCGCATGATCACCTGGCTGACGGGCCCGCCCACATTGTCGAAGTACACGTCCGGCCCGGACGGCATCACAGCCTGAAGTTGGTCGGCGAAGTCCACTGCTCGATAGTCGAGGGCCCCGTCGAAGCCGAGCCTGCTGGTCAAGGTGTCGCGCTTGGCCTGCGTGCTCGCCAGGCCGATAACGGTGGCACCGCGCAGCTTCGCGATTTGGCCGGCTATCGAACCGACGGCGCCGGCCGCCGCCGAGATGAGGACCGTCTCGCCTTCGCGCACCTGCCCCACTTCGGTGATGCCGTAGAACGCGGTGAGCCCGACGATGCCGTAGACACCCAGCGCGTGGGAGAACTCGGCGATGTCGGGGTCGACCACGGTCAGTTCCTGGTTTTGTCCCGCCCAGACCGCGGTGTCGGCCCATTCGAGTCGGCCCGTCACCGTGGTTCCGGTGGGAAAGGCGACATTGCGGGACTCGACCACCACTCCCACCGCGTCACCGACAATCGGAGCACCTGGAATGTACTGCGGCAACATGGCTTCGGCACCGGTGAACAGGGTGCGTTGAATCGGGTCCACCGAGAACGCAGCGGGCTTGACCCGGACCTGTCCGTCCCCCAACGGCCCGAGAGTGCGGCTGCCCAGGCGGAACATCTCCTCGGACACGCGGCCCTGCGGCAGCACAGAGTCGAAGGTGACGAAGCGGCTTGTTTCCGGCATGACAGTTCTTCTTTCGCTCGTAATGGATCGTGGTCGTGCAGCGGTCGGTGTTCGCGCCTGACTTCGCCGGTTCAGCGGGCCGGGCGCCGTGCTCCACCCATACAAGCCATAGAACGGAATCTATATTCCGTTCGGAGCAGGAATTCCGATTGGAGGGGTGTCTTCCAAACAGATAGCCTGGGCCTATGACGCTGCGCGGCGCTCCGGCGGGCGAGAGGGCTGAGCGTGCGGACTCCCGGCGCAAGCGGCTACGCCTCATCGCTGCCGCTCGTTCCGCGATCGCCGAGCACGGCCTCGATGTCTCGGCGACCGACATCGCCGGTCAAGCGGAAGTGGGTGTCGGCACCCTCTATCGCAGATTCGGTTCCAAAGAAGGCCTGATCGAGGCCGTCCTGGTCGACATCATCGCCGCCATCGCGCAGACGGCTCGCGAGGCGCTGACATGTGAGGACCCGGCGGCCGGACTTGAGACCGTACTCACCGTTCTGGTCAGGGAGCAGGCGCAGAACCGCGGCCTGTCCGACTTCGTTGCCGGTGAGGCGGCCAGCCATTCCGCTGACTTCCGACGACATACCGAAACTCTGCGACAGGCCATCGAGGAGCTCACCCGGCGCGCACAGGCTGCCGGCGCCATCCGCACGGACGTCACCTGGCGCGACATAGCCGCCCTGGCGCAATCGGCAGCCCCGTCGTCGGCGTGCCTGGGTGTCTCCAATGGGGGCGAGCAATGGCGTCGCAACCTGACCGTCCTGCTCGACGGACTTCGGCCACCGGGCGTCCGAGCGATGCCGGGAACTCCTCCGCACGACGTCGAATCGAGCCGCACGGACCAGCAGGCACCCTAGACGGCGCGGTCACTCACCTGTCCGCGCGCAGTCGGTCCACTTCGGCACGCAGGGCAGTGATCTCATCGAGATAGGGCTGCATTCTGGCACGCACTTGCTCTTCGGTGTATTGCGGTACCAGGCTGCGTCGGCAATTCCAGTCGTAGGCCTCGACGTCGATGAGGATGCTGCGTTCACACCTGGCGCCCACCTGTAAGCCGTTCGGGAGGCTGCGAAGACGTTGAAGCAGATCCGGATCTTCGTCCGCTTCGACGATGCGTGCGGTGCCAAACAACTTGAGGCGGGCCCGTACCGGCATGTCGGCAACAAAAAGTGCCACCTTGCCATTGGCCTCGATGTTGCCGACCGTCACGTACTGCTGGTTGCCCTGGTGGTCGGCGAAACCGATCGTGCGTTCACCCACGTGATGCAGAAAGCCGCGTGGCCCGCTGCGGTACTGGATGTAAGGCCAACCGGTCGGGCTCAAGGTCGCCATGTGGAACTGAAAACAGTTGACCACCAACTGGATTTCGCGACCGCCCAATGCTTGTGGGCCTTGGTCGGCGCTGTCGAGATCACCTCCGTAGGCGACGATGCTTCCACTCGCGTGCTGCCGCGCCAGCGTCTGCGGTCCGAAAATCAGATGGTGGTAAAGCATGCCCATCACCGCGGCGGCCGCAACTCGTCGGTCCGGCACCCGAGCGGGACGGTCGTGCACATAGCCGCATTCTGCCAGCTAGGTATCACGTTGCGCCAGCTATCTCTCATAGAGAACGCTGCTATCGCCACAAACCGTTGGACCTGCGACTTTGCCCACACCTAGGGTCGTGACATCAGACCAACGTGTGCCACATCACAATGCAAAGGAGCCGTCACATGCGCTTGAAAACCCGCCTGACGGAGTACTTCGACATCGACCATCCGGTGGTCCTCGCGCCCATGGACTATGTCGCCGACGCCCGCCTCGCCGATGCGGTCAGCGCCGCAGGCGGACTCGGCCTGCTCGGCGGTGGCTACACCGACGAGACGTGGCTGCGCGAGCAATTCACCAAGAGCACCCAACCCATCGGCTGCGGCTTCATCACCTGGACGCTACGCGGTAACGAGCAGGTGTTGGAATACGTACTCTCGCAACGTCCGTCCGCTTTGTTCCTGTCCTTCGCCGATCCAGCGCCATACGCCGACACCATCCGGGCCGCGGGAGTGCCGCTGATCTGTCAGGTGCACAATCTCGAACAGGCAACACACGCCATCGACATCGGCGCCGACATCCTCGTCGCCCAGGGCGGTGAAGCAGGCGGCCACGGCGTAGGCGACCGCTCGACATTCACCCTCGTCCCCGAAATCGTCGACCTCGCCGCCCGGATGGCCCCGCACGCACTCGTCCTGGCCGCCGGCGGGGTCGTCGATGGCCGCAGCCTCGCCGCCGCGCTGACGTTGGGCGCCGACGGCGTCCTGGTCGGAACCAGGTTCTGGGCCTCCCAGGAAGCAGCCATCGCCCGAAGCGCCCAACTTCGCGCGATGCAGGCCAGCGGTGATGACACCATCCGCCAGCGCGTATACGACATCGTCCGCGGCAAGGCCTGGCCGCGCCACTACAGCGGCCGCGTACTGCACAACGACTTCGTCCGCACGTGGCACAACCGGGAAGACCAACTCGCTCAACAGCTTCCGCAGATACGTGCCGAGTTTCAAGCCGCCGTACACGCGCAGGACTACACCACCGCCAACATGATCATCGGTGAAGGTATCGGTCTCATTCAGGAGGTGCAGCCCGTTGCCGACATCATGCACGCGATGGTCTCCCAGGCACACCAGCTTCTTTCCCGCACCGCGGCACTGGTCTGAAGGAGTCCCGATGTCTGAAGCAACATCACTGGCTTCCAACGCCGCACATCGATCGGGAGCCGACGCACGCGCCGGAACGGTACCCGCCAGCAGAATCCGCAAGATCATCACCGCATCGAGCGTCGGCACCCTGATCGAGTGGTACGACTTCTACATCTACGGCAGCCTCGCCGTCGTCTTCTCCGGATTGTTCTTCCCCAGCGGCAACAGCACCGCTGCGCTTCTGGTGACGATCGCGGCCTTCGGCACCGGCTTCGTCGTACGTCCGCTCGGAGCGATCCTGTTCGGTCGCATGGGCGATCGCCTCGGACGCAAGAAGACGTTCATGACGACTCTCGTTCTCATGGGCGCCGCCACCACGCTGCTCGGCCTCATGCCAACCTACGAGCACATCGGCATCGCAGCACCTCTGTTGCTCGTCACACTGCGACTGCTGCAAGGGCTGGCCATCGGCGGCGAATACGGCGGCGCGGTGGTCTACATCGCCGAGAACTCCCCCGCCCGAAAGCGCGGACTGTTCACCAGCGTGCTGCAGACCACCGCCACCGGCGGGCTGCTGCTGTCGATCGGTGTCATCGTGGCGTGCCGCGTGATCGTTGGCGACCAAGCATTCGAACAGTGGGGGTGGCGCATCCCGTTCCTGCTGTCGGCGGTGCTGGTGCTCTTTTCCCTCAAAGTCCGTATGAAGATGCACGAATCACCGGTGTTCGAGGAGATGCGCCGCAGCGGCACCCTGTCCCGTTCTCCGATCAAAGACACAGTGTCGAGCCGGTCGACGCAATCCCTGCTGCTCGCAGTGCTCTTCGGCGTCACCGCAGGTCTCGGCGTCGCCTGGTACACCAGCCAGTTCTACACCCTGTACTTTCTGCAGACGGTGCTGGAAATCGACTTTCTCACCGCCAACCTGTGCATCGGCATCGCGCTGGTCATCGCCACACCCTTCTTCGTCCTCTTCGGCAAACTGTCCGATGACTATGGGCGGCAACGCTTCATCGTGTCCGGCCTCGTGCTGTCCGCCGTTACCTACCTGCCAGGTTTTGCCTGGATCCGCCATGCCGCACTCCACGGCCACCACGTCCAACTCGTGGCTGCGCTGACCATTCAGGTGATCTTCGTGGCCATGATCTACGGGCCCACCGCCGCGTTTCTGTCCGAACTGTTTCCGCCGAAGATCCGCTACACCGGACTGTCGCTGTCCTACCACGTAGGCACCGGCGTCTTCGGCGGATTCACCCCGCTGGTCGCACTGAGTTTGGTCGCCTCGACCGGCAACCAACTTGCCGGCATCATCTACCCGATCGCAGTCACCGCCGTCAACGCAGTGGTGTTCATCGCGGTCCTGCGCCACGGCAGCAACAGCCCCGTGGTACGGCGCGCCTGGATCCACCTAAACTGACATGACCGCCTGGTGTAACGCAGCGCGCAGCCACCACCGCCCTCGGAGGCCCCCATGGAAGTAAACGACATGGCCTTCTTCCTCGCCGTCGCCGAAGCCGGGGGGATCTCGCACGCCTCAAAGAAGCTGCACACCGTCCAGTCCAACATCAGCACACGCATCAAATCCCTGGAAGAGGAACTCGGCGTCGAACTCTTCCGCCGGCACGCACGTGGCGTCACACTCACCAACGCCGGCCAAGCGTTCATGCCCTACGCCGAGCGCGTGACGGCGCTCATGCGCGAAGCTGCCCAAGTCGTCAGCGACGAGGCCAACCCCACGGGAGCCCTGGCCATCGGAGCGATGGAATCCACCGCGGGTCTACGGCTGCCCGACATCCTGGCCGCGTACACCACGCGCTGCCCCGACGTCGACCTAACCCTGACCACCGCAACCACCCGCGAACTCACACAGATGGTACTCGCCCACCAACTCGACGGCGCCTTCGTCGACGGCCCGACACCCCACCAAGACCTGGTCGGGGAAGTTGTCTTCATCGAAGAACTCGTCCTGGTGTCAGCACAACACCACACCGATCTCGACGAACTGTTCGCCGAGACGCAGCGGATGCTGGTCCTGCGCTCCGGCTGTGCCTACCGCGCCCGCCTTGAGACCATCTTCGCCCAACACGGCACAGCACACCCCGACATCTTCGAATTCGGCAGTCTTGAGGGCATTCTCGGCTGCGTGGGCGCCGACATGGGTGTGACCCTGCTGCCCATAGGTACCGTCATCAACTCGTCAAGCGCGTCGCGACTGCGCATGCATCACCTGCCCGCTCACCATGCCAGAGCGGAAACCACCTTCATACGACGAGTCGACACCACGCTGTCCCCGGCCCTGTCTCAATTCATGCGCCACCTCTCCCACGCCGACACACCGGCGACACTGCGATCAGTTGCACCCTGACGCCTCGCGGCGGCCTCGGTGACGGGCTTTTGCGTGTCAGCGGCCCGTCAGCGCGGGGATCTCCGGGTGGTCGCGCAGCGCGTCGACGACGGCGTGCACGGCCGGCCGGGCAGCACTGCGGCGAAACGCCACGACGACGTTGCGGTGCACGGGGAGGGTGAGTTCGCGGGTCAGCACGTTCTGCTCCGGGCCGACCGCCAAGGCCGGTAGCAGCGCGACCGAACCCTGCGTCCGCACGTGGTGCACCAGCAATGAGACGGTGCTGAACCGACCCGCCACGCGCGGTTCGAAACCGCTTTGGCGACAGAGCCGTAACGTGAGCTCGGCCATGTAGGAGCCGGCGCGATCGCACACCCAAACCTCGTCACTGCATGTGCCGAGGTCGACCACCGGTCGGCGGCCGAGGCGATGACCATGCGGCAGCACCAGCACGATCGGGTCGGTACCGATCGCGATGATGTCGAGGTCGTCTCCCCAGGGGAACTCCATGTAGTCCGTGGTGGTGACGATGACGTCGACCTCGCCGGCCCGCAACGCCGCCCCGCTCTCGTGGGGTTCGAGTTCGGTCAACTCGAGGTGCAGATGGGGATGGGTGTCGGCGAGACGTGCGGCTGCCGGCACCCCCAGGGTGGGGATCGCGCTCTGGAACAGCCCCAGCCGCACCGTTCCTACGGGTTCGTCGCTCAGCTTCCGCAGCTCGGCCTCCACAGCGGCCATCCGGTCGATGATCTCCCGGCCACGTCGTGCCAGTAACAGGCCGGTCGGGGTCACGCGCACCCGGCGGCCGGCTCTTTCCAGCAGCCGGGTGTGGGTCTCCTCCTCCAGGACCGCGAGCTGTTGGGACACCGTCGACGGGCTCAGGTGCAGCGACTCGGCGACCGCCCGGACCGTTCCGAGGGTGTCGAGCAGGCTGAGCATCTGAAGTCGCCACGGATTCAGCACCCGCCGATTGTTGTACGGATCTGTCGAACAGGAAAGTGGATAAACGTTGCTGGACGTGCACAACGGCGAGTCTTAGCGTGTGACCCATGGACCCCGCTTCCCGGCACGAAGCCGATGCGCACTACCTCGTCCGATACTCCGGGCGGGGCGGATTCACCCCTACCGTGATCGGATCCGCCCGTGGCTCCTTGCTTTTCACCGAGGACGGCCGTGAGTTGATCGACTTCACGTCGGGTCAGATGAGCGCCATCCTGGGACATTCGCATCCGGAGATCGTCGCGACGGTCCGGTCGCAGATCGGCCACCTCGACCATCTCTACAGCGGGATGCTGAGTCGCCCGGTCATCGAACTCTCCCGTCGGCTGGCCGAGACGCTGCCCCCGACCCTGGACAAGGTGCTCCTCCTGAGCACGGGCGCCGAGTCGAACGAGGCGGCCGTGCGCATGGCGAAGCTGGTCACCGGCAAGCACGAGATCGTGTCCTTCGCCCGATCCTGGCACGGCATGACGCAGGCCGCGGCGAACGCCACCTACAGCGCGGGACGGCGCGGTTACGGGCCTGCCGCTCCCGGCAACTTCGCGCTGCCTGTGCCACACCGGTTCCGCCCGGACATCACCGACGAACACGGCGAGCTCGATTGGCGCCGACAGCTCGATCTCGGCTTCGACCTGATCGACGCGCAGTCGGTGGGCAGTCTGGCGGCCTGCCTTGTCGAGCCCATCCTCAGTTCCGGCGGCATCATCGAACTTCCACCGGGTTACCTGGCGGCTTTGGCACAGAAATGCCACGAACGCGAGATGTTGCTGATCGTCGATGAGGCGCAAACCGGCCTGTGCCGGACGGGCGACTGGTACGCCTTCGAACACGACGGCGTCGTCCCCGACATCCTCACCCTGTCGAAAACGCTCGGGGCGGGCCTGCCACTGGCCGCGGTGATCACCAGTTCGGAGATCGAGCAGCGGGCCCACGAGCGTGAATTCCTGTTCTTCACAACACACGTCAATGACCCGTTGCCCGCGGCGGTCGGCCTGACCGTGCTCGACGTGCTGTCCCGCGACCGTCTCGACGTTCGGGCGCGCGAACTCGGACAACGCCTGCGCGCCGGGCTCGACGACCTGGCGAGCCGACATCCGATCGTCGCCGACGTGCGCGGCCGCGGGCTGCTGCTCGGGATGGAACTCTCCGCCGAGGACACGCCCGGCATGAGCGCCGATCAACTCGGCGCGGTGGTCACCCGTCGCTGCTTCGAGCTCGGACTACATATGAACATCGTCCAATTGCCCGGCATGGGAGGCACTTTCCGCCTTGCCCCACCATTGACGGCGACCGACGACGAGATCGATCGTGGCGTTGCCATCATGGACCAGGCTCTGGCTTACGCGCGCGAACCGGCTGTGCACCGGTCGTGAATTACCTAGTGCTGGTGCGCACCGAGTTCGGTGAAGCAGAACTTGCCGCCGACAAACCGCACATCTGCTCCCGGAGATGACTCGTCCACGTCGGCGAGGATCTCCTGTGCGAACACCTCGGAATCATCCTGCGGGTGGTAGCCGATCTGCTCACCGGCCTCCAGTGACCACCACCGACGGGTGTTGCGGGAGATGCCCCACACGATCCGGAATTCCGGCTCGGGTGTGGCGAGGCACGCCTCGAGCAGCCGTGCCCCGTCGTCCGGCGACATCCAGGTCGACAACGACCTCAGATCCCACGGTTTTTCGAAACACGAGCCGATCCGCAGGCACGTCACATCCATCCCGTATCGGAAGTGGAACAGACTGCCCAGGGCTTCCAACGCCGCCTTGCTGAACCCATAGTAGGTGTCCGGACGGGGTAATACGTTGGCGGACAGGCCGTCCGGGCCCGCCTCCGCTTTGCCGTAGAAGCCCGCCGCGTGGTTGCTCGAAGCGAGCACCACGCGTTGTACTCCGGCGTCCCGTGCCCGCTCGAGCACCATCCGGGTGCCGTCGATGTTGTTGGTGAGGATGTCCTGCCACGGTGCTTCGACGCTGATACCTCCGAGATGGATCACGGCATCGACGCCATCGCAGGCATCGCGCATCACCCTGTCGTCGGTCACCGACCCCTGGAGGACCTCCACCTTCTCACCATCGCCTGGCGGCTCGGGCGTCACCAGGTCCAGTAGTCGCAGTGTTCGTCCGTCACACGCCAACCGGGGTCGCATCAGCCGGCCCAGGCCACCGTTGGCGCCGGTGATGAGCACTGTCTGGGGCATCGCGGTCCTTTCTCTTCGCGTCAGGGTTCGTCTCAGGGCCGATCCGGCCGGCGCACCGCGGCGATCCGGTCAAGGTACTCGGCGTACTGGTCACCGTATTTGTCGATGACCGACTTGGTAGCCGCGCGCCAAGGCGTGATGTCGTCGACCTCGGTGATCGTGACTCCGGCATCGCGCAGTTTCTGCATGTCGGCGTCGACCTGAGCGTTCCACTTCTGTCGCTGGAACGGAACGGCGTCGAACGCGGCCTGCTGGAGGAGATCCCGGTCCTCGGCGGGCAGGTCTTCCCACACGCTTCGGTTCACGATCAGTATCTCGGCCACGCGCATGTGCTCGTCGAGAGTGAAGTTCGGGGCGACCTCGTAGTGCGATGCCGAGAAGTAGCTCGGCGGGTTGTTCTCCGCCCCGTCGAGGAGACCGCTCTGCAGGGAACTGTAGACCTCGCCGTAGTTCATCGGTGTCGGAGAGCCGCCGAGTGCGTCGATGAAGTCCATGATCACCGCGGCCTGTTGCACGCGGAACTTGAGCCCGCGCACATCCTCGGGTCCGGTGATCACCCTGTCGGTCGTGTAGAAGCTGCGCGCGCCGGGATCGAAGTAGCAGAGCCCCTTGAACCCGGCATGCTCCAACTCGCCGAGCAGCTTGCGACCCCCGTCGTCGGCGTCGAGGAATCGCCACATGTGGTCAGCGTCGTCGAAGATGAACGGCAAGCCGAATAGCCCCATGGGACCGGCGAACTCGGCCATCGGCGCGGAGCTCACCCGGGTCATTTCGATCACGCCCAATTGGACCTGCTCGATGATGTCGGACTCCTCACCGAGCCGCCCGCCGGCATAGACTTGGATATCGATGCGCCCGCCGCTGCGTTCCCGGACCAGGTCGGCGAACCGTTTGTCACCGAGGGTGGTCGGGTAGTTCTCGGGGTGGGTCTCAGCCAGACGGAACCGGTGCTGGGCTCCCGTCCCGCTTTCGCCAAGTCCGCAGGCGGCCAAAGGAAATGCGGCGAGTGACGCGGCGCCGACAGCGCCGGCCTTGAGCAGGGTGCGCCGGTTGAGCGATGTGAGGTGCCCGATCTGGCTGGCCATGATTCCCACTTCCTAGAGGCCGAGGAGGCGCGGTAGTGCCAACGACAACTGCGGCAGGAACGTGATGAGCAGGAGCACCAGCAGCATGGGGACGAGGAAGATCGGCAGTGCCCGTGACACTTTCTCGATCGAGATCCGGCCGATCGCAGCCCCGACGAACAGGACGTTGCCGACCGGAGGTGTGATGAGGCCGATGGCGAGGTTGAGCAGCAGCATGATGCCGAACTGGACCGGGTCCATCCCGATACTGGTGGCCACCGGCAGCAGGATCGGCGTCATGATCAAAATCAGCGGCGCCATGTCCATCACGGCGCCGAGCGCGAGCAGCAGAAGGTTGATGACCAGCAAGATCACGATCCTGTTGTCCGAGAGGCCAAGTAGCACTTCGGTCACCGCCTCGGGAACCTGGAGGAAGGTCAGGAAGTAACCGAACGCCCCGGCCGCCGCGATGATGAAGAGCACGATCCCGAGCGTTCGCGCGGTGCGCTGAAGGATCGGGACGATGCCCGACAGCGGGATGTCGCGGTATACGAAGAAGGTCAGGAAGAAGGCGTAGACGCAGCCGATGGCCGCGGACTCGGTCGCGGTGAAGATGCCGCTGAGAATTCCACCGAGGATGACCACCGGCATCAGGAGACTCAGCAGCCCTTCCCACACGATCCGCGGGACCTCATTGATCGGGACGAGCGTCTCCTTGGGATAGCCACGGCGAACCGCGAGTATGTAGGCCAACACCAGCAGTGACAATCCGATCAGCAGTCCCGGGATGATGCCGGCGACGAACAGGGCACCGATCGACACCCCGCCCGCGGCCATCGAAAAGATCACCAGGTTGTGGCTGGGTGGAATCATCACGGCCTGGGCGGCGCCGGTGATGGTCACACAGACGGCGTAGTCGGCGTCGTACCCTTTCTGTTTCATCATCGGGATGGTCGCCGACCCGATGGCCGAGACGTCGGCGACCGACGAGCCCGACAGCGCGCCGAAAAAGGTGCTGGACCCGATGTTGATCATCGCCAGACCGCCACGGAGCCAGCCGACGAACAGACTCGCAAACGCGATCAGTCGCCGGGAGATCCCGCCGGCGGCCATGATCTCGCCCCGAGGATGAAGAACGGGATGGCGAGCAGCGCGAAGATGTCGAGGCCGGCGACCATCCGCTGTCCGACGATCGGGAGCGGCAGGTCGAGATAGAACGCCTCGAAAACGGCTGCCAGCGCCAGCGCCAGCGCGATCGGGATGCGCAGCAGGATGAGCACGGCGAACCCTCCGATGAGGATTCCCACGGCAATGGGGTCGATGGACACGCGGCCTCCAGCTCAGTCGATGTGGGCGTCGTCGGTCGGTGTCCCCAGATAGCGCTGGGTTTTCACGCCGAAGATCTGCAGGACGGTGTAGAGGCAGATCATCACGCCGGCGACGGGCAACACCACATAGAGGACGCTGCGCGGGAGGCCGGTGCCGGGCAACGTCGCGAATCGGGTGGCGGCGGCGAACTGGATGCCTTGGTAGATGAGGTAGACCCCAAACAGCAAGGACAGCAGTGGGGTCAGCCACTCCACGATCCGCCTCGCTGGCGGCGGAACCCGGTCGACGACGAACGTCAGCGCGATGTGCGCACCCTCGCGGAAGCCTAGGGCTGTCATCAGAAACCCGATCCACACCATGAGGATCCGTGCGGTCTCCTCGGTCCAGCCGGGCGTGCTGCCGAGGACCTGTCTGTCCCAGACCTGCCACAGCACCACCAGGAGAACTGCACTGAGACACAACAAAACCAGTGCCTCGAACACGGTGTCCAGTCCGCGCCAGATCTGATTCAGGATTGTCATCGTCACTCTCAGGTGTTGGATCTCGTCAGGGCCGATCGGGCCGCCTCGGCGAGCAGGTGCCTGCGCTCCAGGCCTGCGAGTCCGAGGTGGTAGAGATGCAGCTCGCGGGTTCCCGCCTCCAGAAGTGCCGCCACGTGTGGCCCGAACGAGTCCTCGGTGGTCGGCGGGAGCACGGTGATGTACGACGCCGGCAGAGCCCGACCGTCGAGCGCCTTCACCAGGTCGCGAACCGTCTCGACCGACTTGCAGTCGGTCGCCCAGCACGGCGACACGACCACGTCGACGTCGTCTGCCGCCGTCGACGTCAGGCCCGGCAACGCTCCGGTCGCCCACGGGTCTGGCTGTGCGTGCAAGGCGATCTCAATCGGAGTGGCCGTCCGCACGGCGTCGATCACCCTGTGCCGCAACATGTCCGTGGCCGTGTGCCGGATCTCCAGGAGCGTGTCCAGGACACCGGGGGCGGGCGTGACGGTGCGCAGACTCGCCACGACCCGGTCCGGTTTCAGGCCCTGAGCCCGCCAGGCGTCTCGGCACGCATTGCAGCAGCAGATCGACAACAGCCGTTGGGTCTCCGCGTCGTAGGCACCGTCGGTCTTCTCGTGGTGCCCGCCGTGCACGATCCCGAGTTGGCCGCAGGCCTCGAGGACCACCGACGAGCAGGGCACGCCACGCACCGCCTCGGCGGCCAGGGTGGCGGCGTACTCACGCACCTCAGCCGACTGTGGGCAGAGCGCGTAGTGATACACCTCGTCGAAGCAGTTCCTCACGGCCACATCGGGATTCGCCTCGCCGAGCCGAGTGGAGTGGGTCAGCACGATCCACGCGGCGACCTCGATCCCGGCGTCGATCAGGACGGAGGCAGCATTGCCGAACGGGTCGTCGCCGACCCACTCTGCCGGCGCAGGCACCAGTCGACGGTTCGTCCAGGCGCCGGGACGCACCGGTCGGTACAAGGCGGCAGTACGTGCGGTGACCAGCCGGGTCCTCGGGTGGAGCGGCGTCGCGGCCCGGGTGGAGTGGTACGCCGCCGCGAGCGCGATCCGTGAGATCCCGAGTGCCCGGACCCGGTCGACGAATGCCGGGTCCCCGATCACGTCCCACGGATAGGCATAGCCGACGACGCGCGCCGGACCACAGGGCTCGCGATCGGCTGCCGTCATCGTGCTCCTGAGTGTCGGGGGGATCCTCCAACAGCCCTCATATGACGTGGGCCACATCACATTGGCAGTTCTCAGAACCCCTGTCCAAACCAGATTTCGCATCGATCGATACGCTGATTGCATTAATTTGCCAGCGCTGCACCCAGCATCGGATCTGCGGTGTGGCGCGGAACCGGTGGTTATCCGAGGCGGCGTTGACTGATTATCGACCGGCCGAACTACCCGCAGTGCTGGCGATCGTGCTGGGCGGCAGCCGCGCGGGCAAGACCCCCCGCTCGGACAGCGACCGGATTTCGGCCTCTACTACCGCGGTTCGTCCGACGCGACGCGGCTCGCCGGCCTCGGTTATCCAGGACACGTGGCGCAGCTCGGCGAGTGGTCGCCTGATCGACCGCGCCGACCCCGGTGAGGCGCGTCAGATCCCCTCGCCGAACTCGAGCCCCTTCAGGCGGAATGTGGCCACTGCGCGCGGGCGCCGAGCACAGGCCGTTTGCGCTCTCCGTTCGCCCATCCGGGTTCCCACGGCCAACGGCCTGTGTCGTCGGCCCACACCAATTGCCACGCACATACCTGAGGGCCGTATATCGCGACGGTCCGGGTTGTCGCACTTTCAGCACATGACGGAATCCTCCTGTCGCGTATTGGGACCAGCATGCGCGCCCCCACCGACAGGTTTCGACGAGCGACGGTATGCGCGAGCTGTTGCGCCGGTTAGGGTTCACACCGGTCCCAGGCGGCACAGCCTCGCAATGGCGTCGCGAATAGCCTCGGCCATGGCGGGGCTGCCGGTGTGGCCGGAGTCGTCGATGATCTTCAGCTCGGCGTCCGGCCAGGCCTGCGCCAGCTCCCACGCGGTGAGCAGGGGTGCGGCCAGATCGAGGCGGCCGTGGATCAGCACGCCGGGAATTCCGGCGAGGCGATGGGCATTGGCGAGCAACTCTCCGTCATCGAGCCAGGCGTGGTGGGCGAAATAGTGCGTGCAGATCCGGACGAACTCCAGCGTCGCCTTGTCCGGCTTGGCACTGTACTGCCCTGGCGCACCGAGCTTCTCGTGCGCGATCGCGGCGTCCTCCCACGCGCACCAATCGTGCGCCGCCTGCCGGCGCACCGCGGGATCGGGGTGTTCCATCAGGCGCCGGTAGGCCTCCACCAGATTGCCGTCGCGGTCGACGACCGGCACGCCCGCACGGAACCGCTGCCACTCGACCGGCAGCAACAGACGCAGTCGCTGGTAGAGCCAGTCGACCTCTCGCGGACGTGTCATCGTCACGCCGAGCAGGACGATCCCGGAGACGCGCTCGGGATGACGTTGGGCGTACGCCAGGATCAGCGTAGAGGCCCACGAACCACCATAGAGCAGCCACTGATTCACACCGAGGTGCTCGCGGAGCAACTCCATGTCGGCAAGCAGATGGTGCGTGGTGTTACACCGCATGTCGGTGGCCGGATCGGCGGCACTGGGCACGCTGTCGCCGCAGCCGCGCTGGTCGAACGACACCACACGGCACTGCCGGAGATCGAAACTCTTGTGGGAGTTACGCGAACGCCCAGACCCCGGTCCCCCGTGGACGATCAGCACAGGGCGGCCCTGCGGGTTGCCCCTCGACTCCCAGTAGATGCGGTTACCGTCACCGACATCGAGCAAGCCGCTGTCGTTCACACCAGAAGTCGAATCATCGGCCATACGAGTGACCGTACTGGCTCAACCCTACGAGCGGACGCCCCGGAGACCAGAGCAGTGTTCCACGCGCCACGGGGTCAGAGTCGGCCGACGATCCGTTCCGCCGTCACACGCACGACAGTCATCTCGACATTTCCGTACCGTGCGGCGGCGTCGGCGTTGCCCTCGGCATAGGTCTTGCCGGTGTACTTGACTGCCAACGCATCTCGCAGTTGGTGGCCACCCTCGGAGTGCAGCGTCGCGGTGCCGTAGATCGCGGCGTATGTATACGGCTCGTCGGGTGGGCTGAGCAGCACGCTCACCCGCGGGTCACGACGGAGGTTGCGTTCCTTGCGGCTGCCTGTCGCGACTGCGAACAGCACGTCATCGCCGTCACGCCCCACCCAGACCACCGATTGATGTGGTCCACCATCAGGGTCGACGGTGGCCACCGTCCCGAACACTGGCGCGTCGAGCACCTGGCGGAGCCGGTCGGGCGACACGCCCATGGCGGCCGACGCCAACGAGCCCAACAGCGTGGTGGTCTCCGCATACAGCCGATCGGCCAATGCCGCGTCGAACGCCGGTCCGTGCACGTCGATGGTCCGGCCCTGCACAACTGCGGTCAACGGCTCCGTCGGAGGATGGTCCAGGATGTCGACGATCGGCACGATCGCGTCTTCGACCGGCCGCGCCGTCGCGCGTATCTTCTCGATCTCGGCCGCGGTGGCCGCGTCGTACTCACCGGAGAACCCGGTGTTCACCACACCCGGATGCACCAACACGTACCGCACCTTCGGCGATACGCGCCTGCGGGCGAAGCCGACCCCCAGCAGATCGTTGAGCTGCCCGCCCTGAGCCAGAATGCGCTGCGGATCGTAGTCACGGTCACCGCCGAGATCGTCCCAACGGATCGAATCCGAGCCGCTGCCAGGCCCACTCACATTCACGATGACCGGTGCGGCGGCCGCGTCCAGCAGGCCCACCATGCGGTAACTGAACAGGAACCGGCTCAGGTAGTACAGCGCGAAGGTGTGCTCGACACCCTCGCCGGTCACGGCCCGCGTCGTCCGGTAATGCCGGGCACACAACACCAGACCGTCGATTTTGGAGACGCGGTTGCTGATCTCGTCGATCGCTCGTCGAGTCTGGCTCACCAGGCTGAGGTCCGCGAGGACGAAGTGCGCGCGCCCAGCGGCACCGATGTCGGCCGCCGAATCGAGAAACTCCTGACCCTTCGCGGCGTTGCGCCCGATCACCACGACCTCGTGGCCCAGACGCAACCGGTTCGCCGCGATCGTTTTACCGATGCCGTCTGTGCCACCGGAAATGACAAACGTCCCCACTGGATGACTCCTCTGCTGCGTCTCCCACCACTCCTTGGCGTTACGTGAGCGGTGTGATCTATTCCAGGAGTCATCCATGCCCCAGCGGCATGGTGGTCGTGACCTGTGAGCCCTCATGCCGTTGACACAGCATCGAGGTGTCGGAGGTCAGCGCAGTAGGGCGCGGCTCATGACCACGCGCTGGATCTGGTTGGTGCCCTCATAGATCTGGGTGATCTTGGCATCACGCATCATCCGCTCGACCGGGAAATCCTGGGTATAACCCGCACCGCCGAACAACTGCACCGCATCGGTGGTGACCTCCATCGCGATATCGGAGGCCAAACACTTACTCGCCGCCGAAATGAAACCCAAGTTGCCCTCGCCCCGCTCGGCACGCGCCGCGGCGTGATACACCATCAACCGCGCCGACTCCACCTTCATCGCCATATCGGCCAACATGAACTGCACCGCCTGAAAATCACTGATCGACTTGCCGAACTGCTTGCGATCCTTGGTATAGGCGATCGCCGCATCCAACGCCCCCTGAGCAATCCCCACCGCCTGCGCCCCGATCGTCGGCCGCGTGTGATCCAACGTCGCCAACGCCGTCTTGAACCCCGCACCCGGCTCCCCGACGATCCGATCCCCCGGAATCCGACAATCCTCGAAATACAACTCCGTGGTCGGCGACCCCTTGATCCCCAACTTGCGCTCCTTGGGGCCCACGGTGAACCCCTCATCGTCCTTGTGCACCATGAACGCCGAGATCCCGTTGGCGCCCTTGTCCGGATCGGTCACCGCCATCACCGTGTACCACGACGACCTGCCCCCATTGGTGATCCAACACTTGGTGCCGTTGAGCACCCAATCCTCCCCATCGGCCCGAGCCCGGGTACGCATCCCCGCCGCATCACTGCCGGCCTCGCGCTCCGACAACGCATACGACGCCATCGCCCCACCCACCAGATCGGGCAGCACCTTCTTCTGCAAATCCTCCGAACCACGCAGGATCAACCCCATGGTGCCCAACTTGTTCACCGCCGGAATCAGCGACGCCGAGGCATCCACCCGGGCCACCTCCTCGATCACGATGCACGCCGCCACCGAATCCGCACCCTGCCCACCGAACTCCTCGGGCACATGCACCGCATTGAACCCCGAGGCGATCAACGCATCCAACGCCTCCTGCGGAAACCGCGCCTGCTCATCCACCTCCGCCGCAAACGGAGCAATCTCCTTCTCCGCCAACCCACGAATCGCCGCCCGCAACTCCTGATGCTCCTCAGGCAACTGAAACAGGTCAAAGTTGTCTGTCATGAGGTACTTAGTACCATATCTTCGGTACTAAGTACCAGCCCTTTGATGGATGGTCGTGCAAGGAGGTCCCCATGTCCGAGCGAAGCCCACGAGAACGCCTCATCGCGGCCGCGATCGAGTTGTTCGACGAGCTGGGTTTCGACGCCGTGAGCGTCGATGCCATCGCCCAACGGGCCGGGGTCGGCAGGACCACACTGTTCAGGCTTTTCGGATCGAAGGAGGGTTTGGTCTTCCCCGATCATGAGACGTTGCTGAACCGGGTACAGCTGCGATTGTCGGCCTCAACGGCCGACACCGCGCTGACAGCCGTGGTCGAGGCCGCCCGATTGGTGTTCGTGCACTACCTCGAAGAAGGCGAGCTGGCCCGGGCCAGGTGGCGTCTCACCAGCTCGGTTCCCGCGCTACGCGATCGCGAAGTGGCAAGCGTCGAACGATATGTGCGGGTGTTCAGGCGCTACCTCTTTGAGCACCTGCCCGACGGCCCCAACGCGGCACTACGCGCAGAGCTGCTCGCCACCGCCGTTGTGGCGACGCACAATCACGTGCTGCGACGGTGGCTGCGAGCTGAATCATCACAGCCACTGGATGACTTCTCAGCTGCGATGTCCACGACCCTCGATCTGTTCGGACGGGTTCCCGAAAGAAGCACCGCCGTCATGATTTTCGAGACCGACGAACCGCTAGAGCTGGTGCTGCCCCGGGTGAGAAAAGCGCTGGGCAAGACGGAGACCGAAAGCGCGACGTGACAACCGAAACGAACTCTGCGCGCCGCCGCTCGGCGCGCGTCCGGGGTGTCGACACGCCGTCCTGTACCCAGACGAATCTTCAAACCCCGCCTCAGGAACGGATTCCGAGCCCATGGGCGGCGAAATAGGCTGAGGCGCGCTGTGCGGCCAGGTCCGGGTCGGAAAACAGCCCGAGCCCACCCGCCACTCGCACAAGCTCGGCAAGATGCAGCAGGCTGCGGCCGGTTTCGAAGCCCTTGAGCATCCGGAAGTGATTCTGGGCGCCGTCGAGATAAGTCAGCCAGGCGATCCCGGCCTTGTAGTACTGGGTAGGTGCGCTGAACACGAGCCGGCTCAGCGGAAGCGTCGGTTCCAGGATGTCACGGAACCCCGTCATGTCGCCTGCGTCCAGACGGGCGAAAGCCGCTGAAGCGAACCGAGGCACCGCGGCGAACGCACCGAGCAGCGCCTCACTGTGGCGGGTGCCATCGCCGGCGATGAGGTCGACGTAGTTGAAGTCGTCACCGGTGAACACCTTCGCAGGCGACGGAATAAGTTCGCGTAGAAGGACTTCCAAGGCCGCGTCCAGGAGCGAGACCTTGATCCCGCGCACTTTGTCGGCGTGGGCGCCGATGATGTCCACGACGGTGGCCATGGCGGCTTTGGGCTCATGGTGTCCCCAATAGCCCGCCAGCGCAGGGTCGAACACCGCACCGAGCCAGTGCAAGATCACTGGACGGCGGGCCTGCGCCAGTACCTCGCCATAGACCTTCACGTAGTCCTCCGGGCTTTGGGCGGCACCGGCCAGGTGTCTGCTGGCCATCATCACCACAGAACCGCCGGCGGCTTCGATATCGATGATCTGCTCTAGGTAGGCATC
Organism: Mycolicibacterium goodii; assembly: GCF_001187505.1. The sequence goes on from NZ_CP012150.1 coordinate 1,284,752, forward strand.
GCGAATTCGGCCGAGGTCTGATGTCGGACCGCTGATCTGGTCGGTGGCAATACCCACGACTACCTCGCCACCGCACTCGGCGGCGTCGGCCAGCGTCCTTAAGGCCAGCTCGCGGGCGCCGTCCCATTTCAACCCCATGCCGCGCTGGGCGGTGTCCATGGACTCCGCGACACCGAGACCGAGCGACCACAGGCGGCGACGCAGCTCCGATGTGGCGTCCCAATCAATCTGCTCTCCTTCGGGAACCGCATCGCAGGCCCGCAGCGGGTCGGCCACCACATGCGCGGCGGCGTAGACCGTGCGGCATGAGGGCGGAGCGGAAGCCGTCCTGAGGGCCGCTGGCGCGGCGATCTCCACGTGGGAGAGAACTCCATCGGAATCGGGCAGCATGAGGTGTGTCATCGGCGGGCATCCAACCCACCGTCGGCGAGCACGGTCTGTCCGGTGATGAAGCTGGCGCCGTCGCTGACCAGGAAGCACAGCAGCGCAGCGATCTCCTCCGGGTGCGCGGCGCGGCCCAGCAGGTTGGTGGCCACCTCTTTGCGAACCTCATCCGACCACGACTCGGACATGTCCGTCAGCACGAAGCCGGGGGCGACCGCGTTGACGGTGATTGACGGCGCCAGCGCCTTGGCGAAGGACACCGTGACGTTCTCCAGTGCCGCCTTGGCTGCCGAGTACCCCGTCACCTCCGGGCTGGCCAGGTTGTCCCGGCCCCGGATCGAGGAAACGGTCACAATGCGGCCGCCTCCGTGCGCAAGCATGGAGGGGCGACCGCCCGGATGAAGTTCACCGGGCCCAGTACGTTCGACCGGTACTCGGCGATCCAGTCGTCCGTGGAACCGGAGAGCGCATCGGTGGCCAGCACACTTCCCAGCGTGCAGATGAGTGCATCGATCCGGCCGTGCGTCCCCAGTGCCGCATCCACAAGTTCCTGGACCGCGGCGGCGTCCTGGCCGTCGCAATGGTAGGCGGGCGCGTCGAGTTCGACCGAAAGCTCCTTCAGCGCAGCTGATTCACTGCGGCCGTGCAGGATCACCCGAGATCCCCGCGCGGCCTCCAGTCGGGCGGCGGCGGCGCCGATACCGCGTGAAGAGCCGGCGATGAGCACAGTTCTGGTCATGAGTTTCTCCTGGACTTGGTCTCGCCCGAGGCGGTCAGGTAGCCGCCGGCAAGGGAATCGATAAGGGTGGCAGCGTCCGCAGGAGACGCCGACGCCAAGATGCGCTTCAGAATCGACTGCGCAGCCGGGGTGGTATTCAGCAGGCTCTGCACCAATTCGTCTGCGGCCGCGTGCACGTCGGCGTCGACCACGTCCACGATGCCGATCCGGAACGCATCTTCGGCGTTAACGGGCTGCCCAGTGAGCGCCAGGCGACGGGCGGCGCCGAGGCCCGCAATCTCGCTGATCTTGCTCAGGCCCGACCAGCCCGGGGTGGTGCCGAGGGTGGCTTCCGGCAGTCCGAGTACCACGCTGCCGGCGGCCACCCGGAAGTCGCAGTGCATGGCCAACTCCAGTCCGCCGCCGAAGGCACTTCCAGCGAGCACCGCAACGGTGGTCTGGGGCAGTTCGGCCAATGCGCGGAACACCTGCTGGCCCAACCTGGTCCACCGGCCACGCACCAGTTCTGCACATGCGTCGGCGAATTCGACAGTATCGGCGCCCGCGCAGAACACCGGGCCCTCCCCGAGGAGGAGCACCACCCGGGCATCTGAGGCGGCGACATCATCGATCCGGTCCCGGAGCTCGGCAATGAGGTGGGTGCTCAGTGCGTTGCGTTTGGCTGGCCGGTCCAGCACGATGCGCGCTACCGGACCCGCGACCTCCAGTCGTACATCGCCATCGCTCACAAGGTATTCCGTTGCAAACTCGTCCACCGACGCTCGGTCAGCAGGTCGATATTGGCCCGGCCGCCAAGGTCGTCGCCGAGGCCCGAGGCAGCGGTGCCGCCGAACGGGACCTGTGACTCATGCAACGCGGTGCCGTCATTGACGTGCACCATGCCCGAGCGCACTTGGTCGGCCACACTCCAGGCCTTGTCGAGATCGCGGCTGAACACCGACGTGGACAGTCCGAATCGGGTGCCGTTGACGATTTTCAGCGCCTCGCCCACCGAGTCCACGACGGTCACCGGAGCGATGGGGGCGAACACCTCCTCATCGTGCAGTGGCATCCCGGGCCGCACCTGGTCGACCACCGTGGGTCGCAGGAACACCCCGTCGGCAGTGCCGCCTTCCACTACCCGGGCGCCGAGCTCGACGCTGCTGCTCACCATCGCCAGGGCCTTGTCGACCTGGCGCGTCGAGACCATGGGACCAAGGTCCACCTGCGCCGTGTACGGGTCGCCGACCGTCAGTCGCGCGGCTTCGGCCGACAACGCAGCGAGGTAGTCGGCAGCAACGTCGGCCAGGACGATGTGCCGTCCGGTAGCGATGCAGACCTGACCCTGGTGACCGAACGACGAGCCGGCACCACACCGGGCGGCCAATTCCACGTCAGCGTCGGCGAGCACGATGCTGGCGTTGTTGCCGCCGAGTTCCAGTGCCACCCGCTTGAGCAGCGGAGCGGCGGCCACATTGATGCGACGGCCGGTGTCCTCAGACCCGGTGAAATGAATCATGTCGACCTGTGGGTGATTCACCAGCGCCGCGCCGGCAGGACCGCCGGTGAGCACCTGCACCACGCCAGGCGGCAGTCCGGCCTCGGTCAACACCTCGGCCAACATCAACCCACCGGTGAACGGCGTCTCGGGTGCGGGTTTGAGCACTACCGCGTTGCCGAGCGCGATCGCTGGCGCGAGCACCCGCATGGCGATGTGCACCGGCGCGTTCCAGGCGGTGATGAGGCCGACCACCCCGACGGGCCTGCGTTCGACGATGTTGACCCGGCCGCGTTGCCCCGACGGGATGATCTCACCGAGCGGTGTGGTGGCCAGCTCCGCTGCCATGAAGAACTCGATGACGCTCGCCGCGATCTCGCCTTCGGCCTTCGGCCCCACCGCCCCGCCCTCACGGATCAGGACGTCCTTGAACCGACCGCCCTCGCGTTCGAGGATGGCGCCGCCGCGGCGCAGGATCGCAGCCCGTTCGGTGGCGGGTGTGGCATACCAATCTCGTTGTGCGGCAACAGCACCTGCAACGGCACGGTCGACGTCGGCCTCGGTGGCGACCACTGAGTCGGCGATCACGGCGCCGGACGCCTTGTCCGTGACCGGCAGGGGGTCACCATCGGAGCCGACGAACACGCCGTCGATGAACAACGTGCGCTGCAGGGAATCAGAGACAGAAGTCATGATTGTTCCTTCACAGGTTCAAGACCAGTCGGCGCGTGCCGCCGCCCGGCCGAGCATCAGCGCGTGGATCTCACTGGTGCCATCGATGATTTGGGTGACTTTGGCGTCCCGCATCAGTCGCTGCACCGGATAGTGCAGATGGACGCCGTACCCGCCGTGGAGCTGCACCGCCTCGACAGTGTTGCGCATCGCGGCATCGGTGGCAAACATCTTGGCCGCCGAGATCAGGTGCGCGTCACCGCCGCCGCCGCCGGCGAAGCTGGCCACTCCTTCGCGCAGCAGACCGCGGGCGGCTAAGTAGTCGGCGTGCATCTTGCCGAGTTTCTCCTGCACGATCTGCAGGTCGGCCAGCGACTTGCCGAACGCCTGCCGGTCGCGTACGTAGGCCGAGGTTTCCCGCAGCGCCGCGCGTATGAACCCGACGCCGTAGCAGCCGGCGTCCAGGCGGGCCAGGTTCAACCCCTCGAGCATGCCGCGGAAGCCGTCTGTCTGCAGCCGCCACGATGACGGGATCCGGCAGTTGTCGAAATGCACGTTTGCCATGGGCATTCCGCGGAATCCCGACATCGGCTCGTCCTTGCCGACGGCCACCCCGGGGGTATCCAACGGTACGACGAAAGCTGCTGTGGGTGCGTCCCGGTCGGCCGAGCCCAGTTTGGCCAGCACGATGCAGAAGTGTGCGGCCGGGCTCTGCGTGATCCACGCCTTCTCGCCGGTAATGCTGACGGTGGTGTCGTCCACGCGCACCGCGACGGTGCGGCCGGCCCGGATGTCGGTGCCGGAATGCGGTTCGCTCAACGCGAAGCTACCCCGCATCGAGCCGTCGATGAGACCGGGCAGCCAGCGGTCCCGGACGTCGGCGGGGGCGTAGGCGGCCAACAGATAGCCGTGCAGCCGGGCGATCGAGATGCCCAGCGCCACCGCACCGGAGTAGGACGCGATCAGTTCGGTGGTCTCGTGGGCCAGCGCGAACATGGTCGGGTCGATTGTGCCGTCGTCGCCGAAAATCAGCCCCTGCAGTCCGATTTCGGCCGCGTCGGCCAGTAGGTCGGGGAAGAACTCACCGGTAAGGTCGATCTCCTGGGCCCGGCCCGCCACCCGACTGGTGCAGAAATCATGGACGACACCGAGGAACTGCTCGGCATCAGAGTCCAGCTGGTAGGTCAGTGTCATGAAGGCACCCCGTTATCGGCCCATTCGTAGCGGATCACGCCACGCAGGTTCTTTCCTGCCAGCAGGTCGTCGTAGGCGTCATTGATCTGCTCGATGCGGTACTCCCTGGTGACCAGGCCGTCGAGGTTGATCTGCCCAGAATCCCACAGCTTCAGCATCTTCGGGATGTCGTTGCGCGGGTTGCAGCCGCCGTTGAGTGAGCCGGTGAGCGTCTTCTGCCACAGGACGAAGTCCGACGGGTTCACCGGAATGCTGGGCTGGTCGTGGCGGGTTAGGCCGACGACGGCGACGGTGCCACTCTTGCGCACTGATCGCACCGCCTGGCCGATGGTCTCGGCGGTGGCGATCGCCTCGAATGCCTTGTCCACGCCGACACCCCAGGTCAGTTCTGTGGCGAACTGCACCGGGTCCGTCGTGGTGGGGTTGACGGTGTGGGTGGCACCAAACAATTTGGCCTGCTCCAACTTCCAGTCGTTGATGTCGCAGGCGATGATGCGGTTGGCCCCGGCGATCTTGGCGCCCTGCACGATGTTCATGCCAATTCCCCCGACGCCGTATACCATCACGTCTTCACCGGGTTCGACACCGCCGCGGTAGATCGCAGTGCCGACGCCGGTGGTGACGCCGCAGGCCACCAGGCAGGCGCGCTCCAGGCGGTAGTGCTTGTCCACCTTGACCACCGACTGACCCGGTACCACCGTCCACTCGCTGAAGGTGGAGACCAGGCAGAACTGGCCGAGGTCCACGCCGTCGTCGTCGTGGAACCGGTAGGTGCCGTCGATTTGCGGTCCCTCCACCGTGTGCGCACCCAGATCGCACAAGTTGGTCTGGCCGTCGGTGCACCACCGGCAGGTGCCACACGACGGCAGATAGGACATCACCACGTGGTCACCGGGAATGACATGGGTGACGTTGGCGCCCACCTGTTCGACAACACCCGCGCCCTCGTGGCCGAAGATCATCGGTAGGGCGGCGATTTGGTCGCCGGTGACGTGGTGCATATCGGAATGGCAGACCCCGGAGGCCACCAGGTGCACGAGCACCTCGTTCGGGCCGGGCTCGTCGAGTTCGACTTCCTTGACCTCGAAGCGGGTGTTCAGTCCGTAGGTGACCGCGGCTCGTGTGCGCATGTCAGTTCTCCTGTCGTTGGGTGGGAATTCGGCGTTCGGCGGTGAAGAGTGAGCTGGACATGGTGGTCACGACGTCGGCGAGTTTGGGCCGGAAGTCCATGAGCGCGATCACCTGTTCAGCGGTCCAGCCCGGCGCCACCTCCATCAGCACAGGGCCGTCGTCACCGAGGGCGAACACTGCGCGTTCGGTGACGTAGACAACCTCCTGACCGCGTGCCCGCGCCAGGTGTGCGTTGAAGGTGACCTGCCGGACCGTGTCGATGAACTTGCGGTGTTTACCCTCCGAGATCACCTTCGGGTGGCCCTCGGTGAGGTCGATCCGCAGCCCACCGGCGGTGAGCGTCCCACAGAACACCACTTTCTTGGCCGCCTGCGAGATGTTGATGAAGCCCCCGGCGCCGAAGATCCGCCCATCGACCAGGGACGAGTTGACGTTGCCCTCCTTGTCGACCTCGGCGAAGCCCAGGCAGGCCACGTCCAGACCGCCGCCGTCGTAGAAGTCGAACTGTGAGGCGTGTTCGATGACGGCCTCGGGGTTCCAGGACACCCCGAAGATGACCCCGCGTTCGGGCACTCCACCGACCATGCCCTGCTCGACGGTCAGGGTGATCTCTGTGAGCCGGTCCTCTTCGAGGGCGGCGGTGGCCACGCCGTCGGCCATCCCGACCCCGAGGTTGACCACCGAGGCCGGTTTGATCTCATCGAGTGCTCTGCGCGCCACCACTTTCCGTTCCGACAGCGGCATCGCAGGGGCTCGCCCGAATGGCACGTACACCTCGCCGGAGAAGGCTGGGTTGTACTCGTTGATCGCGGTCTGCCACTGGTCTTCCTGCACCACCACGATATCGATCAGATGGCCCGGCACCACCACACTCTTCGGATTGAGCGTGTGCACGGCGGCCACCCGCTTCACCTGGGCGATCACCAGGCCGCCGCTGTTGCGGGCCGCTGTCGCGGCAGCGAGCACACCGAGCTTGGCGGTCTCGTGTTCCAGGGTGAGGTTGCCGTGCTCGTCGGCGGTGGTGCCTCTGATGAACGCGACATCGAAGGAGGGGCTCGGGTAGAACAGGTACTCCTCACCCTTGATCTCCATCACCTCGACCAGATCGGTTGTGGTGACGCTGTTGAGCCGTCCGCCGCCCTGGCGCGGATCGCAGAACGTGCCGAGACCCACTTTGGTGATCAAACCTGGTCGTTTGGCGGCGCTTTCGCGTAGCAGTTGCGCGAGCACGCCCTGGGGCAGGTTGTAGGCCTCGATGTCACCGTCGTGGGCCATCTTCGACAACGTGGGTGTCATGGCCCAGTGCCCGGCGATGGCGCTGCGAAGCAGGCCGGGCAGCGCCAGAACGTCCATACCGGATCCGTTGCGGTCACCGACACCGCTGCAGAAATAGGCCGACAATTGAGCGGGGCCGCCGGTACGGCGGTAGCGGTCGGCCAGCGCATCCAACAGTCCCGAGGGCTCGATGACGCCGCCGCCGGACGCCTCGACGAGAAGCCGGGCGCGGTCGGGGATGCGTTCCACTGCCTCGTCGGCCGACAGAAATTCGGGTGTGGTCAGTTGACTGATCCTCATGGCATCGCCCCTCCCCCATTGACATTGATCGTCTGGCCGGTGACGAAGCTCGTTTCGTCCCCCACCAGCCAGGCGACCGCGGTGGCCACCTCATCCGGTGTGCCGAATCGACCCATGACCAGTGCTCTCGTTTTCTGTTCCACCCATTCCGGGGTCGCGTGTACGGCTGTCATCGGCGTCTCAATGGGACCCGGCGCAACACAATTGACCCGCACCGTCGGTCCGAGTTCCCGTGCCAACGCCCGGGTCAGGCCACCAACTCCTGCCTTCGACGCGGTGTAGGCGGCGCAGTTGATGCCGCCGATGTACCCGATCTGGCTGCCGATGGTCACCACCGATCCACGGGTCTTGGCCAGCTCCGGCGCGGCGGCCTTGACGCACAGGAACGTTCCCGTGAGATTGACGGCGATAGTTCGATTCCACGTGGCCAAATCCAACTCCGGCAGGAACTTCTGCTCCATCACACCGGCCAGCGTGACCAGCGCGTCGATGCGGCCGTAATCGGTCGCTGCCGCTGAGATCAACTGCGCCACATCGGTTTCAGATGTGACATCGGCGGGTATGGTCAACGCGTCAGGAATCGACGGCGCGTCACTGCCGGGGTGAAATCCCAGCACCAGCCGGAATCCGTCTTTGGCCAGCCGTTGCGCCACCGCCCGCCCCAGACCGCCGTCGGCGCCGGTGAGGACGGCAACCTTTTCAGTCATCGGACACCGCCCTGGAATGCGAGCTTCATGACGGCTTCCTCCGAAGCCTCGTCCCGGCTGATCTCACCCACGGTCCGGCCGGCACGCATCACCACGATCCGGTCGGAGGCACCGAGCAGCTCCGGCAGTACGGAGGACACCATGATGATCGCCAAGCCTTCGTCGGCGAGGCTTCGGATGAGCCGGTGCACCTCGGCTTTGGCGCCGACGTCGATACCGCGGGTCGGCTCGTCGAGCAGCAGGACACGGGGCGTGGTGGCCAGCACCTTGGCCAGCGCAACTTTCTGCTGATTGCCCCCGGAGAGAGCGCCGACGGGCATCGACGGGCTCGCGGCCTTGATGCGCAATTCCTTGAAGAAGCGGTCGACGATCTTGGCGCCCTTTCGGCGTCTCAGCCACGGACCGGTGCTCATCGCTGCCAGGCTGGCCAGTTCGATGTTGGTGCTGATGGGAAGACCGAGATGCAGGCCCTGGTTCTTGCGGTCCTCCGGCACCAGCGCGATACCGGCGTCCAGCGCGTCACGGGGATGGGTCGGACAGTGCGGCTTGCCGTCGAGGGTCATTGTGCCACCGGTGATCCTGCTGGCACCGAAGACCGCGGCCAGCACCTCGGTGCGGCCGCTGCCCACCAGTCCGCCGATGCCCAGGATCTCGCCGGGGCTGACCTGCAGCGTCGCCGACACCACACCGGGTGCGCTGATTCCGGAGACTTTGAGCACCGGCGTCTTGGCGTCTGCTGCCGACTCGTCGTGCCCGTGATATATCGACTCCAATTTGCGCCCGATCATGTGCTTGATCAATGAGTCCTCGGTGAACTCGGCAGCCGGCGCGGTAATGATGTGCCGGCCGTCGCGCAGCACGCTCACAGTATCGGCGTACTCCAGCACCTCAGGCAGATCGTGACTGATCAGCACCACGGCGGCGCCGTCGTCACGCAGTTCCCGCAACAACCCTAGTAGCCGAACTGAATCATCGTGCGGTAGTGAAGAAGTCGGCTCATCGAAGAACACCACCTTGACATCCTGTGCCAGGATCCGGGCGATCTCGATGAGCTGCTGCTCGGCGATTGACAGCTCGCCGGCCTGCCTGCGCGGATCGACGTCAAGCCCGACTCGCCGCAGATGCTCCCTCGCCTGTTGGGCGAGCCCACGTCGGTCGATGACACCCCACCGAGACGGCTCAGCGTTGACGAGCACGTTCTCGGCGACCGAAATCGATGCGATGACCGACAATTCCTGGTGCACGATGCCGATGCCGAGCGCGGCGGCGTGGGTGGGATTCTTCGGGTTGATCAGCTCACCATCGAGGGTGATGGTGCCAGAGTCAGCGGCCTCGAAGCCGGCCAGGATCTTTGACAGCGTGGACTTGCCGGCACCGTTCTCGCCGACGAGGGCGTGAATCTTTCCAGGCTCCAACGTGATCGACACGTCCTCGAGCGCAGCAACACCTGCATAGTGCTTGGAGATGCCGGACGCCTGGACAAGTCCGGTAATGACCGGCGCGGTCATTCGCCGGGCTCCCCACCGCGGGTCACGCGGTCCAGTACCACCGCGGCCACCACCACGGCACCGGTGACGATCTGCTGCCAGTAGAACGGGACGTTCATCAGCGTCAGGCCGTTGCCGAGGACAGCTATCACCAGCGCACCGAGGAAGGTGCCGGCCAGCCGCCCGCGCCCGCCGAAGAGGCTGGTGCCACCGACGACCACCGCGGCGATGACGTCGAGCTCAAAACCCACCGCCCCGGCGGGCTGACCCGAAGACAGCTTCGCAGTGAGGATCACCGACGCGATTCCGGCGCACAGCCCCGCAAAGGTGAACGCGAACAGCAAGACTCGCGATACCCGGATCCCGGACAGCCTGGCCGCCTCTCGGTTGCCGCCGACGGCGTAGATCCGGCGGCCGATCTTGAGACGGTGCAGGATCACATACCCCACCGCGAACGTCACCGCCATGATGATCACCGGGATCGGTACCGGGCCTACCTTGCCGACTCCGATGTTGGTGAAGGCGCTGTTGTTGATCGAGATCGGGTAGCTGTTGGTGACCAGCAGCGCGATACCTCGCAGAGCGGTCAGGGTCGCCAGCGTCGCAATGAACGCGGGCACCCGGCAGAGGGTGATCAACACCCCGTTGAGGCATCCGCACGCGGTGCCTACCACCAGACTGAGGAGCACAGCCACCACCGCGGATGCGCCCGTCGACAGGATCGCGTGCTGCAGGTACAGCGCCGCGATGCTGCCGGTGAGCGCCACCACCGAACCGACCGAAAGATCAATACCGGCAACGAGGATCACCACCGTTGCCCCCACCGCGGCGATCGCCGTGATCGACACCTGCTGAAGGACATTGGTGAGGTTGGCGCTACTGGTGAAATTCGGTGCGCTCACAGCGAAGACGCCGGCCAGCAGGACCAGCGCGACCACTGGTCCCAGCTGGGCGAGCTGGCGGAGACTGGGGCCGCCGAATCCCTTCCTTCCGGGCTCCACGGCTCTTGAGGGCCCGGAACGAGGCTTGAGCGGTGCCGAGGTTGTGGTCATGACTGCTCCGTCGTTCGAAATGTCGGTCAGAATGCCGGTTGAGCGCCGGACTCGATGGTTTCCTTGGTCACCAGGTCCTCGTCGAGAACGCGGTAGGCGGGCACCGGGTTACCGCGCAGGTAGTCGACGATCTCCTCGACGACGATGCCTGCGGTGGGCTTGTGGATCACCGTGGCCAGCGCCTGACCGGATTGGATGGCGGCGAACATGTCGGTCTGGCCGTCCAGGCCCACCACATCGACGCCCTGTCGCCCACTTGAATTCAGTGCGGCGATTCCGCCGAGGGCGGCTTCATCGTTGGCGCCGAACAGCAGGTCGACGTTCGTGTTGGCGGCCAGCATGTTCTGGGCGGCCTTCTCGGAGTCGCCGCGGCGGTAATTGCCGGGCTGGTTGGCCACCACGTTGAAATTGCATGACCGCAGCAGCGGCAGTAGGAACGAATTCACCCGGGCATCGCTGGACTGGTCGCCCGGAATGCCGGAGATGATGGCGACATTGACATCTTTCTGACCTTTGTAGTGTTCCACCACCCACTCGCCGAGCTGTTGACCCTCGTTGGAGTACGGAGCCAGCACCTGCGACACAGGATCGACGCCGAGCATGCCTTTCTGCGAGAAGAAGTACGGAATGTTGGCGGCCTCCGCCTGTTTGAGCACCGCGTCGAGACCCTGGGTGGTAGCAGGCATCATCATCAGTGCATCGGTGCCCTGCGCGATGGCGGTCTGGATGTCGTTGAACTGCTGATTCACATCGTCGTTGGCGCTGATGACGTTGATCTCTGCGCCCAGCTTGGTGGCGGCTTCCTCAGCGAGCTGCTTCTGCTTCACCAGGAACGGGTGGCTCAGACCCTCAACAGAGAAGGTGATTTTGATTGGATCACCTTCGGGGACCGGGTTCGGGCTGGTTTGTTCATCTTTGCCAGATTCTGCCGCGGCGATGCCATACAGGTTCTTTCCGAGGTCAGCCTGCAATTGCGCGATCTGGTCATGGTTCTCGGCGCAACCGCCGTCGTCGACCTCGACGTTGGTGACGGGCGCGGCCGTATCGGACGGGTCGGCGTTGTTGTTCACGCTGGCGCTACACGCCGTCATGGCAACCACTGAGGCGGCGCAAGCTAACGCAGGAAGGACGCGGCTCGGAAGGTCAGTGCGGATCTTCATTTCTCTCCTTTGGGAAACGCGACGACTGCCGACCCGCTGATCAACTGCTTCCGAGAGGTGTCGTCGACGACCGTGATGGTGAAGGTGGCCCGATGGGTCACCGGATCGAGATGGGCGCACACTGCTTGCGCGGTGACTGAGGTGCCTTCGAAAGCCGGCGCCAGGAGGTCGAATTGGTAACTGGTTGAAACGCCGCCGGGTGCGACGAGTGCAGTGAGTGCGGTTTGGACGTACCCGGCGACGAGCATGCCGTGGGCCACGGGGCGGCCGAAGCGGGTGTTGGCCGCGTATTCGGCATCTTCGTGAATGGGGTTGTGGTCACCGGTGAGTTGTGCGTAGGCGCGGATGATCTCGGCATCGATAACAGCGGTGTGCTCGGCACTCACACCGAGTTCCAAACTTTGGAACGTCTTGAGCGTTTCGGTACTCACTGTGCGGACCGCTCTGCGCCATTCCCGGACATCCCGTCTACCGGCTTGACCCGTCGCAGCAGTTCGGCACCGATCGCCTCGGCGGTCTCGCACACCATGTCGGCGAATTTGCCGCGAAGGTCGTCCTCGGAGAACCGGAAGATGGGTCCGCCGACGCACACTGAGGCCACCACGTTGCCGGACGGGTCCAGCACCGGCGCGGCGATTGACCGCACACCGAGTTCACGCTCCTCCAGGTTCACGGCGTATCCGTCGCGTCGGATTTGATACATCGCCTCGTGCAGTTCTTCGGCCGTGGTGATCGTGGACGGTGTGTAACGCGGCATCTCGAGCTGGTCGATGATGCGCTCGCCCACGCCGGGCGGGAGGAACGCGAGGATGACCTTGCCCTGGCTGGTCGCATGCAGCGGAATTTGTTGACCCACTTCGCCATACATTTGCACCGAGTGGGAGGAGGTCATCACCACGAGGTACGTCAGCTGCAGGCCTTCTCGAACCGCCAAGAACACCGTCTCGGTGGATTTGTCCCTCAGCTGCGCCAGCAGCGGGCGGCCGATCTCCTCCAATGTCGCGCGATCCACGCGGTCGCCCACCAGCACCCGCATCTGCGGGCCGGGCACGTACTTGCCCGCGTCATTCTGGACCGCGAACCCCCGGTCGCACAGCACTCGCAGCAGCCGGTGCGCGGTGGGGGCTGTCAGATTCGTGGCTTTTGCCACTTCGCCCGCGGTCGCCCCCGGATTGAGCGACACTTCCGTCAGGACGTCGAGGACCCGGTACGCGCTTTGGGCTCCCGTGATCTCCATGATGTGGACTCCGTCTCCATATTGTGGATGTGACTCAGACCATAGAGGTATGCGCTATGTGTCGTCAAGCACTCCACGATGCGGAGGTCTTGGTCCCAAGTGACTGATCGACCACCGCAGACGGAGGGCCGGCACCGAACTACTCCCCGCCGGTCACGGATGTACACGTGCCAATCTGCCGGGCAGAGCGAGCCAATACCCTGTTGCCCACATCCCCCGCAGGCGGCTGGTGTGCGTCGAATCGAGATCCCCACGGCGAGTTGGCGTTTCCGCTACAGGCGGCGATACCCGGCGACCGATCCCTGCGGCACCGTTGAATCGACCTTCTGCGAGCGGATGCCGTCGGCACCCGCTGCCCGCCACCGAGAGCCGGCTGCGGGTGTCCGGTTCTTGAGTGTGCCCCTACGTCCGGGTTTTGCATGGACCCCGTGACCCACGAAATTACGACGCTGACCGACTCCGACTACGCGCGCGCGGAACAGATGCTCGCCCCCTACCGAGCAAGGAAGGTGCCCGGTGGCGCGCTGCACCCTCAGTGGCTCCCCGGCGGCGCGCGCTTCTGGTATCAGGTGGGTACCCGCTACGTCGTCGTCGCTCCTGCCGAAGGCAGCAAACAGCCCGCTTTCGACCACGACCGCCTGGCCGCCGCACTGTCAGTGCAGACCAATCAGGCCGCCGCCGGCGCCGACCTTCCGATCGCGGACGTGGAAATCCGTGAAGACGGCACGGCACGGTTCACCGCAGCCGGAACCACCTGGGAGTGGTCCGACGACACAGGCCTGCAGACGAGCCGGCGAATGCCCCGCGTCCCCGGCGAGATGCCGTCACCGGACGGGCAGTGGATCGCATTTCGCCGGGACGGGAATATTTGGGTTCGACGGGCGGCAGTGCAGCAGGGGGATTCGCCGCGCGCACAGGACGGCGAGCTTGAATTCGCGCTCACCGATGATGCCGAACCGCAGTTCGACTACGGCGGGCTGCCCGACACCACCGGAGGGAAAGCACTGACCCGAGTCCTTGGATTGCCGCCCTTGTCGATCTGTCACTGGTCACCGGACTCGACGCGAATCTTGGTGCAACGCATCGATCAACGTCATCTGCCCGAGCTGGTGCTCGTGGAGTCCACACCCGCCGGCGGCGGCAGGCCGGTCGAACACCGCACGCGCTACACGATGCCGGGCGAGGACGCGGTGGCGACGATGACGTGGAACGTGCTCGACGTGCACCAGCGCACCGTCGTCCGCCAGCAGGACGAGCCCACGCCGATCATGCACAACACGGCGCTGGTCTACGCCTGGTGGACCGAGAGTTCGGGGGACGCGGTGTACTTCCTGCAGCACTCCCGCGACGCGCGCACACTGCAGTTACGCCGCCTCGACCCGGCGACAGGAAAGACCACCACGCTGATCACCGAGACCGGCGAGACGCGGGTCGATCCCGCCGTGCAGCTCGGTGATCCGCATCTGGTGCACGTCTGCGGGTCCGGCGAAGTCGTCTGGTGGTCGCAGCGCGACGGCTGGGGGCACCTCTACCTCTACTCTGCCGACGGTCAACAGGTCACCCAGATCACGCACGGGCAGTGGCTGGTTCGCTCCCTGCTCTGGGTCGACGAGGACCGCAGACACATTTTCTTCGTCGCAGGAGGCCTGGTCGTCGACGACCCGTACACCCGGCAGATCTGCCGCATCAACATCGACGGAACCGGGTTCACCCGACTCACCGACGACGACCTGGATCACGACGCGGTCAGCCCGCCCGAAGGCGGCTACATCGTCGACCGGGCGTCCTCACCGAGCCTGCCGCCGCAATCGGCCGTCCTCGACACCGAAGGGGCCGTCGTGGTTGAGCTGGAGAAGCCGGACACCGCGGCCCTTGAAGCGTTGGGCTGGGACCCACCGGAGCGTTTCCGCACCACCGCCGCCGACGGCAAGACCCCGATCTACGGACTGCTCTGGCGCCCGCATGACTTCAATCCGCAGAAGCGCTATCCGATCGTGGAGCACATCTACCCCGGCCCGCAAATCCACCGCGCGGGCCCGGCGTTCAACTCGCCGCACTCGGCTTCGCCGTCGTGGCGATCGATGGTCGCGGAACCGCGGCGCGTGGCAAGGCGTTCCACGACCACTCCTACGCCGACCTCGGCAACGCCGGCGCCCTAGACGATCACGTCGCCGCCATACGTGAACTAGGACACCGGTATTCGTGGCTCGACACCAGCCGGGTGGGAATCACCGGGCAGTCCGCAGGCGCCTTCGCCGCGGCCCGTGCCGTGCTGAAGTACCCCGCGACCTACCACGTGGCCGTCGCGACCTCGGGCAACCACGACAACAACATCAACCTGGCGATGTGGGCCGAGCACTACCATGGCGACCTCAGCGACGACGGCCGCAAGGCGATCTCGAACGCGTCCCTGGCCGAGAACCTGACGGGCAAGCTGCTGTTGATCCACGGGGAACTCGACGACAACGCCCACCCCTACATGACGATGCGGCTCGTCGATGCGCTCATCGCAGCGGACAAGGACTTCGATCTCATCATGATTCCCGGCGCCGAGCACGCGCTGATTGGCCGTCACCATTACTTCCTGCGCCGCACCTGGGACTATTTCGTTCGGCACCTGCACGGCAGCGAGCCACCCACCTACCGCCTCACGCCCCTGCCATTGCCGGCCCTCGGTGCTTGACCCCGCACGATCTCCCCTGCCCGGCGCAGCACGTCCAGCTGCGCCGGGTTGTACAGATCGAGCATGGCCTGGTCGATCACTCTGTCCGCGAATCGTTTTCCGCGCGGGGCATCGACCCGCGAATCGATGATCGAAGGATGCGCGTCCACAACCGTCCTGATGAAGGACGCAAGCCGCTCGGCGAGACCCTGCCGGGTCGCCTCGTCGGCGTCAGCGGCCAGGGTGTCCAGTTCTTTCGCGGCGGGATCGTCGGGGGTTTCCCGCATCATGTCGGCGTAGGCCTGCCGACCGCTCGGCCCCAGCACCCGGCTCAGCACGACCACGAGCTTCCGATCGGCGTCGGTCATCGTCGCAGCGGTCTCCGGCGCCACGAAATCGGGCGACAGGTCGGTCGGAGCCGAGTGCTTGAGAAGAAGGGCCAGCTCGTCACGTGTCCGCTGCAGCCGCATGATCGTCGCCGCGAGTTCGGCGTCGAGGGCCCGCAGCGCGTCGGCGGGATGGTCGTCGTGTGCGCCCATCGCGGAAATCTGCGACAAGGAGAACCCGAGCTCGGTCAGCCTCTTGATGCGTACCAGCCGCACGAGGTGCTCGGCGCCATACTGCTTGTAGCCGTTACTGCGACGTGTCGGCTCGGCCAGCAGGCCGACCTGGTGGTAATGCCGGACCGCGCGAAGGCTGGTTCCCGCCAGTTCGGCGAGTTCGCGTGTGCTCCATGCCATGAGTCCATCCTGACACTCCCCCGCGCTCGGTCGCGGCCACCAGTTGCGTCACTCCGGCACGGCGACGGGAAGGCGCACCGTGACGCAAAGCCCGCCGGCGGCGCGGGGCGTGATGGTGAGGTTCCCGTCGTGCGCTTGGGTGATGCTGGTGACGATGGCCAGGCCCAGACCGACGCCTGCGTGATGCGTGCGGACGCGTTCGCTGCCACGCTGGAACGGCTCGGCCAGCGTGGAGATCAGTTGCGGGGCAAGTGGTTCGCCGGTGTTCTCCACGGTGAGGACCGCGGCGTCGGGGCGGAGGCTGGTCGTGACCCACACGGTGCCCTCGTCTGGCAGGTTGTGAACGATCGCGTTGTGCACGAGGTTGGTCGTCATCTGCAGCAGCAGCGCGGGTGAGCCAATGGTCGGGGCGATGTCGCCGGAGGTCTCGAGGGTGACGCCGCGTTCTTCCGCGAGGGGAAGCAGTGTTTCGGTGGCGTCCTCGGCGAAGAGGGACAGGTCGACGTGTTCGGCGGTGAAGGACCGTCGATCGGCGCGGCTGAGCAGCAGTAATGCTTCGGTGAGGTCGATCGCTCGGGTGTTGACGGCGCGCAGCCGGTCGATCAGCTCGCCTGGGTCGTGGTGCGGGTCGTTGCGGGCCACGTCGAGCAGGGTTTGTGTGATCGCCAGCGGAGTGCGCAGCTCGTGGGAGGCGTTGGCCGCAAACCTCTGTTGTTCGGCGACGTGTGCCTCGATCCGTTCCAGCATGGTGTCGAAAGTGTCGGCGAGTTCCCGGAATTCGTCTCTGCGGCCCGGTAGCCGGATCCGGTGGGAGAGTGAACCGTTGGTGGCTGTCCGGGTGGCTTCGGTGATACGGGCCAACGGGCTGAGCATTCGGCCGGCGAGAAGCCAACCTCCGATGAGACCGAACACCAACAGAAAAGCCAGCACTGCGGCGGCCGCCGGAGCGAAGGCATGCAGAAGGTTGGACTGGATGGGAAACACACCATCACTTATCGTGTGGTCCGTGCTTCCCGGGATGATCTTCATCCGGTCGGGGATGTAGCGCAGCAGAAACAGCCACACGGCGGCGAGCAACAAGGCGCCGGCGAGCATGAGAAACCCGGCGTAGCTGAGGGTGAGTTTGAGGCGAACGCTCAAGCCGGGTGCTCTATCCACGGTCGCCTCCTTCGTGTTTGGTGACGGGTGTGGTGTCGATGCGGTAGCCGACACCGGCCACGGTGGCGATGATCCAGGGTTCGCCGAGCCGTTTGCGCAGTGCCGAGACGGTGATGCGCACGGCGTTGGTGAACGGGTCGGCATTTTCGTCCCACGCACGTTCCAGTAGCTCCTCGGCACTGATGACACCGCCTTCGGCGGCGACGAGGACTTCGAGCACCGCGAACTGTTTTCGGGTGAGCGCGATGTAGCGGCCGTCACGAAAAACCTCGCGGCGGAACGGATCCAGTCGCAAGCCTGCGATCTCTCGCACGGGTGGTCGGTGGTTGGCGCGCCTGCGGTCGAGCGCTCGCAGACGCAGCACGAGCTCCTGGAGTTCGAAGGGTTTGGTGAGGTAGTCGTCGGCGCCCAGCCCGAACCCCGAGGCCTTGTCGTCGAGCCGGTCGGCGGCGGTGAGCATCAGGATCGGCATGCCGCTTCCGGAGGCGACGACGCGTTCGGCGATCTCGTCACCGGAGGGGCCAGGGATGTCGCGGTCGAGGATGGCGATGTCGTAGGCGTTGATGCTCAACAGCTCCAGAGCGGTGTCACCGTCACCGGCGATGTCGGCGGCAATCGCTTCCAGACGCAGACCGTCGCGGATGGCTTCGGCCAGGAGAAGTTCGTCCTCAACGACCAATACACGCATGCTCTCAAACTACGAGTCTGCGCATATCGCCCGCATATCGAAAATCACATACGTGCTGACAACACCGCACTGCGTTGACTGGCGGCCATGACAAACACCAGCTCAGTACACACCGCAGTCCGCAGCACACGACGACCGCTGGCCGCTCTTGCCATGGCCGCCCTGATCGGCTCGGGATGTCTGGTCGTCGCGGCGCAGGCCGGCGCCGATCCTGGGGGCGGTCGCACTCCCGAGCAGCAGGAAGCCGCGCTCAAGTTCGCCGACTGCGTCCGTGACCACGGAGTTCCCGACTTCCCGGACCCGGCCACCGCGCAGGATCCCCTCATCGACACCAGGAAGATGCGGGGCGGTGTCAGCGCCCGCAGCATTCCCGAACTCCGGCCCGCGGTGGACGCGTGTCACGACTTCCTCACCGCCGCGTTACCAAGGCCGCTGGAAACGGGTCGGCCGGGGGCGAAGCCATGACCTACCCTCCACCGGCACGAGCAGCCGCCCGCGGGATGCCCGCCGCCATCCTCGCTGCCGCCGTGGTGCTCAACGCGCTGCTCATCGGTGTCCTCGCGCACCAGTCGCCGGCGCCGGCTGCGGCAGCTGCACACCGCTCTTTCATTGATCTTGCCCCGGAGGACCTGCCGGCATCGAAAGTCACCATCGGTGACGGCGCCGTCCCTGAGGGTGTGACGGTGTTCGATGACGAGATTCCGGCGGTGGCCAACCTCGACGACGATCTGCTCGCTGCCCTGCGCCGCGCAGCAACCGAGGCCGGGGCCGACCAGGTCGGGTTCGTCGTCAACAGCGGCTGGCGTTCCCCGAAATATCAGGATCAGTTACTTCGCGAGGCCTTCGTGGAGTACGGGTCGGAAACGGAAGCTGCCCGTTGGGTGGCCACC
Source organism: Mycolicibacterium goodii (assembly GCF_001187505.1). The sequence continues at coordinate 1,303,705 of NZ_CP012150.1, forward strand.
CCCGACACGTCTGCGCACGTGTCAGGGGATGCGGTCGACATCGGGCCGTCGGATGCCGCCGCATGGTTGTCCGCGAATGGCGCCGCACACGGGCTGTGCCAGATCTATGGCAACGAACCCTGGCACTTCGAACTGCGTCCCGACGCCGTCGAACACGGATGCCCGCCCCTTTACGCGGATCCCACCCAGGACCCAAGGATGCGGCAGTGACCGGCACGCTCGGCCAGTTTCGGCCCGCTTCCGTCGATGCACTCACCACACCGGTGCGCTGGCACCCGCTGTGGCGGATTGCGTTTCGATTCTGCGTCGTCTATTTCGGCCTGTACTGCGTGCTCAACACGTATATCGTCTTCGAGCTGCTGGGCGTCCTCGGCCGCTGGATCCGCAGCGGGCCGTGGGTTGTATCCCTGACCGACCCCGTGACCGGTTGGGTGGGCCGAACACTTTTCGGGGTCGACGCGGTCCTACACGAGGATTCAGGAGCCGGAGATCAGACGGCCCTGTGGGTGCTGGTGTTCTGCATGCTGGTTGCCGCGGCGGTGGCCACCGCGGTATGGACTGTCGTCGACCGTCGCACCTCCCACCCCCGGCTGCTGGCGTGGTTCATGCTGTTCCTTCGGCTGTGTCTGGCCGGGCAGATGCTGTCGTTCGGATTTGCCAAGCTGATCCCGACCCAGATGCCCGGCCCCACGCTGGCGCAGATGTTGCAGCCGTACGGCAGCCTCAGTCCGATGTCGGTGCTCTGGCTACAGGTCGGCAGTTCCCACCCATATGAGATGGCCCTCGGCGGCGCGGAAGTCGTCATCGGGTTACTGCTGTTCGTGTCTCGGACCGCGACGCTGGGCGCCGCATTGTGTCTGGCGAGCATGACTCAGGTTCTCCTGATGAACATGACGTTCGATGTACCGGAGAAGCTGCTCTCCTCGCACTTGCTGCTGATCAGCCTGGTCCTGCTCGCCCCGTATCTGCGTCGGCTGGTCGATGTGTTTGTCCTGCAACGCGCGTGCGAACCGCTGACCCAACCCCCACTGTTCATCGACAACCGGAAGAACCGCATTGCAGATTGGGTTCTGGTGGCCCTCGCGATCTGGGTCGCGGTCGCCTGCGGCTCTGATCGCTGGATGGTCTGGCAGCATCAGTACGGTCCCGCCAGCCCGAAGTCCGAACTGTACGGAATCTGGGACGTGCGGGACTTCACCCTCGACGGGCGGCCGGTTCCACCGCTGAGCACCGATGAGAACCGTTGGCAGCGACTCGTTTTCGATGACCCGGGAGCGGCGACCTACCAACGTATGAACGGTGACCTGGTGCCGGTGCGCGCCGGCTCCCTCCCCGACGGCACGCTGGAACTCACCACGCTGACCAACACACCCGGCGCGCAGGACGGACGCAGGCCACCCTTCGCGACGCTGTCAGCCGAGCGACCCACCCCAGACCGGCTACTACTGCGCGGAAAACTGCGTGACCGTCCGGTCGCGATCGATCTTGAACGCGTGGATCCGAACAGCTTCACCTTGCGCAGCCGCGGATTCCACTGGGTCCAGGACTACGCGTACCTCCGCTGATATCCACGCACGGTTTGTCAAGAGGCAGGTGAAAGCCGCCTGCACGCGCACGTGTTACACGCGCCTGTCTCCTGCTCAGGGCGTGACGTTGAACGCGTTGCGCATCGCGGCATCGCCACCTAGTGCGTCGACAACGGCGGCGGGATTCCAGTAGTCACGCTGCCTGATGATCTTGCCGTTCGCCTCGGTGTACACCCACACGTAGCGGACGCGGTAGGGCTGGTTGGTGGCCAGGACGCGACCTTCGACTGCTGCCTCCACGACGAGCGTCTCGGACTCGTGCCCGGGATGAATGACAACGTCGTAGAAGCGTTGCAAGTCAATGTGTTTGGCGTAGTCCTTGACGTACTCGCGTATCGCCGCTTTCCCGACGAGGCGCTGCGGGTAGCCCGATGGCGCGAAAGGCAACTCGAACACGGCGTCCTGCGCGAACGTGTCGACCCAAGCATCCATGTCCTTGTTCAGCAGATGTCGCAGCTGATCTTGGTGGAGTTGCAACACAGCCGACGTCGACAGGTTGGGCACGTTCCGGTGGTGAACCTTGGATGGTGCGATCTTGACGATGACGCGCCGATCGTCGGGCAACCGATGGGCGAACCCATCGGTTCCGAGGTAGCGCCGCGCGAGGTCGTCGATCCCCTCGTCGGCGCCGCGAGTGGTGACTTCCACGACGTGACCTTGAATTTGCAGGCTTTCGTAGGGATTTGATTGCGCCACAATCGATATCCGCACGCGCGGGTTGGCCCGCATGTTCTTCGTCTTCACCAGACCTTCGGTGGTGTTGACGGCGATGAGATCCCCGTCGAGATCGACCCACACTGCCGACACTTGCGGTGATCCGTCGGCGTTGAGCGTTGCCAGGTGGGCAATGTCTCTGCCCTGGAACAGGTGTCGTGCTTCTCCGGGTATAGCGACCATGGGGGCCTTCCCACTTTCTTGAGCGTCTGGGCGGTTCACGCGTTCAACTCGGTCGGTCCGATACGATTAGGACCGTCGGTCCGCTTCAGTATACGGACCGGTAGTCCGCTTTCGCCAGGGGGTCCTCATCGCCGAACGCGCCGACGCGGCACGCAACCGTGCCGCGATCCTGTCCGCAGCGAGTCGATTGTTCGACGCCACCACTGACCCCGCCGGCGTGCCGATGGACGCGATCGCCGAAGCGGCCGGGGTAGGCAAGGGCACGCTGTTCCGCCGGTTCGGCGACCGGTCGGCACTCCTGCTCGCTGTCTACGATCAGCGGCTCAGCGAGCTGCGGGACGCCGTGCGGACCTCGGCGCCGGCGGCAGCCGACGACCCCGTCGAACGCATTGCCGATGTTTTGGAAGCGATCGTGGTGTTCAAGCTTCGCAACCGGCGCCTCGTGCGGGCCGTCGAGGACGCGCGCAATGGCGCAACCAGCCTCTACAGCTCACCGCAGTACCGCGAGATGCACGATCTCATCGCCGAATCACTCACAGACATGGGGTGGTCGCTGGACATCGAGTGGACCGCGCATGCCCTGCTGGCACCGACCCGGATCGACCTCATCGAGCATCTGGCGACGAACGAAAACATGTCGGCCACCCGCATCATCGAAGAACTACGCGGCTTCACCGACCGACTGCTGCGACGCTGACCAATGCGGCGCCGATGCCTTCCGCCCGCCGAAGTGCCGTTCGCACCGGTTGATCGATCGACTTTGTCGCCGGAGCCGACCAGCCAAAGCGGGACGGCATGCGCGGCTGCATCCTCGTCTCGGCGATCCCACACCCAAGCAGTGATTCAGGCGGTGTCCGCCCGGCGTCCGAAGGACGACGCGGTGAGTACCGCTGAGGCGTCGGCCGCTGCTGACCGCACCACCGCGCGCACCCGGTCGAGTACCTGATCGGCCAGCGTGAACTCCGTGCCGGCCACCCCCAGTGCGCCGAGCACCTCGCCGCGGCGATGGAACACCGGGGCGGCCACCCAGCGCAGATGCGTTGCCGGTTCTTGGGACACCACGGCATCTGAGGACGTGGAGAAGATCGCCTGCCCGAGCGCTGTCTGTTCGATCGCACTCGTCAGCCCGGGCCGGACCGGGATGGCGAACGGATCCAGCGACTCGACCGCGTCGACGATCACGAGGTGGCCGCCGTACTGCTGGGCGAAGTGCGCACTGAGCCCCGTCGCCGTCCGCAGCGACTCGAGCGCGGCCGCGACGGTCTTGCGCCACGGCGCATCGGAGAGTGCCGCGGCCGCGATCCCGAGGAAACGCGGGCCGATCCGGTAGGTGCTGTCCGGTTCGGCCACCGCGAACCCCTGGGAGACGAGGTGCTGCAGCAGCCGGTAGACGGTGGCCTTGGGCAGATCGGTCCGGGCGGCGAGGTCCACGATGCGGTGGCACCCCCCTCGTTCGGACAACGCGGCCAGCACGTCGAGCACCTTCACCGCCGCCGCCCGCGGTGAATTCTCCGCTCCACTGTCATTCGTCGTCATCACCAGTTATGGTAAACCAGCGTTTCGTCAGATGAAACCGACGTTTCATATACGAAGGGGACCGCCCCAGTGAACCTCCACACACCGCTGACCCGCCGACGGCTGCTGACCACGGCCGCAGCCGTCCCGCTGCTCGGCATACCCGGGCTGCTCACCGGCTGCGACACCGGCAACCCGGCCGCCGCGAGGCGCCGCATCCGGGTGTCACAAGCCGCCGACCCGACCACGCTCGACCCGCAGAAGCAGGGGTCGATGACGACGATGAACGTGCTGATCAACATGTTCGACACGCTCACCGCCCGCGACATGCACAACCAGCTGGTGCCCCGGCTGGCCACCCGCTGGACCGCGATCGACGACCACCATTGGCGGTTCGTGCTGCGCCGCGGGGTGACCTTCCACAACGGCGAGCGGTTCGACGCCCAGACCGTCAAGTTCAGCATCGAACGGTTGCTCGACCCGGAAACGCAATCACCGATCGTGGAGCTGCGCTACGTGACCGGTGTCCGGGTGATCGACCAATACACCGTCGACTTCGAGCTCAGCAGCCCCGACCCCGTGATCCCGGCCAAGCTCTCGCTGTTCGGCGGCGTGATGGTGCCGCCGAAGTACCTGACCGACGTCGGCGACGAGAAGTTCGCGGCCGCGCCCGTCGGCACCGGTCCGTTCCGGTTCGACAGCTGGAAGCGCGGCGTCGGCATCAAGATGCGGGCCTACGACAAGCACTGGGCAAGCAGGCCGAGCTACGACGAACTGGAGATCCAGACCATCCAGAACCCCGCCTCCGCCCTGGCCGCGCTGCAGAGCGACGAGGTGGACCTGGTCACCGGCCTGGTCCCCGACGCCGCGCTGCAACTCGAGGGTTACAAGGGCGTGCAGGTCAGTTCCTACCCCGGCCTACGGATGAGCTACCTCTCCCTGGACACCACCGATCCGGTCTTCGCCGACGTCCGGGTTCGTCGGGCCCTCAACCACGCAATGGACGTTCCGCTACTGGTCAAGGCCGCGCTCAACGGGCACGGCCGCGAGGTGCCGACGATGATCCCGCGAGAATCCTTCGGGTTCGATCCCGCTATCGCGCCGTATCGGCGGGATCGCGACCTGGCCCGGCGGCTCCTCACCGAGGCCGGGCATCCGCAGGGGCTGTCCACCACGCTCACCGCGTCCAGTACCGACGCGATGACCGCGCAGGCCATCGCCGGCCTGCTGACCAAGGCCGGCGTCGACACCAAGGTTTCGCTGCTCGACCCGTCGACGTACTCACAACGGCTGACCAGCGACAACCGCAAGGCGCTCGGCCCGATGTACCTGGCCGCCAGCACCGGCTGGACGCTCGACGGCTCCAGCCCGATCCAGTCCAACGTGCGCACCGGCCGCCGGCAGAGCCGCTGGTCGAACCCGCAGGCCGATCAGCTGATCGACGCCGAGGAGAACTCGATCCTCCCGGCCGACCGGCAGAAGGCGTTCAGTGCCCTGCAGCACCTGTTCAACAAGGAGGCCCCCTTCGTGTTCCTCTATCAAGCCGACACCATGGTCATCTCCAACGACAAGGTCCGCTGGACGCCCAATGTGATCGGCGACCTCGATCTGCAGAACGCGTCGCGCGATGACTGACCTGATGGCCGGCCCGGCCCCAGTCCGCGCCGCCGCGCAGCGGCAATCCGGCGGCGCCCGCGCCCTGAACATCGGCCGCGTCGTACTCGGCAAGATCACCTCCGCCGTGATCGTGCTTTTCGTCGTCGCGACCGTCGCGTTCCTACTGGTCCGGATGTCCGGTGATCCACTGGCGCTGCTGCTGCCCCCGGACGCGACCCGGCAACAGGCCGATCAGCTGGCCACCGAACTAGGCCTGAACCAGCCGCTAGTCGTCCAGTACCTCCATTACCTCGGCGGCCTGCTGCACGGCGACCTCGGTCGGTCGATCTTCTTCGACCAGACCGTCGTGTCGCTGATCGGCGAACGGCTGCCGGCCACCGCGCTGCTCGCCGTCGCGGCGCTCGCCCTCTCCCTGGCGATCTCGCTCCCCGCCGGCATCCTGGCCAGCGTCCACCGGGGTCGGATCACCGACACGGTCATCAGCGGCATCGTGTTGATCGGCCAGTCCACGCCGGCGTTCTGGATCGGCATCGTGTTCATCCTGCTGTTCGCCGTCCGTCTGCACGTGCTGCCCGCGGCAGGCTACGGCGGGGCCGCACATCTGGTGCTGCCCGCCGTCACGCTGGCCATCTATTCGATCGCCGTGGTGGCCCGCGTGCTGCGCACCTCGCTGGCCGAGGAGCTGTCGGCCGACTACATCCGCACCGCGACGGCCAAGGGGCTCAGCCGCGGCCATGTCGTCCTGGGCCACGGGCTGCGCAACGCGTCCCTGCCGGTGGTCACCGTGGTCGGTCTGGAGCTCGGCTCGCTGCTCGGCGGCGCGATCCTGACCGAGCAGGTGTTCTCCTGGCCGGGGATCGGCCGACTCACCGTCGAGGCGATCTCCAATCGGGACTTCGCGCTGGTGCAGGGCGCGGTGCTGTTCTTCGCGCTGGTGTTCGTCGTGGTCAACCTGCTGGTCGACCTGTCCTACACGCTGCTGGACCCGAGAGTGAGGCTCGGCCGATGATGATGCATCGCGTCCTGAAGGCCCGGATGGCGCTGCCCGCGCTGACCGTGCTGGCACTGGTGGTGCTGTGCGCGGTGCTCGCGCCGGTGCTGTCACCGTTCGACCCCAACGCGCAGGATCTGCTGACCCGCCTGAGCCCGCCGCAATGGACCGGCGGTCACCTGCTCGGCACCGACAACCTCGGCCGCGACGTGCTCAGCCGGCTGATCTACGGGGCCCGGATCTCGTTGTTCGTCGGCCTGGCGGTCGCGCTGATCTCCGGAACCATCGGTGCCCTGGTCGGCATCGTCGCCGGATACCGCGGTGGCTGGGCCGACCGGGTGCTGATGCGTTTGGCCGACGTGCAACTCGCGTTCCCGGCGATCCTGCTGGCACTGGCCGTGGTCGCGTTCCTCGGCAACGGCCTTTGGGTGGTGATCATCGTGCTCGGCGTCACCAACTGGGTGTCCTACGCCCGGGTGGCGCGTTCCAGTGTGCTGTCGCTGCGTGAGCGTGACTATGTATTGGAAGCCCGCGCGATCGGGGTCGGCTCCGCCACGATCATGCGCAGGCACCTGCTGCCCAACGTGCTCGCATCGCTGATCACCATCGCCGCGCTGAACGTCGCATCGGCGATCGTCGTCGAGTCGGCGCTCAGCTTTCTCGGGCTCGGTGTCCCGGCCGACATCCCCACCTGGGGCTCGATGCTGGCCGACGGGCAGCTCTACCTCGGGACGTCGTGGTGGATCGCGGTGTTCCCCGGGCTGGCCCTGATGCTGACCGCGCTGTCCATCAACATCACCGGCGACGCGATCCGCGACGCCGTCGACCCGAGGGCGTACCGCTGATGAGCGCACCGATCCTGACCGTGAACGACCTTCGCGTCGACTTCGAATTGCCCGGCCGGACCGTGCACGCCGTCCGCGGCGTGTCGTTCGAGGTGCGGGCCGGCCGCACGCTGGCGATCGTCGGCGAATCCGGCAGCGGCAAGTCCGCCACGGCGAGCAGCGTGCTGCGATTGAACCCCGAACCGCCCGCCCGCTATCCCTCGGGGCTGATCTCCTACGGAGGCCGCGACGTGCTGCGGCTGTCCGAAAAGGAGCTGCGCGGCATTCGCGGCGACGAGATCGCGATGGTCTTCCAGGATCCGATGTCCAGCCTGAACCCGGTGCGCCGGATCGGCGCCCAGATTGCCGAGGTGCTGTGCCGGCACCGCGGCGGCCGCGCGGCCCGCTACCACGACGACGTGCTGGCCGCGCTGGAGGCGGCCGGTGTCGACGACCCGCAGCGCCGCGCGGCGCAGTATCCGCACGAACTCTCCGGGGGCCTGCGGCAGCGGGCCATGATCGCGATGGCACTGGTCGCCGGTCCGCGGCTGCTGATCGCCGACGAGCCCACCACAGCACTGGACGTCACCGTGCAGGCCCAGATCCTCGACGTGCTGGCCGGCCTGCAGCAGGACAGGCAGATGGCGCTGTTGTTGATCACCCACGACCTCGGCGTCGTCGCCAACATGGCCGACGACGTCCTGGTGATGCGGGAAGGCGAAGTGGTCGAGCACGGCGACGTGCTGTCGATCCTGACCGACCCCAAGCACCCGTACACCCGGCAGCTGCTGGCCGCCACCCCCCGACTGCGTGAGGAGAGCCCGGCATGAGCGAATCTCGTGTGCTGCTGCGCACGGTCGAACTGCGCAAGGAATTCCCGCTCCGCGGCCGCGCGCCAATGGTCGCCGTCGACGGCGTCTCGTTGCAGCTGCGGGCCGGTGAGACGTTGGCGGTGGTCGGCGAATCGGGCTCCGGCAAAACCACCCTGGCCCGGATGATGCTCGGGCTGCTGGAGCCGACGTCCGGACGGGTCGAGGTGAACGGCCGCGACCTGACCACGCTGCCCGCCGCCGAGCTGCGGGCCCTGCGCCGCGACCTGCAGGTGGTGCTGCAGGACCCGTTCTCCAGCATGAATCCCCGGATGCGTGTCGTCGACATCGTCGCCGAGCCGTTGGTCACCCACGAACCACGGCTGCGGAGACGACGCGGACGCGCCGATCGTGAGCAGCAGGTCGCGGAACTGCTCACCGCCGTCGGGCTGGACGCCGACGTCGCCTCCCGTTACCCGCACGAGTTCTCCGGGGGTCAGCGACAACGCATCTCGATCGCGCGGGCGCTGGCGCTGCGGCCGGAGGTGATCGTGCTCGACGAGCCGACCAGCGCGCTGGACGTGTCGGTGCAGGCCCAGGTGCTCGACCTGCTGTCGGCCCTGCAAGCCGAATTCCAGCTCAGCTACGTGTTCGTCTCCCACAACCTGGCCGTGGTGCGCAAGCTCGCTGACCGGGTGGCCGTCATGCGGTACGGCAAGGTGGTCGAATCCGGCGCGGTCGCAACAGTTTTCGACAATCCATCCGACCCGTACACGCGGGCGCTGCTGGACGCCGTGCTGGACCCCGATCCGCGCCGAGCGCGCCGCCGCCGCGCCGTGGGTGTGGCGTGACGGCCCACCTACTGGCCGGACAACCGGGACAGCACCAGGCCGGCGCCGCCCAGCAGCGCGACGTCGTCGGCAGCGGTGTCGGCGGCCACCACGCGGGGTCGTTCGGCGAAGTCGGCCCACTCGCTGACCGCCCGCAGCCGTTCCTCGATGCGGCCCAGGAACGAGCCGCCGCCGACGGCCGCGTCACCGTGCACGATGTAGAGCCCGGGCGCGAGCAGGTGCTGCACCGACGACAAGCCGACCGCGAGGTTGTCGGCGTAGTCGGCCATCAGCCGTCTGGCTCCGGTGTCCCCGCGCGCCGCGGCGATCAGGTCACCCACTCCGTCGATCGGGCCCAGGCCGCGCGCGGCGGCCTCCTGCCGCAGCCAGGTCGACGTCGCGATCGTCTTCCAGCAACCGAGGTTGCCGCACGAACAGCGCCGGCCACCGAGCGCGACGGTGATGTGCGCGCCGCTGCGCCCGCCGAGCGGCGCGATCACCTTGCCCTCGTACAGAAGACCCAGGCCGAGCGTGTCCCCGGTGGCGACCGAGGCGAACGACGCCCGGCCGGCGCCGTGCCCGAACCAGCGGTCGCCCAGCACCTGCAGCCGGGCCCGGTGGTCGACGAACACCGGGCAGCCCAGCAACCGGGTCAGCGAGGCCGCGATCGGGTAGCCACTGAACCCGGGCTGGTCGTCGATGCGGCGCAGCACCCCGGTGGTGTGGTCGACCAGACCCGCACTGGCGACGCCGACCCCGCACAGCGGGCTGCCCTGCAGACAACCGGTCACGGTGTCCTGCACGGTCTGCTGCAGCACCGCTGCGTCGTCGGTGGCGGGGAAGCCCTCCTCGGCGCGCCGCACGATCTGACCGGCAGGGCTCACCAGCGCCACCCGCACCGACCCGGCGAGCAGTTCGACACCGCCGATCAGTGCCTCGGGCCCGATCGCCTGCAGGTGCCGCCCGGCGTGGGTGCCCAGGTTGTCGGTCATCGTTTCATCCTGCCTGATGGGAGGCCTTCCGAATGACCGTGCGACACCTTGCATCTCTGACCCGCGGGGCCGTCCGCACGCTGGCCGCCGACGGCGCGGTGGCCGTCCTGCCGATCGGCGCGGTGGAGCAGCACGGCGACCACCTGCCGCTGGGCACCGACTTCTTGTTGGTGGAGGCCGTCTGCGACCGCGCGTTGCAGCACCTTCAGGACGACGGCACGACCTGGGTGCGGATGCCGACAATGACGTTCGGGCACAGCCCGCACCACCTGTTCGCGGCCGCCGTGAGTCTGCGTCCCGGCACCTTGTCCGACGTGTTGGCAGACGTGCTCGACTCGCTGGCCCAGACCGGGTTTCGGCGGATCGTCATCGTCAACGGGCACGGCGGCAACGACGAGCTCGTCCGACTGGCGGTGAAGGCACACTCCCTGCGCGCCGAGGGAACCGCGGCGGCCTGCTCCTACTGGACGCTGACCGCCGAGACCACCGCCGAGGCGGCCGCCGCCGAGCGGCCCGACCGCACTCCCGGGCACGCGGGTTGGTTCGAGACGTCGCTGATGCTGGCCGTTCACCCCGAACTCGTCGCTGACGAGCGACCTTTCACACCGGCCGACCCACCGCCGCTGTTCAACCGCAGCCCGGCCCCCGGCCTCACCGTCGAGCGGCACGGCGAGTGGCCGCGGGTCGGCGGCACCACCGATGACGCGCGCGAGGCGAGTGCCCAGACCGGCCGGTTGCTCCTCGGCCGCCGCGTCGCCGGCCTCGTCGCCGCACTGCAGGGTCTTGACCGGGCCACCGCGACACCCCGTGCTGCTTCCGTCCCGTCCACCGACCGCGAAAGAGGTCCCCACGCATGATCATCACCGGCATCGACGTCCACGTCGTCAACCTGCCGCTGACCAGTCCGTTCCGCAGCTCGTTCGAGACCAAGACCGGCGAGACCCGCACCGTCGTCCGCGTCACCACCGATGACGGTCACATCGGCTGGGGCGAGACCATGTGGGGTGCTCCCGTGGCCCGGCTCACCGAGCAGCTCTCCGCCTCCCTGATCGGCAAGAGCCCGTTCGCGCTCGAGGAGTTCCACGCCACCCACACGATGGTGCCGTTCTTCTACGGCTACGTCGGGTACGCCGCGCTCGCCGGTCTCGACGTCGCCTGCTGGGACCTGATGGGCAAGATCACCGGCCGCCCGCTGACCGACTTGATCGGCGGCCGCGTCCGCGACACCGTGCCCATCACCGCGCTGATCACCCGCGCCGACGCACCGGACGCCGCGGCCGCCGACCTGCCGGTGGCGTTGGCCGAGCACGCCGCGAAGGTGGTCGCCATCGGCGGCTTCACCGCGGTCAAACTCAAGGGCACAAAGGACGTCGACGGCGACGTGAGAATCATGCGGGCTCTGCGCGCAGCGCTGCCGGACGTGGAGCTGCGTGTCGACCCCAACGCAGCGTGGAGCGTGCCCGAGTCGATCCGGGCCGGGCTGCGCTTGGAGGAGCTCGACCTGGAGTACCTCGAGGATCCGTGCTGGGGCATCGACGGGATGGCCCGGGTCCGGGAGAAGGTCCGGATCCCGTTGTGCACCAACATGTGTGTGGTCGCATTCGAGGACTTCGCGCCGGCTGTGCGGCTGGGCGCCGTCGACGTGATCCACGGCGACGTCTACAAGTGGGGCGGCATCAAGGCCACCAAGGATCTGGCGGCGCACTGCTCGACGTTCGGGTTGGGCATGAACCTGCACAGCGGCGGCGAGCTCGGCATCGCCACCGCCGCGCATCTGGCCGTGGTCGCCTCCACCCCGGTGCTGAACCGGGCCATCGACAGCATGTACTACCTGCACGACGACGACATCATCGATCCGATTCCGCTGCGCGACGGGCAGCTCTGCGTGCCCGACGGCCCCGGACTCGGTGTCACCGTGGACGAGGACAAGCTGGCCCACTACGCCGCGCTCAACGCGCGCGAAGGCGACCTGGTCAAATGACCACGGCGATCGAGGAGCTGCTCACCACAGCCCGTCGACGCCGCGTGTTCTCGGCTGCCGGCTGGTCGGTCGGCACCGCCGACACGGTGCTGTGCCGTGGGATGCTCGGCACCACGACCTGGGATGCGCCGTCCTGGGATCCACCGGCCGACGTGACCGAGGACAGCCGATGGGACCTCGCCTCGGTGACCAAGCCGATCGTCGCGGTGGCGGTGATGTCGCTGGTGGAGGACGGCGTACTGACGCTCGACGACACCATCGCCGAGCACCTGCCGGAGTACGCGGACACCGACAAGGCCCGCATCCGGGTCAGGGACCTGCTCACCCACACCTCCGGCATCCCCGGCCGGCAGCCGCTCTACCGGTGGTGCCGCACCCGCGACCAGTTGCTCACCGCGATCCGCGAGCTACCGCTGCTGGGCCCGCCGGGGGCGCAGGTCGCCTACAGCTCGCAGGGCTTCATCCTGCTCGGATTGATTGCGGAGTCCGCCGCCGCGATGCCCCTTGACGTACTCGTGGCCGAGCGCGTCACCCGACCGGCCGGCATGACCGACGCCGGATTCGCCTCGCCGCCAACCGAACTCGCCGTCGCGACCGAAGACGACCCGTGGCGCGGCCACCTGGTCCGCGGCGAGGTGCACGACGAGAACGCTGTGGTGCTCGGTGCGCCGGCCGGCCACGCAGGCATGTTCGCGACGTTGGCCGACATGGAGGCACTCGCCCGAACGCTGTGCGCGCAGGGACGAGGCGACAACGGCCGGGTGCTGACACCGGCCGGCTACGCCGCGATGATCGAGCCGCGCACCGACCACCTGCCGCTGCGGCGGACGCTGGGTTGGCAGGGCGTCGACGGCGTCGACGCGATAGCCGGTGACCTGATCGGTCCGCGCGGCTACGGCCACACCGGATTCACCGGGACGTCGCTGTGGGTCGACCCCGACCGCGGCAGCTACGTCGTGCTGCTCACCAACCGCATTCATCCGAGCCGACAGAACGCGGCGATCGGCCGGGTCCGGCGGGCGGTGAACAACGCCGGCTTCGCCATGGCGAGCAGCTGAAAGTCCTGTCCCGCCAATCTCTGTTCCCGGCAGCTATACAGCCGCTAATCCCGCCCAGGTCAGCGTAATTCGACGTTGCGTAGCTGGCGGCGAGACTTGATGGCGAGTTTGGCGTAGACGTTGCTCAGATGCCATTCGACGGTGTGGGCGCTGATGAAGAGCTGCGATCCGATCTCGGTGTTGGTGAGGCCGGTGGCGGCCAGTTCGGCGACCTGGGTCTCCTGAGGGGTCAGCGCGTTACCGGTGCGCGTGCGCTTGGCGACTTTCACACCCACCGACAACAGCTCGCGACGGGCTCTTTCGGCAAACGCGTGCACCCCGAACCCGGTGAGCATGTCGTGAGCGAGGCTCAGTTGTTCGCGAGCGTCATTGCGGCGACCTTTCCGTCGAAGCCATTCACCGTAGAGCAGGTGTGCGCGCGCGAGTTGCACCTTCACTCGGCTTCGGCCGAGATGCTCGATTGCAGCGCGATAGAGCGGTTCGGCGTCGGCGTCGTCGGCCAGTAGCGCCGCGCTGCGGGCACTGACGCCCAGTGCCCACGATGTGCCGGCGGCCCGCGTTCGGGTTTGCAGTTTCGCGAGGGCGTCGGCGGCCACGTCATGTCGGCCCGCGCGGGCGGCGCATTCGACCAGTTCACAAAGGTTCCACCCGACAATGCCCAGATCGTCGTATTCGCAGGCAGATTGCAGCGCCGCCAAAGCGACTTGGTACCGGCCCAGTCCGTTGTTGAGAACGCCGACGGCGTACGCAGCCAGGGCGATCACTCGGTTCTCACCGCGCTGCGTACCGTCACGCAGCGCAGTCTCGGCCAGCGCGGTGGTCTGCCCCTCGTTGCCCGCCCACGACGCCGATGTCAGCTTGTGGTACTGCAACGGCGCGTATCCGATTGCCGCGGAGATGTCCTCGGCCTCAGCGATCAACAGCCGCGCGCCTGCCAGGTCACCGGCCATCACCAGCGTCCCGGCCCGACTGACGAGCGCGGTGGGAAGAATCTGCAGGGACGCGGTGTCGGTGGCCACGCGCACGGCCAGTGCCGAGAGCCGCTCCCAGGCGTCGTCGTCCCAGATCTCATGCACGGTGACCTCCAGCGCCAACGGGAAGGCCTCCCACTGCCAATTGTGCTCGGTGATGGATGTGGCCGCGGTGCGCATCGCCGCCGACGCCGTCGCCGCGTCGGATACCACTCGCCGCGCGAGACCCTGGGCGAGCAATCCGACCGGTCGTGCAACCTCGGTGCCGTCGCGGTGACGCACTGTCGCGGAGGCGATGTCGGACAATGCGGCGGGCTCGCCCCCTCGTCCGATGTAGATCAGCCCGCAGAGGGCCTCCAAGAACGCTTGATCGGCCTCGTCGGCGTCCAAGGGTGCCAGCCGCTGAGCTGCCCCGGCCATCGATGCGGCGTGTACAGCCAGCGCAGGACCGGACAGGTTGGCGCGTCGGCGTTGAAAGGCCAACTGGGTTGCCAAATGTAGGCGCCGGGCCTCATCGAGGTCGTCGAGCGGTGACAGTGCCGCCGCGGCGACGAGCTCGGCGGCGGCGTCGAAATCTGCCGCGCGCCGCTTGGCCTGTGCCGCCCTCAAAGCCCTGGTTCCGCGCTGAGCCGGATCCGGTGTCAGCTCGAAGGCGTGAGTGAGAAAAGCTGCGGCGGCGGCGATCCCGCCGCGTTGTTGGGCGCGTACAGCGGCTCGATCCAGTTCCTCGGCAACCGACTCGTCGGGTCCGGACGCGGCGAAGGCGCGATGCCAGGCGCGCCGGTCGGGATCGGCGTCGGCGTCGATGCTTTCAGCGAGCGCGGCGTGCACTCGCTGTCGGAGGTTTGCGTCGGCGTCGCGGTAGGCCACCGAGCGCACGAGCGGGTGACGGAAACGCACCCGCGAGTCGATGTCGATCAATCCGGTGGCGCGTAATGCGGTGAACGCCGGCGCCTCGATACCCAAACGCGTCGCGGCGCGAGTGAGCAGCGCGGGATCACCGACCGGCTCGGCGGCTGCCAGCGTCAACAGCAACCGGGCCTCGGCACCCAGCGTGGACATGCGCTGCAGATACCGCGACTCCACTGTCGCGGCCACCGAATGCGCGTCGGGTCGGTGGTAACCGCCGGCCAGATCAGCCGATGCAAGATCCCTCACACACTCCAACAGCGCCAGCGGGTTACCGCGCGTCTCGGCGACAATGCGGTCACGCACTCGCGCGTCGATGCGGCCCAGGACGGCAGCATCGACAAGTTCGCGGGCATCGGGCACCGCCAGTCCCGAGACCGCCAGTTCGGGGAGCCCACGCAACTCGGCCGTCGTCTCCCGTGAGGCGAACAACACCATCACATGTTCGGCCAGCAGACGCCGCGCCACGAAACCCAGTGTCTGCGCCGACACCTGGTCCAGCCACTGCGCGTCGTCAACGACGCACAACACCGGAGCGTCCGGCGACGACGCGGAAGCGATCAAATCCAGAACCGCCAGGCCGATCAGGAAGCGATCCGGTGCCGGCCCGCAAACCTGACCGAATGCGGTGTCCAATGCCCGTCGCTGCGGATCCGGCAGCGCCTCTATGCCCGCGGCAAGCGGAGAGATGAGACGATGCACACCCGCGAACGGCAGCTCCATATCGGATTCCACACCCGCGGTGCGCAGCACCCGGACCCCGGACGCGGTGGACAGCAGGTCTTCGATCAGGGCGGTCTTGCCTACCCCCGCCTCGCCGCGCAGTACCACCACCGCGCTGTGCCCAGCGCGTGCGGACTCCAACAGCTTCGTCAAGCGGGACAACTCCGTGACACGGCCGAACAGATCGCCTTCGCTCACACGTTGCCCCCGACCGACGCCATACAACGGCCACAAGCCGGGTAGCCCGGCCACCCTGGGCACACTTTCGCGGACATCCTTCCTGCCTACGGCGGCGGAGGCCCACTCACCGTGTCGTCGGACGGCCCCGCGACCGACGAATCGTCGTAACAAACTCTAATAGGGCTTCAGTCCCCGCCCCCGGAGCCGATGTCCAAATCCCGGGGGGTTTCCGGGGGGGCGCGCAGCGGTCCCCAGCTGGCAGCGTTGAGAGGTGTCTGCCGATCAGCTCGATCCCATCAGCCGAGGGTTCGCCGGATCGACCACACCTTCGCCTTCCCAGCAGACGCCGCCGGCCGATGCGGCAGTCGAGTCGGCCACAGCCATGCTGCGAAAGGCGTTGGCGGGCAGATGCACTCGCTGCTGCTCGGCAAGATCCATTCGCGCATCCGCACAACCGATCCATGGGAGGTCCACATATGGCCCGCGATGACGTGACGAACATGAAGCCCGCGTGGACCAACGGGCACTGCGCGGGTGCCGTCACCACCGCCGTGGGCGAGGGCGGGTCCAGCAAGAGACGCGTCGCTCTGATCACCGGTGCCAGCCACGGAATCGGTGCCGCGACCGCGATGCTGCTCGGTCAGCGCGGTTACCGGGTGGCGGTTCATCACGATCGAAGCCCCGCAGAGGCCGACCACATCGCCTCCCGTATCGCCGATCACGGCGGCGACGCCCTAGGGGTAAGCGCCGACCTGGCCGTTTCCGACGAAGTCAGCGAGATGGTCGAGACCATCACCCGCCGCTGGGGCACCGTCGAGGTCCTCGTTCACGCTGCGCGACCACCCCATCCACGCATCTCTTTCGCGAAGCTTCGGCTCGACCGACTCGAACACGCTGTGACCCAGGAACTTCGGGCTGCGTACTTGGTGACGAAGGCGGTCAGTCCTGAAATGATTGCCCGCGGCTACGGACGGCTGGTCTACCTCAGCACCGCGCACTCCCGTCACCCGTCCGGCATGCGGATCGTCGAGGGAACCGCCAAGGCCGCACTCAATCAGTTCGTGCGCTACATCGCCCAGGAACTGGCTCCGCACGGCATCACCGCCAACGTCGTAGCGCCCGGTAACGTCGCCGGCGTCGATGCACACGGTGCGAGGTGGTCCGACGACGAACTCTGGGTTCTCGGCACTGCCAACACCGAGGCACGACTCGTACTGCCCGGCGATGTCGCCCGAACGATCGCGTTCTTCGCCGGAGATGATTGCGTGACCACCACCGGCCACTACGCCTCCGTCGACGCCGGACTGGCGGCGCACTGAAGACCGGAGCGAGAGCTCTTTCTCCACAACGGGTCCGAACCGTTTTCACCTTGACAGAAAGGCAGCACGGCAATGACCGAACCTGCGAAGAGCATTACCGTCCTCGGCGCCACCGGTCTGATCGGCCGCCAACTCGTCCCCCTGCTCAGCAGCCGCGGCCACCACGTCACCGCGGCCTCCCGCAACTCCGGTGTCGACCTGCTCACCGGGCAGGGCCTTGACGATGCCCTCGCCGACGCTGAGGTCATCATCGACGTGATCAACTCCGCCACCCCCGAAGACTCCGCCGAAGCCTTCTTCGAGCAGACCGCGGCCAACCTGTCCGCTGCCGCCGGCAAGGCCCGGGTCGGACACCACGTCGTGCTGTCCATCGTCGGCGCAGACGACATGGCCCCCAAAGCCGGATACATCCGCGGCAAGGTCGCCCAGGAGAACGCGGCCGCGACCTCGGGGGTGCCCTGGACGGTCGTGCGGGCCACGCAGTTCCACGAACTGGCTGAACCAATCACCGAATCCCTCATCGCCGGTGACGAGGTGCGCGCCCCAGAAGCACTCATCCAGACCATCGATTCCACCGAGGTCACCGCGATCCTGGCCCGCATTGCCGTCGACAAGCCGCTCAACACCATCCACAACGTCGGCGGCCCGCAGAAGATGACGTTCTCCGACACGGCCCGCACCGTCCTGCGCCACCAGAGCCGAACGCTGAACGTCCTCGACGACCCGTCGGCAACGTACAGCGGGCTATCCATCGACTTCACAACGCTCGTCACCGACGACGAGGCCGAACTAGGCACCACGCGGCTGGCCGACTGGTTGGCGCGTCGCTGAGCGTGCCCGGCTGGAGCGCCGGATGGAGTATCGGGGCTACGACTCCTCAAGAGTCGCACCACTCGATGGGGGCGGTGCTGATCACGGCCGCACCCCCGTGCTTGTCGCGTTCTGCAGGATGTGGACCGCGCAGACTCCGCCGACACCCACCATGTGCACCAACGCCGTTCTCGCGTCGGGATGTTGACGTGGACCGGCTTCGCCGCGCAGTTGGCGGACCGACTCGCATACCTGCCCGACACCAGTGGGCCCGACGGGGTGTCCCATGGCCAACAGGCCTCCGGACGGACTGACGGCCACCCGCCCACCGAGGTCGAGAGCCCCGTCGGCGAGGTCGCTCAGCGCCCGGCCCTCCGCACAGATCCCCATCGCCTCCAGGTACATCGGTTCCTCGACCGCGAACGCATCGTGGAGTTCCACGATGTCAACCTCGCCGGGTCCGATCCCGCAGGCCTCATACGCTTCACGGGCGGCGGCCCGCGTGACGGCCTGTTCCTCGGTGCCGACGGCATCCTCGAAGCTCGGTTGAGTCTGATGCACGGACGCGCGCACCTGAACGCAACGTTGTGGATCAATGTCCAGCCTGCGCAGCGCGTCTGCAGACGCGACCACCACCGCCGCTGATCCCTCCCCGACGGGTGTGCACTGCAACCGGGTGAGGCTCCCCGAGATGTACGGCGGGGCGAGCACTTCGTCGACTGTGCGAGCTTTGCGTCGCTGCGCGTACGGGTTGAGCGCGCCGTTGCGGTGATTCTTCACCGCCACGGGGGCAAGATCGGCAGCCACCAACGACCGCTCCCGCAACCAGTGCTCGGTCTTGAGTGCGAACATGGTGTGGAACTCGATGCGGCCGTCGACCAGGCCGCGCACCCCGGCTTTGGACACCGCGTCGGGCGGGAACTCGGCCTTGTCGACACCGACTGCGACACTCACATCGCAGCGACCACTGGCGACGTCCAGAACGGCCTGGCGGAACGCCACCGATCCCGAGGCGGACGCAGATTCGACCTGCACCACGGGAATGCCGGTTCGGCCGAGGTAACGGGCCAGGGTGGGCGCCGCCGCCATGCCGATCTTGCCGGATCCCACGAACATGCTCTCCACGTCCGCCCACTTGATGCCGGCGTCGGAGAGCGCCTCGCGTATCGCGGTGGTGCCCATGGTGACATAGCTGATGTCGGAGGGTCGCCGGTAGCCGTACATCCCGATGCCCACGACGTAGACAGCTGTCTGGGCGAGCAGATTCCTGGTCATCGGTCGGTCCCTTCGAACACGTCGAACACGATCTCCGGCCCGGAATCGCTGTCGACTTCCCGGCCGATCACCCGGTCCCCGACGTCGGGCTTGTGGCACACAGTCGCCTGGATGACCAGGGGGTGACTGTCGACGGCGATGTCAGCAACGACGAACGGCGTCGGATGCACCGGATGGGTGTGGACGGTCACCGCCGCGGTGACGGTGCCCATCGCCGGAACGCTGTGGGTGGTCAATGCATCCCCGGAGGCGCCGCAGTATTCGCATCCGTGAAGCTGCGGCGGGAAGAACGAGCGGCCACATTCGCGACACTCTCCCGCGACCAGAAACACGGTGTCATCGCGTGTCTCCCAGGGGGTTCCGGTCATCCTCAGTATCTCCTGTGTCATGCCAACTCGAGTACGAGCTTGCCGAAATGTTCATTGCGATCCATCCGTATGAAGGCGCGGGTGGCCTCTTCGAGACCGAAAGCACCTGCCACCGGCATCGTGATCCGGCGGTGCGCGACGGCCGCTGACAGGTCCCGGTTCGCCGCGGCCACCACCCGGCTGATCTGTTCGCGGTTGCGGGTTCGAAACGTGGTGCCGATGTAGGTGATTCGCCGCATCGAATGCAGGTCGAAGTCGATGACTCCTTGTTCGCCGCCGACGCGCCCGATGTTGATCATGCGGCCCCCGACCCGGGTGGCCTGCATTCCCGGGGTCACCAACGGTCCCGCCACCAGATCCAGCAGCAGGTCCACGCCCTCGCCTCCGGTGACGGCGAGGACCTCAGAGACCCAGTCTGCGGAGGCCGAGTCCAGCGCGCAGTCCGCACCGAACTCGGCCAGTCGCTGTCTGCGTGCGGCGTCGGTCGAGGTGCCGATGACGAGCTTGGCGCCGCACTCGCGGGCGATCTGCATTCCCATCAATCCCATGCCGGAACTGGCACCCTGGATCAGCAGCGTCTGCCCCTCGCCGAATTCGCCCTGGGTGATCAGCGCATCGTGCATGGTCTGCAATCCCACCGGCAGCGTGGCCGCCTCCTGGTAGGACAACGATTCCGGAACCGGGAACAGCGTGTGTGCGGACGCTGTGGTGAACTCGGCGAAGGCACCGGGCGCGGCCGCCATCACCCGCTGTCCCGGGGACCACCCGGCCACCTCAGGGCCGACGTCCTCGATCTCACCTGCGAACTCCATGCCGCACACTTGGCCCAGTCCGCCTGCCGACCCGTGCACCATTCCCTGGCTCATCCGCAGGTCGACGCGATTGAGGGCCGCGGCGTGAACCCGGACCAGGACTTCACCGGGCCCGGGCCTCGGCTTCGTCACGTCGGCGATGGCAGGCCCGGACGCGGTTGCGACGATCGCACGCATCAGGATCCACCTCCTCGCACCGGTACATCTGCGGCCGCGAGTGCCTGCGCCCACGGGCGGATCGGATCCCGGCCGTCCCAGTTGATCCCGGCATCCCGGATGGCACCGAAGACCGCCTTCTTCTCCGGGCTCTGTTCGGACAGTTCGATGGCATACCCGTCAGCGATATCGGCATCGAAGTAGACGAAACGACCCCCGCTGAGGAGCCCGCCGTGTGCCACCCGGTGTCCCTTGGCCTGGGCCGCAGCGAAGTCGACGTCGAAGTTCTCGGTCCAGTACGCGACGTGTTGCAATCCTTCGCGTCCTGCCTCCAGGAACTCTTGCCATTGGCTGGGATGCTCACCCAGGGGCTGGATGAGTTCGATCTGGGTCGGTCCCGAATTGGCCAGCGCCGCACTGAATGTGGCGTTGGACGGTCGTCCCCGGTGGACGAATTGATCGGGTTTGATTTCGTCGGCGACGAAAAAAGGTCCGACGCCGAGGAATCCGACCCAGTGTCGAAGTGCCTTGTCGAGGTCGCGGACCACGAATCCGAGTTGTGCGATGGGGCCAGAGGTCATCATCGACTGCCTTTCTTGGTTGGGGCTATCGGGTGAGTTCGTAGCCGGAGCGCTCGCGATCCCACGTGTCGGCTGAGATGCCTTCTTGGCGCAGCCGATACTTCTCGATGCGATGTGTCGGGGTCTTCGGCAGTTCATCGCGGAACTCGACATAGCGCGGCACCGCAAAGTACGGCATGCGATTATCGCAGTGTCTGATCAAATCGAGTTGGCTCAGCTGCGCGCCGGGCCTCACGACGACGAAGACCATCACCTCGTCTTCACCCACCTCGGACGGAACAGCTATCGCCGCGGACTCGACCACATCAGGATGTGCGTTGACGACCAGTTCGACTTCGTAGGCCGAGATGTTCTCACCGCGGCGCCGGATCGCGTCCTTCTTGCGGTCGACGTAATAGAAGTAGTCATCCGCGTCGCGACGCAGCAGATCCCCGCTGTGAAACCACAAGTTTCGGCTCGCGGCCAGCGTGGCCTCAGGCATGTTGTGGTAGCCGTCCATCATGATGTTGGGATATCTCGGTCGGAACACCAGCTCACCCGTCTGTCCGACCGGCACAGGTTCGTCCTCGTCGTCCACCAGCGCTACATCGTATCCGCAGATCGCTTTCCCCACCGATCCGATCCGGCGGTCGTCAACGGGATTAGCGAGTGCGACACAGTTTTCCGTCTGTCCGTAGCTCTCGATCAGCGTCACACCGAAACGGTCCTCGAATTCGCGGAACTGATCGGCGGGAGCGGCCGCACCCAAGGCGAACTCGACTCCGTGACGTCTATCGAGCTCGGTCTCCGGTTGTTTCATCAAGATCGGGATCATCCCGCCGATATAGTTGAAGCGACTGGCCCGAACCGTGCGAAGCCGGTCCCAGAACCGCGACGCAGAGAACCTTGAGTCGAGGATGACCGATGCACCCGAGACCAGCGCCGACATCACGGTGAGGGCTTGTGCGTTCGCGTGGAACAGCGGCAGGCAGGTGTAGAGGCGGTCGGCTTGCTGCACCCGGCCGTGAGCCGCGCTTCGCATACCACTGAACCAGAAATAGTTGTGGCTCAGCATGATCCCCTTCGACAACCCCGTCGTACCGGACGAATACAGGATCGCCATCTGATCTGTGTAGCGGACTTCGGGCCGCTCGACGCGCCGCTCTTCCTCGAGATCAGACCAGTCGATGACGTCAGCGCCCCGGTTGTCCGATTTGAGCCGGTTCCAAACCACAACGTGCTGCAATGCGGGGAAAGGCGCGAACCGGTCCAGGAACTCCCCTGCCACCACGGCTACTCGGGCCCCGCTGTTGCCGACGATGTGTTCGAGGACCATCCCCTTGTAGGCCGTGTTGACGGGCACTTCGACGGCACCGATCTGCGCGCACGCCATCCAGACCGCCACGAATTCGGCGCAATTGGGCAGCATGACCAGAACGGGGTCGCCGGGGGCGACACCCAGGGACTGAAGTCCCGCGGCGATCCGGGTCGACCAGGCGTGGAACTGCCCGTAGGTCCAAATGCATTCTCCCACAGTCAGGAACTCAGCATCCGGGTGCTCGTCGGCACGGTCGCGGAGCACCGCGCTCAATGTGCGGCGCTCGGGCGGGATATCGAACAGGTGGTCCATGGGAAACTCCTCTGACGGACTGGCTAACGGACAAGACGGGTTCCGCCGTCGACGGTGATCTCGGCGCCGGTGACGAAGCTTGCTGCATCCGAAGCGAGGAATGCCACCACTTCGGCGACCTCCCCGGCGGTACCGACCCGTTGCAGGGGAACACGTTCCGCGAACCCAACCTCGGTGACGGACAGAATCTGGTCGACCATCGGCGTGGCGATGACGCCAGGGTGCACCGAATTGCACCGCACCCTTGGTGCGCCCACCGCAGCCACAGTCTTGGTCAACTGCGTCACGCCGCCCTTGGTGGCGCCGTAGGCGACGTTGTAGGCCGTCGGGTAGTAGGACGCGATCGATGCGATGTTGACGATGGCGCCGCCGTCGCCCATCAGCGGCATCATTGCTTGACAGCCCAGAAAAGCGCCGGTCAGGTTCACGTTCATGACGTGCTCCCAGTTCTCCAGCGTGCACTCCAGCAAGCCCGCCTGTCCCAGGTCGCCCTGCACCCCGGCAGCATTGACGAGAACATCCAATTCGCCGGCGCCCTGCGCGATGGTGTCCGCCAGCCGGTGCCAGTCCTCCGGGGAACTCACGTCCACGGTTTCGAAGGTGATGTGGTCCTGCGCGTCGGCAGGTTCGGCCACGTCTGCCGCGATCACGGCGAATCCGCGATGCGCGAGCACTTTCGCCGTGGCGCCACCGATACCACTCGCAGCCCCCGTGACGACAGCGAGTCTCGGTTCAGTCTTCGTTCTCATCCGAGTCTGGCTCTCAAATCTTGTTGGTCAGCAAACTAGTTTTGTTCGTACGCCGAACGTGGATTCTGCGTCCGCCGGTCAGTCCCGCAGAGTCAGACGCCCATCGACGAAGGCAAGTGCCTCGACCGCAGCGCGATCGAGATCCACGGAGGCATCGAGGAGATGTTGCACCGCCACTCCTCGCAGCATCCCGATCAGAACGGTCGTGAAGCCGTCCACGTCGACATCGGGAGGAAGCTCGCCGGCCCGTAGTCCCACCTGTAGCCGAGTCTTGATCTCCGCGCGGAAGCGTTCCTCTGCTGCCGTCACCTGCGATCGGTCGATATCGGTTCCGCCGACCGCGGCGGCGGCCCACAGGGCGACCCTGGCGCGGATCATGGGATCCACCTTGCCGAGGCTACGGTAGTAGCTCAAGACAATCTCTCGGATGGCCCCTCTGGCATCGAGATTCGAATCGTGCGCAGCAAGGTCTCGGTGGAATTCGTCGGTGACCACATCGAGAATCCGCCGAATGAGCGCATTCTTCGACCCGAAATGGTGCGTTGCCAATCCCCTGCTGTAGCCGGCGCGAGCGCCGATTTCGGCGAAAGTCATTCGTGTCGGGCCGACTTCGCCGATGAGCTCGGCGGCGGCGATGAGAAGTCTGCGTTCGGCCTCCAGGCGTCGCTCCGCCTGACGACGCCTGGGGCGGTTCTCCTTGTCAGCCATTGAATCGGCCTCCAGTTCGGTGGTACGGCGCGTGCACACGGTCATCAGAGCTCTCGCGTCGGTGTTACGTCTTCAGTGTGCCGGACGGCATCGGCGCCGACGTCTGCCAGGTCAGCGCCTCGGCGCTCGGGCATCAGCCACGCTGTGATACCGCTGATCAACGCCGTGACGATAACCCACCCCGGCGCGAGCACACCCACGCCGTGCGCGTGCATGTACTCGTTGAGATACGGTGTTGCGCCGCCGAATAGTGCAACCGAGACCGAGAAGGCCAGTCCTATTCCGAATGTGCGATCGCGGGTCGAGAATTGTTCGGCCAGCGTTGCCGCCTGCAAGGCGCCGGTGGCAGTGGCGAGCACCCAGGCGACGGTTGATGCGATGAACAGCGACCAGGCGCTCTGCCCTGCCAGTGCCACGAGCGGAATCTGCAGCACGGCGACGGCGACCGCCCATCCGATGAAGACCGGCCGCCTGCCGATCGCGTCGCCGAGGCGGCCCCACAAAGGCAGGCAGAACAGCCCGATGAACTGCGCGCCTGCCAATGCCAGGTAGGCGGTGTCTGCCGACACACCCTGGTGCACGATCGCGTAGGTCGGAATGAACGCCAGCCAGGTGTACTGGAAAACCGTCAGGCCACAGATGAGGCCGATGCCGGTCGCCACCGGGCGGAACAGCCTGCGCGGCGGGGCAGTCGCGGACTGGGTAACTGGCGCGTGGGCCTGCTCGGTGAAAACCTCTGACTCCTCCATCCGGCTGCGCAGGAACATCACAACGAACGACCCCAGCGCACCGAAGACGAACGGTACCCGCCACGCCCAGTCGGCGACCGCCTGCTGACCCAGCACTGCAGTCAATGCGACCCCGAGGACGAACGCACCGATGGTGCCGATCAGAACAGCCACGTACGCGTAACTGCTCCAGGCTCCACGCTTCTGCGGTGGCGCCAGCTCCGCGACGTAGGAATACGACGTCGCGCTCTCCCCGCCGTGCGCGAACCCCTGAGCCATTCGGGCGAGCAGCAGGACCACCGACGCCCAGACTCCGAGCGTCTCGAAGTCCGGCGTCAGCGCGATGACCATGCTTCCGGTTCCCATCATCAGCAACGTCGCGATGAGAACCGTCTTACGGCCGCGACGATCGGCGATCCGGCCGAACACAATCCCCCCAATCGGCCGCATGAGGAAGCCGATCGCGAATACCGCGAAAGTCGAGAGCAGGGCAGAAACCGGATCAGCTCTGTCGAACATCGCGGCGGCGATGAACGGCGCGAAGATCCCGTAGATGGCCCACTCGTACCACTCGAACGAGTTACCCACCGTTATTGCGGCCAGGGTGCGCACCTTCCGAGCCGTCGGCTCGCCCTCGAGTTGCCTCATCGCAGTGTGTTCCTTCCGCACCGGGCGCTTGTGATGGCGGGAAGCATCCCGCGCCGCTGTAACTTACCTCACATACTAGTTGGCTGACAAACTAAATTATAAACGAGCAGGTCAGGAGTTGACGTCGAGCGGGCTCTGGAGAGCTTGCTGTAGGACATCTGGTCTGCAATCCCCAGGAGATGGCCAAGCCAGCTCATGCCCACGGCCGTGGCGGTGAGCTCACCGATGTGGGCAAGTCGGAGCGCCTGCAGTCCACTCGTATGCAGCTTCTGCGCCCCGCCCGAAGTGCAGCTCCGCAGCCGCCGCCAGGCACGCTTCGAGCTGTCGCAATTCCACCCGCTGATGGTGCCGACGGCGCACTGTCGATTCATCGCGATTGGCGATCACTGCGTTCGGAGATCACCGCTTTTTCAACCACCGAGTGCGGTGCAAGGTGGACCCGAATTACCCGTGAAGACCCCGACAGAGAGGCCCCGATGTCTGCCTTCAGTACGCGCTACCGCACCGCGAAGATCGATGGGCTCGATGTGTTCTATCGTGAAGCCGGTGACCGGTCAGCACCGACATTGCTATTGCTGCACGGGTTTCCGAGTAGTTCGCACATGTTTCGGAATCTGATCGACTCCCTCTCGGACAGTTTCCATCTGGTGGCGCCCGATCACATCGGCTTCGGCAGGTCGTCGATGCCGTCGGTGAACCAGTTCACCTACAGCTTCGACCGGCTGACCGAGATCACCGAGAAGCTCATCACGCATCTGGGGCTGGAGAAGTTCGCGCTCTACATTCATGACTACGGTGCTCCGATAGGTCTGCGCATCGCCAGCACCAGGCCCGAACGGATCACCGCGATCATCACGCAGAGCGGCAACGCGTACATGGAGGGCTTCACTCCGTTCTGGGACATCCTGTTCGCGCACGCCAAGGGCCGGGCGGCCAACGAGGATGGCGTGCGGGAGTACTTCACCGCCGAGAAGACCTACTGGCAGTACACCCACGGTGTGCCGGCCGATCGCCTCGATCGCATCGCCCCTGAGGCGTGGCTGCTGGACCAGGCGGGCCTGGATCGAAAAGGCAACGACGCCATCCAGCTGCAGCTGTTCTGGGACTACCAGTTCAACCTCGACAGTTACCCCAAGTTCCAGGAGTACTTCCGCACTCATCAGCCTCCGCTGTTGGTGACGTGGGGAAAGAACGATGAGATCTTCGGTGCGCCAGGTGCAGAAGCCTACCGTCGTGACTTACCCAACGGCGAATTCCACCTGCTGGACACGGGCCACTTCGCCCTGGAGACACACGGAGAGGAAATCAGCGGCTACATTCGAAACTTCTTGGGGAAGCTGTAGCGCGGTTCGCCGGGTGATCGGGCATGACCGGCGTGGTACTGGACGGTCAAGTCAGACGGGTGACGGACATGAAAACGGAGCGACGCCTGCTGCTCAGCAGAAGGCAGGCTCCGCGACGTTACGGCACCACTCGACGACGCTGAAAGGCCGGTGAAAGGCCGGTGAAAGGCAATTGTGAACTACGACCCCGAAGACACCACCGTAGAGCATCTGCTGCAGATCTTCGCGGCCGCAGAGGCGGGCGACTTCCCGTTGTTCATTTCGCCGCACTACTTTTATCCGGCCGACCACCGCTGGTTGTTCAATGGGCCGCTGGAAGGCGATGAGTTGCGAACGCATTCCTTCGACCGAGTGGGGCAACTGGACCTTGAGGGCTTCACCGGTTCGGGGGCCGATTGGCTCGATGAGTTCAAGCCGTTCATCGAAAACGGCAGGACTGTAGTGGCCAGCCCGCACAAGGTTTGGGGACCTCAGACCAACGACTTGGTGCTGCAACTGCGCAAGCGCAAGATCACCGAAGTCGTCCTGTGCGGAATGCTTGCCAACATGTGCGTGGAGTCGCATCTGCGGGATCTTCTCGAACAAGGCTTCGAGGTCGCTGTCGTTCGTGACGCCACCGCTGGGCCGCGGGACCCGGCGCGCGGCGACGGGTATCTGGCCGCGTTGGTGATTTACGCCTTTCTGGCACACAGTGTTCCATCGACGGCTGAGGTGGTGTCGGCGATGGGACGTGAGTCATGAGTAAGCACTACCCGGCGATCGCCTTCACCGACGCGGTCCAGAAGGCACAGAGCGAACACGGCAGCGATACGTTCTACAAACGCAAGGTCATCGCGGGCCGCGCGTCAGCGGGTCCGGACGCGTTGACCGACGATGAGCGAGACTTCTTGCGCGGTCGAGACAGTTTCTATCTTGCGACCGTCAGTCAGACCGGATGGCCTTACGTCCAGATTCGCAGTGGGCCACCCGGATTCGTACGCGCCATCGATGACCACACCATCGCGTGGGGCGACTTCCGGGGCAACCTCCAATACATCAGCACAGGAAATCTCTCCACCGACGACCGAGTGGCGATCATCGCGGTGGACTACCCCCGCCGCGCTCGTCTGAAGATCTTCGGCCACGCCCGCATCGTCTCCGCGCAAGATGATCCCGAATTGGCCCGATCATTGGCGGATCCGGCCTACGACGCGGTGGTTGAGCGATCCATGGTGGTGTCGGTCGAGGCGTTCGACTGGAATTGCCCGCAGCACATCGTCTCCCGCTACAGCGTCGCCGAACTCCAGCCGACACTCGCGGGTCTGACGGAACAGATTGAAAAGCTTCGAGCCGAGAACGCAACGTTGCGCGCCCAACTCGACGACCGTGACTAGCCGGAGACGCTCGTGATCTCCCGATGACATCGACCACACCGCTGACACCGAGGCAGCTGGATGCCCTTCGGCCGTCACGAGACCGGTTTACCACGGTAACCATCGCGCTGACGGCGACGCTCGTCGCGGGCGTCGCCACGGTGGTGCTCATGGGGCTCGAGAAAGCTCCGGTGCACACATCGGCGTGGCCCAGCTGGGACGGCCACTATTCACAGATTGTCCCCTTCCTCGGTTGGCTGCTGGGCGACACGACAGAACCGGGGTATGCCCACTCGGCGATTGGTGGCGTGCTGATGGTGGTGGGCGGATGCATCGCTCATACCGGGTTTCGCCGTGGCCGCCGTTGGAGCGGCTTCCCCGTCACGTCGGGCACCGGCCTGTTCCCTTGGGCGGTGGGCAGCGCCGCCTTGGGACTGCTCCTTTCCAATCTGGCCTGGGGATGGACAATCGCTGCCACCGACCATTGGCAACCGACGTTCGTCCCGTTCGCCTCAGTACCCGCAGCGGTCGTGCTGATCTACGGCGGCCGCCTCAGAG
Source organism: Mycolicibacterium goodii (assembly GCF_001187505.1). Next base: position 1,332,604 of record NZ_CP012150.1, read on the forward strand.
TCGCCGTCACCGGTGCGGTGCTCGGTGCGGGGCTGACGACTCCGGCGGCAGTGGTCGCGGTCAACATCGTCTGTCGACCGCTCGGATTGCCGAATGTTGTGGGCGCCACCACGGGCATGTGGAGCAGTGCCTTGCTCGCCTTCCTCATCTGTCGGCACCTGCCCTGGATACCGCCGCCCTGCGTGTGGGTTCCGCGTTGCCACGTTGGGCTCTCGCACTGTTTCACCGATACCACCCGCCAGGGGGCGTTGTGGGTTGTCCGCCGAATGTTCGCCGACTTCACCGAGGCTCAATTCATCGGAAGCGAATGGGCCAGCGCGGGCCTGCTCGTTGGTACCGTCGGCAGCTATCTAGTTGATCCGGTGACCGCGAGCGGCTCAGGACATCTGTTGCCGCGCGTGATGATCGGCCAGATTCTCAGCGCGGCCATCGCGACGACTGTGTGGCAGCATCAGTGGGTGAAATATGGGTGGTATCCGACCTTCATCCCGGTGGTGTCGATCACCCCGGCTGCCATCTTGGCCTTCGGCAGTTCGGCGCAGTCGATCCTCGCAGGAGCAGTATTGGGTGCTTTCGTCGGGCCACCGGTGGCAGCCTCCATATCGCGGCGACTGCCCAGTGATTTTCATCCGTTCATCGGCAATGCGATGTCGATGACCGTGACGACGACAGCCATCGTCGGCGGCCTGTCGGTCCTGCCCGGCTTCGGCTAGGACACATTGACGAAGAGGAGTTCACGATGGCCAAACTGGTATCGGTCAATGTCGGTATGCCCAGGGACATCTCGTGGAATGGGCGCACCGTTCACACCGGGGCGTGGAAATCCCCGGTCAGCGGTCCACGAATGCTTCGGCGGCTCAACCTCGACGGCGACGGTCAGGGTGACGCCGCCGGCCACGGCGGCGAGATCCGCGCTGTACTGGTGTACCAGGTGGCGTCATATCAGCACTGGGCACGCGAATTCCAACGGGACGACCTCACGCCCGGCGTGCTCGGGGAGAACCTCACCGTCGACGGTATGCCTGATGATGAGGTGTGCATAGGCGATCGCTACCAGATCGGCCAGGCCGTCGTCGAGGTGACCCAGCCGCGGGTGACCTGCTTCCGCGCCGGACTGCGTATTGGGGAGCCGAGAATGGCCGCCCTGCTGGTGGCCCATCACCGGCGGGGTTCTACTGCCGCGTCATCACCGAAGGCGAGGTCGAGGCCGGCCAGGACATCGTGAAGATCGGCGACGGGCCAGAACGTATCACTGTCGCTGAGATGGACGCACTGCTATACCTACCCGGCCGTTCGGCCGAAGCACTGGAGCGCGCTCTTCGGATTCCGGCCTTGAGCCCCGGTTGGCGGCGATCGCTGCGTAGTCTGCTCGATCAGGCCACCGGTGAGGGTCCGTCTGTGGGGAACAGCGGCCTGACCGGGGTGGCGGTCCCGCCTCCAGCATGGGCAGGCTTCCGGCCCATGCGTGTTGCCGCGACCAACACCGAAAGCCGGCACGTGCGTTCGCTGCTACTCGTCAACCCAGACGGTACGCTGCCACCGGAATGGATTGCCGGACAGTCAATCACAGTGCGTGTGCCGGCTGGCCCGGGCGGAACGCCTCTAGTTCGTAACTACTCGCTGTGCAACGAACCGGGCGCCGGCGGTTACCGCATCGGCGTGAAGCGTGAAGCAGAGGGGTCGGTCAGCAGATACATGCATGACCATCTCAGCTCGGGCGACGTCATCGACGTCGCCGCCCCTCGTGGCTCGTTCTGTCTTCGTGACAACCAAAAACCGATCGTGCTGGTGTCGGCGGGCGTGGGGGTGACCCCGGTGCTTTCCATGTTGCATCATCTGGTGAAAACTCAGCAGGATCGCGCTGTCTGGTGGCTGCACGTTGCACGCAGCAGCGACGAACACCCATTCGCCGAGGAAACCCGCAGGCTGTTGTCTCAGATCCCGAGCAGCAGAACCGAGATCATCTACAGCCGTCCGGCGGTGACCGATCGGATCGGCATCGACTACGACCGGCGCGGACATCTGGATGCCGAGGCGATCGCCGAGTTGCAACCGCCTTGCGACGGGCACGCATATTTGTGCGGCCCGCAGGCCTTCATGGATGACGTCAGCGCTGCACTCAAGAACTACGGACTCGACCCAGACCAGATTCACACCGAGACCTTCGGCGCGCGTTCGGCGATCACTCCAGGCATTGCCGACACCACCACTGTGACTCCGCACCTGCCCGAGGGTCCGGCCGGGCCCGGACCCATCGTGCAGTTCGCGCGCAGTGGGATGTCTGCCCCCTGGAATCCCTCCTATGGGAGTGTTCTGGAATTCGCTGAGGCGTGCAACATTCCGACGCGGTGGTCATGTCGTACCGGCGTGTGCCATACCTGCGAAACGGGCGTGCTGGCCGGCGAAGTCTCCTACGACCTGGAACCGCTGGAGCCGCCCGCCCCGGGAAGCATCCTGCTCTGCGTCTGCAAACCAATCGAGCCACTGGTGCTCGACCTGTGAGTAACTCGAGACAGCGTCCACAGGCCGTCGCATAGGCGACAATCCGCGACGACCAGGTCGACGACTCTGCGTATTGTTCGGCCAACGCGATCACAGCGATTCCATAGTGCGGCTTGTTCGCGCGCTGGGCGTGCACCAACCTTGTCTCTTGACGGCCGGTGTGAAGCTTGACGCGCACAGAGCAATTCACGCTCCTCCTCTGTCGTACGCCCTGCGGCCCGGCGCCACCAACCAAGGAGACGATCAAAGAATGGGACGACTGCCCGCGATAGAAGAACTCGATCACTTCGTCTACTCGCAGACCCCCGGCTATGTCGAGGGTGAGGTGCGCAAAGCCTTCCACGGCGCGGTGCCACTGAAGACGGTTGTCGCCCTCCGGTCGATCACCATTGCCCACCACTTGTTCGGGCTGGAACGTGTCGCGATCGTCCATCACACGAACTGTGGGACAAGCAGTTTCACCAGCCAAGGACTCCTCGACGCGTTCAAGGAAGAGCAGGGCATCGACATCGGCACCGTCTACGACTTCGAAAGTCTCGCCATCGATCACCTGATCACCACACTGCGCCACGACGTCCAGATCATCCGAGAGTCACCGGCTGTGCCGGCATCTGTGGAGGTTGTCGGCTACGTCTATGACATCGACGCCGACGAATACCTCACCAACATCGCCGTCACCCCCAGCGGCGGGTGAGAAACACCGCTGCGACCCTCATTCTGGTTAGCCGTCAAGAAATTCCGCCGAGGACAAACGCATTCATCGCGTTTGCCGATCAATGCGGACCGCAACGGTATCATCAGCCAGTGGAGTTACGTCAGTTGGAGGCGTTCATCGCCGTCGGAACTGAACTGCACTTCGGGCGCGCCGCGAAGAAGTTGCACATCGGTCAGCCGACACTCAGCGACCTCGTGCGGCGGTTGGAACGCGAACTGGGTACACCCTTGCTGAATCGGACCACCCGCCGAGTGGCCCTGACACAGGCAGGAATTGAATTGCTCGGCCGGGCCAAGATCATCGTCGATGAGGTCGAAGGAGCTGCCGCGGCGGTACGACGGATCGCCGATGGCGGCGCTGGACGGGTACGCATGGGCATCACTCCGCCGGTCGCGCCAGTCCTGGCGCCGCATCTGGCCGCGGCTCTGAAGGCGGTCGCCCCCGACGTCGAGCTGACCGTGCAACGGATGTGGCTGCCCGACCTCGAACGGACGGTCGCCGATCTCGACGGCGGGCTGGACCTTGCGATCACCTGTGGCCTTGTGCCCGACCCGCCCGGGATCATCAGCGAGGTTTTCTGCGCAGAGCCTCTGATGGTGGGATTGCGGCCGGATCACCGGCTGGCCGGGCAAGACGCCATAGACCTCGCACAATTGTCTAGCGAGACACTCGGCATGCACAATGAGGCGCTGTTTCCGGCGTGGACCCTGGCCCTGCGCCAAGCCTTGGAAGCCGCGGGCGTCACGCCGCCCACTGTCGAACTCGCCGACGCCGACTTGTCGGCATGCCGCTGGGCCGCCCAAGCGGAGGTGGACTGGATCCTCACAACTCGCGCTGTGGCTGGAAGCGACATGCCCACGCCGCTAGTGGCTGTGTCACCTGCCCACCTGGTGCCCTACACATTGCAATGGTGCCCAATCCGGGCTGCCAACGCCGCCGTGGGCCGCTTCGTGCACCTCGCTCTTTCGGTCGACGTCCCACCGGGGTGGCTCACACAGCAAGACCACCTCCGTCACAGTCAGGACGCCGACGGGCACGGAGACGTTCCGCCGTCGTCGTCGTGGGGTCTCAGCGCGCCATATTCGTGAACCGCGAGAAGTGCAGCTGGTGTGCCACAGTGATATTCGCGGTCGGACCGTTGCGGTGCTTGCCCAGGATGATGTCGGCCTCGCCACCGCGCGGATCGTCACGGTCGAACGCGTCGGGCCGGTGCAGCAGCATGACCATGTCCGCATCCTGCTCCAAGCTGTTGTGGGCGGAGATTCCCTGGGCCACAAAGTTATGCGTGCCAGGCACCGTGCCGTCGTACACATCATGCTCGCCGATGCTGGTGATCTCTGCGATCTCGTCCCAGAACACGTCGTTGGTGGCGAGCCTGTGCAACTCGTCCAAGTCGCTGTTCTGGGTGATGCCATCCAGGTTGGCGAGCACCTCGCGGGCCGCCGCGCCTCGCGCGCCGGGTACACCGACATGTGCCAGGAACCGCTTCTGGTTCTCGCGGCCAAAGATGAGCACGTGCCAGCAGACCCGGTATCCGACCTTCTTGGCCCGTTTGACCCGCGCGTACACCCCGACCCGGAGCAGCAGCTGTACAACGTCATCGGCCAACCGCCGGCTCGTGGTCGCGTAGAACAACCGTCCCTGACCGGCTTTTGCGTCCCACCGCACCGAGCCGTCGGTCGCCCACAGGTGCCGTAGGAACAGCGCGACCTGATCGTTCGGCAGCGCGAAAACCTCAGCCGGAACGAACTTCTCGTAGCTGCGCTTACCGAACAGGCCGAGCTTGTCGAGCCATTCGGCGATGGGGTTGCGCTTGCCGCGCGCCAACCGGTGCGGCGCGGGAAGCCGAAGGGTGGTGACCCGCGCCGCGGTGTGCTCGTCACGGATCGGCGTGACGCCGAAGTGTGCCGCGGAAATTTCGACCGCGACGAGATTCCCCTCATCGATCGATGCGTCACGAATCGGCTGGCGCTTCACGCAAGACCCATCACCGATCATGTGCGCCAGCATCACGACCTCCGAGTCGTGCATACGCTGCGTCTCGACGGGCTCGGGTACCAGGCGGGGCGTGGCGAGGCGGTCGCCGGGCTTCAGCTCGCCCAACGGAACCCATCCGTCGAGCGTGAGGAACGGATGATTGGCCGTCGCTTCGACTTCGCGCCCCGACGCCATCCGCAGTGTGAAAACCTCTTTGCGTCCGCTGGGAAATACGTTGGTCATCGGTCGCGCGACCAGGCGTTTGTGTTCGTCCAGCGACCACACCAGGGGCCGCTCTCCGGTCGCCATGAGCTCACCGAAGGTGACCTCGGCACCGTTGTCGGCGCGCAGGATTCGGGTGTTCGCGGTCATGCACCCGGACTCACGGAGGTCAGACACCTGTGGACGCTTGTCGGTACGCTGTTCCGGCCCACGGTTGAGCTGGCTGATCGCGACCACAGGCACGTCGAGTTCCTTGGCCATCAGCTTGAGGCTTCGCGAGAAGTCCGAGACTTCCTGCTGACGCGACTCGTACTTCTTGCCCGACGTCATCAGCTGCATGTAATCGACGACGATGAGTCGCAGGTCGGACTTTTGCGCCAAACGTCGTGCCTTGGCGCGGATTTCCATCATGGTGAGGTTCGGCGAGTCGTCGATGTAGAGCGGCGCCTCGCTGATCTCGCTCATGCGCCGCGCCAGCCGAGTCCAGTCGTCATCGGTCATGCGGCCCGAGCGCATGTCGCCGAGCTTGATCTTCGCCTCGGCCGACAGCAGGCGCATGACGATCTCGGATTTGCTCATCTCCAGCGAGAAAATGACGCTGGCCATGCGGTGCTTGATCGAGCACGACCGCATGAAATCCAGGCCGAGCGTCGAGTTGTGCGTGGGCACCATCCCGGGGCCTGCCAGGTACAGGTGCTCGGGGTTGTCGACCTCGACACACCGCACCGGCACACTGGGGCGTCGTCGTACCCCGGTGACCTGAACCGTAGGCGCCAGCAGGGCGGTACCGCCACGGCCGCCGGACGCGCTCACCGTGGTGTGCATTCCGGGCCGCAGAGTGGCCGTTGTGCGGACTCCGTGCTCGGTGGGCCACTGATGCTGCGCGTCGGCGACGATCGCGGTGCCGTCGGAGAACTCGACGACGTAGCACGGTCGGCCGAGCATCACGTCGGTGCCGGCGACCACGCGTGTGGGCTGGCCGTCGGGACCGAGGAGGTGGTCCCCCACCGCCACGTCGCCCATGGTGGTCCACCCGCTGGGCGTGGGAAGCAATGTGTCGAGCGCGAGCGCCTTCCCCACACCGGGACGGGCCGCGATGATGATCATCTGCCCGGCGTGCAGCCCGTTGGTGATCTCGTCGAGTTCAGTGAACCCGGTCGGCACACCACGCGCGATACCGCCCTGGGACGCGATCGCGTCGATCTCGTCCATCGTCGGCTGCAGCAGGTCCTCGAGCGGCACGAAGTCCTCGGAGGCGCGGCGCTCGGTGACGTCGTAGATCTCGGCCTGGGCGCGGTCGACGATGTCGGCGACATCGGCGCCGTCGGCCCCGGCGTAGCCGTACTGCACGACGCGGGTGCCTGCCTCCACGAGCCGGCGCAGCAGGGCCTTCTCGGCCACGATGCCGGCGTAGAAGCCGGCGTTGGCGGCGGTGGGCACCGTCGAGATCAGCGTGTGCAGATAGGGCGCTCCGCCGATGCGGCGCAGCAGACCGCGCCGATCGAGTTCCGCGGCGACGGTGACCGCGTCGGCGGGCTCACCGCGGCCGTAGAGGTCGAGGACCGCGTCGTAGATGCTCTGGTGCGCGGGGCGGTAGAAGTCGCCGGGCCGAAGCCGCTCCAGCACGTCGGCGATGGCGTCCTTGCTGAGCAGCATGCCACCGAGCACAGCCTGCTCGGCTGCCATGTCCTGAGGAGGCTGGCGGCCGAAATCTCCGCTCTGCGGCGGGCCGTCCATGTCCGCGGGCCCATCCGGGTGCCCGAGGTCGTCCACGACTGCCAAGGACTACCCCCCTTTCGAGACCAGCCTCACGACGAGCTCGAACGTGTATTCGAATCGGTACTGCAACTGTAGAACGGGGCGCCGACAAGTCGCCGTAACGGCACCGCAGCGCACCACGCTAGACGTTGCTGGAGGCTCGCAAAACCCGGCCTGTTCATCAACCTGTGGATGGCATGGGGATATCTGTGGACAGCGATGTTTACGCGCTGGGGAGAACTTGTGGATTACCGCAGTGTGATCCGATGTTTTCGCAGATAAGGCGCCTGTCGGAGCCGGTAGACATTGTGGATGACAAATTCCTCGGCGTGTCGTGGCACGTTGCCCGCTCGGGCGTGTTGTGTTGCCCGCAAGGGCCTAACAGGTTAACGGCCGGTTAGGTTCGCTGTCCGCATTTTCGTTCGAGAAGTTCGCCAGCCGACACGCCGGAGACACAGCAACGCCCGGGTGGGAGCCTTGACAGGTTCCCACCCGGGCGTATGACTGCCGACCGGATCGGTCGGCGACGTGTCTTACGACGCCACTTACTGGGCGACCACGTTCAGCGCCACCTTGGCTTCCACGCCGTTGTGCAGCTTGACGGTCACCGGATGCGTGCCGACCGACTTGATGTGCGCCTTGGCCAACTGCACCGTGCGCTTGTCGAGGTTCGGCCCGCCGGCCTTCTTGATGGCGTTGACGACGTCGGCGGCGGTCACCGAGCCGAACAGCTTGCCGGTGTCACCGGCGGCGTTGACCGACAGCGTGACGTCGCCCAGGCCCTCGAGCGCGGTCTTGAGCTCGTTGGCGTGCTCGATGTCGCGAATGACCTTCGACTCGCGGGCGCGGCGGATCTCCTCGGCCTGACGCTCGGCCCCACGGGAGGCGACGATCGCCAGCCCACGCGGCAGCAGGTAGTTGCGGCCGTAGCCGTCCTTGACCTCGACGGTGTCGCCTGCGGCACCCAGGTGCTCAACCTCGGCGGTGAGAATCAGCTTCATATCTCTCTTCCGTTCCTGGCTAGCGGGTCGACGAGCCGAACGGCAGCAGAGCCACCTCACGGGCATTCTTCACGGCGACAGCGATGTCGCGCTGGTGCTGGACGCAGTTGCCGGTCACGCGGCGGGCACGGATCTTGCCGCGCTCGCTGATGTAGGTGCGCAGCAGCGCGGTGTCCTTGTAGTCGATGGTCTGCCCCTTCTTCGAGCAGAACACGCACTTACGGGTCTTGACCGGCTTTTCCGGTGCCGGCCGTCGCTTGTTGGACTTGGCCATTGGTTATCTCTTCCTTGCAAAAATTTCGAAGTTGATCAGAAGGGCGGTTCGTCGTCAGCACCGCTGAAGGAACCCGACGCCGGAGCGCTACCCCACGGATCGTCCTTGGGCTCGGACTGGCGGGATCCACCACCGCCTGCACCGAAGCCGCCGCCCCCGCCGCCGCCGCTACGGCTGGCCTTGTTGACCTTCGCCGTGGCGTAACGCAGGGACGGACCGATCTCGTCGACCTCGACCTCGACAACAGTGCGCTTCTCACCCTCGCGGGTTTCGAACGAGCGCTGCTTGAGCCGTCCGGTGACGATCACCCGCGAGCCGCGGGTCAGGCTTTCGGCCACGTTCTCGGCGGCCTCACGCCAGATGTTGCACCGAAGGAAAAGTGCCTCGCCGTCCTTCCATTCACCGCTCTGGCGGTCGAACATGCGCGGTGTCGACGCAACGGTGAAGTTGGCGACGGCAGCGCCGGACGGGGTGAAGCGCAATTCCGGGTCCGCTGTCAGGTTTCCGACAACGGTGATGGTGGTGTCACCAGCCACGAGATCCTCCTGGAGTGGGCGTCCTATTGCGGGCGAGCCTACGCAAGCTGCACGACAGGAGCAGCCGTTCGCTCAGTGCTTGTCGGTCCGCAGCACCTTGGTCCGCAGCACCGACTCGTTCAGGTTGAGCTGACGGTCGAGCTCGGACACCGTGGCGGGCTCGGCCTTGACGTCGATGACGGCGTAGATGCCCTCGGCGTGCTTGGCGATCTCGTAAGCGAGACGGCGGCGGCCCCAGATGTCAACCTTGTCGACGGTCCCGCCATCCTTGCGGATGACGTTCAGGAACGTCTCCAGGGACGGAGCAACCGTGCGCTCGTCAAGTGTGGGGTCGAGAATGACCATGATTTCGTATGGACGCATTAGAACCTCATCACCTCCTATGGTCGTCGCGGCCACGGCGTGTTCCGTGGCAGGAGGGTCGCCTGCGTCGGCAACCGGCTAAGGCTACAGGAGACTGACCTGAGCTGCGAAATCGGTGCTGATTCCCGCTGCTGACGGGCGGTCAGGCGTCGGCCACCGCGGGTTCGGGTTCGGGCGACTGCTTGCGCACGCGCGCGCCGGCCGGGCGCAGCCAGTCGGGCAGCCGGCCCGGCGGATCGTCGGGGGCGCGGTCATAGATCCCGCCCGTCGGATCGTCGATGCGGCCGTTCCAGCGCACCAGATCGAGTTCGGGACGGTAGATCTGGCGGATCACCAACGCGCACAAGGTGATCACCGCGATATCACGGAGCAGAACGGTGGTGGTGAACCACTGCTCGGGCAGACCCTTGTTCGCCTCGCCGTACAGGTAGAGCATCCGGGGCACCCAGACCAGCGCGTCAATGGTCATCCACGCCAACAGGATCCGGCGATGCGGCAGCGCGAGCACGGCCAGCGGCACCAGCCACAGCGAGAACTGCGGACTCCACACCTTGTTGGTCAACAGGAACGCCGCGACGACCAGGAACGCCAGCTGCGCCAGCCGCGGCCGCTGCGGGGCCGTCAACGCGATGTAGCCGATCACGATGCAGCACGCGGCGAACAGGATCGCCGTGACGGTGTTCAACGTCGTCGGCGGCTCCCAGAACCCGAGGTCGGGATCGAACCCGCGCCAGTCGGTGAACGACTTGACGACGTTGTAGAGGGAATCCATGTCGTCCCCGCGACGGGTGTTGAGCCGGAAGAACTCCGACCACCCGCGCGGGAACAGCAGCATGATGGGCAGATTCACCACCAGCCAGGTGGCGACCGCCGTCGCCGCCGTCTTACCCACCTCACGCATCCGCCCGGTGCGCAACGCCAACAGCACCAGAGGGATCAACAGCAGCAGCGGATACAACTTGGCCGCCACACCGAGACCGATCAGCGCACCGGCCAGCACCGGTTTGCGCCGCGACCAGGCCAGCATCGCGCCGGCCGCCGCGGCGGTGGCCAGCGCATCGAAGTTGGTGAAGATCTGGAAGATAACGATCGGTGATCCGGCCACCAGCGCGGCGTCCCAAACCCGCCGCCCCGCCATTCGCGACGTCGCCCAGATCGTGGCGAGCCACGCGAGCGCGAGCCCGAACGCGGCGATGTTGAAGAACATCACCACCTCGGCCACGATCGGGATCGCCACGAGTTTGGTGAGCGCCGTGTAGGTCTTGGCCAACGACATCGACACGTACTGGTAGATGCCGGTGATGACCGGATACTCCATGTAGCGGATCGCGGGGCTGCCGTCGTACTGCACGCGCGGCTTGCCCGACGAGTCCTTCTCGATCCAGCTGGACTTGTACGGAAACTTGCCCAGGTTCAACAACTCTGCGGTGTAGAGCGGAACCGTGTCGGAGTAGCACAGCTCGTAGTAGGCGCGGTTGTTCTGCCAGTTGGCGACCCGCTGGCCCGCGGTGCCGGTGCCGGTGGACTGCAGGCAGGCCGCCTTGGTCGAATAGCCCAGCGCCAGGAACACCACGGCGATCAGCAGGATCGCGCGCAGCGGCGTCATGAACCGGGCCCGCCCGATCAGCGCGTGCCTGCCGACCGGCCCGCCGATCACCTGCGACAGCGCGGAGCTCATCGGGTCGTTGCGGCTGGGCAGGTCACGATCGTCCACGCTCGCGCGGTTCGCCGCGAGCGGCGCCGGGGACACCCGGTCGGGGCCGGGCGGCTGGTCGCCCGTCACGGAGGCGGCGGAGCTCCGGGCACGCCCGGCGGACCGGGCGCCACCGGTGCCCCGGGGGCAACGGGAGCGCCGGGCGCAACCGGCGGCTGTGGTCCCACCGGCACGGTCGTCGGCGGCCCGATCGGGATCGTGATGCCCGGCGCGACCTCGATGGTCGGCTGAATCACCGTCACCGACGGCTGGCCAGGAACGGTGGTGTTGCTGGTCGGCGGGCCCGACGGTGCGGCGGGGGCCTGCGGCACACCCGCGTAGCCACCGATCTCCGTCGGCTTGGGGAACGATTCGACCTCGGTGCCCTCCAGCGCGCCGTCCATCGTGGCCTTCCAGATGTCCGACGGCAGCCCGGACCCGTAGATCGGCGAACCCCACTTGTTGACCAGCGGTTTGACCCCCTCGGTGGTGCCGACCCACACCGCGGTGGACAACGACGGCGTGTACCCGACCATCCAGGCGTCGCGGTTGTCTCCGGTGTCGCCGAGCTGAACGGTGCCGGTCTTGGCCGCCGACGGCCGTCCACCCGCCAGGTTGTGGCCGCGCGACCAACCGGCGATGGGCTGCATCGCGGAGGTGACATTGTCGGCCACGGCCTTGTCGATGCGCTCCTCACCGTTGTCGTCCTGCGAGGCGTCGAAGAGCACCTGCCCGGACGAGTTGACGACCTTCTGCACGAAGTGCGGCTTGTGGTAGACGCCGGACGCCGCGAGCGTGGCGTACGCCGAGGCCATGTCGAGGACCCGGGACTGGTACTGGCCCAGCACCACACCGTTGTTCGGGGGACCGCCCTTGCCGTCCTCGCTGAGCGTGTGCTCGACGCCGGGGAAGCTCTCGGCCACACCCGCCTCGTGCGCGGCCTTCGCGACGTCGGCCGGGCCGTTCTCCAGCTTGAGCATCAGCCGGTAGTAGCTGGTGTTCAGCGAGCGCTTGAGCGCCTCGGCGATCGAGCAGGTGCCGCAGCCCTCGCCCTCGACGTTGCCGATCTTGATGCCGTTGACCTCAAGGGGCCCACTGTCGATCTGGTAGCCCAGGCCGATGCCCTGCTGCAGCGCCGCGACGAGCGCGAACACCTTGAACGACGAACCCGTCGGCAGGCCGGCCTGTGCGAAGTCGAAGCCGTTGGCGTCGGACCCGCCGTAGTACGCCTTGATCCCGCCGGTCCGCGGGTCGATCGACACGACCGCCGAACGCATGTCGGGATCCTGGCCCTCCAGGTACTTGTCGACGGCGTCGACCGCGGCCTGCTGGGCCTTGGGGTCGATCGTCGTGGTGATCTGCAGGCCCTCGGTGTTGAGCGTCTGCTCGTTGATGTCGAACAGGTCGAGCAGTTCGTTGGTCACCTGCCGCTCGATCAGACCGTTCGGGCCCGTCGTCTGGTTCTGCTGGAACGCATAGTCCGGCGGCACCGTCGGCGGGAACACCTGGGCGTCGCGGTCGGCCTGCGACAGGGCACCGATGTCGACCATGCCGTCGAGCACCCAGTTCCACCGGTCGGCGGCACCCTCGGGATCCACCGCGGGATCCAGCGTCGAGGGCCGCTGGATGAGCGCCGCGAGCAGCGCCCCCTCGGCGACGTTGAGCTGTTCGACGGGTTTGTCGAAGTACGCCTTGGCCGCCGCCGAGATGCCGTAGGCGCCGCGGCCGAAGTAGATGATGTTGAGGTACGCCTGCATGACGGCGTCCTTGGACCATTCGCCGGACATCTTGGTCGAGATGACCAGCTCCTTGGCCTTGCGGATCAGACCGCCGATGCCGGCCCGTTCGTCGCCGACGAGCGCGTTCTTGACGTACTGCTGCGTGATGGTCGACCCACCCTGCAGACCGCCGCCGCCGAACAGGTTGTTCTTGACCGCGCGCAGGAAGCCGGTCCACGAGAAGCCCGGATTCGAATAGAAGTCACGGTCCTCGGCGGCCATCACCGCATCGCGCACATGCACCGGGATCTGGTCGATCTTCACGTCGACCCGGTTGCCCTCCGGCGGCACGATGCGCGCGATCTCGCTGCCGTCGCTGGCGAGGATCGTCGACACCTGCGGTGTGCGGATGTCGCCGGGCTCGGGAACGTCGACGATCATGTACGCCATGCCGAAGGTGATCAGCGGCAGCAGCACCATGACGGCGACGGCGATGGCCGAGCCGCGTCGCACCCATTTCCAGTTGATCTTGAACTGACGGTTCCGGCCGGGTCCCGACGGACCACCCGGACCCGACGGGCCACCCCCGCCCGGAGGTGGCGGTGGCGGCGGTTTCGGCGGCGGGGTGCCCTCGAGCGCGGCCCGCACGACGTCGATGGGCGGCGCGACGTCACCGCCACGCACCGGCGGCAGGACCGCCGTCAGCCGGTCGTCGGGTGGGACCGGAGCCCGGGGCGGAACCTGCGGACGCGGATTGCGCACCGGGGGCCGGTTTTCCCGCGCACCCAGCCGCCCGGCGGCCTCACGGGCATCGTCGGTCGACCGGGTATGGCGCCCTTCGTTATTCACTGGCCGTACGCGCAGATTTGCGCGTGCTCGGCGTACGCTTCGGCCTCCGTGCCTCCGGTGGACGGGGCGCGCCGAGCACGTACGACTTGACCAGATGATTCCAACTGCAGGTCCGGCATACCTCCACCACGTGTACCGCGAATTCGTCATAGCGGCTGGCGAGCAACACCAGCTCCTCGGCAGTGCGCGCCGACCCGGAAACCGGGCCCAGATGCTCACCGAAGACCCACGACACCAGGGTCAACTGTTCTTTTCGGCAGATCGGGCACATCACCGAGCTCTGCTTGCCGTGGAACTTCGCGGCGCGCAGCAGGTACGGATTGGCGTCGCAGACCTCCGAGACCCCGGTTCGCCCGGAATACACCTCGGCCAGCAGGGACCGCCGCCGCAGGGCGTAATCCACCACCTGTCTCTGCAATCGCACGTTGACCAGAGTACGTCGGCCCTTCCCCAGATCGAGGCGCGACCGCGTCACAGCTCATACGATCATCGGCGTGGCAACGCGGCAGACGTCCATGACACGGGCAAAAGACAGCGATCGCAACGACACCTGCAAAGTGCTCGACAGTGCGATGGCCGAGGGCCAGCTGTCGATGGCCGAGCACCGGGACCGGGTCAGCGCCGCGATGAAGGCCGCGACGCTCGGCGAGCTCGCGGCCCTGGTGGCCGATCTGCAGAACGACGCCGCGCCCGTGCGGTTGCCGACGCTCAAGCCGCCGCGCGGCCCGCGGCCGTCGGGTTCACCCGGCTGGGGTTTCCGGGTCGCCTCGGCGGTGGTGCTGGTGCTGCTGGGCATCGGGATCGGCTGGGGCGTCTACGGCAACAGCCCGTCCCCGCTGCACCTGGCGTCGGATCCGGGCGCGCAGCCCGACGGCATCCCCGCCGAGGTGCTCGCTGCCCCAAGGCAATTGCAGTCGCTCAACGGCTTCAAGGGGCTGTTTGAGCAGATGCACAAGAAGTTCGGCAACACCATGGGCTACGAGCTGGACATCCATTCCGACATCGCGTTCCTGGACCGGCCCGACCCGTCGGACAACCGCCGCGAGATGAGCTACCAGTACCGCGGCGGCTGGGGTGACCCGACCGGCTCGCCGACGGCGGTGGACAGCGACGCGCGGCTCGTGGACCTGTCGAAGTTCGACTTCGAGAAGACCCTGGCGGTCGCGCGGGGCGCCCCGGACACCGTCGGCGTCAAGCGCGCCGACGTCAAGGAGATATGGCTGCGGATCAGCCCGTCCGAGGATCCGGCGACCCCCGAGTTGGTGAACGTCGAAATCTTCGTCACCAGCGAGTTCGGCAGCGGCCGCGTCGAGCTGTACCCGGACGGCACCACCAAGGCGATCTGGCCCGCGGATCGCTGAGTTCTCCGGCTCCGCCTGCGTTCAAGCTGACAAATGATGTACTTTGTCAGCCTGTGGTAGCGCTCAATATATCGGCGCGATACAGTTGGCCGAGGTGTTGATCCGTCGTAACGACAACTCCACAACGAGCCACATCGATATCGACAGGGGGTGATTCCGGTGCTGGAGCTCGCGATCCTGGGTCTTCTGCTCGAATCGCCCATGCACGGCTACGAGCTGCGCAAACGACTGACGGGTCTGTTGGGGGCCTTTCGGGCCTTCTCGTACGGTTCGCTCTATCCGGCCCTGCGACGCATGCAGGCCGACGGGCTGATCGTCGAGGACGCCCCCGGAGAAGGAGCCTCCAAGGTGCGCCGGGCGCGCCGGGTCTACCAGCTCACCGACGCAGGTAAACAGCGGTTCGCCGAGTTGGTCGCCGACACCGGACCGCAGAACTACTCCGACGACGGCTTCGGTGTGCACCTGGCCTTCTTCAACCGCACCCCGGCCGAGGCCAGGATGCGGATCCTGGAAGGTCGCCGTCGTCAGGTGGAGGAACGCCGGGAAGGTCTGCGTGAAGCCGTGGCGCGGGCCAGCAGTTCGTTCGACCGCTACACCCGTCAACTCCACCAGCTGGGCCTGGAGTCCAGTGAACGAGAAGTCAAATGGCTCAACGAATTGATAGCGGCAGAACGGCTGAGCCAGGGGCGCACCGACAACCCATGAACGCACCCCCGGCACAGCCCTGAGATTGCAAACGAGGCCGCTGGCCGAGCAATACGGAACGAGTAAGGAGACCGTCCATGTCTGAGCACACGGGAGAAATCCGGGTGGCCATTGTCGGCGTCGGTAACTGCGCGTCCTCCCTGGTACAGGGTGTGCAGTACTACCGCAACGCCGACGAGAACACGACCGTGCCCGGGCTGATGCACGTCAAGTTCGGCCCGTACCACGTGCGCGACGTCAACTTCGTCGCCGCGTTCGACGTGGACGCCAAGAAGGTCGGCTTCGACCTGTCCGAGGCGATCTTCGCCTCGGAGAACAACACCATCAAGATCGCCGACGTGCCGCCGCTGAATGTGCCGGTGCTGCGCGGCCCGACCCTGGACGGCATCGGCAAGTACTACGCCGACACCATCGAGGTCTCCGACGCCGAGCCCGCCGACGTCGTCAAGGCGCTCAAGGACGCCAGGGTCGACGTGCTGGTCTCCTACCTGCCCGTGGGCTCCGAAGAGGCCGACAAGTTCTATGCCCAGTGCGCGATCGACGCGGGCGTGGCCTTCGTCAACGCCCTGCCGGTGTTCATCGCATCCGACCCGGTGTGGGCCAAGAAGTTCGCCGACGCCGGTGTGCCGATCGTCGGTGACGACATCAAGAGCCAGGTCGGCGCCACCATCACCCACCGCGTGATGGCCAAGCTGTTCGAGGACCGCGGTGTGCAACTCGACCGCACCATGCAGCTCAACGTCGGCGGCAACATGGACTTCCTCAACATGCTCGAGCGCTCGCGTCTCGAATCCAAGAAGATCTCCAAGACCCAGGCCGTCACCTCCAACCTGCAGCGCGAGTTCAACACCAAGGACGTGCACATCGGCCCGTCCGATCACGTCGGCTGGCTCGACGACCGCAAGTGGGCCTACGTCCGCCTCGAAGGCCGCGCCTTCGGCGATGTGCCGCTGAACCTGGAGTACAAGCTCGAGGTGTGGGACTCCCCCAACTCCGCGGGCGTGATCATCGACGCGATCCGCGCCGCCAAGATCGCCCAGGACCGCGGCATCGGCGGCCCGGTCGAGGCGGCCTCGGCCTACCTGATGAAGAGCCCGCCCAAGCAGCTGCCCGACGACATCGCCCGCGCCGAGCTCGAAACCTTCATCGAGGGCTGATCTTCGCGATCTTGTGGAGTCTTACCAGTGGTCGGGGTAAGGCTCCACAAATCGCTTAGGGTCGGGCACATGTCGACCTCACCTGAGATCTCCGACGACGAGCTGCCCACCCTCGACGAGTTCGCGCTGCTGCACGAGAACGCCGCGCAGATCGGGCGCACGCAACCGCTGCCACCGGTCGAGCGCATCACCCACGGCGCGGTCAGCGCGCTGAAGTTCGGCGCCGAAGCGCCCCGGGTGGTCTTCCTGCACGGCGGCGGCCAGAACGCCCACACCTGGGACACCGTGATCCTGGGCCTCGGTGAACCCGCGCTGGCCGTCGACCTGCCCGGGCACGGCCGCTCACAGTGGCGCGAAGACGGCGACTACGGGCCGAAGCTCAACGCCGAGACCATCAAACCCGTGCTGCGCGACCTCGCCCCCGAGCCGCGCCTGGTGGTCGGGATGTCCCTCGGCGGGCTCACCGCCCTGCGCATCGCGGCCACCGAGCCCGCCCTTGTCCCCGAACTCGTGCTCGTCGACGTCACCCCGTCGGCACCCGAGCGGCACACCGCGATGACCAAGGCCCAGATGGGCACCGTGGCGCTGGTCCGCGAGAACCGCACCTTCCCCAGTTTTGCCGCGATGCTGGACGTGACCGTCCAGGCGGCCCCGCACCGCGACCGGAACTCGTTGCGCCGCGGCGTCTTCCACAACTCGAAACGGCTCGAGGACGGTACCTGGACCTGGCGCTACGACTCGTTCCGCAAGGGCGACGGGTTCGAGGGCCTGTGGGACGACGTCGCGGCCATCACCATGCCCACGACCCTGGTGCGCGGGGCCAACTCGTTCTTCGTCGACGACGCGGACGCCGAACAGTTCGCCAACCGCGCGCCGGGCTTCCGGCGCACCCACATCGTCGCCGATGCGGGCCACTCGGTGCAGGGCGACCAGCCGGCCAAGCTCGTGGAGATTTTGCGCGCGATCCTCGGCTGAGGAGATCACCAGATCGTCGGGCCGGCCCGAATACACCGATCGTTCATCTTCTCCTTGCCGGATGATTGCCGTGCTGCCGTAACTTCCGCCGTGACCGGCCGATCAGCCCTCGGCCGGTGTCGAGCGAAAGGACGTACCGGCCGTGGCGCTTGTGCCGTTGAATCTCTTTGTCACCCACCGCGGCAAGTCATCCCGCCAGCACATCACCTGCCGCTACCGCTGCGGGGATGCGTGCTCCAAACCCGCACCCAACACCAGTGACAACGAGTACTTCGGCGACATCGTCGCGCAGATGTCGCGCCGGTCGATGCTGCGCGCCGCGGGCGTCACGGTGCTGGCCGTCGGGGCGGGGTCCGCGCTCGCGGCCTGCGGCACCGACGAGCAGCCCAACGCCGCACCCAGCTCGACAACCGAGCCCGCGGTCACCCCACCCGGGTTGAGGTTCGACGCCGTCGCGCCCAATACCGAAGACGCCCTGGTCATTCCGCAGGGGTACCGCCAGCAGGTGGTGATCGCCTGGGGTGACCCGGTGCTGCCGGACGCCCCGCCGTTCGACATCGCCGCGCAGACCGCCGTGGCGCAACGCAAACAGTTCGGGTTCAACAACGACTTCGCGGCGCTGATGCCGATCCCGGGGCAGCGCAACCGGTTTCTGCTCGTGACCAACTTCGAGTACGCCACGCCGCAGTTCATGTTCTCCGGTTACGACCCCGAGGCACCCACGCGGGACCAGTTCGACATCGAGATCGCCGCGATGGGCATGGGTGTCGTCGAGGTGGAACGCGCCGACGACGGCGCACTACGGCCGGTGATGGGCCGCTACAACCGCCGCATCACCGCCGACACCCCGTTCACGCTCACCGGACCGGCCGCGGGCACCGACTTCGTCAAGACCGCGGCCGACCCCACCGGCCGGACCGTTGCGGGCACCTTCGCCAACTGTGCTGGTGGTGTAACCCCGTGGGGCACAGTGCTTTCCGGCGAGGAAAACTTCCACGGTTACTTCGGCGCGCCGGCCGACGCCCCGGCCCCGAAACCCGTCGAGGGCGACCGCTTCGACCGCTACGGCATCGCGCTGGAACCGTCCGAGCTGCGCTGGGAGTCCTTCGACCCACGCTTCGATCTGGCGGTGACCCCCAACGAGGTCAACCGGTTCGGCTACGTCGTCGAGGTCAATCCGTGGGATCCCGCCTCGACCCCGGTCAAGCACTCGGCGCTGGGCCGGTTCAAGCACGAGGGTGCCACGATCCACGTCACCGCCGACGGCAGCGTCGTCGCCTACACCGGCGACGACGAACGCTTCGACTACATGTACAAGTTCGTCGCGGCCAAGAAGGTGGTGCCGGGCTGGGAGAACGATCCCGCCGCGATGGCGCACAACATGACGATTCTCGACGAGGGAACGCTCTACGTCGCGAAACTGGGCAGCGACATCCCGGCCGAAGAGATCGACGGCACCGGCAAGCTGCCGTCGTCGGGATCCTTCCGCGGGACCGGCACCTGGATCCCGCTGCTCAAGTCGGGTCCGGATGGCACCGGTGAATCCCTGGTCGACGGCATGACCGCCGCCGAGGTCGCGGTGTTCACCCGCTTCGCGGCCGATAAGGCCGGCGCCACCAAGATGGACCGGCCCGAGGACATCGAGGCCAATCCGCACACCGGCAAGGTGTACGTCGCGCTGACCAACAACGACAAGCGCGGCACCGACGGCGAACCGGCGCCCGACGCCGCCAATCCGCGCTCGGAGAACAAGAACGGTCAGATCCTGGAGATCACCGACAACCACACCGGCACCGATTTCAGCTGGGACCTGCTGATGGTGTGCGGCGACCCCGACGCCGCCGACACCTACTACGCCGGCTTCGACAAGGCGGCGGTGAGCCCGATCTCGTGCCCCGACAACCTGGCCTTCGACCGTCACGGGAACCTGTGGATCTCGACCGACGGCAACGCCCTCGGTGCCAACGACGGCCTCTTCGCGGTGGCGCTCGACGGCCCGAATCGCGGTGAGACCAAACAGTTCCTGTCGGTTCCGCTCGGCGCGGAGACCTGTGGCCCGGTGGTCACCGACGACGTGGTGACGGTGTGCGTGCAACACCCGGGCGAAAGCGACGACCACAGCCTGGACAACCCGCTGTCACACTGGCCCGGCGGCGGCGCCACCCCGGCCCGGCCCGCGGTGGTCGCGGTGTGGAAACCGCAAGGCCAGATCGGGGTGTAGCCGCTGTCACGGTGACCCGGCTACGCTCGCACAGGTGACTCCGCCTATCCGCATAGGGGTTCAGCTGCAACCCCAGCATTCACCCGAATACCGCTACATCCGCGATGCGGTGCGCCGCTGTGAGGACATCGGCGTCGACATCGCGTTCAACTGGGACCACTTCTTCCCGCTGTACGGCGACCCCGACGGCGCCCACTACGAATGCTGGACCATGCTCGGCGCCTGGGCCGAGCAGACGTCGCGCATCGAGATCGGCGCGCTGGTCACGTGCAACTCGTACCGCAACCCCGAACTGCTCGCCGACATGGCCCGCACGGTGGACAACATCTCCGACGGCAGGCTCATCCTCGGGATCGGATCCGGTTGGAAGCAAAAGGACTACGACGAATACGGCTACGAGTTCGGCACCGCGGGCAGCCGCCTGGACGATCTGGCCGCGGCGCTGCCCCGCATCCGCGCACGGCTGGGCAAGCTCAACCCGGCGCCGACGCGCGAGATCCCGATCCTGATCGGCGGGCAGGGCGAGCGCAAGACCCTGCGCCTGGTGGCCGAGCACGCCCACATCTGGCACGCATTCGTCGACCGCACCAGCTATCCCGGCAAGGCCGAGGTGCTCGACGGCCACTGCGCGGACGTCGGTCGCGACGCGGCGAGCATCGAACGGTCGGCGGGGGTGCAGTCCGAGGGCGGCATCGACGCGATGCTGGCCGAGGCCGACGCGCTTGCCGATCTCGGGGTGACGATCCTGACCGTCGGGGTCAACGGTCCCGACTACGATCTGAGCGCCGCCGAGGCGCTGTGCCGGTGGCGTGACGGACGCCAACGGAACTGATTACCGACGTTAACGACTCGCCCCTCCTCGCGCTTCCACGCGTGCGAAAATTTAGCGAATCGATGTTTTCCGCAGGGGGGCCAGCACCAGGTGCCGAAGAAGTACGGGGTCAAAGAAAAAGACCAGGTGGTCACGCACATCATCAACTTGGTGATGACGGGCAAGCTTCGGACCGGGGACCGGATCGACCGCAACGAGATCGTCCGGGATCTCGGGTTGAGCCGCGTCCCCATCCAGGAGGCCGTCGTGCAGCTCGAACACGACGGCATCCTGTCCACCCGATACCACCGCGGCGCCTTCGTCGCCCGGTTCGACGAAGCCACCGTCGCCGAACACCATGAGCTGTACGGGATTCTCAACGGCATCGCCTCGGCCCGCTGCGCGGCCAACCCCACCCCACGGGTCCTCGCCCAACTCGAGGAGACGTTGCGGATCATGCGCGCCGCCAAGGACGTCAAGACCTTCCAGGACAACTGCTGGGTTTTCCGCCGCGCGATCAACGACGAATACGCGGGCCCGCGGCTGCAGGCCACCATCCGCGCCGGCGAGAGCTTCGCGCCCGCGGACTTCTGGACCGGCTACCCGACGGCCAAACCCGATTTCCTGGGCACCTACGAAGACGAGTTCACGGCCATCCAAGACCGCGATCCCGACAACGCGCGCAAGGCCTGCATGCGCCGGTCCGAGACCATGGCCAGGATCATGATCGCCGAGCTCACCCGGCGGGGAGTGTTCGGCGACCTGCGCTCACCATGAGCCCGAATCGCGCATCGGGGCGCCCTCTCGCATTAGGTTGCTTTAGATGAGCGTCACACGACTCGCGGCGCTGCTGGCATCGACCCTGATGATCCTGGGGCTGGTGTCGGCAGGCCCGGCCAGCGCCGACGTCGACCAGTGCGCACCACCGGGGATCGACAGCGCCAGCGCGCTGCCGACCAACCTGGCCGCCGCGGCGGCAGGACCCGGTGCCGACAAGTACACGACGCCGACCGTCAAACCGCTGCAGGACATCCGGATCGACCAGCTCGGGCTGTCCACCCCCGGTGTCCTGACCGTCGGCACCCTCTCGGATGCGCCGCCGAGCATCTGCATCGACTCGGCCGGACAGTTCACCGGATTCGACAACGAACTGCTGCGCGCCGTCGCCGACAAGCTCGGCCTGCGCATCAACTTCGTCGGCACCGAGTTCTCGGGCCTGCTGGCGCAGACCGTGTCGCGGCGCTTCGACGTGGCGTCCTCGTCGATCACCACCACCGACGCCCGCAGGCGCACGGTCGGGTTCACCAACGGCTACGACTTCGGCTACTTCTCCCTGGTGGTCCCGACCGGTTCGCCGATCACCGGCTTCGACAAACTCGGCCCCGGACAGCGCATCGGCGTCGTCCAGGGCACGGTGCAGGAGTCCTACGTCATCGACACCCTGCACCTCGAGCCGGTGAAGTACCCGGACTACAACACCGTCTACGCGAGCCTCAAGACCCGCCAGATCGATGCGTGGGTCGCACCGTCGCAGCAGGCGTCCGGCACGGTGCAACCGGGTGACCCGGCCCAGATCATCGAAAACACCTTCAGCTTGGACAATTTCGTGGCCTGGGCGGTCGCCAAAGAAAACCAGCCCCTCATCGACGCGTTGAACTCGGGCCTGGACGCGATCATCGCCGACGGGACCTGGGCCCGGCTCTACACCGACTGGGTGCCGCGCGCCCTGCCGCCCGGCTGGAAACCCGGCTCCAAGGCCGCGCCGCTGCCGCAGCTACCCGACTTCAACGCCATCGCCGCGGCCCGCGAGGAACCCGCCGACACCGGGCCCGCCGCCCCCAAATCCGTCCTGTCCCAACTGGCCGACTCGTTCCTCGACTGGGATCTGTACAAACAGGCCATCCCCGATCTGCTGAAGACCGGCCTTCCCAACACCCTCATCCTCACCGTCAGCGCGGGCATCATCGGCCTCGTGCTCGGCATGGGCCTGGCCATGGCTGGGATCTCGCGCGCGGTGTGGCTGCGCTGGCCCGCCCGCATCTACACCGACATCTTCCGCGGTCTGCCCGAGGTCGTGATCATCCTGCTGATCGGGTTGGGCGTCGGACCCGTCGTCGGCCACCTCACCGGGAACAACCCGTACCCGCTTGGCATCGCGGCACTGGGGCTGATGGCCGCGGCCTACATCGGGGAGATCTTCCGCTCCGGCATCCAGAGCGTGGAGGCCGGACAACTGGAAGCCGCACGCGCACTGGGATTCAGCTACCGCTCGTCGATGCGGCTGGTGGTGGTGCCCCAGGGCATCCGCCGCGTGCTGCCCGCGCTGATGAACCAGTTCATCTCGCTGCTGAAGGCGTCGTCGCTGGTGTACTTCCTCGGCCTGATCGCCAACCAGCGTGAACTGTTCCAGGTGGGCCGAGACCTCAACGCGCAGACCGGAAATCTGTCGCCGCTGGTGGCGGCCGGCCTGTTCTACCTGATCCTGACCATCCCGCTGACACACCTGGTGAACTACATCGACAGCCGGTTGCGCCGCGGCAGGCCCGCCAGCGCGGAAGAGCCGGTGCCCCCCGCGGCCACCCAGGAGATGATCTGATGCCGGCACCCGACGCTGTCTCGTTGACAGCCAACAACATTCACCTGGCGTTCGGACCGAACAAGGTGCTGCGCGGCGTCGACCTCGACGTGCCCGCAGGAACCACCACGGCGATCATCGGGCCCTCCGGATCGGGCAAGTCCACGCTGCTGCGCACGTTGAACCGGCTGTATGAGCCCGACGAGGGCGATGTCCTGCTCGACGGTCGATCCGTGTTGCGCGACAACCCCGACCAGCTGCGCCAGCGCATCGGGATGGTGTTCCAGCAGTTCAACCTGTTCCCGCACCGCAGCGTGCTCGACAACGTGACGCTGGGTCCGCGCAAGCTCAAGGGGCTCAGCGCCGACGAGGCGCGCACCCTGGGCCTGGCGCAACTCGACCGGGTCGGGCTGCGGCACAAGGCGCAGGTGCGCCCGGGCACGTTGTCGGGCGGTCAGCAGCAGCGCGTCGCGATCGCCCGCGCACTCGCGATGGCGCCGCAGGTGATGTTCTTCGACGAGGCGACCTCGGCGCTCGACCCCGAACTCGTCAAAGGCATCCTCACGCTGATGGCCGATCTGGCCGCCGACGGCATGACGATCGTGGCGGTGACGCACGAGATGGGCTTCGCGCGCTCGACGGCAAACTGCGTCGCATTCATGGACGAGGGCCGCGTCGTCGAGTCCGGGGAACCCGATCAGATCTTCGAAGCAGCGCAAACAGATCGACTGCGGCGCTTCCTGTCCCAGGTGCTCTGAATCGATCGGGCAAACCTGACAACCATCTCACCGAACCAGTCCAGACAGGTTAGACTAGCGAACTATGGCAGAGACCGAACCGCAGGTCACTGAGCTGGCTGGGGAGCTGCAACGCGTTCTCTCCAAAGTCTTCTCGGTGCTGCGCCGCGGCGACACGCATCGCGGCACCGCGGGCGATCTGACGTTGGCCCAGCTGTCGATCCTGCTGACCCTCCTCGAGGGAGGGCCGATCCGCATGACCGAGCTCGCGGCCCGCGAGCGCGTCCGCACACCCACCACCACCGTCGCGATCCGGCGTCTGGAGAAACTGGGTCTGGTCAAACGGTCCCGTGACCCTTCCGACCTGCGCGCCGTACTCGTCGACGTGACACCGCAGGGCCTGGTGCAGCACCGCGAGTCGCTGGCGGCCCGCCGCGCCGACCTGGCCGAACGACTTTCCATGCTCAGCGCCGAGGATCTCGAAACCCTCACCAAGGCGCTCGGGCCGCTGGAACGCCTCGCCGGCCAGGAGGAGGACAAGAAGAACGAGCGGGAGGCACCCAAACCCGCCGAACACACCAGCTGACCGGGCTTATCCCAACCAGTCCAGCACGGCCGCGGCGGTCCAGGACTGTTGCATGCTGCCCAGCGGCTCACCGGTGAACGGCTCGTAGTACTCGGCGAACGTGCCGTCGCTGGCCTGCCGCAGGCCCTCCTGGCGCAGCAACCGGGCCCGCTCGGCCCAGCCCCGGCGCGCGAAGCACCACGAGAACAGCCACGTCAGGACCGGCCACACCGGGCCGCGCCAGTACTCGCGCGGCCGGAAATCACGCGACACCGGCGAGGTCGACGGAATCAGCCCGTAACGCAGATCGGGATGACCGCAGAACCGCGGGCCCTCCAGCCGTTTGATCAGCGTCCGCTCCTTGTCGTGCGGCAACCCGCCGCACAGCAGCGGGGAGAACTGGGCCACGGTCTCCGTCGCCACCCACTTCCTGGCGCGCACATCGAAATCCCGTGCCGCACCGGTACGTTCGTCGGTCGAATCGACAACACCGGCGCGGAACCGGTCGGCCCAGGCATACAGGTCACGCACATCGGCGTGCGGGCGCTTGTAGTCCTCACCGATCTCGGCCAGCACCTGGCAGGCCACCGAGAAGATCGCCGAGACGAACACGTCCTCGACCGCGAAGCTCATCACCTTCGGCAGCAGATCATCGTCGTAGCGAACCGATTTCATCTCCTCGAGCAACCACAGGTACCGGTCGTACTCGAGGTCGCTCGGCCGCTGCGTCGCATCGGTGACGATCGTGTTGTCCTCGCGCTGGTACTCCGGGACATTGCCGGGAACCACGTTGGCGTAGGCGCTGTCCCACCGCGGCGAGTTGTCCATGCCGGATTCCCAGCCGTGGTACAGCGTGATGCGTCCGTGCCCGTCCTGATCGCGGGTCTCGGCCAGCCACCGGTGCCAGCGCACCAGATCGTTCCACCGCCGGTCCAGAAACGACGCCGCGACCGCACGCGTCGAGCGACCCCGGTTGCGGGCGTGGTCGAGGATGCGCTGCACCGCGATGGCGTGCACCGGCGGCTGGGTGATACCCGAGGTGTGACGGATCCGCGGCGCGTTGGCCGCCAACGCCTGGGTGGCCCACCGCGCCGGGCCGGGGAAATAGCCGTCGACGCCGTTGGCGAACACGATGTGCGGGATCATCCCGTTGCGCCACTGCGCCGACAACAGGGTGTCGAGCTCGACGACGGCACGCTCGACGCTCAGCGGCGCGAGGCCGATCGCCACGAACGCCGCATCCCAGCTCCACATGTGCGGGTACAACAACGGCGCGGCCGTGGTCATCGTGCCGAGGTCGTTGCCGCGCAGCAGATAGGCCGCGCGGGCGGCGAGTTGTGTGGGCGCGAAGCTGGGATCAGGGGGCATCGTTACCATCATGCGACGCCGGAGCCGAAGTTGCAGGTCGGTAGGCTTGTCGGCGTGCCGACCGCGTTGATCACCGGGGCGGGCGGGGCCATCGGTTCGGCGATCGCCGCTGCGCTCGCCCCCACCCACACCCTGCTGCTGGCCGGTCGTCCGTCGGACCGGCTCGACGCGCTCGCCGAGCGTCTCGGCGCGCCGACCTGGCCACTGGACCTCACCGACGCCGATTCGATCGAGTCGAGCACCGAAGTGCTCACCGAACTCGACGTGCTGGTGCACAACGCCGGGGTGCTCTACCCGGGCCGGGTCGGCGAATCCACGGCCGACGAATGGCGGGCGTCGTTCGAGGTGAACGTCACAGGCGCGGTCGCGTTGACCCTGGCGCTGCTGCCCGCGCTGCGGGCGGCCCGCGGACACGTCGTGTTCATCAACTCCGGCGCGGGACGGAAGGTGTCGGCGGGCATGGCCTCATACTCGGCCAGCAAATTCGCGCTGCGCGCATTCGCCGATTCGTTGCGGGCCGACGAACCGTCGCTGCGGGTCACCTCGGTGTTCCCGGGCCGCACCGACTCCGACATGCAGCGCGACCTGACCGCATACGAGGGCCGCGACTACAACCCGGCGGACTTTCTGCGGCCCGAGACCGTCGCCGGGCTGGTCGCGTCCGCGGTCAACACCCCGCGCGACGGCCACGTCCACGAGATCGTGGTCCGCCCCGGCTAGACGACCAGGTTGACCAGCCGGCCCGGCACCACGATCACCTTCTTGGGCGTCGCGCCGGCCAGGAACGCCTGCACCTTCTCGTCGGCCAGCGCCGCGGCCTCGATGTCCGCGGCTGCGGCCTCCGAGGCGACACTGATCTTGCCGCGCACCTTGCCGTTGACCTGAACCGGGAACTCGATGGTGTCCTCGACCAGGTACTGCGGGTCGGCCTCGGGGAACGGGCCGTGCGCCAGTGGGGTGTCGTGCCCCAGCCGCTTCCACAGTTCCTCGGCCAGGTGCGGCGCCAGCGGCGCGACCATCAGCACCAGCGGCTCGATCGCGCCGCGCGCCGCGACACCCTCCTTGGTCAGGTGGTTGGTGTACTCGATGAGCTTGGCCGCCGCGGTGTTGTTGCGAAGTGCCGCATAGTCTTCGCGCACACCGGCGATCGTGCGGTGCAGCAGGCGCATGGTCTCGTCGCTGATCGCCTCGTGCTCGACGACGCGCACACTGCCGCTGTTCTCGTCGATCACCACGCGCCACACCCGCTGCAGGAAGCGGTGCGCGCCGACGACGTCCTTGGTGGCCCATGGCCGCGACGCCTCCAGCGGACCCATCGACATCTCGTAGACACGCAGCGTGTCGGCGCCGTAGTTGTCGCAGATCTCGTCGGGTGACACCGAGTTCTTCAGGCTCTTGCCGATCTTGCCGAACTCCTGGTTGACCTCGATCTCCCCATCCGAAGGGCTCGGCCAGAAGAACTTGCCGTCGCGCTCGATCACCTCGGCGGCGGGCACGTAGCTGCCGCGCGGATCGGTGTAGGCGAAGGCCTGGATGTAGCCCTGGTTGACCAGGCGCCGGTACGGCTCACGCGACGACACGTGGCCCAGGTCGTAGAGCACCTTGTGCCAGAAGCGCGAGTACAGCAGGTGCAGCACCGCATGCTCGACCCCGCCGACGTACAGGTCGACCCCGCCAGGATCCTCCGGGCCGTGCTCGTCGGGGCGCGGGCCCATCCAGTACGCCTCGTTTTCCTTGGCGCACATCTCGTCCGGGTTGTGCGGATCGGTGTAACGCAGTTCGTACCACGAGCTACCCGCCCACTGCGGCATGACGTTGGTGTCGCGCGTGTAGGTCTGCAGCCCGTCACCGAGGTCGAGTTCGACGTGCACCCATTCGGTGGCCTTGTTCAGCGGCGGCGACGGCTCGCTGTCCGCGTCGTCCGGGTCGAACAGCACAGGCGAATAGTCCGGGACGTCCGGAAGCTCAACGGGCAGAGCAGATTCCGGCAACGGGTGGGCGCGGCCGTCGGCGTCGTAGACGATGGGGAACGGCTCACCCCAGTAGCGCTGGCGGGCGAACAGCCAGTCGCGCAGCTTGTATTCGACGCGCCGCGACGCGTGGCCGTCGGCCTCCAGGCGCTCGATGATGGCCTCCTTGGCCGACGCCACATCCATGCCGTCGAGGAAACCCGAATTCACCATGGTGCCGTCGCCGGCGTGCGCGGCCTCGGAGATGTCACCACCGGTGACCACCTCGACGATGGGCAGGCCGAACTCCGTGGCGAAGTCCCAGTCGCGCTGATCGCCGCCGGGCACCGCCATGATCGCGCCGGTGCCGTAGCCTGCCAGCACATAGTCGGCGATGAAGATCGGAACCTGTTTGCCGTCAGCGGGATTCGTCGCGTAGGCGCCCAGGAACACACCGGTCTTGGTCTTGTTCTCCTGACGCTCCAGATCCGACTTCGCCGCGATGTCCGACCGGTAGGCCGCGACCGCCTCGCGCGGCGTCGCCGCGCCGTAGGTCCAGCGCGCATCGGTGCCGCCGGGCCACGCGTCGGCCACCAGCGCGTCGACGAGATCGTGCTCGGGCGCCAGCACCAGATAGGTTGCGCCGAACAACGTGTCGGGACGGGTGGTGAACACCTCGATGTCGTCGGCCTCGGTCGCGAACAGGACCGAGGCGCCCGTCGAGCGGCCGATCCAGTTGCGTTGCATGGTCTTGACCTTCTCGGGCCAGTCCAGCACCTCGAGGTCTTCGAGCAGCCGGTCGGAGTAGGCGGTGATGCGCATCATCCACTGCCGCAACCGCTTCCGGAACACCGGGAAGTTGCCGCGGTCGCTGCGGCCCTCGGAGGTCACCTCTTCGTTGGCCAGCACGGTGCCAAGACCGGGGCACCAGTTCACCATCGAGTCGGCGCGGTACACCAGACGGTAACCGTCGATCACATCGGCGCGCTCACCCTCGGACAGGTCGGCCCAGGTGCGGCCGTCGTCGAGGGTGCGCTTCCCCGACTCGAACTCCTCGACCAGTTCACTGATGCGGCGGGCCTTGTTCTGCTCGCGGTCGAACCAGGCGTTGTAGATCTGCAGGAAGATCCACTGCGTCCACTTGTAGTAGTCGACGTCGGTGGTGGAGAAGCTGCGCCGCGGGTCGTGGCCCAATCCGAGCCGGCCCAACTGCCTGCGGAAGTTGACGATGTTGGCCTCGGTGCGCGTGCGCGGATGCGTTCCCGTCTGCACCGCGTACTGCTCGGCGGGCAGCCCGAACGCGTCGAACCCCAGCGCGTGCAGCACATTGCGGCCGAGCATGCGGTAGTAGCGCGCGTAGACGTCGGTCGCGATGTAGCCGAGCGGGTGCCCGACGTGCAGCCCCTCCCCCGACGGGTACGGGAACATGTCCTGCACGAACATCTTGTCGGCGGGCACCTTCGAGCCGTCCCGCGGCGCCAGCGACCCCACCGGGTTGGCGACGTGGAACGTGCCCTGATCGGCCCAGGTCTCCTGCCAGGCCCGCTCGATCTGCCCCGCGAGGTCCGCGTTGTAGCGATAACGCGGGATCTGCTCATCGGGTGCTGACGGCGTGGTTGCAGGTTCGGTCACGCCCAACAGGGTATAAGGCGACCGCAAACCGCTCGACGCGCCTGACCTCCCCTGACCTCAAGGGCACGGCTTGGTATCGGTTCCGTCGCGGACAAGTCAGAGCTTGGTTCCAGGTGTGTTGAGACGCTGGTTTCGGCACCTCGCGCGTGGATACAGTCAGCGCCTGACGTACGGCAGCAAACAGCTACGAATCGTTGGGGAAGGACGCACGCAATGACCGAGAGTGCCCGTCGCTGGCGGGTTCTGAGTGCAGGAGTGGCCGCGGGTCTGGCCGGGGTCGTGGGGCTGGCCGGCAACACCGCATCCGCAGAACCCGTGTTCCCGATGCCGCCGACACCCGGCCCGGCACCGGTGACACAGGCAGCCCCGCTCGCTCCCGCGGCCGCACCGGCCGCCGCTGCCGTTCCTGCAACGTCGAGCCTCGGCGTGATGAATCAGACATCCGGAGTTCCCGCCGCCGCGATACCGGGGGCGGTGACCGCGCCAGCCGCGGCGCCGTCGGTTCCCACCGCGGCACCGTCGGTTCCCACCGCGGCGCCGCAGATCGTCCCGGCCACCTCGGGCACGTTGTCGGAGTTCTTCGCCGGGCAGGGCGTCAAGATGGAGCCCCAGGTCGCCGACAACTTCACGGCACTCAACATCGTGCTGCCGATGCCCACCAACTGGACGAAGGTCCCCGATCCGAACGTGCCGAACGCGTTCGCGGTGATCGCCGACCGCACCAGCAAGGACCTCTACACGCCCAACGCCCAGGTGGTGGTCTACAAACTCGTCGGCGACTTCGACCCGAGGGCCGCGATCAGTCACGGCTACGTCGACACCCAGAAACTGCTCGGCTGGCGCGCCACCGACATGTCCATGTCCGACTTCTACGGATTCCCGTCGGCGTTCATCGAAGGTAGCTACACCGAGGGCAGCCAGGTGCTCAACACCTCGCGCCGGCACGTCATCGCCACCTCAGGCAACGACCGCTACCTGGTGTCGCTGTCGGTGAACTGGTCGGCCGCCAACCAGGGCATATCGGCCGCCGCGGACGCCACCGACGCGATCGTCTCCGGTTTCCGGGTCAGCGCACCGACGCCCGCGGCCGCCGCGCCGCCCGCCGCGCAGCCCCCCGTTTCGCCGCCCATGCTGCCGGCTTTGCCGCAGCTCCCTGGCCTGCCGAACTAGGGGCGCCGACACCGGTCGGGCCGGGGCGCCGAGCCTCGGCCCGATACCGCACACCCGCCCGCGGACTCGTATTGTGGGCCCATGCTGATCGCCGCGCTGCTGTGTCTGAGCGCCGCCGTCGTGGTCGCAGTCCTCGGGTTGTGGCTGCTGACCAGGCCCCGTAACGGGGATCCGGTGCGGGGCGTGTTGAGAGCCGTCGCACCGACGCAGTTGGCCGCGGCGGTGATGCTCGCCGCGGGCGGCGCCACCGCCCTGGCGGCCGCGCCGCAGACCGGGCTGATGGTCGTCATCGTGTGCGTCGTCGGTGCCGTCGCGACCGTGGCCGCGGGGTGCTGGCAGAGCGCCAAGGCCGTCGCGGTCAGTGAGGCGGCCAGTGAAGCGGCGCGCGAGGCCGGCGGCGGCTGCGCGCCGGAGGCGTGCGCGAGCTGCACGCTGACCTGCGCGAAGTGACTAGTTGCGGCTCACGTCGATGGGGTGGGTCGCCAACAGCGACATCGGCAACGGCTGACGCCGCAGCACCCGTCCCCACAGGTCGATCCGCGGCTCGATGAGCACGTCGGAGGGCAAGGCCGACAACACAATCCAGTCGTCGCGCTCGATCTCACCGTCCAGCTGGCCGGTGGTCCACCCCGAGTAACCCGCGAAGATCCGCACCCCCTCGACCACCGCGGCGAGCTCCTCGGGATCGGCGTCGAGGTCCACCATCACCACCCGGCCCTGCACGTGCCGCAGCCCGTCGACACCGTCGGCCTGCATGCCGACCCGCAGCGTCGCCAGGCACAGCGCCGAATCCCGTTTGACCGGGCCGCCGATGAACATGGTCTTGGGTCTGGCGGTGACCTCCGCCCACTGCGGAAGCACGTTGTACACCGCGGTTTCACTGGGCCGGTTGAGGATCACCCCGAGGGTGCCGCCCGAGTTGTGCTCGATGATGTAGATGACCGTCCGGCGGAACGTCGGCTCGAGCAGATCGGTGTTCGCGAGCAGCAGTGTTCCGGGACGTACCCGGTGGGCCGCAGGGGCGATGAAATCCTCCGGATCCTCTGACTGCGCCACTCGTACATCATGGCACCAGCACCCGCGTGACGTGGCGAACAAATTAAGGCGTGGCCGGAATTCTCCGGATCTTTGTACTGTGGAGCGGGTTGCCGACCGCTGTCTGGACAGCCCCCCGAACAGGACGTGATCTTCGTGGTTGACGCTCGCGCGCCCATCGCCTTGTGGCGATCGTTGCGAGCCATGACCGAGTTCCGCAGGCTGCTCGAACTGCGCGCGGTCAGCCAGTTCGGCGATGGGCTGTTCCAGGCCGGTCTGGCCGGGGCCATCCTGTTCAACGTCGAGCGCGCGGCCGGGCCGTGGCAGATCGCCGGGTCATTCGCCGTGCTGTTCCTGCCGTACTCGGCGCTCGGCCCGTTCGCCGGCGCGCTGCTGGACCGCTGGGACCGGCGTCTGGTGATGATCGGCGCCAACGCGGGCCGGCTGCTGCTGGTGCTGCTGGTCGGCCTGCTGCTGGCGTTCGGCGCGGGCGATCTGCCGATCCTGTGCTGCGCGCTGATCATCAACGGGTTCACCCGCTTCGTGTCGTCGGGCCTGTCGGCCGCGCTGCCCGACGTCGTACCGCGCAATCAGGTGGTGGCCATGAACTCGGTGGCCACCGCGACCGGCGCCGCCGCGGCGTTCCTCGGTGCCAACTTCATGCTGCTGCCGCGCTGGTTGTTCGGGGCCGACGACACCGGCGCGTCGGTGGTGATCTTCATCGTGCTGATCCCGGTGGCGCTCGCGTTGTGGCTGTCGGTGCGGTTCGGGCCGCATGTGCTGGGTCCGCACGAGAGCAAGCGCGCGATCCACGGGTCGGTGGCATACGCCGTGTCGACCGGCTGGCTGCACGGCGCCCGCACGGTCATGGCGGTCCGCACGGTCGCCGCGACGCTCGGCGGGCTCGCCGCGCACCGCATGGCGTTCGGCATCAACACGCTGATCGTGCTCGTGCTGGTCCGCCACACCGACACCCCGACCCAGGTCGCGGGGGTGGGCCTGGGCACGGCCGTGGTGTTCGTGGGCGCCACCGGGGCGGGGACATTCCTGTCGACGTTGGTCATGCCCGCGCTGGTCGCGCGGTTCGGCCGCTATGCGTCCGCCAACGGGGCCCTGGCGTTCGCCGCGCTGGTGCAGGCCGCCGCGGTCAGCCTGCACCTGCCGGTGATGCTGGCGTGCGGGTTCCTGCTCGGCGCGGCCGGGCAGATCGTCAAGCTGTGCGCCGATTCGGCGATGCAGATCGACGTCGACGACGCGCTGCGCGGCCACGTGTTCACCGTGCAGGACGCGCTGTTCTGGATGTCATTCGTGTCGGCGATCGCGGTGGCGGCATTAGTGATCCCGCCCGACGGGCGCGCACCCGGGCTGGTGGCGGCGGGCTCCGCGGTCTATCTGGCCGGCCTCGGCGTGCACGCGTTCGTGGCTTCCCCGCGGCGAACCTGAGAGCGGCTTACGCTGATCCGCATGGCGACGGCTGAACCGATCGTGGCCGATCTGCGGGCCGAGAGCGACTCGCTCGACGCGCTGGTCGCCAATCTTCCGGAATCCGCGTGGGCCACCGACACCCCGGCGTCCGGCTGGACCATCGCCCACCAGATCGCGCATCTGCTGTGGACCGATCGGATGGCGCTGCTGGCGATCACCGACGAAGCGGGCTTCGCCGACGCGGTCGCGCAGGCCGCGACAAACCCCACAGGTTTCGTCGACGACGCGGCCGCCGGGCTCACGACGACACCACCGCCACGGCTGCTGGCCGACTGGCGCACCACCCGCAACCGGCTGCACGATGCGCTGCTCGGCGTACCCGACGGGCGCAAGCTGCCGTGGTTCGGACCGCCGATGAGCGCGGCGTCGATGGCCACGGCCCGGCTCATGGAGACCTGGGCGCACGGACTCGACGTCGCCGACACTCTCGGGGTCACCCGGCCCGCGACCGACCGGCTGCGTTCGATCGCCCACATCGGGGTCCGCACCCGCGACTTCGCGTTCACCGTGCACGGGCTGACCCCACCCGCCGAGCCGTTCCGGGTCGAGTTGCGCGGGCCGTCCGGGGATCTGTGGGTGTGGGGACCGCAGGACGCCGCGCAGCGCGTGACGGGCAGTGCCGAGGATTTCTGCCTGCTGGTGACGCAGCGGCGGGCGCGTTCGGTTCTGGATGTTCGTGCCACGGGTGCCGACGCGCAGACCTGGTTGACGATCGCGCAGGCGTTCGCGGGGCCGCCGGGACCGGGCCGAGGCTGAGGTTGCGTGCACGCTCGCGGCGGGTGAGCGTGCGATGACAGCTTCACCGAGGGCTCAGTCCGCACTCAATGGTGTCCCGGTTTCCGGGACCGCGGGGTTACCTGGCTCACATCCTTAGTCGCAACATGAGCTGGTTCGCCACCCGATAGACCACGCTCTCGGGTCTGTTCGCAAAGGAACTCGATGCCTCTTCACACGGCTCACTCCGCGTATGACGGGGCCGGTGAGACCCGGTCCTACCCTGCCGTGATCGTCCTCTGCATGGTCATCACGGTCATCGAGGGATTCAACCTCATCGTGTACGGGTCGGTGGTGCCGATCCTGTTGACCGACTCCTCCCTCGGAGTCACCGACGAGCAGACCGGCCTCATCGGAGGGCTCGTGTACGTCGGCGCCATCATCGGATCGGTGGCCGCGCCGGTGTTGGCCGATCGGATCGGCCGCAAGCGCGTACTGATTGTGGCGATCTCCTTGTTCGCCGGAGGCGCGATCCTCACGGGCTGCTCGGTCAACGCACTCATGTTGGCCCTCGCCCGCACGGTGACGGGGCTGGGGATCGGCGCGTCGCTGACGACGGCGATGACGGTCGCGAGAAACAGTGCGGCGGCCAATCGCGCCTCGCTCGCGCTGACCGTCACGATGGCCGGTATCCCGCTCGGCGGGGTGACCGCGGCACTGGTGGCGATTCCGGTCCTGCCGGCGTTCGGATGGCGCCCGATGTTCTTCGTCGGAGCCGGCACCGGACTGGCCATCTTGGTGGCGGTCGTCCGGATGGCGATCCCTACCGACACGCCGCAGGAGCTGGCGGGCCGGTTGTGCTCGGCGCGTGAGAAACTCGCGATTCTGTTCACCGGCCGGGGGCTCGTGGTGACCGGTGTAGTGGCAATCTGCGCGATCGCGAACATGGTGTCCTGGCAGGGCCTCAACGTGTGGGCGGCGCAGGCCATGGTTGAGTTGGGCTTCACGCTGCGAACGGCACTGCTGATGACCTTCGTGCTGACCGCCTCGGCGGTGGCCGGATCGTTCATGACCGCGTGGGCAGCTGATCGTCGCGGGCCGGCGGTTGTCGGAATCGCCACGGCAGGAAGCACATTGGCAGGACTGATCGGGCTGCTCACGCTACCGACCTCGCTGATCAGCGCCATCGGATGCGTGGCACTCATGGGGATCGGCGGCCATTCCACGATGAACCTCATCCATGCGGCCACCGCGGATATATACCCGTTGTCGGCCAGGGCGTCGGCATTGGGTTGGTCCAACGGCACATCGTTCGTCGGTTCGTTTCTTGGTCCGGTGGTGGGCGGCACCGCCATTGCCGCCGGTGGTGCGCATCGCCTGTTCGCAGTTTTCGGCGTGGCGGCCGCCGTGTGCGCCGTGTCAGTATGTGCGCTGTATGCGGCGGATCGCCGTGTGCGCCGCGCCACGAGGGGGACGGCTCACGCGGTGGGCCCACACACCGTCGCGGTGGCGTCCCGCTGAGAACTCCCACCATCTTCACGAACGGTCAGTTCGGGTGTCGCGAAATCGACATGTGACTACTCCGCGGACCGGGCCAACGGATGAAGTTGCCGGTCACTCGGCGCGCGGGGACACCGAGGGGTGCTCCCCGTAGCGGGCCTCGTACCTGGACGCGAACCTGCCGAGGTGGGTGACCTTGCCTGCGAGCCGTCCCGCTCTTCGGGGTGGCCGGTCGATCTCGGGCGAATCGATGGCGGATTCCGATCCGGATCCGTCCGCGTGCCAGGCGATCTCGATCACATCCGTGGATCTGACGGTGACAGGGATATCTCGACCGTCTCCGTCCCCGGGTGCTGCATCCTCTGGGCTTCCACTCCCGTGTTTGCGGGCTCGCTTGAGTTTTCTTTCTCCGAGCGAAGGTCAGCAATGTGCTGGCCGGCGTTGCGCAGCCACGATGGTGTTGCGCAAGACGCCGAGTTTCTCCACCTCTACCTCGACGCGGTCGCCGGGGTGTAGCAGCCAGGCCGGGTTGCGGGCGTAACCGACGCCCGACGGAGTGCCCGTGGCCAACAGATCACCGGGCCTGAGCGTGATCGTGCGCGAAATGTACGCCAGGGTCTCTCCGACCGCGTAGACCATGTCATCCGTCGAGGCGTCCTGTACCGTCACGCCGTTGACCCGGGTGCGGATGTGCAGGCCGTCGCGGAGGTCGCCGACATAGTCGGCCGGGACGAGGGGCCCCAGCGGACCTGAGCAGTCCGCGTTCTTTCCGAGGATCCACTGCGAGGTGGTCTTCTGCGCGCGGCGCGCGGTGACGTCGTTGAACGTCGAGTAGCCGACCACGGCATCGACCGCCTCATCTGCTGTGGCACAGTAAAGTTCGCGGCCCACCCAGGCCATCACCTCGCCCTCCCAGTCCAGCCCTTCTTCGTCGACGGGGACGGGAATCTCTGCGCCGTCGACGGTGAGCGTGGAGGGCCAGCGCGCGAACAGCGTCGGATATTCGGGCAGGGGTTCGGCCCGGTAGCTGCCCTCGGCCAGATGCCTGAGGTAGTTCAGGCCAATACAGATCACCTTCGCGCCGGGTAGAACCGGCGGCACCAGGGTGACCTCACCGCGCGGGAAGGTGGTTCCGCCGGTGTCCCGGGTCAGATAGCTCCCTGGATCACGCCAGAACTCGTCGAGAGGCGCGAGAACCCGTACCGCGTCGTCCGCATCCGTGAGGGCGGCGACCTCGACGTGATCCGATCCGGTCCGCGTGATGCCGACGACGCGCATAGGCTTCTCCTCCTCCCGCTGAAAACCCTCTAACCTTTCGAAGGTTTATGTGGTTGAATGACGACTATGCCGGACCATCCACCCGAGAGGCAAGCGGGCGCCTCCGCTCGTCGCCGCATGGTCGACGCGATGCCATCGAATCTCGGTCAGCACACCCGGGCCGAACAGCTCGCGGCCGTTCTCGATGCCCGGATCCGCGACGGCGGGCTTCGGCCCGGCGAGTCGATCGGCACGCTGGAATCGCTGCGAGCGGAAACGAAATTCGCGTATTCAACAATCAGCGAGGCGGTTCGTCTGTTGCGCGACCGCGGAATCATCGAGATTCGCCCCGGCCGGGGCGGCGGATTGTTCGTCGCCGACGCGGGCCCGGTGGTGCGGATGCGTCGGACCCTCCTCCGGGTGCCCGACCACCCCGAGACGGTGGCCGACGCCGTCGAGTTACGGGAGCACCTCGAGATTCTGATCGCCACCACAGCGGCACGTCACCGCACCACCCGCGATGTCGCGGACCTGCGGGCCTTGCTCGTCGGCATGGAACAGACCAGAACATGGGAAGACTTCGTCCGGGCGAATTGGGTGCTGCACGAGCGGATCGCCGAGATCTGCCCGAATGAGATGGCGCGAGCGGTCTATGTGGGAACCCTCGGCCACCTCCGATCCACCTCGTCGCCCATCGGCGATCAGATGACCGACGAATACCGGCAACAACGCCTGCAGATCCACTGCGAGCTTGTCGACGCCATCGAAGCCGGGCACGAGACCGCCGTGCGCGATGTTGTCACCCGCCACAATGTCACCGCGTGAGAGGGCTGTGATGACCAGCAACTTTCGGAAGTATCTCTTCCCGCCGGACCATCCCCGGCTGGTCGAGGTGCGGGGGATGGATGCCTACGCCTACCGCGAGGCCGCGCGACAGGAGGGAACGTTCACCGGCGATCTCGTCGCGGGCTGGACGCCGTTGTATCTGAACGAGTTTCGAGGGGTTACCGAGGACGGCAGGCTGCGCGATGACCTGCACTGCTTTGAACCGGCCCGACCGGGGGAGCGGGCACCGGTCTCGGCGATGGTGGCTGCGGCGGTCGATCTGTTGGCGGCCCTCGATGACGACAGTCGTCAGCGGATCCAGCATCGCGTCGACGCTCCGGAATGGCAGACCTGGGCAAATCCGGAATTCATGCAGTTCGACACGGGGATACGTCTTGAATTCGAATCCGCGGACATCCGGCGTAAAGCCCTGCGGTTGATGGCGTCGTCGTTGAGCCCGCAGGGCTACGAGTTGGCCCACAACATGATGCTGATCAACGGGTTCCTGGGCGAGATCGTCGGGCTGCCGAGCATCCTCAACGAGTTCAGTTACAACTTGGCGCTCTACGGCACACCTCATGAGACCAGACCGTGGGGATGGCAGTTGTTCGGCCACCACCTGGCCATCAACTGTTTTGTGGTCGAGGGACGGATGGTCATCAGCCCGTTGTTCCTGGGCGCCGAACCCAATGAGATCGATGAGGGCGAGCATGCCGGGGTCACCTCGTTCGGGCCTCGCATCGAGCTGGGTTTGGCGCTGATGGCCGAGCTGACTCCCGAACAGCGTTCGGCCGCAATCATTTACGAGCAGATGGTGGATCCCGCGATG
Organism: Mycolicibacterium goodii; assembly: GCF_001187505.1. The sequence continues at coordinate 1,371,083 of NZ_CP012150.1, forward strand.
CCGCCGGGGCGTGTCCATCCAGGCGACGAACGCCATCTGGCCGGCGCGTTCCAGGACAATCGGCAGATCCCGTTTGAGGGCGTACCTGTCGCTGAGCTGTCCGACCGGGCAAAGGAACTGGTGCTGGCGATCGTCGAACAGTTCGTGGTGCTCCTACCGGAAGGGCCCAGAGTCGCGCGGATGCGGGAAGTACGGCAGATGCTCTCGCAGACCTGGTTCAGCTGGATCGGTGGGCACCGGCCCGGCGACGTCTTCTACTATCGCGTCCAATCACCGGTCATCATCGCTGAACTCGATCACCACTGCGGTGTGTTCCTCGATTACGACACCCCCAAGCCCTTCCATGTTCACACCGTTCTCCGTACCCCGCATGGCAACGATTACGGGCGCGCATACTTACGGCAGTGGGAGCAGGGAGTCTCATGAGCGTCACCGCGTCGAGTACGACGACCGGAGAGGTGGCCCGCCACCATGTGGCCAACCTGCTTTACGCCTACGTCGACATCGCCGACCGCAAGGACATCACGGCCGCCGTGGGTCTTCTCGGACACGCGCGGGTCCGTTTCCCGGGCAACGGCTTCGAGACCATCGATGACGCTCAACCGTTCTTTGCCGGGCTGTGGGCACCGCCTGGGGCGCATCGGCACGATGTGAGCAACCTTCGGGTGGAGCCCGGTGAGGAACCTTTCTGGCATGCGTTCGCCCACTACACGCGTTGGTTGTTCACTCCGGAACCTCTGCTGCATACGCTCGGCGAGTACGCGCTCACTGTCGATGCGCGAACGTGGTCGATAACGGCCTTGACGGTGACCAGAACGTGGACGCGGGCCGAAAGTGGCTGACATAGGTCGTTCCACGCTGGTCCTGGACGCGGTCGCCGAAGCGTCGAAACCACTGACGCTCAGTGAGCTCGCCACCCGTACGGGTCTGCCCCGGTCTACGGTGCATCGCATCGTGCAGTCTCTTGAGCGCAGCCTGTACCTGGTTCGGGCAGCCGACCGGCATGGTTACTCTCTGGGCCCGGGCCTGCTCAAGTTCGGGATGAACGCGCATCTGCACCTACTGGCCAACAACCGGCCCCTGCTGGCGCGGCTTGTGCGTGAGGTCGGCGAGAACGTCGAACTCGCGGTCTTCAGCGGACGTGAGGTGGTGGTGGTGGACCAGCTCGCCTCTGTCAACCGCCTCCACGGCGTCACCAAGGTCGGTAAGAGCTTCTCTTTGCACGCCAGCTGTGTCGGTATGGCATTGCTGGCCCAGCTCCCCGACGATCAGGTGGCAGAGCTTCTCTCTCCACCGCTGCAACGGTTTACCGCGCATACCGTCACCGACCGGCGGGCCGTCATGGCCAGGCTCGACGAGGTGCGAAGCACCCACATCGCGGTGGACGCTGAGGAGCACGACCTCGGAATATGCGCGGTCGCCACCGCCTTTCAGGGCCCTACCGGTGCGCTGCAGGCGGTGGCGGTCGTCATGCCTACTGCGCGGTTCCGCGAGAAGCGTGACCGCGCCATCGAAAGCCTCATCCGAATCAACCCGCTCACCGCGCTCCAAGGCAACTGATTGCGACCCGGTCACCGGCAGGCGGAACCACCTTCTCCCGATTCCCGGCGACGTACAGGCCGCCCAAGATGCGGGAAAGAGACGTGAATTCGTTGTGGGCGTGCAACAACACCACCCGAACATCTCGGCCTTGCAGTCATGCATGTCGGTGCGAACTGCAATGTGCAGGGTCCCGTCTTCCGATCGGCAATACCCCGTCTCCACCGGTAGGGGTTTGGGGATCGAGGAGCACATTCCAGTCGATCGGCGTCATGTTCGTCATACCGGGCGTGCCGACCGCACGGACTGCCCGCCGATGCGGGTGAGCATGCCGGCGACGAGGTCCCCGGTCTGGTCGGCCGGCCCGGCACCATAGAGGTGAAAGTCCGGGCGGATCACGATGGTGTCGGCGCGAAGTTCATCGAGCCACGTGTGGTAGGTGCGGTCGACATCATCGACGACAACGGTGCCTGCACACGGCCGACCCGCCAACGCGACCATGGCGATGCCGAGATTCGCCAAGTGGGCGCACGCTTCGGAGGGGATCTGCGCCAGTGTCGCCGCGGATCGTGTGATGACCGCGCCGGGTCCGTCCAGCGCATCATCGAAAAGTGCAGGTGCGGCGGAACCTATCCGGACGCGCCCTTGCCTGGCGAGCATTCCGCCGGCGTCGCCGACATGCAGGCCCGCGCCCAGGCCGGGTCGCGGGGGAGCGGGAGGGGTCATCCCGGCGCGCCAGTCAGCGATCATGCGTTCATCGCGCGCGGCCGCTTCGTGCTCGTCGGTGATGCAGATGACCTGCCCCAGCGAGGTGGAGAACTTCACGAATGCCATCGCGTGGTGGAGACGTTCGCTGCCGTACGTGTCCAACAGCGTGGCATCGGCACATCCCCGCAAGACCGCATCGAGCTTCCACGACAGGTTCATCGCATCGCGCATCCCGGCCCCGAGGCCCTGGCCGGCGAACGGGGGCATCAGATGCGCGGCATCACCGGCGATCATCACACGCCCGTTACGCCACTGGTTGGCCCAGCACGCCCCGAAGGTGTATACCGCGTGGCGCTCGAGGTGAGCGTTGCCGGGGTCGATCCCATAGGGCGCAAGCAACTCCCATGCCTTTGCCGCCTTGCTGAGTTCCTCACGGCTCTCATGTGGCAGGCGCATGAACTCCCACCTTCGCCGGCCCGGTCCACCCGGGACCATGGTCGCCGGACGCCTGTGGTCACAGTTCTGTACCGCGATATGCGGAAACTCCGATGCACGGGACGGCTTCACGTCGACCACCAGCCAGTCGAAGTAGTAGCCGTCGTTGTGCCAATCTAGCGCGGCCCACTGGCGGACCTTGCTGTTGGCGCCGTCGGCACCGATGACCCAGCCGGCCTCGATCGCCAGTGAGGCATCGGTCGAGTTCGACTGGAGATCTACGGTCGCGCAATCCTCGCGCTGCCTCAGGGCTGTCGCCTCCCAGCCGCGCATCACACGAACGTTGTCCAATGATTCGACGAGCGCGTCGAGTGCGTCTTCGAGGGCGGGTTGATGAAAGAAATACGTGTTGTACCAACCTGATTCGCCCCGACCGCTCCAGTCGACATCGAGCAGGGTGTCGTCATCGCTGTTGCGCCAGCGGTACATGTCGTCGTAGGGCTCGGTGATGTGGGGAATCGTGTCCGGGCTTAGGCCGATCGACTGGAGGATGCGAGCGAAGTCTGAACAGTGGGTGACTGCGCGCGGTAGCGGATAGCCGGCTTCATTGCGATCGGCAACGATCACGGTGTGACCGCGGCGGCCCAATTGAATGGCGAGAACCTTTCCCACCGGCCCGAAGCCGATGATGGCGACATCGACTGTCATTGCGTGTGGGCTTGCGTCGATGGGTTTCAAGGTGGTCCGTTCCGACGAATGAACAACAGTGGCCGATGCGGCTTCACACAGGATGAATGTCGATCACGCTCGAGTCACCGTCACCGTCCCGTATTACGGGACAGGGACCGGCGCGCGATGCCGGTCTGGCGATAACTTGACACGCGAAACCGCGAGTCGCGGAAAGCTCTGCGATGTCTTCGGCGTAACCCGATCGCTCATCAGCCCTGGATCAGTCCACAGGCATCGAGACTGATCGAGTGGTGCGAGGTGTGCGGACCCGAGAATCAGGAGGAGCGGCCTTGCGGCAGCGGCCGCCACCAATGCCTGCGCACGGATTCGTCAAGGCTCAGCAGGGCCGTCCGCGAGTTGGCAAGGACGGCAATGTCCTTCACGAGTGGTCGCCTGCGTCGTCAGCCTCCAAATGATCGGCGACCTTCGGAAGCTAGTCCGACAGGGCATCGATGACCCGATCATATTGAGCATCCGGCGGGTGAGCGTGCGTGAAGTGCTGGGGTTTTACGGTGTGTCGGGGGGCAGCCACGCACGCTCGCGGTGCTACGGCTACGGCTACAGCGGGGTGGCGGAATCGGCGCGGCCGTCACCGTCGTCGTCGACGAGCTTGAGGTCCCAGCGGCCGTCGCGGTCGGTGTCGACGTGCGCCGTACCGTCGGTGTGCACCTGGTCGGCCAAACCGTCGCCGTCGGTGTCGACCAGCCGGTCATCCGCCTCACCATCGGCGTCGAAGTCCACCAATGACCCTGGGCCGCTTGTGTTCTCGACGCCGTCGAGGCCGAACCAGCGGACTTGCCCGGAGCGGTCGACGCTGACCGCCCAGGTGCCCGAACCGTCGTCGGTGTAGAAGCTCTCGGCGTGACCGTCGTCGTCGAGGTCGCGCAGCAGATGATCGGCGACACCGTCGTCGTCGAGATCGGCGAGCACGTCGTCGCGGCGTCCGTCGCCGTCGATGTCGAGCCCGACACCGTCGGGAGCACCGTCACCGTCGGTGTCGATGGCGGGCGGCGCGGTCCACATGGTGGCCGTGCCGTCGGGGTCACCCAGGCAGTAGTCCATGACTGATCAGACGCACGATCAGCCTTTGGCGTTCCACCATTTCAACAATTCGTCGACGGCCTCGTCGCGGCTGAGCGGCCCGCGATCCAGGCGCAGCTCCTTGAGGTGCTTCCACGCCTCGCCCACCTGCGGGCCCGGCGGGATGCCGAGGATCTGCATGATCTCGTTGCCGTCCAGATCGGGGCGGACCCGCTGCAGATCCTCCTTGGCGGCCAATTCGGCGATGCGGGCCTCGAGGTCGTCGTAATTGGCGCGCAGCCGCGCCGCGCGGCGCTTGTTGCGGGTCGTGCAGTCGGCGCGGACCAGCTTGTGCAGCCGGCCCAGCAGCGGCCCGGCGTCGGTGACGTAGCGGCGCACGGCCGAGTCGGTCCACTTCCCGGTCCCCTTGTCGTCGGCGTAGCCGTGGAACCGCAGATGTAGGTACACCAGCTGCGAGACGTCCTCGACCATCTGCTTGGAGTACTTGAGCGCCCGCATCCGCTTGCGGACCATCTTGGCGCCGACCACCTCGTGGTGGTGGAAGCTCACTCCCCCATCCGGCTCGTGCCTGCGGGTCGCGGGCTTGCCGATGTCATGCAGCAGCGCGGCCCACCGCAACACCAGGTCGGGTCCGCCCTCAGGCAACGGGTCCTCGAGGTCGATCGCCTGGCGCAGCACGGTCAGCGAGTGCCAGTACACGTCCTTGTGCTGATGGTGCTCGTCGATCGCCATGCGCATGTCGCCGACCTCGGGCAGCACCACCGCCCCCATGCCGGTCTGCACCATGAGGTCGATCCCGGCGACCGGGTCGGCGCCCAGCAGCAGCTTGTCGAGTTCGGCGGCCACCCGCTCGGCGGTGATCCGCTCCAGTTGCGGCGCCATCTCGATGAGCGCCTCGAGCACGCGCGGTGCGACCGTGAAACCCAGCTGGGAGACGAACCGCGCCGCGCGCAGCATGCGCAGCGGATCGTCGCCGAACGACACCTGGGGTGCGGACGGCGTGTCCAGCACCCGCTCGCGCGCGGCCGCCAGCCCGCCCAGCGGATCGTGGAACTCGCCGGGGCCGTCGGCGGTGATGCGCACCGCCATCGCATTGATGGTGAAGTCGCGGCGGATCAGGTCGTCGCCGAGGTTGTCGCCGAACTCGACGGTGGGATTGCGCGACACCTGGTCGTAGCTGTCGGCGCGGAACGTGGTGATCTCCAGACGGTCCCCGCCCTTGCCGACGCCGATGGTGCCGAACTCGATGCCGGTGTCCCACAGTGCATCGGCCCAGCCCCGCAGGAACTTCTGCATCTGTTCGGGCCTGGCGTCGGTGGTGAAGTCGAGGTCGCTGCTGTCGGTGAGCCGGCCCAGCAACGCGTCGCGCACGCTCCCGCCCACCAGGTACAGCTCATGGCCTGCGGCGGCGAACACCGCGCCGAGCTCGCGCAGGACCCCGGCGCGGCGATTCAACGCAACCAGCGCACCGGCCAGCAGTTCGGCATCAGTAGCAGCAGCTTCGGGCACGTTCGATGAGCCTAATGCGCGTGGCGTGCGCGCTACCGGCGAGTGCGGCAGGAGCCGCCCCGCGTGGCAGCTACTATCGCTTGGGTGTCCGACGGCGAACAGGCCAAACCACGACGACGCCGAGGCCGGCGCCGTGGCCATCGCCGTGCACAGCGGGCCGCAGGCCCACCCGCCGCAGGTGCCGAGCATCACACCGAAGCCGCCACCGACACCCGCGCCGAGCAGGCCGCCACCACCTCACCCCAGGCACCTTCGGCTGAGAAGAAGCCCGGTCCCGGTCGCGGTGCACCGGCGGGCGGCGCCAATCCCACGCCCAAGGACCAGTCCAAACAACGCAAGTCCAGGCCGCGCAGGCCACCGGACCGGTTGCGGACCGTGCACGAGACGTCCGCGGGTGGTCTCGTCATCGACGGCATCGACGGTCCCAAGGACGCACAGGTGGCGGCCCTGATCGGGCGGCTCGACCGGCGGGGCCGGATGCTGTGGTCGCTGCCGAAGGGCCACATCGAACGCGGCGAGACCGCCGAGCAGACCGCGATCCGCGAGGTCGCCGAGGAGACCGGGATCCAGGGCAGCGTGCTCGCGGCGCTCGGCAGCATCGACTACTGGTTCGTCACCGAAGGCAGGCGCGTGCACAAGACCGTGCACCACTACCTCATGCGTTTCCTCGGCGGCGAGCTGTCCGACGACGACGTCGAGGTCACCGAGGTGGCCTGGGTGCCGCTGCGCGAACTTCCGTCGCGGCTGGCCTACGCCGACGAACGCAGACTGGCCGAGGTGGCCGGCGAGCTGATCGACAAGCTGCACTCCGGCGGCCCGGCGGCGTTGCCGCCGCTGCCCCACAGCGCGCCGCGGCGACGCGCGCAGACGCATTCCCACACCCGTAACCGCCGCGACGACTCCGCTCAGCCCCAGGCCCGCCGGCGCACGAACGGATGCGGACAGGGACCGTGATCCGGGCCGGCTACAGGGTCGCGCGGGTCCTGCTGGTGACGGCGATGCTTGCGCTGTTGTCGATGATCGTCCCGGCAGGCGGACCCGATCTGCTGCCCCGCGCGGGCGCGCAGCCCGACCAGGCGCGGTTCCTGCAGATCCGGATCGACCGGATCTCCCCCGACATCGTCACCACGACGAGCGACGCGACCGTGACCGTCAGTGGCGTCGTGCGCAACGTGGGCGACCGGCCCGTGCGCGATGTCGTCATCCGGATGGAGCATGCGCGCGCGGTGTCGTCGTCGACGCAGCTGCGCACCGACCTCAGCGGCAACCTGGACCAGTTCGAACCGGTCGCGCAGTTCGTCACGGTCGCCCCCGAGATGCAGCGCGGGCAGTCCGTGCCGTTCTCGCTGTCCTATCCGCTGCGCGCGGGCGACCGCCCGTCGCTCGACGTCGGGCAGCCGGGCGTCTACCCGGTGCTGATCAACGTCAACGGCACCCCCGACTACGGCGCCCCGGCCCGCCTCGACGACGCGCGGTTCCTGCTGCCGGTGCTCGGCGTCCCGCCCGATCAGCCGTCCGACGGTGCGTCGGCGGAGGAGAACCTCAACGCGGTGGTCGCGCCGGACACCTCCGATCCGGTGCAGCTGACCGTGCTGTGGCCACTGGCCGACCGGCCCCGGCTCGCCGCGGGCGCACCCGGCGGCACCACACCGGTGCGCCTCGTCGACGACGACCTGGCCGCCGAGCTGGCACCCGGTGGCCGCCTGGACACCCTGCTGGCGGCGGTCGATTTCGCGACCGGCCCCACCGTGGACTCCTCCGGTCAGGTGCGCTCGGCGATGTGTCTCGCGGTGGACCCGGACCTGCTGGTCACGGTCAACGCGATGACCGCGGGCTACGTCGTCAACGACGGGCCGGACGCCGGGCGGTCCACCCGCACGCGTCCTGGCACCGGACAGGAGGCCGCGATCTCCTGGCTCAACCGGCTGCGCGGGCTGGCCCAGCGCATGTGCGTGACCGCCACCACCTACGCCCAGGCCGATCTCGCCGCGCTGCACCGCGTCGGCGACCGCGGCCTCAGCAGCATCGCCACGACCAGCCCGGCCGACATCGTCGACCAGATCCTCGGGGTCAGGACCACCCGCGGCGCCACCCTCGTCGGCGACGGGCCGCTGACCCGTCCCGCGCTCGACCTGTTGTCGGCGCAGGGCACCCGGACCGTCGCGATCGGGGCCACGCCGGTGTCCACGGAGGAGACCGGCACACCGCAGAGCGCCGACCTGACCGCGATGCGCTACAGCCCGACGGTGACCGTGGCCCCGTTCGACCCGGCCGTCGGTGCGGCCATGGCCGGCGCGGGCAGCGACCCGGTCGCGCCGTCGTACCTGGACCCGTCGCTGGACATCCCCGTCGACCACGACTCGCAACTCGCCCGACGGCAGTCGGCGCTGGGTGCCCTGCTGTGGCGGGGTCTTTCGCCCGAACTCACCCCGCGCACCCAGATCGTGATGCCGCCCATGGTGTGGAGCCTGGGACCCGACGACGCGCAGGCGATCCTCACGGCCGTCGCGACGACGATCCACGCCGGGTTGGCGGTGCCCCGCCCGCTCAGCGCCGTGATCGCGCAGGGTGACGCGTTGCCCCCCGAGCCGGCGCAGTCGGCGCCCGAGGTGTTCGGCAACCCGACCAGCCGCATCGACGACGACATCATCGGCGGAATCGCGGGTGTCACCAGCCGGCTGTGGGGTCTGACCGCCGCGCTGACCACCGACGAGCGCACCGGGCTGACCGGCGTGCAGTACACCGCGCCGCTGCGGGAGGACATGCTGCGCGCGCTGAGCCAGTCGGTGCCGCCCGCGGACCGCAACGCCGACGCGCGCCACCGCCTCGGCACCGTGGCGCGCAGTGTCGAGGACATGTTCGCCGCGGTCACGGTGGTCAACCCGGGCGGTGCGTACACGCTGGCCACCGAACGCAGCCCGCTGCCGATGGCGCTGCGCAACGACCTTCCGGTACCGATCCGGGTGCGCCTGCACATCGACGCCCCGCCCGGCATGACCGTCACCGACATGGGTGAGATCGTGCTGCCGCCCGGTTATCTGCCGCTGCGGGTACCGATCGAGGTGCACTTCACCCAACGATTCGCCGTCGACGTCGCGCTGCAGACCGTCGAGGGGCTGCCGCTCGGTGAACCCGTGCGGCTCTCGGTGCACTCCAACGCCTACGGCAAGGTGCTGTTCTTCATCACGCTGTCCGCCGGTGCGGTGCTGTTCCTGCTCGCCGGCCGACGGCTGTGGCACCGGTTCCGCGGCCAACCCGACCGCGCGGACCTGACCCCGCCGGGTGAGCATCACGACCCGCTCGAGGTGGCACTCGCGTTCCCGGAAAACGACACACCCGCCGACACGCCCGCGGACGGGCGGCGATGAGCGCGACCCAGCCGCAGCGGCCACCCGGACCTCGGCGCATCCCGCGCGGACCCGCGCCCCGCCGCAAGGCCGGGCGCCCCGAACTGTCCGACGCCGCCGTGGTGTCGCGGTCGTGGGGCATGGCGTTCGCGACGCTGATCTCGCGCATCACCGGGTTCATGCGCATGGCGCTGCTGGCCTACATCCTCGGCGACGCGCTGCTCAGCTCGTTCTCGGTGGCCAACCAGCTGCCCAACATGGTCGCCGCGCTCGTGCTGGAGGCGACCTTCACGGCGATCTTCGTGCCGGTGCTCGCGCGCGCCGAACGCGACGATCCCGACGGCGGCACGGCGTTCGTGCGGCGCCTGCTCACCCTGGCCACCACGCTGCTTTTGGTGACCACGGCGCTGTCGGTGGTGTGCGCACCGCTGCTGGTGCGGGTCATGCTGGGCGACGACCCACAGGTCGACAACCCGCTGACCACGGCGTTCGCCTACCTGCTGTTGCCGCAGGTGCTGTTCTACGGGCTGTCCTCGGTGTTCATGGCGATCCTGAACACCCGCAACGTGTTCGGGCCGCCGGCGTGGGCACCCGTCATCAACAACGTCGTCGCGATCCTGACCATCGGGGTGTTCGTCCTGATGCCCGGCGAGATCACCCTCGACCCGGTCCGCATGAGCGACCCCAAGCTGCTGGTGCTCGGCATCGGCACCACGCTCGGCGTCGTCGCCCAGACCCTGGTGGTGTTCCTCGCGATCCGCGCCGAGCGGATCAGCCTGCGCCCGCTGTGGGGTATCGACGACCGGCTCAAGAAGTTCGGCGGCATGGCCGCCGCGATGATCCTGTACGTGCTGATCAGCCAGATCGGCCTGATCGTGGGCAACCAGATCGCCAGCACCGCGGCCGCGTCCGGGCCTGCGATCTACAACTACACCTGGCTCGTGCTCATGCTGCCGTTCGGGATGATCGGCGTCACGGTGCTCACGGTCGTGATGCCGCGGCTGAGCCGCAACGCCGCCAAGAACGACATTCCCGCGGTGCTCGACGACCTGTCGCTCGCGACCCGGCTCACGATGATCACGCTGATCCCGATCGTGGCGATGATGACCGTCGGCGGTCCCGCGATCGGCAGCGCGCTGTTCGCCTACGGCAAGTTCAGTGCGGCCTCGGCCAACTACCTGGGCCTGGCCATCACGCTGTCGGCGTTCACCCTGATCCCCTACGCGTTGGTGCTGCTGCAGCTGCGCGTGTTCTACGCCAGGGAACAACCGTGGACACCGATCATCGTCATCGTCGTCATCACGCTCGTGAAGATCGCCGGATCGGTCGCCGCGCCGCATCTGACGGACAACCCGGAGATGGTGGCGGGTTACCTCGGCGCGGCCAACGGGCTCGGGTTCATGGCGGGCGCGATCGTGGGTCACGTCCTGCTGCGCGCCAACCTCGACCCGCCCGACGGCAGGCTGGTGAACCTCACCGTGGTGCGCACCATCCTGGTGACGCTCACCGCGTCGCTACTGTCGGTCCTCGTTGCGGTGATCGCCGATCAGCTACTGGGGCTGGAGACGCTGACCGTTCGCTTCGGTGCGGGCGGTTCGATGATCCGCCTCGTCGCGCTGGGGCTGATCATGGTCCCGATCATTGCTGGAGTGCTGACGGCGGCGAAAGTGCCCGAGGCGCAGGCCGCGATCCGCGTCGTCCGGCGGCGGCTGGGCCGCACCGGCGGCAAAGAAACACCCGCCGTTGACGCCGCCGAGAAGGTAGCCCTGCAAACTATCGGTCGGGCTGTCCGGCCTCGGACGACCGGGGCGGTCACGTACCCTGATCAGAGAAATTCTTCTCCCGACCGGGGGCCGTCCACCCCGACCCCCGGCTGGACAGGGGCTCCGGCCTCCGTTGCCGGAGCGGGGACTCGGAAAGGATCACCGGTGACCGACGAATCTGCGGGCGGCCCGGCACTTGACGGGACCGCGACCACGAAGCTGCCCCGCCAGGCGCCCGACGATTTCCAGCCCGACGTCGCCGACGACGAGAGCGAGGCCGTGGGCGCCGCGCCCACCGTCGAGGAAACCGTCACGATGTCCAACGGTTCCGGGCGGCCGCCCGCCGATTACGGCGGCGACCCCACCCGGGAACCGATCTCCTTTGCCCCGCCGCGCGAGCCCGCCGTCGAGTCGGCCACCGCGGCCGAGGACGTCCACCTGATCCCCGGCGCGACCATCGCCGACGGCCGCTACCGGCTGCTGGTGTTCCACGGCGGCCCGCCGCACCTGCAGTTCTGGCAGGCGCTCGACACGGCGCTGGACCGGCAGGTGGCGCTCACCTTCGTCGACCCCGACGCCAAACTGCCCGATTCTCAGGTCCAGGACATCCTGGCGCGCACGCTCAAACTGAGCCGCATCGACGTGCCCGGCATCGCCCGCGTGCTCGACGTCGCGCACAGCGGGTCCGGCGGGTTGATCGTCTCCGAGTGGATCCGCGGCGGATCACTGGCCGAGGTCGCCGACACCGCGCCGTCCCCGATCGGCGGCGCGCGCGCCATCCAGTCGCTGGCCGCGGCCGCCGAGGCCGCGCACCGCGCCGGGGTGGCGTTGTCGATCGACCATCCGAGCCGCGTGCGTGTGAGCATCGAGGGCGATGTCGCCCTGGCGTTCCCCGCGACGATGCCCGACGCCACGCCCGACGACGACATCCGCGGTATCGGCGCCGCGCTGTACGCCCTGCTGGTCAACCGCTGGCCGCTGCCCGAATCGGGTCAGCCCAGCGGGCTGGAACCGGCGGCGCTGGACGCGGCGGGCCAGCCCGTCGAACCTCGCGCCGTCGACCGCGACATCCCGTTCCAGATCTCGGCCGCCGCGGCCAGGGCGGTGCAGCCCGGCGGCGGTATCCGCAGCGCGCCGACGTTGCTGAACCTGCTGCAGCAGGCGACCGCGATCGCCGACCGCACCGAACTTCTTGAGTCCGTCGACCAGACCCCGGCCGCCGCCGACGCCCGCACCCAGCACGAGGACGGCGCCGATGCCGAGGCGCGCAGGCGCCGGGCGCTGATCGTGGGGTTGTCGGCGGGCGCGGCGATCATCATCGTCGCGCTGGTGGTGATGGCGACGATCCTGAGCCGGATCTTCGGCGACGTGGGTGGCGGCATCAACCGCGACCAGCTCGGCCTGAACGCGCCGAGTTCGGAAACCGAGTCCGAGGGCGCCACCTCGTCCGCCGGCGCCACGGTGAAACCCGTTCGCGCCACGGTGTTTTCGCCCGAGGGTGAGGCCGACAACCCGGGCCAGGCCGACCTGGCGATCGACGGCAGCAGCAGCACGATGTGGTCCACCGACACCTACTCCGACCCGGAGCCGTTCCCCGGGTTCAAGAACGGCGTCGGGCTGATCCTGCAGTTGCCGCAGCCCACCGTGATCGGATCGGTCGACCTCAACGTCACCAGCACCGGCACCGCGGTGCAGATCCGGTCGGCCAACAGCGCGTCCCCGTCGTCGCTGTCGGACACCACCGAGCTGACGTCGCCGACGACGCTCAAGCCGGGGGCCAACACGATCTCGGTGGGCCGGGCCGCACCGACGCAGTACCTGCTGGTGTGGATCTCGACGCTGGGCACCGTGGACGGCAAGAGCAAGACCGACATCTCCGACATCACGGTCAAAGCCGCGTCCTGATCCGGTTATCCCCACCGCCCGACGCCGCTGACCTCGCCGTTCACCCCTGCCGCCGAAACAAGTGTCCGGGACGGGCCCCGGCACCGTTTAGGTTCGGCATGTGGGACGGGGACAGTTTGCGGGGGCGGCGCACATGCGCTCGGATGCCGAACTGCTCGCGGCCCACGTCGCCGGCGACCGGTACGCCTTCGAGGCGCTCGTGCTGCGCCACCACCCGCAGCTGCGCCGGCTGGCCTACCTGACCAGCAGCCACCTCGACGATGTCGACGATGTGGTGCAGGAGGCGTTGTTCAAGGCGCACCGCACCGCGGCGACGTTCCGGTTCGACTGCGCGGTGAGCAGCTGGTTGCACCGCATCGTGGTCAACACCTGCCTGGATCGCCTGCGCCGCGCCCGATCTCGGCCGGCGGCCGCGCACTACGTCGACCTGGTCCACGTCGACCACCTCCACGACCCGGCGGGTGATCCGGCACCGCGGGTCGCCACGGCGATCATGGTGGAGCGCGCCCTGCTGCAGTTACCGGTCGAGCAGCGCGCCGCGGTGGTCGCGGTGGACATGCAGGGCTATTCGATCGCCGAGACCGCCCGGCTGCTCGGCGTCGCGGAGGGCACCATCAAGAGCAGATGTGCCCGCGCCAGAGCCAAACTGGCCCGCACGCTGCAGTATTTTGATGGCGATGAACCGCAGCCCGCGAGCGCCTATCGAGGGGCCGATCACCCCTGAGCTGCTGGCCGACCTGCAGGCCGGTCTCCTCGACGACGCTACCGCGGCCCGGGTGCGCCGGCGCGTGCGTGACGATCCCGCGGCCGCGGACATGCTCGCGGCCCTCGACCGGGTCCGCCGCGACGTGGCCGAGCTCGGCCCGGAGACGGCTCCGCCGGTACCTGCCGAGGTGAGCGCGAAGTTAATCGCGGCGCTGCGCACCGCCGAGACCCCGGCACGGGTCCGCCGCTGGCGCCGTCTCGGCGCGGTCGTGGGCGGCGGCGCGGTGCTGGCCGCGGTGGCCGTCGGCGTCGCGACGTTGCCACGGCAGGAACCTGCCCCGCAGGCCCCGACGGCACAGTTCGGCCACATCACCGCCAAACCCCGGCCGACCGATGTCGGCCTCACCGAGCAGCAGCTGCTCGCGGTTCTGGCGGTCCCGCCGGACTACGGACCGCTGGCCGACCCGGCCCGGCGCACCGGCTGCCTGGCCGCGCTCGGCTACCCGCCAGGGGTACATGTGCTCGGCGCGCGTCCGCTGCAGGTCGGCGGGCGTGCCGGGGTGCTGTTCCTGCTGCCCGAGGACCGGCCCGGCACGCTCGCGGCGCTCGTGGTTCCCGCCGACTGCGGTTCCGGCGACGCACCCGAACCGATCGCCCGGACGGTGCTCCGGCAACCGGCCGCACGTCCGTAGTCTTGCGGCAAAGCGTGCGTTCGGTCCCACACTGGGAGCGGGAACAGTGCAGCATAGGCTGGTGTTGTTGACGGTGCCGGGAAATTTCCGGCGGAAAGGCCCATATGTCCACTTCACAGACGGTTCATGACGTCATCATCATCGGTTCCGGCCCGGCCGGTTACACCGCGGCGATCTACGCGGCCCGCGCCCAGCTCAAGCCGCTGGTGTTCGAGGGCACACAGTTCGGTGGCGCGTTGATGACCACCACCGAGGTGGAGAACTACCCGGGCTTCCGCGAGGGCATCACCGGTCCGGAACTCATGGACCAGATGCGTGAGCAGGCGCTGCGGTTCGGTGCGGACCTGCGCATGGAGGACGTCGACGCCGTTTCGCTCGACGGCCCCGTCAAGACCGTCGTGGTCGGCGACGAGACGCACCAGGCCCGCGCGGTCATCCTGGCGATGGGCGCGGCCGCCCGCCACCTCGGCGTACCCGGCGAGGAGGCGCTGCTCGGCATGGGTGTGAGCACCTGCGCGACGTGTGACGGCTTCTTCTTCCGCGACCAGGACATCGTGGTGGTCGGTGGTGGCGACTCGGCCATGGAAGAAGCGACGTTCCTCACCCGCTTCGCGCGCAGTGTGACGCTGATCCACCGCCGCGACGAGTTCCGCGCGTCCAAGATCATGCTGGAGCGGGCCCGCGCCAACGAGAAGATCGCCTTCCTGACCAACACCGAGATCACCCAGATCGAGGGCGACCCGAAGGTGACCGGCGTGCGCCTGCGCGACACCGTGACCGGCGAGGAATCCAAGCTCGACGTCACCGGCGTGTTCGTCGCGATCGGTCACGATCCGCGCTCGGGGCTGGTGCGCGGTCAGGTCGAGCTCGACGACGAGGGTTACGTCCAGGTCAAGGGCCGCACCACCTACACCTCGGTCGACGGGGTGTTCGCCGCGGGTGATCTGGTCGACCACACCTACCGCCAGGCCATCACCGCCGCGGGCAGCGGCTGTGCGGCCTCCATCGACGCCGAGCGTTGGCTCGCCGAACACGCCTGACACCCAACCGTTTTCGATCTGACAGGAGACATACATGAGTGCCGACAGCGCGACCGTCGCGGTTACCGACGATTCGTTCTCCGCCGATGTGCTCAAGAGCAGCAAGCCAGTGCTGGTCGATTTCTGGGCCACCTGGTGCGGGCCGTGCAAGATGGTCGCCCCGGTGCTCGAGGAGATCGCCGCCGAGAAGGGTGACGAGCTCACCGTCGCCAAGCTCGACGTCGACGCCAACCCCGCCACCGCGCGGGATTTCCAGGTCGTGTCGATCCCCACCATGATCCTGTTCAAGGACGGCGCTCCGGTGAAACGCATCGTCGGTGCGAAGGGTAAGGCCGCGCTGCTGCGCGAGCTTTCCGACGCCCTCTGATCACCCGAACGGCACATTGGGGGGCTCATCACAGGTACCCCGAGACCCGCCTGGCGTTTTCCGGATTCGGGTCGGAGTCTGAGACAATGCTGCCTAGCTAGTCCGGCAGATTGCCGTCAACCAGCCTGGAGGGCCCCGTATGTCGAGTCTGCGTCGCGGTGATCGCGGCGGTGCGGTCACCGAGATTCGGGCAGCACTGGCAGCGCTCGGGCTCATCGAGAACCCCGACACCGACCTGAACACCGGTCGCCATGTGGCGCTCGATGTGTTCGATGACGAACTCGACCACGCTGTCCGGGCATTTCAGCAGAACCGTGGCCTCCTCGTCGACGGAATCGTCGGCGAGGCCACCTACCGCGCCCTGCGCGAGGCGTCGTACCGTCTCGGGGCGCGCATCCTGTCGCACCAGTTCGGCGCCCCGATGTACGGCGACGACGTGGCGACGCTGCAGGCGCGGCTGCAGGACCTGGGTTTCTACACCGGCCTGGTCGACGGGTATTTCGGCCTGCAGACCCACAACGCGCTGACGTCGTATCAGCGGGAGTACGGGCTCTATCCCGACGGGATCTGCGGCCCGGAGACCCTGCGTTCGCTGTACTTCCTCGGTTCGCGCGTCACGGGCGGCTCACCGCACGCCATCCGCGAAGAGGAACTCGTGCGTCGGTCCGGTCCACGCCTGTCCGGCAAGCGGGTCATCATCGATCCGGGCCGCGGCGGCTCGGACCACGGCCTGATCATGCAGGGCCCCAACGGCCCCATCAGTGAGGCCGACATCCTGTGGGACCTCGCCAGCCGGCTGGAGGGTCGGATGACCGCGATCGGGATGGACACCTTCCCGTCCCGGCCGCCGAACCGCAGCCCGTCGGATGCCGAACGCGCCCAGACCGCCAACAGCGTGGGTGCGGATCTGATGATCAGCCTGCGCTGCGCGACGCTGACCAGCCCCGCGGCCAACGGTGTCGCCTCGTTCTACTTCGGCAACTCGCACGGCTCGGTGTCGACGATCGGGCGCAACCTCGCCGACTTCATCCAGCGGGAAGTGGTGGCGCGCACCGGTTTACGCGACTGCCGCACGCACGGCCGGACCTGGGATCTGCTGCGCCTGACCCGGATGCCCACCGTTCAGGTCGACATCGGCTACATCACCAATCCCGGTGACCGCGGGCTGCTGGTGTCACCCCAGACCCGTGACGCGCTCGCCGAGGGTATTCTCGCGGCGGTCAAGCGTCTGTACCTGCTCGGCAAGAACGACCGGCCCACAGGCACTTTCACGTTCGCCGAACTGCTCGCCCACGAGTTGTCGGTGGAACAGGCCGGCCGCGGCGCCTGAGCCGCGCGCATTTTCACCACCCAACAGGGTTGGCTCACAGGCTGATTCAGCTCACGGGAAGCACATACCCGCGCCCACCGGTGCCTCCAGGCGGGCGCTCTCCAGCAGACGCTCCAGCGCCGCCTCCACCTCGGCCTTCCAGCCCAGGCCCTTGTCGAGCTCCAGACGCAGCCGCGGGAAGTACGGATGCGCGGCGACCACGGTGAAACCGACGTCCTTGAGGAACTCGGCGTCGAGCATGCACTGCCCCACCGTGCAGTCCCCCAGCACTCGTACCACGGGCGCGAGTTCGGCAGGCAGCGCGGCGAGGTCGTCGAGTTCGGTGAGCGCCGGGGTGTAGGCGAACGCCTCGAGCGCGCGCACACCGCGTCGCACCAGATCGGTGATCACGGCGGACAGCAGGCCCGCCGACATGTCCTCGGCGCATTCGGCGGAGTCGACCCCGACGGTGGTCAGCAGGATCGCGTCGGCACTCACCGGGGCGGTCGGGAACAGCCGGGCCCGCGGCACCGACGCGGGCGGTGCGTAGAACGCATAGCCCAGACACGGTTCGTCGCCGGTGATCGGCGCATCGAAATCGTCGCCCTGCGGTGACTGCACGGCGAGCTGGCCGCACGATCCCCACTCGAGCATGACCATCGACAGCCATGCTTCCTTCTCGAACTCCGGATCGGTGAGGTGATCCTCGCCCGCGACGGTGGACGGATCGACCTCCCAGAACACGCAGCGACGCGCATGCTTGGGCAGCTGCTCGAACCCCTCGAGCCGAAGCGGCGTTATTCGTGTCGACACTAAATTCTCCGGACTTCACGCGGGCTGGAGGTGCGTGGCTGCACCTCAAGGATAGGAGAGTGTGCGGCTTGCAGCCCAGTCCCGACCGAAATTCTCATCCGAGCCCGCCTCCCGTCCCAAAATCATTGGTACACAAGGGCTTTACCTTGCAAGCCGATCCGCGGACCGCCCGGGGACCGGCGAACTGTCACAGTGACAAAACGACCGCGTGTGGTTGGTCGTCGGATTTCACTCGTTCTGGGCGCTCATCAGTTCGACAATGCGCTGCAGATCGTCCACCGACCCGAACTCCACCACGATCTTGCCCTTGCGTTTGCCGAGGCTCACCGTGACCCTGGTGTCGAACGCCGTCGACAGCCGTTCGGCAACGTCCTGCAGGCCCGGCATCTGGATCGGCTTGCGGCGCGGGGCGGGCGCGGTCTTACCTTCGCGGTTGGCGAGCGTCACGGCCTCCTCGGTCGCCCGCACCGACAGCCCCTCGGCGACGATGCGCGCGGCGAGTTCCTCCTGTGCCTCCGGTCCCCCTTCGAGGGCCAGCAGTGCGCGGGCGTGACCGGCGGACAACACACCCGCCGCGACCCGGCGCTGCACCGCGATGGGCAGACGCAGCAGCCGGATCATGTTCGAGATGAGCGGCCGCGAACGGCCGATGCGGGCCGCGAGTTCATCGTGGGTGACCCCGAACTCGTCGAGCAGCTGCTGATACGCCGACGCCTCTTCGAGCGGGTTCAGCTGGACGCGGTGGATGTTCTCCAGCAACGCGTCCCGCAGCATGCCGTCGTCGGCGGTCTCCCGCACGATGGCCGGGATCGCGGGCAGCCCGGCCTGTTGCGCGGCACGCCAGCGCCGCTCCCCCATGACGATCTGATAGCGGATGTCGCCCTTGGGTTCGACCTCCCGGACGACGATCGGCTGCATCAGGCCGAACTCGCGGATCGAGTGGACGAGCTCGGAGAGCGCCTCGTCGTCGAACACCTGGCGGGGCTGACGCGGGTTGGGTTCGATCGCGGTCGGCGGGACCTCGCGGTACGTCGCGCCGACCTCATCGCGGGCCAGCGGCTGTACCGACGCCGCGACCTCGGCGCCATCCGTTGCGGTGCCCGAGTCGGTCGGTCCGGCGGGGCCGGCAGGGTTTCCGGGACCGGCAGGGCCGGCGCCCATGAGAACATCAGCCGCCGTGGCACCGATCTTCGGGCTCAGCCCGTCGGGCGCCCCGTCGACCGGTCCGGTGGGGATGAGTGCCGCCAGTCCCCTGCCGAGGCCACTGCGCTTGCGTGCCGGCTGATTCATACTCGTCTCCTGCTCATCACTGCATCCGCTCCGCTGTACGACTTCTGATCATGGCCCACTACTGCCCGCGCGGCGGCGCCCCACGCTCGGCGATCTCCCGACTCGCGTCGAGATAGCTCAGTGCTCCACGTGAACCCGGGTCGTAGTTCAGGATCGTCATGCCGTAACCGGGTGCCTCGGAGACCTTCACACTGCGGGGGATCACGGTCCGCAGGACCTTCTCGCCGAAGTGTTCCCGGACGTCCTCGGCCACCTGGTCCGCGAGCTTGGTGCGTCCGTCGTACATCGTCAGGATGACCGTCGACACCGACAGCTCGGGGTTGAGGTGCGCCTTGACCATTTCGATGTTGCGCAGCAGCTGCCCCACGCCTTCGAGCGCGTAGTACTCGCACTGGATCGGGATCAGCACTTCCGGCGCGGCCACGAGCGCGTTGATGGTCAGCAGTCCGAGGGACGGCGGGCAGTCGATGAAGACGTAGTCGAAGTTGTGCGTCTTCAACTCCGCGAGTGCGGTGCGGAGCCGACCTTCGCGCGCGACCATGCTGACCAATTCGATCTCGGCACCGGCGAGGTCGATCGTGGCCGGGATGCAGTACAGCCGCTCGTTGTGCGGGCTCTGCTGAAGGGCTTCCTCGACCGGGATGTCGCCGAGGAGAACCTCGTACGACGACGGCGTGCCGGGACGGTGCTCGATGCTCAACGCGGTGCTCGCATTGCCCTGGGGGTCGAGATCGATGACGAGGGTGCGCAGACCCTGCAGCGCGAGCGCCGCGGCGACGTTGACCGCCGTGGTGGTCTTGCCGACGCCACCCTTCTGGTTGGCGATGGTGAAGACGCGCTGTCGTTCGGGACGCGGCAGCTGGCGGCGCGCGGAGCTGTGGAGGACGCGGGTCGCCTGTTCGGCCTCCGCGGCGATCGGGGTATCCATCGCCGCGTCGGTCACCCACGTCGAGGTCGCGCTGTCCCATGTTTCACGTGAAACATCCGGCTTCTGCACCACGCTTCGTCCTTCACTCTGACCCGAACCCATGCTCATCTCCTGCCCGTTCTGCCCCGGGACCCCGACGCCCTGCCCGACCTGTTCCGCCCCGGTTTGGCCGCCCGCCGCCGTGCGTCGACGACGGTTACGGGCGGGCTCAAATAGTTCGCGCCACATCTCACCACCCTGGCATCGACTGCCCCGAGTGCCTCCATCACACGCCGGTGTTCCTCGATCTCGGCCTCGGCACGTTCACCTTTGATCGGCAGCATCCGGCCGCCGTCCCGGAGGAACGGCACGCTCCATCGCGTCAGCTTGTCCAACGAGGCAACCGCGCGCGACGTCACCACATCCATCTCCCCCACTCGGTCGCGCACGTCTCGATCCTCGGCCCGCCCGCGAACCACCGTCACATCGATGCCGAGCTCCGCCACCACCTCGCGGAGAAATTCACTGCGCCGCAGCAGTGGCTCGATCAGCGTCACCTCGATGTCGGGGCGCGCCAGCGCCAACGGTATCCCGGGCAGTCCCGCCCCACTACCGATGTCGGCCACCCGCTCTCCCGGTGCCACGAGTTCGCCGAGAGCGGCGCTGTTCAGAATGTGCCGCTCCCACACGCGGTCGACTTCACGCGGGCCGAGCAGCCCCCACTCCACCCCGGCGCCGGCGAGGATCCTGGCGTACCGTTCCGCCGCCTCGAGCCGGTCCTCAAACACAACAGAAGCGGCCTCCGGGGTCGCGGGCACGGGTCCATGTTTCACGTGAAACATCCTCCGCACTCCCGCGGCCTCCGGAGGCCGCACCGAACTACACCGATGTAACTAGCCGAGCAGAATGACGACGCGGCGAGAAGGCTCGACCCCTTCGCTCTCGCTGCGGACGCCCTCGATCGCCGCAACGGCGTCGTGCACGATCTTGCGCTCGAACGGCGTCATCGGGGCCAGCTCTTCGCGCTGTCCGCTCTCCAGCACGCGCCGGGCCACCTTCTCCCCGAGCGCCGCGAGTTCGTCGCGACGACGCCGGCGCCACCGCGCGATGTCGAGCATCAGCCGGCTGCGCTCCCCCGTCTTCTGGTGCACCGCCAGCCGGGTGAGCTCCTGCAGCGCGTCGAGCACCTCGCCCTTGCGGCCCACCAGCTTGCTCAGATCGTTGCCGCCGTCGATGCTCACGACCGCGCGGTCGCCCTCGACGTCGAGATCGATGTCCCCGTCGAAATCCAGAAGGTCCAACAGCTCCTCGAGGTAGTCGCCGGCGATCTCGCCCTCGGCCACCAGTCGCTCCTCCAGATCGTCCACCGCGCTCGCCGCGGGCGTCGCCGTCTCGACCTTCTCGTCTTCGTCGGCGCTGGGGTCAGTCGTCTGTGCGTCTGTCATATCCGTCTCTCCCTACTTGTGCCAGCCGGAACTGGTCAACGTTTCCGCTTCTTGGGGCGCGCTCCCGGCTTCGGCGTCCGATTGGCCGCCGGGGTGCCCGACGAACCGGACGAGCCGGTCGCGCCCGAATCCGATGAATCTGTGGCCGGCTCACCCTTGGCTGCGCCCGCGTCGCCCGCATCGGCCGCGTCGGCGCCGTCACCTCCGGCGGCCGTCTTCGCGGCCCCGCCCGCGCCCTGGGCCTTCTTCGCCCGGCTCGGCTTCGCGCCCGGCGCAGGCGCATTGGCCGCGCGGCGCTCCAGCATCTCGGCCTTCTTGGCTTCCTCTTCCTTTTCGATCTTGCCGAACACGTAGTGCTGCTGACCGTAGGTCCAGATGTTGTTCGCCAGCCAGTACATGATCACCGCTAGCGGCAGGAACGGACCACCGACCACGACACCGAGCGGAAACACGTACAGCGCGAGCTTGTTCATCATCGCGGTCTGCGGGTTGGCCGCGGCCTCCACGCTCTGGCGTGCCACCGAGGCCCGGCTGTTGAAGTGCGTCGCGATACCCGCCAGGATCATGATCGGCACGCCGACCGCGATGACGGCCAGCCGGTTGAA
Source organism: Mycolicibacterium goodii (assembly GCF_001187505.1). The sequence continues at coordinate 1,393,232 of NZ_CP012150.1, forward strand.
TTCGGTGAACGCCTCGAGACCGTGCTGCTGGATCATGGTCGCGCCGAGCGGCGCACCGAACAGGTTGGCGTCCAGGAAGTGCTGCACGTCGGTCGCGCTGAAGACGTAGTTGCCCAGCGACCGGTTCTCCTCCACCGAGAGCCCCAGCCGGCCGATACCGGTCTGGGTGCGGTTGAAGGACATCAGCACGTGGTAGAGGCCGAGGAACACCGGCACCTGCGCGAGCATCGGCAGACAGCCCAGGATCGGGTTGAACCCGTGCTCGCGCTGCAGCTTCTGCATCTCCAGCGCCATGCGCTGGCGGTCCTTGCCGTACTTCTTCTGCAGCGCCTTGATCTGCGGCTGCAGTTCCTGCATCTGCCGCGTCGTGCGAATCTGCTTGACGAACGGCTTGTACAGGATGGCGCGCAACGTGAACACCAGGAACATCACCGACAGCGCCCAGGCGAAGAAATTGGTGGGTCCCAGCAGGAAGGAGAACGCCTTGTACCAGACCCACATGATCGCCGACACCGGGTAATAGATGATGTCCAGGCTGAAGAAGTTAAACACGCGACTTGTTCTCCCCTCGCTTCGCTGGGGTTTCCCAGACTGGGTTTTCGGCGGCTGCGGTGTCGCCGGAGACCTCGGTCTCGGCGGGGTGCGTGCAGCGCTCAGGTATCGGGTCCCATCCTCCCTGATGCCACGGACCGCATTTGAGCAGCCGGACGGTGGCCAGCCAGGTCCCGCGGACCAACCCGTATTCGGTCAGCGCATCGACGGCGTACTGACTACAGGTGGGCATGAACCGGCATGTGGGAAGCCGCAGTGGGGAGATGGTGTGGCGGTAGAGCTGGATGACGTAGATGACAGCCCGGACCGCCCGCGCGCCGATTCGGCGTCTCATGGGGACGTCCCGCGCTTCGAGCTCACCCGCTCGAGCGCTTGACGCAGCTGTCGTTCCAGATGGGACGACGCGGCATCACGACTGCTCGGCCTGGCCCGGATCACGATCAGATCGGCCGGGTCCAGACCCGATACGAACGTTCTGGCGACGTGCCGCAGACGCCGCGACACCCGATGACGCTCCACCGCATTGCCGACGGATTTGGACACGATCAGGCCGATCCGCGGCCCGTTCGCCTCCGCCTCGTTGCTGTCATTGCGTAACGCATGTACGACGACATCGGGTTGCGCGGCACGCACGCCGCGACTGACGGTGACACTGAACTCCGCGGACCGCCTCATCCGGTTACGAGCCGGAAGCACCGCGCCAGATCCTGCTTGTGCTTGCGCAGGATCACGCAGTGAGCGCGCGACGGCCCTTGCTACGCCGGTTGGCAACGATCGCGCGGCCGGCGCGGGTGCGCATCCGCAGCCGGAACCCGTGAACACGTGCACGGCGGCGGTTGTTGGGCTGGAAGGTCCGCTTGCCCTTGGCCACGGCAATCTCTCCTTGTATTCGTATGGCGACCGCGGCCCACCGACACTGTCGTGTCGATCAGACGCGCCCACCGTCACTAAGCTCGTTAAGCTTCGTCGGTCGTGCTTTACTAACCGGCGCGGTCTCCGGGCGGACCCGGGCGCAGCCGTATCGCCACGTGCGGGCGACTGCTCGAGGGTACTGACGAGATTTGCCTGGGTCAAACCTGCTCCAACCGCTTGATTGGATGCAGTCAGAGTGTTGCAGAACTGTTGGCACTCGGACAGAAAACTGTTAGCTTCTGGCAATGCCGTTCTGCTTTTGGACGGCCACCGACAACCAAGCGAGGACGTCGCCGAGGCACCCCACCGCTGCGCACGGGGCGATTTCGAGCTGACACCCCCTCACAACACACAAGAGAGCGACGACGGCTGTCCTTTCTCCACAAGCTGTGGATAAATATGTGGACAGATCGTCATCGTTCTTTTGGTCGTCCATGGGTCGACCCCAGCGCCTCAAAGGGGGTAATCGTCCTTGACTGCTGACCCCGACCCACCGTTCGTCGCCGTCTGGAACAGCGTCGTCGCCGAGCTCAACGGAGACGTCAACGGAGATCGCGCAGGCGATTCCTCGTTGCCGGTCCTCACTCCGCAGCAAAGGGCCTGGCTCAAGCTCGTCAAACCCCTGGTCATCGCCGAGGGGTTTGCTCTGCTGTCGGTTCCCACGCCGTTCGTGCAGAACGAGATCGAACGGCATCTTCGCGAGCCCATCGTCACGGCACTGAGCCGCAAGCTCGGCCAGCGCGTGGAACTCGGTGTCCGCATCGCGACCCCGACCGACGAGCCCGAGGATTCGGCCGATGTTTCCGCCGATCCGCCGCCCGCGGTGTCCCGCCCCGCCGACACCGACGAGATCGACGACGACCGCGACGCGCGGGTCAATGCGCAGGAGACCTGGCCGAAGTACTTCAGCAGGCCCGAACCGGACACCTCGTCGGACGACTCGAACGCGGTGAACCTCAACCGGCGCTACACGTTCGACACCTTCGTGATCGGGGCGTCGAACCGGTTCGCCCACGCCGCGACGCTGGCGATCGCCGAGGCGCCTGCCCGTGCGTACAACCCGTTGTTCATCTGGGGCGAGTCGGGTCTGGGCAAGACCCACCTGCTGCACGCGGCGGGCAACTATGCGCAACGTCTCTTCCCCGGCATGCGTGTCAAGTACGTCTCAACCGAAGAGTTCACCAACGACTTCATCAACTCGCTGCGCGACGACCGCAAGGCGTCGTTCAAGCGCAGCTACCGCGATATCGACATCCTGCTCGTCGACGACATCCAGTTCATCGAGGGCAAGGAAGGTATCCAGGAGGAGTTCTTCCACACCTTCAACACGCTGCACAACTCGAACAAGCAGATCGTGATCTCATCGGACCGGCCGCCCAAACAGCTCGCGACGCTCGAGGACCGGCTGCGGACGCGCTTCGAGTGGGGGTTGATCACCGATGTGCAGCCGCCCGAGTTGGAGACCCGCATCGCGATCCTGCGCAAGAAGGCGCAGATGGACCGCCTCGATGTGCCCGACGACGTCCTCGAACTGATCGCGAGCAGCATCGAGCGCAACATCCGCGAGCTCGAGGGCGCCCTGATCCGCGTGACGGCGTTCGCGTCGCTCAACAAGACCCGGATCGACCGGTCACTGGCCGAGGTCGTGCTGCGGGACCTGATCGCCGATGCCACCACGATGCAGATCAGCACGGCGGCGATCATGGCCGTCACCGCCGAGTACTTCGAGACCACGGTCGAGGAGCTGCGCGGCCCGGGTAAGACCAGGGCCCTGGCCCAGTCCCGGCAGATCGCGATGTACCTGTGCCGCGAGCTCACCGATCTGTCGCTGCCCAAGATCGGTCAGGCGTTCGGCCGTGACCACACCACGGTGATGTACGCCGAGAAGAAGATCCGCGGCGAGATGGCCGAGCGCCGTGAGGTGTTCGACCACGTCAAGGAACTCACCACCCGCATCCGCCAGCGCGCCAAGCGCTGAGCCACCAACTGCCGAACGCCCCGGGACACCCGGGGCGTTCGTCGTCTCGCAGACATTTTTTTGCCGACAACTTCTGTCACACGAGTGCCAGCCGTCACGCTCGAGGGCTGTGGATACCGATGTGCAAAACCTGCGGGCAAACCACAGGATGACCGCCGAACCTGTCCACACGGCCCCGGCTGTCCACACCCGCCGAGGACTTCACCCACCGCTGTCCACACACCGCGCACACCGCGACACACCGACGGGGCTGGGCAAACGGCCGTTCATCCCCAGATTCCACAGCGCCTATTACTGTTACTCGAATATCTTCCAAGAATTCTCTTCAGAAGAAGCACCTTGGGGAGATCGGTCCACTCACCGTGCCGGCCGTCCCCTGCTCACCCGCATGTCGGCCCGATCGATTAGCTTTCAAGTTGGTGCAGAAAGCTCTACGGTGTTTCATCGACGGCGGTTCTCCAGAGCGTGTCATTCGGTGTCGCACCGAGGCGCGGTTCGACGAACCCGCTGCTTAGAGCTCATTGCGGGGATTATCGAAGGGGCGCATAGGACGTGGCGACGACGACGGCTGGGCTGACCGACTTGAAGTTCCGCGTGGTCCGCGAGGACTTCGCGGATGCGGTGGCCTGGGTAGCCCGCAACCTGCCGACCCGGCCCACCATCCCGGTGCTGGCCGGTGTGCTGCTGACCGGCACCGATGAGGGCCTGACGATCTCGGGGTTCGACTACGAGGTTTCCGCCGAGGTCAAGGTCAGCGCTGAAATCGCTTCCGCGGGAAGTGTTCTGGTGTCCGGTCGTCTGCTGTCCGACATCACCAAGGCGCTGCCAGCCAAGCCCGTCGAGGTGGGTGTCGAGGGCACCAGGGTGTCGCTGACCTGCGGCAGTGCGCGCTTCTCGCTGCCCACGCTCGCGGTCGAGGACTACCCGGCACTGCCCGCGCTGCCCGAGGAGACCGGTGTGATCTCGTCGGATCTGTTCGCCGAGGCCATCGGCCAGGTGGCGGTGGCGGCAGGCCGCGACGACACGCTGCCGATGCTGACGGGTATCCGCGTGGAGATCTCCGGGGAGTCCGTCGTGCTCGCCGCGACGGACCGGTTCCGCCTCGCGGTGCGTGAACTCACCTGGGTCACCACCGCCGGTGACGTCGAGGCCGCGGTGCTGGTGCCTGCGAAGACGTTGGCCGAGGCCGCGAAGGCGGGCACCGACGGCAACCAGGTGCACCTGGCGCTGGGTTCGGGTGCCTCGGTCGGCAAGGACGGCCTGCTGGGGATCCGCAGCGAGGGCAAGCGCAGCACCACGCGTCTGCTCGACGCGGAGTTCCCCAAGTTCCGTCAGCTGCTGCCCGCCGAGCACACCGCGGTCGCCACGATCGGTGTCGCCGAACTCACCGAGGCCATCAAACGTGTCGCGCTCGTCGCCGACCGCGGCGCCCAGATCCGCATGGAGTTCGGCGACGACACGCTCAAGCTGTCGGCGGGCGCCGACGATGTGGGTCGCGCCGAGGAGGACCTGCCGGTGGACTTCGCCGGTGAGCCGCTCACCATCGCCTTCAACCCCACCTACCTCACCGACGGCCTGGGTTCACTGCACTCCGAGCGGGTGACCTTCGGGTTCACCACGCCGAGTCGACCTGCGGTGCTGCGGCCCGCAGGCGAGGATGATGGAACGGGCGGTGGTTCGGGACCGTTCCCGGCCGCCAAGACGGATTACGTGTATCTGCTGATGCCGGTGCGGCTTCCGGGCTGACCGGTCACGCCGGAGGGGAAGGGCGCGTATGCAACTCGGGTTGATCGGCCTGGGCAAGATGGGCTTCAACATGCGCGAACGTCTGCGCGAGGCCGGCCACGAGGTCATCGGTTACGACCCGCGTCCCGAGGTCAGCGACGTGGCGAACCTCGAGGAACTGGCCGCCGCGCTGACGGCGCCCCGGGTGGTGTGGGTCATGGTTCCGTCGGGCACCATCACGCACGCCACCATCGTCGAACTGGCGGATGTGCTCGGAGCCGGCGATCTGGTGATCGACGGCGGCAACTCGCGCTACACCGAAGACGGTCCGCACGCGAAGTTGTTGGGTGACAAGGGCATCAACTTCGTCGACGCCGGTGTTTCCGGTGGCGTCTGGGGTCTGACGGAAGGGTACGGGCTCATGGTCGGCGGCAGTGACGCCGACGTGGCTCGAGCCATGCCGATCTTCGACGCGCTGCGTCCGCCGGGGGATCTCGCCGACGGTTTCGTGCACGCCGGTCCGGTCGGCGCGGGTCATTACGCCAAGATGGTGCACAACGGCATCGAGTACGGGCTCATGCATGCCTACGCCGAGGGCTACGAACTACTTGCCGCCGAGGACCTCATCGTCGATCCACAGGCGGTGATCCAGGCCTGGAGCAACGGCACGGTGGTGCGGTCGTGGTTGCAGTCGCTGCTGGCCAAGGCGCTCAAGGAAGATCCGGGGTTCGCCGATATCAGTGGTTACACCGAAGATTCCGGTGAGGGACGCTGGACCGTGGAGGAAGCCATCGCGCACCGGGTGCCCATGCCGGTGATCGCCGCGTCGCTGTTCGCCCGGTTCGCCTCGAGGCAGGACGACTCGCCGACCATGAAGGCCGTCTCGGCGCTGCGCAACCAGTTCGGCGGTCACGCCGTGAAGCGGATCAGCGAGTCCGGTTAGGCAGATGGCATGTATGTCCGGCATCTCGGACTGACCGACTTCCGCTCGTGGGCGCGGGTTGAGCTGGAGCTCGAGCCGGGACGCACGGTGTTCGTCGGCCCCAACGGCTTCGGTAAGACGAACCTTGTTGAGGCACTGTGGTATTCGGCGACACTCGGCTCCCATCGGGTGGCCACCGACGCCCCGCTGGTCCGCGCGGGTGCCGAACGCGCGATCGTGTCGAGCATCGTCGTCAACGAGGGCAGGGAACTCGCGGTGGATCTCGAGATTACCAGCGGACGCGCCAACAAGGCGCGGCTGAACCGCTCCCCCGTGCGCAGTGCGCGTGAGATCCTCGGCGTCCTGCGCGCGGTGCTGTTCAGCCCGGAGGACCTCTCGCTGGTTCGCGGCGATCCGGGTGACCGCAGACGGTACCTCGACGAACTCGCGACCACCCGTCGGCCCGCGCTCGCCGGTGTCCGTGCGGATTACGACAAGGTGGTCCGCCAGCGCACCGCACTGCTGAAAACCGCTGCGGGAGCCCGTTATCGGGGTGACCGAAGCGTGCTCGACACGCTGGATGTGTGGGACGGGCACCTGGCCGCACACGGTGCGGCGCTGATCGCGTCGCGGGTGAAACTCGTCGAGGAACTGCAGCCGGAGGTGGAGAAGGCCTATCAGCTGCTCGCTCCCGCCTCGCGGCCCGCGGCGATCCGGTACCGCAGCAGTGTCGAGGCGATCGAGAATGCTGCCGCGCCCGAGAGTGTGGAGTTCTATGAGGCCGCGCTGCTCGACGCACTGGCGCGCCGGCGTGACGCCGAGCTCGAGCGCGGTGTGTGTCTGGTCGGGCCGCACCGCGACGATTTGGAATTGCGACTCGGCGACCAGCCCGCGAAAGGCTTTGCCAGCCATGGTGAATCGTGGTCGATGGCGCTGTCGCTGCGGCTCGGCGCATATGAGCTGCTGTGCTCGGACGGTGTCGAACCGGTGCTGCTGCTCGACGACGTGTTCGCCGAACTGGACACCGCGCGGCGGCGCGCGCTGGCCAACGTGGCCGGCTCAGCCGAGCAGGTTCTGGTGACAGCCGCTGTGGCCGAGGACATTCCGCAGGACTGGGATGCGCGCCGTATCGAGATCCGCATGGTCGAGGACGACGGCGGCCGGGTGTCGATGGTGCGGTCATGACCGACGACTTCGACACCGAGCCGGATCTCGACGACACCGCGGCCGCGCCGGTTGTCCCGGATCACCTCGCCGGTCTGCGCGGGATCGACCTGGTGCGTCGCACGCTCGAGGAGGCCCGCGGCGCGGCGCGCAGCCAGGGCAAGGATGTCGGGCGCGGACGCAGTGGGCCGGTGCGCCGCCCGGCCGGGAACCGCAGGCGCCGTACCTGGTCCGGCCCGGGTCCCGACGTGCGCGACCCTCAGCTGCTCGGCAACGTGGCCCAGGATCTCGCCAGGTCGCGAGGATGGGCGGCGCGGGTGGCCGAGGGTTCAGTGTTCGGCCGCTGGCGCGCCGTGGTGGGCGATCAGATCGCCGACCATGCGACCCCGACCGCGCTGAACGAGGGTGTGCTGACCGTGACGGCCGAGTCCACCGCATGGGCCACCCAGCTGCGGATGGTGCAGTCTCAGTTGCTGGCCAAGATCGCCGCGGCGGTCGGCGACGGCGTGGTCACCTCGCTGAAGATCGTCGGGCCGGCGGGCCCGTCGTGGCGCAAGGGTCGGTACCACGTGTCCGGCCGGGGACCCCGCGACACCTATGGGTGAGCTGCGTCACGTTCCGGTCGGTTCGCGCTTCAGAGCCGCCACAGGCCCTGCAAAGGTGCGCTGAAGCGTCCTCACGCTCGGACAGCCGAGAAATTCGACACACGGCGCGACTGGATAGGTGGAAACGCGGCCACAGGATCGGTGCTGTCGCCATCTCGCGGTAGACTGGTCGACGGATCTCAGGCGGTGTCTGCACCGCCTCCCAGTGAACCCCAAGGAGACGCGTCCGACGTGGCTGCCCAGAAGAACAATGCGCCCAAGGAGTATGGCGCCGATTCCATCACCATCCTCGAGGGTCTGGAAGCGGTCCGTAAACGTCCCGGCATGTACATCGGCTCGACCGGTGAGCGGGGTCTGCACCACCTGATCTGGGAGGTCGTCGACAACGCGGTCGACGAGGCGATGGCCGGGTTCGCCACCCGCGTCGACGTCAAGATCCACGCCGACGGCAGCGTCGAGGTCCGTGACGACGGCCGCGGCATCCCGGTCGAGATGCACGCGACCGGCATGCCCACCATCGACGTCGTCATGACCCAGCTGCACGCGGGCGGCAAGTTCGACGGCGAGACCTACGCGGTCTCCGGCGGTCTGCACGGCGTCGGCGTCTCCGTGGTGAACGCCCTGTCGACGCGCCTCGAGGCCACCGTGTTGCGGGACGGCCACGAGTGGTTCCAGTACTACGACCGATCGGTGCCCGGCAAGCTCAAGCAGGGCGGTCCGACCGACGAGACCGGGACCACGATCCGATTCTGGGCCGATCCGGATATCTTCGAGACCACCGACTACAACTTCGAGACGGTCGCGCGCCGCCTGCAGGAGATGGCGTTCCTCAACAAGGGCCTGACCATCGAACTGACCGACGAGCGGGTCACCGCCGAAGAAGTGGTCGACGACGTCGTCAGCGACACCGCAGAAGCCCCCAAGACCGCCGACGAGAAGGCCGCGGAGGCCACCGCACCGAGCAAGGTCAAGCACCGCGTCTTCCACTACCCCGGCGGTCTCGTCGACTACGTCAAACACATCAACCGCACGAAAACCCCCATCCAGCAGAGCATCATCGACTTCGACGGGAAGGGCCCGGGCCACGAGGTCGAGATCGCGATGCAGTGGAACGCGGGGTATTCGGAGTCGGTGCACACCTTCGCCAACACCATCAACACCCATGAGGGTGGTACCCACGAGGAGGGCTTCCGGGCGGCGTTGACCAGCGTGGTCAACCGGTACGCCAAGGACAAGAAGCTGCTCAAGGACAAGGACCCGAACCTCACCGGCGACGATATCCGGGAGGGTCTGGCGGCGGTGATCTCGGTGAAGGTGGCCGAACCGCAGTTCGAGGGCCAGACCAAGACCAAACTGGGCAACACCGAGGTCAAGTCGTTCGTGCAGAAGATCTGCAACGAGCAGCTGCAGCACTGGTTCGAGGCCAACCCCGCCGAGGCGAAAACCGTTGTGAACAAAGCGGTTTCGTCGGCGCAGGCGCGGATCGCGGCGCGTAAGGCGCGGGAGTTGGTGCGGCGGAAGAGCGCGACCGATATCGGTGGGTTGCCGGGCAAGCTGGCCGATTGCCGTTCGACGGATCCGTCCAAGTCCGAGCTGTATGTGGTGGAGGGTGATTCCGCGGGTGGTTCGGCCAAGAGCGGCCGGGACTCGATGTTTCAGGCGATCCTGCCGCTGCGCGGCAAGATCATCAATGTGGAGAAGGCGCGGATCGACCGGGTGTTGAAGAACACCGAGGTGCAGTCGATCATCACCGCGTTGGGTACCGGTATCCACGACGAGTTCGACATCTCGAAGTTGCGGTATCACAAGATCGTGTTGATGGCCGATGCCGATGTGGATGGTCAGCACATCTCGACGTTGTTGTTGACGTTGTTGTTCCGGTTCATGAAGCCGTTGGTGGAAAACGGGCACATCTTCTTGGCGCAGCCGCCGTTGTACAAGCTCAAGTGGCAGCGTTCCGAGCCGGAGTTCGCCTATTCCGATCGTGAGCGTGACGGGTTGTTGGAGGCCGGGCGCAAGGCGGGTAAGAAGATCAATGTCGATGACGGTATCCAGCGGTACAAGGGTCTGGGTGAGATGGATGCCAAGGAGTTGTGGGAGACCACGATGGATCCGTCGGTGCGGGTGTTGCGTCAGGTGACCCTTGATGACGCCGCGGCCGCCGACGAACTGTTCTCCATCCTCATGGGCGAGGACGTCGAGGCGCGCCGCAGCTTCATCACCCGCAACGCCAAAGACGTTCGCTTCCTGGACGTTTAACCTCCTCGTACCCTGACGTTCGACAACGGTTAACCCTCGGTGCGCTAGTTTCGGCAGGAGCCGACGAAGCACTGCGAGGGGAGCCGCCGCGATGGAGCCGATCGGAGCACCCGGGGTCACGCCCGCCGGTGTGCGCAGCCTGCCGATGCCGACCGTGCTCGGGGTGACGGCCCTCGGCGTGGTGGGGTTCGGCCTGCATGCCGGACCGGTGTACCGCGGAGCAGCGGCGGTGACACCGACCTGGGCCGGAATCGGCAGCCTCGCGTTGTTGTTGGCCGGACTGCTGGCAATGCCCGCCCGGCGGGCGCACGGCGGCCAGTACCGGACGATCGTCGCCGTGCTTTCGGTCTTCGGTCTACTGCTGGTGGCGATGGCGTTGATCGACCGGCCTGCCGGGGCCGCCATCGGGTGGGCGCTGATCGTGATCGTCGTGCTGGCGGCCGCCCAGACGGTGCTCGCCGTGCTGATCGGCCTCGAGGCCGCACCGACAGACCACACACCGGCTCGGCCGGCACCGCGAGAGGTCCCCCCGACCGGAGCCGAGTTCGCCGGACACTCCGGAATGCCGTGGGGAACAACAGATCCCCACCGGCAGGAGCGGGGCGTGGCGTACGGTCAGGCCCAGCAATCGGCACCGGTGCGGCAACGGCTGCCCGCCGAGCAGCCTCAGCCACCCCAACCGCCTCGAGTCGAGTTCACGCCGCCGGCGTCCCCGGCGGCGACCGGTGCTCAGCCGGCCGGTGGTTCGGCCACACCGTACGGTGTGTGGGGACACAACCCGCAACCGATGACAGGACGTTCCGAGGGCGCCGGTACGGACCGGGGTCAGGCGCGCCAGCGTCGTCAGCCGGCCCGCAGCGACCGGCCGATGTAACGCAACTCCTCATGTGTGGCAACCATTGTCACCACCGCGGTGTCCGATCGGGTGGTGACCACCACCCGATCGGCCTGGTCGCGGATCTGCTGCAATGTGACGTCGGCGCCACCCGAGACCGCCGAGCCCGGCGCCAGGACGACCATGCAGGTGACCCCGACACGCGTCGCGGCCTCGGGTACGCCGTCGAAGACCGCCACGGTGTAGTTGCGCTCCGAACCGGCCTGCAGTGCACCGCGGTTGAAATCGGTGACCCACAACAACCGGCTGTCGCCGACGTTGTCGACCATGTCCCGCCACATGCCGGATCGGTTGGTGTGCACCAGGATTCTGGCGCCGAGCGCCAGCGCCCGTAACACCACCTGCTGGACCAGATGCAGCGACCCGGATATCTCCACCCGTGCGATGCGCGGGCCGAACACCGGAAGTGCCACGGCGCGACCGTGGTCGTCGGCGCCGATCACCTGCCCACACCCCGACGCCGGAATCCGGATATCGGCGAAATCCGAACTGGCACTGCCGAAACACCACGGGGCGACCTCATGCTCAGGACGGGTCATCGGCAAGCTCGCCATGAGTGCGGGCAGTTGGCGGCCCGGGAGTGCACCCAACCCGTCCACCGGCGCGCGGTTCACCGGGCCGAAGCTGTCGAAGCGTGCGGTGCCGGTGATGCCGGTGGAGTCCGCACCGAGATTGCGCAGCGATATCGCCACCGTGGTGGAATAGCTGGGCACCGTCCACAGCCGTCCGAGGCCCGCTGTGGTCAGGATGTCGCGCTGGAGCCCGAAGCTCGTCATGCGAAAGTTGCCGTCGGCACAGTAATCCCAATCCTCGTGCAGATTCGCCAGATTCGCACCGCCGCACAGTTGAGTCACGGCCTGGCCGATCTCGGCTGCCGCCAGGACCCGCACCCGCAAGCCCGCCTCGGTGAGCCGGTTGGCCACCCGGCGGGTGGCCACCATCGCGGTACGCAACATACCGGTGCGGCCCCCGCCACGCAGCCCGACCGCTTCCGGGCAGCGCGACGGGTCGAAACGGATCGTCACCCACACCGTGCGGTGCGCGATGGCAGGCAACGGGCCGAGGACGGCGTCATACACCGCGGCCAACGGGGTGTGCCCATGCGATCTCGACCCGTGACCGATCACGTCGATCGAATCGAGTTCGAGGTCGAACTGCCGTAAGCAGTCGACCAGAACCTCAAGCGGAACCATCTCCCCCGACACCGTCGAGCCGGGTGCCATGACGGTGAGGTCTTCGGGCTTGTCCTCGATGCGCAGCACCGTGACCAGAGTGCTGCCGTCCCAACGGAACCCGTACGGCCCCGCGTCCGGATCGGCCGGGTCCGCGACGTGGTCGAACGCGTCGGGAACCGCGATCATGCCCGCGCGCCTGCGGTGTCCACGCAGGAACGCCCAGCGCGCCGCCGCGGCCCGCGCCACGCTGACGCCGCGCCCGCGGCCGATCATGACGGCGATGAGCAGCGCCGCACCGCCCGCCCAGATCCACCATGGCGTGCCCGTCCAGAACCACGCCACCGCGGCCAGTGCGACGATGAGCTGTGCCGACACCAGTTCGGTTAACGGAAGCACACGTTCGGGATAAATGTTGGTGGAGGCCAGAAGTCGATTCGGTGGGTCTGGTTCGGTTGCGGTGGACACGCGTCGATGATCCTCCTCCGGAGCCGGAAAGGCTTACCACGCAGTCTAAGCCGCGGTGTAAAGTCGGTGCCCTGCCGATCTGACAGGGGGATGTCGAGTGCCGGCGCAAATCACGACTCGTGCGCAGGTGAACGGATATCGGTTCCTGCTGCGTCGCCTGGAACACGCCTTGATCCGCGGGGATTCGCGCATGATCCACGATCCGATGCGCGGACAGACCCGGGCGATGCTGGTCGGTCTGGTGATCGGCATCATCATCGTCGGGGCGTGCGGCGTCCTGGCGTTCTTCAAGCCGCAACCGTCCGTCGGCGACGCCGACATCTTGTTGAGCAAGTCCAACGGCGCGATTTTCGTCCGGATCGGCGACCGTGCACACCCGGCTCTCAATCTGGCCTCGGCCCGGTTGATCGCAGGCAGCAGCGAGACGCCCGCGGTCGTCGACGACAAGAAACTGGCCGCCCTGCAACGCGGTCCGGTGGTGGGCATCGTCGGTGCGCCGATGGCGATCGCCGCGGGCGATGACATGTCCAGATCGGATTGGTCGGTCTGCGACGCGACCGAGAGACCCGCGGTGGTGGAGAGCACCGGGTCACCGGTGGTGCGTACCTCGGTATTGGCCAGCGAGCCGGTGTTGGACGAGCAGACCCGCGCGGCCGGGCCCGGCGACGCGGTACTCGTGCGCGCCGCCGGGCAGCACTATCTGCTGTATGACGGCGTGCGGGCACCGATCGACCCGGCTGACCCGGTGCTGGCCAACGCGTTACATCTGCGCGGGGCCGAAGCCCGCGAGATCTCACCGGGCCTGCTCAACGCGTTCCCGCTGGCGGCGCCCATCGTCGCGGTGTCGGTACCGGGTGCCGGTCAGCCGGCTCCCGCGGGTCTACCGGAATCGGTCACGGTGGGCTCGATCATCCGGACCTCCGACACCGCCGGCGACAAGCTGTTCGTCGTGCTGGCCGACGGGGTTCAGCAGATCTCACCCCCGACCGCCGACATCATCCGCTACGGCGACCCGGCGGCCGACCGCGAGCCGCAGACCGTGTCACCGGCGCTGCTCACCGCGGTGCCGGTGGTCGAGCGGCTTGCGTTGGGGCACTACCCGACGGTCACACCACGCATCGCGGACGTGCATGCCGATCCCGTCGTGTGCTTCGCCTGGCAGCGGGGCAACACCGAGAATTCGGCGTCGACGCGGATGCTGATCGGTCGCAGGGTGCCGCTGCCCGAGGGCGCGGCCACGGTGCCGCTGGCCACCGCCGACGGCAACGGACCACGGCTCGATTCGGTGTATCTCAAACCCGGTACGGGAGAATACGTCCAGGCCGTCGGCGCCGCACCCGCGTCGGGCGCCATGGGCCAGCTGTTCTATGTCGCCGACACCGGTCAGCGCTTCCACATCCACGATCCGGCCGCCGCCGATGCGCTCGGCGTGCACGGCGTCGACGACCCCGCCAACCCGCACGGCGAGCACAAGCTGCCGCAACTTGCGCCGTGGCCGGTGCTGTCATTGCTGCCCGCGGGTCCCGAGCTTTCCCGGCAGGCCGCGCTCATCGCACACGACGGCATGTCGGCCGACCCCGCGGGCGGGCCGTTTCAACTGCCCGAGAACTGATCACAGCCGCAGGCCGCGAACGTAGCCGTAGAGGCCGACGATCCAGAAGCACAGCGGGAAAACCAGTCCGATCGCGACATATTCGAGAATCTCGACGCATCGTCGCATGACCGGTGAGAAGTCGAGGCGGGGTGCGATGAGGCCGCACAGCAACGCCAGCGTCGCCAGCGCGACCGCGGCCGATCCGGCGCGGGCATGCCAGGCGGGCAGTTCGGCGGCGGTCTTGAACACGGTGAGAACAGCGATGCTCAAGCCGGCACCGATCATCGCGGCCGACTGCACCAGGTCGTGGTGGGTGCGGCCGCGCAGACACATCGCGGCGGCCACCACCACCGCGAACAGCGTTCCCTGCCAATAGAAGCCGTCGGACGTGTCGACGGCGAGGTAGCAGCCGAACATCGCGGTGATGCCGGCACCGACGAGGATCCCGGTGAGGTACTCATTGGCGCGACGCACCCGGTGCAGCAGGCGTTCCTCGGTGGGTATCACCTGCAGACCGATCGCGCCGACGCCCTCGACGGTCGCCCCGCCGTGGGTCTCGATCTCATCGAGAGGTTCACCGGCGGTGGGAACCCGGGGTAGCGGCAGCCGGGAAAGCAGGATCGTGACGCGCGGTGCCAGGTACAGCACGACCACCGACACCGTCGCGACGACGGCCCCGAGCATCCGCGGCTGTGGCTGCCAGAGGTTGACCGCGACCGCCGTCGCACCCCCGAGCAGCGACAGCGCGATCACGAAACTGTGGAACACGTGGCCCGTGCGGGTGATCTGCAGAATGAGTTGCGCCGCAAGCGCAACGACGCCGAACGCGAGCGGAAGTGACGGTACGGCGAAACCATCGGGAACAATGCACAACGATCCGGTGAACAACAGCGGAACCGCGAGCACCGACAGCGCCACCGACGCGAAAAGGCCGTCGCCGCGCCGGGTTACGGCGCAGGCGGCGCCGACGAGCAGCACCGCGCCCGCCAGCGTGACGCCTGCCCCGATGACCGTGTGACCGGTTTGCGAAAGTCGCCACGCCCAGGCGAGCGCGGCGAGAAACGCAAAGCTGAAGGCCACCAGCGCCGTTCGGTGCGAACTTAGCCACCGGCGCGCGGCCGAGGTGTCGGCAGCACCGTCGATGTCGTCGAACAGGGTTGGCACCGAAGGGGTTGCGCAGGCCCGCACGAGCAGCACGTCGCCGTCGAACACACCGGCCGAGGACAGCGTGCGGTCGGCATCGATCACCGGCAGGCCCAACGGTGCCAGGCTCCACCGGTCGGGTGTGTCGTCGAACCGGATGTTCTCGGCTCCGCGGGCCGTGAGCTGCGCATTCGCGATGTCGATCAGATCGGCCATGTAGCTGCGGATTTCGAGTTCCTCCGGCAGGCCGACATCCAACCGCAGGTCGCCGATCAGCACGGTGACCCGGGTCAGCCCGGTCTCGGTACCCGACGGGGTTTCCAGGTCCGCAAGCGATGGGGGCAGGGTCATCTGCGGCAACCTATCGTGCGCGCGGTCAGTATGGTGATGTCTGAAAACTAGCAGCCGGGACGACAGTTGGCGCCGGGGGGATGTTCGGTGGGGACGCAGGGTTTCGTGCGACGGACACGGGTCGCGGTGCCCCGGATGCCCGGAGGCGAGGTCAATCTGCAGGCGCCGCCCGAGGTTCCCCGGGTCATCCCGGGCAACCTGTTCATCCGGTTGCTTCCGGTGGTGATGGTGATCGCCGTGATCGGGATGATCGCGCTGATGTTCACCGTCGGTGGCCGCGCCATGGCGACCAACCCGATGATGATGATGTTCCCGATGATGATGCTGTTGTCGATGGTCGGGATGTTCCTCGGCGGCGGCGCCCGATCCGGCAAGGCCGCCGCGGAACTCAACGAGGAACGCAAGGACTACTTCCGGTACCTGTCGAACCTGCGCGACGACGCGGAGAGGACGGGGAGCGAGCAGCGCCGCGCACTGCAGTGGAGCCACCCCGATCCCCGCACCCTGCCCGACGTCGTGGGGACCCGGCGGATGTGGGAACGCAGGCCCGCCGACGGGGACTTCTGCCATGTGCGGGTCGGCATCGGCACGCACCGGTTGGCGACCCGGCTGCTGGCCCCGGAAACCGGCCCCGCCGAGGATCTGGAGCCGGTGTCGACGGTGGCGCTGCGGCGCTTCGTGCGGACGCATTCGGTCGCGCATGCCATGCCGACCGCGGTGTCGCTGCGGGCGTTCCCGGTTGTCGACTTCGACGGCGAGCCGGGGCCGACCCGGCAGTTGGTCCGCTCGATGTTGCTGGAACTGTGCGTGTTTCACGGCCCGGAGCATCTGGAGGTCGCGGTCGTCACGGCCAATCCCGACGGGGAGAACTGGCAATGGGTGAAGTGGTTGCCCCAGGCCCAGCACCAGACCGACAGTGACGGCCTCGGCACGTCACGGCTGATCTTCTCGTCGCTGCGCGAGCTGGAGAGCGTGCTGGCGGTCGATCTGGGCCGGCGCGGCCGGTTCAGCCGCACGATTCCGCTCAACCAGGGCACCCGGCATCTGGTGGTGATCCTCGACGACGGATATGTCGCCGGTGACGAGCGGCTGGCCACCGAGGGCGGCATCGAGAACACCACGCTGCTCGATCTGGACGCCGCCGCCGGGCGGGTGTCGGCCAAGGGCGGTCTGCACCTGGTGGTGGAGCGGGACTGGATCGCGGCGCGGACGGCGGCCGACGTGGAGCGGTTCGCCACCCCGGATGCGTTGAGCCTGGCCGAGGCCGAGGCCACCGCGCGCCGCATCGGGCGCTACCGGCCCGCCAACGCGGCCCACATCGTCAGCCTGGAGACCGAGACCAGGGCCACCGATCCGGGGCTGCTGACACTGCTCGGTATCGACGATGCCGCCCAGATCGTCCCCGAACAGGTGTGGCGGCAGCGTTCGCCGCGGGAGCGGCTGCGGGTCCCGATCGGCTACACGCCCAACGGCCTGCCGCTGGAGCTGGACATCAAGGAGTCCGCGGAAGGCGGTATGGGCCCGCACGGTCTGTGCATCGGTGCGACCGGCTCGGGTAAGTCCGAGTTCCTGCGGACCCTGGTGCTGGCCATGATCACCTCGCACTCACCGGAGGTGCTGAACCTAGTGTTGGTCGACTTCAAGGGTGGTGCAACGTTTCTGGGGTTGGACGCGGCCCCGCACGTGGCCGCGGTGATCACCAACCTGGAAGACGAACTCACCATGGTCGACCGCATGCAGGATGCGCTGGCCGGTGAGATCAACCGCAGGCAGGAGTTGCTGCGCGCGGCAGGCAATTTCCCCAATGTCGGCGAGTACGAGCGCGCCCGCGCCGGCGGCGCCGACCTGGACCCGTTACCCGCATTGTTCATCGTGGTCGACGAGTTCTCCGAACTGCTCTCGCAGAAACCGGATTTCGCCGAGCTGTTCGTGATGATCGGCCGTCTGGGCCGGTCCCTGCACATCCACCTGCTGCTGGCGTCGCAGCGGCTCGAGGAGGGCAAGCTGCGGGGCCTCGACTCGCATCTGTCCTACCGGATCGGGCTCAAGACGTTCTCGGCCGGTGAATCCCGCAGCGTGCTCGGCGTGCCGGATGCCTACCATCTGCCGAATGTGCCAGGGTCGGCCTACCTCAAATGCGATGCCGACGAACCCAAGCGGTTCAACACCTGCTACGTGTCGGGCGAGTATGTGAAACCGCGCGCGGTCACCCGGCATTCGCGCGGCGGGCCTGCTGCGGTGTTGCGGCCCAGGTTGTTCACGGCCGTTCCGGTGCCCAAGGAAGTCCCACCGCCGGTGTACGAGGAGCCGGTGCCGGAGCCCGACAGCGGGAACACCGCCCAGACCCCGATCAAGGCGACCGTGCTGGACGTGGTGGTGAGCCGGTTGGCCGGGCACGGCCGCCCGGCGCACGAGGTGTGGTTGCCACCGCTGGACGACAGCCCCGCGGTCAACGACCTGCTGCCCAGCGCGGCGTGGCGCGACGAGGTCAACGTCAACGGTCAGCTGTCGATGCCGCTGGGCATCGTGGACCGCCCCTACGATCAGCGTCGCGATGTGCTGACCGTCGACTTGTCCGGTGCCGAAGGCAATTTCGCCGTCATCGGTGGCCCGCAATCGGGAAAGTCGACCACGTTGCGAACGTTGATCATGGCCGGAGCGGCCACCCATACCCCCGAGCAACTGCAGTTCTACTGCCTGGATTTCGGCGGCGGGACACTGGCAGGCATGGCCCGCCTGCCACACGTGGGATCGGTGGCCGGGCGCATGGATGCCGACCGTGTCCGCCGCACCGTGGCCGAGGTGTCGAGCCTGCTGCGTCGACGCGAGACGTTGTTCCGCGAGGCGGGCATCGAGTCGATGCGCGAGTTCCGGCGCCGGAAGGCGGAGCTGGCGAGACTGCCTGCGGCCGAGGCGGCCGAGCACCCGTTGGCGAGCGACGGGTACGGCGACGTCGTGCTCGTGGTCGACGGGTGGAGCTCGATCCGCAGCGATTTCGAGGCGCTCGAGGGTCCGCTGCAGTCCATCGCGGTGCAGGGTTTGTCCTACGGAATCCACCTCGCCGTGTCGGCGACGCGCTGGATGGAGATCCGACCCGCGGTCAAGGACATGCTCGGCACCCGTATCGAACTGCGCCTGGGCGACCCGGTCGACAGCGAGATGGGCCGCAAGATCGCCGAGGTGGTGCCGATCGGCGTGCCGGGACGCGGGGTGTCGCGTGACAAGCTGCATCTGCTGGTCGGTCTGCCTCGGCTGGACTCCCGCTCGACCGTCGAGGACCTGCCGGAGGGTGTGGCCCGCTCCTGCGACGCGGTCGCCGCACACTACGGCACCCGGCAGGCCCCGCCGGTGCGGATGCTGCCGCACAACCTCGAGCGCGACCGCGTCGTCGCGTCGGCCGCCGAACGCGGTCTGCTCGGGCACGGGCGCGTCGCGATCGGCATCGATGAGGCCGAATTGGCGCCGGTGGTCGTCGATTTCGATGCGCAACCGCACTTCGTCACGCTGGCCGACGTGGAATCGGGCAAGACCAATTTCCTGCGCAACATCGCGCAGGGGGTCATGGAGAACAGCACCCCGGAACAGGCGAAGCTGTATCTGGTCGACTATCGCCGGTCGCTGCTCGGTGCGGTCGAGTCGGACCATCTCGGCGGCTATGCCACGGCCGCCGGGTCCTGCGGCGAACTGATGATGAGCCTGGCCGCGACGTTGCAGGACCGGCTGCCGCCGACCGACGTGACGCAGCAGCAGCTGCGGGACCGGTCATGGTGGTCGGGACCCGACTTGTATGTCCTGATCGACGACTACGACCTGGTGGCCGTCAGCACGATGAACCATCCGCTGGCACCCATCGCGGAGTACCTTGCGCAGGCCCGCGACATCGGCCTGCGGGTGATCGTCACGCGACGCAGCGGCGGGGCGGGACGCGCGATATTCGACCCGTTCATCGGCAGGCTCAAGGACCTGTCGTGCAACGCGCTGATCATGAGCGGCTCGCGCGAGGAGGGCAACCTGTTCGGAGGGGTGAAGGCCACCGAGATGCCTCCCGGCAGAGGCTATCTGGTGTCGCGGACGATGCCGAGCGGCGTCGTGCAGTTGTCGTGGATGCCGCAGACATGAGCCTCACCGCGCCGCGCTACCGGATGCCGACCGGGGTGGACGAACTGACCCCGATCCGCACCGTGTCGCCGGTACCGGAGCAGCTGCGGGTGTCGGTGAGTACCGGACGAACCCAGGTCGACATCACGTTGCCTGCCAACGCCCGGGTGGCCGACATCCTGCCCTACCTGGTGCGGCTGATCGCCGATCACGAACGCACCGGCGAGGAGCCCGCGTCGATCGATGACGAGCGCACCTCGCGTAACACATTGATGCGTGGCGCTCATGAGCTGCCCGCCGACCGTACCCTGCGTGATGCCGGCGTGCGGCACGGCGATGTGCTGACCCTGGGTGCCGAGCCGACGCCGGCGCCGCCCATCCGTTACGACGATGTGGTGGACGCCGCGGCGCAGCTCAATCGCGCCTCCTACGCGTCGTGGGGGCCGGCGTCCGCGGCGGTGATGGCGATCGTTGCGCTGTACGCGTGTGTGGGCATCCTCGGGTGGATGTCACTGGACCTGCGCTTCGATCCGGCGCGGCCGGTGATCATCGGCCTGGACCTGGCCGGTTGTTTGGCGCTGCTCGCGGCGGCCACCGTGGCACAGCGGATGTATGCGTACCGCCGGGTCGCGGCCGCACTCGGTTGGGCGGCAATACTTCTGGCCGCCGCGGCGTCATCGGCGATCCTCGCCGGGCTGCCCGGCTGGGGTGTGGTGGGCACCTGCGGCGCGGTGATCGTGCTCAGTTATGGGGCGTACCGGCTGATCGGCGCGGGCGGGGGTGGCTATCTCGCCGCAGCCCTGTATGCGGCGCTCACCGCGGTGGTGGTCGCGGTCCGGACCGGTTTCGGCGTCCCCGGCGACCGGCTGGGTGTGGCGGTCTGCCTTGGGACGCTGCTGCTGTGTTGGGCGGTTCCCCGGGTGACCGCCGGATGGGACCGATTCGACCTGCGGGCCGTTCCCACCGCGGCGGCGGTGGTCGGGGCGCTCGACGATCCGTTCGGGACCGCCGCGGACCGCTCGGTGCCGGACCGGCGCCGACTCGTGGAGACGGTGCCGACCGCCGACGAGATCAGGGATCGTGGCCGCACCGCGGTGAGCGTGCGCGCGGCGCTGTACCTGGCCTGTGGGGCGGCCCTGGTGTCCGGTCTTGCGCTGCTGCTGATGCCGTGGGGTCAGCCCCGGTGGCCCGATCTCGCCTTCGGGGCGCTGTGCGCGGTGGTGTTCGGACTGCGAGTGCGGTTGTGCCGCAGCATCCCCGAGCAGGCCGGCGTGTTGTCCACCGCGGCCGTGGCGATCATCGTCACGTGCGTGGCGGCCACCGCGGGCCCACCGGAGTTCGCCGCGACTGGGTCGGCCGGGCTGGGGCTGAGCGTTGCGGCAGGCGCCGCGACGGCGGTGTTGGTGGGGACGGCCCGCTCGCGACGCCGCGACCGGGCACTGGACTACCTGAACTACCTCGCGGTCGCGGCACTCATCCCGGTGGCGCTGGCCGTGTTGGGCCTGTACACCCAGATCCGCGCCGGCGGGCTGTGACCGTGTGGAGACGGCTCGAGCGCGTATCGGCCATCGCGGCGGTCTTCCTGATGGTCGCCGGAACCGCCGGAGCGGGAATCGCTTCCGCGGTGGAACCACCCGTCGTACCGCCCGGGCCGCCGCCCGTGGGCCCGGTGGCCCCGCCCGATCCGACCGAACAGAAGACCGTCTGCGCGGTCGGGGGCAGCCGACCGCAGACCGACTACCGGATGGCTCCCATCGCGCAGGCCATGTTGCACTACCGCGACGCGTGGGCCTACTCGCGCGGAGCCGGGCAGAAGGTCGCGGTGATCGACACCGGGGTCAACCCGCACCCGCGGCTGCCCGCGCTGCAACCCGGTGGTGACTACGTGTCCGGCACCGACGGCCTGTCCGACTGCGATGCTCACGGCACGCTCGTGGCGGGCATCATCGCCGCCGCGCCCAGCGCGGACGACGCGTTCGCCGGGGTGGCGCCGGAGGCCACGATCCTGGCGATCCGGCAGAACAGCCTGTCCTTCTCGGTCAAGGGCGGTCGCCAGTCATACGACCCGAACTCGGTGTCCCCCGGTACCGGCACCGCGGGTTACGGGAACACCCACACGCTGGCGCTGGCGGTGACGAGGGCCGTCGACCTGGGCGCCACCGTGATCAACCTGTCGGTGTTGGCCTGTGCGCCATCGGGTGTCGGCATCGACGACGTGGATCTGGGTCGGGCGGTCCGATATGCGTTCGACCGCAACGTCGTGGTGGTCGCGGCGGCGGGCAATGTCGACAAACAGGGTCCGTGCGGCGCGCAGAACACGATGGCCGACCCGAACCTGCCCGTCGACACCGCATGGCCGGACGTGCGGACCGTGGCCAGCCCGGCCTGGTTCGACGACTACGTCCTGACCGTCGGTTCGCTGTCCCCGTACGGCGAGCCGTCGGATTTCAGCCTCAACGGACCGTGGGTCGACGTCGCGGC
This sequence comes from Mycolicibacterium goodii, assembly GCF_001187505.1. Next base: position 1,415,551 of record NZ_CP012150.1, read on the forward strand.
CCCGGGGGAACAGGTGGTCTCGCTCGACCCCAATGGTCCCGGGCTGATCAACGGGCTACCGGGGCAGGACGGTCTGGCGCCGATCAACGGCACCAGCTATGCCGCACCCTATGTGGCCGGGGTGGCTGCGCTGGTCCGGGCGCGGTTCCCGGAAATGTCTGCGGCACAGGTGATGGAGCGTATCGAACGCACCGCCAGGACGCCGGGTGCCGGTCCCAACATCGCCAGCGGATACGGCGTCGTCGACCCGGTCGCGGCTCTCACCGCGGATGTCGTCGCAGCCGACGTCGACGACCCCAGGGGTACTCCGATCGCCGGGCCGCCCACGCCGGCGCCCGACGCCAACCGCGCCCGCAACATCGCCTTCGTCGCGGCAGGTGGCTGCGTGGCCGCGATGGTGTTCGTGTGGGCGCTGAGCGTGGCATACCGCCGCCGCGCCGGACGACCCGAAGATACCTGAAAAGTGAAGCGGGGCACCCGGATCACCCGGGCGCCCCGCTCACGCGTCAGATCAGGTCGGCGGCGTTGGCGCGGTCCAGCGCGGCCATCAGGTCCTGCTGATCACGGCCCCGGGTGTTGCCGACGACCATGTCCTGCACCGCCTGCTCCATCAGGCCCGCGAGCTGCTTGTGGGTGAGCTGCAGCGCTTGGGCGCCCTCGCCCTCGTAGACGCTGTAGAGCACGTTGAACACGGTGTTCACCTCGTCCTGCAGAGCGCGCGCGTCCCCGAGTCCGGAGTCCAGCGCATCCAGAAATCCGTGGTTCTGCGCGAAGTCGTACTTGATCGTGCTGCCGTCGAACGACATGTTCGTCTCCTTCTCTTCGGTCTCTAGGCCTGGTCGGCCGTGGCGATGCTCTGAATGTGCTTCTTGCCCTTCTCGGCAACGTTGGTCAGGGTCTGGATGAGCAGGTTGTACTCATCGTGCTGACCGGTCTTCAGTTCGTTGAACTTGCCTGCCGCGACACCGTTCCACGGCCCGCTGACCATGGTCTCGGTCTCGGTCTGCATCTTGCTGACAAGACTGCGGGCCCGGCCCATGGCCTCGTCGATCTGGGCGATCTTGGCCGCGGCTTCCTGCGGTGTGAGTGCTACTACCATCGGTGCGTTTCCTATCTGGTGGTTGTTGCGATCTACCTGTTTCGATCCATGAGGCGTTGTCAGGTCTTCGTCTGCTGTCGGCGACTACCGGGCGTCCCCTTCCCACCCGCTCGGAGTGAGTTCGGCGAGCTGTGAAATCGCCTGCATCACACGGTGGTCCGAGCCGGGTTTGATGGTCGTCCACAGCTGACCGGACGGCGACATGCCGGGAGCCGACACCAACCTGCCGCGTTTGGTGTAGAAGACTGCGACCGCACCGGGCACGCGGACCACGCGATCGGCCGCGGCATCGAGGACGTGACACACGATTTCGGCGAACGCGACACGGGCCGCGAACGCGGACCCGAGGGTGGACGCCACCTGCTGCTTGGCGCCGAGGGCCCGTAGTCGATCGGCGAGAAACGTGGCGGCGTGACCGCCGCTGAGACACTCGGCCAGGTCGGATGCCGGCGCGCTGAACGGCTCGACCGGGGCGGGCGGGCTCGCGGGCAGCTCGGCGAGAACCGCACCGGCGATGCCGGTGTGGGCATCGATGATCTTGAGTTGCAGGTCGTCTCCGGTCCGGCGGGCCGCCACCCAGGTGAACCCCGCCGGTACGAGCGAGATCCGGGCCAACCCGTCGGGTGTGACCAGGCGGATGGCGATCTCGCGCACCGGGCGCCGCAGCGCCGTGACCATCTCGGCGAGCTCGGTGTCAACCCCGTCGGGGCCGATGAGACCCCGCGCGACCAACCGCCCGGTGGCCAGATCCGAAGCCCTGGCCAACGCCTCGACCGTGCCGTGCCTGGGCCGGACGGCGAGCACGGTGGGAAACTCGGTGACACCGAGTCGCGATCCGACCGCCTGCAGTTCGTCGTCGGTCAGCGCGAACACCGATGCCGCCCTGGTGCTCACGGCTCCTCCACGCCTTTGCCGATGACGGCAGGCGAAACCCAACTGTCCGAAACCTGTTCGAGGGTGCGCGCGTCCTCGGCGAACTCCTCGGGCGCGGTTCCCGGGTCGGCGAGGCCGTCGAACGCCGCGGTGTCGGGACCCCAGCTGACGCTGTCGAGAAGGATCGGGGTGTCGTTGATACCGGTGGCGGGCAGCCAGGTGGAACTGTTCTCGGCTAGCCCGGCCGCCGCTTCGCCGCCGCCCTCCAGAACCTCCGGCGGATATATCGATTCGTGGTCACGTCCACCGTCCTGACCGCGTGCGAGCCCGGCCATCGGTGCGTAGGGCGCACCGGCCATGGTCGACGCGGCTGCCGGTGACACCGCGGACACCCGCCCGCCGTTGCTCGGCCGTTCGGAACCCGAGACGTTCCGGCCGGTGTGCGGACCCAGCGGCATGGGTGGCGGCGCATACCCACCGCCGCCTGCTCCCGCCGAGCCGCCTGCGGCACCGTCGGCCGCTGCGGCCGCGGCCCGCTCGGCGGCCGCGGCGTCGCCCTTGGCGACCTCGGGTGGCAGCGGCTCATCCCAGGCGGTGGCCAGCGGTGCGACCGCGTTCTCGTACTGCTGCATGACCGCTGCCGCATTGGCCTGGTCAGCCGTTGCCGCAGCGTCGAATTCGGCGAACGATCCGGTCAGAATGGCCCCGTTGTAGGCGGCAAGTGACGCCATCATGTCGCGCTGCGCCTGGCCTTCCGCGGCCTCCGACACGCTCGGCATGGCCAGGATCGCGACGGTGGCCGCCACCGCGGCCTGCTCGGCGCGCTGGCCGTTGGCGGCGGCGTTGAGCGCCTTGGCCTGCAGCCAATCGCCAAGCTCCTGCAGACGGGCCAACACCTCCGGTGCGTGCCGGCTCTCCCAGGAGGTACGAACCCGGTCGAGTGCCTGGGTGTACTCGGCGGCCGCGGCGGTGAAACCGTTGGCGACCCGGACCCAGGCCGCGCCGGCATCGCCGACCGACGACGGTCCTGGGCCCTCGGTGAGGTCGCGCGCGAGTTGTTCGGTGCTTCGCGACTCCCATACCACGCCGGTGTAACCCACGGTGAATCCGAACCTTTCGGCCTGTCAGACGGCGAACTCGGCGTCGGCGGCGGCGACATTGCCCGCGCTGGAGCGCAGCGCCGCGGCGACCTCGCGAAGCTCGGTGACGCCGAGCGCGGCCGACTTCGCATAGGACGCGTGCACCTCGTTGAGCGTGGACGACGCCCGCACCGAAACCTCGTCGCGGCCGACCGGCACGGTGTTGAGCGCAGCCTCCTCGGCGCGCAGCAGGCTCTCCAGCCGGTCGGCTATGGCGTCGAGTCGCGTGGCGGCGTCACCCAATTCGCGGGTGTTGACCGACAATCCCTGTGAAGTGGCCATGTGTTCTCCCCTGTTGTCGTGATTCGCATCGGTTCACGCCTCGCCGATCACCGGCGGTGCCGCCGTGCCGAGGTCACCGACGATCTCGTCCCCGTGGTCGGTGGTCTGCAGGAAGGCCGGGGCGGTGTGGTCGCCGCCGGCCATCCGGGCGCCGTGGGCCATCGGCGCCATCGGTGCGCCCATCATCGGAGCGCCGTAACCGGCGCCGAGTGCCGCGCCCGCGCGAGCCGACGAGGCGACCGCCCGGCCCAGGTCCTCACTCACCGGTGGCAGTGGGGGCGCCGACCTGGCGGCGAGCGTGCCCGCGCCCAACCCGCCTGCACCACCGCCGCCGCCGCCCGCGCTGCCCCCTGTCGCATGGCCGGCCCGGGCCGCGGTGCCCGCGCCGGCCGCCGTCGAACCGGCCGGGCCGGTCGAACCGGGCGCGCCCTGGGATGCCAAACCGCCCAACTGCGAGGCCAGGTCGGTCGCGGTCTGGGTGCCCGCCTGCGCGGCCTGGGTCGCCGCACTCATCAGCGAGGAAAGTCCTTGCGAGCCATTCGAAGCCGACGACGTCGCCGAGGTCAGCTGACCCGGGATGGCGGAGGCCGTCAGCGGCGCCTCGGTCACCGCAACCGGTTCGCCCGCCGCGGTGACCGCCGCGGTCTGGGCGGCGAGTTCGGCCTGCAGTTCGGTCATCGTCTCGGTGGCGCGGGTGACTGCCTCGGTGGCCGCGGCGACCGCGGCGGCCCAGCCCCACGGGAAGATGATGTTGGGACCGATCGCGGCCATGGTCGCCATGAACTCGCCGATGATCTCGATCAGCCTGGCCTCGGCCTGTTTGACCGTCGCTGCGGCGGCGGCCAGCGAGTTGCGCAGTGCGTCGGCCTGTGCCTTGAGGGCCGCGCCGTTGTCGAGTGCGGCGGCGGTCTTGGCGGCCGCGGCGCTGCCCCCTGCGCCCTCCCAGTTACCGGCCAGCTTGCCGAGTGCCGACGCCAGGGAGTTGTTGGAGCCGTCGAAGGCCTGTGCGACGCCGTCGAACATCTGAGTCGGATCGAGCCCCTCGAACATGCCGTTGCCGAGGGTGCCGAGCGCATCGGTCACAGGTTTGATCAGTTGTCCCGGATCCATCGGACCGCCCGCGGCGCCCGGTGCGGGGCCGCCTTCGGCAGCGGGCGGGCCCGCCGGCGCCGCGGGCAGCGGCGGAAACCCGAGCCGCGCCAGGATCTCCTGCACCGGCAGGTTGAGATACTCGGCGAGACCGTGCTCCTGCGCGGCGATCACCGTGCTCGCGTCGAAGCCCGGGAGCCGTCCGGCGAATTGCGCTGTCGCATCGCCCGATCCCGTCACCGCAGCAGTCGGCGGGGGTATGGCAGCCACAGCGAACGCCTAGGCGGAGAAGCCGGAGTCGGCGGATGACAGGCCCGCGCGGGCACCGGAGGTGGCGCCACCGATGCCGGCGTGCACACCGGCGACCAGCAACGTGCCTGCCAGGTTCGTCGCCTGCGCGCGCCCGTATGCCGCCAGGTAGGTCGCGCCGATCGGCCCGATGGCGGCTGCCGCTGCCGCGAGCATCGCGGCCGAATCTGCCGATCCCGCAGCGCCGATCACCTCGCCGGCTGTCACATTGGCAGTGGCGAACGCAGCCATGCCGACGGGCACAGCCGTCAATCCAGAACTCACTGAGAACCCCCGGTGTGCTGTTGTGTACGCAGGCCCCGCTACGCCGCGAGGGATGTGGCAACTGCTGACACCAAGGCCGAAGCCTAGCCTGTACCAGTTCTTTTGGCGACCCGCGGATCGAACCGTCTGTGTGCCAACACAAAAGACGCCTGGCCGTGGTGGCAACGGTGGAAAAGCGTTGCACCGGCGACCGCAAGTCGGCGTTTTCCGACGTGACGCGGCACTTCAGCCGATGGTGCCGTCCGACGCCCGCAGTGGTTCGCGCGCCATCTCCTGATAACGCGAGTTGAACTGTTCCACAAGATGATTCCGACGGTCCACCGCAGCTTTGGCAGCTGTTTGCGCAATGTTCACTATCAGGTCCGCGAGTTCCTGTGCCCCCAGTCGGGTTGCTGCGCCCCCCATGGTGAGGTCCGTCATCGCACCGGTGGCATCGACCTCCACGGTGACCGCACGGTCTGGGCTCGTCGCGCGCACCCTGATCGCCGCACACTGCTCCTGCATGGCCGCGAGCAGGTCGCGCTGCCGCGCCATGCGGGCGACCACCGCGTCGGCGAGACCGGTCATACCGATCGCAACCA